>CAWHWQ010000008.1:0-229905 GCA_963833095.1 Vulcanimicrobiota bacterium | reverse complement strand
CATCGCCGGTAAATTTCACCGTGCAGGCGACCGTGCACGACAATGCGACGTTGACGGGCGGAAATCAAACGCTCGTAGCGCCGACGTTGCCGACGGTACCCGCGGGCTACACCGCGCCGACGTGGGAAACAAACGGCAACTATCGCCTCGCGACGCTGAATGCAACGACAGAAATGCCATGCTACATCGCGTGGCAATATGAACGCGCGCAAAACAACCTTGCCGGCGGGACGATAGACGAGTGGTTGGTGGAAGAATGTACGCGACAATAACGCTTATCAGCCGTCGCTGTAACCCGCGGCACATCGCTTATTTCCTATGAAATCGAGACGGCCGGTACAACACAAGCGGCGGGTCTCCTGCGCGGGGCTCATCGACCCACAATTCGCAACAGGCTTCGACGCTACGCAACTGACCGCAAGCGACTATGGTTTGCGGGGCAATACGCTCCCTTTAGCGCCAGCTTCGGTTAGCGCGATGGGCCTTGCGGAGTTCCCGATCGACCCACGCTCCTACACGGATCCCAATCATCCGACGTGGCCGTAACGTTCAACTCAACGGACATCCGGACGTAGCCACCGAGACCGTCGCCATCGTTGCTCCCGCGCTCTGCGTGATCCCTTTCAAGTATGTCGCCCACGCGCTCGCGCTATTTTGCGGCGCCACGCTAAAGACCGTCGTACCATCGCCCGGTTCCGCATCCGGCTGAGCGCCGGGTCCATACGCGCTGCAGGCTCCGTTGCCGTCGATGACGACGCTCACTTCGAAACTACAAACCGTCGTTCCGGTTGATCCGATGAAGGTGCATCCGTGCGTGGTGATCGTTATGGTGCCAGTCGGTAGAACGATAACCGCGACTTGCCCGCGTCGGGCATCGATGTTTGCGTCGAAGTGCCGTCAGTGAAATCGATCGTGCAAGTGCCTGGTATCGTTGCCCACTGCCGGACAGCGACGCATGGCGCCGCTCGCACTAGGCGGATTCCATGAGCCTACGCGACATTTTGGCACTCCGAGACCGGTGCAAAGCTTCCCGTTTGTCCGCTTGGCTCGTACGCTATTATCGCACCGCCGCTGTCGACGCCGCCGTACGGCGCGCTTCCGTCCGCATTAAGAATACAGCCGTCGGTCGTCACGCTTACGCCGAGCGCACCCGCAACGTTTCCAGGTAACGATGCATCGATCAGCCCGCTCGCTCCCGAAAGAAAGGCTTGCGCATAGCACGGCCCAGTGTACGGCATCGTTTGCGCGCGTGCGACGCCGCCGGCGAGCAATGCGTTGAGCACGGGGCCGATCGCTACCGTGAAGGAAGCTTTGCGATCGGAGATTTGTATGATGCCGTTCGTACTCGAAGCTACCGGCGTACCGCCCGCGCCCAACACGAGCGATGCCGGCCACGTGCTGAAATTCTGCCGCGGCGGCGCTACAACGTTGATACCGATCTGCACTTGCTCGCCGTATTGATCCTGCACGATCATCGCGCACGATCCTTGCGCGACAGGCGTCACCGCAACGCTCGCGGTCGCCGGCGCGTGCGATGGCGGCCCATTCGGCGTGCTGCCGTTTTGCGGCTGGGCCGTCACGATTCCCAAACAGTGGCCACCGGCGGAAAGCAAAAGCTGCTCGGTATCAAACGTCTTTGAGAAGTTGACCGCGCCGCCGCCTTTACCGACAGTGAGTGTGAGCGACGTTGTCGACGGCGTGAGATCCCCCATCACTTGCACCGTTACGCCGCCCGTTTGATTGTAATCGTCGGCGACCGTCACCGTGCACATGCCGCCGTTGTGTAAGACCGGCGCAAGTTGGAACCACGCCGGCGGATCGTTTGGATCTCCGACCGGCCAGGTGTAGGGTGCGAACTCGGGCGGCGCTGGCGCGGCGCCGCTCTGGCTCGATGGGCTCGGCTGCGCGTACGGCCACGGACTTGCAAATGTCGCAGGCGCCGCTCCCGTATCCGACGACTGCGTTTGACAGGGCGCGCCGTTCGCCGTCGACGCGTACCAATGATAGTAGCCGTATTCCGCTGCCTTGAATTTCAGCGGACCACTGTCGGTGGTGTAATGCGCGAGCAGATACGTCGGCGAAACATGCGGTGGATTGGGTGTCGGCGTCGGGTCGGCGCCGGCTGCAAACGCAACGTCGGTGTTGCACGGCAACGTGCGCGTCGCACTAACACCTTGAGGATTCGTAAACGTCAGCACGATGCCACCGCTCGGGCACGGCGGTTGCTGCGCGATGACGTTGAACGTCGGATTCTCCTGCGCGTCGAGCGAGGGATAGTTAGCGGAGCCGGTCGGGTAACCGGCGCTGTTTAAGAATATCGCAAAGGGCGGTTTACCAAAGTGCGCTTCGCTTACGCTCGTCGCACTGATCGCCGCCATCGTATTCGTCGTCGTCACCGCACCAGAGGCAGTCGGTCGTCCCGAATACACCCGAAGCGTGAAGCCGGGTGCGCCGCCCGTTTGCGGAGCGAAGACAAGCGTCGCGCCGTTGCCGCTGCTTGCTGCGAGCGCTTTTGCCGCCGCTAGGTTCGAATCGAAGTCGTCGAGCGCTCCGCGGAGTGCCGCCGGCCGCATTGAAAGCATCCAATAGCCCCCGGCCGCCAGCAAAATCACGGCGATGCCGACCGCCACGACCATTTCGAGCAACGTGAATCCCGCTTCGCGTGCGCGCATGCACGGGACAGTACCCGACTACGGCGCGCTAGAGACCTCGCCCATGCTCGCCCAGAATTTCCGTAGCGACTCGCACGCGCGCCCGAACGCTTCCTTCGTGGCCACGCTGCTATCGCTACCGTCGGCTGCCGCGACCTTGTAGGCAGCGTTCAGCGCGATACCCGCATCGTAGAGCGCTTCTGCTTGAAAGTCTTTGAGCGCGCCAAAAACTTCGGCTGTGCGTAGATACTCGTTCAGCCAGCCGAGTGACTCCTCGAGACCGACCTTGTCGACGACGCCGAGCTGGCGCGCAGCCCGAGCATACGTGGACACGTTCTTCATGATCGCCCCAAGTTGGGTGCGAATCGCAGCGTCCGCTGGTGAATACGGATGGTCAAGCGACTCGCGCATGGCTCGTTGCGTTCAGAGCATTTCCCAATGCCTCGATGATCGGGCGCGTCGAATCTTCTGCTTTTGAAAGCATTGCAGACAAGACAATATGCGGCGATTTTGCGCGACCGAATTCGTCGGGCGAAATCCATGCGTCGAACTCGCGCGCGACAGTTGCGATCCTCCGCAGCGGGCCGTCAAGCGCGTGCTGCGCGATATGGCGCAGCTCGGCGATGCGCCCCAGCGTGGCGGGATCGATATTGCTCAAAACACCAAACCGGCGCGC
This sequence comes from Vulcanimicrobiota bacterium, assembly GCA_963833095.1. Classification (GTDB taxonomy): domain Bacteria; phylum Vulcanimicrobiota; class Vulcanimicrobiia; order Vulcanimicrobiales; family Vulcanimicrobiaceae; genus Aquilonibacter. The sequence goes on along the minus strand of CAWHWQ010000008.1, from coordinate 226,578 downwards.
AAGCGACGGCTCTGGTCCGTTCGGGAGCGTGGCGGCGATGCGGGCGCACCACTCTCCGGTATGCCGGGCGCGGGCCGTTGCCTCGGCATCCCCGCCGAGGGCTACGGCGAGGACGGCGTCGATAACCGCCTCGATCTGGGCCTCGCGGACCCAAGCGGTCTCGACGACCGCCGACGGCAGGTCCCGGAGCTTCCGCTGGGCTTCCAGGCGCGACAGCTCATGAAGGGTGAGTTCCGTATCCATGGCCCAAGCGTATCCGAGGGGGATCAGCCAAACCATAAGGGGATTTAAGTAGATCAAAAGTCCCTTTTGCGATAGGATCAGGAGTAATCGCCAAAAAGTGCAGAAACACTACCCGGTAGCGGGTATCTCCGCGTCTTCTCCCTTTCGGAAGGAGCCTCTGATGCTGTCGATTTTCCTGGCACTTCTCTTCCATTTTTTCGGGAATTCGGGCGTCTCGGCCACCGCTGGGGGTGGGTTAGTTGATCGCGCGGTGGTTCAGGCGCCCGTCGCTCCCCGGGCACAACATGCACAAAATGGACGCAACGGGGTCGCCCCCCGAGCACCTAGTAGTCTTTTCGGCCCCCGAACCCCGGCGACCAAAGGGCGGGCTCGCCGACGTTAAACTCGCTCTTTGATGGGTTCGAGAGTCGAGGTCGCTCGGGCGTGGGATCTCTTCCACCTTGGCGCCTTCGCCGAGGTGGAATTTTTGTTTCCCCTTTTGTCGACGACCCTGAGGCACTTCGCCTCCGACTCTGGGTAGCGTTTCGCCGTGGCGATATCGCGGCGAAGCGAGCGCTCAGCGCATCTCTTGCGGAAATCGGAGATGCAAAACTTGCTCCGTTGGCCGCGCGCACGAAAACGCTGCGCTTGCGGCGCTGGTCCTCCCGCTAAAGCCATGGCTGCCGGCAACTTCACAATGGGCGCAGGCGGAAGTTGCGTTACGCTCGCGCTTATCGCCTTTATCGACCGATGCTCCGCAAAAGGTACGGGAAGAACTTTCGAAAGCGTTGCCGCAGGTTCGGAACAGCGCGTTCGGTACGCGGCACTTCGCCTGGATCAACGGGCTTTACGAACAATTTGAGAAGCAAGCCGCATATCTGATGCACGCTCTTTCGCTGGGACTTAAGGAAAACGTAGACCGCGGCTGATCGCAGAATTGCAGAACCCTCGGACCTCGTGCGAGAAATCGAACTCGGTGACCTCGGCCTCCGCGCCGAAGAACTGCTAGAGCAGTTCGCGTGGCCCGAGGATTCGACGACTCTCGCTTCTATACGCAGCGCGCTCTAGCGTGGCGAAAAGCGTTACGCGGCGACTGGATTACCGCCATGCATCTTTTGGACGGCGCCTTTGGGCTTGCCCCGGACGCCATGCGACGCGGTCTTATTTTTGCGGACCGCGCCCGAATCAGTCATGCGATCGGCGAAAGCATTTCCAGCGCCTTCATCCTGCGCCAACGCGTTAGATTGCTTCTCCGAAATCGATTGGGAGCGCGATCAAAATGAGGAGGCGGCAATGGGCGTTTTCGCGGCCGTGGACGTATTGCGCTCCGATCCAACCCGGGCACAGCGCTCTTTTTGCTCGTGCGCCAGGCGTCAAGCGTCTCGAAGATGTGCGGCGGCAGCTCACGGGCGCCGCCTAGAAGCTTTCAAACCTTCGCCCTCTCGCAACTCACGGACGGAGATGAAGCGCTGCAGCATGCGCAAAACGCATACAAGATATTCAAGCAGCTGAAATACACGCATCGCGCGGCGAGCTGCGCGCTTCGAGCAGTCGAACTCGGCGGAGGTGTCCGCTGGCGCGAACGCGTCGAACGTCTCGTCGCCGCCTATCCGCGTTCGCTCGCTGCTCGTCAGTATGAGCACATGACAGCGCCGATCGCTCGCGTTCGCGGTCGCATGCGTGAGGTGGCTGAACTGCTGGTCACCAGCAACAAGACGGCGCGCGAAATCGGCGAGGCACTTGGGATGGCTGAGGGGACGGTTCGCGTTCACATCAAGCATATGAATAAGATCCTGAACGTCGAAAGCCGCGCCGAACTGGTCCGGCTGTTCCTCGAATCGAGCAGTGCAGCTTAACCTAGGTTGAGCGCCATTTCATAAGCAGCGAGCATCTCGCGAGCGCTATTGGCCCACGAAAAGCGCTCGATCGCCGCAGCGCGGCCGCCCTGCGCGCGCGCGTCGTCCTCGCCCCGTAGCGCCGCGCCGAGCGTTTCGATCCACCGCTTTATATCGGTCGCCACAACGACGCGCGCACCATCGCCGACGATCTCCGGCAAGGAAGCCTGATCCGACACCACGGCCGGAACGCCCGCGCACATCGCCTGCGCCGCTGCATACCCGAAGCCTTCGTACAGCGACGGCACCGCGATGACCGCAGCGTGCGCGCACAATTCGAGCACCTCTTCGCGCGGCACGTAGCCGAGAAACTCTACGCGATCCTCGACGCCGAGCGAGCGCGCGATGCCCAGGCATTCATCTTGATAGCTCGTGTAGGGTCCCACCGACACCAACCGCGCCTCTTCCAAGAATGGCAGCGTCTCGATCAGCGTTTCGAGATTCTTGCGCCGCTCCACGGTGCCGATCGCAAGAATCGTGCGGCCGTCGCCGGCGCGTCGCGGAAGCGTGCAGTAGTCGGCGGCAACCCCGGGATACACCACGCGCACGATCGCCGGATCGAGCTCAGGCATCACCGCGAGCAATTCATCGCGCGAAAAAGCCGAATCGACCGCGATCGCCGACGCATCGCGATAGCGGTCGATCGAAAAGCGCCCGAAGTAATAGCGCGCGTAAGGACGGGCGTGCGATTGCACCCGCAGCCATGCGACGTCATGCACCGTCACGACATACGGCACCGTCAGGCCCATCGGCACCGTGCCCGACGCGCAATGCACCACATCGGGCGCTACTTGGCGCACGCGTTGCGGCAAGAGCACCTGATCCCAAAACACCCGGCGGTCGAAACGCCAGGGATCCAGCTTGGGCTCGGAAAGTTCGATCACGTCGAGTCCATCGGCGCGCAGCGCATCGATTAAACCTCGGACGTATTCGCCGATTCCGGTCGCGGTGCCGACGGCAAGCTGCGCGTCGACCGCAACTTTCACTTCAGCGCCGCCTCGAGTGCCGGAATCATCTGCGCGCTGGGATCGACTGCGCGCGCCTGCTGCAGATATGTCTGAGCGCGATCGCGATGCCCCTCGCGCAGCGCAATCAATCCCAACCCGGCATAGGAATTGCCGCCGGCCGGGTCGATCGCGATGCCGCGCTCGAAAAGCCGCCGAGCGTCGGTGAGATCTCCACCCAGATACGCATTGTTCGCAGCCGAAAGTAAGTACCCCATATTCATCGGGGCAAGCGCGAGCGCGCGTTCATCCAGCGCGAACCCGGCGAGATAGTGATGCAGCCACGCTTCGTAATTTGCGCTGCTGAAATAGGAATCCGCTACAGCGTCGGGATGCGCGCCGAGCAACAGCAAGCGCTCGCGCAGACGGTCCTCTAATTGCATTGCAGCCGGTAGATCGGTGCGCGCCAGTTCCGCAATCGCGCGTTGCACCGCAGCCACGTCGTAAGCGGCAAAATAATACTCGCGCGCGAGCACCGTCTGTCCTTGCGCGGCAGCGGCTTGCGCTAAGAGGTCGTCACGGCGGGGGCCGGCCGGCATTCGCAGCGCGTAGCGCTGCGCGGCCGAAGCGTCACCTTGCATAAGCTCGGCGGAAGCAAGCGTATCGTTCACGTAGGCAGCCGGAGCGATCGCATCGATCGCCCGGTACACACCCATACCGAAAGCGCGTGATCCATGCCCGTAGATGGCTCCCGAAGCCAACTGCACGAGCGCAAGCACGAGGGTCACGCACAGAACAACCACCCCGACGATCGCGCGCGGGAGGCGGTTCGAGCGAGGCACCGGGTTAGAACTTGATGGTGAAATTGACGTTTGCGTTGGTTTGGGTCAGCGCGTTTGCCGGCACCAAATTGTCTTGGAAGTGGTACTGACTAGCCGAGAACGAGATCGCACTCGAGCTTCTCGGCAGATTGTAGGTCAGTTGCGCGCCATAGATCGTGTTGTTCGCATCCAGCGCCGAGACGCCGGGAACGCCGTACCCGCCGAGCAAATGCTGCGAGTTGATTTGCACGTTGGCAGTCAAGGCGCGCGTAACCGGAACGGTGAGTCCGGTCGAAAGGGTATGCGTGCTTACGTCGGCATACGCAGGAACGAACACCGGCACGTTGCTGCCCGCAAGGCCGAGCACCGGCGATGTGCCTGCGGCCGAGAACTGCGGCGCAGTTAGCGTCGAATGTTCGAGCGCGCTCGAGAGATCCACACCAAGGTTGCGCGAACCCGCGCGCACGTTCAGTGTCGCACCCGCGGCGAGCGCGCCGGTTGCGAACATCGTTTGCGCGGCTTGCGTTTGCGCCGCTTCGGCATGCGGTGAAAAGCGCACTTTGCCGAGATGCAGCGGAATCGACACGCTTGCGCCTTGCGCGTTATCCGAAGCGGCCGGCTGCTGCGCTCCGGGCACGAAGTCGCTGACCTGCGTCGAGCTCACGTGGAAGCCGTCAAGATCGAAACGTTGCGTCGCGGGCGCATCGGTGGGGACGGGCTCGGCGCTTTCGTAATACTCAACTGCGGGTATGCGTAGCTGCGCGCTCAAATCGGCCAGCGATGCTCGCGGCTGGTTTGGCGGCGCAAACGACGGATCGGAGAGATTGAGGCTCGGCGCCGGCAATTGCGACGCGACGGTTTCGACCGTCACCGTTTGCGCAACGGGATTCACCCGGAATGCCAGGTCGCGCAGCGGCGTCTCGGCCATCGGATCGCCCGCGACCGCTTTGAACGAGGCCTGGCGATCGGTCGATTCACCGAAGAGGCGCGAGAAGAGCGTTGACGTGAAATCGACGGCCGGCGGTGCAAATGCGCTGTTCGCGCCACTCAAAGCAGCGGAGGCAACACCGCTCCCAAGCGCTGAAGTCAGCACTCCAATCTGCATCGCGCAGAGCCACCGACGCATGGTCCCTCCGTCATCTGCGGCTGACCACCCCTTCTACCGCAGGCGACTTTTAATATCGTCCAAAATGGGGGAACGTTTCAGTTAGCCCTTGGTGCCGTGGTTGCCTTCGTCCGCAAGGTACCGGCGCGCGATCAGGACCGCAGCGTAATCGTCGATGGGACGCGGGGGCAGTTGCATCCCAAGCGGAATCAGCCGGCGCCAGCCGCGCGGCGGATGGTCAGCAAAGTAGAGCGAGCGAGCTCGCAGGGTCGTTTCGCGCTCATCCACGTAGGTTAGCGGTACGCCTAGACCCGCAAGGTCGGTCGCCAGCGTCCGCGCGTTGGTACCGGTTCCGACGGCGATGGCCTCAAATGCCCAGCGCTCTTTGAGCGCGAGAACCCGCGCGACAAAGTCGGCGATCGCCTCGATGCCCATGTCGTGCGCCTCTCCCTGGTCGTCGACAACCGCGTAACCAACCTTGCGCGTGCCTGGATCGACGCCGAGTATCGTCACTTCGCCTGCGTCAACGTTACGACAATCGGCATGCCGCCCACGTGCGGATAGACGTCTTCGGCAGCAAACGCGGTCATCACGAAGTTCCCGCTCCCACCGGAGAGCTGCCGCGCCATTTCATCGGGTGTGGGGAAAGCTTGCACCACTTGCACGTTGTCAGCCAGGAAGGGCGGAAGTCCAAGCTGCGACCGCGCGATGCTCGCCACGTACTGCTGCAATTCGTTGACGGCCAACTGTGGATTGGCATGCGCACTCGCGGGAATCACCAGCGAAGCAATCTTGCCGCCCTTCTTCACGAGCAACGCATCGGGAAAGAGCCGCAATTCAAAGTGAATCTCGTCATTCTTATACAGATTCTGCGGCGCGGTCACGAACATCAAGAGGTTGCCGGAGAGCGAGGCTTCGGTCACATTGGGACTGCCGAACTCGTCGGTGAGCTTTTTGTCGATGTCCGCGGGAACGCTATAACGTTTTAGGCCGCGTTGCGCCCAGGTTTCGTTGATGTAGTCGACCGACTCGTGATAGAACTTCCTGATTTGTGTCAGTCGCTCGTCGACCGGCTCGCCCTGTTTGATCGATTGGAAGAACGGCACGAGCAGGGCGCCGACCGGAACGATGAGCTCGCCGGTATTGACCTTGGCTTCCAGATCGCGCTGTTGCGTCTCGAGCTGCGAGATTCGCGTCGTGATTTGATTCATACGGAAGAACGCTGTGCGGACTTCGCGCGACAGTAGCAGCGCGACGAGCGTCACGCTCAGCGCGATCAACATGCCGGTACCGATTGCAATGATGGTCGACGTGTAGCGCGGTCGTATGTCAAAGAGCGTGAGGCGCCGGCGCCCGACCTGATGCCCAACGCGATCGCCCACGTAAGCGATGCCGCCGGCCACGATCATGATAAGCAGCACCGTGCCGCTTCCGCGGAAAAGATCGACCCAATTCATACGGCAGCCGCGCGTCGCAATCGAGCTACGCCGATCGCGGTAAAGATAATGTTCGGCATCCATGCCCACAGCGGTGCAAGGCCGATGAAAGCTTCCGAAACGAACGAGAAGGCCATCAGCACGATGTAGTACACAAAGATGATGGCGACTGCCAGGCCAAAACCGACGCTGGTGCCGCCGCCGCTACGCGCTGCGCGCAAACCGTACGGAATCGCGATCAGCACGAAGACAAAGCACGCAAACGGCTGCGCGAGCTTCTCTTGGTAGGTCGTGACATACTTGCGCAACTCGGTCTGGGTAAGTTGGCCCGAGTGGACGATATCCGCGATCTCTGCACGGCTCAAATTCTCAGGATCGTTTTGGCTTAAGCGTTTGACGATGTCCGTTGGATTCTCGCCCATTTCAACCTGCTGTTGGGCAACGCGCGGCTCGGAGATCAGGGTGCCGTCGGGATTGAACCGGTACAGGCTTGCATTTTCGAGCAGCCAGCGATCGGCCGCGAAGTCGGCACGGTCGGCGAAGATGATCTGCGTCGCGACATCGTTGCGGTCGTACTGAATCAGGGTCACATGCAGCAGCGCCTGCGAGTGCTGTTCGTACGACGTCGCGACGGTGATCTGCTTGCCCCCACCGGGAAGCGGCGCGGAGACGGTGAGATCGCGATTGAAGGCGCTTGCGCGCGTGAGCACTTGGTTTTCGATCTGTGCCACTTGATCGGCCGCGAACGGCGTGACGAACTCTTGCACGACGAACGTGACCAGCGACATCACCAGGCCCGCCGCCAAGAGTGGAATCGTCATACGAACGAAGCTGATGCCGCCGGCCTTCATCGCGGTCATCTCGCTCTCGCCCGAAAGCCGTTGGATCGAGAGCAACGTTCCAAGCAACAGCGCCATTGGGATGACCAGGACGATGTCACCCGGGACCTGCCAGACGAAGATCGCGATTGCGGCCCACAGCGGTATGTGATCGTTGGAGACCAGCGCCCGATCGCGAGAAGCTGCGTTGCGGCAATGATCAGCAAAAATGCCGAAACGCCGAATCCGACCGGACCGGCGAGTTCGGTGAGCATGTACCGGTCGAGGATCAAGAGGCGCGAGTAACGGCGCACCCGGCGGAGCACGAGCGACACTAGAGCCGGAAGCCCTCTCCCAGATAGAACGTGCGCGCGATCGGCGACTCGAGCACGTCGTGCGCGGTACCAGAAACTTCGATGCGCCCGTTGTTCATGATGTACGCGCGATCGACGATGGCAAGCGTCTCGCGAACTTGGTGATCGGTGATCAAGATGCCGATACCACGATCGCGCAGTTGGCGGATCATCGCTTGAATGTCGGCGACGGCAATCGGATCGATGCCGGTGAACGGTTCGTCGAGCAAGAGAAAGGCCGGCTCCGTCGCGATCGCTCGCGCGATTTCTACGCGCCGGCGTTCGCCGCCCGAAAGGCTATCGCCGCGCGCGTTGATGAATTCACGCAGCCCGAACTCTTCAAGCAAAGCGGGAAGACGCGCTCCTGTTCGTCGTGCGAAACGCCGTTCTGCTCCCAAATAAGCCGAATGTTGTCGCCGACCGAGAGCTTGCGAAAGATCGAGTTCTCTTGCGCCAGATATCCGATGCCGTTGCGCGCGCGCGCGTACATCGGCCGCCCCGAGACTCGATCTCGTCGCCGTCGCGATCGAGCACGACGCGCGCCGCCGTCGGGCTTCACCAAGCCCAACGACCATGTAGAACGTCGTGGTCTTTCCGGCGCCGTTGGGTCCGAGCAAGCCCGACGACTTCGCTCGGTGCACTTCGGCGCTCACGCCGTTGACGACGGTGCGTTCGCCGTAGTGTCTTCACCAGGCCGCGAAGTTTTATCGAGTGTCGTTTTCGTTCATTGCATTCTGTGTGCGTCAGAGAGATGTCCGATTCGAATCGGCTCCCGGTGGCTCGAAAACCGTTCTTGCTATCGAATCAACACATGTCCTGTGCCGTAGATCATCTCCGTTTGATGATCGTATTGAAGGCGAGTCGCATGACAGCGCCGTGCCCGTTGTTTTTCGCGCGCACGCCGTCCGACCATTTCAATCGTATTCGTCACCTGGTCCACAATCGCTTGCGGCGCATCGGCCACCAACGTCGACCCGTCCTTTCCGTGAAAGGTGATGCGTACGCGCTCGAAGCTCACGCGAGCATTGCCCTGGGCGCCGATGCTCTCGAAGGAGCGCGCCAGCAGATCGTATTCGACGCGATTTCCGCGCTTGCTGCGCTACGAAGCGCACCGGCTGCGCCGAGGTGCCGCTGCCCGGTGATCTTGAGCGAAAGCGAGGTCGATGTTGGGCTTGGGCTGGGAGCGGCCGTCGGATGAGCTTTGGGCGCTTCGGATTGCAGGCGCAAAGTAGCGCCAGCACGCGGCTGCAAGAACGACCCGTCGCCTCATGCATCACCTGTGCCGCTGCGCGCGGTGGCGAGAGCCAGCGCGAGCATGGGAAGCAGCAGGCCGAAGATCACGACGCTCACGGTATCGATCAGGCCTTGCACGGCGACGCCCACGAGTCCCGCTGCAATCGCGCTGGCCAGCAGGACGCGGCGCAGGCAGCGCGCGAAAACGCCGGAACCACTCGCGCGCAAAGCTCCAGATCACCCAGCAAAATGCCAGAAATCCGACGATCCCGAGCTCAGCTAAAATCGTCAGGTACATGCTGTGCGCATGATATGCGTCGCATCACCGTCGGGTACACGCACGAACGGGTAGATTCTCGAAAATTCGAACGGACCGACGCCGGTGAGCGGAAAGCGCTCGATCACGTCCGAGCGCCGCCTGCCAGATCGAAAGCCGCGTGTAGTTCTCGCTCGGATTGTGGTGTTCGTTGAAGGTCAGCAACACGACGCCACCGCGGCCACGACGATCGCGATCCCTTGCACGACGCGCGCCCGAGCGGCGTTCGAGCGCAGAACGATCAAGAAGGCAATTCCGGCGGCGAAGCCCACCCAGCCGGTGCGCGAGAAGGTCAAGATCATTGCGATCGACCCGGCGACGCACCCGATCCACCCGAGCGCGCGCAACGCTGCGCCATGCGCGCTGCGCGCAAGCGCAAACGCAATTGGAAGAAAGAAGAGCAAATAGCCCGCGAGCTCACCGGGCAAGACGAACGTTCCGACCGCGCGACCGTTGGCGATCGTATATTGGACGGCCGGAATGCGCGTCACGACCATAGCAATTGCCGCGATGCTCGCAAGCGTGCCCGAGAGCAGGTACGCCCACCAAATTGCCCGCGACATCCCCGGCAGCGCGTAGTAGCGATCGATATTCGCGTGCCAGAGCACGGTGAGCGCAAAGATGAGAATGAACACCGCGCCGTCACGCACATTGAATCCTAGCGCGAGCGAGACCAAACAGGCACCAAGCCAAAGCAGCATCGGCCGCAACAGCACCGGCTCATAGCGCGGTGGGCGCAGCATGCCGATGGCAGCGACCACCGCCAGCACGAGCATCGCGCACAGTAGCGCAAGCGCCAGCGGCAGAGGAACGATCGAAACCCCCGGAAATGCGACGTTGGTCAGCGTGATAAAGCTCGGAAAGAACGGCACGCAGGCGAACGCCGCAGCGTTTGCGCCAACCTCGAGTCGTTCGAATCGCGTCACTACAGCCGCTCGACGATCTCGCGCGCGATGGCTCGCGCGCCGCCTGGCCCACCCATCCGCTCGCGACCTCGCGCACCCATCACCGCGCGGCGCGGCGCGTCGTCGAGCAGCGCTTCTAAACTGGCCGCTGCCTGTGACAAATCTCCCGGCAACACCGCCAGCGCTTCGCCCAGCAAGCCGTGTTGGCGCATGCGATACCACGTCGTCTTGCGATCGCGGTTGCGTTCGAAGGCGACCACCGGCACGCCCGCGGCCGCGGCGGCTTCATTCGCGGTACCGGCTTGGCCCATCACGACCTGCGCCCGCGCCAGCAATGGACCGATCGGACCGTTCCACGCGCGCGCAACGACGCGGCCGTTTTGCCGCAGAGTAAACGGAACGCGCGCGTCCGAGAGTTCGTCAACCTCCCACCCATCGTCGCGAAATCCGCGCGCAAAGGTTGCGGCATCCAGCAGCGGCGCAATCGAGACGACCGCGCCCAACTGTGGACGATGCTGGGCCACGCGACGCACGACCTCGAGCAAAAAGCGCGCATCGGGATACGAACTCTGCCGGCTACCGGGGAAGACCGCGAGCATCGGCACAAAACCTTGCGCCGCGATATCGGCTCGCGGATCGTCCTCGCCGAAAAGATCGACGATCACATTGCCCGGCGCTCGGGCGTCAACTCCTTGCTCGCGCAGCCGCTGCGCCGTCGGTTCGTCGCGCACGAAGATCTCGTCCGCGCGGCGCAGCGCGCGCCGTTCGAAAAAACCATACGGCGCAACGCGCACGCTCTTGGCCGTTCCAACGTAGGTCAGCGGCGCGCGAACCGTAAGGCCCATCAGCAGCGCGAACACATCGCCGATCGCGACGACCCGCGCATACTCACCGCGCGCGCGTTGCAAAAAGCGCCGCTGACGAAAGGTGAGCGTCAAAAGACCATTGCTCACGTCGCGCGCGATGTTGCGCAGGTTGCCCATCGCGAGCAGACCGCCGCTTGGCATGACCCGTCGCGGCCCAACCTCGCGCATGATCGCCGAACGGCTATCGCCTACCAACGGAAAGTGATCGATCGCAATCGCACCGTCGAGCGCGTGCACTTCCTGCGCGATGCGATCGGCTATTGCAATCTCCCCATGCCCGTTTGTAATGAATAACAGCCGAGAGCTCATGGCGCGCCGAGCAACGGCACGAGTTCGAAATCGTCGATCGCGAAGCGTTTGCGCTCGGCATCGTACCCAAGCTCGGTGCGCGAGACGTATTGTCCGTACGGTCCCGCGTGCACGATCGGCACGCCGTTGACCACCTCGGGCGCAAAGAGCGTGTCGTGGCTGTGGCCACCCAAGATCAGATCGATGCGCGGCACGCGCTGCGCGAGCTCGCGATCGAGCGAAAGCCCGACGTGCGAAAGCACGACCAGCATGTCGCCGTCGGGCACACGCTCGACATGCGGCGCTAGCGCATCCCACGGATCGAGAAAGCGCCAGCCGAAAATCCGCTCCCAAGGGCTGCCCACCGGATATTGCATGATCAGGAGCCCGACGACGTGGATGGTCACGTCCTCGAAACGCATCGTCATCGACTGCAGAAACGGCAGTTCGCGTCCCTTAGTGTCGAGCAAGTTGCTGCACACCAGCGGATGCATCATCTTACGCGCGCGAGCGCGCAGCAGCGGATACAGATAGTGGAATTCGCGGTTGCCGATCGCCTGCGCGTCGTAGCCGGCCGCATCGATCTCGTCGATGATCGGCTCGCGTCGATGATACACCGTCTGGCTTCCGCGCAGCGAGTCGCCGCAGTCGAAGAGCAAGCCGGGTCGCTCGTCGCGCAACGCGCGCAGCCGCGCGACGAAACCGCGATGGTCGTGCAGATCCGAGGTGTGATAGAGCCGCATCAGCGCTGTCCCGCCTTGGCTAGCGCAACCGCGAATTTCGCGCGCATCATCAAGCGCGTCGGGCGGACCCAAGCGCGCGCGCACCTCCGCAAACTGCTCGTATTGTCGCGAGGGATCGCGTAGCACGGTCTCCATCGCGGCGGCGAGCGCTTGCGGCGTCGCATCGTCCTGCAATAGCTCGGGGACGAGTTCGCGCTCGAGCACGAGATTCGGCAGCGTGATGTAGCGGGCTTTGAAGATCTTCTTTTGCATTCGCCGCCCGTAGCCGGCCACCATCGGATTGACGATATAGAGCGCGACCGCCGGAACCCCGGCGAGCACCGTCTCGAGCACCGCCGTGCCCGAGGCGACGCACGCCGCATCGGCGCCCGCGATCGCGGCTGCGACGCCGGGCGCGATCGTCACGTTTTCAACGCGGGCGCGCTTGAGCGCGCGCGCAATAATCCGCTCGCTCGGAGCGCCCGCCGCGCCGAACACGGCTCGCAGCCGCGGGCGGGTCGCGCGCAAAATCTTCAGCGCGGCAAGCAGCGCCGGCACGTGATATTTCAATTCGCCGGCGCGGCTGCCCGGCAAGAGCGCGATCGTTCCGCCGTCCGGCGGCGGCGCGGGCTGGGGCGGACGCAACGCATACTGTCCCGCGAGCGGATGTCCGAAGTACATGATCGGAAGACGGTGCGATTTGTAAAACTCGTACTGATGCGCGAACGCCGTCAGCGGCACCGTCATCGCGCCGACCGCGCGCGCGACGCCCTCTTTGTCGAGCCACGTTGCCGGCGGAAAAAGTAGATAATGGGGCCGGCATACTTCAGGCGCGTGCGCAGCGTCTTAGCCAAGCGCATGTTGAACGCGCCGAAGTCGACGAGCACGATGAGGTCGGGTTTTTCGGCGGCCAGATGCGCCGCGGTGCGCCACATCGTTACGAGCAGCTGCGGAATGCGCGGAATCGCTGCGAGCGGTCCCATGCTCGCCCAGCCGGTGTGATCGCGCCAAAGCGTGAAGCTTGCTGCGCATACGCTCGGCGCCGATGCCCTCGAACTGCGCTTGCGCATCGCGGCTTTCGATCGCCGCAGCGAGCAGCACCGCGTTTAGTTCGCCGGAGGCTTCCCCTGTGGAGAAAAAATAACGCATATCACCTAGTGTGAGCGAAGCCAGCCATCACTTCAAAATGCCGCGCTGCGACGGGGCCTCGAGAAACGCGACCAATTCGCGTCCCGGATCGCTCGAAGCTTCGGCCTTCATCTCCTCGACCGCCTGTGAAACGTTGAGTTTTGGGTTATAGAGGATCTTGTAGAACTTCTTGATCTCGTTGCGCTCCTCGACGCTGAAGCCGGCGCGGCGCAATCCGACGCTAGTTGAGCCCGTAGGGTTCGGCCGGGTTGCCTTCGATCAAAAAGAACGGCGGCACGTCTTTGGCGATCTTGCTCGCGCCGCCGACCATCGCGTAGCGCCGATGCGCGTAAATTGATGCACGCCGGCCTGCCCGCCGATCGTCGCGTGATCCCCGATCTCCACGTGGCCCGCGAGCTGCGCGAGGTTGGACATCGTCACGCCGTTGCCGAACGATGCAGTTGTGCGCGATGTGCACGTAAGCGAGCAGTAGGCATTCGTCGCCGACGGCCGTTACCTGGTCTTCGCCGGTCGCGCGCTGGACCGACACGTATTCGCGCATCACCGTGCGGTTGCCGATCTTCGTGTACGCGCGCTCACCGGCGTACTTGCGGTCCTGCGACGAAGCGCCGATCGACGCGAACGGGTAGATCTCGCAGTCTTCGCCGATCGTCGTCCAGCCGTTGATGACCACGTGCGCTTGCAGCACGGTGCCCGCACCGATCGTGACGTTCTCGCCGACGACGCAATACGGGCCGATCTCGGCACCCCGCGCGATGTTGGCGCTCGGATGAACGATGGCGGTGGGGTGAATCACGCATGCAGGACCGGCGCATCGAGGCGAAGCTGCGCGGATCGGCGGCGATCGAAAACATCAGCTCGGCCGAACAGACGAACTGCCCGTCGACGGTCGCTTCGCCGTGCGACCCAACCGATGTTGCGCTTGTGCCGCATCAAGCGCGACTTCCATCTCGAGACGGTCGCCCGGAACGACCGGACGGCGGAACTTGCACTTTGTCGATGCCGGCCAGATACGGCATCTTGCGCGCCAACTCGCCCGGCTCGAGCACACGTCGCGCCGCCGAGCTGCGCCATCGCCTCGATCATGTACACCCCGGGAAACACCGGATTGCCCGGAAAGTGTCCGGTGAACATCGGCTCGTTGGCGGTGATGTTCTTGTAAGCCGCGCGCGCACGCTCATCGGTCTCCAGTTCCAGGATGCGATCGATCAACAGCATCGGATAGCGGTGCGGCAAGATCTCCATGATCTCGCGGATGTCGATGTTCAGCCATCGCGTTCCGTCGCTAGCCGGGCATGTGCGCGTGTAATCGCGCGTCGCTTGCGCATGCAGCGCGTGCCCGCTCTTGATCGCGATGACCTCGCACTGCGGCCACGCGCCCAGCAATGCGAAATCGCCGATCAGGTCGAGCACTTTGTGGCGCACCACTTCGTTGGGCCAACGCAGCGGCTGCATCGGCCCGTCCTCGTCGAACACGACCGCGTTGTCGAGGACTCCCGCCCAGCGCGAGTCCCCGCGCGCGCAGCGCTTCGACTTCGTGCAGATAGCCGAACGTGCGGCTGCGGCGATCTGCTCGCGATACGTCCGCGGGGTCGATCGCCGTATCGAAGTACTGCGTGCCGACCGGCGCCGGGAAATCGACCACGAAGCGCACGCGAAATTCGTCCGCCGGCAGGACGATCACCGCGCGGTCGCCGTCCCGAAACACCATCGCCGGCGCGGCGCAAGACGCGCGCGCGGCGCGTCGAACTCGACCAGGCCGGCCGCTTCGATCGCGTCGGCGAATCGGCGGCGCTGCCGTCGCGAACCGGGATCTCCGGACCGTCGACGGCGATCTCCGCGTTGCTGACGCCGCAGCGCGAAGAGCGCCGAGAGCACGTGCTCGATCGTCGAAATCGCGTTCCGTTGCGACCGAGCACGGTCGCGCGCGCGTATCGATCACGTACTCGGCGGTCGCCGGAATGCGCACGCCGTCCGAGCAACGAAAGCGAAGCCGTCACCGGCATTCGCCGGCCGGACGTCCATCGCCGCCGGCGCGCCGGTATGCAAACCGACGCCTTCGAAACGCAGCGGCGCGCCAGCGTCGCCTGCTTCTACGGTGCATCGCGTCTCTTGCGCACGCTCGCGCTCCGACGCGTTGATAGAGCACTTGCTTTGGCAGCTTGCGCATCATCACCTCGTCGCCGCAGCTTCTCGCGATGGTCGCGCGCCGGATTGCCGGAGATCATCGCGCCGTCAGGTACGTCGCCCCAAACGCCGGTTTGTCCCGGCGATCGTTGCGCGCGAACCGATCGTCATGTGGCCGCGCGTGCCGACTTGGCCGGCGATTTTCACGTAGTCGCCGACGGTGGTCGAGCCCGCGAGGCCGGTTAGCGCGGCAATCGCGCAGTGTTTGCCGATGCGGCAGTTGTGGCCGATCTGCACCAGATTGTCGATCTTCGTGCCGGTGCCGATGCGCGTGCTGCCGGTCTGCGCGCGATCGACGCAGCTATTCGCGCCGATCTCGACTTCGTCGTCGAGCACGACGTTGCCGACCTGCGGAATGCGTTCGAGCCGGCCGTCGAGGAACGCCCAGCCGAAACCCTCGCTGCCGATCACGCATGCCCGATGCAGCACGACGCGATCCCGACGACGCAGCGTTCCATGAGCGGTCGCGCGCGGGTGCAGCCAGGTCGATCCTCGCCGATCGCGCGTCAGCGCCGACGTACGCGCCGGCGTCGATCACGCTTCCGCGTCCCGACGCGCGCGCCGCGACCGACGTAAGCGTGCGCGCCGACATACGCGTCGGCGGCGACTGTCGGCCCTCGTTCGATGGCCGCGGTCGGATGGCGAAATGGGCCGCGCGGACATCGGCGGTCGGAGCGAGGCAAGCAGCTGGCGAGTGCGACGCGCGCGTTCTCGACCACCAGCAATGGTTTGTTCGCCGCGCTTTCGTCGAGTGAAACGCCGCGTCGACCAGCACCGCCGCCGCTCGCGCTTGCAAGCGCGGCGGCGAGTACTGTTCGTCGGTGGCAAACGTCAGCGCATCGGGAGCCGCTTCGTCGACCGCCGTCACGCGCGCGATCACGACCTTACCGTCGCCGACGACGCGCCCGCCGACGCGGGCCGCCAACTCCTGCAGCGTGCCGAGCATGCGCTTAGCCACGGACTGCGGACTGGAGTCGGCTTCTCCGTGATGTTCATTACTTTTTCGACGTCGGCCGTGATGTCCGAGCCGCCGTATCCGACGCCTTCTTGCGTGACGACCAGCTTGAGCTGCTCATCTTGCCGCGACCTTGCCCGCCGCGTCCTTGATTGCTGCTTGGTCAGCTGATCGGTGATGCCGGCATATTTCGCTTGCAGCGCGGCAGCCTGGCGCTGCTTGTCGGCTTGCCAGCCTTGCTCTGCGCAATGGCCTGTTCGTCAGCGAGCAATTGCTGCTGGTCGGCTGATATTCCGGCCAGTTCGCGACGATGCGCTGCGACGTCGACGGTGCCCACCGGGCTCGGCGTGCCGCATCCTGCGAGCAGCGTCGCGGTCGGACGGCAATGCTAATGAAGTATGCTGTTTTTTCACTCGTGTAGGCTTTCGACATCTTGGATGAGTTCGTTAGTCATATCGTAGCCGCCGTTTGCGGCCGGCCATGATGTCTACGAAGACGATGGAGAATCCCTGCTCCTTCGCGATCCGCATTGGTTTCGCGCTTGATCTGGTCGCCGGATCTGCTCTGTAGGATCGTTGACGTCGCTTTTGCAGGTCGTCGAGTTCTTTTGCGGCCGCGCCGGTCGCGGTGGCGCCCGCCCGTGCAGCGCCGCAAACTGCTCGTCGAGATCCGCTCTTCGTCGCCTGGTACTCTTCGACCGCCTTTTGCGAGTCGGCCGGGAACTGCGCCGCGTATTGCTTGTGAATTTGCCCGCAGACGCTTGGCGCAGGTCCGGCCGGCAGATTCGCCGTCGCGACCGGCGGACCGCCGAGCCCCTGCATCTGCGGCCCGACCTGTTCCGCCGCTCTTCGAGCTTAGCGCCCGGTCTGCGACTGGACGGTCGATCGCTGCGCTCGGATCGCGCCGCGGTTTGCGCGCTGAGCTGGCCTGGATAGGTCGCCAGCGCCGCCTGCGTCGGCGGCGCTGCAACGGTCTCACCTTCGGCCTCTTTCGCGTCGATGCCGGCCAGCTGGTCGGTCAGCTCGTTGCGCGTGGTCGTCCATTGCCAGGTCGGAAGCGTGCGTCTTGATGGCGAGCCGCTGCGCCGCGTCCTGCTGCGTGAGGCGCAGCGAGAGATCGGTTTCGTTCTGCTGCAGTTCTTCGGCGCTTCGCGCGAAATTTTTGCGTCGGCTCGCGTTTGCTCAGCTGGCGCGCGATGCCTTGCGCGGCCGCGTTGTCTTGCGCGATCACGCTCTGCTGATAGCTCATGAAATTTGTTGGCGGCGGCGGCGGCGGCTTGCGCCTGCGCTTGCGAGGTAGCATTCATCGCTTGGCCGAGGCCGGCTGCAGCCGGATCGACGCCGGCGGCGGCCAGCGCCGCCGCGACGGTCTGCGCTTCGAGTTCCTGCGTACTTGCTCTGCGTTTGCCCCGAAGATCTTAGTTGGCGCGATTCTGCGCGGCTTGTAGCTGCGCTTCAGGGCTTTGACCTGCTGCCGCATTTGCGCGGCCGACAGCGGCACGTGCGGACCCGACGCCTCAGAGTTGATCGCGGCGATGGCGTCGTTCGAGCTGCGAGAGCTGCGGATAGAGCGGATGGTGTTTCACCACTTCGTCGAGCGCACGTATGCGATTCCGCGCACCTGCTCCGAGTGAACGTCGACATGCGAACAGCCGCACAATAGGCTGCGGCCGTTATTACGCAGGCGCGAGCGAAGCCGCGCGACTTTAACTGACAAAGCTTCAGCTTTGGCAGATGAAGTCTACTTACTGAGTTCACTCTGGACGTCGGTCGTGATGTCCGTGCCGCCGTAGAGCACGTCGGCACGATCCACTACGAGGATCAGTTCTTCTTCGGCCACGTGGCGGTCGCGGCTTTGGTTTGCATCGACGAGCGGCTTGAGCAGTTTGTTCTCTTTGTCCTTGACGGTCTTCTTGGAATCCGCGCGTACACCTGCTGCTTGGCTTCGTCGTTGGTGGCGCTTTTGAAGCGATCGCCGCGTAGACCGCTGCGGCGCGGTTTGAACTTCTGCAGCGCATCGCTGCGCGTTCTTCACCTTCGGCGAGTCTGTCGAGCACGTTCTGATCGACGAAGCCGATTGTCGACGGCGCGGCGACGCCGTGCGGCGGATTGATCGCCTGCGAGCTCAGGAACAGCGATCGACGTCCTTGGTGATGTCTTGGCCGCCGTAGATCACGATGCGCTTGTCGACGACGACCGAGAGTTTCTTGCGTCGACGCTAACCTTGCGCGATCGCGAGTTGCGCGCGCTGAAGATCGGGCCGACGATTTCGTGCTGTTTGTCCTGGAGACGCTTGCTGGAATTCGATCTGGATGCGCTGCTTGTCGGCGTCGGTCCTGGCGCCTTTCATCTGGTTGTTGAACTGGCCGTCGAGCTGGCTCTTATACGCCGGCCAGCTGTTTGTTCGCGGTGACGAATGCGGGCAGGATTGCCCAGCTCCGCCTGGTCGAGGAGGCCGACGTCGGCGACGTCGGCGGCGATCGCAGCCGGTCGCGAACGAGACGCGATCAACGCCGCGGCGAAGAAGGTCGATACGTACCGGTTTCATGGTTGTTCCTTAAGTCGACGGGTGATGACTAGAAACTTTGTCCGATGCCGAAGCTCGTGTGCGTGCCGTTCACGCCCTTTGCGAAGTCGATGCGAATCGTGCGCAAGGCCGAGCTGCGGAACGTCGAACCGGATGCCCGCGCCGTAAGTCGCCGTACAACGACCCAATTGCCGGGATATCCGATGATGCGGTTGGTGTATGGATTGAGCAGCGGGTACGCGCCGCGGATGCGGATAGTCGAGTTCGTCGACGAACACGCCACGCTGAGAGTTTGCGATCCGCGGTCGAGCGGTTGCCGCAATTCGACTTGTCCGAGGAACGCGCCGGTCGCGTAGAAGACCTGTATTGTACCCGCGCATCTGCTGATCGGAGAAAGTGAAGAGCTCATTCGGTGGAATCACGCCGGTCGAATTCTCGTACGAGCCCGTGGAAAGCCGAGCGTCGCCGACCAACACCGGGAAGAACTTGCGCTACATTCGAGCGTCCCTTGGTGAACTGAAGTTCGAGTCGATCGCCGGCGACCGACACCGTTCCGCTGAACGAGGCATTGACGCCGCGCCGCGGATTGTACGGATCGTCGAGCGGTAATCGGCGACGTGCCTAGGTTCAATCGCGATCGGTGTTGAGGTTGATAGGGATTGCCCCGTGTTGACGTTGGCGATCGACGATGCGGCGATGCCGAAGATGCCGTTAACGTTTGGTCGTCGACTTGAGCGGACTGGGCGTCGGCCCGACCAACATGTTGGGCTGCGAGCCCTGGAAGAAATACGGGCTAGGCACGGTCGTCGAGTACTTCATCTGCGAGATCGCCGGATGATCGACGCGGTCATGTAGTCGCTAAAGACGGCGGCCCAGGCTCATCGCTAAGCCGCTGCGCCGACTCGCTGGTCGAGACGACGTCGCCGACTAGCGATGCGTTGCTGGTTGCATACAGCGTCACGGGAATGGGAACCGGAGTTCCGCCGACGACGGGACCGGTCGCGATGGAATTCGACGTAATGCCGTAGACCGGATAATAGTAGGTCGACTTTTCGAGAAGATGCTCGCGCTCAGCGAATACTTTTCGAGCTTGCGGCGTGTCTCCCGAGATACGGAATCGTGCCCGAGAGCGTATCTGACGCCGTGCGCGCACCTTTTTGGAACTGAATCGACGCCGTGTTGCCGGTGCCGTGCAGGTTCTTGTCTTGGAAGCCCAGCGTTCCGTAGAGCCCTTCGCCGGTGATACCGCCCGAGTACCCGAAGCCGACCGAAGCTTGCGCGGTGCGCTGCTCGGTAACTTGCCACACGATCGTGACTTCCTGCTGTTTCTTTGGATCCGGACCGTCTTTAATGTCTGGATTGACCTTGGAGAAATAGCCGGTCGCGTTAAGGCGCTGGTAGTCAGCCTTGATCCAATCGGTGTTGACGACCATGCCCGGAGTAACGCGCAGCAAGCGACGGATCACTTTGTCCTTGGTGCGGGTGTTGCCGGTAATCTGCACTGCGGCGACGCGCGCTACGTAGATGTTGTACTTCATGTCGGCGGTGTCGTTCTTTTCGTCGATCGAAGACGGTTCGATGCCGCCCTCGAAATTACCGACTTCGATATGCCACTTCTCTTCGTAGAATTCTTAAGCGCTTTTGGTCCTTGGTCGCGGATTTGGTCCGAGTACTGCATGCCGGGCTTGAGCGCAAGCTGCTTGACGACCAGCTTCGGCGGAAGCACCGGGTCGCCACCGATAATGATGTTGCGACCGTCAGCCCTTCTAGAATCGTCAGCGCCAGCGCACCGGTCTTGGGATCGAAGTTGATGTTCTTGATGTGCGTGGCAACTTGACCGCCGTATCCGATGCGCTCGTAGTAATTGTTGATTTTGAGCACGTCGGAGCGGAACGTGTTGCTATTGAAGACTTGACCGACCGACAAATCCATCAGCGCGAGCAGCGTGTCCGGCGGCACGGCCTTGTCGCCGGTAAAGGAGATTTTCGTGATGACCGGATATTCGATCACGCGATAGGTGATCGCCACGCCGTTGGGCCGCGCGCGGATGAGCGGCGCAGCGATGTCGGCGAAATACCCAAGCGCACTGATGCGCTGCAAATCACCTTGAACGATCTTCGGGTCGTACACCTCTCCCGGGCGCGCCTGAACCACTTGCATGATCGTGGCCGTCGGCACGTGCAGATTGCCCGTCATGTCAACGGAAACGATCTCGGGCGCATTGGCCGAAAGGGCCGCCGGAGGCGCGACGATCGAAAACGCGACGACGAGGGCGAGCACGGCTCCCGCGCTACGCACCAGAGCGCGTGGCGCGCGCCGAAGGTCGAAGATCATGCGATTCTTGGTGTCCTAACTGTGGGTGTGTGGGGTGACAGGGTCAGCGGGCCGAGGTTCGCGTTACTTGCCGACGGTCCTTGCCACCGCATAAATGCTGGGGTTTCTACCAAAAAAGGTGCTGTAACGTGAATGCGAAGCCTTGCTCCCCTTGTACCGGCAGACCCGCCGAGAGACGGTTGCTGGATGACGTGTTGGCAACCGGGGTCTCAACGAGCCGTTGCGGTCCGTTCGTAAAGTAGAAGGAGAGTTGGGCGCTCGTCGACCGCTCGCCGACCAGCTGTAAGCCGAACGATGTTCGCTCCGGGACCCCGAAGGTCGCTGCATATAAGAAGTTCACGGTCTTACCGAGGAAACGTGACGCGGAGAACCCGACGTTCCCGTAATAGTCCATCGTCAGGTTGACGTTGCCGAGGCTCTGTGAAAGCGCACCCTCCAGCGGCGAAAGCAAGCCGGCAGAAAACTGGGCGTTGAGGATATTGAAGGCCTCCTGACCGGCTGAGATCGGGTTCGCGGTCGAACCGACCGGTGTGACCCCCGGCGTCACCACCGCGCCGCCGCCCGGCTGGGTGGGGGCGTAGGAAAGACCACTGAGGAGCACCCCGCCGAAGGGGGCGATCATTGCCAGGATCTGTTCGTTGGAATAGCCCGGCGGGCTCGACGAGAAGGTGACCTGGGGGTTCGTCACCGGACCGTTGACCGCGACGGTGACGTCGACTGACCCGTAGGCACTGTAGGGGTCCGGGTTGGAGACGTGGGTGGTGCCGGTGGCATGGAGGGTCGGGATGATCCCGGCGTCGGGGTCGAAGGTCACCTTGGCTTGCTGCACCCGAAAGGCGCGATCGTAGTAGGTCAAGGTGCCGGTCGTCGCGGCGAAGCTCCCGGAAAGCGTGGGCGAAGCGAGGCTACCCGCCAAATGGACGCCGCCTGTGGCCCCGATGTCCAAGCCCGCGCCAAAACCCGAACCGCGTACCCGCACATTTTTCCCGGCGCGCATCTGGACGTCAAAGTCGAGCGGGAGCGGGGAAGCGCCGATCTGCGCGCTTTTCTGCGTCGCGGCAAGAAACGCGGCGAAAGGGATGGTGGCGTTTGAGAGTTGCGCGGTGCCGCTGAGCAGCGCGTCGTGGGAGGCCTCGCGCGTCAGCGCGAGATTCGCATCGATCGCGCCGCTCCCGAACTGCGGAAGATCGAGCTGCGCGCCCTTGGCGACGAGGTTTACCGCGAAACTTCCTCCGGCTCCGAGTGTGACGTGTCCCGAACCCGAAACCGTACCGCTGCCGAAGCGTGCCTGCAACTTATCGACCGAGGCCGCGGTGCGGTCGAAGGTCATTGACGCTTCGATCGCGGTTATCGGCGTGCGTTCAAAATCACTTGCATAGCTGCCTTTGGTCACACTGAACTTTCCGGTGATGCGCGGCTCTGCGACCGTGCCGGAAATGCCGAGCGATCCGTCGATCGTGCCGCCGAGTTTGGTGTTGTTCCCGACGAGCGCATCAAAGGCGCTCGGATCGACACCTTTGACGTCCACATCGAGGCTGATCGGTTTGCCGGCGGGGCCGATGCCGAACGGGTTGACGCGAATCGGCGCCGAGCCGGCAATGGCGATCGTGCCCTTCGCGAGCGTGACGCCCGCATCGTGCAAGACGATGTCGTTGCCGTGCAACTGCAGCGCGCCGTAAAGCGACGGCACGGCGACACCGTTGAGCACCGCGTTCTTCGCGTCGAACGCCGCTTCGTACGTAGGGTTGGCGATCGATCCGCCGATGCTCAACGTCGATTCGAACGTCCCCTTGACGGGAAGTTGCACGCGCCAAAGTTGCGCGACAAGGGTGGGCAAGTCGCTAGAACTTCCATGAAGCGTGACCGCTAGCGCAGCGTCGCGTGAAAAGCCCAGACTTCCGCTCGCGCTGGCTTGTAGACCCGGCGCTGAAAGATCGAACCGGTCGATGACCAGACGCCCGCCGTTGGATGAGAACGTTCCGCTCGCGTCATCGATCGGCAAGCGCCACACCGTTCCGTGGTCCAGGCTCGCGGTCGCGCGCATCTGCATCGTCGGATAGCGCCCGTCGATCGTCGCGTTGCCGTTGACATACCCGGTGACGGCCACTTGCGGATAACCCAGCGCCGCGACCCAGGTGGAGAGATCGAGCTGCGCGACCTCCGCGCTGATCGTGTACTTCGAGTCACGCAGGATGTGGAGAAACTCATTCTCGCTTGCGAGCGCAATGGAGCCTCGCGAGTGGAGTGAGCCTTGCGCGCCGGCGACGTCGAGCGATCCCTGCACCACATTGTGCGCGCTCGACCAGACCGCATTGGTATCGCCGATCGGCAGATTGCGATAGCGGAAATGCGCGATCGAGATATTGCCGTTGCTCGAAAGCCGGTGCGCCTGCGAAATCACGTCGAAGCGCACGCTGCCGCTTCCCTCGAGCGTGTCGCCGGTATCAAAGAAGTTGTTGAAATCGGAGAGATTGGTGCGTCCGGCGTTAAGTTGCAATGCGCTCACGGAGGGACTCTCGGCCGCGTTGAAACCAACCTGCGTCGTGCCGACGTTAACTGCGCCGTCGTTGAGAATCACACCGCTGCGATCCGCGGCGATGATGCCGCTTGCGTCGATGTAATATAATCCGTTGATTGAGCCGGCAGGCACCCCAATCGGTCCCTTCACCTGCGGGTCGAGTCCGGCGCCATGCACGTTGAGTTCGGCGTTAAAAGTGCCCTCGCTGTAGTGGCCCGCGATGCCGAGATCCGCAATCGCCGTCTTGAGATCGCCCGCCGGCACATTCGCGTTCACCTGATACTGCGGCGCGCCCGACGTGAGCGCCGCAAGGTTCCCCGACGCGACGGCGTAGATTCCGTCGACTCCGCCGACCACGTGATCGAGGCGCGCGCCGTCCCCGTGCAGCGCCACGAGGCCGCTTCCGGCAACCGCCAATCGCTGCACATGCCCGCCGGCAAGCACCACGCCGCCATTGAACGTTGGTAACGGTGAGCCGGCGCCGAGCGTTCCGTCCGCATCGACCGCGCCGCTTTCGAGCGGCACGCCGAGCGAACGAAGGTGCGCTCCGTCAAGTCGAGTTGCGATGAGCGAGATGCCACGATTGTACGCGCCCGCTGCAACCACCGTTCCGCCGGCGACCTGCGCGCGCGCACTCTCGACACGCAGCATGCCGCCGCGAATCGCCAACGTTCCACTCGCGGATTCGATTGGAATCCCGCGCACGTTCGCATTGCGCAGTTGCACGTTGTCGGCTTGCACGATGATGCCTTGCGATCCGATCGCAAGCGACGCCGTGCCGGCGACGTCGCCGCTTGCCGGCAACTCATTCATGAACGGGCGCAGCCCTTGGAGCGTGCCGCGATACGTTCCGTGGACGGCGATCGTGTTCAGCGAGAGCGCCCCGCTTCCCGAGAGCGATCCCCACGGTCCGCTCGCAACGATCGGGTCAATTGCTGCGTTGGCTAAAGTTCCGGCAAAACGTGCCTGCACGGCGTCCAGCCGTACGCCCGCAATCGTCGTCGCGTGCGCGCGCACCGACCCGGCGAGCAAGGCGTGATTGCCGCTGGGGCCGCCGCCAACGATCGTAGCGTCATCGACGATACCGTCGAGCGCGGGCATTGCCGGCAGTGCGACGCCCAAGAATGTGGCGCGTGCCGGCGTGCGCAGCGCGAGATGCCGCGCGTGAATCCAAAAGCTGCTGGCGTCGCGCGTGCGATCGAGATGATAGCCGCCGTAGAGCGTGCCCTGCCCGGTTGCGATCCACAGCGGCCCGACGTCGAGAACTCCTCCCGGATCGGCATGCGCGACTGCCGCCATCCGCGCGATTCCGCGCGTTGATTGCATTGCGCCGTAGCCATAAAAGTTCGTATCCTCGCCGTCGAGCATGAAGTCGCCGACCAGCGGTTCGGTGCCCATTAGCTCGCCGGCGTACGGCAGGGTGTCGGCCGGCGCGTTGACGTGCAGGGCCAAGCGCGAGTGCACGCGATCGCCGATCTCGAGCGCACCGCGCACGATGAAGTCGGCGCCTTGCGCGCGCGCTTCGAGCGGCATGAGCGCGACGACGCTGTTGCTGTAAAGCACATCGGCATGCAGCCGCTCGAAGGCGATGCCGCGATAGGATGCGCGGGGTGCCTCGACGCTTGCGCGCACGCGCGGCGATCCCACTGGGCCATCGACGACGATACCGATCGTCGCTGCGCCTTCGACGTCCTGATCGCGCGCAAAGACAAAGAGCGTACGCAGGTTCGCGAGATCTCCATGCGCACTCACGCCGATGTGAAACTGTGGCGCGGCAAAATCGAACATAGCACCGGTCGCCTCGAGCGGAATGTTCGCAACCTGCGCATGCAAGCCGCGGAAGAAGACCTGATCGTCGACCATCTCCACATAGCCGTCGACGTTACGCACCGGTTGGGCGAGACCGACCAACTGGAGAGCCGTGCCGGAGATGCGCACTTGGCCGCCGAGATGTTGGTCGAGCGGACCGTTGGGATCGGCGCCGCGCAAGCCATAATAGCGAAGATCGATGCCCGTCGCGCGGCCGGCCAAGATCTGCGCCGCGCGATTATTGATGAAGAAATTCGCGAGCGGACGCAGCGGAATCTCAGCAGCGCACGCATGATGCATCGCCCAGCCGCGCGTTTCGTCGATCGTTCCTTTTATCGAGAACGGCTGCGGTTTGGCGCCGGCAAAGAGCCCGATAAGGCTGTAGTGCGTGCGCGTCGCGGTGTTGATCGTGCCGAGCAGTTCGATGCCGTGCATGTTGATCGCGCGCGCTTGTCGATCGAGCGCGGCCGGATCGCGTAGCGCAACCGACCCATCGTGCACGTTGAGGTAGAACGCGATCGGCACCGGGTTGAGGCGGTTGGGCGCTTGCTGCACGGCCGGCGTCGCGAATCCAAGCGCAATATCGTAGCTGCCGTCGGCGCGCCGGAAGAGCGTGAAGACCGGACGATCGATCCGAACGCCGAGCAGGCCGTAGCGATGGTGACTGCCCGGGAGCAGATCGCGCAACGAATAGTCGACCTCAACTTGGGGCGCATCGAAGAGCGGATCGCCGTTCTTTGTTGCGTGCACGCCGCGCAGAATAAGGTGCCCGTCGCCGATGTGGACCTGCGCGACGGTGACGTTCCCGTGGATTGCAAGACCAAGCAGGCCGGGCAAGACCCAGGCCACGACAGCGCGACCGCTCACCGCGAGCACGCCCGCGGCCACCAGAACGATTGCCGCCACGACCAAAGCCGCCCGCCTGCGCATCAGAAGGTAAATACCCACCGATGGCACCGGGGCCTCCCGGCTAATCTAAACTAAAGGTCGAGGTTCTTGACGCTCTTGGCGTAGTCGAAGATGTACTGCTTGCGCGGCTCGACTTTGTCGCCCATCAGATCGGTGAAGATCTGCTCGGCTTCGACCGCGTCTTCGACCGTGATTTGCTTGAGGCGGCGGTGGCCGACTTCCATCGTCGTCTCCGCGAGCTGCTCGGCGTCCATTTCGCCCAGGCCCTTGTATTGCTGGATCTGTGAAGTCTTTGGGGTCGTCCTCGCCGATGACCGGCTTGTAGTCGGCCTCGTTGAAGGCCCACCACTGCTTCTTGCCCTTCTTGATGCCGTAGAGCGGCGGCTGCGCGATGTAGACGTAGCCGTTCTCGACCAGCGGCTTCATCTGCCGGTAAAAGAACGTGAGCAGCAGCGTGCGGATGTGCGAACCGTCGACGTCGGCGTCGGTCATGATGATGATCTTGTGATAGCGCAGCTTCTCGGGATTGAACTCGTCGCCGAATCCGGTGCCGAGCGCGGTGATCATCGTGCGGATTTCTTCGTTGGAAAGCACCTTGTCCAGACGCGCCTTTTCGACGTTGATGATCTTGCCGCGCAGCGGCAGAATCGCTTGCGTGTTCGGATCGCGGCCGCCCTTGGCGGTGCCGCCGGCCGAATCGCCCTCGACCAAGAAGATCTCGCTCTCCGCGGGATCGGTGTTCTTGCAGTCGACCAGCTTGCCGGGCAGACCCGAGCCTTCGAGCGCGTTCTTGCGGCGCGAAAGGTCGCGCGCTTTTTTCGCGGCTTCGCGGGCGCGCTGCGCCTGCATGGATTTTTCGACGATGACGCGCGCCAGCTTGGGATTCTCTTCGAAGAAGAAATCCAGCCGCTCGTTGACCAGGCCGTAGACGATGCTGCGCACGCTCGCGTTGCCGAGTTTGGTCTTGGTTTGGCCTTCGAACTGCGGGTCTTGCAGTTTCACCGAAACGACCGCGGTGAGGCCTTCCATGATGTCGTCGGTCGAGAGTGAGCCGTCGGTCTCTTTGAGCATGCCGCGCTTGCTTCGCGTACGCGTTGACGGCTTGCGTCACGGCTTGGCGGAAGCCTTGCAGAGTGCATGCCGCCTTCGATCGTGTTGATGTTGTTGGCGTACGCGAAGATCTGCTCGGTGTAGGTGTCGGTGTACTGCATCGCGACCTCGACGTCGACGCCGTCGCGCTCGCCGTGCGTCGAAATGATCGGATGCAGAGCATCTTTCTTTTCGTTCAGCCACTCGACGAACGAGACGATGCCGCCGTCGAACTTGTAGATGCGTTCGCGCGGCTCTTCGCCGCGCTCGTCGCGCAGCGTGATCGCAAGCCCGCGATTGAGAAACGCGAGTTCGCGCAGACGTTTTTGCAGGATGTCCCAGTGGAAGTCCAGCGTCTCGAACATCTCGCGATCGGGCTTGAACCACTGGAACGTGCCGGTGCCTTCGGCCTTGCCGATCTTCTTGAGCTTCTGCACGGTGATGCCGCGCTCGAACTTCATCTCGTAGAGGTTGCCGTCGCGTTTGACGCGCGTCATCATCCACTCGGAAAGCGCGTTGACGACCGAAATGCCGACGCCGTGCAGGCCGCCCGAAACCTTGTAGCCGCCCTTGCCGAACTTGCCGCCGGCGTGCAGGATCGTCATCACGACTTCGACCGCCGGCATCTTCTCTTCGGCGTGCATGTCGACCGGAATGCCGCGGCCGTCGTCTTCGACCGAGCACGGAGCCGTCTTTGTACAGCATGACTTTGAGCGTTTTTGCGTAGCCGGCCAGCGCTTCGTCGACGCGCGTTGTCGACGGCTTCGTACACGAGCTGATGCAGTCCGCGCTCCGCGGTGTTGCCGATGTACATGCCGGGACGTTTGCGAACGGCTTCGAGGCCCTTGAGGACTTCGATTTGTTCGCCGGTGTAGTTGTTGGTCATCGCCATTCGTTTTCGTTCTTCCGTTCCGTATAAAAGTCGTGCAACTCGTCGCCGAGCACGTTGCGCACCGTCGCGGGCGTGAGCCGTTCGGGTGCCAGTTCGCTCTTGAGCAAAACGTACGAACTCGCGATCAGCCGCTCAGCGCCGTCTCGCGAGAGAGTTCCGCGTCAGCCGCACACGGCGCAGCCGATCCCACCAGCGCGCGAGCAACCGGCGGCGGATGACGTCGTACTCTTCCTGACGCAGACCCTCGACCAGCTCTGCGGTCCCGGCGTCCGAGCCACGGCGCTTCGAAGAGCAGCCGCGCGATCGCTCGTTCCCGCTCGGCCTCGCGGCGTTCCGCACGACGTACAGAGCGCCGGAACGGGCGCAATCAAGGCTCCGCATCCCGTACAATCTTTCCACCCGCGAGCTCGTTTGGCCCGCTGCGGCGGCGTCGACGCTCGGTCGCGAAAGCGCCCGAGCGCTTCGCGCGCGTCGCCGGCCGGCCGCGTCGCAGACGCGGTCGCCACGGCGTTCTTCAACCCGCGTCGCGCGCGACGGCTGCTGCGAACCGGCAGCTTCCCGACGCGAAAGCGCACGCGCTCGATGCCGGCGTGCGGCAGCCGCGCGCCAGCGGCGCGACGATCTGCTCGGACAGGAAGCTCAGTTGCTGGCTCCACGCGCTCGACGCGCGTCACGACGACAGCGTGTCGCCGGTCGAGCTGCGCCGGATGCGAGTTCGCGCGACGTCTTCGCCGACGATCTCCGGCCAGGCGGCGCCGAGCAGCACCATCGGATCCGCGACCCGGCGCCCTCGGCCGGTGCCCACGCCGCCAAGGGCTTCAGCAAGCCGTCTCACGCGAGCACCGCCGCCCGCTCGACGCGGTAGATCCGCGCCGCGGCCGGGAGTCCCGCCGGCAGATGGGTCGCCGTGACGAAGGCTTGCTCGTACGCGCCGACGCCGGCCAGAAATGCCGCCGCGCGCTCGTCATCGAGTTCGGAGAGCACGTCGTCCAGCAGCAGCAGCGGCGCTTCGCCGGCCCGTTCGCGCATGACCGCGTATTCGGCAACCTTGAGCGCGAGCACCGCCGTGCGCTGCTGCCCTTGCGAACCGTAGGCGTCGAGCGAGTGGCCGTCGAGCGTGAGCTTCGAGTCGTCGCGATGCGGCCCGGCGACGCGGCTCTTGCGCGCGCGCTCGGTTCGGCGACGGTCGCGCAAGCGCGCGTCAAGCGCGCCCGCGACCGCTTCGGCCGTCGGCGCTTCGAACGCGACGTTCGGTGCGTAGCTCACCGACAGGCGTTCGCGCCGCCGGTCCAGCGCGCGTGCATCGCTCGCGCCTCGCGCGCGATCGCGCACGAAATGCTTGCGCGCCAGCATCAAGCTCGTGCCGGCTTCGACCAGCGTCTCGTTGTAGATCGCGAGCAACTCGGGGTCGGGCGCGGTCGGCCGCGCAGCAGCGCGTTCTTCTGCTGCAGCGTCTTGCGGTAGCGCGCCAGATCGCGATAGTAGTGCGGGTCGTCTTGCGCCAGCGCGACGTTGAGAAGCGCGCGCCGCAGCGACGGCGCGCCGGCGCGAGCTGCAGATCGGCCGGGACGAACGTGACGACGCGAATGCTGCCGAGAAACGCGCGTAGCGGACGCCGCGCCCGTTGACGCGTATAGGTCTTGCGCGTGCCGCTGCCGGTGCGCACGATCGTGCACGCGAGATTCACGCTGCCGGCGCGCATCGCGCGCTTCGCCGCGCACGACCGCAAGTTCCAGCCCCTCGCGCACCACGTCGGCATCGCGACTGGTGCGAAACGATTTGCCGGTCCCGAGCATCGCGATCGCTTCGAGCAGGTTGCTCTTGCCCTGCGCGTTCGCGCCGACGAAGACGTTCAGCCCCGGCGCCGGCTCGAAATCGAGCTCCGCGTAGTTGCGAAAGTTCGAAAGCGCCAGCAGCGCGGTGAGTCGAGCACCGAGCTTATTGCGCAGCGGCATCAGCACGTAGAGCTGCTGCGCGCCTTCGATCGGCTTCGAGCGGACGGATCGCGGCCGGCGAGAGCGGCCCGAGAAATTCGATGCACGGTCTGCGCGCTCTTGATGTGGTTGAGGATCTCGACGAGATAGCGCGCGTTGAACGCGATCGTCAGATCTTCGCCGGTCTGTTCGACTTCGAGTTCTTCGTAGGCGTTGCCGGACACGTCGGAGCTGGCCGTGATGATCAGCGTTTGATTGGCGACCGCGAGCTTGACCATGGAGGCGCGGTCGCCGGCGACGAGTTCGGCGCGGCGCAGGCCGCCGATCAGCGCTGCGTGTTGACCGTGACGCGAGCGGTCGAACTTCGCCGGAATGACTTGCCCGTAGTTCGGGTACTGCCCGTCGACCAGACGCACCGTGATCGAGGTGTCGCCGGAAGTCATCTGCAGCTGATTGCTCTGCGCGCCGAGCGCGCTGACCTCGATCTGATCGCCGCCGCCCGAGGTTGCGCGCCGCTTCGGCCAGCGCGCGCGACGGCACGATGTATTTTGCGGCGCCGGTCAGGCCGTCGTCGAGCGTGGTCGGTACTTCGCCAGACGATATCCGTCGGTCGCGACCATCGTGAGCGAGTTGCCTTCGAGTTCGAGCAGCGTCCCCATCAGCACGGCGCCGCGCGCCTCTTCGCTCGAGGCGGCGAAGATCGTCGCGTCGATGCCGTCGCGGAACTTTTTGGCGGCGATCGTGAAGTGCGAGCCTCTGGTCGCGGCCGGCAGCGGCGGATACTCGTCCGGCGGCAGCGCGTGAAAATCGTAGTTGCAGCGTTCGCACTTGACGCAGGCCCGCGTCGGCGTGCCGGTGAGCTCGAGCAGTCCCGCCGGCAAATTGCCGAGGTAGCTCGAGAACAGCTTGGCCGGCACCGTGACCGAGCCGCCTTCGGCGATTTCGGCCGGGAACGCGTGTTCGAGCGTCAGCTCGAGATCGGTCGCGCGGACCGCGATCTTACCGTCGTCGGCTTGCAAGAGCACGTTCGAGAGAATCGGCACCGTCGTGTGCGCGTTGACCACCTTGCTGGCGGCGCCGACCGCCGAGGCGATGTCTTTGGTGTTACAGGTAAACTTCATCTTCCACCGATCCGAGCGTCGTCGTGGTTCGTAGTAAGTTATATAAATAGAGCCGTAACAGTAGTAGGGCGGTGTATTCCGCGGATAAGTGCCTTTTTGCTTGTTCTGGCGCGGGTTTCCGCTTGGAATAAGCTGTGGATCGATCGCCGCCGGTCGATACACATTTCCACCGCTTCCGACCCCGAGCCTGTTATCCACTCGGAAAGGCGCGCCCTTGTGTGGCCTTCGGTGAGCAATGGTAATAAAGAAGGCCGGGATTTTCGTCCCGGCCGCTCGCGCTAGGGTGACTGACACATGGCGATGAGTTGCCGGATTTTATTGCGGTAGGCTTCGTCGCGCTGCATCTGGTCCTTGATCTTGTCGCGCGCATACATGACCGTCGTGTGGTCTTTCTTGCCGAACTCGCGCGCGATCTGCGGCAGCGAGTAGTCGGTCAGTTCGGTCGCGATGTACATCGCGATCTGCCGCGGCGCCGCCAGGCGCTGATCGCGCCGGCCGTTGTCCATCTCCTTGACGGTAAGCCCATGTGCGCTCGGCCACCTTCTCTTTGATCTTGCCGATCGTGACGCGCTGCAGCGGCGCCTGCGCGACCGCGCTCTTGAGCACTTCGGCGGCGAGGTCGACCGTGATCGGCGATTTCGTCAGCGACGCGAACGCGACGACGCGGATCAGCGCGCCTTCGAGCTCGCGGATGTTCGAGGGAATCACTTTGGCGATGAACGACGTCACTTCGTCGGGCACGGGAATCTTCTCGCTCTCGGCTTTCTTGCGCAGAATCGCTTCGCGCGTTTCAAGATCGGGCGCTTGAATGTCGGTGAGCAAGCCCCATTCGAACCGCGAACGCAAGCGCGACTCGAGCGTTTGAATTTCTTTGGGCGGCCGATCGGAACTGATGATCAATTGGCGGCCCGACTCGTGCAGCGCGTTGAAGGTGTGGAAGAACTCTTCTTGCGTCGTCTCTTTGCCTGCGAGAAATTGAATGTCGTCGATCAGCAGCACGTCGACGTGCCGGTATCGGTTGCGAAACTCAGGCGTGTGGTTGTTCTGCATCGCGATGATGAATTCGTTGGTGAACTTCTCGCACGAGACGTACACGACGTTGGCGCTGGGATTGTCGATGCAGCACGCGGTGGCCGATCGCGTGCATCAAGTGCGTCTTGCCCAGTCCCACGCCGCCGTACAGAAAGAGCGGGTTGTAGGCGCGCGCCGGTGCGCTCGGCGACGGCTTGCGCGGCCGCGTGGGCGAACCGGTTGGAATTGCCGATGACGAACTCTTCGAAGGTGTAGCGCGCGTTGAGGTTCGAGCTCGCAGCTCTTCGTGGGCCCGCATCGGGCTCTGAGCGACCGGGGCGGCCCCGGCGGGCGCGTTATCCGGCTCGGCTACGGTGAACTGCAAATCCAAGGACGCGCCGAAGACCTCGCAGAGCACCTCGGCGATCTGGGTCTTGAGGCGGTGCTCGACCCAATCCCGGGCGAAGTTGCTCTGAACCGAGAGGACGAGCGCGTCCCCACTGATCGAAACCAGGCGGATCGGCTTGATCCACATCTCGAAGATCGGCTTGGAGAATTTCCGCTCGAGGGCCTCCAGTGCCGAAAGCCACAGTTGATTCGAGATGTCCGAATTGCCAACCGCAAGCGCCATCCTATGCGTGCTCCGTGCGTCGAGTAACGAAGTCCGATCCGCCCGGAAGTGCGACTGATAGTCACAAATGCGTGCGCTCGGTGAGGACGCAATCGGTTGGCTTAATCAGGCGGTGCTCCTGCGAATTTCTTCCACGACTTTATGCACTTATCCACAAGGCGAGCAACGCGGTTTTTCGGGGCTTTTCGCTGCATCAGGCACTCATCAAAACGACCCCTTGACAGCCTGGAAATAGCCCGGTCCGACGCCGGAAATTCGCGTTTTGGGCAACCCTTTAGAAAGCGGTTGTCCACAACGCTATCCACACGTGTGGAAAGCGCATCGGTTTTTGCTCTCGACCATGCGGATCATGCCCGCAGCCGGGCGTGCTCGGCTGACCGAGCGCTAGGTAAACTTGGCCGCCCACGAGTTTCGTGGAGCCGCCTCGCTTGCGCATTATTAAGGATTGCTGCGGCGGTCGATTGCCGCCGCCGCAGCGCGTTTTGCGTCAACTAGCTCCAGTGGCCCGGGATCCAGACGTAGTAGCCGCCGCGGTTGACATAGCGACCCGGGATCCAAACCGCACCGTAGCGCGGCGGGCGTTGCCATCCGCCCCCGATCCAAATGTAGGCGTGGCCGTTCCAGCGATGGTAACCGCCGACCCAGACGTAGCCGGAATGCGGCGGCGGCCCGTGGCGTTCATAACGGGGAGGCGGTGGGGCGTAGCGCGGACCGTAGCCCTGCGCCGAAGCGCCGAGACCGCTAAATCCCGCGCACGCTGCGAGGGCTAAGAGTGCGAGAGAACGACGAAGCATGAATAAGACCTCCATGCTTGGATTGTGCCGCGCCGGCAGATAGGCGAAACGTCGGCTAAATTGGAGTTTGCCGAGAATCCGAACCGGCCAACGCGGTTGACGGGCGGGGTGGGCCTCCCCTATACTAAGGCGCTGTCTGCCGCCGGCTGTGCGGCTATATTTTCTTTAGGAGCTATCGACCATGAAGCGGACGTTTCAGCCGCACAACCGCCGACGCAAGCGCGTCCACGGCTTCCTTGAACGGATGAGCACCAAGAACGGTCGCGCGGTTCTCGCGCGCCGCCGCAAGAAGGGGCGTCACCGCCTCAGCGCCTGATGCGCCGCTATGCCAGCCTGCGGCGCGCTGCGGAGTTTTCCCGTCTGCGCCAGCGTGGCCGGCGCTATACAGCCGGCGCGCTCACCGTCTACCGGGCCGAGCCGCTCCAGGCGGACCGGACGCGCGGTCGTCGGCATCACGGTGGCCAAACCCGTCGGCAAAGCCGTCGTTCGGAATAAAATTCGCCGCCGGGTGGCGGCGATTTTGCAGCATGCTCTCGCCGGTCGCCGGCTACGGACTGCTCGTGGTGGCGCGGCCCGCTGCCGCAGTCGCGCCGTTCGCGCAGCTGCGAAACGAACTCGAACGGGCGCTGGTATAGGCGCCCATGCGGACTCCCCTCCTTCTGCTGATCCGTCTCTACCAGGTGACGATTTCGCCGCTGTTAGGCCGGCGTTGCCGGTTCTATCCGAGCTGCTCGCAGTATGCGGCCGAGGCGATCCAGAAACACGGGGCGATCTGCGGGGCATCGCGGCTCGCGCTGCGCGCCTGCTGCGCTGCCACCCGTGGCACCCGGGCGGCGTCGACCTTGTGCCCGACGCGTGCGCTTCGCTCCGTCGAAAGGTAACCGTTGCACTTCCTACTCGCGATCGAACCCGTGTGCTCGATCCCATCGTTCACTGGCTCGCGGTGATCGTCACCTACATCAATCATTCCGCTGCACAATCTGGGCTTGAGCCTGGTCGTGCTGGCGCTGCTGTTCCGCGTGCTTTTCTGGCCGCTCAACGCGCAGCAGTTCAAGTCGATGATGGCGATGCAAAAAATCGCCCCCAAGATAAAAACGCTGCAGGCCAAGTACAAGAACGATCAGACGAAGCTTGCAGCAAGAGACGATGGCGCTCTACAAGAGCGAAGGCGTCAATCCGCTCGCGGCTGCCTGCCGCTGCTCGTGCAGTACCCGTTCATCATCAGCGTCTTCTACGTGGTCACGCAGAACAAGGAACTGTACGCGAACCAGCATTTCTTGTGGGTCGGTCTGTGGCGATCGCGCCGCACCTTTTCGGGAAAATCGCGCTGATCGCGCCAGACCTTGCGCAGGCCGACGCGATCCTGCTCGTGACTTTACGGCATTTCGATGTACATCAGCGTGCGCTTTGGCACGATGCCCGCGACCGATCCGGCGCAGGCGCAAACGCAGAAGATGATGCCGATTCTCTCGCCGGTGATGTCTTTTCGTCATCGGCTTTCAATACGCGTGGCCGTCGGCGCATGGTGCTGTACTGGCTCTGCTCCAACCTTTTTCACGATGGCGCAACAGTTCTACATGCTGCGGCGCTTCCACGAACCGCTGTCGTTTCATCGACAGCGACGCACGTGATTACCGACGACGTCGTCCGCAGCAGCTCCAGCGGCAGGCGCTGACAGGCGGCAACGGCACTTCGAAAGCGCAAGAAACGAAGAAAGGCGCGAAATCCTAACATGCTCTACGAAGATGACTACGAATTCGAAGAACAGCCGGCCAACATTCGCGACCGGCAGATTCCCGGCAAGACGACCGGTGAACGCACCACCGGCACCGGCACGGGCGGCGGACGCCGCGGCGGCGGCGGCGGACGGCACGCGGCGGACGGCGGCGGCGGCGCGGCGGCGGATTGGCGGCGGCGGTGGCCGAGCCGCGGCGCACCGTCGCGCGCGCTACGATAAAATCGACGCTCGAGTTCCCCGACGACGCCAAACCGGCGCGCGATTTGCTCGCTTCGATACTCTAACGCACATGGGCATGGACCACGTCGACATCGGTTACATTCCGCGCAAAGAGGGCGAGTATCTCGAAGTGACCGGCCCCGATCTTGCGATGCTGATCGGCCGCCACGGCAACACGCTCGAAGCGCTCAACCTGATCTTCAACAACATCATCAACGCCGGCGTGCGTAACAACCGCCGCTACTACACGATCGATGCCGAGGGCTATCGCGCGCGTCGCGCCGATCAGCTCAAAGAGCTCGCGCTGGCGACCGCCGAGCGCGTGCTGCGCGACGGCAAGCCGCACAAGCTCGAACCGATGCTCCCGTCGGAACGCAAGATCGTGCATCTCGCGATCGCCGACAATCCGCTGCGGTCCGAACCGAATCCGAGGGCGAAGAGCCCGAACGCTGCGTGGTCATCCACCCGACGTAAACGACAACGGCGCGTAACCCGCGCCGTTTTTCTCAGTAGAGCGCCGTATGCAACCGTACGTGCATCGCCAACGTGTGGCGCGCTGGATGGACCTGCTCATGGGCGTCGTGGTGGCTGTCGATATCGCTGTGGTGGTTGTCGTTCGCGGCGAGCCGGGCATGTGGGTCCCCTGGATCACCATTGCCATCGTGGGGACCGTGTGGTGGATGGTTTCCACGTTGATCACGCACGTCGACGCAATGGGCGTGGCGTGGTCGTTTACCTGGGGCTGGCCGGGCGGGCGGATCTCATTCGATCGGATCGCGCGTGCGGAACAGGTCAAGCTGAATCTGACGGAGCTCGGCAGCGCCGGCTTCCACTGGACAATCTGGCATGGTTGGCTGTGGAACGTGGGCGGTTCGAGCGGTGGAGATTTTTACTATGACGGCGATCGTGTGACACTGGGGACCGATGATCCGCAAGGACTCTGCGGGCGATCGAACGATTCCGCAAGGGTGCTGCGTAACGCCCGACTCGCGCTCTTGCTCCTCGCCTCGCCGTCCTGCGCGCGCAGCGGTGCGCAATGGGGCATGCCGGGCGAGGTGCGCATCGGGTATCTCGGCACGATCTATACGCTCGATCCGCTGATTGCATTCGGGCAACGCCTGATCGATCTTACGCAACTCTACACGCAGCCGTTAGTCGGCTCAGTCCCGCAAACAAACCGATTCCGGTCCTTTGCGAAGCCGTGCCCAGCGTTGCAAACGGCGGTATTTCGCGCGATGGATTGACGATCATCTACCACTTGCGGCCGGGCGTGAATTTGCCGACGGCGTGCCGTTCACGTCGCGCGATGTCGCCTTCACCTACCGTGCGATTCTCGACGCGCGTAATCCGGTCACCGAAGCCGACCCTATCGGCGTATCGCGGCGCTGGAGACGCCCGACCCCACACCGTCCGCATTCGGCTCGACATCCGTGGTCGGGCGCGCTCTACGAGTTGTTCGCGGCGAGCGATTATATCTTCGGCATTTTGCCGGCCCACGCGTTTACGAGCTACCGATCTCGCGCACGCGACCGCGTGGAACGAACGGCCCTTTGGCACGGGACCATTTCGCGTCGCGCAATGGAATCGCGGCGATTCCGTCATCTTGGATGCCAATCCGTACGCGTGGCAAAAACCGCTGCTTCACCGGATCGTCGTGAAGATGATCGCCGACGAAAATACGGCATATATCGACCTGCTTGCGCATTCCATCGATTTTACGGACGTTACCTACGATCAAGTTGCGCAATCGCGCCGCGTCGCGGGCACCGGGGTCGTGGGTGTGCGGCGCAATGAGATCGACTTCGTCGAAATGCAAACGCAGCGTCTTCCCGATCGCGTCGTGCGCCGGGCCATTGCCTTCGCGATCGACCGCTCGACGATCGCGCGCACCGTTTATCATGGCTATAGCCCGCTTGCGACCACCGAAATAGCGACGCTCTTTGCGCAGCACGATCCAACGATCGCTGCGCCAAGGTTCGATCCGGTGCGTGCGCGCGAGATGCTCGCCGGCCGGCACATCGCCGTACGAATTACGTTCAATCTCTCGGAGAACATCTATAAGAGCGTGGCGACGGTGATCCAAGAAAATCTGCGCGCGGTGGGCATCGATGCGACGCTGGACGGCGCAACGCCGAGTTTGCTCTACGCCCCGCCGGCCCAAGGCGGAGTGCTCTACGACGGCAAGTTCGATCTGGAGGTCGGCGGCTGGTACGGCGGGCTCGATCCAGAAGCCTCGGAGCCCTGGATCTGCGCCAACCGCGCACCCAACGGTCCCAATGTCGCGCGCTGGTGCGACGCACGCTACGATGCAGCTTTTAGCGCGCAGCAGCGCGCGCTCGACGCGCCGGCGCGCACAAAGCAATTCTGGATCATGCAAACGCGCATCGCGACCGAACTTCCGGTGACCTTTCTGGTGGAGCGCGAAGAGTTCGAAGCGATCAATCCAGCGCTGCAAGGTTTTGCACCGAACATGCTCTACAATTTCAGTCAGACGCAAGACTGGTCGTTGCCGTGAGCGAGACGATTGCTGCGCTCGCGACGCCGCCGGGACGCGGCGCGATCGCGATCGTGCGCATCAGCGGACCGGATGTGCGCGCGATTGCCGCGCGGATCGTGCCGTCGGCGCGACTGCGTCCGCGCTACGCGCACTATACCAGCATCGTCGACGAGCGCGGAGCGCAGATCGATCGCGGTGTTGCGATCTTTTCGCCGCAACCGCACAGCTACACCGGCGAGGATACGCTCGAGCTGCAGATTCACGGTTCGCCGATCGTAGCGCGCGAGGTGTTGCGCGCGTTGCTTGCGGTGGGCGCGCGTCTCGCGGAGCCCGGAGAGTTTACACGTCGCGCTTTTATGCACGGCAAGATGGATCTGCACGCCGCCGCGGCCGTCGCCGACGTCATCGACGCTGAGACGCGTTCGGCAGCACGTGCCGCACTCGCCAATCTCGGCGGTGGCCTTGCAGGCGAGGTCAACGCGCTTCGCGCGCGTTTGACGGCTATCGTCGAAGATTGCAGCGGCGCGGTCGACTTTCCCGAAGAAGTGCCCGATCCCGATCGCGCGCACGTGTTGCACGAACTCGACGCGATCGTCGCCGAATTACAGCGCCTGCAGCACGACGGCGAAGTGGGGCGACTGGTGCGCGAAGGCGTGACGGTAGCGATCGTCGGTCCACCCAACGCCGGGAAATCCTCGCTGCTCAACGCGTTGCTCGGCGAGGAACGCGCAATCGTCTCCGAGATTGCGGGCACGACCCGCGATACCATCGAGGAGTCGATTGCCATCGACGGCGTGCGCGTTCGCCTGGTCGATACCGCGGGCATTCGTGAACATGCCGATCGTTTGGAAGCCGCGGGTATCGAACGGTCGCAGCGCGCGCTCGAATCCGCACGCGTCGCCCTGCTCGTGCTCGACGGGTCCGCTCCGCTCTCGGACGCCGCGCGTGCGCTGCTCGCGCGAACCAAAGCAGCCGACCGCGTCGTCTTTTTCAACAAGGCCGATCTGGGCGAAGCGGGGGCGCGCGAGGCCGGGATCGCCGACGCGATCAGCGGCAGCGTCTACGAGCCGGGCACGATTCGCGCGGTGCGCACCTCCTTGGCCCGCGTCGGTTGGGGCGGCGAGCAACCGGATCTCGAGCGGCCGCACCTGGCCTCGGCGCGCGAGTTCGACGCCGTACGCGCGGCACTCGGTTCCCTCGACGCGGCGAGTGCAACGCTCCGGGCTGGCGAGCCGGTTGATTTGATCGTCGGTGACCTGCAGGAGGCTTACGCTGCCCTCGGGCACGTCACCGGAGACGTCGCCGCCGACGAGGTGCTCAGCGGCGTCTTTGGTCGCTTCTGTATCGGCAAGTGAGGGAGAACGACATGCTTGGAGTTTTGGCACGGAACTGGTGGGCGTTGCTGATCCGCGGTATTGCCGCGGTGATTTTCGGTCTTCTGGCGATTTTCTGGCCGGGCATAACGGCCGTGGCGCTGATCTTTTTATTCGGCGCCTACGCGTTTGTCGACGGCGTTTTTGCGCTGGTTTCGGCGTTTCGCGCCGCACAAGCGCACGAACGCTGGATCGCCTTCGTGGTCGAGGGCATCGTCGGCATCGTGGTCGCGGCGTTTGTCGTGTTCTATCCGGGGCTGGCTGGACTCTCGATCTATTTTGCGATCGCCATCTGGGCCATCCTCACCGGGATCCTCGAACTCATTGCGGCCTTCCAATTGCGCGCGCTAGTCCCCAACGAATGGATGCTGATCCTGGGCGGAATCCTGTCGATCGTCTTCGGCGTGCTGCTGATCATCTATCCGATGATCGGCATCCTCACGGTGATCTATCTGATCGGCTTCTACGCGATTCTCTTCGGCATCATCATGATCGCGTTTTCGTTCCGGCTACGCGCGCACGCGACGGCCTAGCCGGGACCGCTGCCGGGCGCAGCGCAATGATAGTCGAGGGTCGTGCTGCAGGCCTTGATCGTGAGGACGGTGATCCGATGGGAGAGCGTCACTTTGAAGGTCTGCTGCGGCACGTCGTTCGACTCGACCGTGACCGTGTAGCTTCCCGGCTTGAGGTTCTTGAGCGTGAACTGGCCGTGAGCGTCGGTGATGTCATCCTCGGCGCTTGGGCCGGCGACGTACACGTGCACGTGGGTGAGGGGCTGCCCGGTGGTTCGATCGACGAGCGTGCCCGAAAAGGTGGCGAATGCCAGCACGAAGCTCGCCAGCGCTTTAATGCGCAGTCCGTTCGTCATGGCTTCACCGTGAAGTCCGTCTGGGTCAATGCTTGACGGCCATTATTGCCACTCGTGCTATAGCGAACATAGCACCGCCCCGGATGCTGGGCTTTCACGTCGAGGGTCAGCGTGCCCCCGATGCTTACCTTGTACTGGTGGAAGTGCGTGATCGCGACCATGTCTGAGGGCTTCCCAGGCGGATAGCTCCCGCATGTGCCGCCGGCGATGCCCGGCGCGCTGCCACCGTGCGATTCCACGTAGATCTCGGCGGTCTGGCCGACGGTCATGGCCATAGTCGCGTGGTTCACGCTGATCGTCTGGGCGACCGCAGGTGCGATAAGGAGGGCCGCAACACTCAAGAGCGCGGCCAACGTCATTGGAAGCGTCTTCATAGTAGGTATTTGCTTCGAACTTCTTAAAGCGCTCGCCTGGCATGCAGAATGGACACAATGATGACGCGGGTGTCATCGTCGTTGGTGGGGGTCATGCGGGCATTGAAGCGGCGCTCGCATCCGCGCGCCTGGGCGTCCCAACGATGCTGGTCACGGGCGACCCTGACAAGATCTGCACGCTGCCGTGCAATCCGTCGATCGGCGGCAGCGCCAAGGGACAACTCGTGCGCGAGATCGATGCGCTGGGCGGTGCGATGGCGCGCATGGCCGATCGTTGCAGTCTGCACGCGCGTTTTTTGAACGAGAGCAAGGGTCCGGCGGTGCGCGCGCTGCGTCAACTCATGGACAAGCCTGCCTACGCGCGGCTTGCAATCGACGTGCTACGCGCGCAGCCGAACCTGACAATCGTGCAAGGCCTGGTTGACGATCTCATCGTCGAAGACGGCCGCATTCGTGGCGTGGCATGCGCCGGCGGCGCGCGCCATTACGCGCGCAGCGTCGTGCTCGCCACCGGCACGTTTCTGGGCGGTAAAACCTTTCGCGGAAGCGTCGTGCAAGCCGAAGGACGTTTCGGCGAAGCGCCGGCGATCGGTCTCGCGCATGCGCTGCGCCGCTTAGGGTTTCCGACCAAACGACTCAAAACCGGCACGCCGCCGCGCATCGATAAAACCAGCGTCAATTACGACGACATGCTCATGCAGCCGCCGAGCGCAACGCCGTTGCTGTTTTCCTACACGAGCGACGCAACGTTCAACGGCCCGCAATTACCGTGTTATGTCACCGAAACCAACGAGCGCACGCACAAACTCGTGCGCGACAACCTCTTGTATTCGCCGCTGTACGGCCTCGATTTGATCGAAGGCATCGGTCCGCGCTATTGTCCGTCGATCGAAGATAAAGTGGTGAAGTTCGCCCACAATCCGTCGCACCAACTTTTCATCGAACCCGAAGGCTGGAACGAACCCACACTCTACGTCGGCGGATTTTCGACCTCGCTCCCGGCTGAAATTCAAATCCAAATGCTGCATACGCTGCCCGGGTTGGAAGACTGTGTGATGTTGCGCGCCGGATATGCGGTGGAATACGACATGGTGCCGCCGACCGAATTGCGCGATACGCTCGAAACGCAGCGCATCGCCGGGCTGTATCACTGCGGACAACTCAATGGGACGTCGGGCTACGAAGAGGCCGCCGCGCAAGGGTTGCTTGCGGGAATCAACGCCGCGCGCGCGGTGCAAGAACGCGAGCCGCTACGCCTTTCGCGCAGTCAAGCGTACATCGGGGTGTTGATCGACGATCTCGTGACCAAAGGTGTCGACGAACCCTATCGCATGTTGACCTCGCGCGCCGAACATCGCGTGATTCTGCGGCACGACAACGCTGATACGCGCCTGACGCCGATCGGCCGCGAGATCGGCCTGGTCGATGACGCTGCGTGGGAGGCCTACGAGGTGCGCCAGGCGTCGTTGCACGCGGGCATTACCCGCGCCGAACGCACACGCGTCGGAGCCGAGCGCGTCAAAGATCAGGAGTTCGATGCGGGGGCAACGCTAGCTGACGCCTTGCGCCGTCCGACGCTGGAGTTTGGTGATATAGCGGAACGGTTCGAACCGCGGCTTGCGCCTGAGATCGGCGAGCGCATCACGATTCAACTCAAAGTCGCCGGGTACGTGCGGCGTCAGGAAATCGCGATCGAACGCGCGGCCAAAGCGGAGCGCGCCCTCATTCCTCTGGACTTTGATTATGCCGATATTTCGGCACTCTCGCGCGAGGCACGCGAGAAATTGAGCGCGCAACGGCCGCGCACGCTCGGCGCAGCAGGCCGGATCC
Organism: Vulcanimicrobiota bacterium; assembly: GCA_963833095.1. Lineage (GTDB taxonomy): Bacteria > Vulcanimicrobiota > Vulcanimicrobiia > Vulcanimicrobiales > Vulcanimicrobiaceae > Aquilonibacter. Next base: position 183,896 of record CAWHWQ010000008.1, on the reverse strand, counting down.
CGGGCGTCACGCCGGCCGACGTTGCGATCGTTGGGCTTTTCATCGAGCGTGGGAGGCTACCTAAAGTAAGCAGCAACATACGTTGAGTGACCCGCAACTTCGCGCGCTTCTTGAGGCGTCCGGGGCACCGCCCGAGCACCTCGATCGCCTCGTGCGCTATGGTGAAGCCGTGCTCGAGGCCAACCGTCAGTTCAATCTCACCGGGGCGAAGTCGGCGGCTGAGTTTGCGCCGCACATCCTCGACAGCCTCACGATTGCGGCCGACCTCGGCGAATCGCTGGTCGACATCGGCTCAGGCGGTGGCCTGCCGGCGATACCGCTCGCGATCGTAACCGGCGTCCCCGTGACCCTGATCGAGGCCACCGTGAAGAAGGCGCGTTTCCTCGAGCGGATGTTGGGCGAACTGGGACTCGCGGGCGAGGTGGTACCCGAGCGCGCCGAAGTCGCCGGGCACGATACCCGGCTGCGGGACCAATTTGCAACCGGGACGGCACGTGCGGTCGCCGGCGGTCCGACCGTGGTCGAATTGTTGTTGCCGTTCGTGGCCGTCGGCGGCAAAGCGCTCTTGCAACGCGGCACGATCGACGCGCGCGAGCGCCATGCGCTCAGCGATGCGGCCGTGATGCTGGGCGGTCACGTCGAGAGCGAAACGCCGCTCGAAGGCGACCGTCGCGTCATTGTGGTGCGGAAAATCGGGCCCACCCCGAGCCGTTTCCCACGGCGGACGGGCGTTCCGGAGAAACGCCCGCTCTGCTGGTAGGCGCGGGGTCGGCTTAGTCGCGCGCGAGCGAGACGGCCTGTAGAAACCCGCGGAAAAGTCCGCCCGAAAATGGTTCATCGAGCCCCATGCGCTCCGGATGCCACTGTACAGCGGCTAGCCACGGGCGGCGCATCGGGCGGGTCCATTCGATCGCTTCGACCGTCCCGTCCGCGTGGCGCGCGGCAATCTGAAGCCCATGCCCGAGCTTTGCGACGGCCTGATGATGGGTCGAGGTGACCTCGCCCTCGAGTTGGCCGATGAGAATGGGCAATGCCGCCGTCGCCTCGCACATCACGGCGTGTCGCCGGTCATCGTCGAGCTGATGGTTCTCAACGGTCACGAGGTCGGGATGGAGCGTCCCGCCGTGGTATACGTTGATGAGCTGCATGCCGCGGCAAATCGCAAGCATCGGCAAACGCCGCGCCATCGCGGCCTCGAGAATTGACCATTCAATGTCGTCGCGCCCCGGATACGTCGAGCAAACGCCGGCGGCGTCGCTCAGACCATAGCGCTGCGGCTCGATGTCGGCTCCGCCGGTAAGCAACAGGCCGTCCATCGTCTGGATCGCGGTCCAGTCAGTTTCCCGGTCCGCGCCGGCGAGCCAAAAGGGTTGAACATCGATATTGGCCTGCTCCGCGGCAGCCATAAGCGCCCCGGTATAAAGGCGATACTTGGGCGACCCCTGATCGTAGCTCAGCCCGATCTTCACGCTGCGCAACTTCGGCACAGGGCCGCCTTCGACATTCGGCCTCGCTAAGCGCCTCGCGCTTCGCACAGGCGACGCAGTCGGGGTGCTCATCGCCCGGCTAACCCGCTCGGCGGAACCTCGAAGGCTGGCCGTCCGCCACGTTCCCCGTGAAACAATTGCGAAAATGTTTGGTGATTATCCCCGCACGGCACGTAACCGCACCGACCTACGGCCCATGGCAGCCGCCGAGCGTGCCGTGCTACAATACCCGCCCATGTCTCTCGGACTTGTGTTTAAAGGCCCGGAAGGGATCGTGCTCGCCGCCGACAGCCGGGTCACCTTAACGGTAATGCAGCAACTGCCAAATGGACAACAGGTCCTCATTCCTGCGACCTACGACCACGCGAGTAAGCTGCTAACCTCAAAGGCTCAGCCGTATGTGGCTGCGGTCACCTTTGGCGCCGGGGTCATCGGTCAAAATGAGCCTCGAACGGCAGTCAGCTTTATGCCCGAGTTCGACACTGAAATCGGGGCGCAGCGGCTCTCCGTCGAACAATTCGCCGAGCGCCTTGGCGCTTTCTTTGATAAGCAATGGAAGAAAGCGGGCATGGACCCGAACCCCCCGCAAGGCCAAGAGATGATTTTCTTCGTGGCCGGTTATGACGAAGGCGCTCCATACGGGCGCGCATTTGAGGTGAAGGTCCCAATAAATCTCAAGCCCGTGGAAAGCCTACCGGACTTTGGGGTGCAGTGGGGCGGTCAACGCGAGGTGGTAGATCGGCTGATTCAGGGCTTCGATTTCCGCTTACCTGAAGTGGTAGAGAACATCCTCGGAAAGCACGACCCTGACCTTGAAAAGAAGCTTAAGGAGCAGTTCGCCTTACCTATCCCTTGGCAGTTTCTTCCCCTTCAGGACTGCATCGACGTAGTTATTTCTATGCTTCGGGTGACGATAACACTACAGCAGTGGATGATCGGAGTTCGCGGGGTTGGAGGGGCCATAGACGTCGCGACCATCACGCGGATGGATGGCTTTCAAACCCGTGCAAATAAAGCAAATACTCGGTGAGAAGAGAAGTTAGGAACCATTATGACAGACCTCATAAACCAAGGCAGCAATTCGGCAACAAGTAAGGATTCGTTGGCTGCTATGAAAACGCAAGGTCTAGAATCGTTCACGCGTGAGGATTTCATGCGTGATCTCGGTAAGGCTGTTAGACGACGCGACGGCGAATCGCCACAAAGTCCTTCCGGACGTTCGAGCAAAAAGTCCTAAACATAGGACGCGCGTCGTCGCGGTGATTGTAGCGAAAGGTGTATTCGTTCAGGTACCCTTGCAAATGCTTGGCGGAGACCGAGTGATACACCCCGCGAATCCCGCCTTTTACTAACGACCAGAACCCCTCGATCGTATTCGTATGCACGTCGCCGCGCACATATACTTTTTGCGCGTGATGGATGCGACGGTGAAGATAGCCTTGGCCCATGCGTGACAGACGACTGTATTGAAGCGCCTCGTCCGTGAAGATCATTGTTTCGGGCATCACGCGCGCTCGAATGTTCTCGGTTAATTCGTAGCCATCGCGTCCGTCTTTCGGCAGGTACGCGAACACTTTGCCGCCACGTTCGACCGCACCAGCGACAACGGTCTTGCCGACACCGGCGCGATACTTCTTGCCGCGCTTGTAGCCGCCCATGTAGGTCTCGTCCGCTTCGACCTTGCCTTCGAGCACGACGTTCTCGGCGAGCATGGCGCGAATCTGATTGAACATGCGCCAGGCAGTCTTGTAGGTGACGCCGGTTTCGCGCATTAGTTGCATGGCCGAGATTCCGCATCGGGTGGCGCTCATCAGGAAGATCGCGTGGAACCACGTCCGCAGCGACGTGCGCGACTTGTGGAAGATCGTACCGGCTGTCGGATGTGTGTGCGACCCGCAGTAGTCGCATGAGGCGACCTTCGGGCGAGTCTTGAGCAGATGGTGAGGCCGGACCTCACCGCAGGTCAGGCAATGGATGCCGTAGGGATAGAAGTGCTCCAGCAGCCATTCCATGCATGCGCGCTCGGTTGGGAAGTCTTGCTCGAAATCCTTGAACGTATACTTTTGCACGGGGGCCAGGTTCGTCTTAGAAGCCATGCTTCTAAGCTAGGTGGCCGACATGCCACCTGGTTGGCATTTTACGTGCGGTCAGGGAGAAAATCGACCCGCTATATCTTGTGTTTTTGAAGCTCCTGCACACAACGTGCACATTATATTGCGGTCTATCCACAGGTCGATCACAAGGAGTGGGCACTCGGGCAGAGTAACGACGCAACGGGACCCTTGGATAGGAAAAGGCGAGGCTGGCGGCCTCGCCCTCGTTCCTTGATCCCGGTGTAGCTCAATGGTAGAGCGGTCCACTGTCCATGGTCAGGCTGTCGGTTCGATTCCGACCCCGGGAGGTCCCAGAACCGGTCCAATGGGCGTCAGCGTTGCAACGTTGGCGCCCTTCCCTTTCGGGACTTGGCCGTTTGGGCGAAGCGTAGGCTTCATCCTCGCGACCGTGTGTTCGATGCTGTTCCCCGAGGAAAATCCGCTATCCTGCTCTTTTTGCGGATGATCGAAGCAAATTCGCGGATCAACGTGCTATAGTGGCCTTCCCGTGGAAGAGAAGGCCAAACGAACGCGCAAAGCTCGCGATCCGGATGAGGACGAACTTGAAAATCTCGTCGAGATTAGCCGTCCCGAACTTACTGAGGACGAGAACCGCAAGCTGCTCGCAATCCGGCTCCGCGTTAAAGAAACGGCTGAGTAAAAAGGCTGTCGCCGAGGTCGATCATCGCTTTCGGCGTCGAGCACAGCGAGGAGTTCCTTACCTGGTACGGCAAGCTTGCGGCGGCAGAGGTAGCTAAGGCGGAATCGGAACGCGATTCTTAGAGCTTCCCCGCTAAGAATTCGTCGATAACGCTCCGCAGGCCCAGCAGCGCGTCCTTGAGGCTCTTGCCGTCAACGACCGCGCTTGGAGTAACTGCGGGTTGACCGTAGCCACGAAGCATTTGAACCAAATCGTGGGCGGTGCCGATCACTCTGGTCACAGCGAAGGGTTCGTCTGCGGGCATCATAGCTTGGGCCTCCTTAGCCCTGATGCCTCAAGTCTACGTTGGTCCAATTTCGGTTTCAACAGGAGTGAGAATCCTCTCAGATGAGTCGCTTTTCAGCGCCGTTCCAACCTGGAATGGCGAAAAATCCTTTCCGCCGGATACGTGCGGTCAAGGGATAATCACCAAATGTTTCACGGGGAACATTTTCGCGATCGCCAGGATGGTGAGGAAGGTTCCGAGCACAGGATGTGCGGCGCCGCGAAGCGGCATGGAACCGTCCTGATACGATAGGAGGCGATGTACCAGTCTCATCCGCTCGACGCCCGGCTGGCTGAGGCGCTCGCGCCCGGCCGGCTCTTTGCCGTCGGCGGTCGGGTGCGCGACGAGCTTCGTGCTGACCTCGAAGGGGTCGACGTGCCGGCCAAGGATCTCGACTATGTCGTTACTGGCCTGACGCTCGAGGCGTTGACCGCGCGCCTCCAGACGCTGGGACGGGTCGATCTCGTTGGCGCCGCCTTTGCGGTGGCCAAGCTGACGGTCGGCGGCCTGGTCGTCGACGTGGCGTTGCCGCGCCGCGAGCGCTCAACCGGCCATGGACACCGCGATTTCGAGGTCCAGAGCGGGCCGGAGATCCCCCTCGAGGACGACCTGGCTCGGCGCGACTTCCGGATGAACATGATCGCCCGTGCGCTTCCGGGCGCCGAGCTCGTCGATCCCTATGGCGGCGCGGTTGACATCCGCGCGCGCCGAATCGATATCCTTACCCCGGTCGCCTTCGAAGAAGATCCGCTGCGCATGCTGCGCGCCGCACAGTTCGCCGCACGCTTCGGCTATGAGCCCACGCCAGCCACGATCGAGGCGATGCGCGCGGCCGCTCCTCTGGTGAGCAGCGTCGCGCCCGAGCGTATCCACGACGAATTGCAAAAACTCTTCGGCCTGGCGCCCAAGCCCTCCATTGGGCTGCGCCTCCTGGCGGATACCGGGGTGCTCGCGCGGTTCTGGCCGGAGCTGCTCGAGGGTGCCGGCGTCGAGCAGAACGAGTGGCATGCTTACGATGTCTGGCAACACAACCTAGCGACCCTCGATGCAATTCCACCGAGGGATGCGACTCTTCGCTTGGCTGCACTACTCCACGACGTTGGCAAGCCCCGAACGAAGGAAGGCCCGCATTTCTATCGCCACGAGCAGGTCGGGGCCGACATGGCGGCCGCGATGCTCCAGCGGTTGCGCTTTTCCAACGAGACGGTCGACACGGTTGAGCACCTGATCCGCCAGCACATGTACGTGCAGGACCCCGAGCTCAGCGACGCGGCGATTCGCCGTTTCATCCGCCGCATCGGCCTCGAGCATTTGCAGCGCCAGTTCGCCGTGCGCCACGCCGATATCGCGGGTTCGGGTTTGCCCAAGCGCGACGATTCGAACGAGCGCTTCGAAGCACGGGTCTGGGAGGAAGTAGAACGCAAGCCCGCGTTCTCGGTTGCCGACCTTGCAATCAGCGGCGGCGACGTCATTGCAGCGATGGTGCGCCACGGTTTGGCGCCGAGCGAATTTCGCGGTGATGCACGCGTCGGCGCAGCGCTGCACTGGCTGTTCGAGCAGGTTACAGAGCGCCCCGAGCGTAACGAGCGCGAAGTTCTCCTCGCACTACTGGACGGCCATCTCGCCGTTGTTGACAGAGCCATCGGTTGACGTCGCATTATCGCCCTCGTAAATCAAAAAGGCGGCGTCGGAAAGAGCACGACAGCCGTTAATCTCGGTGCTGCGCTTGCCGTTGAAGGCCGGCGCGTGCTCGTCGTGGATTGCGATCCGCAAGGCAACACGACGACGGGATTCGGTATCGACAAGCACGGCTTGCAACGCGATGTCTACGACGTCTTGTTGCAGGAAGCGAGCATCGACGATGTCGCGGTGCGCACGGAGATCGACACACTTACGCTCGTGCCCGCAACGATCAATCTGGCCGGTGCCGAGATCGAGCTTGTCTCTTTGCTTTCGCGTGAAACGCGTCTACGCCAAGCACTCTTACCGGTCGCCTCACGCTACGATTTCATCTTGATCGATTGCCCGCCGTCGCTCGGGCTTCTCACGATTAACGCGCTCACCGCGGCGGAAGAAGCGATCATTCCGGTGCAAGCCGAGTATTACGCGCTCGAAGGTCTCTCGCAGCTCACCGCCGTGGTCCGCCGCGTGCGCGAAGCGCTCAACCCCACCCTGCACGTCAGCGGCGTCCTGGTGACGATGTTCGACGGCCGCACGCGCCTGGCGATGGAAGTGCTCGACGAGCTTGAAAAATTCTTCCCGCAGCAGATGTTCAAAACACAGATTCCGCGCAACATCCGTCTTTCTGAAGCGCCGTCGTTTGGCAAACCGGTCATCCTCTTCGACGTAAAGAGCCGCGGCGCGCAAGCCTATATTTCGCTCGCGAAAGAATTGCTCGGAGCACCGCGCATCGGTATGAGTCAGCACCCAAGCGCGGATTGGGCCGGGGACTGGGCGCGCTACTCGGCGACGCACCGGTTCCGACCTCGCCCGCGGCGCAAGAAGCGCTGCGAGAAATTCCGGTAGCGCGCATCACCCCCAATCCGTTTCAGCCACGCAAACATTTCGATGAAGCCGCGATGGACGATCTGCGCGTGTCGATCGGCGAGTACGGCGTGCTGGTGCCGATCATTGTGCGCAAACGCGGCGAGAACTTCGAACTCGTGGCGGGCGAACGGCGTTGGCGCGCGTGCGCAACACTGCAGCGGCCGACGATTCCGGCGATCGTGCGCGAATCCGACGACCGTGATTCGCTCGAAGTCGCGATCATCGAAAATCTCCAGCGCGAGAACCTCAATCCGATCGAAGAAGCTGCCGGCTTTTCGAGCTTGATGGATGAGTATGGCTTCACGCAGGAAGATCTGGCGGGGCGCCTGGGACGCAGCCGTCCGGCGATCGCCAATTCCCTGCGACTGCTCGCGCTGCCTGACGCGATCAAGGTGATGCTGGTCGACGGGCGCCTATCCGCCGGACACGGCCGTGCGCTGCTTGCCGCTCCAGCGAGCGACCGTCTCAAGCTGGCGCAGCGCGCCCTCAAAGATGGTCTCTCCGTGCGGGCGCTCGAGAAAATCACCGGTGCAGTCAAAACGCCGGCCGCAACTGGGCGCGTCCGCGACCTCTCGCCCGACGAAGCTGAGTTCGAGTCGCGCCTGCGCGAGCGGTTCGGCACGCACGTGGCGCTGGTGCGCGGCAACAGAGGCGGCAAGATCGAGTTCCGTTTCGCCAACGAAACCGAACTCTTGCGCCTCTCGGATCTGTTGCTCGAACCATGATGCCGTTCACGCGCCTCATCACGATGTTGATGTTCGGCGTGTTGTGTTTCGTGTTGATCGTGCCGATCGCGCTGCAACGTCACAACACCGCTATCGCCGTCGGCATCCCCGTCGTCTTTGCGATCTATCTCCTCGCGAATATCGTGCTATGGCGACGGATGAAGCAGCGCTCCTAGCGCGAACCCGTCGCGCCGAGCGGCTACGCGGCATCTATGTGATCGTCAACGAAGATGCACGCGTGCTCGAGATCGGTTGCGCGGCGCTCGAGGCGGGGGTGAAGGTGCTGCAATATCGCGCCAAAGACGGCGTGAACGTCGGACATTTGCAATTGCTGCGCCAGCAGACGCTCGCGCACGGGGCGCTATTGATTGTCAACGACGATTGGCGTGCAGCGCTCAAATATCAGTGCGACGGCGTTCACCTCGGCCCCGACGACGAGGGCTTCGCCGCGGTCGCACCGGTGCGTAAGGCGCTCGCCGATCGTCTGGTCGGCCTCTCGTGCGGCAACGTCGACGAAGTCCGCTACGCGAACGTCGAGGACGTCGACTACGTCGGGATCGGCGCGGTGTACGCGACTGCATCCAAGGACGACGCGGGGATACCGATCGGCATCGAGGGATTGCGCGACATCGCCTCCGAGAGTTGGTTGCCGGCGGCAGCGATCGGCGGGATTGGCCTGGCTCAGCTCGACGCGGTGCGCGCAACCGGCGTGAGCATGGCGGCGGTGATCTCGGCGGTTGCGAGCGCTCCGGATCCGGGTGCGGCCGCACGTGCGCTAGTGGAGCGGTGGAATGCCGGCGGCGCGTGATTTTGCCGGCACGTTTGCGGTGCTCAAGGGATTGCTCGCACCGTACGCGTCGCGGCTGCACGCGGCGCAAGACACCGCCACGTTTTACATGCTCGACGGCGAGTACGTCTCCGAGTTCAAACGCGCGATGCCGTTTGCCGGCGTGCAGATCCGCCGCGCCTTCGTGAGCTTTCATCTCTCGCCGGTCTACTCGCATCCCGAACTGCTCGGCAGCGTGAGCGATGCGCTCAAAAAGCGCTTGCACGGCCGTTCGTGCTTCAATTTCGTGCGCCCCGAGCGCGAGCTGCTCGTGGAACTTTCGGCGTTGGTCGACGCCGGCTTCGGTGTATACGAGCGTCTCGGATGGGTGAAGTGACCGTCCTAACCATCGGGACGACACATCCGTGGAACGTCGCGGGCGTCGGGCTCGATCTGCGGATCGGCGCCGCGCTTGGCGCGCGCGTCTTCAGCGTACTTGCCGCGATCAGCGCGCAGGATGCGCGCGGGGTGCATGCCCTCGAACCGCTCTCGCGGACGACGGTGCAAGCGCAGCTCGAGGCGATCCCGTGGAACCTCGTGGGCGCGGTTCGCGTCGGTGCCCTGGGTTCGCCGGATGCGGTACATGCCGTCGCCGCGGCCCTTGCCGTCAGAGAGCTTCCCGTGGTTGTCGATCCGGTCGTCTCCGCGACCGGAAGCGGTGCGCTCGCCGGCGAGGGGACGCTGGGCGCAATCGGCGCGGAGCTGCTGATTCTGCCACAGGTGGTGCTGACCCCGAATCTCGATGAAGCCGTGGCCTTGCTCGGACGCGAGATCGGCCGCGCGCAGCTCGTGGACGCCGCCGTGGAACTTCGCTCGCGCGGCGCTCGCGCGGTGCTGCTCAAAGGCGGCCACCTCGCTGGGGAACCGTCCGACGTGCTGGCCGATCGCGACGGCGTCGAGACGTTTTCGGGCCAGCGCATCAGCGGCGAGATGCGCGGCACGGGCTGCACGCTTGCGATGGCGCTGGCCTTTGCACTTGCTCGAGGCGACGAACTGCGCGCCGCCGTACGCTTTGCGCGCGCATTCGTGCGCGAGCGAATTGCGCACGCCGTGCAAGTTGACGGCATGCGCGCGGCGTATTGAGCGCCGATGACGAGCGCGACTGAAGCTAAACCACGCGTGATGTCGGGTATGCGCCCGACCGGCGGACTACATCTCGGCCATCTCGTGGGCGTGCTGACCCAATGGGCGAATTATTGCGATACGGCCGACGCCTATTTCGAAATCGCCGATTTGCACGCGTATACGACCGGCTTTGAAGACCCGCAAGCGATTCGCGATGCGCGCAACGAGATGGTCGCGGTCTGGCTCGCCGCCGGCGTCGATCCCAACAAGTCGACGATCTTTTTGCAATCGGCAGTGCCCGAGATCTCCGAACTGTACACGTTGCTCTCGATGATCACGCCGATCTCGTGGCTCGAGCGCGTGCCGACGTTCAAAAGTCAGATCGAGGCACTCGGCGCGCAGATTGCCACCGCCGGCTTCTTGGGCTATCCGCTGCTACAATTGTGCGACGTGGCGATCGTGCGCGGCGAACGCGTGCCGGTCGGTCGCGATCAAGTCGCGCACCTCGAACTCGGGCGCGAAGTCGTGCGGCGCTTCAATTATCTTTACGGCAACGGCGCGGAGGTGCTCGTGGAACCGCATCCGACGCTGACCGAATTTGCCGAAGTGCCCGGCACCGACGGGCGCAAGATGTCGAAATCATACGACAACGCAATCCTCATCGCCGACGACGACGAAACGACGACGAAAAAAGTCCGCTCGATGGTTACCGATCCACAAAAAATTCGGCGCGGCGATCCCGGCCGTCCCGAAGTCTGCCCGGTCTTTGCGTTGTGGAAATTCGTCAATCCGCTCAAGGTCGACGGTATCGCCGCAGAGTGCCGCTCAGGCGCGCTTGGATGCGTCGCGGATAAGGGCGACTTTGCCGAACAACTCAACGAGTATCTGCGTCCGGTGCGCGAGCGCCTCACGATCTATCGCGCCGATCCAATGCAGGTCGAGCGGATCATCGAGGAAGGGACGGCACGCACGCGCGAGATTGCCGCCGTGGTATTGGCCGACGTCAAACGCGCGATGCGTCTGCTCTAAGTCTTACGGTGCCGGCGTACCGAGAATCGCGAACTCGTCGGATTCGCTGCAAGCCGTAGAGTTAAACCAGACCAAAACGTTCGGGCCGGTGGTCGCGGGCGGATTCCAGGCGGCGACGTCGATCTCTAATTGGAACAGCGGTCCCGGTAACGTTCCCGCGGCAGAGAGAATCGCGAGCGAATTATCGAAGACAAACGCCGACGGATACTGCGGGTCGGCGCTGTCACCACTCGACTGCAAACTGCTCCCGTTGAATGCCGCGCTCCCGCCGACGATCGACCCGCTCAGCAGCACCGCCCCTCCGCTGCCGGTCGCCGTGCCGGTGATCTTCAATGCCGTCGGCAGGACCGAGGTGCCGCATGTTCCGGCCGGACTCGTGTACGCGATCGGAAACGTACCGACGTAGTTTGATGGAGCGCCTGCACCGGGCGCGCTCGACTGGCGCGCGGCGACAAACCCTGAATTGCCGGAGCACGCAACGGCGACGGCCAGCGCAAGAAAAGCTGCAAAACAACGCAAGACAGTCAAAGTAGCGCCTCCTTGCCGCCATCTTACCAAAATGAAAGGCCCGGCGCTTACTCACACCGGGCCTTGTTTATCGGGCGCATTCTTCGTGTACCCGCTAAATGATACCGCGGTCGAGCGGAGGCTAAACCTCCAAAACGATGGACCCCGGCAGGCTAGTAACCGCCGGGGTCTTCGCGTAGCAACGGGAACGTTTGGCAATCGTATCGCTATTCTCGCGGCCCGTGCATTAGGCCGGACTGAGGAACCGCTTGGAGAACCACCGCCAGATGAACCAGCGATTGCTTGTGCTGCTGCTTGCTTTGAGCGCCCTCGTTGCTGCGGTGGACAACACGCCGCCTGTAACAATGAGGCAAATCCTTGCCACACCGCTTCTGCGCCATGCGATCGTCGCGGGCGAGGTCTACGACCTCGACACACACCGCGTGCTCTTTGCGCGTAACGCGCAAACGTATATGGAGGCCGCGTCGACGACCAAGCTGCTCACCGAAGGCACGAGCCTTGCGTTGCTTGGTCCGGGATTCCGCTGGACGACGCCGGTCTATCGCACCGGTCCGGTCGATGCGGCCGGCACGCTGCAGGGTGATGTGGTTTTGGTCGCGAGCGGCGATCCGAACATCTCGCAGCGCATCCAGCCCGATGGCACGTTGGCGTTCGAGAACGAAGATCACGCGTATGACGGTTTGCCGCACACGAAGGCGGTGCCGGGCGATTCGTTGATCGTGCTGCGTCAGCTCGCCGCGCAAGTAAAGGCGAGCGGCGTGAAAGCGATCCACGGTCGCGTCGCGGTCGACGCATCGCTCTTTGCAAGTCCGGGCCCCGAGGGCGGCACGGGAACGATGGTTTCGCCGATGATCCTCAACGATAACGTCGTCGACGTCACGATCGCGCCGGGCGCGCGCGCCGGCGATGCTGCAAGCATTTCCGTCTCGCCGCAAACGCCGTACGTAAGCTTCGTCAACCACGCAACGACGAGCGCGGCAGGTGGCGAGCCGACGATCGACATGAGCAACGACGTTACCCAACCAAACGGTTCGCACATCGTGACCATCAACGGTGCAATCCCGGCGGGACCGACGATACTCTTTGCCTATCGCGTTCCAAATCCGGACGTCTTCGCGCAGATGGCGTTCGCGAGTGTTTTGCAGGACGCTGGGATTACGGTGACCGTTCCGGCAGATGCCGAACCGTTCGATCCGGCCACGGCGAAAGTGAGTTACACCGCCGCGAATCTGGTCGCATCGCACACGTCGCCTCCGCTCGCGCAGGACGTGCGCATCACGCTCAAACTCAGCGACAATCTTCATGCGGCCATGGGGCCGTACACCTGGGCCATTCATCTCGCGCCGTCGCCGCACACCGATCTACTCGCCCAAGGCTTCGCGCTGGAACGCAAGATGTTGCAGAATGCGGGGCTCGACGTGTACAGCGCGTCGATGACCGACGGCCTTGGCGTATCGGCTTTCTTCACGCCGGATTTCATGGTGCACTATCTCGCCTGGGTGCGCACGCAGCCCTGGTACGACGATTTCCACAACGGCTTGCCGGTCATGGGCGTCGACGGCACGCTCTTCAACATTCAAAACGACTCGCCCGCGGCAGGCAAGGTCTTTGCGAAGACGGGAACGTTCGGCGGCCCCAACGAGCTCAACGACAACGCGATCATCACCGCCAAAGGTCTGGCTGGTTATATGACCACGCGCAGCGGTCATCACGTGGCGTTTGCCTTCTACATCAATCGCACGCAAGGGCAGAGCAGCATCTACGACGACAAAGACATCGCGCATGCCAATGGCCAACTGCTCGGCGCAATGGCAACGGCAACATGGCTATCGTTGTAGCCGTCCCTGTCATCCCGAGCGTTATCGTTGTGAGGGTGTTTCGCCGGGCGATGCCGTCGGTGATGGAAACGGTGTCGGGTAGGTGTGGCGGCTCGTCCAACGTATCCACGCAGGCGCCGGCAAAACGAGTTGATCCGGAATCGGCGTCGGTGCAATTGCCGCGCCGGTAATCGCGGGATTCTGCCACGCGGTACCGTCGGAAAATGTGACGTGAACGACCGCGCACTGTTGCGGCGTGCTCGGCGCGTAGAGTTCTCGCCCGTGAAGCGCGTCGAGTTGCGTGCCGTGCTCGCGATGGTTGATATCGATTCCCGGCGCGAACGAACCGCTATCTTCAAAATCCAGCGTTCCGGAACCGTAGGGCGCGCGAAACACGACATCGGTCATCGGTTTAATTGACTGGTTCGCGAAGTGCACCGTGAGATAGCTGCGCGTGCTATCCACGCCGACGAAACACGGGTAAAGCAGAACCGGGCCCTCAGAACTCGGAGTCGCTGTCGGTTCCGGCGTGGGCACGGCCTCGCCGCGCTTACGGATTGGATGCGGCGTTGGAACCAGAAACGGCGGTGGCGACTGCGAGACCGCTGGGTTGAGCCAGAGAGTACCATCCTTGGCAATCGTGCGCACGACCGTGCAATTCTCCGGATCTTCCGTGCCCGTATATATTGGCAGATTCATGTTGGCCGTCACGAACGGCTGATCGGGATAGTACTTGCTGCGCGCGTTGACCACATCGTTGATGATGTTCCCCCAGTTTGCCTTCAACTTGCCGGCTTCGAAGATCACAAAATTGTCGATGCGTAGACCCTGCGCAAACGATCCTTCGTCGGTGAAATCGACGTAGCCAAGCTCGTACGGTGCCCGCCAGACGATCGACGCAAGATCTTGCGGGGCATCGTTTCGAAATCGCACCGCAAGACCGACCTGATCGGCCGGGAAATACAGGGTGCTGGAGACGACCTGACAAGAGAAGACGTGAATCGCCGGTGCCGTTGTCACCGTCGTTACGTTCAAGAGCGGGAGGGAGAGCAACGCAAACGCTGCCAGACCCAAGAAGCGGCGTATCACGAGAATTTTATCGGCAGACTAGTCGTGAACCGCTAGGACTACGCAGGCAGGAGCGCCGAGGCTTCGAAAGATTTCTGCGGAACGGGTCCTCAGAATAACATCCCGAGGTACTACTCATTGCGGAGGGTGCGTATGAGTTGCAGGGCTGCGATCTCATTTTGGCGCTCAATCGGCGCCGTTTTCTGCTTATCGGCCTGCGAGCGGTTATGCCCACACCGGCCCGTTAACACTCAAGCGTTTCCCGGAACTTACCCCTTAAGTTAGCGAGGGATAATAGTGAACCCAGCTGTGAAACTTGTGCTTGGGCTTGTAATCGGTTTGCTGATGGGCACGTCGATCGGCTTCGCCGTTGGCTATAAAGTCGGATATAAAATTGGATATAAATTTGAAGACAATCAAACGAAGCACGCGCAACTGGTCGCCGAGTGGTACGCCGACTACACGAACTGTGTCGCAAAGATTCCGCGACGCCATTGGCCGATCGCGATGACCGTGCAACAGGACGTCGCCGCTAAGAATCGCGCGTTCGACTTACTGGCGTACATGTATAATTGCGGGAGCACATCCGGAATCGGCGGCCGCCGTCTGCTTGAAATCGGCCCGTACAGCGGCTACAGCGATGTCCCGCTCTCGATGCGACACCCGAGGCGCTGACTTTAACGCCACTGCATGTCGCGGTAGAATTCGCGGTATTAACCACTGAATCGCATGCGCAGCACCCATGAGGTCTTCCAGACAACAAAGGCTGCGAGCAGGCACGGCGGCAGCGTCACCCACCAGATTCCGGTCATGCTTGCGAGCGCGATGAGGGCGCCGACCATAACGAACGGCGTCGCAATCCCGGTCCAATAGAGCCTTCGCGCGCGCGGCGTGGTCAAATACTCGTCGACCTTGTAGTTGGTCATCAGCGTGACGCCGACCCAGAGCCGAACGATCGCTGCGGCGAGCGCCGTTGCGGCGAGACACAAAGCGATGGCGAGCGGCTGCACTAGCCCTTGTACTTCGGTAAGTACTCCGCGAGCTGGTGTAGCGCGTAGTCGATATCTGCGAGCGACGCCGCGTACGAAAAACGCAAGTAGCCTGCGCCGGCCGGACCGAAGCTCGAGCCGCCGCCGCATGCGACGCTGCCTTCCTCTAAAATGAAGCTCGCGAGCGCTTTGTCGTCCTTCGTGATCTGCGACACGTTGGGAAAAGCGTAGAACGCGCCTTCGGGCATCGTGCACGACACGCCCGGCAATCGCGTTGAGGCCGTTGACCAGACGGTCGCGGCGCTGGCGGAAGATCTCGTTCATGCGCACGCACCGCAGTATCGCGGTCCGGTCAGCGCGGCGATGCCCGCCTGCTGCACGAAGTCGCGACGCAGCTGAACGTGTTGTTGTTGAACAGCGTCACCGTCTTTGCCAAATCGCTCCGGCATGATCGCGTAGCCCAGGCGCCAGCCCGTCATCGCGTACGCTTTCGAGAAGCCGTCGACGATGATCGTGCGCTCGCTGCATGCCGGGCAGCGCGGCGATCGAGACGTAATCGCCGAATCGAAATAGAAGTTGCGGCTGTAGATTTCGTCGGCGATCACGATGAAGTCGTGCTTTTGCGCCAGCTCGGCGATGCGTTCGAGATCGCTCTTGAGCAGCACGCCGCCGGTCGGATTGTGCGGCGAGTTGATCATCATCGCTTTCGTTTTCGGCCGACACGCGCGCGTCGAGCTCGTCGAGATCCATGCGCCAGTTGCGCGCTTCGAGCAACGGAATCGGCGTGTGACGTTGGCTTGCAGGTAGCTCGCGGCACGAGGCGTACGCCGGATACGCCGGGATCGAAGTAGACGAACTCGTCGCCCGGATCGAGAAGCGCGCAGAGGATGTTCCAGATGATCGGCTTTGCGCCCGGTGAGATCACGACGTTCGTCAGCGGTCTACGGCGGCGTCACGCTTGCGGAAGCGGCGTGGCGTAGTCGGCGATCGTTTCGCGCAGCTCAAGCATGCCTGCGACGGCGTATAGTGCGTGTGATTGTCGCCAACACGCTTCGATCGCCGCTTTTTTGATGTGCTCCGGCGTATCGAAATCCGGCTCGCCGATCTCCATGTGGACCACGCGCCGGCCGTTCGCTTCGAGTCTGCGCGTGCGCGTTGCAAGAACTTCGAACGCGTTCTCGGAACCGAGGCGGCGACGGCAGCGGCAATTCGTCTTCGTGACGCAAGCATCGTAGGCTTTCCTTCGTGGCGAGCATAACGGAATTATCACCGTCAAGGTGGCCACCCGCGCACGGCGAACGTTCACCGCGTCATGCGCACCTTATCTGAAGTTTTTGCGCCGGGAGCACCGACATTGCCGGAAGGACTCCGGACGCTCGTCGTTTCGCCCGACCGCGAGTTGGAACCTGGGATGACGGTACGCGCGACCTTCACGTTCCGCAATCAAGGCGGCGCACCGGCGACCGGCGTGCGTGTGCGCTTCAACCTTCCCGACGGCCTGGTCTACTTGGTCGGTACCGGGCAGCTCGATAGCGCAAGCCTCGACGACGAGCAAGGCAACTCGCCGCTTCTTTCACGCAGCGGAGCCCACATCGGCGATATCGATTCGGGCGAAGAGCGGCGCATCGAAATTTCCTATAGTGTGGCCGGCGCGATCGAGAACGGCACGATGATCGAGCTGCAGGCCGCCGTCGCTTCCTTTGAAGTGCCGCCGGTCGGCTCGAACATCGTCCGCCTGATTGCCCGCAGCAAGCCCGCTCCTCCAAAATACCTTGACCGGCATCGCGATCGAGGCCCGCTCGGAACCGGTGCCCGGGGCCGAGGCGACGATTACCGTTAGGCATCCACAACGCGGGCGAGTCGAGCGCGCACGACGTGGTCGTGGTGTCGCCGATTCCGGAGCACACGCGCTACGTCCCCAGCTCGGCTCGCGTCAACGGGCGCGAAATCGAACGCGATCTTGGGCAGTCCCTTCGACCGGATTCACGCGCCGATCGTCACCCCCACCTGGCCGCGAGCGCCAGCTCGACCCTGGTCTACCGGGTGCAGATCGCGTCGCCGCTGCACGACGGCACGGCCATCGTCGCGCACGCCCATATCGCCTCGCAAGAGACCGCGGCGTTCGCACTCGAGCCGGCCTCGATGGTGGTCCGGTCCACGCCGGATTTTGACGACGACCGCACGACGTTTTCGGTCGAGCCGTCGCTACGACGTGCGTCCGGGGCAGCGCATCACGATGACGCTGTGCGCGTTCAACGCCGGTTCTGCCGCCGCCGAGAACGTCACCGCATCGCTCGAGCTGCCCGATACGCTGGTACTGGTGCGCGGCGCGACGCTGATCGACGGACGCCCAATTAACGAAGCGAAGAAACGCGAGACGCTGACCTTCGATTTGGGCCGCATTGATGCAGAAGAGCGCGTGGATCTCCTTTGCGAAGCGATCGTTATCTCGCCGCTCGCCGATGGTTCGAGCATCGAAATTGCCGCGACAATTGCGTGGGAGCCGGCGCGCGGCGACGATTCACAGCGCCGCTTCGAGCGCACGGTTGCCATCCACTCCGAACCGTCGCTGCCCTCGCGACGCAACGCGATCGCTCGCATGCACGGCGAGGTGGTCAAGCCGGGTGAAGAGATCGAAGCGACCATCACCGTCGCCAACGAAGGCAGCACCAGCGCAACCGACATGGTGCTGCACCTGCGCATCGATCCGGCTCTGGATGAAGTACGCCTCTTCGAAAAGTCGTCGCGTGTCTCGCTCGACGGCGACACCGCGGAGATCGGGACGATCGATCCGTACAGCCAGCGCCGCTTCGTGCTGCGCGCGCGCGTTCGCACGCCCTACGCCGATCGCAGCGAATTGCACGTCGGCGCAAGCGTTCACTCGCGCGAGCTTGGCGAAACGCCGCTCGGCGAAGTGACCTGGCGCGTCGATTCGCATCCCTCGTTCTCGCCGCAAAGCTCGGACCTGCGTCTCGAGAGCGAAGAGGTACTGCGGCCCAATCAGCTCGCCGACGTCGACATGCACATCACCAACGTCGGGACCGATGTAGCGCACAACGTTCGCGTGCGGCTCTATATTTCGCCCGAAGCCCGGCTGGAAACCGTCGACGGCGCGACGCGCGAGAAATCTAAGCTCGTTTTCGGCGAGATCGGCCCGGGCGCCACAGCCGAGGCACGCCTTGGGCTGCGCTTGTTGCGCAGTTTGGCCAAGGAATATCCGGTTACCGTCGATGGTGTGCTTACCGCCGATGCGATGCTGCCCGTTCCACTCGAACGTTTGACCATCGCGACGACGGCCGAGCCGGACTTCTCGGTTGGTTCTCTCCGCAGCGAGCCGATCGATGTGGTGGACGTCGGCGAAACGATCGAGTGGACGCTGCACGTCCGCAACGGCGGCGACGGCCCGGCGCGACGTGTACAAATTTATTGCGCGCAGCCGCAGTCGTTGATTTACGTTCCGAATTCGACGACCGTCAACGACGTACCCATACGCGATGTGGGTGCGCTCTCGGCGCTCTCGAGCGAACGCGGCATCGTCCTCAACGACGTCGATCCCGGTGTCGAAGCGACGATCCGTTTCCGCGACGTCGTCCACAACGGTTTGCCGGCCGGCGAGTCCATTATGCACGTTGCGACCGTTCACTATGACGGCGAGAGGCACGACGAAATGCCGTCAAACGAACTCAAGGTGCGCGCGACACCGGTCTTTGCCAACGCGATTCCGGGCTTGCCCTTCGGCCTCGACGGTATGGTGGGCCCGGCATTCGGCGGCGGTCAGCGCATGCTTACCGAGGATCGCTTCATGGAGCTGCCGCCGGCGACGCCGGTGAGCGGAAACGGCGACGTGTCCGGTGGACGGATCGCCGGTGCGGAATACCCCGCGCTGGTTGCCGCAAGCAACGGGAGCGACGTCGATGGAGCGCTTGCGCGGCGACCGCGTCGGCGTCGCGGTGACCTTCACCGCCGAGCGGCATGCGCGCGTGCTGCGATTCCTCGACGAAGCGCGCTTCGACGGCCTGGTGACCCACCTGTTCGCGATGCGCGCGTTCTTCCCCGAAGCGATCGGCGATACGCACGTCGGGGCGGTCGCATCGATGCGCGAGATGCTGCGCGACGAAACCGATCGGCTGTTCATCAAGTTGCGCTTGCCGAGTTACGTGATCGCGCCGCGCGATATCGAAACGGCCTCAACGCGCGCAACGCTCGAACGACTGCTGCACGACGTGCACGGCGCGCGGGGCACGCCGGCCGAGACGCCCGGTTCAGCCGTGGTCCTGCGCGGTAGTTACGACCCCGTGGAGATCGCCGAACTCGGCGACCGTCTGGGTGAAATCGAACTGGCCTCGGCGTTTCCGTGGGCGATTCTCGCGCGCTTCTTGCCCGACGGCTCGGCACAATTCGCGCACTACCGCACCATGCTGGTCGCGCGGCTGGACAGCTTTGACGATTCCGACAGCACCGAGTTCCTTGACGCGTTGCAGCGCCGTCGCGATGTGGCACTCGACGCAGCGCTGGACGTCGTTCGCACCTCCTTGCACGCTAACGCCGTCTAGCGATGTCGCTCATCGCGATTGCGGCGCTCCTCGTTCTGATCGCCGGAATCTTGTTGGGTCTCTATGCCTGGCGCGCACCGCGTCGCTTGGCGGAAGCGCGACGCGCGCGCGAAGGCGCACCGCTGCAAGCGACGACCGCGTGGACCAACGAGGCCGGCGAGGAATTTGCCGGACTTTCCGAAGCCGCGCGCTGCGACTTGGTCTTTGCCGTTGCAGCACTTGACGATGAACGTTCGCAGAATTTGCTCGAACACGCGCTTCGCGATCCAGCCGAGGCCGTCTCGCTCGCCGCCGCGCATGCGCTGGCGGGTCACGGACGCCGTCCGGTGGTCGAAGCGTATCTTGCCGGCCAGCCTGGCGCGAGAGCTGACCGGATCGCGCAGGCGTTGGCTCTCTTAGACTAAAAGGAAGGCTCGTGGCTTCGACGTCGTTGACCGGGATCTTCGCGCCGGGTTCGCCCGCGTTGGTCGAGAGTTTGCGAACCCTCGTCCTCGAGCCCAGTCGCGTGGTCACTCCAGGCGAGACGATTCGCGTCCACTTTTCTTTTTCGAATCTGGGCGGCGCTGCTGCCACGGGCGTTCGTGTCCGCTTCGCGCATCCGCAGGGCGTCGAACACGTCGCCGGGGGCGACGCTATCGACGACGCCGCTTTGACCGAAGCGTCGTTCATCGATCCCAGCGGTGCGCCGATCGGCGACCTGGAGCCCAACGGACAGCGCCGCGTTACCGCTGTCTTCCGGGTCAACGCAACGATCGAAGACGGCAGCGAGTTGGTCTTTCAAGCCGCCCTCGTTACCGACCAAACGCCGCTCGTGGGTTCGAACATCGAGCGGCTCTTTGTACGCAGTCGTCCCGAGCTGCAAAATAGCGCGACCTTCGTGACCATTGCGGCGCCGAGCACGCCGCGTCCGGGCGACGCGATTACCGTGCGAGCGGTCGTGCGCAACACCGGCAGCTCGAGCGCGCACGATGTGATCGTTGTGCTCCCGGCTCCGGATCACACGACCTATGTTGCGCGCAGTGCGCGCATCGACGGCCGTGTCGTTGCCGGTCTCGAAGGCGAAGCGTTCGACTACGATAGTTCGACGATCGTGAGCGAGCGGCTCGCTCCCGCTCAATCGGTCGTTGTGGAATATCAAGCCACGATCGATTCGCCGCTGGGTGACGGAACACGCGTCAAAGCCTTGGGTACCGTCGGTTCGCGCGAGACCTCGGAATTTTCGATCAGTTCGTCCGAGATTGTGGTCGCCTCGCCGGTCGACTTCGAAGGGGAAGATACGGCGCTGACCGTGATTAGCGATGACGTCGTGACGCCGGGCATGCGCGTGCCGATGGTGTTGCGCGCGATGAATACCGGTACGGGCATCGCCGATCGCGTTCAGATCGCATTCGTGCTGCCGCCGGGCCTCGTATACGCTCCGGGCACAGCGCACGTCGACGGACAACCGGTGAGCGACGATGCGATTGAAAATTTGACGTTTTCGCTGGGTTCGCTTGCGGCCGGGCACATGGTTGAAGCGGGTATTTCCGCGACGGTGGCGGTGCCGACGACCGCTGATACCGCGCTCCCAATCGACGCGTCATTGCGTTGGAAAGGTAGCGAGCGCACCTTCTCGCGGCGTTTAGCCGTGCGCGTTGCACCGCGCTTTAGTCGCGCGCGCAATTTCGTTGAAGCCGAGCGCGGCGTCGTGCAGGCGCGTGAAGAGCTTGCCTTTACCGTGCACGTCTTCAATGATGGCACGGCGCCCGAATCCGATGTGCGGTTGCGCCTGATTCCTGGGCTGTACCTCACCGATCTGCGCATCGGCGAGACCGCCGATGATACCATTCCCTACGATGTGCCGGTTGCGTTGGGCTTCGTGCATCCGCATCAGGAGCGCGTTTTCACGGTTCTGACCACGATCGCATCACGTGTTCCCGACCGCTCGTCGGTCACGTTGGGCGCCGTGCTCGAACACAGCGGCGGCGCGATTGATCTGGGCACCGCGACCACGGTCGTGCGTTCGCGCCCGTCGGTCGAAAGCGTTGCATGGGAACTCGTTTCGCACGAACCGCTGCGCCCTGGGCGTACGGTCGATGCGATCGTGCGTGTGGTTAACGCGGGCTCCGACGTATTGCGCGATGCGCGCCTCTCGCTTACGCTTCCGCCGGAACTGACGATCGAGCGTGCCATCGATGCGCGTCGCGATCGTGATGGGCTCGCGTTTGCGGACATTCCGGCCGAGACGACGCACGAGTCGCGGATCACGCTCCGGCTTGTGCGCGCGGTTGACAACAATCGCACGCTGGTGCTTGAAGGTTGGCTGCACGCAAAGGGCATAAGCCCGGTGCAATTTGCGCCACTCGACGTCACGACGTTCGCACAAGCGCAGTTTGCGCACGGTGCGCAGATTTTGGCGATTCCCTCGGAAAGCGTCAACTCGGGCGAACGGCTCTACTACGAAATTCGCTTGCGCAACGAGGGCGACGGGCCGGCCGATCGTCTGACGGTGCGCGTCGTCGCAACCAATCTCGCGGTCTACGTGCCTTCGTCAACCACAATCAACGGGATGACGATCGCCGATGATTCGGGGGCCTCGCAGCTGTGGTCGGCACGCGGACTCGTCCTTGCTGACGTCAATCCCAGCGTCGATCTGCGGATCCGTTGGGAGATGATGGTGATGGCACCGCTTGCGGCGGGGACCGCGCTCGACACGCGCGCGATTCTCGAGTGGGGCGAGGGCACGACTTTCGCCGTCGCTGCGCCGACGGTGCGCGTGCAGGCGCAGCCGAGCTTGAGTGAATCGACGGCGGGCACGCCGATCTCGATCGCTCGGATTTTCCCGGTCGAAAGATCCACGCTCGAACTGCCGCCGATTCCCGAGCCGGAGCCGATCCCCGAGGCGCCGGCGGTTCCCGTGGCCGAGCGAGCGCCACGAGCCATTACCGAACTGGTCGAATCGATCACGATCGGCGTCGCGCAAGAACCGCCGCTCCAGACGCCCGCTTCACCGGTCCCGACGGATGAGCGAGTCCAAGCGCCGGTCCTGTATCTCGATTTCTCGCCCGATCGCCTGAGCAATACGCTGCGCATGCTCGAGCGCAGCAATAGCGCGGGCGGACTGGTTCAGCATCTCTTTGCCGTGCGATTGCTCTTCCCCGAGCACGCGCAAGACGCGCCGGCGTCAGTCGACGAGACCTTTGCGAATGCAAGCCGTGCGCTGCGCGCGCCGCTCGAGAAACTCTTCGTGCGCTTGCGCATGCCGCGCTTAACGATTACCGGCAAAGACCTGGAAGATCGCGAGAGTCGCGAAGCCCTGCGAGATGTGGTCGAAGGCTTGAGTTTTGCGCCCACGGCATCGCCGCGCGCGCCGGGTGAGGGCACCGTGCGCGTGTCGGGCGCAATCGAGCTAGACGTCGTGCAGTCGCTACTCCCGGATCTCGAATCAGCGCCGCTCGGCGCGGTCACGCCTTGGCTGCTCAACGCGCAGTTGCTGGGGACGACGATCTATCACGGCAGCGAGCGTTCCGAAGCGCTTGAGAATTATCGCGGCGAACTGCTGCATGTTCTCTCCGTATTGAGCGAGTTGCCGATCGAAGAATTCCATCGAGTCCTGACGTCGAGTGTGAATCGTACGCTCGATGGTGCGCTAGCAAACGCGATCGATGCGTTGCGCGGCGCGGCACAGATTGCTCTCGAATAATTCAGGCGCCACGATCCTCGTCGTTGTCTTTCTGGTGGGCGCGCTGCTCTTTGCGTTGGGCACCGTACTGGTTGCGCGAGCGCCGTGCGGAGCCGGCGCCGCAACGTGCGCCGGAATCCTTTGAACGCATCGACGACCTTTTGACCCTCGGCGATGCAACAAGCGTTCGCGAGCTCGAACGCCTGCGCGATTCCGCCGAAAGCGCCGACGTTCGTGACGCTGCCGCGGATGCGTTGATCGTTATTGCGTCGCGCGCGTAATGTCCGCGATGTAGCTACGGCGCATAGGCCGCGCTCTTCTTGAAATACTTTACGAGAATGTCGCGCGCGATCGGCGCCGCGACCGTTGCGCCATAGCCACCGCTGCGATCGACGAAAACGGCCATCGCAATTTTGGGATGATCGGACGGCGCCCAGGCGATGAACCAGGTCGTGTTGGCGCCGGCACCGTTGGTGCCGGTTTCGGCCGTTCCGGTCTTACCTGAGAACGGGAGTCCCGCAATCTTCAGGCCGTAGGCGGTACCGCCGGGATCGGTGACCTTCCCCATTCCCTCGCGCACGAGTGCGAGCGCTTCTTGCGTTGCGGGAACTTGGCGAATGATCTGGGGTTCAAACGTTTTGATGATGTGACCCTGGGGCGTGCGAATCTCGCGCACGACTTGCGGGCGATAGAGCGTCCCGCCGTTGATCACGGCCGACGCGATGTCGGCCATCTGCAGGGGTGTCGCCTGCATCGCCCCTTGGCCGATGCCGAGCATGCAGACCTCGCTTGGCTCCATCGGCACGCCGAAGACTTTCATCTCCCACGCGTTGGTCGGCCAATTGCCGGCGTTTTCGCCCGGAAGATCGATGCCGGTCTTGCTGCCCACGCCGAAGAGGTGCGCCCATTTGGTGAGACGGGCGATACCGAGCCGCCAGGCCATTTGATAGAAAAATCCGTCGGACGAAGCGGCCAACGCGGGAACGAAGGTCGTGTTGCCGAGTCCGCCCGACGCGATATCGCGCGCGATGTAGCCGCCGCAATTCCACTGGCCGCTGTCGTAGACGACTTCTTTGGGTTTGACCAGGCCCTCGCTGAGCACACCGCTTCCCGTCACCATCTTGAACGTGGATCCGGTCGGCGTGGCCGCGCCAATCGCGTTGTTGAAGAGCGGATCGGTAGGGTCGAGCAGATAGCGCGAAACGCGCTTCCAATTGTCGGCAGCGAAATCGTTGGGATCGAATTCCGGATAACTGGCCATGGCGAGCACACCGCCGGTCCACGGATCAAGTGCGACGACCGCGCCCGCGAGCTTGCGTCCGTGCGCCCACTTGGCGATACCTTCGTCGAGCGCGCGCTGCACGATCTGTTCGAGACGGCCGTCGACATTGGTGATCAGCGTATCGCCGGGAACCGCAGCCTTCGAGGGCAGTTTGATACTGGGAACGACTTGATCTTGCGCGTCGACGACCACGCGCTGTCCGCCCGCTTCCCCGCGCAGATACGAATCGTAGACGTACTCGAGCCCATCCTTGCCGACCACGTCGTTGGGTGTATAACCCTGATGTTTGAGCTTCTGGTATTCGGTTTCGGTGATCTGACCGACGTAGCCGAAGATCGATGCGCCGGTGGGACCCAGTGGGTAGTCGCGAATCGGCTGCACTTCCAAATCGACCCCGGGCAAATCGCCGACGAGTTCGGAGAGTCGCGCGACTTTGGCCACCGGCAGGTCGCTAGCGAGCACGACCGGACCGTAGGGTTCATACGTCTGGACTTGCGCAAAATTCTCGTAGTTCACGCCGCGGTGGTGCAGCAGGCGATAGCGCAGTTTGGTTTGATCGATGCCGAGGGTGCGTGCCAGCGTCGACAACTCACCGTCGATGTCGGTGATCTCCGAGGGAATCAAACCAACAACGAATGAAGGGCGGCTGCGCACCAGAACGTGCCCCTCCCGGTCGTAGATCATTCCGCGCGGAGCTGCGACTTCGATCAGGCGCACCTGGTTTTCGAGCGCTGCGGCGCGGTAGCGTTCGCCCTGCACGAGTTGGACTTGCACGAGCTGCGCGATTAGCGCAATGACGGCAATGCCTAGGATCGCGATGAATCCGGCGATGCGCCACGGCGAGCGTTCCCATGAGACACGCGGTGCGCGACGCCTATCAATGATCATGCGTAGCGGCTATCGAAGCGCCGGCTCACGAGCATCACGAGCATCATTACCGCGGCGTTGAGCAGCGCTCCGAAGAGCGCTTCGTGGAAATGCATCATGCCAAGACCGCTTGGATAGCCTTCAAAGCCCATTGCAACCCAGAAGATCAACTGACGGACGAGCGTCGCGACAAACGTAATGGTTGCGACTAATGGAATCGAGTCGGCAAAGAACCCGCGAGAGATCATGCTGGCAACGATGGCTACGGCCGTCGTCGAGATCGTCCAAGCTCCGCCGGTTCCGTAGGAGAGCACATCTTCACCGATGCCGGCCGCGAGTCCATACGCGCCGGCCCGCCATGGCTCCACGCGAATCGCGTACCACACCACCGCAACCAATACCAGGCTCGGCTCGACGTTACGAATACCCAGCCGATGCATGATCGTTACTTGCACGAAAAGCGCGAGCACGAGCCACCCCGCGGAAATGTACCACGCCGGTGCGATGATCCGACCGATGTGGATTCTATTGCGGGACGACGACAACGCGATCGAGGGCGCCGAGATTGACGGCGGGACGAAGGACGGCAGTTTGAGAGAGCGCAGCGTCACTGCGTTCGACGGAAATAATCGTACCGATGGGAACGCCCGAATGGAACGAACGGCCTTGCCCCGTCACGATGACCTCACCGGGCTTGATCGGCGCATCTTGCGGAATGTACTCGACGCGCACGCTCGACAAATTACCGCGCGCGATACCCCAGTAACGCCCGCGGCGCGTCACGGCGGGAATACGGCTCGTGTAATCGGTGATGAGCACGACGTCGCTGGAGAACGGGCCGACGGACTCGACACGTCCGACAACGCCGCCACTTGCGATTACGCCGTCATCTTTATGCACGCCGGCGTTGGTCCCACGGTCGATGGTGACGGTGCGCGAGTCGTTCTCCGGGGGAAAGCCGATCACACGAGCTTCGATGCCGGACGGATTGACATCAACGGCGGGGCGAACGCTGACCTCGGCGGCATACTGGGCAGCGAGTTCGTGCAAGCGCGCGTTGTCGGCCGCCAGCGTTTCATTTTCACTGCGTAGCCGCGCGTTGTCTTTTTCAAGCGAGGGCAACGCGGCAACTGCGCCGACGCCGCCGCGCGCGCCATCGATCACGATTGCTGTGGCGCTTTCGGCAAACGATGCAAGCGCGGTCGCCGCTGCGGTGAGCGGACTTGTCGTGCCCGCGCGTTCGGCGTTGATTTGCACGAGCGCCAGCGTCGCCGCCACGATGATGACGGCAATTAGCGCGAATAATTTGCGCTCGTCGCGATAAGTAAAGATGGCCGGCTCCCGGAAAAGCCCTATTCGTTGGGAGTGTTCTTCGCCGGGGGTAACGCAAAACCCAACCGGCGCAACGATCGAACGAAGCGGGCAAGCGGGAAGCCCATGACGGTGTAAAAGTCGCCGTCGATCGACTCGACGAGCGCCGCAGCGCGGCCCTGAATACCGTAGCCGCCGGCCTTATCCATCGACTCGCCGGTGGCAATATACTCCGCAATGTCGTCGTCACCGAGCGGATAAAAGCGCACCCGGGTGGTCGAGCACTCTTCGATCAGATCGCGGCGTCCCGGAAATGCGATCGCGTAAGCGGTGTGCACCCGGTGCGCCCGGCCGGAAAGCGAGCGCAACATGCGGGCGGCGTCGGCGCGATCGCGAGGTTTTCCCAGCGACATCCCATCGACGTCGACCACCGTGTCCGCCGCGACGAGCAGATCGTCGGGGAAACGTGCTTGAACGTCACGCGCCTTGGCGGCAGCGTGCCGAACCGCCAACGCTACCGGCGTCGCCGAAGGGTCATCGGGCTCGTCGTAGCGGCTCGGTTCCACACGCACGGCCAGGCCCAGCGAGCGTAGAAGTTCGAGTCGGCGCGGCGAGGCGCTGGCAAGCACGATCGATTCGAGGATCACGGGTCCTTCTTATTCCCATGCTAGGATGATGCCTAGATGAGGGTCGCAGCTGTCGCACTCAGTTTTGCCGTGCTCGTTTCGTGCGCCGCTCCGCGGCCCGGATTCAGCGGAACGGTGCAGACCGAATACGTTTCGGTCGGAAGCCAGGTCGGGGGACGAGTAATCGCAACCGAGGTCGCTGCGGGGCAAACCGTCAAGCGCGGAGCCGTCATTGTACGCCTCGATTCGGCTTTGCCGACGGCGACCTACGATCAAGCCGTGGCGCAAGGGCGCGCAGCGCAAGCCGCACTTCGCGTGTTGCAGACCGGCACGCTGCCCAGTCAAATCGAGCAAGCTCGCGGCTCGAGCCTTTCAACCGGCGCTACTTACACCCAAACGATCGGCGGAGCGCAGGATCGGATCCGGGCCGCGCGCGCGGCGGTTGCCGATGCGCGTGCCAATGAACGGCTCACCGAAAAAAACTATGCGCGCAGCGCAGCACTTGCGGCGACCGGCGACGTGTCGCTCCAGAGTTTGGATCAAGCGCGAGCCGCCCGCGATCAGGCGCGTGCAACCGTCCGCCAGACGCAAGCGCAACTCGCGCAACTCGTCGGTGCGGATCTTCCGGGCGAAAGTGCGGCTGCACGAGCGAACGCCGTCGCCGCGAGCGCAAACCTATCGGCGGCCGTAGCCGGCTCCGCGGCGCAGATCGCGCAAGCACAGTCTCAAACTCGCAGCGCCGATGCCGCCGCCGCCCACGCGCTCGCCGAACTGCGCGAAGCAACGGTCTATTCAACCGTTGACGGTGTGGTCGCGAGCTTCAATTTGCATCCCGGTGATATGCTGGCGGCGAATCAGCCTGCCGCGGTCATCGACACCTTCGCCGATCCCTACGTCTACATTTACGCGTCGCAGAGCGATCTGGAAACGGTTCGGCAAGCAAAATCACTCGCCGTGCATTCCGACGCCGGCGCGGGCACGTTTTCAGGAAAGGTCGAGGCGCTACGACCGCACCGCGCAGTTCACGCCGCAGAACGTCGAGACCGCCGACCAGCGCGCCGAACTCGTCTACGGAGTAAAGATCCGCATTCGCGATCCCGATCACAGCTGCTCGACGGCACGACCGTGACGGTCGACCCGCAGTGAGTGACGATGCGATCGTACTCGACGGCTTGACCAAACAGTACGGCGAGCGCGCCGTTGTCGACGATGCTCTGTTTTTCGATCCTCGCCGGAAGCATCTTCGGGTTTCTCGGTCCCAACGGCAGCGGAAAGACCACGACCATCAAAATGCTCTGCGGTCTGGTTCATCCAACGTCCGGCGACGCGCACGTGTCGCGGGATATGACGTCGAGAGCCAGTCGAGCGACGTTCGTCGTTCGATCGGCTACATGGCGCAGGGCTTCTCGATGTACGGCGATTTGACGGTCGACGAAAACCTCGAATTCTATGCGCGTGCCTACGGCCTTTCGGGCGGCACGCGCACGCTCGCGTAAGGCGCGCGTCGTCGAGATCGTCGGCATCGGCGGGTATCGGAACTATCTCGCGTCGAGCCTTTCGGGCGGATGGCAGCGGCGCCTCGCGCTGGGCCTGTGCGCTCATCCACGATCCGCCGGTCGTTTTTCTGGATGAGCCCACCGCGGGCATCGATCCGGTTGCGCGACGCGATCTTTGGGATTTGCTCTTTCGCTTGCATCGGCCGGCAAGACGTTCTTCGTGACCACCCACTACATGGACGAGGCGGAACGCTGTTCGTCACTGGCTTACATCTACGAAGGCCATGTGCTTGCAAGCGGATCGCCGGATGAAATCTGCTCGCTGCCCGACGTTACGCCGCCGGGGACGGTACGCTATGCGGTCGCAACGGACGACGTCATGGAGACCTTTCGGCGCGTTCACGATGTCCGAAGCGTGCGTGACGCGACGATCTTCGGGCGCGACATTCATGTTGTCGTCGACCGCGACGTTAGCGCGGCCGAGCTGGCGCAGACGCTGGGCATGGATCCAACGCGCGTCTCGGTCATTCGCCCCTCGCTCGAAGACGCGTTCGTTGCGCTCACCCGCAAGACCGAGGCAGCATGAGCGGACTCTTCGATTTTTCGGGGATGCAGCGCGGTCGTGTACAAAGAGCTGCGCCAAATTCTTCGCAGTCCGGTTACGCTCGCACTTGCAGTCGGTGTGCCGCTTTTACAACTCTTGCTGTTGGGCTATGCGATCAATACCACGGTCGAGCACGTACCGGCGGCGGTTTATCGCGAAGATCGTGGGCCGGCAGCGCAAGCATTCGTCGACAGCCTAAACGGCTCGCGCACCTTCGAGGTCGTGGAGGAGGTACCGAATCGGCAGGGCTTGATCGATGCGATCGTGGCGGGGAAAGTGCGCGCCGCGTTTGATATCCCGCAAAATTTCACCGCCGATCTCTTGGCCGGGCGGCATCCGGCGGTCGGGGCTTTCATCGACGGTTCGGATTCGTCGATTGCGCAAGTTGCCTACGGGTCTGCGGTAGCGCTCGGCGGAATTCCGCTGCGCGATCTCACGCCCGAGACCGTCCCGCCGTTCGAAGTGCGTCCGGTCGTTTTATTCAATCCGGCAATGCGCAGCGCGAATTTCTTCGTTCCTGGACTCATTGGCCTAGTGATGCAGAACATCACGATCATGCTGACGGCGCTCGCCATCGTGGGCGAGCGCGAGAAGGGCACGCTGGATCAATTGCTGGTGACGCCGATCGGCACGGCGGGTTTGATGCTCGGAAAACTGATCCCCTACGTCCTGGTGGCGGGCATACAGTTCTTAGCGGTTCTCGCGGGATTGGTCTTCGTCTTCGCCGTCCCGATCGCCGGAAACGTACTTTTGCTGACCGTACTGTCGCTATGCTTTTTGCTGGTCTCGCTCGGACTGGGACTCCTCATCTCAACCATCGCGCAGACGCAGATCCAAGCTCAGCTCATGGCGATTTTCATCTTGCTGCCATCGGTGCTGGTAAGCGGTGCGGTCTTCGAACGCTCGCTGATGCCGCTGCCGATGCAGATGTTCGGTTACGTGATCCCGCTCACGTATTACATAGAGATTTTGCGCGGGATCATCATTCGCGGCGCCGGGATCGCGCAGCTTTGGCCCTCCATCCTGCCGATGCTGGGCTACGGCGTCGCGATCTTCGTGCTCGCAAGCGTGCGATTTGCTCGCAGCACCCGATAATGCCTATTCGTAGTATTTGCCGCCGGCGAGCACGTAGCCGCCGACGTGACGCCCCGAGGGATCGTGGTGCGTCCAATGGATCACGCCGCCGGTCGCGTCATCTTCGAATTGCCCCTTGACCGTGACCGTCTCACCCGCGCGCAGCGGCACGGGCCCCGTGATATCGACGTTGGTCTCGACGCGCAGCATCAAATCGCATTGCTGGGCGAGCTTGAGCAAAAAGCCTTCGTGGTCGCCGCTGGGGCCGTTGCGCGTGCCGAGGACGGTAAGCACTGTGCCTTGGGCAACGACTTCGGCGTCGCTTGCGCCACTGGCGTAGAGGGCGCAGACGTGCGCGTTGTCGGGCTGCTCCGAATGCCCGGAAGCGCACCCGGCGAGCGCGAACAGGCCGAGGGCAACGATTAACGCTCGATGCCGTAGAGGTTGTGGGCGACGATGTACTGCCATACCGCCTCGGGTACGAGATACCGTACGCTGCGTCCCTGCGAGAGGAGCGTCCGTACCAGCGTAGCCGACTCGGTGAGCTCGGGCATATTGAGCGTTGCGATGCGCTCGCGCAGCCCCTTGGGAACCGCGGCTATCACCCGCTGCAATGCTTCGGGACGCACGCCGATACGCGGCGCGATCACGAAGCGTTCGAGCTGCTCGAGCACTTCGTCGAAACGCTCCCAGGGCGAGTTCGCGAGCGAGTCCGCGCCGATGACGAAGGTAAAGGTCGCCTTCGGATACTTCTTCTTGAGTAACGGCAGCAGATCGGCCGTGTAGCCGGTGCTGTCGTCGCGCAAATCGCACTCATCGAGCGCAAAGCCTGCGTTGCCTTCGATTCCCGCAAGAATCATCGCGCAACGGTGCGCTGCATCGACTTGCGCGGCGTCACGGTAGTGCTTCTTTTCTTTGGTCGGCACCCAGAGCACGCGATCCAGCCCTTCGAGCAACCGCGCCGATTCTGCGAGGAAGAGATGCGCGTTGTGAATCGGGTCGAACGTGCCGCCGAAAATTCCGAGTCTCACGAGTATGTGAACTCGTACGGCCCAATTCGGACCGTATCCCCTTCGACTGCACCAAGTTCACGTAATTTTTTTTCCACGCCCATCTTCGCGAGCGTACGCTCGAAGCGCGCCAGCCCTTCATCCGAATCGAAGTTCGTTACCGCGGCGAGGCGTTCGATGCGTGGTCCGGTGAGGACAAAGGCGCCCTCGGTATCGCGTTCGATCGCGAAAGCTTCGTCGGGCACGAGTTCGATGAGCGCCGGCGGCGGCGTGACGATCTGCGGCGGCGGTGCGTCCTTGATCGTCTGCCAAATCGCATAGACGAGCTCTTGCACGCCGTCGCGCGTAGCCGAACTGATGCCGCGTGCATCCGGGAATTGTTCGCGCAGTTCGTTCAAACGCTCTTGCGCATCGGGCAGATCGAGCTTGCTGATGACCAGCAGCGTCGGCCGCTCGAGCAGCGCAGGATTCCACGCGCGCAGTTCGCCTTCGATCGTCGTCTTGTCGTGCAAGATCTCGTCGAGCGGCTTTGCGCCGTCGAGCAGATGCACGAGCGCGCGCGTGCGCTCGACGTGCTTGAGAAATTGATCGCCTAAACCGGCGCCTTCGTGCGCGCCCTCGATCAACCCGGGAACGTCAACCAAGACGAACGATTCTTCATCCGAGACACGTACGACGCCCAGTTGCGGTTCGATCGTCGTGAACGGATAATCGGCGATCTTGGGCCGCGCCGCCGACACAACCGAAAGAAGTGTCGACTTACCGGCATTGGGAACGCCGATTACGCCGCAATCGGCGAGCAGCTTGAGCTCGAGCCGCAATGCGCAACGTTCGCCCGGTTCGCCGTTGTACGCAATACGCGGTGCTTGGCGCGTGCTGGTGGCGAAATGTTGATTCCCAAGACCGCCTTTACCGCCGCGCGCGACTTGCGCGCGGTCGCCGTCCTGCGCGAGATCGATGAGAAACGTTTCGGCTTTGCCTTCGAGCGTACGATACACGAGCGTGCCAACGGGTACGGGTATCGTCAAATCCGGACCGCTTCGCCCGGATTTATTCGATTGACCGCCGGCGTTGCCGGATTCCGCATTGAATTGACGTTTATAGCGAAACTCGACGAGCGTTGAAAGCTCCGACGTCGCTTGAAGATAGATGCTGCCGCCGCCACCGCCGTCGCCGCCGGCCGGGCCGCCTTTGGGAACGTATTTCTCTCGACGCCATGCAACAATACCGTCGCCGCCGTTTCCGGCTGCTACGGTGATCGTCGCTTCGTCAATAAATTGCAGGAATGTGTTTCGGCGCGGTTTATGCCGCGGAAGGCGGCCGCACGTTGATGTGCTGGCGATTGCGGCGCGACGAAAACTCGACGGTGCCTTCAATCAGCGCGAACAGCGTGTGATCCTTACCCATCCCGACGTTTTCGCCCGGATAGAATTTGGTGCCGCGCTGACGCACGAGGATATTACCCGCGAGCACACGCTCGCCGCCGAAGCGCTTGACGCCCAGACGTTGGGCATTGGAGTCGCGCCCGTTGCGGGTGGAGCCGGCGCCCTTTTTGGACGCAAAAAGCTGCAGGTCGAACTGGAACATAGCCTGGGGAGTATAGCAAAGGGCTCGGAGGGTTGGCAAGGACCGTTCTGCGGGTAGAATGGACTAACTATGCTGGTCGCCCCAATCTCCGCCGCCCCGACTCACGTCATCTCCCTGGTCCCGGCTCGTCCCGCGGTGGCGCCCGTAGCCGCGGTTGCCCCTGCTCCGCGGAAGCCTGCGGCGACAGCTTCGCAGAATCTCAGCCAGGCTGCCTTCCCGACCTATCAAGCGCTACAGTCGGCGGCGGTGGTCCCGCCCTCGACCGATCCGACCTTCGTGCCGCCGGCGAATGGAAATGCATTGCGGCTTTACTCCGCGGTCCAGGCCATCGCAGCCGAACGGGTTTACCCGGCCCCGATCTTCTCGTTTAGCGCGTAGATGGTCCGGTTGGCCTTCGGCCAATCGCGCGTCCTGCGCTCCGGACCTTCAGCCGCATCGTGCGGCTAGGTTGGCTTCGGCGCAGGGTGATAGCTCGGGCGTGGGGATGGGCGGCCCCCGTTGCACGGATTCCCGTGGTTGCCGTTACGGTAGTGGCTGCCCTGAGCGGCGCCGCGCTTGCTGTTCCTCGAGAAGCGATTATTGCACGTGAAGGGATACGGGTAATAGTAGCCGTCGTAGAGGAGCGGCTGTGGCGTGATGATCGGCACCGGGCCGGTTGGGCCGGCGTGCGCCGTATAAAAGGTTTGTTGCTGCGCGCCGGCGCCTGCGGTCAATGCCACTACCAGAGCTGCCAGCGCGAGAATCGATGCGACGCGTTTCACCTTGGCAACGTTCGGAAAAGGGTGACCGCCCTCCCGGCCGTAACTGTGAGGCGTTTTGAGCAGAAGACGAGTCGTCGTCACGGGCATGGGCGCCGTGACCCCCTTAGGAAATTCCTACCCAGAGTTTTGGCGGCGGCTGGTCGCCGGCGAGTCGGGCGTCGGGCCGATTTCGGTCTTCGACGCAAGCGGCTTTACCACGCGGATCGCCGCCGAGGTCAAGGATTTCAACGCCGACGAGCTGGTCGGGCGCAAGCTCTCGCGCCGGATGGACCGCTTTGCGCAATATGCCTTTGTCGCTACCAAAGAGGCGATTGCCGACGCCGCGCTCCCTGAGGACCAGGCATTCAAGGATCAGGTCGGGGCGATCATCGGCAGCGGCATCGGCGGCATCCAAACCTTTTGGTACGAGTCGCTCAAGGCAGCGCAGGTCGGCAATTGGACCAAGACCTCGCCGTTTTTTATTCCGATGCTGATGGCGAATGCCGCGCCGGCGCATATTTCGATGATCTATGGATTCCGCGGCCCCGTTTTTTCGGTGGCGAGCGCGTGCGCATCGGCCAACGACGCGATCTGCACCGCGTATAACGCGGTTGCGCACGGCGACGCCCTGGCGATGATCACCGGCGGCAGCGAGGCCTGCATTTCACCGCTAGCGGTCGGCGGATTCTGTTCGATGAAAGCGATGTCGACGCGCAACGACGAGCCGACCAAAGCCTCGCGTCCGTTCGATAAGGAACGCGATGGTTTTGTGCTCGGTGAGGGCGCCGGCGTTTTGATTTTCGAGGAATACGAGCACGCAAAGAAACGCGGCGCAAAGATCTACGCCGAGGTGCTCGGCTATGGTCAGTCCGCGGATGCCTACGACCTCGTGGCGGTCGATCCAAGCGGCGACGGCGTGGCGCTCGCCTTCGCTCGCGCGTTTAAGTCCGCGGGCATTTCACCCGGCGACGTCGATCACATCAACGCCCACGGCACGTCGACGCCGATCGGTGATCCGGCCGAGTCCAAAGCGATCGAAAAAGCCTTCGGCGCGCACGCTTCGAAAATCGGTGTTAGCTCGACCAAATCAATGCACGGGCACGCGCTCGGCGGCGCGGGCGGACTCGAAGGCGTGGCGACGGTGATGGCCGTGGCCACCGATATCATGCCGCCCACGATCAATTACGAATTTCCCGATCCCGAATGCACGCTCGACTACGTTCCCAACGTTGCGCGTAAAGCACCAGTGAATGTCGCGCTGTCGAATTCGTTCGGCTTCGGCGGCCACAATAGCGTGATCGTTTTTGGAAAGGTACGCTAGCGCGTTACGATCATGGCCGGTGAGAATCACAGGCGGCGTCTGCGGGCGCTTCTCGCTCGCGCGGGCGTACGCGTCGCGGGCGATGTGACGCTGATCGAGCAGGCCTTCATCCACGAAAGCCATGCCAAAGAAGGCGGCCGCGCCTCGAACGAACGCATGGAGTTTCTCGGCGATTCGGTGCTCGGGTTTGTTACCGCAAGCTGGCTCTACGAACGATTTCCGGATGAGCCCGAGGGCCGGCTGACGGTACGCAAGGCCGCGATTGTGAACGATGCGCAGCTCGCGCAGTCGGCGCGGCGCCTGGGATTTGCCGAGCTCGTGGAGTTGGGCGTGGGCATGCGCAACGCCGGCGGCGCCGACAATACCTCGATCTTGGCCGACGCATTCGAAGCCTTTGTGGCCGCGCTCGCGCTGCGCTACGGCATCGAAAAGGCGCGCACGTTTGTGGTCGCCGAGCACATCGAGCAGCTCGATCACGCGCCCGACGCACTGCTCGACCCTAAAACGCGGCTGCAGCATTACGCGCAGGAGCACCTCTCAGCCACGCCGGTCTACCGCGACCGCAGTGCCGGCACGCCGCAAGCGCCGCGCTTCCACTCGAGCGTGCAGGTCAAGGGCAAGACGTTGGGAACCGGGAGCGGGCCATCGAAGAAAGCCGCACAGCAGGCCGCAGCGCTGGCGGCGCTAGCCTCCCTTTTCCCGGACCAGTAGGGACGAATGCATTTAAAGAAGATCAAGGCCTTCGGGTTCAAGACGTTTGCCGAGGCGACCGCGCTCGATTTTGCCGGCGGCATCACCGCTATCGTCGGGCCCAACGGCTCGGGAAAATCAAACATGGTCGACGCGTTTCGCTGGGTGCTGGGCGAGACGTCGAGCCGCAGCTTGCGCTCGGGCAAGCTCGAGGACGTGATCTTCGCCGGCAACGACAAGCGCAAGCCGCTCGGAATGGCCGAGGTCTCCCTCACCTTTGACAACACGAGCGGCAAGCTGCCGATCGAATTCAGCGAGGTCGAGATCACGCGCCGCGCCTACCGTGCCGGCGAGAGCGAGTACTTCATCAATCGCAATCAAGTGCGTTTGCGCGACATCGTTGAGCTCCTCATGGGCACGGGCCTGGGGCCGGGATCGTATTCGATCGTCTCGCAAGGGCAGATCGATTCGATTCTCACCAGCAAGCCGACCGAACGCCGCGCGCTTTTTGAAGAGACGGCCGGCATCAACAAATTTCTCGCGCGCAAGCACGAGTCGATGCGCCGCCTCGAACAGACCGAGAACAACGCGATTCGCATCAATGACCTCATCAGCGAACTCGAGCGGCGCATTCCCGAACTCGATACGCAGGTGCGCCGCGCCAAACGCTACCGTAAGGTGAGCGCGCGCGTTCGCGATCTTGAAATACTATCGTACATGCGCGCGAGCGCATCGCGCCGTTCAGAACGTGAAACGCTTCGCAGCGAACTCGAGAAACAAGAAGACGTGCGCGGTGCGGCGGCCGCGAAGGTCGCGCAGCTGGGTGCGAATCTGGCTGAGTTACGCACGCGTGCGTACCAGCAAGAGCTGCAACTCGAAGAGATACGCGGGCAAGCGCAAAGCAAACGGGCGGAACTGTCGCGGATCGAAGCCGACTACGCCGCTGCGCTCGCGCGCCGGGAAACCCTTGAATCGCAGTCGACGCAAACCCACGAAGACGCGGCGCGCGTGCAAGCCGAGCGTGAATCGCTCAGCGTCACCATCGAGCGTCTCGAAGCGCGCCTGGCGCCGCTGGCGGGCGAGCTCGAGGCCGGACGCGAGGCTGAGCTGCAGGCGCAAACCTCGCTCGCGCAGGCGCGCGCGCAACTCGATGCGATCTTCACCCGCCTGCGCGAAGTGGAAACCCACGTGGCGCAGGGTGCAGCCAAACGTGCTGAGCGGCGCGTGCAGGGCGAGAACCTGCGCGCAGAGGCCGAGCGTTTGGAGGGAGAGGCGCACGCCGCGCGCGAGCACGTCGCGCAGTTGGAAATGACTGCGGGAACAGCGTCGCAGAAATACGCCGAACGCGAGGCGCAGCTGGGCGCGCTCGAAGCCCACTTTACCGGCGGACGCGAACGCAGTGATGCTGCCGAGGCAGCGCTGACGCGCGCGCAGAGCGAACTAGGCGATGCGCTCGCCGCGCATCGCGATCAAACCGGTGAAGTCAAGGGCGCCGAATCGCGCCTGCACACGATCGAGGAGTTGGAGAATTCGCTCGAGGGACACGTGCCCGGCACACGTGCCGTGGTTGAAGCATGGCAGCGCGGCGATCTTCGCGGGATCGAAGGCATTGTCTCAAACGTCATCACGACCGAGGAACGTTACGCGCGCGCTATGGACGTCGCCTTCGGTGCGCGACTCTCGAACATCATCACCACCACGTCCGAGGACGCCGAGCGCGCGATCGAATTCCTCAATCGCAGCGAGCAGGGGCGCGCGACCTTCTTGCCGCTCGATACGCTGGGCAATCGCGACGCCAAAACGATGACCGCAGAACTCGGGAGCCAGCCCGGTGTGATCGGGTATGCGCATACGCTTCTGCGTACGCAGCCCGAATACGAAGGCGTCGTGCGCTTCTTGGTCGGCAACGTGCTGGTCGTCGATACGCTGCAGACCGGCATCCATTTGGTCCGCGAGCGCGGCTTGCGCGACACGATCGTGACCCTCTCGGGCGAGCAAATCGCGGGCGGTGGTGCGATAACCGGCGGGCGCTTCCATCGCGAGCGCTCGATTCTTTCGCGTCGCGTGCAAGCGCAGACACTGCGCGAAGCTCTCACCGGCATGCGCGCGAAACTGGAAACACTCGAGCATGCAGCGGCCACGGCCGGTGTCCGCGTCGAGAACGCCGTGGCCGAGCGCGATGCGGCGCGCGAAGGACTTGGGCGCGTCGAACTTCAGAGCGCGGAGCTACGGACCGAGATGGCCGCACTCGCCAGCGACTTGGAGCGCATGCACAGCGAAGTTGCGCGCGCTCACGTGACCGTCGAAGACGTGCTGGTGCGGGCGCGCGACGCGCGCGAGCGTGAACGGGTGCTCGAAGGACCCGAAGCCGACGCGGTGCACAGCGACGAAGAGCGGGCCGCGCTCGAAGCCGAGCTTGCGCGAGCGCGCGAAGAGATCGCACGCGCCGAAGAAGCGCAACTCCAAGCGAGCCATCGCGCCGGCGATTTACGCGAACGCGTCGCGGCGCTTACTGCGGAACGCGACGCCTCACGCGGACGGCTCGGCATGCTGGATCAAGATAGCGAGCGCGCGCGACTCGCGCGCGAGCAGATGCTTGCG
The DNA here is from genome assembly GCA_963833095.1 of Vulcanimicrobiota bacterium. Classification (GTDB taxonomy): domain Bacteria; phylum Vulcanimicrobiota; class Vulcanimicrobiia; order Vulcanimicrobiales; family Vulcanimicrobiaceae; genus Aquilonibacter. The sequence goes on along the minus strand of CAWHWQ010000008.1, from coordinate 145,313 downwards.
GAGATCGGCGGACTAGCTGAACAGACGCGTAACGCGCACGCCCACGTCGAGGGCCTGCGGCGCGGTGTCAGCGATCTCGACGCCAAACTCGACGTCGCGCGCCGCGAGCGCGAAACGATGGCCAACGGGCTCCTGCAACTCGAAGCCGATCTGCGCTCAGCCGAGAACGACGAACGTGAAGCGGTTGCCGGCGGCGAGCGCCATCGCACGCGCCTGGCCGAAATCGAAGCGGAGCTCGGGATGCTCGTCTCGCAGTTCGCGCAGAATCCCGCGACCGATGACGAGTGTCACGACGTCGAGGGTCGCTACGCCGACGAGGCCGATACGGTGATCGACGATCTGCCGCGGCTGCGCGAAGAGCTTGCGCGGCTCTCGGCCAACGTCAATCTCAACGCTGAGGCCGAGCGTGAAGAAGTTGGGGAACGCGAGACGTTTCTACGCACGCAGATGGAAGATCTCGCCAAGGCGCGCGAGACGTTGCTCGAATCGATCAAGGAGATCGAGGCGCAGTCACAGGCGCTCTTCAACGCGACGTTCGAGAAAGTCGCGACCGCGTTTACCGAAATGTATGGCAAACTCTTCCCCGGTGGCGACGCCAAGATGTGGCAGACCAACCCCGAGAATCTTTCAGAAACCGGAATCGAAATCTCGGTGCAACCCCCGGGCAAGAAACTGATGGCGCTAACGGCGCTTTCGGGCGGTGAACGCGCGATGACGGCAGCCGCGCTGATCTTTGCGCTCATTGCAGTCAAGCCATCGCCCTTCTATCTGCTCGACGAAGTCGACGCGGCGCTCGACGACGCTAACGTCGAACGCTTCTCGGATATGGTGCGTGAGCTCGCGAGCGACTCGCAGATGATCATCGTCACGCACAACAAGAAGACGATGGAGCTTGCAGACCGGATGTACGGCGTAACGATGAAAGAGCCGGGCGTGAGCACGATCATAGCCGCCACGCTCTCTGCGGAGCGCCATCCGGAGCTGGCACTTGCCTGATCGAACCAAACCGGCGGCCCTCTTTTCACTTTCGGACAAGAGCGGATCGGTGGAACTCGCGCGCGCATTGCACGAGCGCGGTACGGTCATCTACGCGACCGGCGGAACGAAGCAGTATCTGCAAGATCACGGGGTTCCCGCGCAAGACGTCGGTGAGATGACCGGATTCCCGCCACTCTTTGACGGGCGCGTGAAGACCCTGCATCCCAAGGTGTTCGGCGCCATCCTTTACGATCGCGACAACCCCGACCATCAAACCCAGGCGGAAAAGTACGCGATCGCGCCGATCACGACCGTGGCGGCGAATCTCTATCCATTTGAAGCCACGGTAGCTAAGGGCGGAACGACGCACGCTGAAGCGATCGAGCAGATCGATATCGGCGGGGTCTCGCTGCTGCGCGCGGCAGCCAAGAATTTTGATCACGTCGCAGTGCTCACGCATCCGTCGCAATACGAGAAATTCATTGCGGCGCTGGAAGCGGGCACCGTGCCCACGCAAATGCGCCGCGAGTTCGCGATTGCAGCCTTCGAACGTACCGCCGAGTACGACGCGGCGATCGCGCACTATCTCGCTACCGAAGGCTCGGTGCTGCCCAGCGATCTTCCCGGCGCTCTCACCGTGACGCTGCCGCTCATGCAGCGCTTACGCTATGGAACCAATCCGCAAAATCGTGCCGCATTCTATCTCGACCGTCCGGACCGTTTGCCCGAACAACTGCACGGCAAGGCGCTTTCGTACAATAATTTACTCGATTTGGACGCGACGCTGCGATTGCTCTCGCGCGCACCGCTGGGCGCGACCTTTGGCAGCGAGCACGAACGTTTCGTGCGCGCAGCAGTGGTGAAGCATACGGTGCCGTGCGGCGTCGCGCAGCGTTCGACCGTCGGCAAAGCGGTGCACGATGCGCTCGAGGCCGACGCGGTCTCGGCCTACGGCGGTATCGTTGCAACGGATGCGACGATCGATATCGAAGCGGCGCAATCGCTGTCGAAATTTTTTCTCGAGATCGTGGCCGCGCCGGCCTTCGATGCGGCGGCGCTCGAGCTGCTCAAGAAAAAAAGAATCTGCGCATCATGCGCTTCGTCCCCTCGCTTCCCGACGAGCTCGCGCGCGAACTGCGCGTGCGTAGTGCGCTCGGGGGCGTGCTCGCCGAAGACGACAATCCCGCGGCGCCCCCCGAAGAATGGAGGGTCGTTTCGAAGCGTCAACCCAGCGCGCAAGAATGGCATGACCTAGCGCTCGCCTGGGACGTCGTGCGCCACGTCAAGTCCAACGGCATCGTGATCGTCAACGGCGGCACGACGCGCGGGATCTGCGCCGGGCAAACCAATCGCGTGAGCGCGGTCGTGATCGCGGCGCATCGTGCCGGCGACGGTGCTCGCGGCGCTGCGTGCGCAAGCGACGGCTTCTTCCCCTTCGCTGACGGGCTCGAGGCGGCGGTTGCCGCCGGCTGCACGGCGATCATCGCGCCCGGCGGCTCGGTACGCGACGACGAGGTGATTGCAGCCGCCGACAAGCACGGGGTATCGCTCGTGTTTTCAAGCTACCGATACTTCCTTCACTGACTGTTATTCTTTCTTCGGAAAGAGCACCACGTCGCCAAGCGGATAGTCGAAATCGATGCGATCGAACTTGCGAAGAAAATCCATACCGGCGAGGAGCCAGCGACCGCCGCCTCCGAATGCCACGCACGCGTCCGGTGAGTCGTAGTTCAGCGTTCCGATCGACAAGGTATCGAGACGACCGCACGGACCAGAATCCGGCTGGTAGAAGTGAAGTCCGTAGCCGGAGATGATGCGCGCAGGGATGACCACGCCGCCCGGATTTCCCGTATCGACGACCGCGTCGAACGTGAGCCGCTTGTTCAGGAGCATCGCGATCGATGGCTGGCCTCCGGCAAAACTTGCGGGAACGACCATACCACCGGTGGACGCGGGATCCACATCCGCGGCGTCCCGCAACGTCATGGTTGCATCCTTGAGGTTGACCGAAACGTAGGCTCCGGCGAGCGCGCCGTAACCCAGCAAGCCGTCCGGCCCCCACACATCAAACGAGGCCATCCCGTAGTATACGAGCGCGTTTGTCAGCGTGCTGTCGCCGATCTGCAAGCTGTCGATGCGCCCGATATCGGTCTTCTCAGTCCCATATAATGAGATCGCGGAACCGTGGCCCGTGGCATGCGTGATGTGCGCGCGCCGCGCAAAATCGCCGGTGAAAAAAATGCCGGCGGCACCTGTATCGAGGAGAAAAGTACCGGGGACGCCATTTACCGATGCGTGCACGACGATGCGATCGTGAGTGAGTGTGAGCGGCACGGTGCCGGTGCCAAATTTCCACTGCGCGGTGCGTGACGGCGGCTGCAGGTCCACGTCCGCGACCAAAGGGTTGAGGACGACATGATCGACGGTCAGACGATCGCCATCTTTTCCGTATTGCATCGCCGTGATGACTCGCAGCCCCGGCTGCGCTTCCCTATACACGATGTTATCGAGCGACATCTCGTACGCTCCGCCGGGGTCGAGCACGACGCGTTTATACGCGCCGCTTGCGCGGTCGACATAGAGCTCGATCGGGAACCCGTTGTTGAGCGTCACGCGGACTGCCGCCAAATCGGCGCCGGACTCCGTGACGGTGCGCTCGTAGCTCCAAGGTAGCGCGGCGATTGCGTCGGTCTCGATCAGGTCTTCGGCGTAGGTGGAAGGGACGTCATTGCCTTCGAGCTTTGTGGGAAAGCCGTTCGCGTCGGAATACCAGAAAAGCGATCCGGTAAAACCATCACTCGAATCGGTATTCTCGTCCGACCAGTGGACGCTTTTTCGGTAGGCGAGCCCGGCGCGCACGACATGCCCGTTCGAGACGGGCTTCTTGTTATACGTGTCGGTGAAGTCGTAGGCTAACGTATGAATCGTCCCGTCGCCGAAATTGAATCCCGTGTATCCGTGGTGGGTATACTTTAACCAAGCCGCATCATCGGCGCCCCGGCCCGCAACGGGGAATAGCAATACGAAGACGAACGCCGCTACTGCAAATAACTTCATGCAAACGCTATTTTTCCCCAACCGAGAATGGCCCTGGTTGCTGAGCCGAAAGTCCCGGTAGGAAAGGACCTGACATGCCACGCTTTCTGCATACATCGATCTTCGTGAACAACATGGATGAGTCGATCGACTTCTACACCAACAAGCTTGGGCTCAAATTGCTCGACGGTCCGTTCCACTATCCCGGTAACGCCGACATGGCGTTCGTCGGCTCGGATTGGAATGCGTATATCGAGTTGGTCTACGATTTGGAAGAGCATTCGCCGTATACGATCGGCAATCGCTACGAGCATTTGGCGATCGAAGCCGACGGCGAACTCGAGCCGTACATCGCGCAACTGCGTGAGCGCGGCGTGAAGATTCTCAAAGACGCCTATAAATCGCCGAGCGGCACGCGCGCGATCGCCTTTATCGAAGATCCCAACGGGATTCCGGTCGAGGTATTGGAGCCGCGAAAGGCCGCCGTGCTCTCCTAGCGGTACACGAACGGATCGGCCGGCGGCGTAACCGGGTCGAGGCGGTCAACACGCAGTCGTAGCTCTGCGCCGTTACGCTCAAGCGTTCCACTCGCGTGCATCCAACGCCCTTTAACACGCGCGAGGTTGCGATCGAGCGCAAGCGCGACCGGTGCGGCGTCAGCGCGGCAACAGGTGATCGCATAGCGCACGAGTGCGGACGCGCCGTTCTCCGCAACGGCAATGCCGGTGAAGTCCATATGCTCGCCCGCGAAGCCATCCGCAAGCGTCGTTTCGGTGACGTGATACGCTGGAACGGGTGCACCGATGACGACGACGGCAAGCACTGAGGCGGCAAGGAAGCGGGGCGAGCCTGCGTTGCACGCGCGAAAGCGCCAGGCAAATAACAAACACGCAAACGCCGTAAGGGCGAGCGGAATCGTCATGCGCGGATGCACGAGCGCCCCGCCGTGGCGCGCGGCGACGAGCGCGCAGGCAAGCGAAAACAAAGCGTAGGTCCACGGGTCGTGCAGCGCAGCGTGGGTTCGCCGCCGCCACACGTTCGGCACGATACCCGCGGTGCACAGCACGCCGGCGCCGGCGAATGGAGCGGTTGCATGGAGCGATGCCGCGAGTGCAACGCCGCCGAGCGCACAGGGTGATGCCACGACGCCGAGCAGCGCACCGCCGACGAAGAGGAGCGGCCCCGGCAAACTGTGTAGCGCCAGCGACGGCAGCATCAGCATGATCGACGCCGAGAGCAGCGCGGCCGGAATGAGCGAAGCGACCTCGCCAAGGACGTCGATTCGCGCGTCGTGATCGTGCCCGCGAACGAAACGCGACATCGCGGTCGCCGCGGCAACGCGCGCTATTGCGACCGGCAGGCCGAAGATCGCGGCAGTCGCAACTGCGGCCGGAATCGATCGCGCGCTTGGGCCCGTTGCGCAGCCGCAACCGGCGTAGGCGACGAGCGCGTGTGTATAGCGCCCAGCCAAGGGTGAACATAAAGCCGCGACGGCCAGGTAGGGTAGGGATTCGAGGAGCACGCTGACGGCGCCGGCGCACAGGGCCATCGTCGTTTGCGGCGCGATTGCCGCGATCGCGATCACAAGCAGGATGGCGCAGCTCAAACGCATGTGCTACCATCACGCCGAAGCTCTGTGGCGTCTAGAGCGTTAGACCCCAGGCGACGCGGGGATAAGCGTGGGTATGAACGCGTTTGAAATCTTCCCGGAAAAGACCTTTGGTCTCGGCGGCGTGCCGTTCGGCAACGAGTTTGCGTACGTCACCGATGAAATCGCCTACGCGACGATCGAAGCCGCATGGAACGCCGGGGTGCGCTACTACGACACGTCTCCCTGGTACGGTTTGGGGCTGGCAGAGCGGCGTCTCGGCACGTTCCTGCACAAACAAACGCGCAGCGAGTACATCTTATCTTCAAAGGTCGGTAAATTACTTACGGCGTCGCGCAACAATAATGCGAAGCAATACTTTCCATTCACGCCCTCGCCGAACAACCTCCGCTACGATTACACTGCCGACGGCGTCAAGCGCTCGATCGAAGACAGCCTGCAGCGGTTAGGCGTCGATGCCCTCGACGTCGTGTTCGTTCACGATCTCTCGCCGGATAATCCGTGGCTCCCGGGGCCGTGGGAAGAGCAATTTGAAATCGCGCGCAAGGGCGCGTTCCCGGCGTTGAGTAAATTGCGCGACCAAGGCGTAATAAAAGGCTGGGGGCTTGGCGTCAACTCACCCGAACCGATTCTCAAGCTGCTCGACGTCGCGGATGCGAACGTCTGTCTCCTGGCGCGTCAATACTCGCTGATCGATCATGAGCCTGCGCTGCATCAGGTCTTTCCCAGGGCACGCGAGCGCGGAATGGGCTTCGTCGTCGGCTCGTCGCTCAACGCGGGCTTCATCAGTGGCAGCGCCCGCTTCAATTACGGCAGCGAGAATTACAAGATTCCGGCGCAGGCCATCGAGAAGCGCGCTGCGCTGCGTGCGGTTGCCGCACGGTACGGTGTCGATCTTCGCACAGCCTCGCTGCGGTTTTCGGTTGCGCCGGACGTCGCGGCCGCATTGGTCGTCGGTTGCGCGAGTCCACAGCAGGTGCTCGCCGACTACACCTCGCTCAAGACGAATATTCCGCAGGCGTTCTGGTCCGATCTTCGATCTGAAGGGTTGATCGAAAGCGACGCCGCGGTACCGCTCGAAAATTAGGCCGTCGTCGACAAGACGTGGGCGATACCGTCGTCGTAGGATGTTACGCGCACTCCGGGAAGCAGCGTGCGTAACGCGTGGTCGTCGAGCAGCACCGGATCGCTCTGAAGATAATTCATTTCGACGAGCTCGCGCATGATCGGGTCGAACAGCCCGATCAAGCGCAGCATGAAGAGGTTGGCTACCATCAATTGCGGCTTGCGGCCAACCTGCGCGAACACTTTTGTTGCAAACTCACGCTGCGTGATCGTGCCCGAGCCGGCGAAGTTCCACGCTTTGCCGAAGGCGCGGTCTTCGCGCGCGAGCGCGAGCGCGACAGGGCCGATATCGTCGATGAAGACGTATTGATGCGGCTTATCGATCGGACCGATGACGTTGGCGCGGCGCTTGCTCACCGCAGCAACGAAAATATCGCCGACTAAACTCTTCTTGGGATCGCCGCCGTAGAAATCCGGAACGCGCAGAATCGTGGCCTCGATTTGGCCGGCGGCGTGGGCGGTGAGCACGAGATCCTCTTGCTCTTTGCGCATCTTGCCTTTAAACGTGTCGGGGTTGCGCGAATGCGATTCGTCGACGGTCGCCGACGCCGGCCGCCCGTAACTATAAATCGGCGAGAGCAGTACGATGCGTTTCACGCCAGCCGCGATCGCACCGTTCAGCGTCGCGCGCATGATCTGCGGATGCAGTTCAAAATGATTGTAGGGGACGCCGACGAGATAGAAGATCGTATCGATGCCGGTCGCGGCGGCTTGGACCGATGCGGGGTCGTCGGGATTCCACTCGGTGATCTCGGCGAGCGGCCGATTTCCGAATTCCGCCTGGAGCGTCGCGCGGTCGCGCCCAACGACGCGGTACTGCTGGCCCACGGCCTCGAGTGCGGAGGCGATGCTTGCACCCGTGGAACCGGATGCGCCAAAGAGTGCGTAGGTGCTCATACTTGAGTCGTAACACGTCGGCGCGGAAAATGTTTCATCGGGAGTGTCGCGAAGTCGGCCTGTAGAGATGCCCTCGAAAATTACCGCACCGCGCGGCACACAAGACATTCTCCCGCCGGTCTCCGCCGACTGGCTCGAACTCGAAGCGCGTATCCACGCGCTTGCCGAGCGTTTTGGCTACGGCGAGATTCGCACGCCGATGTTCGAAGCGACCGAGCTTTTCGTGCGCGGCGTCGGCGAGACCACCGACATCGTCGAGAAAGAGATGTACACCTTCGTCGACAAGGGTGACCGCAGCATGACGCTGCGGCCCGAGTGGACCGCACCGGTGATGCGCGCGGGGCTCGAGCACAATCTCTTTTCGCAAGGTCCGCAGCGTCTCTATTATGTCGGTCCGATCTTTCGCTACGAGCGCCCGCAGAAGGGACGCTACCGCCAAGCGCATCAGTTCGGCGTCGAATGTACCGGCTATGCCGGCCCGGAAGCGGATTTCGAAGTGATCTCGCTCGCGTGGGAGCTGGTGCGTAGCTATGCGCTCACCGATGCGCATCTCCGCGTGAACTCGATCGGCGACGAGGTCTGCCGTCCGCGCTACCGTGACGCGTTGCTGGCGCATTTTCGCCCGCATCTCGCGGAGCTTTCACCGGATTCGCAGCGCCGCCTCGAGCGCAATCCGCTGCGCGTGCTCGATAGCAAAGACGAACGCGACCTCGCGCTGGTGCGCAGTGCGCCCACCTTTTTGTCGGTCCTTTGCGATGCGTGTCGCGATCACTTCGACGCATTGCGCGCGTATCTCGACGCAGCGCAGATTCCCTACGTGGTCGATGCCTCGATCGTTCGGGGGCTCGACTACTACACGCGTACGGTTTTTGAGATTACTTCGAGCGTGCTCGGCGCACAGTCCACCGTCTGCGGAGGCGGTCGCTACGACGGACTGGTGCGCTCGCTTGGCGGTCCCGACGTCCCGGCGGTCGGCTTTGCGCTGGGCCTCGAGCGCTTCTTGATGATGCTCGAAGCGATGCACCCCCAGCGCGCGCGCGCGCGGCGCGGCGTTCAAGCGATCGCACTGGGCGCGCAAGCTCGCGCAACGCTGCTGCCGCTCGTCGACGTGCTGCGCCGCACCTTTGGGCAGCCGGTCTTCATGGATTACGAGGAGCGCAAGCTGCTTGCGCACTTGAAGATTGCCGACCGCAATCACGCGCGGTTTGCGCTGATTCTGGGCAGCGATGAGCTCGCTGCGGGGGAGCTGGTCCTGCGCGACCTCGAGGACCGTAGCGACCGGCGGGTCGCGCTTGGCCGTGCGGCAGACGTTGCGGACGCCCTTGCCGAAGTGGCGCAGTAATGGCATTCGAAGAGGAATCCGAGACGATCCATTCTCTGCTCGACATCATGCACGAGCACGATCTCGACCGGATAAAAGTCAAGGTTGGCGATGCGGTCTACGAACTCGTGCGCCGCGAAGCGGGCGCGCAGATCGTGGCACCGGCGATCGGTGCCGGTGGATACGCCGCCCCTTCGGCATCGGAGGCCGCGAGCGCCCCGGTCGCACCGTCAAACGTCAAGCGGGTGACCGCACCGCTGACCGGTGTCTTTTATCGCTCGTCCTCACCGGACGCCGAACCGTTCGTGAATCTCGGCGATCGCGTCGAGGTGGGGTCGGTGCTTTGCATTTTGGAAGCGATGAAACTCTTCAACGAAATTCAAAGCGATTACAGCGGAAGTATCGCTCGCGTCATTCCGGAGAACGGCGAGCTGGTCTCGCAGGGAGATGAGCTCTTCTGGATCGCGCCATGAAAATCGATTATAAAGCCCAACGCGGCTTCGACGCGTTGTTGGAAGATCGCGCGGTTCTGCGCGATATGAAGCACTATCAGCGCGAGGTCGAAGCAATCGTCGATGCGATCGTGGCGGCGCTGCGCGACAGTAAGCGGATCTACTGGTGCGGTAACGGCGGAAGCGCGGCTGAAGCTCAGCATATGGCCGCCGAACTCTCAGGCCGCTACCTGCGCGAACGCCCGGGACTCAACAGCGAAGCGCTCTCGGTCAACACGTCGACGCTCACCTGCGTCGGCAATGACTACGGCTACGACGACGTCTTTGCACGCCAAGTGCAAGCCTTCGTGCAGGCGGGCGACGTGGTGATCGGGATGACTACCAGCGGCACTTCGCGCAACATTGTGCTTGCGCTCGAAATGGCGCAGAAGAAGGGCGCGCTTACGATCGCCTTTACCGGGAACGGCGGCGGTGCGGTGATGGATTTCAGCGACCTGGCGCTCATCGGGCCCGATGGCTATGCCGCGATCGTGCAAGAAGTGCATCAGGTGATGGCGCACATCATCTGCGATCTCGTCGAACAACGATTGATCTTCGAGGATCACATCTAGTGCCTCGCTCCGTGAACACCGGTGCTTTCGCCCAGCCCTTCGCGTTGCGTCATCGGCTCAGCGCGGACATCGTTGCTCTTCGCTCGCAAAGCGCTGCTTTTGTCGCTCATCGCGTCTTGCCCGCGCTGGCCGATGACTGCAACGAAAGTACCGCTGCTCACGGAGCGAGGCACCTGTGAGCGCAACGCTTCTCACCAGCGATGCGCGCGCCCTGGTCGAGGGGATGCGCGGCCGCTCGATCCTCGTCGTCGGCGACCTGATGATCGATGAGTGGATCTGGGGAACCGTCTCGCGCATCTCGCCCGAGGCGCCTGTACCGGTCGTTGCGGTTTCGGATCACTCGTTTACGCTTGGCGGCGCGGGCAACGTTGCCAACAATCTGGTCGCGCTCGGTGCGCGCGTTGAGTTCGTCGGAACCGTCGGCGAGGATGCGTTTGCGTCCGACGTGCGACGCATGCTGCGCGAAGAATCGGTCGATGATCGAGGCGTGTTTACCGTGCGCGATCGCCCGACGACGCGTAAGACGCGCATCGTCGCGCACAACCAGCAAGTCGTGCGTGCTGATTGGGAAGATGCCGCGCCTCTGCAGGCGATCGATCGGGCGCGCATCGTTGCATACGTACGCGAGCGAGCGGGATCGTGCGATGCGGTGATCCTCAGCGATTACGCAAAAGGGTTGCTGGGCGCGGAGGTTGTCGAAGCGGCGCGCGCGTGTCCATTGGTCCTGGCTGATCCCAAACCCCAAAACCTCGATCTCTTTACCGGTGTCACGTGCGTCGCGCCGAACGTTCATGAAGCCGAAACCGGCAGCGGGGTGCGGATTATCGACGACGCCTCGCTCGAGCGCGCAGGTGCGAAATTGCTCGAGCGACTGCGCTGCCGCTACGTCGTAATAACGCGCGGTGAGCACGGTATGGCGCTTTTCGGTTCGCAGGGCGAGCGCTTCGCAATCCCGTCGGTTGCGCGTACGGTCTTTGACGTTTCGGGCGCGGGCGACACGGTGATCGCGGTGCTCTCGCTTGCGCTCGCGGCCGGCGCGCCGATCGAACGCGCCATGCAATTGGCAAACTTCGCGGCCGGTGCGGTGGTGGAGAAACTCGGAACCGCAACCGCGAGCGGCGACGAGATCTTGGCGCTGATCGAGCATGGCAGCGCCTGAGTTGTTCGGCGCGTTGCTTGACGCGGATGCGGCGAGCGCGTGGCGCGAGGAACAGCGGACGCGTGGCCGGCGCGTCGTCTTCACGAACGGCGTCTTCGATGTACTGCACGCTGGACACGTGGAGTATTTGGCCTGGGCGCGCTCGCAAGGTGACATCCTGATCGTCGGGCTCAACGGCGATGCGTCGGTGCGCTTGCTCAAGGGCGAACGGCGGCCGATCGTTCCGTTTGCGGATCGGGCAAAACTGCTTTGCGCGCTGCGCAGCGTCGACGCGGTCGTCGAATTCGGCGAGGCGACGCCGGAAGCGCTCCTGGAACGGATTCGCCCCGACGTGCACGTCAAAAGCGCGCAGTATCGCGAAGAGGATCTTCCCGAACGCGCGGTCGTGCTCGCGCACGGCGGCGAGGTCCGCCTCGCGCCGCATCTCGCCGGACGCAGCACAACCGACCTTATCGGCGAGATCGTCGCGCGATACCGATCGTAACGCCATGAGAATCGCATTCACGGCGAACGGTCCGGGAGAGGTCGCGGGCTGGTTTCGCCCGCTCGTGCGCCGGCTCTACGAACGTGACCCCGATCTCGAAGTGCATCTCTTTTGTGTGCCCGACGACTATGCGACCGGTTATGAGGCGCAGCTTGCGCGACGGCTGTTTCCAAGCGCGCATGTGTATGATCCCAAGACGTATCTGCGGGTGGCGCTCGGCCGCAGCGTTCCGGGCCTGCCGGACCGCGTCGATGTGGTGCAATACCTCGGTGGCGATCTGATGCACGCCCAGCGTTTGCGCTCGCGGCTGGGCGGAACCGCGTCGACCTACAAATTTTCCAAGCGCGCGTATCGTGAGCGCTTCGCGCGTTTCTTTGCCGTTGACGAGAAGAACGTCGAGCAACTGCGCGCGTGGCAGACGCCGGCGGATCGCATCGAGCGTGTCGGCAACCTCGCCATCGACGGCGCGCTGCTCGAAGCGCAGCAGCCGCTCGAGGAGGGCGCGCCGCAAGGCGGGATCTTAGTGATGCCCGGCTCACGAGGCTATGAGGTTGACAATCTCATTCCGTTCTTCTTTACGATGGCGCTGCGTATCGCGCGCGAGCGGCCCGAGTTGCCCATTGCCTTTGGCCTTTCGCCCTTCACGCCGCTTGCCGACGTGCGCGCGGCGATCGAACGCGGCGGGCATCCCCGTATCTGGGCGCAGCGCGGCCGGTTGATCGAGGAGGGGGGGCGCGCGTTTCTCGCGCTGGGCGAGGGCGAGCGGCGCTTTCCGATTCTGCACAACGCGCTTGCTGCCGCGATGCACGCGCGGTTGGTGGTCACCATTCCGGGGACGAAGACGATCGAGCTTGCGGTCCTGGGCGTACCGATGATTACGATCACGCCGCTCAACGCCCCCGAGATCATTACGTTCAACGGGCCGCTGACCTATCTCGACCGCATTCCGCTGATCGGAACGCCGCTCAAGCGGGCGGCCGCGGTGGCCGTTTCGCGTCGGTTCACGTTCCACACGCAACCCAACATGGACGCCGACGAGTCACTGGTCTGCGAGTTGCACGGAACCGTTACCCCAGGCCGCGTGGGGCGCGTCGCCTTGGAACGACTTGACGACGGCGCCTGGCTATCGCGCAGCCGCGAGCTGCTGGCGGCGCTCTATGCGGATCACGTGGGGGCAGCGGACCGCATGGCCGAATCGCTCATCCAGCTCGCAGGTTCATAACCGACCCTTAGCTTTATTGAATGCGCATCTCCGTCATTATCGCTACCAAAGATCGCTCCGACTACCTCGCGCGCGCGCTCACGTCGCTCGAGGAGCAGATCGGTGCGCCCTCATTCGAGCTCATCGTGGTTGATAACGGGTCGAGCGACGACACCAAAGACGTCGTCAAATGGCAAACGGAGCGTGGGCGTTACCCGGTACAATATGTCTTCGAGCCGCAGCCCAATCGCGGCAAAGCGCGCAACCGCGGCATCGCGGTGGCCCAAGGCTACTTGGTGCTCTTTATCGATGATGACGTGCAGTTGCCCCCGGCCTTTCTCGCTGCGCACGAAGCCGCGCACGGTACCGGAAACCTCATCGTAAACGGCCCCATCCTCAACGTCCCCTCATACGACGACCGGCCAAAGCCAGCCCTTGCCAACTACTCGCGCGCGTTCTTGTGCACGTGTAACGTCTCTCTGCCAAAGCACGCGATCGATGCGGTCGGCGGATTTGATGAGGCCTTTCATCTGTACGGCTGGGAAGATACCGAACTGGGCGTGCGGTTGCGCGAAGCCGGCGTCCATTGGCGTTTTGCGTGGGACGCGTACCTCTGGCATATCAAATCACCGGCGGACAACACGCTCGAAGTCGAGACGCGCAAGGCCATCGAGCGGGCGCGCATGGCGCGACACTTTCTTGAAAAGCAGGCCTCACCCCGAGCGCGGATGGCCACTGGCGCGCATCCGGTAAACCTGCTGCGCGCGCGCTATTTGCTTCCTGACTCGTTACTGGCTGTCTATGCGGGAATCGCAACCAGCGAAAAGGCGCCGGAGTGGATGCGCTCGCTGGCACGCGGACAGTTCCTCGACGGCATGTACGCGCGCGAGCTCGTGCGCGTGCTCGACGAGTCACCTGCGTCATGACGCGAGCCCTTCTCTATTGCGCCGGCGGCGGGATCGGTGATTCGCTGGTCGCGTCGGTCGTCGGGCGCGCGCTGCGCGCGCGTTTTGAGCAGGTCGACGCGCTCACGCTACCGGGGCATCGCAGCACGCTCGAACGTGTCCCGGATCTCGACGGCGTCCTCGTGGACGACGGCGGCGACGAGCGTGCGCTTGCGGCGCGGTTGCAAGAACGGGGCTACGATGCGTGTATCGTGACGTGGGCGACGGCCCGTACCGCGCGTGTACCGAAGCTCGCGAGGATCCCGATACGCGTCGGTCAGGCGCGACGGCTCTACTCGCACGACTTCACGAATCGCGTCGTCGTCCGCAGCGAACGCGGCGACGTCACCTCGCCGTGGGTCGACATCTTGCTCGACTATGCGCGCGCGCTCGATTGCGACACAAGCGATCGCATTCCACGCTTCATACCAACCCTGGAAGATGAACTTGTCATTCCGAGCGTAATGAGCGAAGCGAACGTAGTCGATGGACAGTATATCATTCTCCATCCGACGAACGCGATTGCGTCGGAGCGCGGGATTTGGCCGACGCAAGGCTGGGCGGCGCTTGCAAACGCGTTAGCGCAGACCTTCGATGCGACGTTCTGCTCAGCGGAGCGCAGGGTGATGAGGCAATAAATGCGGCTATCCTCCGCCAAGCGGGCGATGAGAGGGTCGTGAATATCGCGGGGAAAGTTGGAATCGGAGCGTTCGGCGCGCTCGCGCAGCGGGCGCGTGCATTCGTCGGTATCACCACTGGAACGATGCACGTCGCGGCGGCAGTCGGTGCGCCGACGGTGGGCATCTTTCCGTTCCAGAGTGATTTCCCCGACCGCTGGGCACCGCTCGGCGCGCACACCGCCGTCGTTCGCGCGACGTTTGCGTGCCACGCGGGCGATACGAAAGAGAATTGCAGCGACTACGCCTGCATCGCAAATCTGGATGTCGAGCGCATCCTGGCTGCGACGCAATCGCTGATCGGAGGCATGCGTGCGCGCTACGATACAACTGTGCACCTATAACCGCGCGAAGCTGCTCGAGCGGGTGCTCGACGCTTGCTTTGAACAAACCGTTGATCCAAACACCTACGAAGTCGTGCTGGTGAACGATGGATCGACCGACGCGACACCCGACGTGATAGGGCGCGCGGCGCAACGAGCGACATGCCGTTTCGAAGTCATCAACCAGGTCAATAGTGGCCTTGCGAAAGGACGTAACGCGGGCATCGCGCGAGCGATCGGTGAACGAATCATCTTTATTGACGACGACGTGTTGCCGCTTCCGAATTTTGTGGAGGAGCATCTGCGCTCGCACGATCGCGCTCCCGAGGCAATTGTGCGCGGCGGCGCGATCAATGTTGAGAACTTTGATGAACTTCCGGTGCCGATTTGGAGCATCAAGGACTACAGCGGGAACTTCTTTTGGACGACCAACGTCTCGGCGCCGCTTGCGACGATCCGCGCGATCGGCGGCTTTAACGAGTCCTTTTCGGAATACGGATGGGAAGATATCGACGTCGGCTTGCGCCTGCGCGCGGGTGGAGTGCGCGCCGTCTTCAATCCGAAGGCGCTCGTTTATCATTACAAGCCGCGCCCGCGAAGCGTCAACGTCGAAAAGATGATCGCTCAAGCGCGTGCCCAGGCGCGCACGGCGGTGCAGCTAGCCGCAATTCATCCGCATTGGCGAACGTACTTGGCGACGGGCAACAATCCGGTGCAGCGTACCTGGCACCGCTTGCGCGGCGGCGAAGGCACAAAGCGCGCGCTGCGTGCCCGCGTCGGTGACCTTTCAAACGATCGCGCGCTATCTAATCGCGAACTCGGTGCGGCTCGCGCGCTTGCGACCAGCGCATACTTCGACGAGTTGGAGAAGACGCTGCGGGGATGAAAATTCTCCTGTCGCGGACGGATAGGATCGGCGACTTGATCCTCTCGACCCCGGCGATCGCAAGTGTGCGCGCGTCTTTTCCGAACGCGCACATAACGATGATCACCAGCCCGTACAATCGCGTCGCCGTCGAGCGCAGTACGGATTTCGACGAGCTGATCGATTTGCCGCGCGAGATTCGCGGCGACGCTTTCGGCGCGCGCTTTCGTGGATACGACATGGCCATCGCGCTCGCGCCGCGCTCGACCGATATCGGCCTGGTCGGTGCAACCCACGCAGCGGTTCGCGTGGGATATACGTACACGCGGCGCTGGCTCGCGCGGCTAACTGCGCGCTTCTCGCTCGATCGCGTAATGATCAGCCCGGCCGATCCCGAGCTGTGCGAGCGCGACCCGAGCCGCGTCGTACCGCACGAGGTCGATCAGCTCCTCAACTTGGTCGCACTGGCCGGAGCCGATAAGCGGGTTACGGATCTCCGCCTGGATGTCACCGCCGAGGATCGCGCGGCTGTCGCGAGTTTTCCCCCGAATCCGGTGGTGTTGCATTTGGGCCAGCGATGGTTCTCGAGCGGCAGCACGCTCGCGAGCACGCTGCGCCTGGCCGACGAGCTCCGGGACCTCGGCGCGCCGCTTGCAGTCAGTTGCGCCGCCGAGTGCGACGGCTACGCACATGCGTTCGAGGAGCAGGGGCACTTGGTTTCGCGGTCATTGCCGTTTCACCACTGGGTCGCGCTTTTCGAGCGGGCGCGCTGCGTGGTCACGGTCGATACCGGTGCGACCCACGTCGCAAGCGCAGTGCGCAGGCCCACGCTGGTCGCTTTCGAACATCGGTACTTCCGGCTCAACTCGCAAGAATGGGCGCCCTACGGCGTACCGAGCGTGCTGGTGCGCAAGCCGGGATCCGAAGACGACGCGGCGCTCGCGACTTTTCGCGCGCAGATCGTCCGCGGTGTTCGAGAATTGATCGATGCCTGAGATTTCCGTCGTCGTTCCGACCTACAACCGGTTGGAGACGCTCGCGCCCGTACTCCCAACGCTGCTCGCGCAAGATCTTGCGCCGAGCGAGTTCGAAGTGCTCGTGTGCGATTCGAATTCGACCGACGGTACCGCCGAGTTTCTGGCCACGATGCATGAAGAGCATCCCAACGTCCGCCACCTTCCCGGGGCCTATTCGGGACGCGCGGCTGCGCGCAACGCGGGCATCGACGCCGCGCAGGGCGACGTGGTGTTGTTCAACGACTCGGATATCTTCGCATCGCCCGATCTGCTTTCGCAGCATCTGCGCCACCACCGCGTGCAGCGCAACGTTGCCGTTGTGGGCCTGGAAGTTCAAGTCAAGGATTACGCCGACTACCTCTTCAAGCGCGACCACCCAAGCGAGCGCGGCGCGCTCCACAAACCGACGCGCAAAACGTTGCCATGGCTCTATTTCCTCACCGGCAACGCCTCGGTGCGTCGCGAGGATCTGATTCGCGTTGGGCGCTTCGATGAGAGCTTTACCGGCTACGGACACGAGGACCTCGAACTGGGGTATCGGCTCGAACGCGCCGGCGTAACGATACTCTACGAACCCAACGCAATCAACTATCACTGTCAGGACATCCCGCACGACGATCAGAAAGAAAAGATGCGGCTTGCGGGGCGTTCGACGGTGCGATTTTATCGCAAGCATCCCGATTTTGCGGTGCAACTCAATTTGGGGATGACGCCCGTCTCGCTCGGGCTCCATAGCGTGCTCGAACGCGTGCCCGGTCTGCTGTCTTATTTCGATGCGCGCTCGGCGCGTTCAAAGTTTGCGCGGAATCTCGTGCAACAATATCACTATGTATCCGGCGTCAAGGACGCGCTGAAGGACCACCACGTTGGCTAAACGATTTTCATGCGGCGCGCTGCGCGCGAGCAACGTTGGCGAGACCGCCGAACTGAACGGGTGGGTAAATCGCCGTCGCGATCACGGCGGCTTGATTTTCGTCGATCTTCGCGACCGCGACGGCGTGACGCAAATCGTGTTCGACCCGCAGCAACCAAGTTTCAAGGATGCCGAGCACCTTCGCAACGAGGACGTGCTTCGCGTCAGCGGAGCTGTGCGCAAGCGCCCCGCAGGGACCGAGAATACGTCGCTTGGCACGGGAGAGGTGGAACTCGGCATCGAGTCGCTCGAGATTCTCAACCGGTCGCAGGTGCCCCCGTTCCAGATCAACATCGACGCCGACGTCGATGAGAATCTGCGCTTGGAGTACCGTTATTTGGACCTGCGGCGCCCGCGCATGCAGCGCAACATCCGCATGCGCCATAAGATCGTCAAAGCGATGCGCGATTTTTTTGACGATCGCGAGTTCATCGAGATCGAGACGCCGATGCTGATCAAGAGCACGCCCGAGGGTGCGCGCGATTACCTCGTGCCGTCGCGGTTGCACCCGGGATCCTTCTATGCGCTGCCGCAGTCGCCACAGCTGCTCAAGCAGATAACCATGATCGCCGGGTTTGGGAAGTACATGCAAATCGCGCGCTGCATGCGCGACGAAGATTTGCGCGCTGACCGCATGCCGGAGTTCACGCAAGTCGACGTCGAGATGTCGTTCGTTACCCAAGAGGACGTCATCGAGGTGATGGAGTCGTGCATTCGCGACGTGTGGAAGCGCTGTCTCGACATCGAACTCGGACCGTTTCCGCGCTTGAAGCACGAGGATGCCCTCGCGCGCTTCGGTCTCGATAAGCCCGACTTACGCTTTGGCCTCGAGCTTACGCGCGTAAACGACGTCTTTTCCGGCACGGACTTCGGGGTCTTCAAATCGGTGATCGAGAGCGACGGCGCGATCGTGGCGCTGCGCTATCCTCGAGGTGCGAGTTTATCGCGGCGTGATTTCGACGCGCTCACCGAGGAGGCAAAGCAGCTCGGCGGCAAAGGCATGGTGTGGATCGCGCTGGGCGCGGACGGCACCAAATCCTCGGCTCAAAAGTTTATTTCCGACGAGCACATCGCGAAGCTCCGCGCGGCGAGCGCAAGCGAGACGGGCGATGCGATCCTCCTCTTCGCTGACGAACGGGCAGTTGCGCTCGCGGTGGCGGGCAAGATGCGCAACGCCGTCGGCGAGCGCTGCGGCTTGCGCGATCCGAGCACGTTTGCGTTTTGCTGGGTGCTCGATTTTCCGTATCTGGAAATCGACGAGGCAACCGGGAAGGCGGTGCCCTCGCACCACCCGTTTACGTCGCCGGGCGAGGATCAGTGGCAGTTCATCGACACCGACCCGCGTAAGATGCGCGCGCAGCACTACGACATGGTGCTCAACGGATGGGAGCTGGGGTCAGGATCGATCCGTATTCACAAGCCCGAGCTGCAGCGCAAGATTTTTGAAATGCTCGGCATGAGCGCCGAACAGATCGAGGAGCGCTTCGGCTTTTTCGTGCGGGCGCTGGAATACGGCGCGCCTCCGCACGGCGGCATGGCGCTGGGAATCGATCGGATCGTGATGCTCGCCTGCGGCGAGGAGAATCTCCGGGAGGTCACCGCCTTCCCGAAGAACCAGGTGGCTCGCGACGTCATGATGGATGCCCCGTCGCCCGTTCCCGAGGAGCTCTTGCGAGATCTTTACCTTCGAAGTGCAGCCCCCCAGCAGCCAAGCGGCCAATAATCGTAACGTGAACCTTCGACTCGTCACCAGCGTGGCGACCGCCGGCGCACTGCTCGCGCTGTTCGGTCTGCTTACGCTTCCCGCGCGAGCGGTGACGGCGGGACCATCATGCGGCGAACACCTCTACACCAACGACCAAGGGATCCAAATCCGTGTCCTTTGGGCGAAGAACGGTGCGGTCCAGAAATTCGAAATCGTTGACTCGAAAGAAAACCCCGAAGAAGTCAACAATATGGAAAAGGACCTCGAAAACACGTACGGTCCGGAGGCGAGCCACGCGCCGCCGCTTAAAATCGTCTCATTCAAACCCGGTGGAAGCGGTGGAATGATGATTCCCGATAAAGCGGTCGATTCGTGCGGGCGAACGCTCTCCTTCCAATAGCGCTCATCGCAATTGCCGGGTGCGCCGGCAGCCGTGCGCAGAGCGACGCTACTCCTTCGCCAGAAACCTCACCGGACGCGCTGCGCTCGTGCGAGGTGCGCGAGCTTTCGCTCGACGGCGCGGATCTCGTCGTACAGGCCAACGCCGACGGCACGCCGGCTTCGATCGTCGTCGTACGCGCACCCAGCGACGACGTTCGCGTGAAGGCGTTTCAAGATGCGCGCAAAGATTTCGGCGATCCCAATCCCGATCCGCGCACGCAAGTGCGCGAATATAAAGACGGCCTGACCCAACTCACCGATCTGTGCGGCCGTCCCGTTATGCCGGGCGCTTCGCCCGCAGCAACTGCTTCGCCCTCGTAAAGATCGCATCGAACATCGGCACGGTCAGTTTGCCGGTGTTGGTGTTCTGGCGGCTCGGGTGGTATGACGCGATGACGGTGATACGGCGTGCCCCATTCGTTGCGACGGTTTCAGCGCCATGACCAAAAACCGGCGGTGATTCAAACGAGTAGCCGCGCTCGCGCAGCACTTTGAGGATCGCATCGAATCCGATCGATCCTAGGCCAATCAGTAACCTGCAGGGTCGGCAGTGCATCGAACTCGTCGAGAAGATACGGAAAGCAATTGCGCAGTTGTTGCGGCGTCGGTTTGTTTTGCGGCGGCGCGCAGCGCCCGGCAGCGGTAATGATGCAGTCGTGAAGGTTGAGACCGTCGCGGCGATCGACGGCCTTCGGCTGCGAAGCAAAGCCCGCGCGATACAGTGCCGGATAGAGGAAATCGCCGGACGCATCGCCGGTGAACGGACGCCCGGTGCGATTGCTGCCGTGCGCGCCGGGCGCGAGGCCGACCAGCATGACGCGGGCTTTGGGATCGCCGAACGACGGCACCGGCTTCCCCCAATACGGTTGGTCGGCATAGGCGCGGCGCTTCTCGCGCGCAACCTGCGCGCAATAGGCGCGCAGCTCAGGGCAGCGCTCGCACGCAACAACTGCGCGCTCGATGGATTTCAACGTCGGCATGGCGAGTTTGCCGGATTGCACGCGCCAAGGTCGGAATCATGCCCGGTGTGACCTCGGCAATTGTGCCGCTCGAGACGCGTCGCTTGGTTCTTCTGCCCCTGCGCCAGGATGATGCAAAGCAGATCCAACGGATCTTTCCGCATTGGGAGATCGTCCGTTATATGGCCACCGCGATTCCGTGGCCCTACCCCGAGGACGGCGCTTTGAGCTACATTCGCGATGTGGCGCTGCCGGCGGTGGAGCGCGCCGAGCAATGGCATTGGACGCTGCGCCTTCGAAACGCGCCGCAGCAGATTATTGGTCTCGCAAGTTTGCGCGCGGGTACGGAGGACAATCGCGGATTTTGGCTGGGTGTACCGTGGCAACGGGCGGGCCTGATGAGTGAAGCGGTCGAGGCGGTCACCGACTATTGGTTCGGCGTTTTGCAATTCGACGTACTGCGTGTCGCAAAGGCGGTCGACAACGTCGGCTCGCGGCGTATCTCTGAGAAGAGCGGCATGCGATGCGTCGGCGTCTTCGAGAAGGATTATGTCGGGGGACGATTTGCAAGCGAACGTTGGGAAATCACCGCTAGGGAATGGAGAGATCGTCGATCGAGCTCCGGATGAAATCGATGAAGCGCGTCGCGCCCGGTCCGTTCGGACTGTTGCGCGTAACGAGCGACATCGTGCGCATGATGCGTTGCGGCACGACTGAGAGGAGCGCAACGTTGGGACCGGGCGTGTTGCCGATCATGCGCGGATAGAGTGCAATCCCGAGGCCTTCAGCCACCAGCGAACGCACCGTAAGCGAGTCTTCGCTTTCGAACGCGACGCGCGGTTCGAAGCCGGCTGCGCGCGCCAGTTGATTGAGGAGGTGTGTGCTTGCCGAACCCGGACGGAAAATCACGAACGGCTCGTCGCGCAGCTCTTCGATGCGCACCGTCGAGCGCGCCGCAAGCGGGTGACGCGCCGCCACCGCGACCACGAGCTCGTCTTCGTACAACGGTTCGGCTCGAAAGCCGGGTAACAGGCTGGCGCCGGCGAGATGGCCGATGAAGACATCGATGGTACCGCTCGCGAGCCGGCTCAGGAGCTCGTCGGCCATGCCTTCACGCATCGCCACCTCGATGCCGGGCTGTTCTGCGTGGAATCGCCCGAGCAATTTCGGGAGTAAGTGCTCCGCGAACGACTGATAGGTTCCTACGACAACGCGTCCGCGTAGCCCGCCGGCGAAGGCGGTCATCTCCTGTGCGGCGGCCTCGAGGTCGCCGATCACGCGCTCGGCCCGGGCGACGAAAGCTCGCCCCGCATCGGTCAGCGCGACCCGCCGGTTCGTTCGCTCGAACAGCCGTACCCCCAGTTCGCGCTCGAGCGCTGCGATCTGCTGCGAAAGGGCGGGCTGGGCCACGGCAAGTTCCTCGGCTGCGGCCGTAAAGCTGAGCCGCCGCGCGATGGTCACCGCCGCGCGAAGCTGGCGAAATTCCATAGATGCATTTATATTATCAAATCGAGTCTAATTATGTATTGGACTTATGGGCCACTGCGTGGGAGACTGAGGTGGTGACCGCTAGCGCGCCCTCGCTCGCCCAGCCGTCCGTCATGCCCTCGACGGACCGGGCGGGCCTCCGATTGCTGACCGTAGCCCATGCTTTCACCGATCTCAATCAGGGCGTGCTGCCGGTCATGATCCCTTTTCTGGTCACGCAGCGCCACCTGACCCTCGCCGTAGCCGCGACCCTGGTCCTGGCTTCGAATCTGCTGGGCTCGGTGGTGCAGCTGGCCTTCGGCCACCTCTCCGACAAGTATCCCACCGCATGGGTGATCCCGGCGGGCGTGGTCGTGGCCGCCTCCGGCACGGCGCTCATCGGCTTCGCGCCTACACTGCCGTTGATGCTTGCGGGGGCAATGCTGATGGGCTTCGCGGTCGCCGCGTTTCATCCCGAAGGCTCGCGCTTCTCGAATTATTTCGCCGGCCGCAAACGCTCGGCGGGCATGAGTTTCTTCACCGTTGGCGGCTACATCGGCTTTGCTGCCGGCCCGGTACTCGCCACGCCGCTGATGCTTGCGTTCGGCTTACGTGGCGTTGCGTTCTTACTGATCCCGGCGTGCGTTGTGGCCGCGTTGCTCGTGCGCGAACTCCCCCGATTCAACGAGGTTCGCGCGAAGGCGCATCGCGCCCATCGTGAGCGACCTGGTCACAACGACTGGCGCGGATTCTCAATTATGTCGGTCGTGGTCGCACTACGCTCGACGACTTTCTTGGCTGCGGTAACGTTCACGCCGGTCTTCATGTTGCGCGTTGTGCACGTCAATCCGTTCTTGCAATCCTTCGCCCTCTTTGCACTGCTGAGCGGCGGCGCGATCGGCACGATGGCCGGTGGACTGCTCGGCGAGCGCTTCGATCGCCGCCGGGTTATCACGCTTTCGATGATCTTTACGGCAATCTTCGGTCTTGCCATCGCGCTTACCGGCGCCGCATTCCACCTGGTTGTGCCGATGATTATTCTCTCGGCGCTCTTCGGCGTTTCGGTCGGGTTGTCGGCCGGCGTGTTGGTTGTACTCGGTCAGGAATATCTGCCGAAGTCAATCGGCATCGCATCCGGTATGACCCTTGGCCTTGCCAACACGATCGGCGGCATCGCCGCGCCGATCTTCGGTCACATCGGAGATCAGCTCGGCCTGGTCAGCGTTTTCATAACGATCGCAGTCTTCGCAGTCCTCGCGCTTGGCGGCTCGCTTTTCATGCCCAAACCGGCATCACTCGCCGACACCTTGTCATCCCGAGCGTAGTCGAGGGCCCGCCGCCAGAGGGCGCGAAAATGGTCGGGCATGATTACTGAAGATGATGCGGGTCGAGCGAAGGCATTGCGCTTTGAGCGCCGGTCCGTGATCCAAAATCTCGTGATGGGCATTGCATTTCTGCTACTCGGAGTCTGGAATCTTGTCGTCCGGGGAACGTCGTATCACTTTGCGTATGTCTGGGTGGCGTTTGGTGTGTTGTTTCTCATTCTCGCGCTGTACCGTTGGCGTTCATTGCAGCGCTCGCTACGTTCAGGATGACAAAGCCTTAGCGCGTCATCACTATGTCGGAAAATTCTTGCCCGAGCAGGTACGCTGCATCCGTTGGCGCGAGCTTACGCCGCCGATCATCGATGCGTGAAAACGTAAAGCCCCACGAGCAAAGCTCGTCGAGTTGCGTGGCCGGATCCATGCCGGCTTCGCGCATGAACCGCGGCGCGAATTCCATCATCACCGTGACGCGATAACCCGGATCAGCGAAGATGCGCCGTCCGCCGGCGATGATGTCGGTTTCCGCGCCTTCCGCATCGATTTTCATAAAGTCGATCCTTCGATCGTATCCGGCGAGAAAGTCGTCGAGGGTTACGGCTTGCACGGCGATGGTCTCGCGTTCGCTCTCAGTCAGTTCGGGAATTTGCTGTAGGCCGGCGACCAGCGTGCCGCCGCCACGATGCCGTGTCGTCGCGCGAAAGCTCAACGTGCCGATCTGGTTGCTGATTGCGCGCTCATCGATCGTGCCGATCCGCGAAAAGCCGTTTAATTCCAGGTTGTCGCGCGCGATCTGGGCGAGCACGGGATCGCACTCGAAGGCATAGACCGAGCCGCTCGAGCCGGCGCGATGACACATCAGCAGCGTGAAGAGTCCCACGTTCGCGCCGATCTCAACCACGTTCATGCCCGGAGAAACCAGGCGGCGAAGCGCCGCATCAGTGTGTTCTTCGTAGACCCCTTCGAGGATCAGATGCGGCGCGATCGAGACGTCGCGTGAGTCGACGAACATCTTGTAGTTGTTTTTGGTCCAGAGCAACACGCGATTGTTGCCGACGTAGACGGCGGGGCGTTTCATTATGTGCGCACCATGAGGTATTGCCGTTCGACAATGCGCCACCCGCGATCCCGCAAGGCATCACTTAAGGGCGAATCGCCGGGCTCGTTGTTGAGCGTGATGTCGTGCGGTACGCGGTCATTGAGGGCATCCACGAGTTCCCGGGCGCGAACGGCGTCGTGCGCTCCCGCATCGAGCACGTTTGCGAATTCGTTGTTAATGCTTACATATGCGTAAGCGCCGGGGAGCGTGAGCAGCGCGAGCGGACCGGCTCGCGCAAGGCTGCGTGGTTCTCGCTGCCAGCAGACGGACCGAATCTGCGCGACTGCGCGGACGGCGGGCTCGGGATATCGGCGTGTCGGCAGCGTCGGCGCCTGGCCGGTCGAATCGCGCGCCCAGACGAACAGCTCGCCGCGCTGCGAGAAACCGAAGCTCTCGCATAGCGCCTTGGGCGCGGGATTGCGCTGGTTCACCTCAAGCTCGATCGTCCGCACGCCCTGTGCGTGCACCGCCGCGATAGCGTCCACCATCATCCGCGCGGCAATGCCTTCGCGCCGGTACTGCGGATCGACGCCGATGAGTCCGAACCAAGCGCGCGTGCCGCGCACGCCAAAAGCGAGCGCTCCGAGAACGACCGCACCCTCTTTAACTGCAATCGCTTGACCAAGATTAATGTCATTGCGGTGCACGAAATCAGCGAACGAACCCTTTGTGAAAATGTCGTGCGCACCGAACGCGCCGCCGTGAAAGAACCGGTTGAAGTCGACCGCGGTTGGACGAACGTTCACTTCAGGCCGGGAAAGTCGAGCGCGGCGAGTGCTGCGTAGGCGACGATGCCGACTGCCGTCGACAGATTGATGCTGCGCACGCTGCCTTCGCGCATCGGGATGCGCAGCGCGTGTTCGGGATCGCGCGCGAGCAGCTCGCGCGGAAGCCCTTTGGTCTCGCGCCCAAACACCAATATGTCACCGCGGGAAAACGGAGCCTGCGCATATGGCCGCTGCGCATGCGCAGAGAGAAACCAGCGAGTGCGATCGGCCGTGCGTTCGAGAAAAACATCCAGCGACGGGTGCACCACCACGTCGATCGTGTGCCAGTAATCCAGACCCGCGCGCTTGAGTTCGCGGTCGTCGATCGAGAAGCCGAGGGGCTCGATCAAATGCAATGCGCACCCGGTTGCTGCGCAAAGACGCGCAACGTTTCCGGTGTTCGGTGGAATCTCGGGTTCGACGAGCGCAATATGCAGCGGCGCGTCCTGGACGTCCTCGATAGCGCGCACCCGTTCGCGCGGTTGCGTCACGCAAGCACGCTCGCGTAGTCGAGGCCGGCCGGCGCAATCACATAGGCGACGCCATTATTGCGCTGCCAAATGGCCTCGACTGCGCTGCGTGGGTAGACTACTCGCACGCCCGGTGCGGCGGGATCGTTGATCGCGCAGTCACCGTTTTCGGTGAAGCCGCGGAGCACCGCGAGATGCCCGTCGGAATGCGGCAGCGGTGCGCCGGGAAGTTCGCCCTCGCGCCACGAGTACGAAATCACCAGCGGAATGTTGCGCTCGATCAGGCGCGCCGCCTGATCGAGGTTTTGCAGATAGGCCACCGCCGCGCGAAGTCCCAGACTGCCGCTGTACGCCGTATTGAACGCCCAGTTGCCGGTCCCGTTGTACGCGCGATCGAGCACCGCGCGCGCCGTTTCTTCTACCGGGCGATCGATACCATGATACGCATTGACCATTGAGAGGCTTGCGGCGCTGCACCAGCCGCGTTCTTCTTCGAGAACATATTGCGTGCGCGCGGGCACGTCGAGAATTATCGCGTCGCGCGCGTAGGGAAGCGACGGTTCGGGACGCTGCGGCGCAGCGAACGCGAGGAGCGTGAAGTCGATGTCTTCGGCAACGAGCTCGATTCCGTCGAAGGGCTGCTCGGCGCTGAGCACGTCGACGTCAACCGTGATGCCGTCGCGGTCGGAGGTCGGGCTAAACGATTTGCGTCCGCTGCTCTGCCATTGCGTGTAGTCGTACCAGGCGCTGGCCGGCGTACCGGCGCGCAACACGCGAAAGCGCAGCGTCCCACTGGGCGCATAGGTATTCCAGCTGATGACCCCGCCGCGGACCGGGTCGAATCGCAGGATTGCTCCACCGCGTACGTTGAGCGCTTGCGCGAACATCAGATGCTCCACTCCCAAGCGTTCCACGTGTCGCCGATATACGCGCCGGGCTTGAAACCGCGCACGTCGTCGCTCACGCCATAGTACGCGGTCTCCCAATAGAAGAAGACGGCCGGGACGAGGGCACGGATGCGCGCTTCTTCCTCTTGATAAAGCTGTTTGCGCGCTGCTTGATCGAAGGTCGCTGCGGCCGCAGCGCTGGTGCGATCGACGATCGGGTCGCGCAGCCACGACGTATTTGCGCCTTTGGGCGGAATGAACGCCGAATTCCAGTCGGGGGAGTTGTCGGGATCGGGCCCGTTGGTATCGATTGACCACTCGAGATCGTAGGTGCCCTTATACATCGGACCATCTTGCGCAAAAAGCACGCTGCCCGGATAATTGTGAATCGACAAGTCGATGCCGATCGGGTGCAAATCGGATTGCATCACGAGCTCCGCGTCTTGGTTACTCTTAGCCGAAACGGTGGCGGAGACACTGAGGTGCAACGGATGCGCCGGGCCGTACCCAGCGGCTGCCAACAGGGCGCGCGCGCGAGTCGGATCGTAACGATACGCCGGCAACGACGGCGCGGCCCACGAGTCTGGAAAGATGTCGGACACGGCGAGCCGGTTGATCCCGTGATAGACCGTATCGTTGAGACGCTTCCAGTCGATGCCTATCGCAATCGCCTGGCGCACGCGCAGGTCGGAAAGGCCGGGCTTGCTCATATTGATCCCGAGATGCCGCCAATTCGCAACCGAGCGATGCAGCACGCGGATTCCGGGAATCTTGGAAAGTGCCGCGACGGCATTCACGTCGACGGTGGGATAGATGTCGATGGCGTGCGTCTGCAGCGCTGCAAGCATCGAGTTGCTGTCGGGAATGAGGGTCCAGACGAGTTCTTTGAGTTTTGGCGCGCCACGCCAGTAGTGCGGGTTGGGAACGAAGATCAAGGACGAGCCGTGATTCCAGGCTTGGAGCAGGTACGGACCGCTGGAAATCGGATGCTCGTTGAACGGCGCGCGATTGATATCCGGAAGCGATGCGAGCAAATGCGCCGGCAGCGGCGGATACGCGTCGCCGCCCATCCCGAGGATGCCGAGCACCGCAACGCTGGGCTTCTTCAAATGAATGATCAGCGTGTACGGGTCCGGCGCCGACGCAGACGCGATTGCATCCCAGCCGTAGTTTGACTTTGTGTTGTTACGCGGATTGAGCACCGCGTGATAGGTGAAGAGCCAATCGGCAGCCGTGAGCGGTGCGCCATCCGACCAACTGACGCCGTGGCGTAGATGCAGGGTAATTGTGCGGCCGTCGGAGCTGATGCCGCCGTTGCGCGTTGTCGGTACGGAAAGCGCAAGATCAGGAATCATAGTACCGTTGGCATCGAAGCGAAACAGATGGGTGAAGAGCAGCGCGTCGATTTCATCGGTAGCCGCCGAATGCCCGAACATCAAATTGAGCGAATCGGGCTCGTTTTGCTCCCCCAAACGTAGCACGCCCGGAATCGACGACGGCCGCGAGCACGCGCAAAGCAGCGCGAGCATCACGAGCGCGATTAGGCGATACACGGTTTTTCTTTGCGCATTTCGGGCGCGATCGCCGCATAGAGCGCATCCGGTCCGTAGCGCACGACGTCGTCGGCAGGAAGACCCGTCTCGCGGTGCGCCCGCTCGATCTGCGCGCGCGCGGCATCGTCGTCGAGATTGCGCGTATTCAGCGCAATGCCGACGACGCGCGCCGGCTTCACCGTCGCCAGCAACGCTTCATGAAGGCGGATCAATTCGCGATAGCCCAGTGTCGGCGTGTTGTAGCCGCCGATGCGCTCGCGCACGGGATCGCACACGAGCACCAACGTGTCGGGTGCGGCACCGTACATTAACGCGAGCGTAACGGGCGCGTAGGCTGGATGATTGATCGCACCCTGCCCTTCGACCACGATCAGGTCCGGTTTCGACTGCGCGGCGTAGAGAACCAGCGATTCGGTTGCGCCAGGCGCAAAGTCGGCGATAACACGATCGACTGAAATACCCCAGCCGGCGATCATGATGCCGGTCTGTCCGGTCGGCACGAAGGTTGCGCGTTTGCCGGCGCGCTGCGCGGCGCTGCACAGTTCGAGCGCAACGGTCATCTTACCGACCGCACAATCATTTCCGACCAAAAGCAAGGTGGGCGCTGCAACGGCGTACACTGCGCCGGAAAAAAGCGGCGTATCGGGTGGCTCGCGCACGTCCCAAATGCGTACGCCTGCGCGTTGCGCTGCGAGCTTGAATTCTTGATCCTCGCCGAGCATGTCGTGCAGGCCGCTCACGATTTCCATCTTGGCGGCGATCGCCGCGAGAATCTCCGATCGCCACGACGCCGGAAGCGCGCCGCCTCTGGGCGCGGTGCCGATTAGGAGCGCAGTGGGCTCGTAGCGCAACGCTTCCGCGACGCTTGCGACGATCGGTGCGTCGCTGCGCACGTGCGGAAGCACGTCGCTGACTCTCTTGCCGGCGTCCTGCGGATCGATCACCGCAACCGTCTCATCAGCGCCGTAGGCGATGACACCGTGCGCGGTCTTGGCGTCGGTTGCGAAATGCTCGGGCGCGAGGATCGCGTAACGGCGTTTCATGCGGCGACGCGTTCGCGCACGCCGAGACCCGGTTCGCTCGGAAGCACGAGCTTGCCGCGATCGTACTGTACGCCGATGAACGGGTCGTCTGCGGTGAGAAATGGACCATCGATGTCGGCCCAGTCAACCAGCGGCGAAAGGTGCGCGGCGGCCGTCGATGCGATCGCGCTCTCGACCATGCAGCCGAGCATGACCTTGAACCCGAGCGCTCGCGCGGTCGCAATCATGGCGAGCGCGCCGCGAATTCCGCCGGTCTTAGCGAGCTTGACGTTGACGCCGTCGACGCATCCGATCAGCGCCGGCAGATCGCGCGCATCCAGCGAATCCTCATCGGTGACGATCGGGATCCTGGATCGCTCGCGAATAGCGCGCAGTCCGTGCGGCGAGCCAGCCGGAATCGGCTGTTCGCAAAATTCGATGTCGTAGCGCGCGAGTTCGTTGAGAATGGGGATCGCGCGGTCGACGGTCCAGCCCTCGTTCGCGTCGACGCGAATCGTGCCGGTATAGCGGTCGCGAATCGCCGCGATCGTTTCGATCTGCTCGCGCGCGGTGCCCAAACCCAGCTTGACCTTGAGCACCGGATGATCGCCGATCTCGGCGAGTTTGCGCAGGGTCGTTTCCGGGTCGGCGATGCCAATGGTAAACGAGGTGTGCGGCGTACGCGCCGGATCGAGTCCGAGCAACGCATAGAGCGGCACGCCCAGGCGCTTCCCCATCAGATCGTAGAGCGCGAGATCCAGACCCGCGCGCGCCGCCGGTGGTATTCGCCGCTCGATCAGCGTTTCAAGCGCAAAGGGGTCCTGCGAGACGAGTGGGTGATGCGCAAAGTAGTACGCCACGCTGTCCGGCGATTCGTGATAGCGCTCGACCGGTGTGGCTTCACCCAACCCCTCGAGGTCGCCGTCGCGCAGACGGAAGAGCACACTGTGGGCAACGGTTTCCTCTCCGCGCGCGATCTTAAACGGATGTTTGAGCGCCAGGTCGAGCGGAGCGAGCGAGAGCGAAAGGGCCATGCGAGCGCATTCTGCGCGCGCGTGTCAATTCCTCAGCGCCGGAAAGGCGGCAACGATCGCGCGTTTGATCGCGTCGCTTGAGAAGCGGACTCGGCGTCCGTCAACGATGCCATGTTCTCCGAATGCGTCGAGGTAGATGATGGCGCGCGTGGAGCCTCGCGCATTGCGGAGTCGAATAGCGTAGCGCAGGTCGGCTTGACGGGTATCGTTGCTGGCGCCGGTGCGTTCGATCGCGGCGACGATGCCGGCGACCATCGCGGGATCGCGCGACTCAACGCGAATGCGCGCGCGCTCGTCGACCTCGTTTGGCGTGAGCGCGGCACGATACGTGACGTTGTTCGGTACGTGATCGATTTCGAGTCTCGTGACACCGGTCGCGGCGATAGCAACTGCTAGCAGCATGTCGTTCATATGATTACCTCATCACGGGAGAACTAACGCGGTACGTACGACCGGCGTGATCGAAGCGGACCGATTCGCCCAGCGCGCGCGCGGCGTGGCGTTCGCTTCCGGTGATCACGCGCCGTTCCTCGGCGTTGTCGTAGCGGGGATCGGGCGCATTGCGCAATCGGTCTGCGATGCGCGGATCCTCGACCGCGTGATCGACTTCGTGTCCAAGGCCAAGCGCGGGCGATTGGCGCCCGCCGTTGGTCGTACGCAGCGCGCTATAGGGATCCCAGGCGATTTCATCATCGTTGGGATCGAAGTGATCGTCGTTGCGGTTGTTGATCGTCAACTCGTATTGCCGGCCATCGGGAGAGTGCTCGAGCTCCGCAAAGAGCTTTGCCTCAGCGGGATCGCGCGAAAGATACGTTTTGGCCTGTTCGTAGAGCGTGTCATCGGGCGCAGGAACGGCCAGCGTTCCGTGGCGGACGAGTGGGGGAGAGAGAAGCATAGTGCCTCTCCATCCCGCGCTGCTCGTGCCGTGTCAAGGCCTTGACGGGCAATGGTACGTTAGTAAGGCTCGACTGCGCCTAGCGCGCAACATGCTATAGGTGCCGAACCGACTTGGATACCTAGGGAGCATAAGCTCCGGATACGATGATAGGGCTTGGGCCTCGTGCCTGCCCAGACCAGCGCCCGGGCCGCACCCACCTGCGAGACCGCAGGTTCAGTTGCCTCGCATGGAAGACGCTACGTGCGGTTGAGTTCTAGATTACGCGCGATCTTCCAACGGGAGATCGCGTTTGTCATTTCTGAAGACGTTGCATCGCCCGTCGCGCGATCGAGCACCACGAAGCCGCGGAAGGCTTGCCAGCCTCCTGGATTTGGCTCCGTCTGTGCATCCCACCAAAGCAAGACGGCTTTTGACGCGAGCGACTGCAGGTCGCTTGTCGCGTCGAATGCCGCTGGATCAAGCCCATATCGTAGCCACGCCGAATCCGTTTCTTTGGTGACGCGCTTACAATCATGCGCGCTCGCGGCAAAGGTGTGCGCCGCATTGCGCAGCGCGAGGGTGACGTTCGCCGACTTGGCGAGTGCCGACGCGGTGCCGAGTTTGCCGAGCTGTTCGCTCCACGAGAGCGCGGTCACGGCGCCAAGGCGTCCGGCGAGCAACGGTGCGCCCAGCGCCAGTGCGCGATCGATTGCAGCGCGCATCGCCCCTTCATCGCCGGTGAAAAAGTCGTCGCTTGCGAGCGCCGCGATGCATAGGCCGAGGTCAGTGGCCATCTTCTTGAGTTGGGCGAGGTAGTCGGCGTCCGTCCGCGGAAAATGCCGGTCGTCCAAAACCACGCCGTCGCAGCCCATTTCGCGTGCGGCGGCATCGAGAAATTCAAGCTGCGTGAGATCGCCGCTCTCGAAAACTCGGTAAAATGCGCCGCTCGTACAGCCCAGTTTCATGTAACGGCGCTTCGCCCTAGGCAAGGAACGCCCCCGCGCATCCTGCGCTGCGTTCCTACAGCCGCATCCTGCGGCTGTCCGCGCCCGAAGTGCCGCATAAACGCACTTGCCCGGCAGAGATTCCCCTGGGCGGCTTGAACATCGAAGCCATGCGTATAGCCCTCGGCGCCGATCATGCCGGCTACGAATACAAAGATCGCATCGCGCAGATGTTGCGCGATGCGCGGCCACGTCATCATCGATTTCGGTACGCACGACGCGACGCCGGTCGATTATCCGCAATATGGCTACGCCGTCGGCGAGGCCGTCGCGAGCGGGCAGGCCGAGCGTGGCATCGTGGTCTGCGGATCGAGTATCGGCATCTCGATCGCCGCGAACAAAGTGCCGGGCGTTCGCTGCGCGATCGTTACCGAACCGCTCTCGGCGGAACTCGCGCGCCGTCACAACGATGCCAACGTCCTAGCGCTTTCGGAACGTCTAACGGGCTGGGAGATGATCGAGCGTCTCGTCGACGTGTTCATGCGACGCACCATTTGACGGCGATACACCCGAAGGGGCGCGCCACAAGCATCGCGTCGAACAACTCTTCGAGTTCGGCGACGCGCAACGCGAACGGACGCTCAAAGCCGTTGAATTCGGCGAAGTCACCGGCGCCGCTACGCCGAAGGAATTGCTTTAACCATGGATATTCTGACCCCGTCGCAGATCGAAGCCCAAGATCCCGAAGTCTATTCGCGCGATTCGCCAGCGAGGAACGGCGCCAAAACGAGAACCTCGAGCTGATCGCCTCGGAGAACTACGCCAGCAGCGCCGTGCGCGAAGCCATGGCCTGCGTGATGACCAACAAATACGCCGAGGGTTATCCGGGCAAGCGCTATTACGGCGGATGCGAATGGGTCGACGTTGCCGAGAATCTCGCGATCGATCGGGTCAAGAAACTTTTCGGCGCCGATCACGCCAACGTGCAACCGCACGCCGGCGCGCAAGCCAACATGGCCGTGTTCATGGCGCAGCTGCAGCCCGGCGATACGGTGCTCGGCATGTCGCTCGCGCACGGCGGCCATCTCACGCACGGCACCAAAGTCAGCTTTAGCGGCAAGCTCTACAACGCGGTCGCGTACGGCGTGACGCAAAGACACCGAACTGATCGATTTCGACGAAGTGCGGGCGCTGGCGCGCGAGCACAAACCGAAGATGATCATCGCCGGCGCGAGCGCGTATCCGCGCACGATGGAGTATGCGCCGTTCCGCGAGATCGCCGACGAGATCGGCGCGACGCTCATGGTCGATATGGCGCACATCGCGGGGCTCGTCGCGGTCGGACTGCATCCCTCACCGGTGCCGCTCGCGGATTTCGTCACCTCGACCACGCACAAGACGCTGCGCGGTCCGCGCGGCGGCTTCATTCTGTGCACAGGCAGCTTACGCGCAAGCGATCGACAAGAGCGTTTTCCCGGGCATTCAAGGCGGACCGTTGATGCACACGATCGCCGCCAAAGCCGTCGCCTTTGGCGAAGCGCTGCAGCCGTCGTTCAAGACCTATCAGCAGAGTGTGATCGCCAACGCGCGAGCGATGGCCGAGGAGTTCGTGCGCGGCGGCTTGCGCTTGGTTGCCGGCGGCACCGACACGCATCTGATGCTCGTCGACGTGTCGGTGAAGGGCCTCACCGGAAAAGCAGTCGAGGCCTACCTCGACGAGATCGGCATCACCGTCAACAAGAACGCGATCCCGTTCGATCAGCAAAAGCCGATGGTCGCGAGCGGCATCCGCATCGGAACGCCGGCGATTACGTCGCGCGGCTTCGGCGAAGACGACTGCCGCGAGGTCGCGCGCATCATGCTGGATGCGTTTGGCGATATCGGCAATGAGACCAATGTCGAAAAGTTGCGCGGGCGCGTGCACGAATTGACGGCGCGCTTCGACGTCCCCTGATTTTAAGTCAATTCTCAGGTTCGTTTCTAACCGAAAAACTCTCAACAAACTTTCAGCCGGCGGCGTATCGTAGCTACATAGAAAGGCTGCGCGAAGCAGTCGAGCGCCAATTTGTGGAGAGTCGGTGTCAGCCAGAGCCGGATACGACGTCCCTTCCCCCAAGCGTCTTTCGCCGGCCTGCGATGCGGTGTTCATCCACAGCGGTTGGCGCAGTACGGGAACGTGGATTTGGAGTGAATTTCGGGCGAATCCCGGCGTAATGGCTTTCTACGAGCCGTTGCACGAGCTGCTCAAGGATATAAAACTCGAGGGGATCCGGCGCGAACGCGCGGCTGAGTGGAACTCGCATCATCCCGACGGGCCGCCGTATTTTCAGGAGTTCATCCCCCTGCTTGCGCGCCGCGGCATCGCTCGGTATCATCGCTCATTTGCATTCGACCGCTTTTTCCTCGCGAGGCACGAGCGCGAGCCGCGCTTGCAGGCCTATCTTTCGCAACTCGTCGATCTCGCACACAGCTCGGGCAAACTTCCCGTCCTGAAATTCTGCCGTTCGCACGGACGTGTCGCGTGGATGCGCGCGCATTTTCCGAACGCGCTGCACGTAGCGGTGCTGCGCGATCCCGTCGCGCAGTGGAATTCGGCATGGCGCCAAGCCGAGAATGGGAACCCGTATTTTCTCGCTGCTCCGCTGGCGATTCTCGCGCGGCATCTCTCCGAGCCGATGGTGGCGCAGGTTGCAATGCGCCTCGGCGCGCGTCTTCGACCATTGCGCCGGAGGTCGTTCGAGCGAAGCTACGAGCAATGCGAGCGCTTTGTCCAAACCTCGACCGCGGTGGCGCTCTATCGGAGTTATTTGGCGTTTTGGCTGGTGAGCGCGTGCAAATCCCTGTTGCACGTCGATGCGACGATCCACGTGGGTGCCCTCGGCGAATCCATGACCTATCGCAAGAACATCGGGGACTTCTTGTTGGCATCGACCGGCGTTACCGTGGATTTTACGAATGCGCGCGCCGCGGCGTCCAAAGGTGCCGACGGACTGCGCGCGAGCGAGATCCGCAGCGCCCATGCCGACGCGTTGCTCGCCCTTGCGGCGACGGTTGACGCGTTCGATGGAGCGGCTGATGACGCTGCGGACGTGATCGCGCGCGAGCTACGCGTGCCGGCGTCGCCCGTGGTCGAGCGAGGGCTAACGGAGTCTCCGTTCCTCGATTCCCAGCGCGTCGGCTAACGCGGCAAGCGCGGCAAGGATCGCGCACGCGACGGCGACACCGCGAAAGCCGGTTTCGAACGCGACGATTGAATCGCGCTGAAGCATTGGGTCGTTGAAATGCGCGCCGCCGAGACGATCGCGCTGCAAATCAACCTTCGCACGCGCGCTGCTCGAGGCATGCATCAGGTTGAGCGCTCGGTCGATTGACGCGTTGTAGATTGTAGCGACCAAAACGGTAATCGCGGCGACCGCGAGCAGCCCCGCGATCCGCGAAACGGCGTTGTTGATGCCGGATGCAATCCCAACGTGGCGCGGGTCGGCCGCGCTGATCACCGCAGTGGTCAACGGTGCGACCGTTATGCCCATGCCGACGCCTACCACTAGCAATCCGGGGAAGAATGCAAAAAGATAGCCGCGCTGCGGCTCGAGTAGGGCGAGTAGCGCGAAACCGGCAGCAACGACTGCCGGCCCGACGGTAAGCACGATGCGGTAGCCGAAACGTTGCGCGAGGGCTGCGCCAAAACGGGCGAGGACCACCAG
The DNA here is from genome assembly GCA_963833095.1 of Vulcanimicrobiota bacterium. GTDB lineage: Bacteria > Vulcanimicrobiota > Vulcanimicrobiia > Vulcanimicrobiales > Vulcanimicrobiaceae > Aquilonibacter. Next base: position 109,451 of record CAWHWQ010000008.1, on the reverse strand, counting down.
GCACAGCAGCATGGGCAACATTCCAATCGCCGTTTGAAAGGCGCTGTAGTTGTGCGCTTGGATCATAGCGAACGGAATTTCATAGAAGAGCGCGCTGAGCGCGCCGTAAAGAAGCAGCGTAGCAAGGTTGATCGTGCCGAAGGTGCGCGAGGCAAAGATGCTCGGTGGCACCAGCGGCGCGCTCGCCCGTCGCTCTCTGATGCCGAAGAGTATTAGCAGCACGATGCCGCCGAACAGCGACGACTCGACGCCGGCGTGAGCCCAGCCGCTCGCGCTTGCGGCGATCAGAGCGTAGGTCACGCCGCCGAGTCCAAACGTCGCCAGCATCGCCCCAAGAATGTCGAGCTCTTTCGGTGCATCGCTGTTGCGGCTTTCATCCACGTGACGCAGGGCGAGCACGATAACGATGGCGACCAGCGGAACGTTGATCCAAAAGACTGAGCGCCATCCAAAGCTGTCGATCAACGCGCCGCCGAGCGCGGGCCCAAGCGTCGAGGTCAGGGCACTAAACGCTGACCATGCCGCGATCGCGCGTCCTCGCGCATCACCCTGAAAGTGATTTCCCAGAATTGCTAAGCTCGCCGGTGCAACCAACATGCCACCGAATCCTTGCAGCGTGCGAGTGACGAGCATCGATGGGATCGACCACGCGAACGCGCACCCGATGGAGCCGCACGCAAAAAGCACCGCGCCGAGAATAAAGATGCGCTTGCGCCCATAGCGGTCGGCGAGCGCGCCGCCGAGCAGCATCAGCGAACCGAGCACGAGCGTGTAAAGCTCAACGATCCATGCGACATCGCCCGCACTCGCATGAAACTCTCGTTGAACCGAGGGAAGCGCGAGTGAAACGACGGTTCCGTCGATGAACGCAAGACTCGACCCGACGATCGTCGCGAGCAGCACCCAGGTATCGCGCGCACGCATAACAAACCCGACTTTCATGCCCGGGAGCCAAAGCCTCCACCTCGTTGATCATCCGGCCGTCGCCGATCGTCTCGCGCGACTACGCGACCGTTCGACACCGACGCCGGTGTTTCGCGCGCTGATCGAAGAGCTTGGCGTCTTTCTGGCTTACGAAGCGACGCGATCGCTACCGCTGCGTGACGAACGCATCACGACGCCGCTGATCGAAACGAATGCTCAACGCATTGCAACGCGCCCGGTCGTCGCTCCGGTTTTGCGCGCCGGCCTCGGGCTTTTGCCCGGTTTCCTCAGTGTTATCGACGACGCCGTTGTCGCGCACCTTGGATTCTATCGCGATCCCGAGTCGCTGCGCGCCGTTCCGTATTACGCTAACGTGCCACCACAGCTTGAAGATCGTCACGTGTTTGTGCTCGATCCGATGCTCGCGACCGGGCATTCGGGCGTCGCCGCCCTCGATGCGCTCGTGGAGCGCGGCGCTCGAATGCTGACCTTCGTTTGTGTGATCGCTGCGCCGGAAGGCGTGCGGTGCATACACGCCGCGCATCCCGCGGTGTCCATCGTGACGGCCGCGCTGGATGCAGGCCTCAACGATCACGCCTACATCGTGCCGGGCTTAGGGGATGCCGGAGATCGCATGTTCGGAAGCCTCACATCCGTGCCGGCTGCGGTGCGCGCGAGGAACGCATGAGCGCCCGTCCCGGCTGGGATGAGTACTTTATGCAGATCGCGCGAACGGTCGCGACGCGCGCGACGTGCCCGCGCGCGTCGGTTGGCGCGTGCTCGTGCGCGAGCATCGCATTCTCACCACCGGGTACAACGGCGCGCCGCGCGGCGTGGCGCATTGCACCGAGGCCGGCTGCATCGTCGTCAACGATCATTGCCAACGAGCAACGCATGCCGAAGCTAATGCGATCGTTCAGGGCGCGCTGCACGGCGTCGGGCTCCAAGGCGCGACCGCTTATTGCACGCATCAACCGTGCGTCAACTGCTCGAAGCTGCTCATCAGCGCCGGCGTTGTGAAGATCGTCTACGATCAGCCCTATCCTGACCCGGTCGCGGCGCGAACTGCTCGCCGAAGCCGGCGTCGCGCTGCGTGCCCGTTTGCTTCACTCGAAGGCGCGCGCCAATGACGGCCGCGCTGATCTACTTCTTGACGTTCGCAATTGCAGCGACCGTCGCCGCTGCGCGACGCCGCTGGTCATTCGGCTCGCGACGCATCTCGAGATCATCGACGCAACGAATGAGGAGCGGCGCGTCCACGACGTTCCGACCCCTCGCATCGGCGGCCTAGCGGTTTTCTTTGGTTTTGCGTTCGCGCTTTTTGCCGTGCTTGGATTTGCGCTGACTTCGCCGTACGCGCTCTACCCGTCGATAGCGCACTTGGACCTCCATCAAAAGGTCAACGCCATCGCGGATCAGTTCGACAACGTGCATCGCCTTGTCGGCCTGCTCTTCGGCGGGATGCTTATTTTAGGTGTAGGTCTCTGGGACGACATCATGGGGATGCGTCCGCGCAACAAATTTATCGCGCAGATCGTCGTGGCGCTGGTCTCGATGCTGTATGGATTCATCATCCAGGGCATAACGAATCCGTTCGATCATAACCCGCATACCAACTGGATCGACTTTCCCTTGTGGCTGTCGATTCCGCTCACGCTGTTCTGGTACGTCGGCATGATGAACGCGATCAACTTCATCGACGGGCTCGACGGATTGCTCTCGGGATTTACGCTGATCTCGGGCCTGTTTCTCTTCGCGATCTCAGTCGTGCACGCGAATCCCGTCGTCGCGCTGGTGGTGATTGCGCTCGCCGGCGCGGCGCTCGGCTTTCTGCCCTATAACTTCAATCCGGCGAAAATCTTTCTGGGTGACGCGGGGTCGCTCTTCATCGGGTTCGTCTTTGCGACCGTGTCGATCATCGGCGAGAGCAAGACGGCGATCGCGATTTCCATCGTTGTCCCGCTCGTCGTGCTGGCGTTGCCGATTCTCGATACGGCTGCCGTAATCGTGCGGCGAGCCTGCGCAGGCAAGCGCATTACCGAAGCCGATCGCGGACATTTCCATCACCAGCTGATTTTCCGCTTCGGGTTGAACGTGCGCCAAGCGGTGCTGCTGATCTATGCCGTCTGCTTCGTGCTGGGTTTCGTCGCTCTCGTGCTCTCGGGCGAGTTCACTCACGTCTTTCCGCCACACGCTATAGATGAATCAAAACAAGCTGCGCGTCATGACCGTGTTCGGGACGCGCCCGGATACGATCAAGATGGCGCCCGGTCGTGCACGCGCTACGCGCTGAGCAAGCCATCGACGATCGGTGTGCGTCACCGCGCAACACCGGCAGATGCTCGACGATTTGCTCGAACTCTTTGCGATCGAGCCGGACTTCGATCTCGACTATCATGACCGACGATCAGACGCTGACGCAGATTACGACGCGCGTGCTCGAGGGCATGGAGCCGGTGCTCGCAGCAGGCGCGGCCCGACGTCGTGCTGGTGCACGGCGACACGACCACCAGCACCGCGGCAGCGCTGGCGGCGTTCTATCAACAAATTCCGGTCGGTCACGTCGAGGCCGGGCTGCGCACCAACGATCGCTGGCTGCCGTATCCCGAAGAGATGAACCGGCGTCTGACCGGCACGATCGCGTCGTACCACTTCGCGCCGACGCTCGCTGGCGCGCGAACATCTCGCTGAACGAACACGTCGACCCGAACGATATCATCGTGACCGGCAACACCGTCATCGATGCGTTTCTCGAAACCGCGCAACGCAACGATCTTCCGCAGCCGCCGCGTTGGAACGAACTCGATCCGGCGCGGCCGATCCTGCTGGTCACCGCGCACCGCCGCGAGAATCATCCCTATCATGCGCGAGATGTGCGAAGCGATGGGCGATATCGCCCAGTTGCCCTCGCGTCCGCAGATCTACTGGCCGGTGCATCCCTCGCCGCACGTTCGCGCCGGTCGCGCTACGACGTGCTCGGCAGCGTCCCGGCGTCGTGCTGGTCGATCCGATCGACTACGCGCGGATGGTCGCCGCGGTTAAAGCACTCACCTTTGTCTCACCGATTCGGGCGGTTTGCAAGAGGAGGCACCGACGCTGGGAAAGCCCGTGCTGGTCATGCGCGAGGAAACCGAACGGCCCGAGGGCCTTGAGGCCGGGACGCTCGAGCTGGTCGGACACGATCGCGCCGCCATCGTCGCCGCAGCAGCCGGCTACTGAGCGATCCAGAAGCGTACGCGCGCATGGCGCGCGCGGCCAATCCGTACGGCGACGGGCTCGCGGCGCCGCGCATCGTCGCTTGGTTGTTAGCGCGCCTGCGCGGTGGCAGCTTCCCCGCTTCCTTTCACGCTGCTTTGCTCTGACGTTGGGCGAACGACGAGCACCGGAACGTTCGCGCGTCGCAATACGCCTTCAGCGACGCTGCCGACAAAGAGCCGTGCAAGGCCCTCGCGTCCGTGCGTACCGATGCAAATGAGGCCGGCGTCGTACGCATCCGCAAGGCGCACGATCTCGTCGACCGCGTCCCCTTCACCCACGGCGGTGCTCACCTTCAAACCTTGCGCTTCGCACGCAGCCCCGCTCTCGTTGAGCAACTTCTGCGCCGCCTTGCGCATGATGTCGAGAGTCTCGGCCGGATAGGGCGAATCGTATCCGGCGACCGTGATGAGCTTGCCGACGTCGATGATAGTGACGAGCACGAGGCTGGCATGGTCCTCGAGCGCTAACTTGACGGCAAGATCGCAGGCTTCTTTGGAGGCTTGCGATTCGTCGACTGCGACGAGCATGGTGTTGAACATAAAGCTCCTGTGCCTTTGGATTACTGTTGCATACCACGAACGCTTCGTTGGTGCTGCTCTTCGGTAGCGCGTTCGTCGCTCGCGACATCGTCGGCGATGCGCTGCAAAAAGGATTGCAAGCTGCGTTTGGCCGCGTGGCGGAGCACGGTGCGATCGAGCACCGCGCCCACGAGACCAAAAGGTGGGTCGTAGGTCCCTTGCAGCCACAGTTCGCTTTGCGTCCCGACCGGCGTAATGCTGAGCGTGCCCTCGAAGCGCGGAAAGAATCCCTCGTCCGACGCCGCGTGAATCGTGATCGCATATTCGAAGCGTGCCGGCCGATCGACGACGTCAACGGTCACGGGTATACGGACCTCGCCGCGAACGTCGGCGTGTAAATCGCGCAGATACACGGAGAGGTTCAACTGGTCGGGCGTTGCCGTCCCCTGGCCTATCGCATGCATGACGCGAAGCAGCGCGTCGCGGGCGGCACCGGCGGCAAGGGCGACCGGGGCGCGGAGTTCAATCGATCGGCGCGGCACGGTAGCTTCTCCAAGTTCCGTCGAACTGCATAACCCGATAATACTCGGTGCGTTGGAAGGTGGCGAGAACGAACGATGAAGGCAGCGCTCACGGCAGGGTCGACCTTTGCGGTGATGGTGCTTGCCGGCTTTGCCGGCGGCCTTGCGCTCGCCCACCGAACGGGGACCGCTCTGTGGGCTGTCGCCGGCCTCTTCGCCGGCGTTCTGCTGGGTGGGCTGGTCGCAGCCCGCGCGCTTCTTCAGGCGGGAAAATAGGCCAAGGTGACGTACCTACCTGTCGCCCGCGCGATCCTGTTTGCCGTCCTTGCCGTAGCCGTAGGCCTGTTCTGCGGCTATCTCAATCTCCGGCTCTTGAACGCGGCGGGAGAACGGTTGGCGGAATCCGGTGCCTCCAAGTCCTTCGTCATAAGTAGTTTATCCCGGGTAGGGGTCTTCGCTATAGTCGCGGTGGCGTTTGCGGCGGTCGGGCCCTGGTGGTGCTGCCTTTTGTATATCGCCGGTCTTTTGACACCCATCGCGTCCTACGCCGTCGGCGTGGCACGCGAACGCTAAAGGTAAGAGAGTAGAGTTTAGAACTCGTGCACGAGCAAATCGGCGAACACGCGCTCTGGCACGTGCCCGTGCTGGGTACCGTGCACTCCGACACCGTTTTGACGACCTGGGTCGTCATGGCGGTGACGCTGCCGCTCTTTGCCTGGATCGGCGCGTCGTATCACTCCGCCCGTGTCAACAAGCGCCAGACCTTCATCGAAGGCGTGATCAATTATTTCGCGACCTCGCCTACGGGTCGCTGGGCAAACAGGGCGAGCCGTACGTACCGTTCTTTATCGCGCTCGCGATGTTCATTTTTTTGCTCAACGAGTTCGGCGCGTTTCCGTTTAAAGAGCCGCTGCGTTTGCCGTTTGGCGGCTCGCCGACCGCAGATATCAACACCGCCGCCGCGCTTGCGATCCTGGTGTTCGTGGTCATTCAAGTCAGCGGCATTCGCAAGCGGGGCTCGGGCTTCTACAAGCATCTCGCCCAACCGTTTCCGGCGATGTTGCCTCTGAACATTTTGGAAGAAGTGCTGCGCCCGACCACGCTCGCCGCTCGTCTCTTTTTCAACATCTTCGTTGGCGAACTGCTGCTCTTCGTCGTCATTCAGATCATCACGGCGCAGGTCAAGATCGGCGCCTTCGATCTCTCGCTCGCGGCCGCGATTCGGGCCGTTCTTCTTAGAAATTTTCAACTTCTTGGTCGGGCTGCTGCAAGCGTTCGTCTTTGCGTTGCTTTCCATCGTCTATCTCTCGTTGGCGCTGGCCGACGACCACTAGTACTCGAGAAAGGACACTACGTTGAGCCCTGAAACTATCATCGCCGCAGTCGGCGTTATCGCATTTGCGATCATCGCCGCCGGCTTTGCGATCGGGACGACCATCGGCGACGGTATGGTGAGTGCACGCGCGGTTGAAGCGATCGCGCGTCAACCCGAGGCCCGCCCGAACATCCTCCAGTTCCTGATCATCGGCGTCGGCTTTGTCGAAGCCAACGCGTTTATCGCGCTGGGTCTGGGCCTGTTCATCCTGTTCGGCGCTTCGAGCATTCCGCTCGTCGCCAAAGCGCTCGCCGGCCACTAGGGAACGCGCGAAGACCGATGTTTCTCACGCCGGACGGGACGTTTTGGGTCCAACTCGTCAACTTCGCGATTTTTTACGCGATTTTGTACGTGGTCTTTTTGCGTCCCGTGCAGAGCGCAATCGCGAAGCGGCGCGAGTATATCGAAGGACTCACGCACGAGTACGACCGGGCGCAGGCGGAGGCGACGGAGCTTCGCGCGCGGGCCGAGCAAGTGCGTGCCGATGCGCGGAGCGAATCGGATCACCTGGTCGCCGCCGCTCGCAATGAGGGAGGCAACGAGGCCGCCAAGCTCGCAAGTGATTACGGCGAAAAAGTGCGGCAGATCGTCGATGACGCGGACCGGCAGGTCGCAAGTGAAGTCGAGGCGGTGCGTCCTCGTGAACGCGCGCTCGCTCAGGAACTTGCCGAGAGCATCGTAGGGCGTATCCTGCCGGAGATTCACGCGTGAACTACGACGCAATCGCCTTTTGGAGCCAAATCGCCGGTTTTGTGCTGTTCGTTGCGTTCATTATTTGGGCGGTGGCGAATTGGGTTACGCCGGCGATCGCTTCGGCGCAAAAGTCCAGTAACGAACGCATCGCGCAGGCTGAACGCCATCGCGACGAGATGAAGGCGGCGCTCGAAGCGCTGCGTCACGAGATCGATGGCGCCAAGCGAGACGCGCGGACTATCCTCGAGCGCGCTAAAGAGCGGGCGCAGCACGAGCGCGACGCCATCGTCGCGGAGGCTCGCGCGGCGGGCGACCGCCTTGTGCGCAATGCGCAAGGTGAACTCGAACGCGCGCGTAACGCCGCCCGCGAGCGCATGCGCGAGGATCTCGCCGCTAAGGCGCTCGATATCGCGCGGCAAAGCGCCGCGCAGCGGATCGACGCGAACGTCAATGCCCAATTGATGAAAGAATTCCTGGCGTCGCTCCGTGGCTAACGAAACACTCGCCCGCCGCTACGCAACTGCGGTTTTCTCCCTGGCGAACGACGCGAACGCAGTCGAGCTGTCGGGTCGCGAGCTCGAGATGATCGAGCGCACGATCGACGCGGACCCCGCCACCGCCGACTTCTTCGTTTCGCCGGTGGTCGCGCGCGGCGACAAAGAGCACGCTTTCACGGCCGCGTTCAAGGGAAGGTCGGAACGATCGCGCTCCACACGCTGTTGCTTCTGGTACGCAAGCGTCGCGAAGCGCTGCTCGACGCATTGGTCGTCGGAATATCGCAAGCTGGAGCAGGCGGCGCGCGGCGTCGAGCCGCTCACGCTCACGAGCGCGCGCGAACTGTCCGAGTCCGAAGTTCGCGCGATCGTCGAGCAGCTCGAACGTCTCTACAGCAAGAAATTTGAAGCGGACGTCCGCTACGATCCGAGTTTGATCGGCGGCGTGCGCATCGCGATGGGCGACCGCGTGATCGACGGCTCGGTGGCGGGCCGCTTGGAAGAACTGACCCGAACGCTTTTTGCGAGCGGCAACTAACGTGGCGGCGCCCCAGGGGAATCTTTTTCTAACCAATTTGTTAACGCGCCCCGCTACCGGGGGCCCCACGGAGTGGGGGGCGCGGAGATTAGATCGGAGCGCCTTTTTACGATGATTAACGCAGACGAAATCGCCGGAATCCTCAAGCAGCAGATCGCGAGCTTCAAAGCGCGGCGTCCAAGAAGACGAAGTCGGCACGGTCATCGAAGTCGGCGCCAACCTCGCGCGCGTTTACGGGCTGCGCGGCGTGCGCGCGTCCGAACTGGTCGAGTTCCGCAACGGCATGCAAGGCGTCGCGCTCAACCTGGAAGAGGACAACGTCGGCGTCGTGATCATGGGCCGCGACAAAGACATCAAAGAAGGCGACAAAGTCCGCCGCACCGGCCGCATCGCCTCGGTTCCGGTCGGCGAAGCGCTGCTCGGACGCGTCGTCAATCCGCTCGGCCAGCCGATCGACGGCAAGGGCCCGATCGAAACGAAAAACTATCGCACGATCGAAAACGTCGCGCCGGGCGTCGTGCAACGCCAGGCGTCAAGCAGCCGCTGCAGACCGGTATCCGCGCGATCGACGCGCTGATTCCGATCGGCAAAGGCCAGCGCGAGCTGATCATCGGCGACCGTTCGACCGGCAAGACGGCGATCGCGATCGACACGATCATCAATCAAAAAGGCAAGAACGTCTTCTGCATCTACGTCGCGATCGGTCAGAAGAACTCGACCGTCGCCGCGCTCGCGCAAGTGCTCGAACAAAAAGGCGCGATGGAATACACCACCATCGTCGCCGTTAGCCCGGCCGAAGCCGCCGCGCTGCGCTGGATCGCGCCGTTCGCCGGCTGCGCGATGGGCGAAGAACTGATGTATGCGGGCAAAGACGTGCTGATCATTTACGATGATCTCACCAAGCACGCGCAGTCGTATCGCGAGATGTCGCTGCTGCTGCGCCGTCCGCCGGGCCGCGAAGCCTATCCGGGCGACGTCTTCTTCCTGCATTCGCGCTTGCTCGAACGCGCGGCGAAACTCTCCGACGAACTCGGCGGCGGTTCGATGACCGCGCTGCCGATCATCGAAACGCAAGCCGGCGACTTCGCCGCGTACATTCCGACCAACGTGATCTCGATCACCGACGGTCAGATCTACCTGACGCCGGAACTGTTCTTCCAGGGCATCCGTCCCGCCGTCGACGTCGGTCTCTCGGTCTCGCGCGTCGGCGGTTCGGCGCAGACGAAGGCGATGAAATCGGTTGCCGGCCAACTCAAACTCGAACTCGCGCAATACCGCGATCTCGCGGCCTTCGCCAAGCTCTCGAGCGATCTCGACAAGCCGACGCAAATGCAGCTGTTGCGCGGCGAGAAGATCACCGAGCTGCTCAAGCAGCCGCAGTATCAGCCGCATGACGATGGAAGATCAAGTCGCGCTGCTCTACGGCGCGACCAACGGCTTCGTCAACGACATGCCGACGCCGCGTCTGCAGGATTGGGCGCGTGGCTTCATCGACTTCCTGCACGCAGAAGTACGCCGCGGTTCCCCAGGCGATCGCGTCGAGCGGACAGCTTTCCGACGAAAACAAGAAGCAGCTCGAACGGCGCTCACGGAGTTCAATAAGAGCTTCTAATGCCAAGCGTTAAAGATCTTCGCGACCGGATACGATCGCTGAAGAATACGCAGCAGATCACCAAGGCGATGAAGCAAGTCGCCGCTGCGAAGATCCGCCGCGCCGAACAGGCGCAGAAACAAGCGCGTCCGTATGCGGATGCGCTTGCGGAGATGCTGCACGATCTGATGGCGGCCGTATCCTCGGTCGATCACCCGTTCATGAAGCCCGGAAAAGCGAGCGCACCGCTCGGCGTGATTCTGATGACCGCCGATAAAGGACTGGCCGGCGCGTTCAACTCAAACGTCATTCGCGCGGCCGAGCAGTTTGCGCGCGAGCATAAAGACGTCGCTTGGTACACGGTCGGTATCAAGGCGCGTAACGCCGTCCGCCGCTTCGGCGACGGCGACCGGCCGACCTGGGCGCTCAACGTGCCGTCGAAACTCGATGTCGCGCGCGAAGTCGCGCAACGCGTCACCGAAGACTTCATCGACGGCAAGATCTCCGAGATCGTGCTGATCTGCTCGAAGCTCGATCTCGATGCTCTCCCAGAAACCCGAAACGCGCACACTCGTGCCGATCTACGAGACTCGCTAGCGGCAGGTCACACTGAGGAGCCTCCGCAGGCGGCGTCTCGAAGTGCGAAGGGTGCGGTCGAATTCGCACCTTCGCCCGAATTCGTGCTTTCGCGGTTGCTGCCGAAATATCTCGAGTTCACGATCTTTTCGGCGATGCTCGAAACCGATGCGGCGTTTTTTGCCGCGCAGTTGGTCGCGATGAACAACGCGACCGATAACGCCGGTAAATTGATCGACGAGCTCACCATTCAAATGAACAACGCGCGCCAAGCCGCGATTACCAAAGAACTCCTCGAAATCGTCGCCGGCGCGGAAGCACTGGTAAAGGGATAAAAGATGGCTGCCACCGGTAAAGTCGTGCAAGTGCTCGGCAACGTCGTGGACGTCGAGTTCACGGCCGAAACGTTGCCGAAGATCAACGACGCGCTCACCGTTCGCGTTAACGATGATGCTCAGGCGGCGAAGCAACGGGCACGCGTCGAGCGCCTCCACGTCAGGGATCGATCTCGGCGGCACGGCGATGCAGCGCGCGATCTCACGCTCGAAGTGCAAGACGAACTCGGCAACAACCAAGTGCGCTGCCTCGCGATGGGTTCGACCGACGGTCTGCGTGCGCGGCGACGCGGTGACCAGCACCGGCGGGCCGATCATGGTTCCGGTCGGCGAAGGCACGCTCGGACGCATCTTCAACGTTCTGGGCAAAGCGATCGATTCGAACGAGCCGGTCAAGGCGGCGGCGTTCTGGCCGATCCATCGCCCCGCACCGGATTTCAAATCGCAAGATCCGACGCCGAAAATTTTCGAAACCGGCATCAAAGTCGATCGACCTGATGGCGCCGTACACGCGCGGCGGCAAGGTCGGACTCTTCGGCGGCGCCGGCGTCGGCAAGACCGTGCTCATTCAAGAGCTGATCCGCAACATCGCAAACGTGCATAAAGGCTTCTCGGTTTTCACCGGCGTCGGCGAACGCACGCGCGAAGGCAACGATCTCTGGCAAGAAATGAAAGAGTCGGGCGTGCTCGCGCAGACGACGCTCGTATTCGGTCAGATGGACGAACCGCCGGGCGTGCGTTTCCGCATCGCGCAGACGGGCGTCACGATGGCCGAATATTTCCGCGACGAAGCTCGGCGCCGACGTGCTGCTGTTCATGGACAACATCTTCCGCTATCTGCAAGCCGGTTCGGAAGTCTCCGCGCTGATGGGCCGCATGCCGTCGGCCGTCGGTTATCAGCCGACGCTCTCGACCGACATGGGTTCGCTCGAAGAACGCATCACCTCGACGCACAAGGGTTCGATCACCTCGGTGCAAGCCGTGTACGTTCCGGCCGACGACTACACCGATCCGGCCGTCGCCGTGACGTTCGCGCATTTGGACGCGACGACCGCGCTGTCGCGCCCGATTTCGGAACTCGGCATCTATCCGGCCGTCGATCCGCTCGCGTCGACCTCGCGCATTCTCGATCCGCAGATCATCGGCGAAGAACATTACGCGGTCGCGCGCGGCGTGCAAGAAATGCTGCAGCGCTACAAAGATTTGCAGGACATCATCGCGATTCTCGGCGTCGAAGAACTTTCCGAAGACGACAAGATCGCCGTCGGCCGCGCGCGCCGCATTCAGCGCTTCTTCTCGCAGCCGTTCTTCGTGGCCGAACAGTTCACGGGCCGCGCGGGAAAGTACGTGAAGCTCCGCGACACGATCGCTTCGTTCAAGGAAGATGCTCGACGGCAAAGTCGATAATCTGCCGGAACACGCGTTCTTCTATGCCGGCGGCATCGACGAAGTCAGCGAGAACGCCGAAAAGATGGCGAGCGACCGTCTAAGCGATGGCAAGCACCGTGCCGTTCAAGCTGATCACGCCCACGCAGCTCGTCTTCGAAGGCGACGCCGAGCTGGTGATTGCGGTGACGACCGAAGGCGAGGAGGGCATCCTGCCGCAGCACGCGCCGTTTCTGGCCGCGCTCAAGCCCGGGTCGTCTACGCGCCAACGTCGTCAAGACGGCACACGCAGCGGCTCGAACTCGCCACGGGCGAAGGCTTCATGCAGGCGCTGCCCGACCGGGTCACCGTGCTGGTCGACGAGGCGCTGCGCTTCGAGGACGTCGACGTTGCGAGACCCGCGAGGAGCTGGCACGCGCGACCGACGGCAGAGCAGCCGCATCGATTTCGCCAACGCCAAGCTGCGCCTGACCGGCCACTAGGCTTTACGGTCAAAGCTGAAGCTTCGCCTGTTAAAGCCGCGTGGCTCGCTTCGCTTGCTCACGCATGTTCCTGGACGTTTCCAGCGAACGACCGATCCTAATGCTTGATCGTTTGGAGACGACGCTGCGGGTACGGGGCGGCGCGAGGCTGGAGGGCTCGGTCGCTACGCACGGCGCGAAAAACGCCGCGCTGCCGATCATGGCCGCCGCATTGCTCGCCAAAGGCAAAGTCACGCTGCATCGCGTGCCGCGCATCACCGACGTTTCGGTGATGTGGTCGCTGCTCGAAGCGCTCGGCGCGCGCCTGCGCTACGAAGGCAACAACACGATCACGATCGACTCCAGCAACGTTGCGTCGTATCGCGCGCCGTACGCGCTCGTGCGCAAGCTCGCCGCGTCGTTCGATATCGTCGGCCCGCTGCTCGGCCGTTTCGGCCGCGCCGAAGTTCCGCTGCCCGGCGGCTGCGTGCTCGGCACGCGCGCGACCGACATGCACGAACAAGCCTTCGTCGCGCTTGGCTGCGAGGTGCGCAACGCGCACGGCTATCTCATCGCCGAGAGCAAACGCACGCGCTTGCAGGGCGCGACGATCGAGTTTCGTATGCCGAGCGTCGGCGCGACGAAGAACGCGATGCTCGCCGCGGTGCTCGCGGAAGGCACGACGACGATCAAGAACGCTGCGATGGAACCCGAAGTCACCGATCTCGCCAACTTCCTGGTCGCGATGGGCGCGAAGATCGCCGGTCTCGGTACCGACACGCATCGTCGATCGACGGCGTCAAAGAACTGCACGGCGTCGAATACGAGATCATTCCCGATCGCATCGTCACCGGAACGCTGCTGCTCGCCGGCGCCGTCACGCGCGGCGACGTCACGGTTACCGGCTGCAATCCCGAGCATCTCGCGCGTGCTCGCTAAACTCGCAAGAGTGCGGCGTCGATCTCACGTACCGGCGACGATTGGATTCGCGTGAAGGCAGACGGCGATCACCGGCGGCACCGACATTCTCACCGCGCCGTATCCGGGCTTCCCGACCGATCTGCAGCCGCAGATGGTCGCGTTTCTTGCGACCGCGCCGGGAACGAGCGTCGTCGAAGAGTCGATCTTCAACGCGCGCTTCTCGTACGTCAACGAACTCGCGCGCATGGGCGCCGACGTGCAGAGTTTCGATGGAGAGCAACACCGCGGTCGTTAAAGGCGCAGCGCAGCTTTCGGGCGCGCCGGTCGAAGCGCCGGACATTCGCGCCGGCGCGGCCCTCGTGATCGCGGGTCTCGCCGCAGCCGGCGAAACCGAGATCATCGGCCTGGAATATATCGATCGCGGTTACGAGCGGCTGGAAGAGCTGCTCTCCGCGCTCGGCGGTCAAGTGCAGCGCAGCAGCGGCATCACGCCGCTGGTCGAACCGGCCGGTATTTTCGAGACGCGCGAATATCCGCGCGTGAGTTCCGCAGCCGGATAATCATCGTCACCCACTCTCACCACAGTACTCGGGAGTTCTAGTTTGGATATCGGGATCGATCTTGGCACGGCGAACGTGCTCGTGCACGTCAAGGGCAAAGGCATCGTTTTGCGCGAGCCCTCCGTCGTCGCAAAAGACATGAATACCGGCAAAATCCTTGCGGTCGGCGAAGAGGCGCGCCAGATGCTCGGCAAGACGCCGGCGCACATTCAAGCCATTCGCCCGCTGCGCGACGGCGTCATCGCCGATTTCGAAGTGACGGAAGCGATGCTCTCCTACTTCATCAAGAAGGTCATGAAGGACCGCTCGTGGTGGTCGACGATCATCAAACCAAAACCGCATGTGACGATCTGCGTTCCGGCCGAGATCACCAGCGTCGAAGAGCGCGCCGTTAAAGATGCGGCGAAACTCGCGGGCGCGCGCAACGTCGACATCATCGAAGAACCAATGGCGGCGGCGATCGGCGCGGGCCTGCCGATCGACGGGCCGTCGGGCACCATGGTGGTCGATATCGGCGGCGGCACGACCGACGTCGCGGTGATTTCGCTTGGCGGCATCGTCGTCTCGCAGTCGCTTCGCGTCGCGGGCAACAAGCTCGACGACGCGATCGTGCGCTATATTCGCCGCGTCTACAACCTGATGATCGGCGAACGCACGGCCGAAGAGATCAAGATCAAAATCGGTTCTGCCTACAAGCTCGAGCAGGAGCTGGCGATGGAGATTCGCGGCCGCGACTTGATCAACGGCTTGCCCAAGACGGTCAAGATCACGAGTGAAGAGATTCGCGAAGCGCTCTCCGAGCCGGTCGGTGCGATCGTCGAAGCGGTCAAAGCGGTGCTGGAAAAAACGCCGCCGGAACTGGCTGCCGACATCATCGATCGCGGCATGATTCTCACCGGCGGCGGCGCGTTGCTGCGCGGCCTGATAAGCTGCTTGTCCGAAGTGACTGGCGTTCCCGCCATCGTTGCCGACGATCCGCTCTCGTGCGTCGCGATCGGCACCGGCATGAGCATTCATCTCTAAATGTCTACCCTCGACGCTCGCGTCGAGCCGCTCGAGCGTATCGTCGAAGCGTGCACGCGTGCAATTTTTGCAGGCGGCACGATTCTCTTTCCAAGCGATACGGGCTACTGCCTAGCGTGCGACCCCTATCGCAGCCAGGCCGTGGATCGCGTATATGGGCTCAAAACCCGTCCGGATCACAAGCCGCTGACGTTGCTGGTCGCGTCACCCGCTGAATTCCTGGAATACGCACCGCAGAACCCCCTTGCGATCCTCTCCTCGAAACGGCTGCTGCCGGGGCCGGTTACGCTGATCGTTCGCCGGCCGGCGTTCGTGAGCGACGAGGTGACCGCAGGACTATGACGCTCGCGCTACGCGTTCCCGACGAGCCGCTCGCGCGCGCAATCTTGGAGCGCTCTGGGCCCCTTGCCGCTGCGACCGTTCCGGATGCGACGACGATAGCGCCGGCAGATCTCACGATCGAGAATGGACCGGCGCGCTACGACCGCGAATCAACCATCGTGGATCTAACTAGCCGACATGCCCGACTCGTACGCGAAGGCGCGGTGAGCTATGAACGTCTCGCCGAACTCCTCGGGCCGATCGAGCGCCCCAGTGTGAAGGTGCGCTTGCAATCATGAGCCGTTTTGCGATTGCGCTCATCGTTGCGGCCGCCTTGATTGCGGCGACGCCCAGTCCGACCCTAAGTCCTAGCCGCGCACCCAAGCCCCTCCGGCCCGGACACCTTCCAAGTGGGCGTGTGGACCGTGCATGCAGCGTTGCTCGACGTGAACTTCAAGTCGGGAGACTTTAGCACACCGCAACAGCTGACGATGACGCGCGGCGGCGGCGATATCACTGCCGATCGCGCGAGCGGCAACTATAAATCAAAAGCTGCAACGCTTTACGGCCACGTCGTGATGCACGATACCGAAGGCAACTTTGCCGGCCTTTCGAGCACAAAGCCCGCAAAGTCGCGCGGACCTTCAACGCTTACGGCCGATCAGGTGCACATCGACGGCATGGGCAAAATCTACACCGCCACCGGCAACGTCCATTACGTCCAAGCCGATACCACGGTGGATGCGGACAACGGCATGCTCAACGACACCACGCACGATTTGGATTTAACCGGCAACGTGAAGATCGTTCAAGGCGAGCGCAACATGGTCGCCAACCACGTGTTGTACAACACGATTATCGGGTCAAGCGCACGCCGAGGGCGACGTCGTTATGCAATTCCCAAGCGCAGTCAATCAGCACGTCGCGACACCGCGCCCGATCCATATTCCCAAATCCGCTGCACGCACAAGACGGGCGGCACCGCAGACGTCGCCGAGCGCCCCGCGTAAGGCGCGTCGATACGGTCGCTCTTCGACGTCGCCGGATGGCGCCGCTCGCAGCGCGCATGCGGCCGCGCACGCTTGAAGAGTTCGTCGGTCAAGAGCGAGATCGCTCGGTCAAGGCCGCGCGCTGCGCCGCGCGATCGAGAGCGATCGCGTCCCGTCGATGATTCTCTGGGGTCCGCCGGGCACCGGAAAAACGACGCTGGCCGAAGTCGTCGCCCGTTCGACCGGCGCGCATTTCGAGCGACTTTCGGCGGTGAGCGCCGGCGTCGCGGATCTGCGGCGCGTCGTCGCCGAAGCGCAAGCGCGCCGCGCGCGTCGGCAAACGCACCGTGCTCTTCATCGACGAGATCCATCGCTTCAACAAAGCGCAGCAAGACGCGATTCTGCCGTACGTCGAGGACGGCACGGTCACGCTGATCGGCGCGACGACCGAGAACCCGTCGTTCGAAGTGAACTCCGCGCTGCTCTCGCGCTCGCGCGTCTTCGTGCTGCACGCCATTTCCGACGACGAGGTCGCAACGATCGTCGATCGCGCGCTCACCGACGCGCAGCGCGGCCTCGGCGCAACGCGACGATCGAGCTCGACGACGACGCGCGAGCGACGCTCGATCGGACCTGCGCCAACGGCGACGCGCGCACCGCGCTCAACGCGCTCGAGTTCGCCGCATCCAGCGCGCCGCAGCGCGACGGCGTAAACGCGTCGATCGACCGCGCGCTCGCCTCGAGGCGATGCAGAAGCGCGGCTCGACGTACGACAAAGGCGGCGAAGCGCACTACGACATCATCAGCGCGTTCATCAAGTCGATTCGCGGCGAGCGATCCGGACGCCGCGATCTATTGGCTCGCGCGCATGATCGACGGCGGCGAAGATCCGCTCTTTATCGCGCGCCGGCTGTGATTCTTGCGTCGGAAGACGTCGGCCTTGCCGATTCGCAGCGGGCTGCAGGTCGCGGTCGCCGCGCAGCAAGCGGTGCACTTCATCGGCATGCCCGAAGGCTTCTATCCGCTCGCGCACGCGACGCTCTATCTCGCGACGCGCGCCGAAGAGCAACAGCGTCGGGCGCGCCTATTCGGCGCGCGATGCGCGACGTGCAGCGAAACGCGCAACGATCCGGTGCCGCTGCACCTTCGCAACGCGCCGACGCGGCTTGATGAAGCGGCTCGGGTACGGACGCGACTATCACTACGCGCACGACGACTACGACGCGATCAGGACAACTTGCCCGAGAACGTGCGCGGGCGGCGTTACTACGAGCCGGGCGAGAACGATGCCGCGTGAGCGCGGACGATACAAAAATGACGGCCCGAGTGACTCTCGGACCGCCGTTTCCCGTTGCTACTTCTCGGAGTGTGCGTTGGAGCTTCGCACACGACATCGATCGTACGACGGGGCTCTGAGAACGATCTGAGAACCGGACGAAAAAGCGCATCTATCTCGATCATGCCGCGACGACGCCGCTGCGCCGCGGATGTCGCTCGACGCGATGCTGCCGTACTGCGTCGAGGCGGCGCTACAATCCGAGCTCGCTCCACGCCGAAGGGCGGCGCGCGCGCGCCGGCTCGACGATGCGCGCGACCGCGTCGCGCCAGCGCTCGGCGTTAGCCGCAAAGAGATCACGTTCACCGGGAGCGGCACCGAATCCGACAACCTGGCGATTCTTGGGCGTCGCGCGAGCCTGCCCGGCCGGGGCCGGCACATCGTCTCGACGGCGATCGAACATCACGCCGTCCTGCACGCGCTCGACGCGCTGCGCGACGAGGGCTTCGAGGTCGCGCTGCTGCCGGTCGACGACGCGGCGGACTGGTCGATCCGATCGCGTTTGCGGCGCGTTGCGCGACGACACGGTGCTCGCTCGGTCATGTACGCGAACAACGAGATCGGGACGTCTTCACCGATCGCGCGAGCTCGCGGCTGTCGCGCACGAACGCGGCGTGCTGTTTCACACCGATGCCGTTCAGGCGCCCGGGCCTGGTTGCCGCTCGACGTCGCGTCGCTTGGTGTCGATCTGCTTTCGCTCTCGGCGCACAAATTCTACGGGCCCAAGGGCGTCGGCGTGCTCTACGTTCGCGACGGCGTCGCTGCTCGCAGCCGATCGTGCACGGCGGCGGCCAAGAGTTCGGGCGGCGCTCGGGGACCGAAAACGTCGCCGGCATCGTCGGCTGGCTGCGGCGCTCGAGCTCGCCGTTGCGGGAACGAGCGCAGCGCGCTGAGCGCGTCGGCCGCTTGCGCGACCGCCTGGAGGCGGGCATCCGCGCGCATGCCGGACGTTCGCGTCAACGGCGCGGGCGCGCCGCGCTTGCCGAACAACAGCAACGTTTCGTTTGCGGGCGCTCGATTCCGAAGCACTGTTGATGCGCTTGATCTGGAGGGCATCGCGGTTTCGGCCGGAAGCGCGTGCACCTCGGGTGCCCTCGAGCCCAGCCACGTCATCGCGGCACTGCGACATCGATCCGCGCTGGCACCAGGCGTCGATCCGGTTTTCGCTGGGAGGAGCGACGACCGAGGAAGAGATCGATCGGGTTCTGGAACTCGCTCCCGTCGTATCACCGCCGAATCGTGAAGGGGGAGACGGCATCGTGAAGGGTGCATTGGTAGACGTGGAACATCGGACGTGCTTGGACGATCGGTGTTGGTCTCGGCGTATTGCTCGTGGGCGTCGGCGCGTTCATCGCCGGCATTGCGCTCGCGCGCACGCTCGGGCGCGTCGATCTGACGCTGACCGTGATCGACGGACAGATCGAGAATCTCGGTCGCCCGTCGGCGAGACCCTGGATCACGTCGGCGGTATCGCCGACACTGCCGACCAGACGCTCGCGCGCTTGCGTGGCGTCGTCGGGTCGCTCGAGGGGATTGCCGGCCTCGGTTTCTGACACCGCTGACCAGATCAAGGAGCGCTCTGCGCCGGCGATCGTCAACATCGGCGCGACGATTACGGGGTGTCAGCGCTGGTTTGCGGCGCATCGTGACGGGAAGAACACTCCAGCGACGGGACGTAAGGAATGGCAAGGCATGAGTAACGAGAACAGCGGCGGCGGCTTCTTCGCCGGATTCGTCCTTGGCGCGATCGCGGCGGCTGCGGTCGCGGTGCTGCTGACCCAGGAAGAAACGCGCGATCTCTTGGTTGGGAAAGCCAGCGAAGCCGGTAACCTGGCGATGGACGCCTCGCGGCGATCTACGTGGCAGGTTCGAGCGACGCGACCACGCAGTGGCAAGCCAGTGCGACCGATCTGTACGAACGCGGTCGCACGATCGTCGACGCGCGCACGATATCGACGCGCGTCACCGATGGGTGACGCGGCAGGAACGCAACGAACTCAATGGAAGCGAGGACGACGTTGGATATCAAAGTTAACGTGCGCGAAGCGCAGGGCGATTGCTACGTCGTCGAACTCAGCGGAGAGATCGACGTCTACACCTCACCGAAAGTGAAAGATGCGATCGGCGACCTGATCGATCGCGGCGTCTACAATCTCGTCATCAATCTCGAAAAGGTCCGCTATATCGATTCGACCGGTCTCGGCGTGCTGATCGGCGGACTCAAGCGCGTGCGCGAACACGGCGGCTCGGTGAATCTCGTCTGCACGAATCCGCAGATCAAGAAGATTTTCGACATCACGGGCCTCGTGAAGATCTTCGGCATCTTCGAAAATGAAGACGCCGCGATGAAGGCGCTTGTGTGAACCAGCCGATGCCGGCAACGGACGACAGTCGATGTCGTCGAGCTTCGGATCCCGTGCCGCGCGGAATGGGTTGCGCTCGCGCGTCTGTCCGTCGCGGCAGTTGCGAGCCGTCTGAACTTTTCGATCGATGAGATCGAAGACATCAAGCTCGCCGTCGCGGAGGCGTGCACCACGCGATCCAGCATGACACATGGGAGCCGACATCGAGATCACGTGCGAAGCGAGCCGGGGTGGACTGCGCTTCGACGTGCGCGATCACGGTCGCGGCACGCACGCGCCGAGCATATCCGCTCGCGCGAACTCGATGACGAAGCGCGCATCGTCGGGCTCGGTGTCTTCCTGATTCGCTCGCTCATGGACGAGGTGGACTACGACGTCCATCCGGAACATGGAACGCGACTGGTTATGGTCAAGAGGCTCGAGGCCGAACGTGCAGCACCATAGTGGCGACGAGCGACGCGTCGCGTGAGCGGACGCGCGAGTTATTCGCGCTCTTTGCGCACGCGCGCGCGCGGCATGACGAAGGCTACCAACGTATTCGAACGCGAGTACGAACGCTGCGCGACGAGTTGGTCGTCGCCCACCTGAACCTCGTGCGCTTTCTCGCGATGAAGTTCGCAAATCGCGGCGAGCCGCTCGACGATCTGGTGCAAGTCGGCACGGTCGGGTTGCTCAAGGCGATCGACCGCTTCGAGCGCGATCGCGGCGTCGAGTTCACGACGTATGCGACGCCGACGATCGTCGGCGAGATCAAGCGCTATTTTCGCGACAAAGGCTGGGCGGTCAAAGTACCGCGCCGCCTGCAAGAACTCAATCTCGCGGTCAACCGCGCGAGCGAGAAACTCTCGGTCGAGCTTGGGCCGCAGTCCCGACCGTCGCCGAGCTGGCCGCGCAGCTTGGCGCGAGCGAAGAAGAAATTCTCGAAGCGCAGGAGCTCGGGCAGGCCTACAACCTGCTCTCGCTCGATTCCGAAGTGATGCGGCGAGGGCGACAAAAGTCGCAGACGCTTGCCGACACCGTCGGCGTGACCGATACCGGCCTCGAATTGCTCGAAGACCGCGCCAATCTCGAGCGCGCCTTCCACGTGCTAACGCGGCCGCGAGCGCGTGATCATCTATCTGCGCTTCTACGAATCGGTCTCGCAGACCGAGATCGCCAAGCGTCTCAACGTCTCGCAGATGCACGTCTCGCGCCTGCAGGCCAAGGCGCTGGAGAAGCTCCGGGGTGCGCTAGGAGAGTAGACTTTATCCTCAGAGCTAAGCTCTGCGGGCTAAAGTCGCACCCTTTGGGTATTGAACGTCAGTAGGAGGCGGGGGGTCTCTCTGCTATCATTCCCCATTGAGCCCATGAAAAGCCAAGAACTCCGCCAGGCTTGGATCGACTTCTTCGTCGCCAAGCAGCACAAGTTGATGCCCTCGGCCAGCCTGATCCCCGATGAGATGTGCGACCACGCTCTTCACCATCGCCGGCATGGAGCAGTTCGTGCCGGTGTTTCTCGGCGAGCAGCCGCGCGCCCGCGCCGCGCGCGGTTACCGTGCAGCGCTGTCTGCGCGTGGCCGGGGCGAAGAGCGACATCGAGAACGTCGGGCGCACCGGGCGGCACGGCACGTTCCTCGAGATGCTGGGCAATTTCAGCTTCGGCGACTATTACAAGCGCGAAGCGATCGCGTTTGCGTGGGAGTTCGTCACCAACGTGCTCAAGCTCGATCCCTTGCGTCTGTACGTCACGGTGCACACCGACGACGATGAGGCGAGCGCAGATCTGGAGCGACGAGGTTGGGCTCGACGCTTCGCGCGATCACGCGTTTCGACGAAGACAACTTTTGGACGATGGGCGCCGACCGGCCCGTGCGGTCCGTGCACCGAAATCTTTTACGATACCGGCGAGCCATATGCGAGCGGTCCCGACGACACCGGGCCGAATCTAGGCAATCGGTACGTCGAGATTTGGAATGTCGTCTTCCAGCAATACAATCGCGGCGCCGACGGCAAGTTGACCGAGCTTGCCGAAGAAATCGATCGATACGGGCGCCGGGCTCGAGCGGATGCTCGCGGTCTGTAACGGCAACGCCTCGATGTACGAAACCGATCTCTTCACCGATATCATCGCAGCGCAGCCGCCGGTCGCGAGCACGTCGATGCACGCGCTGGAGCGGCGCGAGCGGCAGAATATCATTGCCGACCACGCGCGCGCCGTGACGTTCCTGATCAACGACGGCATCTATCCGTCCAACACCGATCGCGGCTACGTGTTGCGCTTTCTTGATTCGGCGCGCGATTCGCAACGGCAAGCTGCTCGGCTATCCGAATGGCTTTCTCACCGAACTCGTTCCCGCGGTCGTGAGGTCGCTCGCACCTGGCTATCCCGAACTGCGCGACAACGTCACGAGGATCGTGCAGGCGCTGCGTGCTGAGGAAGACGACGTTCGATCGAACGCTCGAACGCGGCATGAGCGATGCTCGACGGGCTGATCGCCGACGCGAACGAAAACTGCACGCGCTTGATTTCGGGTCGATGACGCGTTCGTGCTGCATGACACGTTCGGCTTTCCAATCGAACTCACGCGCGAGATCGCAGCCGATGGCGGCGTAGCCGTCGACTCGGTAGAGTTCGAATCGGAAATGAACGAGCAGCGCCAACGCGCGCGTGCGGACGCAAAATCGAAGCGCGCGGTGGTATCGCTGGCCGAGTTGCCGGCGGTGCGCTCGGAATTCACCGGCTACGGTGGTCTCGAAGCCGACGGCGAGGTCGTCGCGATTTTGCGGGATGATAAACCCGTCGAGACGCTGAGTGCGGGCGAGCGCGGCGTCATGATCCTCGATCGGACCCCATTTTATGCCGAACGAGGTGGCCAAATCGGCGACCGCGGCCGGCTTACGCTTCAAGACGGTTCGGTCTTCGACGTCGACGATACGCAGTACTTAGGCGAGGCGGTTGCGCACCACGGGGTCGTGAAGAGCGGCGAATTTTCCGTCGGGGTTCGCGCGCACGGCGCGGTCTACGACTGGTGGCGGCGCGAGATTCGGCGGCATCACACGTCGGCGCACCTCTTGCAGCGCGCGCTGCGCGACGTCCTCGGTGAAGAGGTGACGCAGGCCGGGTCCTGGGTGGGCATCGATCGGATGCGTTTCGATTTCCGCAATCCGGCGGGCGCGCTTTCGCCCGAACAGAAGCACGCCGTCGCAGCGCGCGTCAACGAAATGATCCGTGACGACTCGCCGGTGATCACACGCGAACTGCCAATCGACGAAGCCAAGCAAAGCGGCGCCATCTGGATGTTCGGCGAGAAGTACGGTGAGACGGTCCGCGTCCTCCAGGCCGGCCCGTCGGTCGAGTTCTGCGGGGGAACGCACGCGCATTCGACCGGTGAGCTTGGGCTATTTCTGATCTTGAGTGAATTCTCGATCGGGAGCGGGATTCGCCGCATCGAGAGCTGCGTCTCGCAATCGTCGGAGCGGTTCGTGGTCCATCAACAGGACTTGGTAAGTGAGCTCGCGACGTCGCTTTCGACCACGCCCGAAGAACTGGGTGATCGTGTGAACAAACTGCAGCGCGAAATGCGCGACTTGCAGACAGCGGTGGGACAGATGAAGGCGCGGATGGCCGCGTTCGAAGCGCAGAGCTATCTCGAGCGCGCCGAGCGCAAAGGCGAGCGCACATTCGTTGGCGCGGTCGTGCAGGAAGCTAACGCCGAAGCGATTCGTCATCTCTCGAGCGCGCTGCGCAGCCGCCTCCCAAGCGGCGTCATCGCGCTTGCCGGCGTCGATGATGGCGCGGTGAGCCTACTCGTGTCCGCCAGCGACGATTTGGTCAAGGCCGGCGTCCACGCCGGCAATTTAGTTAAGCTGGCCGCACCGCTGGTCGGTGGCAAAGGCGGCGGGGCTGCGACGCAAGCGCAAGGCGGTGGAAAGAATACCGCGGGCGCCCCGGCTGCGGTGCAAGCGATTCGTGACGCCGTGTTGAGTTCGTAACACGCGCGTGAAATATTCGCTCGTCGCAATGCTTGCGGGCCTGACGTTGATCGGCGCCGTGCCGGCGACGCTGGATTCCCAATTGGTGCTTGCGCGCTATGCGCTCGAGCTGCGCGACCTTCAGCCGCCTAAGGCAATGATCTTCAGCTACAGCGTCTCGCAGCTCGGTACCACGGACATCGAGCAGCGTCACGTGATTTATCGAAGTGGCCTGGAGGTGCGCGACGAGACAATCGCCGTCGACGGCATTCCGATCAAGCCGAAGATCGTGAATTTCGGGCGGCGTGAAGATCGTTATGCGATTGTGCGCCTAGCGCCGCGAAGCAATAACTACTCGATGATCTTTTTGCGCACGGTGTTGGACGGATCGCATCTCGACTATCGTTACGAGCTCACGCCGCTCGACGGGGCGAGCGGGTTTGTCGTCACTGGTCTGGTAATCGATGGCGATTCGTATCTTCCGCGCGAAATCGATTTTACGACCACGTCGGGCACGGCCCATGGACACGGGCGCCTGGTCTATGGGAAATCCGATAAGTATTGGGTGCCGTTCTACGTCACGGTCGAAGCCAGCGTGAGCGGAAAACCCGCGCGCGAGCGCATTGCGTGGGGCGACTATCGTTTTCCACCGGCGCTCCCGGCCTCGACGTTTGTCCCGCCCAAGCCGTTGCCGCACGCGACACTGCCGCCGATTTAAGCTGCGCTAGGCGAGCGCCGCGGGTAGACCCTTGCGGTACATCGTCATCGCGTCGTCGTTTTGGACGAGTGTTTCGAGAATGGCGGGGTGCGGCTCGGCAAGGTTTACGAGGTAGTCAACTTCGTCGTACTCGGCGCGAATCGGAAACGCCAATTGTTCGCGCTCTAGCGAGAACTGCGCATCGACGCCCGGCTTATTCCCACGCGCGTCAAAGCGTATCCAACGTTCAAGCGTTTGTAGATAGACGGTATTGAGGGCATGCACCGCGTATCCTTGCGAGTCGTCGTCCATCAACGTCAGCCGCTGATAGCAGATCCCCGCCGGAACTCCGACGCAACGAAGAAGCGCTGCAGCCAGGTGACTCTTTGCATAACAAATGCCTTCTCGGTAGGCAAGCACATCGAGCGCCGTCCGCGTTACGCGCTTTCCTTGAATATCCCACGAATGATGGACTTCGTCGCGCACAAAATGGAAGACACGGCGAGCGCTTTCGACGTCATCACAGCCCGCGAGGCGATCGGCAACCCATGCGATGACCGCGGGCGCATCCGACTGGATGAATGGGCTTGGTTCGAGAAAGCGTTCCAAGGGCTCTTCGGTTCGAACGGCACAGTAGGGATCGATGCGCGGAATGCTCATGTCTGCGGCCCCTTCGCTGGCGGCCGCGGTCATACCGCTTGCGGTCTATCTTGCGAGTGCGTATCACAGCGTCATGTACTGGGACGTCGGCGAGATGGATACCGTGCCGTACATCCTCGGCATCGCGCATCCGCCGGGCTTTCCGCTCTATACGATGATCGGTTGGGCCTTCACCCACGTCGTGCCGTTCGGATCGGTGGCATTCCGGATGAGCGCGCTTAGCGCGCTTGCCATTGCCACTACCTGTTGGTTCATCTGGCGGATCGTCGTCGACGCACGCGGTGACGCGATAGCAGGCCTGTGCGCGGCACTAGTCTTTGCTTTCGGCGAGGATGCCTGGGAACACGCGACGCGCGCCGAGGCGCATGCGCTCGTTGTGCTTGCGTGCGTCGCGATGCTATGCTTTTTGCTGCGCTGGCTCGATCGCGGCATCGCTCGCGATCTTTATATCTGCGCAATCATCTTTGGCCTCGGCGTTGCAATCCATCCGGTCGTCGCCTGCGCGCTGCCAGGAATTCTCGCTGCGGTCGTGGCGCGTGCCCACGAGACCGATCCTCGCCTGCTGCGGCGCGCGACGGTGATCGCGTGCGCGTGCGCGGCCGTGTGCTTCCTCTATCTCCCGCTGCGCAGCGCGTACGTCAACGCCGAACATCTCGATCCGGTTGCGGGCTACGGCATCGTCGGAAGCGCCTTCTGGAATTACGACGATCCCGTGCTGGTCGGGAATTTTGCTTCGCTGGTGACCGGTCGCGATATCGGTATCGATGAAGTGCGCTTCGGATACACGGCGCATGCGTACACGCTCGGCGTTGTCCGCTTTGTCATGCTGGCCGTTCGCGAGCTGACGCCGATCGGGTGCGTGCTTGCAATCGCCGGACTCATCGCCACGTTCCGCCGCGGGCCAACGCGCGCGATCGTCGCATGCGCGACCCTCTTTGCCGGCACGCTCTTTGCGTTCGGTTTTGGCGCAGAATCCGACGTCGATCGTTACTTTCTCCCGGCCTTTGCGCTCTTGGCAATCGCTGCGGGCACTCTTGGAGCGCGGATCGGCCGAGGGCCGAACGCCATGGGTTCGGCTTTGCCGAACCTGGTCAGGATGACGGTTACTCTTACCCTTGCGGCGGCAGCGCTCTACCTCGTCTTTTCGCAGCGGCACTTCTTCGATCAGCCGAACGACAACCGTGCGGCGCGCGATGCCGCCGAGATTCTTCGCGCGACACCGGATCACGCAGTCATCATCGCGACCTGGGTGATCGCACCGCCGCTAGCCTATGACGCATACGTGCTGCACCAGACCGGCGCTCGCGCGATCGTACCGTCGTGGTACGGCGATCAGGTCGACCGGATGTCGGATTGGATTGCGGCGCAGGCGGTGTTCGTCGCGGGCACGCCGGAGGGAAGCGTTCCGGGATATCACCTCGAACGGATGCCGACGCGTACTGAACTCTATCGCGTGGGAGTGGACCATTAGTTCGTGAAGATCAAACCTTCGATTGTCGCCGGATGTCTTGCACTGATCGTCATCGCGCTCTTCGCGCATGGGCGCTCATCGCCGTACAACAACTACGTGTTGCTTGCGCAGGCGTTCCTGCATGGGCACACTTGGATTACGTGGCCGGGCGGGTACATCGACGCGTTGCCGTTCAACGGCCAGTACTACGTGATTGAGGCCCCGATGCCGGCCATTCTCTTACTGCCGTTTGTCGCGATTTTCGGAACCTTCAATCAAACTGCGCTCGCGGTCGTGCTCGGCGCAATCGCAGTCGGCGCAGCCTTTGAACTGGGCGAACGTCTCGGCGTTCCGCAGCGGACGAACGTCTGGGTCTGCGCGTTTCTGCTTGCGGGTACCGACCTGCTCTGGTGCGCGATGCTCGGCGACGTGTGGTTTATCGCACACGTCAGTGCCGTCTGCTTCACGATGCTCGCGCTGATGGAACTCGCGGGCTCCAAACGCGGCTGGCTCGTCGCCCTTTGGGCGGGTTGCGCGATCCTCTCGCGCTTCGATCTCGTGCTCGCGCTACCGGTCTACGCGTATTTGCTCGGTGACCGCGAACGCATGCGCTCGTTCGGAACGATGCTCGTGCCGATCGCGCTGATTTGGATCGGCTATAATCTTGCGCGTTGGGGCACCTGGTACGACATCGGCTACACCACGTGGTATCACCAGGATCAAGCCGGCATGCCCACCGGCTCGCCGTTTCGCTTGGAGTATTTTCCTTACGAATTGTGGTCGTTCTTCATTCAGACACCGCAGCGTGTCGCGAATTATCCGTACCTTGCACCGACGATCAGCGGTGTCGCGTTGACCTGGACGTCGCCTGCGCTCGTGCTGGCATTCCTCGCGCGCAAACCGGTGCGCTGGGTCGCTGCGCTCTGGGTTGCCACGCTGTTATGCGCGGCCCCGAATTTCGTCTATTACGTCAACGGATTTGCGCAGTTCGGCATGCGACACGCGCTGGACTTCGAACCGTTTCTTGTGGCGCTGATCTTCCTTGGCGTCAAAGAGCGCCTACCCCGGTGGGGCATGGCGCTCATGGCGTACTCGATGGTTGTGGGTTTGTGGGGCGTCTGGTACTGGAATAGCTTCGTCCGTACGAACTGATTCGCCCGCAGTGTCGTTGCGAAGAAACGAAACTAGGAGGGAGCGGCCATCGGGAGGCCGCCGATAACCGGGCGTTTCCCCGAGGGTGGTGCCGGCTGCGGCGGTTGCACGCCTTGCCCGGGTGAAACGTAGCGACTCGCGACGAGCCACGCAACATAGTCGTTGTAGGATTCACACTCGCCCTGAATCGTGAAGCAGCGCGCGATCCACAGCGGTACGCTGATAAACATGCCGACTCCGCTGAACATCGCGATCGTCATCCAAAGGCCGCGTTGCCAGTTTCCAATGTAGTACGCTTCGCCGCCGATGATTCCAAAGAAAATCGTGAGCACGAGCGCGACAATCGGATCTTTGGCGTAGCGGTCGTACTCGTAGGCGTACACGCCTTGCGCCTCGGGGCGAACGTAGGCAAGCAGCATGTGGGCGTACGGCGTCATGATGGAACTCCTCCACCCTTCTCTACGCGGCGGGTAGGGCGATGTTTCAGGCCAGCGCAGCGTAGACTTGGGTGAGCTCGAGCGCCCGGCCGACGGGGAACCGCAGGTGGTCCCCCGGCAGACGTAGGCCAGGGCTTCGTAGCCCGGCTCGCTCGAGACCGTGACGAAGGGCGAGGGAAGTTGGCGGGCCGCGCGGCGCAGCTCTGCTGCGGCGCCAAGATCGCCCGTGACCCGCACCGTGACGCCGGTTGCGAGGTAGCGCGCCAGCGCGCGCACGTAGGCAGCCGAGAACGACATCGCGCGGCTGAAGGTTTTGGCGTAAAGCAGCAGCGTTCGCTCGGCCACGTCCCAGTACTGCGTCTCGTGCGATAACTCGGCCAGGCGCAGCAGGGTCTCGGCCATGAGGCCGTTCTCAACGATGGGGCGATCGGGGACTTCGAGGCGTCCAAGTGCCTCGCGCTCGACCCGGTCGTAAAATCCGCCTTCGCCCGCCCCGAATGCGGTAATCGTGGCATCGGCATGGACTCGTGCGCGCTCGAGCATGCGTGGCTCTCCGCTAATCTCATAGGCATCAAGCAGCGCGCGCAGATACGCAACCTGATCGCCGAGCAGTCCGCAGATGCGCGGCGCTTCACCAACTGCGGCGACGTGAAAGAGCAAGCCGCTGGGATCGCGCAGCCGCTCGTGCATCGAGTCGAGCGTAAATAGCGCGTCATCAATCAGGGAGCGATCGTCGAGGGCAATACCGCTCCATGCGAATGCTCCGGCGAGCGCAGCAGTCCAATTGGAATACGAGCGGCGATCGATGAACGGCGCCGGCAACGCGCGGCGCTCCTCCATCGGAAGGGCGTAGTACGTTTCGTCGGCGTCTTGGCTGCCGGCAAAGAATCCGGTCTGGGGATCGCGCAGCACGGTGCGCACGTAGCCGATCGTGCGCTCGAGATCGCGGCGCACGAGCGCGCTTGGCGCCCATAGTTCGAGTTGCGCAAGGACACGCAACAGCCCGGCGTGATCCTCGGCCATCTTTTCGAAGTGTGGAACGGTCCAGTCACGCGTGGTGGAGTAGCGAAAGAAGCCGCCTTCGACGTCATCGTACATGCCGCCATGGGCCATCGCGCGCATCGTGTGCACGACAATCTCGTAGAATCGCGGGTTGTTGGTGAGCCGCCAGTATGCGAGGAGAAATTCGTGAACGTCGGGCTGCGGAAACTTCGGCTCTTCGTTAAAGCCGCCAAACTCTTCGTCGTACGCATTGCGCAACGATGCGGCAAAGTCGTCCACGAGCGCTTGCGAGAGCGCGTCGGGAGGTGCGATGTCGTACGTCGCGCGGGTGGTGCGAAGCTCGCGCGACTTTTCGGCAATGTCCGTCTTGCGTTCGGCATAGAACGCAGAGACTTGGTCGAGAGCGCGCCGCATGTGTTCGGGCGGAAGATAGGTCGCGCCGGTCAGCAGCGAGCCATCCGGCGAAAGAAAAGCCGTGGTTGGCCAGCCGCCCATGTTATAACGCGCGTTGATGTCGGGACGCTCATCGTTGTCGACGCGAACCGGAACGTAGTGGGCGTTGATCGCCTCGATGATGTCGCCATCCGAATAACTCGTCTCGTCCATCACGTGGCACCAGTGACACCACACTGCCGAAATCGAAAGGAGAATCGGCTTGTCTTCGCGCTTCGCGCGGGCAAAGGTCTCGTCGCTCCAGGCCTGCCAGGCGATCTCGGCGGCGCGGTTGGGCCGTGGGGAGAAGTGAAATTCAGTCATCGCTCTCGGAGGCTCCACGCAGGTATGAAGTGAGATAAAACACCGCAAAGAGCACGAACGCCGCGAACAGCCAGATCGTTGCGCCGGTGCGAGGCCACCACCAGCCGGCGGCGAAAAACGCGAGGGCAAAAGCGGCCGCGGCGAGCGCATAGCGCTGATGCGTGTGCGCCGTCATGCCGTAGACTTCGTTGTCATAGAAACCCCCCGAACCGCGGCTGCGGACGTAGGCCGTGGCACCAAGGAGTATCGATGCGATCGCGCCGGCAAGCTCCCAACTCATGGGTTCGGTGATTCGACGACCGGCGGCCGGAATCGGCCTGGCGGCGATCATCCTGGCAGCATGCGCGATCGCGCTGCTGGCGCACGTCTTTGGGTACGGTCGTTAGGAATGGCGCGTTCCCTCGAGACCTACAACAAGAAGCGCGACTTTGCCGCGACCCCCGAGCCCAGCGGCAAGCCGGAGCGCGGCAGCAAGCGGTTGCGCTTCGTCATCCAAAAGCACCGCGCAACCCGATTACACTACGATTTCCGGCTGGAGGCCGACGGCGCGATGCCGTCGTGGGCGGTTCCCAAGGGCCCGACGTTGGTGCCGGGCGAGCGGCGTCTTGCGATGCACGTTGAGGATCATCCGCTGGCGTATCGCACCTTCGAAGGCGTCATTCCGAAAGGCCAATACGGCGCAGGCGAAGTCATCATTTGGGATGAGGGGTGGTACGAGCTCGCCGAGGGCACCGATCCGGCGCGTGAGATAGCCAACGGGAAGATCAAGTTCATCATGCACGGGAAAAAGATGCACGGCATGTTCACGCTGGTGAAGATCAAGCCGAAGGAGGGTGAGTCCGGCGATCCGTGGTTGCTGATCAAAGATCACGACGGCAACGATCCCACCCACTACGACGTCGATGACTACCCTGAGTCGGTCGTTAGCGGCAAGACGATCGAAGACATCAAGAAAGAGAGCAACCCCAAGACCTGGCAGTCGCGCCCCGTTGACCCGCCCAAGAAGAAGCGCGCGCGCGCGGCTGCTAAAGCTGAACCGCTGCCGAAGATCAAGGGCGTCGAACTCGCGACGCTCATCGACGAGCCGTTTGATAGCGACGATTGGCTTTTTGAAATCAAGTGGGACGGCTATCGTGGGATTTGCACCGTTGACGCAAAGGGAAAGCTCACGCTCGTCTCGCGCAACGGGCTCGATTTGCTCAAACAGTTCCCCGATTTGGCCGGGTCTTGCCGACGCCTTCGAGAGCGTACCGATCATCGTCGACGGCGAGATCGTGAGTTTGGATTCGCAAGGGCCGCTCCGATTTTCAACGTTTGCAAGAATACGCCGAACAGGGACATACGCTCACCTACGCGGCGTTTGACGTGCTATATGCCGACGGTCGCGACCAACGCAAGATCCCGCTTGAAGAACGCAAGGCCATGCTCGAACGCCTGATCGGCAACGATGAGCTCGTGCTTTATTCCAAACACGTCGTCGGAAAGGGCAAGGCGTTTTTTAGCAGGCCAAACGCAAGCACTTGGAGGGCATCATCGGCAAGAAACGCGCGTCGCCCTACGTATGACGCGCTCGCGCGATTGGGTGAAGATCAAGGCCAAGCTCGAGCAAGAGTTCGTGATCGGCGGCTGGACCGATCCGACGGGCAGCCGCTAGGATTTCGGTTCGCTGCTGCTGGGCTCTACGAA
This sequence comes from Vulcanimicrobiota bacterium, assembly GCA_963833095.1. Classification (GTDB taxonomy): domain Bacteria; phylum Vulcanimicrobiota; class Vulcanimicrobiia; order Vulcanimicrobiales; family Vulcanimicrobiaceae; genus Aquilonibacter. Next base: position 77,477 of record CAWHWQ010000008.1, on the reverse strand, counting down.
GGCAAGGAACTCGCTTCGGCGGACAAGTCGGCACTGGGTTTTCAGTGAGACGCATCGATGACATCATGGGACAGCTCAAAGCGCTTGCGCGCGAGACCTCACCGTTCGCTGAATCCAGCCATTGAAACCCGCCGCTGCACTTTGTCACGCCGGAACTCGTCGCCGAGATCCGCTTTACCGAATGGACGCGCGACACGTGCCTCGCCAACCGGCCTTTCTCGGTTTGCGCGGACAAAACCGCCAAAGACGTCACGCGCGAACGTCCGAAGGGACGAGCAAATGCGCGACGGAAGTCGAGTGGCGGTCGGCAACCGCACGCTGTAGCTTTCCAATCTCGACAAAGTGCTGTTGCCGCGCGACGGCTATACCAAGGGCGACTTGATTGCGTATTATCGCGCGGTTGCGACGTGGCTGCTGCCGCATGTGCAAGGCCGGCCGCTGACCTTGAACGCTATCCTGACGGCATCGACGGCGCCGGTTCTTGGAGAAGCACTTCCCAAAGGGTTGCCCGATTGGGCGGAGCGGCGACGATCACGAGCCCCGAGTCAGCCGCTAAGACGACGTACATCATTTGCAACGATGAAGCGACGCTCGCGTTCGTCGCCAATCTCGCCGTCGATCGTGCTGCACGTCTGGTCGTCGCGCGAAGCGACACTCGAGGTACCCGACTTCATCTTCTTCGATTTGGATCCCGGCGAGACTGTACGATCAAGACGCTCGCCTCGGTCGCGCTCGAGGTTCGCGATCTGCTCGCGTCCCTTGGCATGACGCCGCTGGTCAAGACCTCCGGCGGAATGGGCCTGCACGTCGTCGTGCCGCTCGAGGCGGGCTACACGTACGATGCTGCCAAAATGTTTGCCGAGATCGTCGCGCACCGGCTCGCGCACGAGGATGCAGCGCGCATCACACTCGACCGACACGTATCGCAGCGCGGTCAAAGCGCGGTCTATTTTGATTTTCTGCAAGTTGGGCGCGGCAAAACGTTCGTCGCCCCGTACTCAGTCCGCGCGCGCGACGGCGCGCCCGTTTCGACGCCGCTTGCGTGGGACGAGGTCGAGGCCTTGCCCGCAAGCGGGCCGGCCTGCCCGCAGACGTTTTTACCGCCTTTAACCTCGCACGAGCCCAAGCGCCTGGAACGCGACGGTGACCATGGTGGGAAGGCCTGGAAAAAGCATCGATTGGAACCGGCCATTTCCAAGGCACAGAAACAATGGAAATAGTGGCGCCGCCCGCTGCTCCGGCAAATATATTGGGGACGGAGTGGGTTCCAACGGCCGTGGGAAACTAATTCGGCTATGGCACACGCGATTTGGTCCGGGGCAATCAATTTCGGTCTGGTCACGATTCCGGTCAAGCTCTTCACGGCGGTCCGCACCGACGAGCTCTCGTTCAATTTGCTGCACGACAAAGACGAGGGGCGCATCAAGTACGAGCGCATCTGCTCCGTCGACGGCAAACCGTCCAGTAGGACGAGATCGTCAAGGGCTACGAGTACGAGAAGGGCCAGTACGTCACGCTGACCGACGACGACTTCAAGAAGGTCAATCCTGAGGCGACGCAGTCGGTCGACATCCTCGAATTCGTCGACCTCGATAAGATCAACCCGATGTTCTTCGATAAGCCGTACTACCTCGAACCGAGCAAACAGGGCAAACACGCCTACGCGCTCTGCGCGAGGCGCTCACCGAATCGAACAAAGTGGCGATCGCTCGCGTCGTGATCCGCACGAAGGAATACATCGCCGCGGTTAAGCCGATCGGCGAAGCGCTGGTGCTCGAGCTGATGCACTGGGCCAACGAGATCGTGCGAATCATCGACGCTCGAACTTCCCGGGAAGAGAAGCGCTGCCGGAAGCCGAAATGAAGATGGCGCAGCATGCTGATCGACACGATGAGCGTCGAAGCGTTCGAGCCCGAGAAATTCAAGAACAAGTACCATGACGAGCTGTTGGCGATGATTGAAGCGCGCGCTCAGGGGAAAGAACTACCCAAGGCCAAGAAGGCCGCGGCGCCGCGCTCGAAGGTAGTCAATCTCATGGACGTGCTGGCACAGTCGCTCGAAGAAAGCAAAAAGCGTCGTGCCGGCAACGGCCGCGCAGCCTCGAACGACAAACCGGAGAAGAAGCCGACGACCGCGCGCCGCAAGAAATCCGCTGCTTAGAGGAGTTCTCGCATGCGCATCGCGCTATCCATTCTCACCGTTGCAACGCTCGCGCTCTTCGGTTTCTCGAAACCCGCCCACGCGCAGTCATATCCAAGTTGGCCGGGCGGCAGTTGGCAGGCAAGCTGCCGTCATGCTCGCATTTCGGGAAACCAGTTCAGCGCCTCATGCCAAACAACCGGTGGTTCCTGGACGTATTCGTCAATCGGTTTGAATTCGTGCCCGGGCGGTCAATTCGGGAACAACAACGGCCAGCTGTTTTGCGAAAGTGGAAATAGCTATAGCTCGGACGCCGGCTACGGTCGCTGGCACCATCTCCCCCGCGGTAGCTGGGTGGCTAGCTGCGACAACGCTTCGATGAACGGTTCAGTGCTCAGCGCCGAGTGCAGCACCGGCAACGGCTATCGCTCGAGCTCACTCGACCTGCGCTCATGTCCATCGCGTCAAGTCGGAAACCGCAACGGCTTCTTGTTCTGCGAACAATAGGCCGGCTGAACCGTCCTAAGAGCCGCCAAACATATCCTTGAGGAGCGAACCGGCAATGCCGCCCGCGATGCCGCCACCAATGGCGGCCTGCGCGGGCGCTGCCGTTTCTTTTCCGAGATACGGCATCAGAGCGTGCGCGAGATTGGGCATGGTGAGCGTCTGCAGCCACACTTTGCCCGGCCCGGTGAGGCGCGCGATGAAGAGCCCGTCGCCGCCGAAGACGGCGTTCATGATGCCCTTCATAAACGTGATGTCGAAATTGACGGTCGATTCGAACATGCCGATGTGACCGGGATGCACTTGGATCGTTTCGTTCGGTTGCAAATCGTAGGTCACGATCTCGCCGCCGAGTTCGACCCAGGCGGTCGCCGTGCCGGCAAGCTTTTGCAGCACGAAGCCGTTGCCGCCGAAAATCCCCGCGCCGAGTGATTGCTGAAATCCCATCGTAAGCTGCACGCCTTCGGTCGCGCAGAGAAATCCATGACGGTGGATCAGATATTCGTGTCCTGGTGAGACGTCGACTTGCATGATCTCGCCCGGTACTTTGGCCGCGAACGCGATCAGGCCGTTCACGCTTGCGACGCTATACTCGGTCATGAAGATACCGCCGCCTGAGAGCGCGCGCCCGAGCACACCCCATACGCCCTTGACGCCGGCGGTCATTGCCGTCGTGTTGAGTTGCACGTTGGAGGTCATCCACGAAAACTCACCGGGTTCCGCTACGATCTTGTCGCCAGGTTCTAGTCCGACTTCGAGCACGGGAAGCGTGCTGCCGGTGATCTTTGACTTCACGTTGGCTCCAATTCTTCAGCAGCCAGTGGTTCAGTTGTGACAGGTGGTACTGCGGAAGTCAGCAGAGTGTTTCGCACGCCGAGGATCAGTCCGATGATGGCCATCACCAGCGATTCGATGCCGGCGAAACCCGGCCCGTACGTGGTCAAGAGACCAGTGGAGATCGGCGGCGCGATGATGCCGGAGAGTGCGTCGAGTGACGAGCCGACGCCGAGCACCGTGCCCTGCTCGCGTTCGGAGGCGGCGTTGGAGAGCATGGCGTTGATGCCGTTGTTCGCATACGCGCTGCCCATTGCAAAGAGCACCATCACGCCGGCGAAGCTGAGCGGATTGTGCACGAACGGCGTGCACGCCATACCCACGACAAGCAGCCCGAGGCCGAGTGTCGACATCACGCGGTCACCGAAGCGACTCGATGCCTTGCCGACTCCGACGCCGTTGATCAGCACGTTGATCACCGCAAAAGCGGAAAAATAATAGGTCGTCGCAACCAGGCCGAAGTGGAGTTGTCCGGCGAGATACAACGCGATCACCGAGTACCACCCGTATAGGCAGAGCGAAAGCGCAAGTTTCTGGATAAGAAGCGGCGAGAAGCGGGGGTTGGTGAAGGTCGCGGCGATCTCGCGCATTCCGACGTGGGCCTGATCCTCTTCGACTTTCGAACGCGATTCCGGTAGGAGCACGATCGTGAGGATCAGCGTGAGGAACTGCAACGCCGACGCGGCGAGGAACGGGGCCGAAAAGCCAAATTTACTATAGAGCAGGCCGCCTCCGGCCGGCCCGAATACCATCGCCGCGGCAAAGGTCGCGCTGATGCAATCCAAATGCGCGCGCGCGATCTTTTCCTTCCACCAAGTCGGCGACATAGGCCTGGGTGACGCCGATGTTTCCGCCCGAGACGCCTTCGACGATTCGCGCGAAAAAGACCCACAGGATGTTCGGCGCGAACGCGAGCATGCACCATCCGATTGTGGCGCCGATCTGACTGATGATCAGTACGCGCTTCCGCCCGATGCGATCCGAGATGTTGCCCCAGATCGGACCCGAAACCAACTGACAGAACGAGAATGTCGAGAGCAGAAGCCCGACGACGATCGCGCTCATCCCGAAATGGGTCACGAAATACGGCAACACCGGCAGCAGCATGCTAAAGCCGATGATATCGATGAACGTGATCCCAAGGATCGGGATGAGCTTACGGATCATTCTGGTGATTCGACGGGTAAGATTATCGGCGCGTGACGTTCGCCTTTGCGCAAGATATCGAGTTTGTACGGACGGCTGAGATCGATCGAGGTAAGGCGCTTGTGCAAATCGTCCACTCCCACGATGCGTTCGCCTTCGATTGCGAGCAGCACGTCACCCGCGCGCAAACGCGCGGTATCAGCCGGACTACCTGGCTCCACCGAATCGACCAACACGCCGCGGGGATCGGTGAGCATGAAGCGACGCGCCGCGGAGGCCGCGAGCGTGATGTCTTGCCCGGCGATACCGAAATAGCCGCGCCGCACTTTGCCGTGACGGATTAAGAGTCCGGCAATGTGCTTCGCGGTGTTGATCGCGATCGCGAAGCACAACCCTTGACCCGGCATAACCGCGGTGTTCACACCGATCACGCTCACCGTTGGACGTCACCAGCGGACCGCCGGAGTTCCCGGGATTTAGGGCGGCATCGGTTTGAATGATGTTGTCCATGAGTCGTCCCGATTGCGAACGGAGAGACCGGCCAAGCGCGCTGATGACGCCGGCGGTTACAGTATAGGCCAGGCCGAGCGGATTGCCGACCGCTACCACGAGTTGCCCGGGGCGCAAGCGCGACGAATCCCCGAGCGCTGCCGGTACGAGTTCGGGCGCATCGACACGCAGCACCGCAAGATCGGTATGCGGATCCTCGCCGATTAACGTTGCCGAGAGTTCCCGTCCGTCGAGCAATCCGACCGAGATGTGATCGGCCTCATGAACGACGTGACTGTTGGTGAGGACGAAACCGTCGGGCGTAAAGACGAAGCCGGAGCCGTTACCGCCATGGCGGCCGGAGTGGACTTCGATGGCGACGACCGAGGGACTAACGCGCTCGGCGGCAGTGGTCACCGCCTGCGAGTACGGGTCTAGGATATCGTCACTGTCTTGAGGTGCGAGCGAAAGCGCGCCCCGAAGGGTAGCTTCGTCGTGCGAGATTAGTCTGAGTTGGGGCATTGCCCATCCGCAAACCCCGAGGACAATCGCCCGGTTTCACGAACGAGAGCGGGCCGCAATGTGCGCCCACACGAAGTGGGTGCAGTTGCCAAGCCAGGATGGCGGCGGCGCGAAGCGCTGTGGCAACAAGCCCAGGTGGCGGAATTGGTAGACGCACCAGCTTCAGGTGCTGGCGGTGGCAACATCGTGGGGGTTCGAGTCCCTTCCTGGGCACCACGTTTTCAAGTTTTCAAAGATCCAAGGCCAAGTTTTTGGGGGTCGTGTGAAGCGTTATAACGTCCTCGTCTTTGGTGCATCGTATGGCTCGTTGCTAGGCGCGAAGTTGGCGCTTGCCGGCCAGGACGTTACACTCGTGTGCCTGCCCACCGAAGTGGAGGCGATCAATCGCGACGGCGTGGTGCTCCGGGTTCCGGTCAAAGGGCGCGAGACATTGGTCGAGATCGATACGCGCAACGCGCCCGGCACGCTTCGCGCTGCCGGCCCGAACGACGTCGATCCAAGCAAGTACGATCTCGTTGTGCTGGCGATGCAAGAGCCGCAGTACGGATCGCCGGGTGTACGCGAGCTCTTGGGCGCAACCGCTAAAGCCGGCGTCGCATGCATGGCGATCATGAATATGCCGCCGCTACCGTATTTCAAGCGCGTGCCCGGCGTCGATGCAAGCGCGCTCGAACGGTGCTATACCGATCCGAGCGTGTGGCAGCACTTTGACGCGGCAAACATCACGGTGTGTAGCCCGGATCCTCAAGCGTTCCGCCCCCCTGACGAACCGATCAACGTGCTGCAAGTAACGCTGCCGACAAACTTCAAAGCGGCGCGATTTGAATCTGATGCGCGCACGCAGATGCTTCGCGATCTCGAAACGGCCGTAGATGCCGTCGGCCTTCCGGTGAAGCTGAAGGTGTACGACTCGATCTACGTGCCGATGGCGAAATGGGCGATGCTCATGACCGGCAACTATCGCTGCATACAAAAGGGCGATGCGCGCTCGATCCGCGATGCCGTGCACAGCGATCGCGATGCATCAGGCGCTGTGTACGCCTGGGTAGCCGATCTGTGCGTAGCGCTCGGCGCTTCGCGCGACGACCTTGTGCCCTTCGAGAAGTACGCAAACGCCGCCGACATTCTCGTGAAGCCCGCTTCGGCCGCGCGCGCGCTCTACGCCGGCGCAAAGAACATCGAGCGCGTCGATCGCCTCGTGCAGTCGCTCGCCGCGCAAAAAGGCATGCAGTCCGACGTCGTCGACGAAATCGTCGCGCTGGTCGACGAGCGCCTTACGGTCAACCGAGCGGCATGAAGCCTCTTTATCTTTTCGTTGGTGTGCTGGCCATAGCCGCATTCTTTGTCCCGGTGCCGACTTGCGCGGCGGACATGAAGACCGACCCCGCGGCGTCTGCCGCGAATGCCGCAAATTTTGACCGACTCACCAGTGAAATCGCTCAAGTGGGCGGGCAGATCGAGACGACCGGTTCGGAAATCGCCGTTCACCTTCGAGGTCAGGCCGGAACGCAAGTCAACGCTAGCTTGCAGCGCACGAGCGACAACATGCGCGCCGCACTGCACGAACTTCACCAGGCGCTCCAAGCGATATCCGCATCCTCGCAATACAACGCGCCGAACGAGCAGGTACTGCCTCAGATGAATATGGGGATGCTGCGAAAAAGCGGCCAGCAGAGTTGGAATTTTGGCGCCATCGAAGCGGGGGCCTCAGCAATGCGTGCTTATCAGACGAGGCTCGCTGCGTTGAGCGACGAGGTGCAAACAGCGCGCGGTGATTTTGGCGTCCATCGCGATCGCGCGGTGACGCGGCTAAGTGAGACGCTCCAGTCATTGGCCCAGCTGAATCACGAGATTAACGCCGCGGCCCAAGCGATGCAGCGCAACGAAGAATGTGTTGCCGGGATGTTCTCCGGCGATACGAAGTGTAAGTAACGGTGGTTACGGTAGCGCTTCGATGAGCGCTGCAACGGCGGCTTTATCCTTCGGTGTCGCCGGGTTGTAGACGATCATGCTCAGCTGTGGTTGACCGTCGATTGCAAAAGCCGAATATTCGAAGGTGACCAATCCGGCGGTCGGATGCGCAATGTATTTCGTTCCTTCGCCGTGCGCGCGGATGTCATGGCTGCGCCACAATGCTCGAAATTCCGCGGACGATAGATGTAACTCATCGATCAGCGCCTTGGCGCGCGCGGAGACCCCGATTCTCGCAATTTCGGTTCGGAATGTCGCTACTACGAATTGTGCGACGCTTTCCCAGTGGAGTATCGCCGCTCGAGCGCGCGGATCGAAGACCACGCGCAAGAGATTGCGCTGATCGTCCGGAAGCGCCATCAAGTCGCGAAACACGACGGTGGCCGCGCGATTCCAAGCAAGGATGTCCCATTCCGCTGTTTTGATGTACGCGGCGCTATACTCCATCGCGTCGAGAATGCGCTGCAGTTGCGGCGAAACGGCTTCGACGTCGTGATGACGCACTTCCGGCGGCCGGTTTTGCGCGAGCAAGAAAAGATGCTCGCGCTCGACCTCGCTCAGCGCGAGCGCATCAGCCAGTCGTTCGAGCACATCGGCGGAGGGTGCTCCGCCGCGCCCTTGCTCCAGCCACGTATACCAGGTGGTGCTCACGCCGGCGCGCTGCGCAACTTCTTCGCGCCGTAAGCCGGGCGTACGCCTTCTCGTCGACGCATAGCCGAAGCGAGCGGCATCGAGCTTGGTGCGGCGATCCTTCAAGAAATTCCCAAGCAGATTCTCTTCCTGCTCCGGCACCGCGCTCTGCCTGTTAATCATTATACCGGTATAACCCCACGGCTTTTCGTTACCACGATAAGGCTCTAGCATAGCGCTCATGAGAGTTTTTGTAACCGGCGCGACCGGATTTATCGGCTCGGCCATCGTGAATGAATTAACCGGTGCGGGGCACCACGTGGTCGGTCTTGCTCGCTCGGATGCTTCCGCCGCGGCGCTTGAGGCCAAGGGGGTCGCTGTGCAACGCGGCCCGCTCGAGGATCTTGACAGCCTCAAACGTGGCGCGCAGGCATCCGACGGCGTGATTCACGCCGGATACAACCATGACTGGCTGCATGCCGCGGACGGCGATTTCTTCGCCTTGTTTATGGCAGCGGCCGAAGCGGATCGGCGCGCGATCGAGGCGATGGGCGAAGTGCTGGCCGGGTCCAATCGTCCGCTGGTCATCACCTCGGGACTCCTGGGCCTGACACCCGGGCGGCTGGGAACCGAAGACGACGCGGGCGATCCGGCGTCGCCTCGCAACGCATCGGAAGTCGTAACCTTGGCGATGGCGGGGACCGGCGTTCGCTCGTCGGTCGTGCGCCTTCCCCCATCGGTCCACGGCGACGGCGATAAGGGCTTCGTCCCCGGCTTGATCGGCATAGCCCGCGCCAAGGGTACCTCAGCGTATGTGGGTGACGGATCAAACCGCTGGCCCGCAGTGCATCGGCTCGACGCCGCCGTGCTCTTCCGCTTGGCACTTGAAAAAGCGGCAGCTGGTTCGCGGCTTCACGGATCAGCCGAGGAGGGCGTCCCGTTTCGCGATATCGCTATTGCGATCGGAAAAAACCTGAACCTGCCTATCGTCTCGGTGCCCGCCGAGGAAGCCGATGAGCACTTCGGACGCATGGGGCGCTTCGTTGCGATGGACGCTCCGAATTCGAGCCGCCTTACGCGCGAACGGCTCGGATGGAATCCGACACACCGGACGCTGCTGCAAGACCTCGAGCAAGGCACCTACTTCGAGCAACAGGTGAACGTGTAAGCCGCAATTGAACCCCATGTGGATGCATTCACTTCTTATCGCTGCACTCACGTATGGTTATCTCGTCGTCCACGGTACGAATGCGCAGGTTACGCCCTCGGTGAATCCGTTCACGGGCCCCTGCGTCACCAACGCCCAGGGGCAGAATCTCTGCTCGGGCAGCGGGAGCTGGAGTATCGCGCCCAACGTGAGGGGGCCGGGAAAAGGGTATTGCCAGCTCTCGATGTGGCCCAGCAGCGACGTCTGGGAAGCGCGGTTGGCGGTGAACAAAGAGAACGTCTGCACGCTGCAGCGAGAAAAGCCGAACGTTTTTCGAGTCACGATCAAGAACTAATGGCTACGACCAAGCAGAGCCGCCGCGCATTCGCGGAGACGGTGACGCAGCTTTCGACGGCGATCGTCGCGGGCGGCAACACGATCTTCGCGACGATCGATCAAGCCGCAGCCGCGCAAGGCGTTGGTATGACGCTGCGGCCGACGACGCTGATCGTCTTTGGAAATCCCAAGGGCGGAACGCCGCTCATGGACGCGTTCCCACTGGTTGCGCTCGATCTTCCGCTCAAACTGCTGGTGTGGGAAGACGGCAAAAGCGTGAACGTCACCTACGTGCCGATGTCGGAGATCGCCTCGCGGTACGGCGTGACCGGAATGGATGCGCGCATTGAAGCGATGGATCACGCGCTCGATGCGCTGACGAACACCGTAACGTGAGAGATCAGCTCGCTAACGAGCGCACCTTTCTCGCCTATCTTCGAACCGCATTTGCAGCGATTGGCTTCGGCTTCGTCGTTGCGCGCTTCGGCCTCTTCGTACGCGAGTTAGCGGCGAATAAAGGCGTGGACGAGCATGCGAGCCCAATCTCGGCAACTCTGGGAATACTCATGATCTTCGCGGGCATCGCGATTGCGATCTTCGGCGGCTACCGCTACGCTTCGGTTGAGCGAGCGTTGGTCCAAGGTCAAGAATCACGGCTCTCCGTACGCAACGCTTACGTCGCCGTCGTGGTCCTCTGCGCGCTCGGAATCGTGACGGTGTTCGTTATCACCGGCATCTGACGCCGCGTCGCGATCGAGCGCGGTTGCTGCTACCGCGATTGCGACGGCGACACATGCTGTGGCCGCCGCGAAGGCCACGCGAAAACCGCCGATCGTCGCGATGGTTGCGAGGATGGCGAGGCCGACCGCACCGCCGACTTCCGACGACGTTGCAAGCACGCCCGATGCGACGCCGGCGTCTGCTTCGGTCGTGCCGGACATCGCGAACATCATCAACGGTGGAAACGCGGCACCCATCCCGACACCAATGAGGACCATCGCTGGGAAGGTCGATGCAAGGTAGTTAGCGTCCGACGGTACGAGCGTGAGCGCCAGCAATCCAGCGAACGCGAGAACGCTTCCTACGATAAGCACGCGGCGCGCGCCAAACGCCGTGACCAGGCGCTCGGCCCAACCGAGGGAGAGCGCGCCGCTGGTAATCGTGAGGGGCAAAAACGCGAGGCCGGTTTCAAACGGGCCGTAGTTGAGCGTTCTCCTCAACAGAAGTGCATCGAGAAAGAAGAAACCGAATAACCCGGCACTCAGCAGCATCTCCAATACGTTTGCCCCCGCAATGTTGCGCGAGCGGAACAAACTCAGCGGGACGAGCGGCTTCTTCGCGCTTACCTGTCGCCCGAGAAAAGTCGCGAAGAGCAGCAGCGAAAGCGTGCCGCAGATAAGCACGGACGGTGACGCGATTCCAACCATCGGAACCTGGACCACGGCATAAACGCCGAGCATGAGCGATGCGGTGATCGTCACCGCGCCGATAACGTCGGCGCCCTCTCGCCAGCCGATGCCTGGCGGCGCGACGATATAGCGTAGCCCAAGAGCAATCGTGATGATCCCGATCGGTACGTTCACCAGAAACGCCCAGTGCCAACCCAGCGTTTGTGTGATCGCACCACCCAGCAACAATCCGACCGAACCACCCGCCGATGCGGTGAAGCTGAATACGCCGATCGCTCGCGCGCGTTCGCCCGCTTGCGGGAATGCGGTCACGATCATCGCCAGAATCACCGCCGATGCCATCGCGCCGCCGACGCCTTGCGCAAAGCGCGCCGCGACGAGGGCAGGAGCGCTCCATGCAATTCCGCAGAGTAGCGACGATGCGGTGAAAAGGCCGAGACCGATGACGAAAATGCGCTTTCCGCCAAACAGATCGCCCAAGCGCCCCGAGAGCAGGAGCAACCCCGCAAAGGCAATGAGATAGGCGTTGATCACCCACGCGAGGGTGGATTGGGAAAACCCGAGATCGTGCTGAATAGACGGCAAAGCGACGTTCGCGACCGTGATATCGAGAACGATCATCAGCATGCCGATGCAAAGGACGTAGAGTGATGTCCAGCGCGCGTCGCGCATCCTGCCGATTCTACCGCGGGTTGAAGGGCTTGTGAAGCGCTCGTATTACCCGCTCCTTGTTGCGGGGGTCACGTTCGTACTTTTGGTTGCCGCCGCCGGTGTTCGTTCGGTTCCCACGATGTACGTGCGCCCGTTCGAAAATGAATTCGGCTGGAGCGACGGCGTCATTTCGAACGCGCTGGCACTGCAGATCGCGCTCTATGGTCTCACCGGACCGTTTGCAGCAGCCGCGATGGAGCGTTACGGTGTTCGCAAGACCGCGGTTGTGGCGATCGCGTTGTTGGCGGCTGCAATGCTTGCGCTCACGCGAATCGACAGCGCCTGGCAACTGCTGCTCTGGGCGCCGCGGCCGGCATCGGCGTCGGTTGCCTGGCGCTTGCGATGGGCGCGACGATTGCCAATCGTTGGTTCGTAACCCAGCGCGGACTGGTCATCGGCATCTTCAGCGCCGGTAACGCGACCGGCCAGCTCGTCTTTTTGCCGATGTTCGGCGTGCTGATCGATCACGGCGGCTGGCGCAACTCCGCAATCGTTCTCGCTATTGTCGCCCTCGCGCTCATTCCGTTCGCTTGGTTCTTTCTGCGCGAGCGGCCGGTCGACGTCGGCATCCCGCCCTGGGGCGGCGACGTCATCGAGCCCGCGCCGACGCATAAGCGCAATCCACTCGCGAAGCCTTTAGCGTGCTCGGCGAGCGCCTCGCGCACGCGAACCTTTTGGCTGCTGGCCGGATCGTTCTTCATTTGCGGAGCGAGCACGAACGGATTGATCGGAACGCACTTGGTGCCGGCGTGCGGCGATCACGGAATACCGGAAACGCACGCGGCGGGATTGCTCGCGGCGATGGGCTTGTTCGATCTCCTCGGCACGACCGCGTCAGGCTGGCTCTCGGATCGTTTCGATGCGCGCTGGTTGCTCTTCTGGTACTACGGTCTGCGCGGACTCTCGCTCATCTTCTTGCCGTATGCGTTCGGTATCGCCGCGATCGGGTTGCCCGCATTTGCGGTCTTCTACGGACTCGATTGGATCGCGACGGTTCCGCCGACACTGCGCCTGACGACGGCGGCGTTCGGTCGCGAGCGCGCGCCGGTCGTCTTCGGATGGATCGCTGCATCGCATCAACTCGGTGCAGGCGCGGTTGCGCTCGGCGCCGGCTGGGCGCGCACGCTGACGGGCACCTACGATCAAGCCTTCATCACGAGCGGCATCCTCTGTTTAGTCGCAAGCACGATCGTCCTTGCGATCGCGCGCCATCCGCGCGTGGAACCCGCCTTCGCGTGAAAAGCGCCCTCGTTGCCGATCGCCGGCGTGCTGGCGAGCTTCGGGGTGATGTACGCGATCTGTCTTCGTCTGGGCGTGAATCCGTCGCCGGCGATTCTTGCGGCGGCGCTTGCGGTTGGACTCTCGCGCCGCCCCGAGCACCTCGATCCGCGCGCACTCGCGCGCGGATTGGTCGTGTTACCCGCAGTCGCGCTTGCGGCCGGGCTTGTCGGCGTAGCGTTCCGCGTTGCGCCGCGCCCTCGGTGCCGCGCTATTTTGCGCCGGCATCGCACTCTCGATTTGGTTGCGAAATTTCGGCGAGCGCGGCAGCGCAATCGGACGAACGATCGCGCTTCCCTTCATCGCGATGCTCGTCGTCCCGGTGCACGTCGACAGCGGCCAGCTTTGGCTCGGCGCGCTGCTCGTGATACTTGCCGGTGCCATCGCCTTCGTGTGTACGTCCGCGGTGCAGCGCATCGCATGACGGTCCCCACGCGGATGGCGCTGCAGATGCTGGTCGCGCTGGCGCTGGCGTTTGCGATCGGGATGTTCGCCTTTCCGCAGCATTGGTCGTGGGTCGTGTTGACGGCGTTCATCGTCTGCAGCGGCGCGGTTGGGCGCGGCGATGCGATCTACAAAGGTCTGCTGCGCGTTGGTGGTGCGATCGGCGGGACGCTGATCGCCGCCATTCTTTCGCGCGTCGCAATGCCAAACGGTACCGTCAGCGCAGCGGTCATCTTCGTCGTACTCTTCTTCGGCATCTGGCTGCGTACGGTCAACTACGCCTATTGGGCGGCGTGCGCGACGCTGATCTTCGCGCTCTTGCAAGGCTCGCAAGGCGACGGATCCGGGCCCGCTCTTTGCCGTGCGCGTGCTGTGCATTGTCATTGGCGCCCTGTGCGCGATCGTCGCGACGTGGTTCGTGTACCCGATTCGCACCGAGCTTCTGGTGCGGCGGCGTGTCGCTGACGCGCGAGCCGCCCTGCGCGACGTCGTCCGCGGCACCGGCGACCACGATCTGCGAGCATCATCTGGCCCAGCTCGAGCGCGTCGCGCCGCCGGTTCGCCTGCACCGCGCGGTGTTCGGCGCCAGGGGAGACGCCCCGCATCCCGCGACGCTCATCGACGAAACGCAGGCGCAGCTACGTACCGTCATCGAACGGCGCAGGGTGCGCGTTCACATATCGGTCGCGATCTCGCTGGATGGCTATATCGACGATCGTTCGTCCCAACGCCTCGTTCTCTCGAGCCCCGAGGACCTCGCCGAGATGCGCCTTGCGCGCGAGGAAAGTGACGCGATTCTCGTCGGGGCCGAAACCGTGCGGCGCGACAACCCGTCGCTGCGTAGTGGATCAGCCGCGCGCGTCACCGTAACGGCGTCGGGCGACTTCGATCCGTCGCTAAATTTTTTCGACGGGAGCGCGCGGACGATCGTCTTGACCGCACGCGACCGCGTCGAGAAGCTGCGCACGCGGTTCGGCAGTCATGCCGAAATAATCGGAATCGAGAGCTTCGAGCCCTCCTCGATCATTGCGGCCTTGACGGACTGCGGCGTGCGCTCGCTCTTCGTCGAGGGCGGCACGCGCATTCTCACCGCATTTCTCGCTAGCGGAACATTCGATCGTCTGCGTCTGGCGATTGCTCCGTTCTTTGTCGGCGATGCCGGTGCGCCGCGCCTAGTCAACGCGGCATCGTTTCTCAACGATGCTCGCCACCGCCTCGCGCTTGCGCGCGTGCGAGCGCTCGGAGATATGGCGGTACTCGACTACGAGCATCCCAGCGCATGATCGACGCGCGCGATCAGCGGCTGCTCCGCGAGGCGATCGCTTTGTCGCGAAACGCACCGGCGTCGAACACGGCCTTCTCGGTCGGCTCGATTATCGCGGCCGCCGACGGTACGACTTTGACGACCGGTTACAGCCGTGAACGCGGCGCGCAATGGCACGCCGAGCAAGTTGCGATCGAAAAAGCGCTCGAGCTACGGGTCGATTTGCAAGGCAGCACGCTTTACACGTCGCTCGAACCGTGCAGCGTACGCGGTTCGGGGCTGCGCGCGTGTACCGCGAGAATTCTCGAGGCCGGAATCCCAAGAGTGGTCTTTGCGATGCGAGAGCCGTCGGTTTTTGTGGAAGGCCGTGGTGCTGAGGTTTTAGCCGAAGCCGGCGTCGAGGTGGTCGAACTCGCCGGCGAAGCGCCGCTCGTTGCGCAGATCAACGCCCACTTGGTGGGCTAGCGCTCAACGATGCGCGCGCAACTTGTGATCAATCTGCGTTCGGGGCGCGCTCGCGCGTTGGCCGATGCTACCCGCGCGGCTTTGCGTGAAGCGAACATTGAGTTCGTTGAAGCGGGATGGCCGAGCGACGTCGTTGCGGACGCGGATTGCATCATCTGCGCGGGCGGCGACGGCACACTGCTCGGTGCAATCGAGTCGGCAATTACGCGCGGCCTTCCGCTCGGCATCGTGCCGCTGGGCACGTTCAACGATCTCGCCCGCACGCTCGGCATTCCGCTCGACGTTCGCGGTGCGGTCCGCTACGATCGCGGCGCATCACGAACGCGCGATCGACGCCGCGCGCGTCAACGGCCAATACTACGTCAACGAAGCCAGCATCGGCATTTCCAGCCGTATTGCTCGCCTGCAGACCACCGAGCTCAAACAGCGCTTCGGCTTTTGGGGCGTGATCGCCACGGCCTTTTCGTGCGCTGCGCTATGCGCGGCCGATCCGAGCCGAGGTTCGTTTCGACGGCCGAAGCGAGCGGATGCGAACGATTCAGCTCACGGTTGCGAACAGCCAGCATTTCGGCGGATTTCTTGAACGTGGACGGCGCCGCGATCGACGACGGCTATCTCGATCTCTACAGTGTCGATATCGAAAATCTGCGCGAGGCATTCGGCATCGCGCACGCGATGCTGACCGGGCGCGCATTCGATGTGCCTGGACTACGCACGCTGCGCTCGCGGCGCTTCGAGGTCGTGACGAGGCGGCCGCATCATATCACCGCCGACGGCGAACCGGCCGGAACGACACCGGCGCGCCTTCGAGGTTTTCCCGAAGGCGCTGCGTGTCTTTGCGCCGCAGTAGAACGCATGCAATATCGTACGCTCGGCCACAGCGGACTCAAGCTCTCCGTCATCGGCATCGGGTCGTGGCTGACTTTCGGCAACAGTGTCGATCGCGATACGTCGCGCGCGTGTATCCTGCAAGCGTGGGAAGCCGGCGTCAATTTTATCGATACCGCCAACGTATACGCGAAGGGCGCTGCCGAAGAAGTGCTTGCGCCGATCGTGAACGAGCTCAATCGCGACGCGCTGGTCTTGGCAACCAAGGTCTACTTTCCGATGGGCGAGAGCGTCAACGAGCGCGGCCTCTCGCGTAAACACATTCGCGATCAGGTCCATCGCTCGCTGCGCCGTTTAGACGTTGATTACATCGACCTCTATCAGTGCCATCGGTTCGATCGAACGACGCCGCTCGAGGAGACGTGCGAGATGATGAACGACTTGGTGCGCGCGGGAACATTCTTGTATTGGGGCGTTTCCGAATGGAATGCCGATCAGATTGGTCGCAGCGGTGACCTTGTGCCGCGCCCGTGGTTGGGCCGTGCCGGTCAGCAATCAGCCTCAATACAGCGCGCTGTGGCGGAGAATCGAAGAGCGAGTGCTGCCGGTCTGCGAGGAGTACGGTCTTGGCAACGTCGTGTGGTCGCCGCTGGCCATGGGGATCCTCAGCGGAAAATATACCGACGCCGCTCATCCTCCGGCCGGCACGCGTGCCGCCGGTCCGTACCGCGACATGATGGCGGAATATTTCACTCAAGCCGTGCTCGACGCCGTGCAGCAACTCAAACCGCTGGCGGCGCAAACCGGCCTGAGCATGTCGCAAATGGCGCTGGCCTGGGTACTGCGACAGCGTGCGGTGACGAGCGCCATCGTCGGTGCGACCAACCCTACACACGTGGCCGATAATGTCCGCGCGGGCGAGGTCAACCTGGGAGCGGATCTGGTCGCACAGATCGATCGCATCCTCGGCCCGGTGGCGCCGAATGAACCCTATCTCGCCTAGGCGAAACCTCTTGTGGCGCGGGACTGTACACGACAACAGACGAGTTCGCCCGCCACAGGAAACGATGACATGAGCACCTATGAGTTCGGATCATTCCGGCTCGACGTCGAGCGTTTATTGTTGCTGCATCGGAACGAACCGGTGCCGCTTGGGCCCAAGGTCGTGGAAACGTTGCTCGCCCTCATCGAGCATCCCGGCGAGGTCCTCCCCAAAAACGAACTGATCGAGCGGATTTGGCCTGAAGGCTACGTTGAGGAGGCCAACCTCGCGCAGAACATCTATGTGCTGCGCAAGACGCTTCGCTCGCTTGCCTCGCTTGATGCGATCGAGACCGTTCCGCGGCGCGGCTATCGCTTCGCGGTCGGCGTGCGCCGCTCCGAGAAGGCCGCGGCGCTGCCTCCGGCTCGCCCGGAGCGACGCTGGATCGTTGCAACGGGAGCGGCCGCATTCGCCGTGATCTGCGCAGTGTTCTTCACGCTGGCAGCCGCGCATCGAAGCACGAGCGCAGGCCTTTCGTCCGAGGGCGCACGTGTCTATGAGATCGGGCGGTACTATTGGAATCTGCGCACGCGCGTCGGCGTCGAACGCAGTCTCGACTACTTCGCGCAGGTGATTCGGACCGATCCACGCGATGCGCGCGGTTACGCGGCGCTTGCCGATGCAAATGCGATCATGGGCGACTACAAATACGGCGGTCAGAAACCACACGTCTACTTTTCGCGTGCGCGCAGCTACGCGCGACTTGCGCTCTCGCTCGACCCCAACTCGTCGGAAGCGCATGCGGCGCTCGGCCTGATCAATATGGATGCGCACAACCTTGGCTCGGCGATCGGCGAATTGCAGCGTGCGATCGCGCTCGATCCGGCCAACGGGCCGGCGCATGAATGGTACGGCGTGGCGCTGATCCAGCAGGGCAATCTGCGCGCGGCATTCGCGCAGTTGCAAGTCGCAGGCGAACTCGACCCGCTTTCGGTTTCGACCAGCGCGTGGCTCGGCTCCGCAGCATATTTGGATCACCACTTCAGTGAAGCAATTGCCTATTCGCGGCAAGCACTGGACCTTTCGCCGCAGCGCACCGATGTGCTGACCACCATCGGCGAAGCGTACGAAGCGGAGGGCAACTTCATCCGCGCGATCGACTCGTACCGGCAGTACGCCACGTCGTGTAAGAATTGCCGTGCAGAGGCCTCGGCGCTGCTCGCGCATGCTTATGCGAATCAGCACCGCGTGCAAGAAGCACGCGCACAGTTGGCTTTTGCGATGCTGCATGCGCAAGACGTCGAACCCGCCGACCTCATCGCCGCGGCCGCCGCGATCGGAGACCGGACAATTGCGCTCGAGTTGTTACGGCGCATGCGTGGACACATGTCGTTGATTTCGATTGAGAACGATCCGCGCTTCGACATGCTGCGTGGCGATGCGGGGTTCCGCCAACTTACGCAGGCGGGCTAACGGCGTAGCGGTGGCAGGGCTCTTCGACGCGCTTTCGGCGCGGCCGCAGTTGGCGCGTTCGCTTGCCGCGCACCTACGCGATGTAGAGTCCGGGACGCTCCCGGCCCGCACGCTGGAGTTGATCGCGCTGATGGTGGCGTGGCTCAATGCGTGTGAGTATTGTACGTGCGTGCACGAGGAAATCGCGCGCGGCCTCGGCGTCGACGAAGCGACGCTCACGACGCTCGGTGACTTCGCGCGCAGCCCGCATTTTTCGGAAGCCGAGCGTGCTGCGCTCAGCGCGGCCGTGGCGCTCACGCGCGAACCGCGCGCGCTGCCGCCTGCGGTGTGGGAGGCGCTCCGCGCGCATTACGATGAGGGCGGCTGCGTCGAAATCATCGCCGCGATCGGCCTGAACAACTATTTGAGTCGCGCGATCAACGCGTTGCAACTCCAGCCGCACGCGCCATAATCGTCTCCGCGCGGATGAGGCGCGTCCCGCTCCAGCGATCGTGCAGCATGATCCGCCGCGAAAACGGCGCCCAGAGCAGGATCAACCACCACAAAAAGAAGACGATCAAGTAACGCCAGAGCGAACGCAGCAGGCCGGGTGAACGAAAGTCGGTCGTTACGACCCGTAGTCCCGTGATCATCATGCCGAAACTTTGGCCCGCGATGCCGACCAGCAGCCACAGGTAAAGCGCGGTAAAGAAAAAGGGCGGACTGGAGCTGTAGCGTCCAAAGACCGAGAGCACTTCGCCGAAAAACTTGGAATGGGTGAGGTTGTGGATGTCTTCGTCGGTAAGGTAGCCGCCCAGCGCCGAATGTCGCATGTGCTCCGGCGAACACGAGAACAGCGGCCGCGACGACACCGCTGTCGATCGCGATCGACCAAAACCGGCGAAAAATGCCGGCGCAATCGGCACGCGTCACGTTGGCGCTACCCGCGACGAGCTTCGGCGGCTCCGCCGGAATTTCACGCATGAGCCATGCACGCGCCGTTTCATACTGAGGGTGTGGATGAATTCGGCCAAATCGGCGATGCGACGGGTCGCGTACGGTTCGCCGCCCATCCACTCGCCCAGGCGCAGCACGCCGTCGCTTGCGATCTCACGCCCTTGCTGGGTGAATTGTTCCGTGCTGATGTGGCGTCCGAAGCTGTGAAATGACGAGATCACGATCGACCGCGTCGCCGCATCGAGCGAACCGCAGACGAGGAGACCGACTTTGTCGCAGGTGTGACTGCAGGTGCGCAGCCATCCACCGAAGATCAGCGAGATAATCGGATTCTCGTTGCCGTTGACGCTGAGCAGCGAGAGAAAGCGTGTGTGCCCCGCGGCGATGTGCCCCAGCTCGCGACCCACGGCGAAAGCCAGCTCGTCGTCTTCGAAGTGCTCGACCCAGTGGGTCGAGAGCACGAGCGAATACGGCTCGCCGAAACCGAGCGCCGCAACCGGGACGTAATTGTCTTCGCGTACGAAAATCAGGGGCATCGCAATGTCGAGCTGCGCGCAGGCCGTTTTGACGATCTCGAAGACGCGCGGGTATTGCTCTTGGTGAATCATGACCGACGAACCGATCAGACGTCCGCGCGCGAGCGTGACGTACAACATGGCGACGACGATAAAGAGCGCCACTTCGGGGATTCCGACGCTTTCATGAATCACGAACCCGATCAGCGTGGCGATCGGGAACGCAAAGAGCAGCGTGAGGACGAAGGCTAGGCGCTCTCGCGGTTCTCGAATAGAGGCCGGGCCGGTGAAGAGTGGGCTTGCCATGCAGGGGCAAGTTTGATACCGTTGCCGCCGTTCCGCTTTACTGCGTACATTTCGCGATCGGCGGCGGCGAGCAGCGCGGGCACCGTGCTGCATGAGCCCGGATAGGTTGCAACCCCGATACTGGCGCCAACGCGAATGGTGCCCTGGCCAATGGTGAGCGGATCGTCGAGGCTATGCAGGATCTTGCGGGCCGCATCGGCAGCCGCCTCGTCAGTATAGAGATCATCGATGAAGACGACGAACTCGTCGCCGCCGATGCGCGCGACCGTATCGGAAGCCCGCACGTGGCGCGTGAGACGATCGGCGACCGCAACGAGCACGCGATCGCCGTAAGCATGACCGTGCACGTCGTTAATGTCTTTGAAGTCGTCGAGGTCAATGAAAAACACGGCGCAGCGGCGACCGTTGCGTTCGCAGCGGGCAAGTGAGGCGCGCAGGCGCTCTTCTAAGGCGTGCCGATTTGGCAGGTGCGTTAGCGCATCGTGCAAGGCGAGCTCGCAAAGTTCGGCTTCGCGCTCCTTAAGATCGGTAATGTCCATCAGCGAGCCGACCCGCGCAATCGCCACGCCACGCTCGTCGAACATCGTGCGTAAGCGTTCGCGGACGCTCCGTACGCGTCCACCTTGGCAAAGAATGCGATGATCGCACGTATAACTGAATTCGTTTTCGTGCTCGGCGAGGGTACGCATGATCTGTTCGCGATCGGCGGGATGATCGAAACTGCGCAGCGACAGATGCGTCGTTTCATACGGAAGTCCGAGCAGATTCGCCAGGCCTTCGGAAATGGCGACGGCCCCGGTGCGCAGATCTTCGTGCCAGGTGCCAAGACCCGCGGCGCGTTCGGCGTGCGGATATGCAGCTGCAAGCGAGCTGGCGGGGTTGGCAATCTCGGCTGCGCGCCCGGTGACGCCGGCGATCGCGCCTTACGTGTCGAGCAGCGGCTCGACTTCGAACGCCAAATGCGCTCCGTGCACGCGCGCTTCAAAGGCGAGCGTCTCGCCCGCGAGCGCCCACTGGTGGGCAAGAATCGGGAAAGGGTCTGGGCCGTCCCAGAGATCGCTCACGTGGAGGATGGTCTTGCGCTCGCCGATCCCCGCGAAGCCGCGCAGCCGAGCCGTAAGCGACGTGACCCGCAGTGAGGTATCGGTGTTCCAGATCAGCGCCTGGTTGCGCATCGTCGTCCTCTTCCGTAAGCGTCTCTGGGTGAACTCATCCTAGCCGGTGCGGCGTCCCGGGATCATCCGTAGAAACCCCTGACCTCCAGAAATGCGTACCCAATCCGCCCCTTGTCATCCCGAGCGTAGCGAAGCGCTCCCTTGTCATCCCGAGCGTAGAGCGGGTAGCGCGAAGCGTTACCCGCGAAGTCGAGGGACGCGCCTCGCCGGTTCACCACGTGGCTGCTCGACATTCGGGGTTCACTAAGACGCTCGCGTCTCGCACTGGCAATGTCAGGGTGCTCGCCGCTCGCGTAGCCCGTTGACGCGCTCCCTCGAGCTTGCCGACATGCCAAAAAAGAATTGCCGCGATCGCCTTGACAGTGGCGAGCTACTGTCCTATTGTACTAGTGTACTAGTACGACAGCACAGTAGTACTAGACGCAAACAGAGGAACAGAACATGACACGCTTCATCAATCATCCCGAAGACCTTCGCGAATCGCGCGTCTGCCAGCCGCAGCGCATGGCGACCCCACTCTTCCAAGGCTGGGGCCCGAAGCTCTAACCCGCGATGCCGGTCGTTTTAACGGTTGACCCCCGAAGCGGGGTGCCCATCTACCTTCAGGTGATCGAACAGGTCAAGCGGTCGGTAGCCTTGGGCGTTCTCGCTGCCGGAGAGCAGCTACCGACGGTCAAGCAGCTCGCGCTCGACTTGACGATCAACCCCAACACCGTTGCGAAGGCCTACCGCGAACTCGAGCGGGACGGCGTGATCGAGACGGCGGCGGGACGCGGATCGTTCGTCCGGGGCAACGGCTCGATCGAGACGACCAAAGCCGCGGCGACCTCCGTGGCGCGGGACGCCTTCGAGGCCGCGGTTCGCGAAGCCAAGTCGATTGGCTTGAGCGCCGACGAGATCCGAAAACTATCCAGCGCCGCTATCGACCGGTGGTTCCGGGAGGACGCATGAGCACGATTAGCATCAAAAATTTGCGCAAGACGTACGGCCCGTACGTCGCCGTCGATGATCTGAGTTTTGAGATACCGGACGCGTGTGTGTTCGGTCTGCTCGGCCCCAACGGCGCCGGCAAAACGACGACCTTCAAGTGCATGTTGGATCTTGCGCGCGCAACATCGGGCACCGTGCTGTACGACGGTGCACCGCTCGTGCCCGAGACGTTCGAAAAAATTGCCTACGTCCCCGAGCGCAGCGTGCTCTACGAATGGATGACGGTCGCCGAGCATGTCGAGATGCAGCGGCGCGCGTATCGCGCGTTCAATCTCAAGCGAGCCCATGAGCTGCTCGCGCAGTTCGGCATCGACCTTCGCAAGAAGGCGCGTGCGCTTTCCAAAGGGATGCGTACCGCAACGATGGTCGCGCTCGCGATCGCCCGCGAGGCCGACGTGCTCATTTTCGATGAGCCGACGAGCGGTCTCGATCCGATCAATCAGCGCCACGTGCTCAACCTGATCATCAACGAATCGGCGCGCGGCGCAACGGTGATCTTCTCGTCGCATCAGATCGGACAGGTCGAGCGCGCGGCCGAGCGGATTGCCGTGATCGATCGCGGCCGGCTTGCGCTCGAAGGTGCGGTCGACGACCTCAAAGCCGATCGCAAGATCGTCGAGGCCATCCTTCCCAACGAGAACTTTGCGCTCAACGGTCTAGCCGGCGATCCGCGCATCTTGCGGCTCGATCGCACCGGCCGCATCGTCCGTGCGCTCACCTTGCCGGGCGCATCCGATGTGCTCGCAAAGTTCGAAGCGCTCGGCGCATCGGGTCTGCGCATCGTCGACCTGAATCTCGAAGACATCTTCTTATACGCGGTTTCGCCGGCCGACGAGACCGCCGACGTCGTGGAGGGACGTTAGCTCATGAATTATGTCGAATGGCTGCGCGTTCGCAATGCACTGCGCATCTATGCGATCGTGCTGGGCATCCTGATCGTGATCGGCTTGATCGTTCGCGTCTCCCTTACGCCGCAACTGAATCACGACCAGTATCTCATCGATCGTGTGAGCAAGGAGCCGGGTACGAAGATCTCCCATTCGGTGGTGAACGGCGTCAATCGGACGACGATCGTGAGTCGGGAGCGACAACACGACGATTACGATCGACGAAAAACCGGACGGCGGCCGCATCATCCACATCGTCCAGCCGTCGAGCTCGCATAAAAGCACGACCCAAGCCGAGCGCTGTCGGAAGCCATCAGTGCCAACGACTCGGTATCCAATGGCATCGAAACGATTAACGTCGACACGAACTCCCCCGTGAACGTGGTGATCTTCCTCGCCATCGCCAGCTTTGCCGGCTTGATCTTTGCGACGATCTTCGGCGCATCGTTTGCGTGCGAGAACGGTCACCTCGAAATCGCCTGCCTCAAACCCGTCTCGCGTATGCGCTATGCGCTGGGGATCATCGGTGTCGATTTCGCGGGCATAGTGCTGGCGGGGGCAATGACCGTGGTGGCCGCGATCATCTGCCAGACGATGTTCGAGGTTCCGCACTTCGATTTCAGCCAGCTTGCCGATCCGATCACCCTACTGCTGATCGTCCTGCCCTTCTCGTGGTATGCCGCGCTAAATGCAGCAACGGCTTCATTCAAGCGCGGAGCGGGCGCGGTTGTCGGGTTTGCCTGGCCGATCGCGTTTGTGATTATTGCGCTCAGCTAGATCCCGCTCGGTGACTCGATCGTCGGCCAAACATTCCATACGATCTTCTGGTCGGTATCGCGCATTATTCCGCTCACCTACCTCTCCGGCACACACCAAGGAACTTCGATGACACCCGGAAGGGTGGAGCTACACGGCCCGCACGCTGGCGGTTTCTGGACTCATGCTAATCTACGGTGCGCTTGCCATCGTGCAGTGGCGCCGGGTGGAGGCGTAATGCCATGGAAATCCTTGGTACGAACTTCTCGATAACGCTTGGATCGTGGCGCATAGGCTTCGGCTTCTCCGTCGAAGACGTCGATACGCCGCTGCACGCAAAGGAACCGCCGCCGCATCGCGTCCGCATCATCTCCGAAGATGCGTACTCGCGCCGCGAAGCGTAGTCGACCGTCGGCTACGCGACGAAGCCGTTCTCGAAGGCGGGACGGTAGAAGTTGAATCCGTCGGCGGTCAGCGTGAAGAGGTAGACATTCGGCAGCGTCGCGTCGCCTGCGTAGTTGAAGGAATACTGTCCGACCATTAATCCATAGGTTCCGCCCTGCTGCAGTTGCTGAAGAAGTTGATAGCGGTTGGTCACGTTGGATCGCTGCGACGCTTGAATGAGCAGTTGCGCTGCCGAGTAGCCGTAAGCGGAGAACGCGGTAACCGCACCGACTTCGTTGCGAAAGTCTTGGAGATACGTGATGATCGAGGGAACGCGTTCGAGCGGCGGCATCGCTGAAGCGACGATCGCACCGTTGAGTTCTTTTCCGTAGTTCTTGGGAACGTCAGCCGTGTAGAAGCTGTCGCTCAACCCGAATTGTCCGGTGTACCCGCCGGCGCGCAACGCGACCGCGATGGGCCCGAGTTTCTCCGGACGGCCGGCCAAGAAGAGATACGCCGGGCGAATGGCGAGAGATGATCGCGCTCGAGTCGGCGACGTCGGCATTTGATTCCAGCGTGAGCAGGTCGGCGGTATGCTTGTCGGCCTTGGCCTGCGCGACGAACGCGCGCGCGACCTCGAGGCCGTAGTCGCCGTCGACGACCACGCCGAGCACGTTCATCGACGCGCGACCGTGTAGAACGGCGCTTGCGAAAAGGCGTCCTTCGGATGAATCGTTGGTCGGCAGGCGATAGATGTTGTGATAGCCCTGCTGCGTGAGCTTGTCGGCCGTAACGGACGGCACCACGATTGCGAAGCCGGCATTCGCGTACTGTGGCAACGCCGTCATGGTGACGTCGAGCGTGAGATTGCCGACCATCCCGACGATGCTGGGATCGGCGGCGGCGACCAGCACGTTGGACGTGGCGATTGCACCCGAGTTCTGATCGTCGAAGTAGCGAATGCCGTACGCCTTGGTCAGCGTGCGCATTGAATTTGTTGGTCTCATCGATCGCGGCGGTTACGCCCTTGACGATCTCACGCCCGTAGTTCGCGTAATTTCCCGAGAGCGGCACGTTGACGCCGATGCGTGAGCTGTTGCAACACCGGCTGTTGCAGCGGCGTTACGGGCGTGAGCGTAGTCGTCGCGAGCAGGCCTTGGAGAAACGTCGCGCGCTGCATCAATGGATAAGGTAGCCTCCGAGCGTGGCGGCCAAAAAGACCACCGAGAACGCCATGTTCCCGGTAAAGATACGTTCGTTCAGAACGAAAACGTTCTCGGATACGCCGTAGAGCCGGTTTTCGTAGACCGTCAGCGCGATCGCAGCGGCGACGCCAGCGTAGTATAGCCAGCCCGCTCCGCCGAGCATGCCGGCGAGCGCCAGGACGCGCGGCCATCACCGCGTGCAGAGCGATCGGAAGCCAGCGGCCGGCGCGCTCGCCGAAGCGTACGGGCACCGAACTGATGTGTTGCTCGCGGTCGGTGGGCAGATCCATGAGCGCATAGGCGATGTCGAAGCCGGCGACCCAGACGGTGACGGCGACGAAGAGCAGCAACGCGCTCGCGCTCACCGTGCCGGTAACCCCGATGTAGGCGCCGAGCGGTGCGAGCCCGTCGACCGCGCCGAGTACGAAATGGACGCAGCCACGTGAAACGCTTGCACAGCGGATAGACCAGCACGCCGACGGCGGCGATCGGCAGGAGCTTCACACAGAGCGGATTGAGTATCCAGGCCGAGAGCAACAGCAAGACGAGGCCGAGCGCGATAGCCCAGAGCATTACCGCCGGCGAGAGCGCGCCGGTTGCAAGCGCGCGCCGCGCGGTACGCGGGTTGCGCGCGTCGATGTCGCGATCGAAATAGCGATTGGCGGCCATCGCGGCGGTCCGCGCGCCGACGACCGCGAGCGTGATCCACAAGAGCGCCGGCCAGCTCGGCAGACCGCGTGCTCCGAGCACCGCGCCGACGTAGGCAAACGGCAGCGCGAAGAGCGTATGCTCGATGCGAATCTCGCGCAAGAACAGCTTAATCACGCGTCATCCTCCGAACGCCTGCGGGCCCTGACCAGACCATCCATCGGGAACCAGCGCTTGCGCGATGCGATCGAGCCCATACTCGTGCCAGCGTTTGCTTACGCGTTCTTTGGTCGCCTTATCCATCACGATGTCGGGCGGCCACTCGCGCGTGTAACCTTCGGCTGCGCTCTTGCGCGTTGCGTCGATGCCGACTTTGGTGCCGTACGCGATCGTGTACGAACCGTGATCGAGATCGTCCACCGGACCCGGCATCATCACGACGTCGCGATCCGGCGCAAGATTGTTGAGCGCAAACCAGGCGACGCTGCGCACGTCCTGCACGTCGATATCGGCATCGACGATCAGCAAGCATGCGGGTAAGCATCATCATGTGGCCCAAGCCCCACAGGGCGTTCATGACTTTCTTCGCGTGGCCGGGATATTGCTTGCGAATCGAGACGATCGCGAGATTGTGAAAACCGCCTTCGACCGGCAGATTCATATCGACGACTTCGGGCAACACCATTTGCAACAGCGGCAAAAAGATGCGCTCCGTGGCTTTGCCGAGCCACGCATCCTCCATCGGCGGTTTGCCGACGACGGTTGCCGGATAGATCGGATTACGTCGATGGGTGATGCACGTGACGTGAAACGTCGGATAGGTGTCGGCCAAACTGTACACGCCGGTGTGATCGCCGAACGGCCCTTCGGTGCGAAGGTCAGTGTTGTCGACGTAGCCTTCGAGCACGAACTCGGCGCCCGCCGGCACCTTGAGATCGTTGGTACGCGCCTTGACCAGTTCGATCGGTTTGCCGCGCAAGAGCCCCGCGAACGCGAACTCATCCAGTACCGGCGGCAGCGGCGCGGTCGCGGCGTAGGTCAGCACCGGATCGCTTCCGATCGCGACGGCAACCGGAATTTTTTCACCCCACGCATCGGCGTGCGCGCGTCCTTGCTTGTGACGTTGCCAATGCATTCCGGTCTCGCGTTCGTTGTACACCTGCATGCGATACATGCCGACGTTGGGCCGTCCGTTGCGCGGGTCGTTGGTGATCACGAGCGGCAAGCGTGATGAACGGTCCGCCGTCGAGGGGCCAGGTGGTCAACACGGGTAATTTGCGCAAGTCGGGTTCGCGCATGCACGACCTCTTGACACGGAGCATCGCGCACCGTCTTGGGAATCGCGTTCGCAAGCGGCGCAAAACGTTTGAGCGCATCGAACTTCTCGCCCCATGAAGCGCCCGGCGGAGAAAGATCGAGCAAGGCGCGTAAACGCGCCGCGACCGCGTCGAGCGCGGATGCGTCAAAGGCCATTGCCATCCGGCGCTGCGACCCGAATTGATTGGTCAGCACGGGGAACGCCGAGCCCTTGACGTCCTCAAAGAACAACGCCGGGCCTCCGGCTTTGACCACGCGATCGGTGATCTCGGCGATTTCGAGGTTGGGGTCGACCGAGGCGGAGATCGTGTGGACTTCGCCGGCGCGCCGCAGCGCGTCGACAAAGGCTCGCAGGGAATCGAAGGGCATGCCCCACCCTTTCTCGGCAGTTCCATAGGCCTCCCCGTCGAAGCAGCCGGCATGGAACCGCTCGATTTGACGCGGCAACCGCCGCGTTCGTGTTTTGACGAGCTCGACGGATTGATGCTCATGCCGCGCACCATCGACAAATTGCGCGGACTGTTGCCCGGCGGCAATCCCGGTGAATATTTCATCAACGGCAAAATCCCGGGAATCTCCGGTTTCCTGCTCCATCGCTTGGGTGTCGATGAGGATGAGTTACGCGCCGTCGTGCAGCGCGCCGCCGGCGAAGCGGACGTTGCGGTGTGGCTGCGCGAGCACACCGACCCGTCGGAGTATCCCGCGATCAATGAAATTCTCCGCCGCGTCCGTCCGCGGCATGCGCAGGATCCGGAGTACTTTGCGCAGATCTACGCGCCGACACTCGCGCTGCATCCGGAGCTCGAGCACATTCTCGACATCATCGACGCCGACGACCGGCGCATCTTTGGAGTGATATCGTAAGGTATGCAAGTCCTAGTACTCGTACGTCGCCGCATGGAAGCGTTTACCGAAGCGCAGTTCGCTGAACTGCTCGAACCCGAAGCCGAGGTGCTGCGCACGATGTATGCTGAGGGCATCGTGCGTTCTGCATGGAGCCGGCAAGACGTGCTGGGCGCGTGCTTGCTGCTCGAAATTGCTTCGCTCGACGAAGCTCAGGCGGCGTTTGGCCGTCTTTCCGCTCGCGGCCGCGGGGATGCTCGAAGCGCAGTTTGTGCCGTTGCGCGGCTATCGCGGCTTCGGCCCGCGCGGGTAATCATGCTCTTGGCGGCCTTCATGGCGGCGCAAATCGAGCTCTCGCCGGTGAGTTTTCCGAGCAAGGATCCCGGCGTCACGCTGACCGGGACGCTCTACGAGCAGGTCGGAGTACCCGAGCGCCGTCCGGGTGTCGTGATCTTGCATGCGTGTGACGGACTCGACTCGGACATCACCGATTGGGGAAATTGGCTTGGGCAAAACGGCTACATTGCGCTCGCGGTTGATAGTTTCGGTCCGCGCCACGTCGACCGCGTGTGCGGCACGCCGGCAATACCGGCGCGCATGCGCGCGTTCGATGCGTACGGAGCACTCGCCTATTTGCGGACGTTGCCTGACGTCGATCCCGCACACATCGGGGTCATCGGCTTCTCCCACGGCGGCGGTGCCGTACTGTACACCGAGAACGCCGAGACCGCGACACTCGCGGGCTTCGCGCAGAACGGTTTTGCCGCGTCTGTCGCATTCTATCCGGCCGCCTGCGAGCAAAAGCCCTCAAAGGCACTGATCGATCCGCTGCTTCTCCTGATCGGTGCATCGGACGATTGGACGGATGCAAAGTCGTGCGAAGATTTCATGAGCGCGCTGGCTCAAAACGGAACTCCCGGTACTATTCACGTGTATCCGAACACCTATCACAGGTTCGATGACCCCACGGCGAACAAGCTTGTGCACATTCATGGGCATGTCTACACGCTCCGGTACAACGCCACCTCAGCCGCCGACGCACGCGACCGTGTGCTCGCGTTTTTCAAGCAGTACTTGTAGCGGTTACCAGAACTTCTCGGCGAGCCACGAGTCCTTGAGCTCTTGCGTGCGTGTGATGGTCAGCGCGGTCGCGCAGTCATTGGTCGCGCGCGAGCAAGCCTCGTCACGATACCATAACCACGCGTTCTCCGCGCCGACCAGCAGCGTTCGCTGGTCGGGTGTGACCAAATTCTCGAGGAGCCCGTAGACCCGATCGTGCTCAGCAACCGCCTGTGGAGACGCAATTGCGCCGGCGGGATTGGGCCGGCCGGTAAAAAGACCGATATCGCGGATGCGCGCCTGCGCCGAGTGCGCAAGGCACGCTAACTCAATCATCGGTTCGATCGAGCCGCCGCTGACCAGCGCGGAGTCGAAATTGCACGCATTGGCACGCGCCGCGAGCCAGCGTAGTTCGCTCTCGCGAAGCACGGCGTCATTATCATGGCGTTGCATCGCTGCGCGGTAGGTAGATAGCTCCTGTGCATTGGCGCGTTCGCGCGCTTCGGCGGCACACTCGTTGAGTTCCATCTGATTTGCCGAGGCTCCGCAGGCAAGAACCGCGGCGAGAAGCACGGCGATCACGGAAGCTTCATCGCACTCTTGACCAGCTTATCGCGTGTTCCCGGCGGAAGGAGTGCGACGACCGCCTGCATCTTGGCTTTACTGCCGATGAGGTAGCGCTCGCGCGGCTTGGGCGCGCGCAACGCGGCCAACACCGTTGCCGCAATGACATTCGGGTCCATGCCTTCGCGCTCTTCCACGGCGGTCTGCGCGATGACAGCGTCGGCAAGCGCGCCATAATAGGTCATTGCTTGCGGCGGCATCGATGCGGCCAGCCTGTCGCGGCCGGCGCGCCCCTTCGCCCAAATCGGCGTTTTGACTGAAGCGAACTCGAGCAGCGAGACGCCGATGCCGAACGGCGCGAGTTCTTGGCGCAGCGAATCGGTGAGCGAAGCGATCGCGGCTTTCGATGCGCTGTACGGTCCGATGAACGGCGCCGCGAGGCGCCCCGCAATGGAGCCGATGGTGACGATCCGGCCGCGCGATTCGCGTAACATCGGCAATGCCGCTTGCGTCATCGCAATCGGCGCAATGACGTTGACCTCGAATTGATGGCGCAGCGCCTCGATCGGGAGAAATTCGAGTGGACCGGCGACTGCGATGCCGGCATTGTTCACGAGGCCGGTAAGGATATCACCACGCTCGCGCACCGACTGCACCGCGCGTGTGACGTCGGCTGGAACAGTGACGTCGAGGATGAGCGGGCGGATGCTTTCGTGTTCGGCTTCGAGCCGTTCGCGGTCGCCCTCTTTGCGAACACCCGCGTAGACGGTGAATCCATTGCGCGCCAGGTGCATCGAAACGGCATGACCGATGCCGGTCGATGCACCTGTTACTAAAACTGCCTCGTTAGTCATGCGCCTTTCGTTGGTGAATGATGACGCTGTTGCCTTCGGGATCGGGACCCCAGGCCATAAAACAGTTCGGCGTTTCTAGAACGTCGGTGAGCTGCATGCCGCGGCTGCGTAGTTCCGCCGCCTTGGCGCGCGCGTCATCGACGGCAAACATCACGAATCCACCCGGAGGTGTGTTGGGCATGCTCCAGACGCCGAACGTCGATCCGTCTTCTAGCGCGAACTCCGAGCCGCGCCCCGGGGTGATCTCGGTCGGCGTGAGACCGAGCGTATCGCGATAGAATGCAATTGCACGCTCGGGATCCGTGGCGAAGAATCCGGCGAGGTCGATACCGTGGATGGTCGTTAAGGTGCGGGCTTGGCCCGACGGCTTATGTTCGTCGCGCGTCTTTTTCTGGTGCACGATGACGCCGTTGCCCTCGGAATCCGTGCCCATCGCCATGTAGCAGACGGGCGATTCGAATAGGTCGCTGATGGTGCCGCCGCGCTCCCGAATTGCTTGCGTGGCGCCGGCTGCGTCCGCGACGGAGAACATCACACTGAAGCTCGGCTTCATGCCTTCACTCTCGGGCGGTTGCCAGAGACCGAACGTTGTGCCGTCGGGAAGATGGAATTCGGCGCCGCTTTCGGCGACGACCGACGGCTCCATGCCAAGGGTGTCGCGATAAAACGCGAGGGATTTTTGGAAATCCGCTACCGTGCATCCGACCAGATCGGTGCCGGTGATGGCGGTCGCGGCGGTGGACGTTGACTGAACGCTCACGGGACTCTCCTTGTTCATCGATTAGCCTGCCCCAAGCGTAGCGCCCATATATGACAGGCGCTGTCATAATTAGGCGCCGCGCGGTTTCCAGGCTGCCAAAATGGCGCCCATGACCCCCATGCCGACGGACACGAAGCCGGTGTTGATGAAGCCCAGCGCCGCGCCCCATCCGGAATAGACGTAGTCCATCCATGTCATCGTTCCGAAGATCAGCAATCCGAACGCAAAGCCGATCCATGCGCCTTCAAGGGGTCCGACGGCGCCGCGCCATTTCAAAATCAGGGCAAGTCCGTATGCAAGAAAGAAGCCGCCGACGAGCGAGACCACAAACGCATACGACGTGAACCCCATGCTGACTTGCGGTGTGACCTCGCGCAGCGCGGCCAGCCACACCCTGCCAAAGAACACGTCGTACCAGAGCCATCCAAGAAGAAACAGGACGATATCGGAAACAAGAATCGCCCACCAGTTGACCTTGATGTGCATGCCAGACCTTTCTAGTGCGGCCTTGCGTGCGCTCGCCGATTCACCGCGTGGTGGCTCGTCAGCGGGTGCGGGTTACGCCGCGTGTTCGTTGCTCCGATATGGCGAACGGCAGTGTAGGTTACGGTGCCGTTGCTGGGCTCCCCATATTGCAGGATATCGAAGTTGTTGCAGTCGTCGTCAACCGCCCAGACGCTCCCGCTGGCCGAAGAGATGCTCTGGACGTTTTGATATCCGCCGCAATCGTCGTCGCCCTCGCTGGAGGTCGGCATCGCATAGTATCCGTTCACCGGTGATCCCGCCGAGAGTCCGGATACGCGGCCGATACCTGTCGCGTCCTCAGCCCCGGCGACCCAGAAGCTTCCGTCGGCGTAACTCATGTCGAAACTGTAGAAGTAGTTGATCGGGAATGTCGCTTCAGCGACGGTCGAGAACGCGGTTCCCGAAACATAGCCGTAGAAGTAGTTGTCGAGTGGATCATTGTCACTCCACCAGGCAGTGGTTTGCGCTGCATCGTTCGCCGTCGCAATAGCTTCCGGATAGAGGCTGTTCGTCAACGTCAGAGCCGGAAGTGAGGAAAACGGCGCTGTCTTGATCTTCGAAATGGTGCTTTTGTTTTCGTCGGCGATGAACATCGCGGAACCATCCGCGGAGATCGACATGTCGCTGGGGTAGCCGATGCTTCCCAAACCGGCAGCATTAAACAGTGTTTCGGTCACCGGCCCGATCGGTGCGTCTTTCCACTCACCGATGGCATAGCCGTTTCCGCCGATAAGCGGGCTCTCTTCGTCGCAATCGCCGCTGGATTCGATGAACCAGACGTTCCCTGCGCTATCGACTCGAATCGCGGCGGGGTAACCAAGAAGTACGTGCTCGGTCGTCGTGCCGTTCGTCGGATTCAAAGCACCGATGGTGCCGCTGGTTTCTGTCTCTTCTTCCGGGCAGCTTGTCCCCGATTCCGTCGTGAAATAGCCCGAGTAAAAGACGTAGGCGCCCGAACTCGCCGCGATATCGTCGTATGCATCGAGCACCTCGTTGTCGAGCCCACTGCTCATCCCGTGGACGACGATCACGCCGGGAATCGTAAGCGAGCCGGGGGCCGGGAGATTGTACGGATCGCTCGTGTCGCCCACAAACGTCTGCTTGACGCCGGCTGGCGACGCAACGCCGATTCCATAGTATTCGCTGTCGTTGGGAGTGCTGAAAAGCTCCATCAGTACCGCGGCTTCACCCGCATATCCAGGCGTGCCCGTCGGGAATGCTGCGACGTCCTGCGGGTATCCGTAGACGCCGTTCGTCGCATCGTAATACTGGAATAGCGTGAGTACTGCGCCGGTCGCGTTGAATGACACTGATGCTCCGCTGAGGCCCGAGCCGGTAGGCGTGATCGTGGAGCCGACGTTCGTGTTGCCGTTGTAGCTTAGCGTCACGACCTGTCCCGGCGACGTCACGGACGTGTTCGATAGCTTGAGTGTATTATACGTGTCACCGCTAACCGTCAGCGTGATCGGCGTTGAAAACAGACCGGGGCCGATGATGAGATTTCCGCTCGCGTCGGAGGCTTGCACGATGACCGCGGTCGAGCCGGCGGTGCCCACCGGTAGCGCCGTGGTTCCAAGCACGAGCGAAACCGTGTGCGGCACACCGTCGAGCGAGAGCGCGACCGTTGGCGGCGCTGCACCGCTTGTCAGCGTCACTTTCACTTGGCCCGTCGATAAGAGGGTGCCGCCGCCGTTCAGTCCGCTGTAGGTCGATACAAGGAACGTGTCGGTGCCGAATGGGGCTTGTACCGTCGCGGTGCACTGCAATCCGCCACCCGTCGGCACGGTGCAATTCGGCGATCCGGTGGTGAGATTCACGGTCGCAAGCGGCGTGGTCGAGGTACCTGTAACGAGGCCGACGGTCATCGATTGCGTACCGGCCGAAATGTAGGTCGGGCGGAAATGCGTATTCTGTTGACTCGCAGGCGGAATGACGATCACCAAATTTGCGGGGGATGTTTGCGCCGGCTGGGTGCCGGACCCACCGCTCGAAGGGATCGGCGACGAGCCGCCGCCACCTCCGCCGCAGGCGCTAAGCAATGCGGCAAGTGCCGCGAGGGCGAGGGATGAGCGCAAATGCGGCATGTGCCGCCTCCTTATAGTGCTTTAAGCACTACGGCGAACGAATAACCACGGTTAGTATCCGATCAATAAAATTCGATCCGGAGAGTGCTCGGCCTCTCGATTGAAATAGTAAAAGAGACCCAGGGCAATATTGGCTACGCCCCAAACAATCTCGGCTAAGGGCCGATGGCGATGGCGGTCAAAATGCCGAGCTTGGTGTTCGGACCCGATATCACAGCAGTCGGAGCCACGTCGCCGTTTTGGTTTCCCAGAGCCCAGGAGCGTATCGCTGCGGGGACCTCGTTGAAGGAGACCTCATACAGCGTGCCACGCTCGCTCACCGCCATACCGCTGACCCATTTAAACGCAGCCAGGCCGGTGTTCGGGCCGCGAATGACCCCGACAGGCGTGGAATTGCAGTCGGAGTACGCGATCAATTCGGACACGGGGAACTCGACGGCCGCCCAAAGTGGATAGAGGTCGGGCCCCTTGGCCAGGTCCTCATAGGCGTACGGCAGCACGCTTGGATTCGAGATCGTGCACAGCGGCGCCGTCACGCCCACGGCATTTTTGGAAAACAACTCGATCCGCAGCCCCAGCGCGAGCCGTTGCGTAATGTAGAGGCGGCTCGGGCCACTCTCTACACCCCAAAAGGTTCGCCAAAGCGGGGAAGGCTCGATAACGGCGGATGGCGCGATATTGCCGTTCGAGAGCGGCGCAAACTCCAGAATAATACCTTTGCCGAGGCCGGCGTTTTCATTGACGTAGATGCGACCCGACGCATCGACGTCCATGCCTTCGGCCATCACCATCTCGGTGTTATTGCCGGCAATAATACGCACCGGTGTGACGTTGGGTCCGTTCGCGAGCGGCGCAAAGACGAGAATCGTGTTCGGGCCTAACGCCTGGACGAAGACGTAGAGATAGCCGCTCGCATCCACCGCCATTGCCCCGATGTCTTTGGCGTGCAATTCGGGGGATTGGATCGTGCGGATCGGCGCGGCGTTGCCGTTTTCTCCCTCACCGTACACGAGAATCGTTGTCTCATACGGCATGTTTGAACCCGATGCGACGTAGATGCTCGAGCCGTCGTTATAACTATCCGGTTGAAACGGAACTTTGCCGGGTTGAACTATTGAATCTGATTGTGTTTGCACCGGAGTCGCGTTGGTTCCGGTCGTTCGTCCCGTGCAGCCCGAGTTGAGGAGCACACATGCAGCTGCAATGCAAAGGGAAGCGCGAAATATCCGAATGCGAAGCATAGGATCGGCCCTCCCGCCGCTCACGAATGATAGCATAAAGGGCCCGCATTGCTGCGAGCCCTTTCTTTTCCGTTCGGCTACTATTCGTCGTCGCGATGTGTCGGCGGTCGACGGCGTCGCCGCGTTGGCGGCGCGCCGGGTCCATCGGGAGCAGGGCCGGGTCCGGCAACTGCGCCGGCGGGCTCTGCGTCGTCACGGCGCGGACGCTGCGGACGGAATTCGCCGTTGCCACGACTCTCGCGACCACCGCCGCCGCTGTTCTCCGAACCCGGAGCAAGCACGGCCTTGCGCGAGAGATTGACGCGGCCTTGTCCGTCGATTTCCATCACCTTGACTTGCGTCGTATCGCCGACGTTGAGCACGTCTTCCACCTTCGCGACACGTTCGGGCGCGAGTTGGCTGATGTGCACGAGGCCTTCCTTACCCGGAAGAATCTCGACGAATGCACCGATCGGAATCACCCGCTTGACCGTGCCGGTGTAGATTTCACCGACCTTGATGTCTTTGGTGATGTTCTCGACATACTGTCGCGCGGCTTCGCCGCTCGCACCGTCGAGTGACGTGATGAACACGGTACCGTCGTCCTCGATGTCGATCTTCTCGACGCCGGTCTCGGCGATGATCTTGTTGATGATCTTGCCGCCTGGTCCAATGACGTCTTTGATCTTGTCGGGGTTGATCTTGATCACGATCATTCGCGGCGCATACTCCGAGAGTTCCTTGCGCGGCTCGGCGATCGTTTCGGTGAGCTTGTCGATAATGAAGAAGCGCGACTTCTTGGCTTGCGCCATCGCTTCGCGCATGATCTCGATTGTGATGCCTTGGACTTTGATGTCCATCTGAATCGCGGTGATACCCTTCTTGGTGCCCGCGACTTTGAAGTCCATCTCGCCGAGCGCATCTTCGAGGCCCTGGATGTCGGTAAGGACCGAGTAGTCCTTACCTTTGAGAATCAGGCCCATCGCCACGCCCGCGACGTGGTCGGTAATCGGCACGCCGGCATCCATCAGTGCAAGCGACGAACCGCAGACCGACGCCATCGACGACGATCCGTTCGATTCGAGCACTTCGCTCATCAGGCGCAGTGTGTACGGGAAATCTTCCTTCTTCGGAAGCACCGGCAGCAACGCGCGTTCGGCGAGCGCACCGTGGCCGATTTCGCGGCGACCCGGTCCGCGCATCGGACGCGTTTCGCCGACCGAGAACGGCGGGAAGTTGTAGAAGTGCATGTAGCGCTTATCTTCGAGCGCGACGATACCGTCGAGCCGCTGAGCGTCGCTGGTCGACCCGAGCGTCGCTGCGGTAAAGACCTGCGTTTGTCCGCGCGTAAACACGCCCGAACCGTGGACGCGCGGCACGTAATGCACCTTGCTCCAAATCGGTCGGATTTCGTCGGGCTTGCGGCCGTCGGGACGAATCTTTTCGTCGACGACCATTACCCGCAGCTCGTCCTCTTCCATCCCCTTGACGATCTTGCCGAACTCTTTGGCGGTGTCCGAGTTCTCGAGCAACGCTTTGACGTTGTCGTCCTTTTTGCCGACGCGTTCGAGCGCCTCGGCGACGTTGATGTCCGAGAACGCGGCTTCGCGCGTGTGCTTGTCGACGATGCGCATCGCCTTGGCGACATCCTTCGCAAACGTCTTGCGCACCCACTTGTCGAGGTCAGCGTTGACCTTTTTGAGCGGATACTCGCGCTTGTCTTTGCCGGCCTTTTTCACGAGTTGATTGATCGCCTTGACGATCTTCTTGATCTCGCCGTGCGCGAATTCGACTGCGCCGAGGAAATCTTCCTCGGAAATTTCGTCCGCGCCGCCTTCGACCATCATGATCGCATCGGCGGTGCCGGCAACCACGATCTCCATGCCGCCGGTCACATATTGCGGTAGCGTGGGATTGGCAATGAATTTACCGTTCTCATCGCGTCCAACGCGAACGCCGGCTACCGGTCCGTCGAACGGGATGTCCGACAACGCGAGCGCTGCACCGGCAGAACAAATCCCGAGCACGTCGGGGTCGAGTTCGGGATCGACCGACATCACGGTCGCGACGACTTGCACGTCGTTCTGAAAACCTTCGGGAAAGAGCGGACGGATCGGACGATCCATCTGACGCGAGCTGAGCACGGCGTGCTCGGGCGGGCGTCCTTCGCGCTTGATGTAGCCGCCCGGAATCTTTCCAGCAGCGTACATCTTCTCTTCGAAATCGCAAGTAAGTGGGAACCAGTCGATGCCTTCGCGAGGTTTTAGCGAGGCAGTGGCGGCGCAGAGCACGACATTCTGTTCACCGTAACGAATCAGCGCGGAGCCGTTGGCTTGCTTCGCGAGTTCGCCGGTCTCAATGACCATCGTGCGCCCGCCGACCTCTAAGGTCACGGATTCGGGCACAATAACTCCTAGTTTCTTTTGCTTTTTGCTCTTTTAAATGAACCGTGCTCGGTTCGCGCAGCGCTCACCGCGCCCCTGGCGGGCAGCCGCACGAAGCGGCCGCAGGCTGGGCGGAATCGTCTATGCCGAGGTGTCGACGGTCGAGCCGGCGGCCGGCGTCGAGCCCAAATTCTGGAGCTCGGTTGCCAGCTGGGCAAACTGATCGGCGTTGAGGCCGGCCGACGAGTAGAGCGCGTTCACCGCACCGGCGGTATTGCCCGAAAGGCTCTGCTGAAGGACCTGGTTCTGCCAGCTTTCGAGGGTCGAGAGCGCCTGCTGGTAGGGGTTTTGGCCCGTCGTGGCTTCGCTCGTGGAGCTCGAACTGCTCGACGGTAGCGGGGAGCTCGCCGGCGCGGTCGAGGTCTCGGCGTAGCTGGCCGGATTGAGCACGTCAAAGCCGGGGACGACGTTGGGGGTAATCGGTCCGATCAGGGCGTCGGCACCGATATACGAAGTGCTCATCGGGCTGATCGTACCATTACTGACCCTCAGGCGGCCGGGGCTACAGGAAATCTTTACCGGCCCATCGCGAAAAGGCCGCTCATGCACGCATTGCTTCTCACCGCGCTGCTCAGCGTGGTCACTGCGCCTCACGCCATGGTCGTCACCGAGCAACGCCTCGCCTCCCAAGCTGGGCTCGACGTGCTCGAGGCCGGCGGCAACGCGGTCGACGCGGCGGTTGCCGTCGGGTACGCCCTCGCCGTGGTCGATCCGTGCTGCGGCAACATCGGCGGTGGCGGGTTCATGTTGATCCGCATGCACGATGGACGCGAGCGCTTCATCGATTTTCGCGAGAAAGCCCCGCTGCGCGCGACGCGCGACATGTACCTCGATGCGCAAGGCAACGTCGTTCCCAATCGCTCGCGCAAAGGCTGGCTTGCGATCGGCGTGCCCGGCACGGTGATGGGGATGGAGCGCGCGCGCATCGAGTTCGGTACGATGTCGCGGGCAACGCTGCTCGCGCCGGCGATCCATGTAGCGCGCGACGGCTTCGTGCTCGGTCCGGGGATCTCGTTCCGTTCAACGGCGCGGCGGCGCAGGGCTATACCGGTGCCTCTACGTTTTCAGAGCCCAACGTGCGCGCGATCTGGATGCCCGACGGCAAGATGCCTCGCGCGGGCCAGCGCATCGTGCAAACGAACTTAGCCAACACGCTGCAAGAGATTTCCGACGGTGGTACCTCGGCGTTTTACCGCGGCGCGATCGCGCGCGCCGTCGTCGATGCGAGCAACGCGAACGGCGGCATTCTTTCGATGCAAGATTTCGCTGACTATACGGTTGACGAGTCCTCGCCTTTGCAGTGTGAGTATCACGGACTAACCGTCATTTCGGCACCGCCGCCGAGTTCGGGCGGTGTAACGCTTTGTCAAATCCTCAACATCATTTCGCCATACCCGCTGGCCGATTGGGGCTGGCACAGCGTGCGTGAAACGCACTATGTCGTCGAAGCGGAACGCCGCGCGTATGCTGACCGCAACGCATATCTCGGCGACCCGGCGTTTGTGAAAAATCCGATCGCGCAGTTGCTCAGCCCCGACTACGCGGCGCAATTGCGCGCGCAGATCGATCCGCGGCGCGCCACGCCGTCATCGCAGGTCAAGCCGGGATTGCACATCGACGTGCACGAGAACGGGCAGACGACGCACTACTCGATCGTCGATAGCGCGGGCAATGCGGTTGCGGTGACATACACGATCAATGACTGGTTCGGATCGAGCGTTATCGCCGGCAACACTGGCTTCTTTCTCAACGACGAGATGGATGATTTTACGTCAAAGCCCGGTGTGCCCAACGGGTTTGGACTCGTCCAAGGCAAGATGAAC
The DNA here is from genome assembly GCA_963833095.1 of Vulcanimicrobiota bacterium. Lineage (GTDB taxonomy): Bacteria > Vulcanimicrobiota > Vulcanimicrobiia > Vulcanimicrobiales > Vulcanimicrobiaceae > Aquilonibacter. The sequence goes on along the minus strand of CAWHWQ010000008.1, from coordinate 37,610 downwards.
GACATTGCGCCGGGAAAGCGTCCGCTTTCGTCGATGGCGCCGACAATGGTGCTGCGCGACGGTAAGCTCGCGATGGTGACGGGGAGCCCGGGTGGTTCGCGCATTATCACCATCGCGCTCGAAACGATCTTGAACGTTTTCGATTTCGGCATGGACGCGCAAGCGGCCGTGGATGCGCCACGCATCCACATGCAGTGGCTGCCCGATCAAATTCAATATGAACCAAACGCTCTCACCGATGCTACCCTTGCCGCTCTGCGCGGCGACGGCTACGCGTTTGCAGAGATCCCGTTCTGGGGCTCGGCGCAAGCGATCGTTGTCGATCCGATAAGCGGTGCGCTGCAAGGTGGAACCGATCGCCGTCGTCCGGCCGGCGCCGCATTGGGCTACTGAGCCCTTCGGCAGGGGTTCGGTAAAAGTTCCGTAAAAGCGCGGGCAGAGGGTGCGACCGAGCGGTTGGCGTCGCGGCCCTGCCGCTCACGTGTGGCGAAGGGAGAACCCGTGGCACTGGCGCCGGAGCGCGGACCGGTTCCCACCATCGTTGTGGCGACCGATCGAGCGTTACGCATTACGACCGCATATGGACCGCATTCCATGGATTTGGAGCAGCGGCCGCTGAGCGGTGCAGCTTTGCGCGCGCTTCGCGGTGCGCTGCGCGGACGCCCCCGTGCGTTAAAGGCCGACTTCGGCGGCGTCGCGTTTGACGGCCACGTATTTCCGCTCATCGTCGCCGACGGCGAAATCGCCGGCGCGGTTGCCGTGGGTGTGGATGCCAGCGAAGCGCAGAGCGCGGTGCTGTTTCTCTCGACGCACGATCCGCTCACCGGTCTGCTTAATCGACATCAGCTGCTCGAAGCGCTCAACCATTACGCGGATACCGGCGCTGCCCGTGGCGCGCTGGTTGTCTTCGACATCGATCGCTTCGCGCAAATCAACGAGATCGCGGGACACGCCGCCGGCGATGAATTGCTCTGCGCAATCGCGGATCGCATGCGCTTTTTGGAGATCGACGGACATTTCGTGGCGCGTCTTGGATCCGACGAATTTGCCTGTTTGCTGATCGAACCGAAAGACCACGCGGTGGTGGAGCGGCGTATCGAGCAGCTGCGCGATGCGCTGGATGCACCGTTCAAAGCCGGCCACGCGGAGTTTGTGTTGCGTACAACGATGGGTGTCGCCACGCTCGGGCGGGATGGCGCCGGCGAGCTGCTCCTGCAAAATGCCGCAATGGCGCTGCATGCTGCTAAGACCGCGGCGCGCGGCGGACTCGTGCGCTATGGCCCCGCGCTCGAGCGTAAGATGAGCGTACGCAGCCGGCTTGCGCGCGATTTGCCGGCTGCGATCGAGCGCGGCGAGTTCGCCATGTATTATCAGCCGCTGATCGATGCGTCGAGCAATGGCGTCACCGCCACCGAAGCGTTGCTGCGCTGGCAGCATCCCGAACTCGGGCTACTCACGCCCGACGTTTTTCTCACGATCGCAGAAGAGAGCGATGCGGTGGTCGAGATCGGGCGTTGGGCAATCGATCGCGCTTGTCGCGACGCGATGCTCATTCGCGACTCGCTCGGCCGAAACGTTCGGCTCAACGTCAACGTATCGCCGCGCCACGTGCAGTCCTCACGGCTCATCGGGCACGTATCCAGCGCGCTGCATGACTCGGGCTGGGATCCTTCGGCTTTGCAACTCGAAGTTACCGAACAATTGCTCATCGAGGATATTCCCAGCGCCGTAGCAACCCTCGAACAGTTGCGCGATAGCGGTGTCTCGATCGCAATCGATGACTTCGGCACCGGCTATAACACGTTGTCGTATTTGAAATCGTACCCGGTCAGTTGTATCAAAATCGATCGCGCGTTCGTAAAAGACGCCGAAAATGATCGGTACAGTCGCGCAATTTGCCGTTCCGTTGCGGCGCTTGCGGATTCTCTGCACATGAACGTCATCGGCGAGGGCGTCGAGACGGCGGGTCAGGCCGAATTTTTGCGGGATATCGGCTGCCGCGAGTTACAAGGCTATCATTTTGGGCATCCAGTCAGTGCATGGGACTTTATGACCACCTACGGGAAGGAGGGCGTCTGGCTCGCGTAGCGGTTACAAGAAGATTGCTGCGAAGGCCGAATGACCACTAAGCCGGTGTTTGACGAAATTTTTGGAACCATTTCCAAGAAGGGCGCTCGTCCCGTTGAGCGCCTCGCACTCATGCGCTCGTTTCTCAAGCGCCTGGATACCGAATTGCCCCAGGTGATCGTCGAGGCGCTCGAGGAAGCCGCCCGCATTACCAGGGCGGACGTGGCGGCGATCTTCGAAGTCAAGCTCGACGTGCTGCGCTGCGCCTTCTCGACTGACCCCTCCCTGCTCGAAGGTCGCGTTTCCCTCGGGGACGAGCATGAAGTTCACGAGCATGGGAACGATCGGCTCCGGGAAGCGGCCTCCGTCGGCGACGCTCTCTGCGCGATGCTCTATGCCGGCGAGCGCGAGTGGGTGTTGTTGCTGGGGGAACGCACCGGACGAATCGACCGCGAGGTCTTCGCCGCCGACGTCGAGACGCTGCTCGACGTTTTCACCCAATTGCTCCGTCAACTCGTCCACAGCGTCGAAGCCCGTTCGCTCGTCGACCATGTCACCGGCCTGCCGGACCGCTGGGCGACGATGAACCGGCTTACCGAAACCGTTTCGGCCGCCCGGCGGAACGGCACGCACGCGGCGCTGCTTTTCATCGACCTCAACGGATTCAAGGGCGTCAACGATTCGTTCGGTCACGCGCACGGCGACATGGTGCTCAAGACGATCGCGAGCACCTTACGCGACGCGCTGCGCGCCAATGAATTCGTCGGGCGTATCGGCGGCGATGAATTCGCCGTAATTCTGCCTATTGTGCGAAACAGTGAAGAAGCGACCTCGGCGGCAAAACGCCTGGCCGATGCGGTGCGCAATCTGGAAATCGTGCACGGCGCGGGCTCGGTTTCGCTCAGCGTCGGCGTCGCATTTTACCCTGAGCACGCGACCGACGTCGATGAATGGCTGCACCACGCCGACCTTGCAATGTATCAGGCCAAGCGGCAGCGTGAGTCGCACTGCGTCTTCAACCCCGGAGAGTCGCCAGCGGATTGGGCGCCGCTCGCAGCCGACATCGAAGACGCTTATTCGCGCGAATTTCTTCTATGTTTTCAGCCGATCTTCGAAGTTGAGTCGGGGAGAGTGGTCGCGGCGGAGGCGCTGTTGCGTTCGCTGCATCCGCAAGACGGCGTGCAATCGGCCTTCATTACTATGGAGGCAGCGCGGGCGCGACGTTCGATCGAGCATCTCGACGCCTGGGTCGTGCGACGCGCCCTTGCTTGCGCCCACGAGTGGCGCGCGCAAGGCGTGGAGCGCATCCACGTGAATATCGGGCAAGCTAGCGACGAGATCTTGAGCAACGTGTTGCGCGCCGTCGATGGAAGTGGATGTGATACGTCGATGCTCGCGCTAGAACTCGAGTGGACGAAGTTCAAAAGTGATTTTGAGGCATATCACAATCTTGCCGAGGCAGCCGAACGTTGTGGTCTCTACGTCGGATTGGACGGATTCGGCGAGACCGAACTCGATCTGCCGATGCTCGAGTCGTTGGCGGTGCGTTTTGTCAAGCCGTCCCGCACGCTGCTTCCTTCCGGTGGCGCCCGCGGCAAGAGCATGGAAGCGATCGTCGCACTATCGCGCGTGTACGGCTGGGACGTGATTGCGACGCGCGTCGCAACGGCCGACGATCGGGCGGCAATCCGCGTGGCGGGCGTGAAATACATGCAGGGTTTTGCCGTCGCGCAGCCGATGACGGTTATCGACTTCAACCAATGGATCGAAAGCAGCCCGCGCGTCGCTCTGATCAGTTAGTCACTGTTTGCGTCCTCGCTGCAGGGACCGACGGCCAATGCCGCTGGTGCGCGAAACCGTTACCGCCTCGACGAAAAATGTGGTGCAGCGATCGCTGCGCCGAGCGCTTTTGGAACAATCATTGGTGGACGTTGGCGCGGCGCGCAGCCAAACGTCGCGACCGCTATCGCTGCACGCGGTGCGGTCACAAGCCGCCGCCGCGTTCACATCCAAAATATAAGCGTCTGCGCAAAACGGATCGGCTTGAAGTCAATCATATCCGTCAAGCCCGCGGCGCTCATCGCACCATAAGTTGCCTCCACCATCTCGAGAATCTCGAGACGCTCTGCCTAGCCTGCCACCAGGTCGAGACTCGCCGACAACGGGCGTAGGTCAGTCGCGGGCGCCTCTGGTATAACGGGCGGTATGCAGACCCTGACTTCGCAGCACCGCAAGGAGCTCGAACTGAAGGCCAACGATGTGCGCGAGGGTATAATCCGCTCGCTGCTCGCCGCGGGTTCCGGGCACTCGGCCGGCTCGCTCGACATGGCCGACATTTTCACCGCCCTCTACGGTCACATTATGCGCCACGATCCCAAGCGGCCCGATTGGTCCGAGCGCGATCGCCTGCTCCTATCGTGCGGGCACATCGCGCCGGTACGCTATGCGGCAATGGCGAACGTTTGGATATCTTCCGGTTGAGGAGTTGCTGACGCTGCGGAAATTTGGTTCGCGACTGCAAGGGCACCCCGAGCGAGTGAAGCTGCCCGCGCTCGAGACGACCTCGGGCCCGCTGGGCGAAGGGCTCGCGCAAGGAACCGGAATGGCGCTTGGAGCCAAGCTCGACAAGAAAGACTGGCGCGTTTACGTCGTCACTTCCGACGGCGAGCATCAATGCGGATTGCATTGGGAAGCGATGATGACGGCAGCCAAGTTCAAGCTCGACAATCTTACATGCATCGTCGATCGCAACTTCATTCAAATCGACGGTAGCACCGAGGACGTGATGCCGCTCGAGCCGTTCGCCGACAAGTATCGCGCGTTCAATTGGGAAGTGTTCGAGTGCGACGGCAACGACATCGGTGCGTTCATCGAGGTCGCCGAGCGCGCAAAAGCGATTAAAGGCAAGCCGCAGGTGATTATCGCCAACACCGTGCCCGGCAAGGGCGTGAGCTACATGGAAGGCGACTACACCTGGCACGGCAAGCCACCGAACAAAGAGCAAGCCGATGCCGCACTGGCCGAACTCGCTGCTGCACGCGAAAGGATTGTCGCGAATGTCGCTGGTTGATTATCGCAACGCCGGCGAACTAAAATTCGTTCCGACGCGTAACGGCTTTGGCGAAGGGCTGATCGAGGCCGGTGACCGCAATCCAAATGTGTTGGGAATCTGCGCCGATCTCGCAGAATCGACGCGCATGGAAGGCTTCAAGAAGGCGCACCCGGCGCAGTACATCGAGATCGGCGTGGCTGAGCAAATGCTCGTTGCGCTTGCGGGAGGGCTCGCGGCGGTCGGTAAGGTTCCGTGGATTGCGTCCTACGCGATGTTCAATCCGGGGCGCTCGTGGGAGCAAGTGCGCACGATCATGGCCCTCAACGAAAGCAATGTCAAGATTGCGGGCGCACACGCTGGAGTTTCGGTCGGTCCCGACGGCGCGACGCACCAAGCGATCGAGGATATCGCGATTATGCGCGTGATTCCACACATGACCGTAGTGGTGCCGTGCGATTCGATTCAAACGCGCAAGGCCACGCTCGCGCTTTCCGAGCGCTTCGGGCCGGTCTATCTTCGCTTTGCGCGCGACAAGTCGGCGGTTATCACGACCGATGCGACACCGTTTGAAGTCGGGAAGGCGCAAACATTCCGCGGCGGCGACGACGTCGCGATTGTTGCCTGCGGCATCTTGGTCTACAACGCGCTGACCGCGGCCGAAGAGCTTGCGCGCGAGGACGGCATCGAAGCGCGGGTCATCAACAACCACACGATCAAACCGATGGACGATGCGGCGATCGTCGAAGCCGCTCGCGCCTGCGGCGCGGTAGTGACCGTCGAGGAGCATCAGGTCCACGGCGGGATGGGCTCGGCTGTGGCCGAGACGCTGGCGGCTCACGCGCCGGTGCCGATCGAGTTCATCGGGGTGCAAGACCGCTTCGGGCAATCCGGCGACCCGGTTGAGCTGATCGAACATTACGGCATGGGGACCGCGGCAATCAAGGAAGCGGTCCGTAGGGCCTACGCCCGTAAGCGGGTATAAGCGCTCGGACGTTTGAGTCCGGATTGCTCGTGGGTAGAGAACACGAGCAAGAATGACCTCCGGTGCGATGGGCGAGTTCGAGGCCTCCGCGCTACGCATGTTCGCGCAGCGCTTGGGTCGCGCTGTGCTCGTGACCGAATCGGACGGCGCGTGCGTCTATGCGAACCCCGCCTGGAGCACGTTCACGGGGCTAGACGCGGCCCAGGCTGCCGGAAGCGGCTGGCAACTCGCCGTCCATCCGAGCGATCTTCCGACCGCGCTCATCGACTTCGGCGCGGGGGTGCGTAGCCAAGAGCCCTTTGAGATCCGATTCCGTCTGCGCTCGGCGCAGAACGAATACGGGCTGTTCTCGGCCACGTTCGTGCCGACGCGCGAACGCGACGGAAGATTGCGCGAATGGTTCGCGGTCTGCGACCGGGGCGATCTGGAACACGCCGCCGACAATAGCTTCTGGAATCTCGCCGATGCGCTGCCGATTATGGTTTGGACCACCGATCACGAGGATCGGCTCACGTTCGTCAATCGCGCGTGGCTCGAGTACACCGGGTTGCCGTCCGGCTCGACGATCGACGAACGCAATGCGCTCGTTCATCCGCTCGATCTGCCGGTGCTGATGCGCGCGCTACGCACCGGACGCCGCGAAGTCGATTTTCGGCTGCGACGGCGTTCCGATGGGATGTATCGCTGGCATCTGCTGCGCTGGGTACACTTTGCGTCGGCGGACGTGCCGTTTTATCGCATCGGAACCGCGATGGACGTTCACGATCAGCGGGTCGCAAACGAGATGCGCGACCGGCAGTTGCGCACGATCGCCGAGGTGCTGCCCGACATCGTCTGGTCGACCACTCCTCAAGGCGAACAAGATTACGCGAACGATGCGATGCTCAAGTACACCGGCCTTTCACTCGCCCAATGCATGGGTAACGTGTGGGAACAGTTCGTGAGCCCGGCCGATTGGCCGAAGACACGCCAACGCTGGTCGCACTCGATTGCGACCGGCGAGCCCTACGAAATGCAGCATCGCCTGACCAACGCAGAGGGCCAATCGCGCTGGTTTCTCTCGCGCGCGGCACCGATGCGCGATGAGGGCGGACGGATCATCCGCTGGTTTGGTACGAGCACCGACATCGACGACCAAAAGCGCACCGCGCAAGAGCAGACGTATCTCGCCGAACTAGGACGTATCGCCAATAGTTCGCTCGATCTCGATCGCACACTGCGTCACATTTGTGAAGCGGCAATTCCGCTGCTCGCTGATTCGTGCCAGATCGACCTTTTGACCAATGGCGTTCTGCGAACCGCGGCGTCCGCGTACGGCTTGTTGCGGCGCGAAGTGCCGCCATCGCGCATCCGCGCGCACTCTTATGGTGACGCTCGCGCGGTGCGCTTCGTGGAATGCGTGAACGATATGGTTGTCGAGACGATCGTCGTGCCGATGCGCGTTCGCGGTAAGTCGATTGGGACGATTTCGTTCGTGCGGCCGCCGGATAACGAAGCCTACGGCGCGGCGGGCGTCGGGTTCTTAGAAGAAGTTGCGCGACGCTCTGCGCTGGCCATTGCAAATGCGCAGCTCTATGCGCGCGAGCACCGCGTCGCCGAAGCTCTCCAGGCGGCTTCGCTGCCGCGGCGTTTGCCCGAAATCGATGGTATTGCGCTCGATGCGATATACATGCCGGGCCGCAGCGAGGCGCAGATCGGCGGCGATTGGTACGACGCGTTTGCGCTCGCCGATGGGCGCATCGTCGTTTCGATCGGCGACGTGGCGGGAAGCGGACTCGATGCCGCCGTCACCATGAGCAGCATGCGTCAGATCATTCGCGGCATCGCGCAAGTCCACGCCGACCCGGTTCTCATGCTCAATTCGGCCGATCGCGCGCTGCGCATGGACGATCCCGATCGCTTTGTCACCGCTTTTGTCGGTGTGATCGATCTGATCGCGAGCACGATGGTATACGCGAGCGCGGGGCACTTGCCACCCTACATTCGGCGCCCGAATGGAAGCCTCGAGGAACTTATCTTTGTCGATCTTCCGCTTGGTCTGCGCGACCGGATGTCGATTCGAGCGTGCAGCGTGAGCGTAGGCGACGGCGACTTGCTCGTCTTTTATACTGATGGACTGATCGAATCGTCGCGCGACCTTGAGGGTGGGGCGCAACTGTTGCGTGCAACGCTCATTGATCCGCAGATCGACGAGGCGACGCATCCCGCCGCCTTTATCCGGGAACGCTTGCTGCCCGACGGTGCCCGCGACGACGTGGCGATTCTGACGTTGCGCGTGCGCGGCGAGCAGCGCATTGGAAATATGCGGCGATGGAGCTTCGCAAGTCTCGACGCAGAGGGCCTCTCACGCATGCGCCGCGAGTTTCGGGCGCTGCTGATCGGCTACGGACTTTCGGAATTGCGTCTGGAGACGGCCGAACTCGTGCTCGGAGAGCTCGCCGGCAACGTGGTTCGCCATGCCGCGGGTGCCGTGGAGTTCGTGCTGGACAATACCGGCGGCGACCTCGTGCTACACGTGATCGACGATGGCCCGGGATTTGAACGCGCCCCGATGCTGCCGATCGACGTCATGAGCGAATCGGGACGCGGCCTCTTCATCGTCTCGCAGCTCACCTACGAGTTCAGCGTAACAAAACGGCACCCGCGTGGCAGTCACGCGCGTGCCGTTCTTACTAAATAGTGGCGCTAGCCGCACGATGCGGCCTTCTCTAGCGGCGCAGGCCGAGTTCCCCGATCAATGCACGATAGCGCTCGAGATCTTTCTTCTGCAAATAGCTCAGAAGACGACGGCGCTGACCGACCTGCAGCAAAAGGCCGCGGCGGCTATGGTGATCCTTCTTATGCATCTTGAGGTGATCGGTGAGTTGATTGATCGAAGCGGTCAGGATTGCGATCTGCACTTCGGCCGACCCGGTATCGTTTGATCCGCGGCCGTACTTGGCGGCAATCTCCGCCTTTTGTTCTTTGGTGAGAGGCACGAAACAGAGCTCCTTAGCGACAGGATAGTCTCGCTCGGGTACAGGGCTTGGGGCTTTGCCTAGCGGCCACAGCTCCGTCCCGGCGACCGGCGTAGCATAGCAAAGAGCGCTGGGTACCGCAAGGGCTAACCCTGGTTTGAGGGGTTGGATTGCCCTGCCCGGCTGCCGGCTTCGGGCCCCTCGGCCCAAAGCTTGAGTCACCGTGGCCCGAGCGCGAATAGCCAGAGGACGCCGGCGTGTTGAGGAAAGAGACTATGCAAACTCATTTTGCGACGGTAAGCCGTGAGGGCATCGCGGCAATGGAGCCGCTGATTCGCCCGTACGTGCGGCGCACGCCGCAGCTCGATCTCGACGGCATTCTGCTCAAGCTCGAGTCGATGCAAGTTTCGGGTTCGTTCAAAGCGCGCGGCGCGTTCGCGAATCTCGTCACGCGCGCGATTCCGCCTGCCGGCGTGGTCGCCGCTTCCGGCGGCAATCACGGCGCGGCGGTTGCGTACGCGGCAACGCGACTCAATTTGCCGTGCCGAATCTTCGTTCCGGATATTTCGTCGCCGGCAAAAATCGAGCGCATTCGCGCGACCGGCGCCGAGCTGGTCATTGTCCCGGGTGCGTATCCCGATGCGCTAGCGTGCAAGCATCGCCGATGCCGCGGAGCGAGGCGCGACGGCGGTTCACGCCTTCGATCAAGTGGAGACGATTCTGGGTGCCGGCTCAGTCGGCAAGGAATTGGAAGAAGGCGCGGCACCGTTCGACACCGTGCTGGTACCGGTCGGCGGGGGTGGACTCATCGCCGGCATAAGCGCGTGGTTTGACGGGCGCGTCCGCATCGTCGGCGTCGAACCCGAGGGCGCGCCCACACTGGATTGGGCGCTGCGCGCCGGCCGGCCGGTGCTAGCACCAACCGGGAGCATTGCCAGCGATTCGCTGGCTGCCGGAGCGCTAGGCGCGCTGATCTATCCGATCGTCGAGCGCTTCGTCGGGCGCGCGATTTTGGTAAGCGACGATGAGATTCGCGCGGCGCGCAAGGAACTCTGGAATCAAGCGCGAGTGATTGCCGAGCCGGGCGGCGCAACCGCCTTTGCCGCGTTGCTTTCAAAGAAGTATGAGCCGCAACGCGGAGAACGAGTCGCGGTGATCGTTAGTGGCGGAAATACGGTGGTGGAATGGACTTAGGTATTCGTGGCCGCGTTGCGCTTGTGACTGGTGGCAGCGCGGGAATCGGAGAAGCGATTGCACTCGCGCTTGGGGCCGAGGGTGTTTCACTTGCGGTTGCTGCACGTCGCCGCGACAAGCTCGAATCCGTAGCGAAACGCGCGAAGGACGCGGGCGCGACCGATGCGCGCGCATTTGAGGTCGATCTGGCCGACTCGGCGTCGATCGCCAAACTGCTCAAGGACGTGCGCGATACGTTCGGCAGCATCGATATCCTCGTGCTCAACGGCGGCGGCCCCAAACCCGGTACTTTCACCAAGATGACGCTCGAGGATTGGGATGCCGGTTATCGTAGTGTGCTGCGCTCCATGCTCGAACTCACCAGCGGCGTGCTGCCCGCAATGGCGGCGAACGGTTGGGGCCGCATCGTCGCGCTCACCTCGAGTTCAGTGAAACAGCCGATTCCCAATCTAACGCTTTCAAATGCATTTCGCACCGCACTGGTCGCCGCACTCAAGACCCTTTCCATCGAGGTCGCGCGCGACGGCATCACCGTCAATTCGATTGCGACCGGGCGTGTGGATACCGATCGCTTACACCAACTCTATCCCGACGAAGCAGCGATGCACGCGGCAGCGAAGGCCGACATTCCGATCGGACGTGTCGCAACACCGCAAGAGTTCGCACCGATGGTCGCGTTTTTGTGCAGCGAGGCGGCACGGTACGTGACGGGACAGACGATCGCCATCGATGGCGGAATGATCAAGTCACTCTTCTGAACGCAACAGATTCGGTGGAATTCGTTCGTGTCGCCGATCTGCGAGCGGTGCCGCCCGGCACGTCGCGTGCGTTTTCGGTGGGATGCTACGAGGTGGCGCTCTTCAACGTCGACGGTAACTACTACGCGCTCGAGAATGCGTGCCCGCATCAAGGCGGCCCCCTCGTGGACGGCTGGGTGGAGGGGCTTACCGTCACGTGCCCGTGGCACGCCTGGTGTTTCGATCTTCGCTCTGGGACGATGACGCTGGGGGACCTGGCTTTCGTTGCGCGTTTCGAGGTGCGCGTGAAGCAGGACGGTGTGTACGTTTCGACGGAGCCCGTTGCTCGATGATCAACGCCGATGAACCGGTTTGGGATGGGCGACTCGGAACCGCCGGTGGAGCCGCCTTCGGGCAGGGGCTCGGAGTGCGCTCGCGGCCGAGCGCGAGGTGAGCCACGGGCGGCTGGCCGAGGCGATCGGGGTTGCCCCTCGAGCGGCTCGCGGCGGTACTCGCCGGGTCCGAGCGCGTCGGCGATCTCGGCCTTGGCGCGCCTCGCGCAGGCGCTGCGAACGCGCCCAATCGAGTTTCTGCAGCGGACCGGCATTCTGTCGCTGGAGGTCTATGCGTTCGGACTGGATCCGCTCTATTTTCTTCCCGACGGGCCGGTGCGGTACGGTGCCCGGATCTACATGCGCGAGATCAATCCACGTCACCGGGTACCCGAGGGGGACATGACCAAGCGGAACCCCGCGCTGGCGGCGCTGGCTGCCGACGAAGTGCTCGATCCGCTCGGGAAGGTGGAGGTCGAGCTTGCTTACCTCCTTCGAGCAGCCGTTCAGGAGACGGGTGGGACACTCTAACGGGCAAAGCGAAAGATCGGCCCCACGATGCAAGGTATTGATGGAAAGCGTATCGCCGCACTAATCGGCGACGGATTTGAAGAAGCTGATTTGTTCGAGCCGCGCAAAGTCGCTCGAGGAGGCCGGCGCGATCGTAACGATCGTCGGAATCGATGAGAAGGCGCGCACGCGTATTCGCGGCAAGCGAGGTCTCGACGACGGACAGAGCGTTCGAGCCGAAGAGTTGGTGGCGGATTGTACCGCCGAAGATTTTGACGCGCTGCTGCTTCCCGGGCGGCACGTCCCCCGACCGGATTCGCACGAATAAAGAAGTGCAGCGTCTGGTTCGGGAGTTCGATTCGGCGAAGAAACCGATTTTTTCGGTGGGCCACGGTGCGCAGGTGTTGATCTCATCGCAATTGGTGCGCTCGCGCCAAGTGACCGGCGCGCACGCGATCGCCGACGACATCCGCAATGCGGGCGGACTCTATCGCGATCAACCAACCGTCGGAGATTCGAACTGGGTCACCACGCGCGGAGCCGAGGACCTGCCGCAATTCAATCGTACGATGCTCGAGAAGCTCTCCGCGTCGGGAGCAGCACTCTCTGCCTAGACGGTCTGGTCGGCCTTCGGCCGATCGCACATCCTGTGCTCCGAACCTTCAGCCGCATCGTGCGGCTACAAGGGGTCATAGCGCGCGAGCGATTCGCCGTATTGGCGCAACGCGACAAACGCGATGATCCCGCACACGATGAGTTCAGTGGCGACGCCGACGGCGTCGCCACTTTTCGTTGAATAGGCGTCGGCGTAAACGGCTAAGATGTACGCGACGACGATCGTCGCGGCGGCCAACCCCAACGCCATGACGCGTGCGAGGCCCGGCGCGGACCGTTGCATTGAGCGCTACGAGCGTACTCGCGATCACGCAGGCAAGCGCAAGAATGAAGAACGTTGGCGGCGCGGCGAATCCGCTCAAAAATTGCGCGGCCCAGTAGACAAATGCGGCGAGTGTGGCGGAAAGAACCGGGCGTCAGTGCCTTTGCGCGCGCGAGTTCGCGGCCAAACAAGCGGCGCGCTCCGCTCGCTTGTATCTAAGAACGCATGTCTTCCCGGTCCTTGCGATAGCGCGATCGCGATGCCGATCGTGGAGCAAAAGAACATCGGCCCTGCAAGCCACACGCTGCGTGTGGCGACATCGGCGGTAAGTGGATCGGTGATCGTCGCGACACCGTGCGGCTGCACGAAGCCGACGATCGCCGCGCTCGCGCAGGCGAACGCGAGCGAGCGGCGCTCGACCCGCAGTCGCGCGCCGACGATGGCACGCAGCGCGCGTGGAGTCACGCGCGGCCCTCGGTGTGAACGATCAGCACCGCGCACCCGGCTGCGGCGTCGATGATCTGCGGAATGAAGGCTGCCTGAGGACGGTCGAGCACGAGCAGTTGCGGCGACGGTACGAGCGCTGCAACGATCGGGTAGGCAAACGCCTCGTGCAGTCCATCGAGCTGCCGATGAAGCTCGCCTGCACGCCGGCGCGCGAGCAACGGATCGACGTCCCAGAGCGCGGCGCGGTAGGCGATGTAATGCGCTGCATCGATCTGCGTAAGCGGGAGCGGGTCGTGCGGCACGAAACGCGGCGATTCGCTTGCAATGCACCGGCTGAACGCGCGGATCGTATTCGCCGATGGTCACCGATCCGGCGGTCGCGCGGGCGAGTGCGGCCGCCATCATTGCGAGCGCTTCAGCTTCACGCGAGGTCGTGCAGAGCCGTGTCATGCGTTCTCCCGGCGCAAGGTCCAGATTTGCCGGTGAAACGATCGTCTCCCCGGCCCGGACGTATGCCGCATCGCGCATGCGCAATATATGCATCGGGGGCGTTTTCGCCGCCGGGGTCGAAGAATCCATAGGGGTTTGAATCGATCGAATGCTCTCCAACGCCGAAATTGCAGCGAAGCTCCTGGAGATCCGCACGCTCATGGAGATGGCGGGGATGAGCTTCTACAAGTACATGGCCTTCGAAAAGGCGGCCGCCTCGGTTGAGAATGCGCCGCCGCTACGCGACGTCGCGGCCGCGGGCGAGTTGACCAAGCTCCCGGGAATCGGCAAATCGATTGGAATTGTTATCGCGCAGTTGTTGGAGCGCGGCGGAGCCGATGCGCTCGACGAACTCTATGCGATCTTTCCGCCGACTATCGTCGAAGTGCTCGGCGTTTCGGGCATCGGCGCAAAGACCGCCGCCTCGTTGTGGAACGATTTTCAGATCGGATCGCTCTCCGATCTCGAAACGGCGATCGAACGCGACGCATTTGCCGGCGTGCCGCGTCTTGGCCCGAAAACGATCGAGAACTGGAAGCGCGGGATCCTCGCCTACAAAGGACGTCAACGCCGCATGCCGCTCGCGCGCGCGCTGGTCATCGCGCGCGAGGCCATGGAATTCCTGCGTGCCGGACCGCCGCACGACCGGCTCGTCTATGCCGGCAGCGCTCGTCGTCAGGAAGTTACCGTCGGTGATATCGATCTCGTTTGCACCGCGAGCGATGCAGTCGGCGATCACCGGATACTTTGCTCGATGGGAGCGGGCGCGCGCCGTGCTGGCCGAAGGCGCCACCAAGACCAGCATCTGGCTCGACGATGGTTTTCAGATCGACCTGCGGGTGTTGCCCGATCATCTGTATGGGAACCTGTTGCAACACTTCACCGGCTCGCGCGAGCACAACATCAAGCTGCGCGAATACGCGGTGCGCAAGAATCTGCGCGTAAGCGAGAACGGAATACTCGATCTCGAAACCGGCGATGCGATCACGTGTGCGGACGAGGCGGGCGTCTATAAAGCGCTTGGGATGGCGTACATCCCGCCTGAGCTGCGCCTTGGACTCGATGAAATCGATCTAGCTCTGCGCAACGCGCTGCCGAACTTGCTCGAGTTGGATGATATGCGCGGCGACTTGCACATGCATTGCACGATGAGCGACGGGCGCAACTCGCTCGAAGAGATGATCGCGGCCGCAAAGGCGCGCGGTTACGAGTATCACGCGATCAGCGACCATTCGTGGGGCCGCGGGCGCATCTATGGACTCGACCCGGATAAACTGCGCGAGCAGCGTGCGCTCGTGCATGAGCTCTCGGCCCGGGTCGGAATGCGGACATTCTGCGCAAGCGAAGTCGACATTCTTCCTGATGGTGCAATGGACTTCGACAACGACGTGCTCGCGCAGCTCGACGTCGTCATCGCGAGCGTGCATTCGGCCTTCGACATGGGACGTGAGGCGATGACTGCACGGATCATTCGCGCATGCGAAAATCCGTATGTCACGATCATCGGACATCCCACCGGGCGTATGCTTGGAAGCTTCCCCGGCTATGAATTCGATTACGACGCCGTATTTGCGGCTGCGGCGCGGACCGGTACGGCGCTTGAGATCGACGGGCAAGCCCTGCGGCTCGATCTGCCTGCTCCGCTAGCCCGCCGCGCCAAAGAGCTCGGCGTGACGTTTAGCGTCGACTCCGACGCCCACGGAATCGAGGATTTAACCGAAATCGAACTGGGCGTCGGACAGGCGCGCCGGGCCGGCCTCACTAAAGAAGATGTCCTAAACGCGCGTTCTTACGAGGACGTGCGTGCGTTCATTGCTCGCAAGCGAGGTTCGGTCTAGATGCGTGCCGCCGCGAAGTCGTCCAACGAAGCCGCACGATTACTAGCGCTCGATGCCTATCAGCTTCTCGACACGCGGGAGGCCTCAGCATACGAGGCGTTTACGCATCTTGCGCGCGAGCTTGCGGAGACGCCGATGTCGACGATTTCGCTGGTCGATGACCGCCGCGAGTGGTTTAAATCGCACTGTGGCATAGATCCGCGTGAAACGCCGCGAGAAGTGGCATTTTCGGGTTACATCGTGGCTAGCGGGTTACCGCTGATCGTCGAAGACGCGAGCACCGATAAACGCTTCCGAGACAACCCCTTGGTAAAGGGACCGTCGCACGTGCGCTTCTACGCGGGCGTTCCTCTGATCGCTCCGGATGGAGCGGTGATCGGCGCGCTCTGTGTCCTTGACGAGCGCCCGCGTACGCTCGAAGAGTCGCAGCTGCGCGAATTGCAAGCGCTAGCCGGCGCACTGATGGACACGATGGAGAGCCGCCGCCGTTTGCTCGCGCTCTTTGACGCAGCGCACGCCGACGTGCTGGCCGTCGATGCCGAATCGGAAACGATCTTCTTTGCCTCGCGCGGCGCGTGCGGACGGCTGGGCTACTCGATGAAGGAACTCGTCGGGATGCCGATCTTCGACGTGCTCCCCAACATGACGGAGGCCGCGGTGCTCGACATCCTCGTGCGTGGACGTAAGGGTGAGGATATCGTGCGCCAGGGTGAGTTGCGGCGCCGTGACGGCACAAGCTATCCAGTCGAGATCCGCATCGACGTCACCAACGAAAACGGCCGCGAGCGCATCCACGCCGTTGCCTTTGACATGAGCGCGCGACGGGCGCAGGAGCGCGAGATCGCGCTGCTCCTCGACGCGATCAACGTTGCCGGCGACGTGATTCTCGTATACACCGTCAGCGAAGACGGTGATTTGACGCTATCGTACGCCAACGATGCCTTTACCCGGCAAACGCAACATATCGCGCGACGAGGCGATCGGGCGTCCGCTATCCTATTTCCGCCAAGGGCATGCCGGACGATGAAGGAATGCGCGCCGTTCGCGCGGCGTTGCACGCCGGCACGCCTGCGCAAGCCGAGATAGCCAGTTACCGAAAGGACGGATCGACTTTTTGGAATCAGGTCTCGTTGCACCCGGTTCGCAATGCCGATGGGGCGGTAACGCATTGGATCTCGACGGAACGTGACATCACCGGTGACGTCGAACGAACCTCGGCCCTAGCCGAAGAGCACGATCGTCTGCTCGCATTGACGCGCACTGCGCGCCGTCTATTTACTACGCTCGACGCAGCGACGGTCGTGACCATCGTGCGCGAGGCGATCGCACAATTGCTCGGCGCCGAAGCACGTCTGCTTGCAGTTGGCGAGGACGGGACGAGCGTTGCGGTCGACGAGCTGGGCGCCGTCGATTTGAGCGCCGGAGTGCTCGATCCGTTGGTCGACAAGGCCGTGCGGCAGCGTGTGCGTATCGTCGACGAGAACGAGCCTCGGGCGATTGCCTATGCCGGTAGATTCGCGGATGCGACGTACGTGCTCGAGGTACGGCCGCGCCAAGGGCGCACGCTGCGCAGCACGGATCTTTTCGTCTTCGATCTGATCGCAGAGTACTTTGCAGTCGCGGTGCGCAACGTTTCGCTCTATCATGAGATCGAGGAGCGCCGTAGCGCCGTGCTCGAGCTCAATCAAACCAAAAGCGATCTTATCACGATGCTGGCGCATGATTTTCGCGGGCCGCTGACATCGATCGTCGGCTTTGCTGATCTCACGAGTGAAGTCGGCGACGTGACCGACGAGCAGCGCGATTTTCTCGAGACGATCAAAGGTTCGGCGATGCAGCTCTCCGAGCTTGCCACCGACACGCTCACGCTGTCACGCCTCGAACGCAATGAAGTCACCCTGCAGCTCGCAGAGACGGATCTCGGTGAATTGATTGAGTCGATCGTCGCGCAGCAGAAGGATCGCTGTCACGTCGAGCTGGTGATCAACGGCGACGCGCATGTGACGGGCGATGAAGATCGTCTCCGCCAAGTCTTTAGTAACCTGATCGACAACGCGATCAAATATACGCCGGATGGACCCGATCCGGCGATTTGGGTAACGGGTGGCGAAGACGACGTCACCATCGTCGTGCGAGACTTCGGTATCGGCATTCCGTCCGGCGAGATCTCGCGAGTCTTCGATCGCTTCTCTCGGGCGTCGAATGCGCGCAAGATGCGCATATCAGGGACCGGCTTCGGTCTGTTTCTCACCAAGCAGCTCGTGCAGTTGCATGGCGGCACCATCGCGGTCGAAAGCGAGGAGGGACGCGGAAGTACCTTCACCGTCGTGCTGCCTCGACGCGTGGACAGGCGCTATGCTCCGCGCACGGTGCTGTTACTCGATCAAGATCGCGATCGCTCGTTCCTCGCGTACGGATTGCAAGAGGCTGGATATCGGGTCCTCGTGGCAACGACCATCGACGAGGCGCTTGCGACTGCCGATGCGCAGCCGTTCGACGTGCTCGTGCTTTCCGCGCCGGAGGCGCTTTCGAACCAAGCTGCGGTGCAATTTCGCGCCTTCAGCCGCGAACGCAACATCCCGCTTGTCGCGCTTGGCGCAAGTTCTCCGCGCCTCGGCGCCGCAGCGACGCTCATGCGGCCGGCGGCAATCGGAGACGTCGTCGCGGCGGTCGAGCGGCTGCTTAGTTAACCGGCGCTAATGCGCTCGGTCGCGCTGTAGATGTTGGCTCGTTCGCCACGCACGAATGCGGCGAGTGTAATGTTGAATGCGCGCGCAAGGTCGACCGCAAGACTACTCGGAGCCGAGACGGCGCACACGATTGGAATGCGCGCGACCGCGGCTTTCTGCAAGATCTCGTAGCTCGCCCGGCCACTAACGAAGAGAATCGAGCCCGATAGGGAGCGTCTTTCGAGCAGCGCCCATCCCGCGAGCTTATCGACGGCGTTATGCCGGCCGACATCCTCTCGCACGGCCAGCGTCCTACCGGACGCATCGAACAGCGCGGCGCCGTGCAGCCCGCCGGTCGTGGCGAACACGCGCTGCGCTTCACGCATCCGCTCGGGGAGTTCGTAGATACGTCCGATCGGCACGCGGACGTCGTCGCGCAACGGCTCGACACCAAGGTCGACCAGCGCTTCGAGGTTCGCGCGCCCACAGACACCGCAAGAACTATTCATCGTGAAGTGGCGCTCGAAGCGCGTAAGGTCGGGGAGCGTCGACGCGATGAGTTCAATGTTGACGATATTGTAGCGTTGCTCCGCGTCGATCTTCGGATCGACGCAGTAGCTGACGCCGACGATCTGTTCGCGCGAGCGAACGATGCCCTCACCCGAAACGAACCCAGCGGCTAGTTCGAAATCGTTGCCGGGCGTACGCATGGTTATGGCGAGAGTCTGCGTTGCTGCGCCGGCAACGAGCCGTAGTTCCAGGGGTTCCTCGGTGACGACGCTATCGTACCCTCGAGCACCGTGCGATCCGTCATAGCGTACGATCGAGGTTTCGACCGTGCGGCCAGGGCGGACATCGCGCTCGATGCCGTCGTCGATCATTTTGGCTGAACGAATGCCGCGTGCGGATCGCGTGCCGATGCTTTTCCGGCTTCGATCATCGAATCCCGCAGGATGTAACCGCCAACGAGCGTCAGCACGGATGAAATCGTCGTTCGCACCGCGTCGACGGGCTTTGGTAAGGGCAGAATGCTGCCGAGAAGGTTGAGCGCAAGCGGCGCAAGGATGCCGACACCGCGCGTGTACGTGCGCAGACGGTCGCCACGCGCGCCGGTAAAGAGCGGCTTGCCGTAGTGTCCGGCGTACTTCTCGAAATGCGTGAGAACGGCGAGTTCGGCCACGCCGGCGACCATCTCCAGGCGTTCCAGCTTGCGGGTTACGCGGTGATTGCCTTCGAGTGTGCTGAGCAGACTCGCAAGCGCACACGCTGACGTGAGTCCCGAGCAAACAAATGCCGCGGGAATATGGCGTTTACCCGAACTCCACAGCGGATTCGCCGTCGCCGAAAGCAGTACACCCGTGTAGCCCGCGATGAAGGCTCCGAGAAACGCTTGTACGGGCGCCAAAAAGCCCGGCGCGAGAAAGCGCATCCAGCGCGGCAATACGCCGCTTACCGCCAGTTCGCGTAGAGTGTTCGCGCCTGCGGCACCAGAGTAGAGGACGAGCCCCCAGACGCCCATCGACATCGGAGACTTGATCTTCACGATGCGCAGCATGTGATGAAAACGCTCGGGGCGTCCGAGGTGCGCGATCAAAAATCCCGGATTCGCCGCTGCCAGTATAAACGAGGAGATGCGCGCGGTGCGCTTGAGGATACGCTCGCTCTCGTCGCTCGAGTCGGCGAGGAGTTGGATCAAGCCGAGGCCGCCCATCATGCCGCCGCCAAAGAGATAGACGACGACGCTCCATTCCCACGTCGGCGGCTTGAGCATCGGCCGGTCGTAATACGTGGGCACGATATCTTCGCGCCCGGGGGGTTCGAGCAGATCACTCATTGCGGAAGATCATCCATCCGGCGATAGCAAGCCCAAGCGCGGCTACGGCTGCGGCACCGTACGCCGCAGGCTGGCGGGTCGACGGAAGTACCGGCGCTACCGGAAGATTGTACGTCTCGGGGCGATCCGTGAGCAAGAAGAATGCGTTGAGCGGCCCGACCCCGCCGCCCGACGTCGTCGGCGCCGTAGAGCTGCGCGCCGGCTACGCCGCGACCCACGAGCGTTTCGACGCGTTTGCGCGCGCGTTCGCGCAGCACGTCGACGTCACCAAACTGAATCGATTCGGTGGGACATGCCTTGGCGCAAGCCGGCTCGAAACCGATTTTCTGGCGGTCGTAGCAAAGCGTGCACTTTCCGGCAACGCCGCCATTGTTTTGAAGCGCGGTCTTATCTTCCTCACGCCGAGCTTCGTTGAGCGAAGCGAGATTGTAGCGTAGGCCCTCGGGATCGAACTTTTCGATCAGGTCCACGACGCCGAACGGACACGACACGACGCAGTATCCGCAGCCGTTGCAGACGTCGGGCTGGATAAAAACCGAGTCAAACTCGTTGCGAATGATGGCTCCGGTCGGACACGCTTCCATGCAGCCCGCGTTGGTGCAATGCTTGCACACGTCGCTGCTCATCAGCCACCGGTCGTGCAGACCTTGATCGTCGACCGACATTTGCTCGACAAATGCGACGTGACGCCAAGTTGTTCCCGAGAGCTCGCTCGTGTTGTCGTATGAGTTGCCGGTGAACTGGAAGCCGTCCGAAGGCAACTCATTCCACTGTTTGCAGGCAACTTCGCAGGCCTTGCACCCGATGCAAAGCGTCGTATCAGTAAAAAACCCTGTAGCCATTACTGCTTATCACCCTCGTGCTTTTGCGTGTCGCCGTGCTGCGCGCTCATCCAATCGCCTAACGGCTGCCCGAGAGCATTGCGCTCGTTTGAAGGCACCGGCTCGTCAGCCGCGTCGCGATGATGCGGTGGCCGGCGCCCAGGCCGAATGTTGCAGGTGAGCGACTTGGATTCATGGATCGAAACGTTGGGATCAAGCGAGATTGGAATCAGCGTGCCGACCGAGTCCCCGCGGGCCAAGGCAACCATGTTACCGAAATTGTAGGGCACGCCGATCGTGTGCACGCGCTGGCCCTTACCTAATCGCAGCGGACGCATGCGTCCGCTAACTAACGCGCGCACCTCTATTTCACCAAGTGCCGTCGATAAGGTAACCCAATCGCCGCTCTTGATGCCTTTCTCAACAGCGAGTTGCGGATCGATCTCGCAGAAGGCGGACGGCTGCAGTTCGGCTAGCCACGGCACGTAACGGGTCATGATTCCCGACATCTCGGTGACGCGATAGGTCGTAAGAACGTATGGATAGCGATCGTCGATCGGCTTGTTGTATGGATTGTCGGTACGGTCATAGCGACCGAAGACCGGACTGCTTTGCTGCTTGTAGAGCTCGTTCTGTACGACCGACTGCTGCGGCTCGTAATGCGCCGGAATCGGCGCGTCTTTGAGCGCACCGCCGGGAACGAAGATCTGCGCCTTGCCTTCCAACATCATGATGAATGGATCCGAACCGGAGTGGAAATCCATCCCGCCGGCATCCGGATTGGCCGGCGTATTCGGCGCTTTGGTCAAGGGGAAATCGGGAACGTCGACGCCGGTCCATTTTTTCGCGCTCTCGTCCCACCAGACGTACTTCTTGCGTTCGCTCCAGGGCTTGCCGTCAGGATCGGCGGAGGCGCGATTGTAGAGCGTGCGCCGGTTCGCCGGCCATGCCCATCCCCAATTGGGTGACGTGTACGGACCGCTGTTATCGCGACTGCGAGCGTGGTTCGTCTGCTTGTCGGGGCAGACGCCGGTGTAAATCCAACCGCCGGCCGCCGTCGAGCCGTCGTCTTTGAGATCGGCGAAAGCCGCGACTTGCTCGCCGGTCGCGACGTAATAGCCGTTGATCTCTTGGAGCACCTTGAGCGAAGAGGGCTCGCCCCTTTCACGTTCGTGCGGGTCGTCGTGCTCGTAATCCCAGGTCATGTCGAGGATCGGCCGATCCTTGGGATCGGTGGAATCGGCATACAGTTCCTTGAGACGTTTGGCGAACCACGTGAAATAGTACGCGTCGCTCTTGCAGTCGCCGGCCGGCTCGACGACTTTGTCGTGCCCTTGCAGCACCCGGCTGGTCTGCGTCATCGTGCCGTCTTTTTCGAGCACGGTTGCACCGGGCAGGAAGAACACCTCGGTTGCGATCTCTGATGGATTTGCGCCCTCGCGCCGCCAGAACGAGACCGTCTCATTGTCGTAGCTGTCGATGTTTACGAGCCACTCGAGCGACTCCATCGCGGCTCGTGCCATCTCTGCGTTTTGACCCGAGGCGCCCGGGTTTTGCCCGATCACGAAATAGCCTTTGACGGTGCCGTCCTTCATCGCGAACGTCGTCGGCAGCTGCGAATGATCGCCGATAAGCTGCGGAAGATACTCGAAGCAATAGTCGTTTTCTTTGGTCGCTGCCTTGCCGTAAAATGCCTTGAGCAGCGAAATCATATATTTGGGTGTGTTCACCCACCAGCCGGTCGGCTTGGTGGCCGACTTCAAGTAACCCGCGAGCGTCTGTTCATCGCGATTCGCCGAGGGCATCGGCAGATAGCCGGGCAGCAAGTCGAAGAGCGTTGCGATATCGGTCGCGCCTTGAATGTCGGCATGTCCGCGCAGCGCCATGATGCCCCCGCCGGGGCGCCCGATATTGCCGAGCAGCATTTGCAGAACCGCGGCCGTACGGATGAATTGCACGCCGTCGCTGTGTTGCGTCCAACCCAGTGCGTACGCGAACGCAGTGGTGCGCTCACGACCGCTGTTCTTGGCGAGCGTTTCAGCGATTTGTAAGAACTTGTCACGCGGCGTGCCGCAGACGCGCTCGACCATTTCGGCCGTGTAGCGCTCGTAATGACGCCGCAAAAGGCTCAGCACGCAGCGCTCGTGCTGCATCGTCGGATCGGTCTTGATGCGGCCTTTCTCGTCGCGTTCCCACGACCACGTGCTAAAATCGTACGTTAGCGTCTCGGAATTGTAACCAGAGAATAGCCCGTCGAGGTCCTCGGTGTCCTTGAACGACTCGCTTACCAGATAGCTCGCGTTGGTGTACGCCGACACGTATTCTTTGAAATAGCGCTCGTTGGCCAGGACGTAGTTGATGATGCCGCCGAGAAACGCGATGTCGGTGCCGCTTCGCATCGGCGCGTAAATGTCAGCGACAGCCGAGGTGCGTGTAAAGCGCGGATCGACGTGGATGATCGTGGCGCCGCGTTCCTTTGCCTGCATCACGAAGCGGAATCCCACCGGATGCGCCTCGGCAAAATTCGACCCTTCGATCAAGATGCAGTCTGCGTTGACCAGATCCGGGAGCCAAACCGTCGCGCCGCCGCGACCGAACGAGGTGCCGAGACCCGGCACCGTCGAGGAGTGTCATATTCGAGCTTGGTTTTCGATCGAGACCACGCCGAGGGAGTGCATCAACTTGCCCAGCATGTAGTTCTCTTCGATTGCGAAGGTTGCGCCGCCGAGGGACGCGATGCCGAGCGTGTGATTGACGCGTTTGCCATTCCACTCGCGCGCAAAGGTCTCGTCACGCGTTTTTTTGACGTGCTGCGCTATGCGCTCGAGCGCCCATTCGAGCGGCCGTTCCTCGTAGCGATCCGAATACGGCGCGCGATACTTGACCGTCGTCCAACGCTGGTCGTTGACGGTGAGGCCGAAGAGCGCCGAGCCTTTGGGACAGAGATGGCCGCCGTTGATCGGACTATCCGGATTGCCTTCGACGTCGAGCAATTTTCCGTCGTCGCTGACGTAGGCCAGCGTGCTGCAGCCGACAGCGCAGTAGCAGCACACGCTGGTGACGGCTTTGGCACCACTGATGCGGGCTTTCAATTCTTTCGTGCGCTCGGACTTGACGTTCGGCAGCATGCCGACGTACTCTCGCAATTCCGCTCCGTCGCGCGGAAGAAGCTTCGTCAGATCGACGGTAGTTTTCACGATCGCCCTCCGATTCGAAGCGGGGGCCGTTGCCGACCCCCGCGCCTTTCCGTTGTGTTTACCCAGAACTACGCGTGTGCGGCTTTGGGTTGCTCCGCCTCGCTTGGTTTCTTCACGAAGAAGGGGATGATCGCGGCGATGATCAGCATGACGGCGACCCACGGCATCGCGCCGGTAAACGAACCGGTACGATCCTTGACGAACGCGGCGACGAGCGGTCCAACCAGACCGGCGAAGCCCCACGCAGTAAGGATGAAGCCGTAGATTTGCCCCAGGTACTTCGTGCCAAAGAAGTCCGCCGTGAACGACGGCATCACGCCGAACCCTCCGCCGTAGCAGGCGAGCACGATAGCGAAGCCGATGCCGACCAGCCACGGATCGTGCAAGCTGCCGAGGATGAAGAAGATCACCACCTGGATGAGGTACATCACCGTGTAGGTGAGCCCGCGTCCAATGCGATCCGACACCGAGCCCCAGAAGAATCGCCCGAGGCCGTTGAAGATCGCGAGCAACCCGTACAGCGGTGCAACGATCCCGGCTCCCATGCCGGTGAGATCGCTGTAGATCGGCACCGCGTTGGAGATGATAAGGATGCCGGCCGTGACGTTGAGGAAGAGCAGCAGCCAGAGCAGATACAGCTGGGGCATGGCCAGCGCCTGTGACGGCGTGTAGCTTGGCCCGCTCGCGGCGGCTTGCGCGATCGCGCCCGGGACGGTGAAGCCGACCGGCGGATTGCTCAGCAGCCATGCGCAGATGCCGCCGAATATGATGAAGACCACACCCGACCAGATGAAGACGTTCATGATGGACTGAATTTGATCGGCGGTGAGCGCATACTGCGCCGCGCTAAACGTCGTACCGGCTTTAATTGCAGCCGTACGTGCTTCGGCGTACACACCTGACGCGTGCGCTGCCGACGCGAACGACGCGATGCGCGGAACGATCTGGTTGTAGAAGAATGCGCCCAGACCAAAACCCATCACAACGAGTCCCGTGGCCATTCCGCGCCGATCGGGGAACCACTTCGTGACGACGGCAACCGGCGTGACGTAAGCCATGCCGCCGCCGATGCCACCGATGAGACCGTAACAAAGATACAGCCACCACTTACCTAGCGGAGCCGTACCCAGACCGGCAAGCAGCAGTCCGGCGCCCCAAAGGATCACGCCGACGACAGTGACCATGCGCGGACCGGAGCGATCTTGCCAGCGTCCGCCGATGACCGTTCCGATGCCGAAGCAAAATATTGCAACGGCGAACGCCCACGTGACGTCGGCGTTGCTCCAGCCGAACGCGGCGAGAAGCGGCCGCGTGAAGATACTCCAAGAGTAGACCGTTCCCAGGCACAGCATCACACCGATGCCGGCAATCAGAATTCCCCAGCGATTGCCCGAGGACGCGGGATTGGAAGCCATGCGCGTTCCCTCTCTAAAAGTAGAAGTTGTAATGACAATTCGTGTTGAGTGCTTGCTAGGTACTTTTCCCTACAGCGGATAAGCCCTGGGCGCTTGGTTCGCCAACTTTTAGCGTGGCGAGACTCGCACGCGAAATACGACGGCGAGCAGCGCCGTAAGCGCGGCAAAAGCTGCGATAAATACGACGATCATCGTATCGCCCAAGGGCCAGGAGATACCAATTCCCTCACTGGTCCAAAACGTTCCAAGCGAGACCAGCATGATGCCGACGATCGCTTTGAGTGTGTTTTCGGGCACGCGCGAGAACGGCACGCGTAGCGCGAGCGCCGCCAGCGTTACCACCAATAGCGCGCACAAAGCCCCGCCGCTCGACCAGGCGATCAACGACGGTGAGGTTGCGGCAAACGTGACGACGATGATCGCGACCTCGAGGCCTTCGACGAAGACGCCTTGGAAGGCGACGGCAAAGCCCTGCGCCTGCTCGGCACGCAACCGCGTCACCTCGCGCGCGTAGATTGCATCCTCGTCGTGCATCGGGATACGTCCGGCGTACCGCAAGACGACCTTGCGTAGCCAACGAGCTCCGAAAAGGATCAAAAACGCGCCGGCAACCAGCTCGATCCATCGTAGCGCAGCCGCGCTAGCGAGCAGCGGTGAAAATGCGCCGACGAGCACGATGAGCGCAAGTGTTGCCGCTATCGTCCCGGCGAACGCGGGCCGCCAACCCTGCGCCGTGCCGACAGCCATCACGATGGTTGCAGCTTCGACAAACTCGACCGCCGAAGCCGCGAATGTCGTACCTGCGAGCACGAGCGGCGTCATGGCCGACGCGCGTGTCCCGCTGCGTGCGCAAGGATGTCGTTGAGTACGCGTGGATCGGCCGCGTCCGCATCGCGAAAATCCATGCGCTCGCTCTGCGCTGCTCCGTACGCGGTGCGTACGTTCTTCGCGGTGTCGTCGATCTGCGGCGCGATGACGTCATAGGGCCGCAGGTCGGGCTGCGACGCGAACGCGTCGTACATTGGGGGCGCAAGCGTATCGTAAATCGTCATCGGCGGCAAGCCGAGGAGCAACTCGATGGTACGCATGACGCTCGAGGTGGTGTACTGCGCGTGATGCACGCCGGGCGCCGCGTACGGCGAGGCGAGATAAAAAGTGGTGCGTTGGTCGTCGACGTGGTCGGGGCCGTTCTGCGAATCGTCCTCGATTGAGAAAATTGCCGTACTCGCCCAGTAACGTGAATGCGAAACGATGTCGACGACGCGCCCGAGCGCGTGATCGTTCTGCGCGACGTACGCCTGCGGGGTCAATGCGCCCGGAAACGTCCCAGAGGTATGGTCGTTGGGAAGACGCAGGATGATCAGTGCCGGCAGGTTGCCGTCGTGCACGAATTGATTGAACTCGCGCTGCCATTCGTCGACGCGCGCTTCGTCGTTGATCTTCAAATCGAATCCGGGGAATTGTCCATCGATCTTGCCCATGAGTCCCGCCATGTGCGTGGTGTAGAGACCGCCCGGGTTGGCCGGATCGGTCACGAATTCGCCGTAGTCGCGCAGCGAGACACCGTGCTTATCGGCATCGTCCCAGATGTACCCGGTGCCGGGTGCGCTGGCCGTCGCACCGTCTTCGAAATCGTACTGCTTGCGCCGTCCGCCGTAGTTGGGTGGCCAGAAACGTTCGAGATAATCGTTGGCAAACGCGGCGGTCGACCAGTTGTGGCCGTTCGCGCTAACCTGCGCATCGGTAAAGGTGCGATCGAAGACGCCAAAGCGCAGCGCGATCGCGTGCTCGTTGGGCGTGATCGTCTTCCCAAACCATGCGAGACTCGGATCGCCGTCGCCGATCGGAAGATCGCCCAGCACCTGATCGTACGTACGATTCTCCTTGATGATGTAAATCACGTGCTCGATCGGGCCGTGCGCGCGCACGACGGTCTGAGCGGGCGTTGGAACGGGAACCGGCATATTTGCGATGACTTGCGCCGTGCTCGACGCGTCGAACTCGTCGCGCGCGATAGCGCGAACCGATCCGGTCATCGCCGAACCAACGTACTGCGGATCGTGATGGTGCTCGGGCCGGAAGTCGGGATTGGCGCGCGAGCCTTCGCCTCTTCCATTTGAAACGTAGACGTTGTGATCGTCCACCGCGACGCCGGTTGGATACCAGCCGGCGGGCGCACGCGCGATGACGTGATCCTCCCGAATCTCCGCGACCGCGTTCTCGGCGCCGAGCGACGCATAGAGCGTGCCGTCGGATGCGACGGCAAGGGCGTTCGGCGATGCACCGCGTCCCTGTGGCACGCTCACGTCGATGCGCGCGATGACGGTGTTGCTCGACGTGCCGATCACGTCGATCACGTCGGCATCGCTGCATGCGACGTAGAGTCTCGATCCGTCAGGGGAGAGGGCCAGTGCGGCGGGGTGCAGGTCGACCGCTATCATGGATGTTAGGCTGCCGCCGGAGATCCACGTGACGCTCGACTCCCCGCGATTGGCTACATAGACGGTGCCTCCGCGCGTGGCGATGATTGCCGCCGGATGGCTGCCGGTTGTGACGATGCGCAGGGCGTTGCACTCACGCATTGCAGCAGGTGCGTTCGTGATCTCCAAGCAGCCCTTGCGGATTGTTACGTTGCCGGCAAGATCGTTGGCGACAGCGAGGCTGGGTCCATATAACGCAACGGCTGTAGGCGTGTCACCGATCGGCATCGTGTGAACGGCGCCAGTTTCCGAATCGACAACATTGATTCCATTTATCGTCGCACCCGCTACATATACTTGAAGTCCGCTCCACACCGGCGTACCGAATGCATCTTTGAGCGAAACGACACGGAGCGTATGTAGATCGCGCGTATCGAGGATACGCAGCGCCGGCGGATTGACGCCGCTCTCGACAACTGCGATCTTGCTGCCATCGGGAGAGAGTGCAAGGCCTTGGGGCATCGTCCCCGTGATAGCTGCGGCGCTCTGCGGCGGCGTGAGGGACCAGTCGGTGGGGAGCCAGATCGTGCGCGATGCAACCGCGCCAAGTGAAGCGCCTGCGAGCGCGAGAGACAAGACGAGGACCTGTTGTCGATTCATTATCGCTCCACGACGTAACCGAAGAGTGCTGCGAGAATCACGAGGGACCATGTGGGGAACTTAGCATACTGGATTGCGGCGAACGCGACCAGTGCCGCAATGCCGTCTAGTGGCGTGCGAACCGTGCCTGAAAAAATCGGTGACACGAAGGCGGCGGCCAGCAGGCCGACCACACCGGCGTTCGCTCCGGCAAGCGCGGCGCGAAAGTGCGCGCTCGCGGCGAGTTGCCGGTAGAACGGCGCAATTCCGGCGAGTAGGAAAAATGACGGCGTGAAGATTGCTAGCGTTCCAATCAGTGCGCCGATTACCCCAAGCGACGAATGCCAGGCACTCGCGCCGACGTATGATGCGATCGTGAAGAGCGGGCCCGGCATAGCCTGCGCTGCAGCGTAACCGGCAAGGATCGTGGGGCTATCCACGATGCCCGCTGCTACGGCCTGCGTTTGCAGAAGGGGCAACACGACGTGCCCGCCGCCAAAAACCAGGCTGCCGATACGAAACAGCGTGTTCGCGAGCACCGCGATGTGCGAACCGCTCGCGGACCAGATACCGAGCGCAACGAACGCGAGCGCAAAGAGCACCAGCGAAACAATACCGGTGCGCCGTGACACATGCAGGTCGAGCTGCGGCTGCGCGTGCTGGTGCGCACCGGGCAGCACGAGTCCGACGAGCGCCGCAGCGGCAATGGCGAGTGGCGCAACGTTCGGGAACGGAACCACCAGCATCAAAAGAAGCACGGCCACGGCGAGAAGCGATCGGGCAAGGTCGGGTGCCAGCGAGCGCCGCAGCGCCACGAGCGCCGAGGCAACGACCGCGACTGCGACAAGCAGTAATCCGTGCAGCCAACCCGCACGAACGCCGGCATGGGGCACGGCCAGCGCAAAGAGCGTCATGAGCACCGCTGAGGGGAGCGTGAACCCGATCCACGCAGCAACCGCGCCGGCCGGGCCGGCTCGAAGCCATCCGAGCAACATTCCCGTTTGCGAACTTGCCGGACCGGGCAAGAGCTGCGTGAGCGCGACGCATTCGCCGAAGGCGGTGTCGTCGAGCCAATGCCGCCGCTCCACGAATTCGCGTTGGAAATAGGAAAGATGCGCGACGGGGCCGCCGAACGACGTGCAACCCAAACGAAGGAAGGTCAGGAAGACGCCCAAGACCTTGCGCATGTTGCGGTACAGGTGCGCCACCCTGCAAACGGCAACCTTCGATCCTTTAAGGAGTGTTTAACGGCCGTGGATCTTTCGTCGACCACCGTCTACGCAAACGGCACGTTCTGCCGCTACGATGAAGCCAAAGTTGGGCTGCTGACGCACGGCCTGCAATATGGCACGGGCTGCTTCGAGGGTATCCGCGGGTACTGGAGCTCCACCGAGCGTGAACTGTATCTCGTTCTCTTGCGCGAGCATTACGACCGTCTCAAGACGTCGGCAAAGATTCTCATGATGAACGTGCCGCACTCAGTCGACGAGCTGATCGAGATCACGACCGAATTGTGCGCGCTCAATCGCTTCGAAACCGACATCTACGTGCGCCCGTGTATCTTTAAAGCAGCCGAAGATATCGGTGTGCGTCTGCATAACGTGCCCGACGCTTTTGCGATCATCCCGTTGCCGTTCACGAGCTATCTCGACACGAGCAAGGGGCTCAACGTGTGCATCAGCTCGTGGCGGCGTGCCGACGACTCGATGGCGCCCCCGCGTGCCAAGATCACCGGCCTCTACGTCAACTCCGCGCTTGCAAAAAGCGAAGCCATCACGAACGGCTACGACGAAGCGATTTTGCTTTCGCACGACGGGCACGTGGCCGAAGGCTCGGCGGAAAATGTCTTTCTCGTACGCGACGGCAAGCTACTTACACCCGATCCTTCGCAAAACGTGCTTGAAGGCTGCACCCGGCGAGCGATCATGGAAATCGGCGCAAGTCTGGGCGTCGAGACGATCGAGCGATCGGTCGATCGCGGCGAGCTTTATGCCGCCGACGAACTCTTCTTCACCGGCACGGCTGCCGGCATCGCGCACATTGCGTCGGTCGATCGCCGCACCGTCGGCGACGGCACGATGGGCCCCGTCACGCGTATGCTCGCCGATGTGTACCAGCGCGCTGTGCGTAACCAAGACCCCGCCCGGAGCCAATGGCTTACCGCTGCCTACGCGTCACGTACGAAGGTAACGGTCTAAAGCTCTTTGTCATTCCGAGCGTAGCGCAGCGAAGTCGAGGAATCGACGAAGCTATTTGCGGCGCTTTACCGTTGCCGCTAAGCGAAGGCTCGAAGTTTTGCGCCATTCGCAGGACGCGAAGTTCCTCTGGTCGTGGCGCAAAACTCGCGCAGCAGGAGCGACACAGGACGTGGAGCGACGAGCGTTTTCGCGAGCGGCAACGGTGAAGCGATGCACGGGTCACGATGATCCCTCGACTACGCTCACTACGCTTCGCTACGCTCGGGATGACAAATGTGGAACGCTAGTGAGAGCCGTTGCTCGAGGAGGTTGTGCTATCGTGTCCCCAATAGCGCAAGTCGGGGGACGTCGCGCTGCTCGTTTCGTTAAAGGCACTGATCCCGGTAAGGCCGCGCCACGCAGCCATACGCGCTTCATGTTGAAACGTGAGCAGCGACAAGGCGCGGATGAACGTGCGGCCCATATCCAGCGAGGGAAGGTGTGTCGTCATTACGGCGATGACATACGGGTCGTCGCCGTACACGATGCCGACGTCATTGAGTGTGTCGAAGAAGCTGCCGGTCTTGTGCGCGATCGCGATGCCTTGCGGCAACGGCTCCGGAAGCAACGTGTTGATTTGATCGCCGTCATGATCGCGATCATCTCGCGCGACGACCACTCGTCAATCAGTTGACGCGGCCATCATCGGCCAAGCGACCATGTCGGCCGGCGACGACTCCAGCGCGTATCGGATCGACCAACTATCGGAGCGGATGTAATCGTGCAAGTGCGTCTGGTCCAGCCCGAGGTGGGCCATCATCGGTTGATCCTGCTCAAGCCGACCAGGCGGATCAGCATGTTGGTGGCGGTGTTGTCGCTGATGTGATCATCTAGCGTAGCAGCTCGCGACAGTGTATTGGTGCCGACGGGGGCGTTGCACAACTCGCCCGAGCCCTAATCCTTGTCTCCCGCGAGCAGCGTGACGCGACGGTCGAGTTGGAAGCGCCCTGCTTCGAGCTGCGCAAAAACCTCGACCATCACCGGAACCTTGATCGTGGATGCCGCCGGCATCACCGCCCCGGCGTTATATCCGATGTGTAGCCGGTCGCAAGGTCCTCACTTCGACGGCGGTCGACGCGGGAAAGCGCGCGACCATCTTGTGAAGAGCGGCGCGGAGCGATTGCATCGGAGGAGGGACGAGCGTCGCCTGCGCGGGTGAAGATACCCCAAGGAAGGGCACCAGCATTCCCGCGATAATGGCAATGACAAAACGTACTGCCCGCGAATCGCCCACGTTCTTCGCAGTATAACACAGGCTGCAATAGTTTTTCTGAGCTTTAGTTAGAACGGAACGCCGTCGGCAGCGGGCGCGCGCACGCGTCCGGCGAGGCCGGCGAGCGCAACGAGCGCGGCAATATACGGCAGCGCCTGCATCAGTTCGCCGGGAGCCGCGCATTGCCTGCAAGACGAATTGCAAAGCGGAGAAGAATCCGAAGAAGACGCAGGCCGCGGTTGCGCCGAACGGCGTCCAGCGGCCGAAGATCACGGCGGCAAGCGCGATGAAGCCGCGGCCGGCAGTCATGCCGTCGGAGTAGAGATCCAATTCGGCGAGCGAGAGGAACACGCCGCCGAGCGCCGCGATCGCGCCGCCCGCAACGACGGCCCAGAAGCGCAGCGCAGCGGATCGATCCCGGCCGCGGCGGCCGCGCGCGGGATTTTCGCCGCACGCGCGCACGCGCAGTCCCCACGGCGTGCGGTTGAGGAACAGCGACAACGCCGCCGGCCAGCACGAACGCGAGCACGGTCAGCACCCAGTTTCCCGTGCCCGAACGCCGGCACTTGACGCGAGCGCCCGGTTGGCCGAACACCAGCACGAGCCCGAACGCGGCGGCGCCGAGCGCGACGATGTTGAGCCCGGTGCCCGCCACGATCTGATCGATACGAAGCGCGTCGCCGCGAACGCGAGCAGACGCGGCGAGCAGCGCGCCCGCAACGATGCCGGCGAGCGCGCCGAGCAGCGGGCTGCCGGTCGCGCCGGAGACGCACACCGCGAAGAACGCGCCGCCGACCATGATGCCTTCGAGCCCGATGTTCACGACGCCCGAACGTTCCGAGAGCACGCCGCCGAGCGCGGCGAAGATCAGCGGCGTCGCTTTGATCAGCGTGAGCGCGGCCAGCGCGATCAGCGCGGCGACGCGCGGGTTCACGTCGACCGCCGCGACGCGATGTAGCGCCGTCCCGCGAGCAGACGATGATCACGAGGCCCTCGACCACGTTGATCGACGTCGCGCGGCACGTTCGCCTCCGCCTGCATCGAGAGCGCGCCGTTCTGCAAGATGCCGAACGCGAACGCCGCCACCGCAGATCCAGAACGGCTCGAGATTGCCGACCAGCGCGACCGCGATCGCGACGAACCCGTAGCCCGGGCTGAGTCCGGTGTTGAAGCGGTGCAGCACGCCGGTGACGAGCGTCGCGCCGCCGAGTCCCGCGATCGCGCCGGAGAACGTCATCGCGAGCAGCGCGATGCGGCTGAGGTCGATGCCGGCGCGGCGCGCCGCTTCGGGCGCTTCACCCGCCGCGCGCAGCTCGAAGCCGAACACCGTGCGGTTGAAGACCCACGTCAGCGCAGCGCGAGCGCAACAGCGCGATGATGATCGCGATCGTGAGCCGCGTGCTCGGGCACGATCGTCGGCAGCCACGCCGTCTGCGCCGAGCAACGGCGTCTCGCCTTCGTTGGCGAGTCGGAAAGTGCAGCGGCCCGTTGACGACGTACGTCGCGAACAGCCCGCAATGACGTTGAGCATCAGCGTCGCGATGACTTCGTTCGCGCCGAAGCGCGCTTTCAACGAACCCGGCGATGCCGCCCCACACGCCGCCCGCGATCGCGCCGGCCAGCAGCGTCACGATGATCGAGACGACCGGCGGACCGGGCACGAACACGCCGGCGATGCCCGGCGCGAGGCCGCCGAGCACGAGTTGTCCCTCGGCGCCGATGTTGAACAGCCCGGCGCGAAACGCGAGCGCGATCCCGAGCGCGGGGAAGAGCAGCGCGGTCGCCTGGACACGAGCGTTTCGGCGAACTCCGACGTCGTGCCGAACGCGCCGTCGAAGAGCGCGTAGAAGCCGTCGATCGGCGAGACGTGCGCGCAGCAGCATCGCGATGCTGCCGACGCCGAAGCACGACGATCAGCGCGACCGCCCAGATCGCGCACGAGCGCACCACGCGCCGAACGCGCGCCATCAGTGACCGCCCGCCATCAGCGCGCCGACGCGTCCGCGATCGACGTTGGCGCGATCGAACGCGCCGACGAACCGCGCCGCCCGACATCACGAGCACGCGGTCGGCCAGCGCGAAGATCTCGTCGAGCTCGAACGAGATCAGCAGTACCGCGACGCCGCGCGTTGCGCGCTTCGATCAAGCGCGATTGCACGAGCGTGGCGGCGCCGACGTCGATGCCGCGCGTCGGCTGATAGGCGACGATCAGCTGCGGATGCGCGCCGAGCGCGCGGCCGACGACGATCTTCTGCTGGTTGCCGCCCGAGAGCGCATCGACGATCGCTCGCGGATCGGGCGGCCGCACGTCGAAGCGCTCGCGATCACGCTCTTCGGCGCGCGCGGCGCGCTCGGCCGCGCGATCGATGACCGCGCCGCGGCGCAGCGGCGCGGTCTGGTGGCGCCCGAGCGCGACGTTCTCGGCGATCGACCAGCCCAGCACGAGCGCTTCGTTGCGGCGGTCCTGCGGAATCACGCGCATGCCCGCGGCGAGCCGTGCGGCCGGCGTCACCGCGGCGTGAGCGGCACGCCGTCGAGCTCGATCGTGCCGGTATACGCGATCACGCCGGCCAGCGCATCGGCCAGCGCGGTCTGCCCGTTGCCCTCGACGCCCGCCATGCCGACGATCTCGCCCGCGCGCACCTCGAAGGTGCCGTCGACGAGCTCGCCGCCGCCGCTCCCGGCCGCAGAGCGCGCGCACCGACAGGCGCGGCGCCGGCGTCCGTCGGGGCGCGCTCGGCGAGCGGCGGCAGTTCGCCGCCGACCATCGCGCGCGCGATCTCGTCGGTCGACGTCGCGCTGGTCTCGTAGCGCGCGACGACCTTGCCGGCGCGCATCACGGTCACGCGCGTGCTGTAGTCGATCACTTCCTGCAGCTTGTGGGTCACGATCAGCACCGCGGTGCCGGCCTTGGCGAGCGCGCGCGATCGTGCGGAAGAACGACGCGATCTCGGTCGGCGCGAGCGCGGCCGTCGGCTCGTCGAGCAGCAGCACGCCCGGCTCGCGTTCGAGCTCGCGCAGCAATTCGACGCGCTGCTGCACGCCGATCGGCAACTTCTCGACGACCGCGTCGGGATCGACCTCGAGCCCGTGCTCGGCCGCGAGTGCGCGCACGCGTTCGCGCGCGGCCGCTCGATCGATGCGCCAGCCGCGCTTCGGCTCGCGCCCGAGCAGCACGTTCTCCCACACGTTGAGCCGGTCGACGAGCTGGAAGTGCTGGTGCACGAGGCCGACGACCTCGTGCGCTTCAACCGTGCCTTCGTCGGGAATCACCGCGCCGAACGCAATCGCCGCCAGCGTCGACTTGCCGGCGCCGTTCTCGCCGACCAGCGCGTGAATCTCGCCGGCGCTACAGGTCGAGGTCGACGCCGTCGACCGCGACACCGCCGAAAGGCTTGCGAATGCCGCGCAGCGAGAGGACTGGTTCGGCCTCACAGCTTCCACCGGCTTAAATGACGCGAGCTCCTCGCGCGTGTCGGGCGGCACGATCTTCCCGGTGATGATCGCGTTGCGACCTAGCCAAGCTCGTCAAATTCGCTGCACCGATGGCGGCTTTGGTGTACTGAAAGTCAGTCAATCCGATCGCGCCGTCCTTGAGTCCGAACTCGATGTGCCCGTGCATCGGCTTGCCGTCGTGCAGTGCTTGCGCGACCTCGAAGCACGCCGACGTCGACGCGCTTGACCATGCTGGTGAGGATTTTGCCGGGCACGAGTGCGTCTTGATCGAGTCGACGCCGATCGTGTAGCCGCCGTCGCGCGATTTGATCTGCGTCGCCGCTCCCAGTCCGGCTTTGCCGGCGGCGATGTAGATGATGTCGGCGCTGCGATGAGCAGCACGCCGGAGATTTCTTTTCCGGCGGCCGGATCGTCGAACGAGCCGACGTACTTCACGCGACGCTGATCGCCGGATCGACTTCGCGCGCGCCCGCAGTATAGCCGGCTTCGAATTTGCGCAACAGCGGAATGTCGATGCCGCCGATGAAGGCGATCGTCTTCGTCTTGGTCGCCATCGCCGCGAGCGCACCGGCGAGAAACGAACCTTCTTGTTCGCGAAACGTGATCGACGCAACGTTGGGATCATCGACAACCGCGTCGATGATCGCAAAGTTGCGTGGGAATTTGCTTCGCGACTTAGTCGAGATCGCGCGCCATCAGAAAACCGACGGCAAAGATCTTGTCGTATTCTGTTGGTCAGCACGGTGAGATTCGGCTGGTAGTCGGCGGCCGAACGCGATTGCAGCACCTGCACGTAGGCGCCGAGTTGCGTTTTGGCGCGAATGAGACCCCGATATGCCCCGTCGTTGAACGACCGGTCGCCGAGTCCGCCGGTGTCGGTCACCATGCCGAGCGTTGTTTGTCCCGGCGCCGGCCCGCGGTGACGCCCGCAACCGGCAAAAGCGAACGCGCAGACCGCTGCAAGAATCGCGGCGACGGCCCAGTGCCTCATCGCGGGGAACGGCCTGCAGCCCCGGGATGTATAGCGCCGGCGCCTGCGCGCTTCCCGTGACCCGCAGGGCCGCTTGTTTTCGAGCGATAGACATCGTCGCTCTTCGCTTGCAAAGCTCGGCTTTTGTCGCTCATCGCTCCTTGTCTCTCGTCTCGAAAACAAGCAGCGTCGCTATATATCCCGACGCTACCGGTCACTAGCGTACGACTCCGGGAGGCGCAAGCCTTCGTACCGAACCCGCGGTGTATGCAGGTTCTCGATTTACGGTACGAGTCGCCGCGGCGCTGGAACGTTGAGCTCGACGGCGCTGCGTGGCTTCCGCGCCTGATCGACAAGGCGCGCGCCGCGTTGCATGGCACGCTTGGTACCTACCTCTACGGTCAGTCGCCGGTGGACCGCGATTTTTTGCACATGCTTGGTCTCGGCCATCGCGCCTTTGCTGAAGTCGTCGCGAATGCACCCGACGATCGCGCCGTCGTCGCTGCGCTGCTCGAGCGCGATCCCGCGTGCATGGATCGCGCGCGCCTGTGGACGCAGGCTTGTCAGCGCGTCTACGGCGCGTTTTTCTACACACTTGATGTCGACGACGGCTACGCGCCGGGAATGGGTTTTCTCAAACCCGTTGCCAATCGTCTCTCCGCCGGTATCACATGGTTGATGAAGCGCATCTATCCCAAGCAACCGACCGAAGGGATTACGTCAAAATGGTAATGCGCACCGATCACAGCCGAACCACGCGCGTCGACGTTATCGGTGTCCCGATGGATCTTGGCGCGAGCCGGCGCGGCGTCGACATGGGACCATCCGCTATCCGATACGCGAAGTTGTACGAACGCTTGCGCGAGCTTGGAATTCCCGAAGTGCTCGATCATGGGAATCTTCCCGTGCCGATTCGCGAAGGTCTCGATGCGCATGATGCGTCGGCGAAGTATCTCACGGTGATCGAGCGGGTGTGCGAAGAGCTCGCGCGTTTCGTTGAGGAAAGTGTGCGCAACGGCGGCCTGCCGATCGTGCTTGGCGGCGATCATTCCATTGCGATGGGAACCCTTGCCGGCCTGACCCGCGCGCGTTCGGCGCCACCGGGCTTAGTGTGGATCGATGCCCATTCCGATATCAACAATCCGCAGAGTTCACCCAGTGGCAACGTGCACGGAATGCCCCTGTGGTTCGCGCTCAAGAACGGCTATGCGCGCGCTGAAACCACTGTGCAAATCGGCTTGCGCGACGTCGACGAGG
>CAWHWQ010000007.1:0-66751 GCA_963833095.1 Vulcanimicrobiota bacterium | reverse complement strand
GCGCATGGATCACCTTGCTGGGATCGAATCGTCGCCATCGGGATGGGATTCTGAAAAACGGTATGCTATGCCTTCGTCTTCGACCACGCCGGTGAGCGGTATATGTTGTACAACGGCAACGGCTACGGTGAATCGGGCATTGGCCTGGCGAGACTGGTGAAATGAACGTCTCGACGCGCGACCGTGATTGGTTGGCCAAGACGAGCGAGGCCGTGCGGCTGCAGGGCTACGCGGTGGTTACCGACTTGCTGTCGCCCGAGTTCTGCGCGAGGCACGCGAGCGAATGTACGCGGCCAAGGATAAAATTGATCGCGAAATCGGTCCCGAACGCGTCGCACGAAGCGGCGAACTCGGCGTCGTGCGCCTCCCGCTAAAGTACGAGCCATTCTTTGCAGAGTTCCTCGGCCTCCCCGCGTTGCATGGCATTCTCGACGACGTGCTCGCACCCACGTCGATCCTGCACACGCAAAATGGACTGATTTTACCGTCGGCGTCGCCGGACGAACGCGGCGTCTTCCAAAAGACGTTTCACCGCGACTTTCCGCGCTTCATGAACGGTTACCGGGCGTCGATCAGCGTGCTCTTCGCAATCGACGAGTTCACCGAGGAAAACGGCGCGACGCTTGTCGCCCCGGGGTCACATCTCTACGGCGGCCGGCCGTCGGACGAATTTCTCGCGGCGACCGCGGTCCCGGGAATTTGCCCCGCAGGTTCGGCGCTCGTCTTCGATGCGATGCTCTATCATGCTGCGGGCCGGAATACCTCGGGCCGCGACCGCGTCGCCATCAATCACCAGTTCACGCTCGCGTACTTCAAGCAGCAAATCGACTACGTGCGCGCCCTCGGCGACGACGTCGTCGAGGCGTTGCCGCCACGCACGCAGCAGATCCTGGGATGGTACACACGGGTGGTTACGAGCCTCGACGAGTACTACGTTCCTGCCGAGAAGCGCCTCTATCGTTCCGGCCAGGGCTAACGCAGCGTCGCTACGTCGCGTTGTTCGGCCACCAATTGCGCAGCGCGATAGAGTGTCTCGAATTGGCCGGCATCGGTCCACCAGCCGTCGAGGATGTCGTAGTAGAGATCGCCTTCCCTGATGTACGCGTTGTTCACGTCGGTGATCTCAAGCTCGCCGCGCGCCGAGGGCTTGAGGCGCTTGCAAAAATCGAAAACGCGTCGATCGTACATGTAGATGCCGGTCACCGCGTAGTTGCTCGCCGGCTCAGCCGGTTTTTCCTCGATGCGAACGATGCGGTCGCCGTCGAGTTCCGGGCAGCCGAAGCGTTCGGGGTCGTCAACTTCCTTTAGCAAGATGCGCGCCCCGGAGTCCTGCGCCTCGAACTTGCGGACATACGGCGAGATGTCGTCCTGGATGATGTTGTCGCCAAGAATGACGGCGATGCGCTGGCCTTCGGCAAAGTGCTCGCAGAGCTTGAGCGCATCTGCGATGCCGCCTTCGCCCTCTTGATACGTATAGTAAATGTCTTTGAGGCCGAACTCGCTGCCATTTCCGAGCAGCCGGAGAAAATCGCCGGCGGAGTTGCCGCCGGTGACGATCATGATGTCTTTGATCCCCGCCTTACACAACGTCTCGATCGGATAGTAGATCATCGGCTTATCGTAGATCGGCAACAGATGTTTGTTCGTGACCTTGGTGAGGGGCCGAAGCCGCGAGCCGAGCCCGCCTGCGAGAATGACGCCCTTCATGTTTATCTGTGTGCGTATTGGCGCTTGTAGTAGTCGAGAAATTCGCCGGACTTGAGCGGGCGCCACCACGCTTCGTTGTGCTGATACCAGGCGACCGTCGCGCGCAGGCCGTCCTCGAAAGCGACTCGCGGTTTCCAGCCGAGCGCGTGCGCCTTCGCCGATGAAATGGCGTAGCGGCGGTCGTGGCCGCGCGATCCGCGACGTGGCGCACGTGCGTATCCATCGACCGTCCGCAGCCGTCGACGAGCCGGCGCGTGATCTCGATGTTGGGGTGCGGATTGCCGCCGCCAATGTTATAGACGTTCCCGATCTCTCCGTGTTCGAG
Source organism: Vulcanimicrobiota bacterium (assembly GCA_963833095.1). Lineage (GTDB taxonomy): Bacteria > Vulcanimicrobiota > Vulcanimicrobiia > Vulcanimicrobiales > Vulcanimicrobiaceae > Aquilonibacter. Next base: position 64,719 of record CAWHWQ010000007.1, on the reverse strand, counting down.
CACGTGCATGATGCCGCGCGCATGATCCTCGACGTGCAGCCAGTCGCGGACCTGCAGCCCGTCGCCGTAGACCGGCACCGGCTGATCGTCGATGAGATTGGTGACGAAGAGCGGGATCAGCTTCTCGGGATACTGGTAGGGTCCGTACGTGTTGCTGCCGCGCGTGATCAACACCGGAGCGCCGAACGTCGTGGCGTAGGCGAGGACTTGCAGGTCGCCGCCGGCTTTGCTGGCCGAATAGGGGCTGCGCGGCTTGATGGTGTCGCTTTCGAGCGACTCGCCCTCCGAAACGTCGCCGTAGACTTCGTCGGTCGAGACTTGCAAGTAGCGCGAGACCCCGCGTTCGCGGACGGCCTCGAGCAACACGTGCGTGCCGAGGATGTCTGTGCGCAAGAACTGTTCGGGGTCGAGGATCGAACGATCGACGTGGGTTTCCGCGGCGAAATTGACGATCGCGTCGACGCCCGAGCCGATCGCCTCGCGCACGGCCAGCGGCTCGCAGATGTCCCCGTGAACGAACCGGTAGCGCGGATCGCCCTCGACGTCGCGCAGATTCGCCGGGTTGCCCGCGTAGGTCATGGCATCCAGATTGACGATCTCGAGCTCAGGGCGCTCCCCAAGAGCGAGCCGGATGAAATTCGACCCGATGAACCCCAGGCCGCCGGTTACAAGCCAACGCATCGCTTTTGACGTTCGGTATTTCCGCCGTGGGCCCTTAGCGGAACCTAGATTTGTTGGATCATCTTCCAGATGGCGTTGACCTGTGGGCCTTGGTTGGAAGCGTACGCGGTGCCGGTGTAGTCCCACCAATCCCAGCAGCCGAGGGTGTTCCCCGTCGAGGGCACGGCCTGTGGGTAGAGCACGATGATGCTGTTGGTGTCGGCCCACTCGTTGAGACCGGATTTGGTCACGAAGGTCGTGCCGATGTAGTGCTCGCCCTGCTCGCAGCCGTGCAGCGCGACCACGAGTTTGCAGGCCGCGCCGCTTGCGCAGTTGGACGGCACGTAGATGTACCCGACGGAGTCCATCCCGGCAACGGCGTACGGTGCCTGATTGAACTCGATGAGCGATCCGGAGAGCGCGCCGTTGTTGCGCGCGTTGAGCGTACCGAAGAAGTCGGTGAGGAACTGGTCCTCGGCATCGAAGCTGCAGTTGATCAAATAGTTGGAGTTCAACGTGCCGCACGCTGAGGTCACGTCGGGCGTGACCCAGCCATGCTCAGCGGCCGTGGTGTAATTTGTCGTCGTGCTGACCCCGTAGTGACTCAACATCGACTGCGAGTCTTTGACGACCGACTGGGAAACGACGGTGTCATCTTCGCCGGAGAAGATCCACGCTTTCGATCCGCTTAGGTCGCTCACTGGATCGAGGTAGCCGTCTTTGGCCGCGTTGTTGGTGTCGGTCTCGAGCGTAGCCAGTGGCGGGGCTTCACCCTCGGACCAATACTGCGTGCCGGCGCACGAATAGAGCGCATAATCCGGCGAGTATTCGGGGCCGTAGACGAGCCCCCAAAATGCGTCGGACGTGCCGAGCGCGCAGAAGAAGGGAGCCCCCGCGAAGATCGCCTCGCCCTTGATGTTGGCGGAGTACGAGTAGTGGAGTTGGGTGGCCATGTCGGCGCCCGACGAGACCCCCGCGACCACGATATCGCTCAGGTTGACGTTGTAGTGGCCCAGGCTCGGAAGACTGGCAGCGGCCGCATCACGGTGGTCGGATGATTGGTTCGACGCCAATGGTAACGCCGAAGAACCGGACCCGGTACCGGAGCAGGCAGTTAGTGAAGCGGCCAGGCCGAGCGCGGCCGCTAAGGCGATGCGTTTCATGCGACTATCGTGGCATCGGCGAGGCGCACGCCGGTAGACCCGAACGGGTGCCTTCTGGTATACTCGTGCGGCTGCCCTTGACGGGCGGTCACTTTACTACGCCCGCCACGGACGGCGGGTGATATATGGCCTCTCGACACGGATCGCACCGCCACGATGGCACGCGGGCCGAGGCCAGAAGGAGAATCCTTGTGTCTGTAGTCACCATGCGCGAACTCCTCGAGGCCGGCGTCCACTTCGGGCATCAGACCCGTCGCTGGAACCCCAAGATGAAGCCATTCATCTTCCAGGAGCGCAACGGCATTTACATTATCGATCTCGCGCTCACCGTGCAGAAACTGCGCGAGACCTACGAGGCCGTCAAGCAGATGGCCCGTGAGAAAAAAGTCATCCTGTTCGTCGGCACCAAGAAGCAAGCGCAAGACGTCGTGCGCGAAGAGGCCGAGCGTGCGGGCACGTATTTCATCAACCAGCGCTGGCTGGGCGGCACGCTCACCAACTTCTCGACCATCCAGAAGCGCATCGCGCGCCTGCGCGAGCTCGAGGGCATGAAGATGCAAGGCGACTTCGATCGTCTGCCCAAGAAAGAAGTTGCGCAGCTCCAAGACGAGATGGCGAAGCTCGAACGCTTCCTCGGCGGTATCAAAGATATGCACCGCCTTCCCGACGCAGTCTTCATCGTCGACCCGAAGAAAGAGCGCATTGCGGTTCTCGAAGCGCGTAAGCTGAAGATTCCGATCATCGCGGTCATCGACACGAACTGCGATCCCGACGAAATCGACTACCCGATCCCGGGCAACGACGACGCGATCCGCGCGGTTAAGCTGATGGTCAGCAAGATCTCCGACGCGATCATCGAGGGTAAGACGGAAAGCGAGAGCGCTTACGACACGGAGAACGCGTACGCGCAACCCTACGCCGCCGCCGACGAGAGCTTCGAAGACGAAGCCCCCCCCACGATGGCCGAAGTCGAAGCAGCACTGTAAGGAGAACCGGTGTCCACTTCCATGTCCTACCAACCCAAAGCCGACGAGATCAAAGCGCTGCGTGAAGAGACCAGTGCGCCGATGATGGATTGCCGCAAAGCGCTTGTCGAAGCGAACGGCGACGTCGCCAAGGCCAAGGCGCTCTTGCTCGAGCGCGGCGCTGCGCAAGCCGAGAAGAAGTCGGAGCGTTCGGCCAACGAAGGGCTCGTTGCCAGCTACATTCATTCCGGCGGCAAGATCGGCGTGCTCGTAGAGGTCAATAGCGAGACCGACTTCGTCGCGCGCAATCCCAAGTTCGCCGAACTCACCCGAGATATCGCGATGCACATCGCGGCGATGTCACCGCAATATCTCGATCGCGCGAGCGTCCCCGAGGACGTTGTGGCCAAAGCGCGGGAAGAGTTCCGCGCCGCAGTGCCGGCCGGCAAACCGCCTGAAGTTGCCGAGAAGATCGTCGAAGGCAAGCTGAACAAGTGGTACGAGGAACACGTTCTGCTCGATCAGCCGTTCGTCAAGGACGACGCGCTTTCGGTCAGCGACCTGATCAACGCGGCGGTCGGTTCGCTGGGTGAGAAAATCCAGGTGCGCCGCTTCACGAAGTTCACACTCGGAGAAAACTAAGTGCCTCAGTCCGCAGGTGCCGATGCATCCGTTGCTCTCATCGCAGCCCAAGAGCGAGGCGCGATGAGCGACAAAAGCATTGCTTTGCGAGCGAAGAGCAACGAAGCTCTTGAGCTTGCGATGAGGCAACCCCACGGGCTGGGCCACTTTCGCTCCAACTCATCGTCGCTCGTCGGTCACAGAGCTATGGCTATGCTCCCTTCTCGCTCCTTGATTTTGAGCGAAAGTGGCTCCAGCGAATGCATCGTGACCTGCGGACTGAGGCACTAGCTCACTTGGATTCAGCTGACAGTCGACCCAAGTACAACCGCATTCTCCTCAAAATCTCCGGCGAAGCCTTCGCCGGAACCGATACCGGTGTCGACGTCAATACGACGCGCGCCATGGCCGACCAAATCGCCGACGTGAGTCGTGCCGGTGTTTCCGTAGCCGTCGTGGTGGGCGGCGGAAACATCTGGCGCGGCAAAGTGCACGAAGAGGCGGGCATGGATCGCGCGACTGCCGACTACATGGGCATGCTCGCGACGGTGATCAACGCGCTTGCGCTGCAAGACGCACTCGAACGTATGGGCGTTCCCTCACGCGTGCAAACGGCGATCGCGATGCATCAAATCGCCGAGCCTTACATCCGAAGGCGCGCGATGCGCCATTTGGAAAAGGGCCGCGTTGTGATCTTTGCAGCCGGCACCGGCAATCCGTATTTCACGACCGACACGACCGCCGCGCTGCGCGCGGTTGAAATCGGCGCCGACGCGATCCTCAAAGCCACCAAGGTCGATGGAATCTATAGCGCGGATCCAAAAAAAGATCCCAGCGCCACCCGCTTTTCCCGTCTCGACTACATGGACGTGTTGCAGCGTGGGCTCGAGGTGATGGATTCGACCGCGATGGCGCTGTGCATGGACAACAAGCTTCCAATCATCGTGTTCGACATGACCGTTCCGGGGAATATTCGCCGCGTCGCTTTCGGCGACCCAATCGGAACAATCGTCGAGCGTGAATCAAACTTGAGCGTGGGAGGCGTTCGCTGACATGGCCGACTTCTTCAAAGACACCGAATCGAAGATGACCAAGTGCGTCGATGCGACGCGCGGCGATTTTGCGTCGATCCGCACCGGGCGCGCGACCCCGGCGCTGCTCGACCGTTTGCATGTCGAGGCCTACGGCTCGGCGGTTCCGCTCAAGCAAGTTGCCAGCATCAGCACGCCCGACGCGCGCACGCTGGTCGTTCAGGCTTTCGATAAAAATGTGGTCGGCGATATTCGCAAGGCCATCGAGAAGAGCGATCTTGGAATCACGCCTAATATCGACGGAACGACGATTCGTTTGACGGTTCCCCCTTTGAACGAAGAGCGGCGCAAAGACCTGGTCAAGGTCGTCAAAAAGAAGGCCGAAGACGGAAAGATCGCCGTGCGCAATGTGCGCCACAAGGCCCACGACGATCTCAAGGAACAGCTCAAGAAGCACGAGATCACCGAAGACGACAACAAGCGGATGCAGGACCAGCTGCAGAAAATGACCGATCGCTTCGTCAAAGAGATCGACGGGCTCGTCGCGACCAAAGAAAAAGACATCATGGAAGTCTAGCGGCTTCCATGCCAGACACCAACGCCGACCTCACCCTAATGCCCGAAGTGGAAGCACGCGCCGTCTTGGCCGGGCGCCGCTTGCGCTTGAGCGTCTTGGCACCTGTGGGACCTGCGCTCGGCGTCGGTACGCTACGCGTCTTGCGTACGACCGAGCGCGACGATTGCATCGATCTCGTTTGCGGATACGAATCCTGATGATCGTCCCGATTGAGTGCGCCGTGCCGCGGCACGTTGCGATTATCATGGACGGCAACCGCCGGTGGGCGCGCGAACGGGGATTGCCTGCGCTCGAAGGACATCGTCGCGGGATCGTCGCCTTACGCCGCGTGACCCAAGCGGCCAGCGACCTTGGCATCGAGATCGTAACCGTCTACGGTTTTTCGACCGAGAATTGGCGCCGTGACGCCGCGGAGATAGACTTTCTCTTCGACCTGTGCGTGTACTTTGCCAAGAGTGAACTGGCCGAGTTGCAGCGCAAGAATGTGCGCGTGCGGATTATCGGCGACTGGCAGGTGTTGCCGGAGCGCTCGCGCGACGCATTGGACTCGCTGCGGCAGGGGACGGAATCGAACACTGGGCTGATCCTCAACCTCGCGGTAAACTACAGCTCGCGTAGCGAGCTCGAACGCGCGGTGCGCGCGATTGCAACCGACGTTCGTAGCGGGAAGCTCTCGCCCGAACAGATCGATGACGCGTTGATCTCGTCGTACCTCTACACGGCAGGCGTTCCCGATCCCGACTTGTTGATTCGCCCGGGCGGCGAGCAGCGTCTTTCGAATTTCTTACTCTATCAAGCCGCGTATAGCGAGCTGGTCATGAGCGAGGTCTACTGGCCGGATTTCTCGGGCGAACATCTCGCGCAAGCCGTGCGCGATTACGCCCAACGCCAGCGGCGCTTCGGAGAATAGCGCACATCATGCGTCGCGTGATCGTCGGCTTGATCTTGGCCGCCGTTGGGCTGACGCTCGTGACGAACGTGTGGACGTTCGATCTGTTCGTGCTGGTTCTGGGCGTGATCATGCTCTATGAGCTCAATGCGCTCTGTGAGATCAAAGGACAGCCGCTCGAGTATCCGGTCGCGATCGTCGGCGTCGTCGGCTATATCGTGCTCGCGATGTTCGATCTCTTGCACAAGTGGGAAGGTGTGCTTCTCGCCGGAATCACGATCGCGAGTTTTTCGATCGGCATGTACAGTGCCGATGAGAAAGGCTACTTCGCCCGCACGGCCTATACGCTGCTCGCGGTACTCTACATCGGCAAGCTCCTCACCTATTTCATTTTCTTGCGTTCGATCCCAATTTTGGGCATCTGGTGGACCTATGACGTCGTGGTGCTCATTGCACTCACCGATATCTGCGGGATGGTCGTCGGTTCGCTCATCGGCCGTCATCAACTCACCAAGATTTCGCCGAAGAAAACCGTCGAAGGTTCGGTCGGCGCGCTGCTCATCGTCGCGGCCGTCGGCGCTGCGGCGGCAGCATGGGTTCCGCAGCTGCATCTCACGGCGTGGCAAGGACTCGCGCTGGGCCTCACAACCTCGATTGCGGCGCAGGCTGGTGACTTAGCCGAGTCGGCGCTCAAACGCGATGCCGGCGTGAAAGACACGGGGCAGATTATCCAAGGGCACGGCGGCGTACTCGACCGTTTCGATTCGTATCTCTTTGGCGGCATGGCGTACTTTGGCACGCTGCATTTGCTCGGCGTCTTGGTGGTTCCGCAGTGAGCGGCACGCAAGGAACGAAGAAGCGCGTCGCCATTCTCGGATCGACCGGTTCGATCGGCACGCAGGCGCTCGACGTGATCGCGTCCCTATCCGGAGCGTTTCAAGGTCGTCGGGCTGGCGGCGGGACGCAATGTCACGTTGCTGCGCGAGCAATGGGAGCGCTTCGATCCTGAGATTGCAACCAGCGCCGCCGACGGCGCGGCCGGCTTGCTGCGCGTCGCGATCGAGACTCAACCGGACATCGTGCTCGCCGCAACCGACGGTGCGGTGGCCTTCGACGCGGTGCTTGCCGCGATCGAACGCGGCACCGACGTGGCGGTCGCGAACAAAGAACTCATCGTCGCCGCCGGCGAGGTGATGCTGGCTGCGGCAGCATGCAGCGGCAGCAAGCTGCTCCCGGTGGACTCCGAGCACAGCGCCATTTTCCAGTGCCTCGTCGGGGAGGACCCGGCCAGCGTGGCGGCAATCGTGCTGACCGCCTCGGGCGGCCCGTTCCGCAATGCCGGCGCCGCCGAGATGGCAGAGGCGACCCTCGAGCGTGCCCTCGCGCACCCGACCTGGCGCATGGGCACCAAAAACACCATTGATTCAGCCACGATGATGAACAAGGGCCTCGAAGCGATCGAGGCCAGTCGCCTCTTCGGTCAGCCTGGCGACCGCGTCCTCATAGTAGTGCATCCCCAGTCGATCGCTCACGGCTTTGTGGTGTTCACCGACGGCAGCGTGAAAGGCCAGCTCTGCGCCCCGGACATGCGCATTCCCATCGGATACGCCCTCAGCTTTCCCCAGCGCCTGTCAGGTCTACAGGCTACCGTTGACCCACTGCGTATCCTGGGGGCTCAACCGGAAGTATCCGCTCTGCGTTATGACTTTGAACGGCCGGATTTCGAACGTTTCCCGTGTCTACGGCTGGCCTATCAGGCGCTCGCTCGGGGAGGCACCGCCCCGGCGGTCCTTTCGGCAGCCAACGAAGTCGCGGTGCGGTCTTTTGTCGAAGGAAAGGTTCGGTTCGGTGAGATCGCGCGAATCATCGAAACCACGTTGGATCGGGTGGCACACCGGGATGCAACCCTTGCTTACATTCGAGAATCAGATTCGGACGCGCGTCTCGTGGCCGCGGAGTACGTAAAGGACATCAGGTGTTGCTAGCAGTCATTACCCTCGCATCGATCGACAAGATCGTCACGTTCATCGTGATGCTCTCGATTCTTATCGTGCTGCACGAGTACGGGCACTTCATCGTGGCGCGCCGCAACGGTGTACGCGTCAACGAGTTTGCCGTCGGCATGGGCCCCAAACTCTTTGGATGGGTAAGCCCGCGTAGCGGCACACTCTATTCGCTGCGCGTGTTGCCGATCGGCGGGTACTGCGCGATGGAAGGCGAGGACAACAAAACCACCGAGGCGGTGCAGCAGCGCGAGTTCCGCGAGCAGGCAACCGTACTCAGCACCAACCCGAGGATTGCAAGTCAGAATTTTCAATCCAAGAGTCCGTGGAACCGCTTGTCGATCATCCTCGCTGGTCCGGTTGCGAACTTCGTGCTGGCCTACATCATTCTGCTCATCGGTGCGCTCGCGTTCGGCGTTCCAAGTGACCGCATCGATCGCGCGATCGTGATGGTCGTGATGCCCGGCTACCCAGCCGCGACAGATGGGTTGCGTCCGGGCGACCGCATCGTCGGCGTGAGCGTCGGCGGGAAGGATGTGACCGCCGCGAACCAACTGGTCGATACCATCCACGGGGCGCTGGGGAAAACCATCGATGTAACCTACGAACAAGACGGCGTTGCCAAGACGATTCACATCCGGCCGAAGCCGTGCCCGCAAAACGCGAAACAAGGCTGCATCGGATTCTCGCCTGCGCCGGCTTACGAGCGCGTCGGGCTTGCCGCGGCCTTGCGCTACACGGGCCTCGAATACGTCGGCGTAGCCGACCAGACGTTCTCTTCACTCGGCTTACTGGTCACCCAATTTACCAAATATGCAGGGCAAGTTTCGGGCCCGGTCGGCATGGCGCAAGTCGCCGGCGTGGTGCAAGACTTTGGCTGGGGACCGTATCTGACGCTCGCGGCGACGATCTCATTTGCGCTTGGACTCTTCAACTTGTTGCCGATTCCGGCGCTCGATGGCGGACGCGCTGTGTTCATCGTTGCCGAACTATTGCGCGGCAAACCGGTTGATCCCGATAAGGAAGCGCTGGTGCACATCGCGGGCTTCGCCGCGCTGATGGCGCTGATGTTACTCGTCGCCTTCCATGACATCGCCAAGATCTTCTCCGGCCAAGGGGTATTTTAGAATCGTGATTCGCTTGCGACGCAAATCGAACCCGATCTTCTTGCAGAACAAGACCGGTAAATCCGACGCCAAGAGCGTGTGGATTGGCGGCGATCATCCAGTCGCGGTGCAGTCGATGACGACCACCGATACAGCCGATGCCGATGCGACGCTGCAGCAGATCTACGCACTCGCGATGGAAGGTTGCGAGATCGTGCGGGTTACCGTCAAGGATCCGCCCGACGCGGCCGGCTTGCCGGCGATCGTCTATCGTTCACCCGTGCCGATCGTGGCCGACATCCACTTCGATCACAAGATGGCGCTTGCGGCTATCGAGGCCGGCGTGGCGAAGTTGCGTTTGAATCCCGGCAACATTCGCGACCCGAAAAAGGTCGTCGAGGTCGTGACCGCGGCCAAAGCGCGTGAGATTCCGATTCGCGTCGGAGTCAATATGGGTTCGCTTGCGCCCGATCTCGAGAAGACGCTCGGTCTCACCGCCGAGGCGATGGTCGAGTCGGCGCTTCGCCACGTCGCGATTCTCGAAGAGCACGGCCACACCGATATCGCGATCTCGCTCAAAGCGCATGATGTTATGACGACGGTTGCCGCGTATCGTTTGATGGATCAGCGGCTGCGAGAACGCAATACGCCCTATCCCTTGCATTTGGGCATCACCGAAGCGGGGCTCTTGCGCGACGGCACGATCAAGTCATCGATTGGCCTGGGCATTCTGCTTTTTGAAGGCATCGGCGATACGATTCGCGTGTCGCTCGCAGCCGACCCGGTGGAAGAAGTGCCGGTATGCTGGTCGATTCTCAAATCACTGGGCCTACGCGAGAAAGGCTTTGAGATCACCGCGTGTCCGTCATGCGGGCGCGCCGAGATCTCGGTGCTCGAGCTTGGGCGCGCGGTCGAAGCGATCGCCAAAGAATACAGCGCCCCGGTCAAGGTGGCCGTAATGGGTTGCGTGGTCAATGGGCCGGGCGAATCCAAGATGGCCGACGTGGGCGTCGCAGGCGGTAAAGGCAAGGGCGCGATTTATCGCGCCGGTGAGTTGGTCGGCACCTATCCCGAAGACGAGCTGCTCGGCATGCTGCGCTTGGAAATCGAGAAAGTGATCGCCGAGAAATATCCCGACTATGCAAGCGAGATCACGAGCGCGGTGTCATGACCTATCGCAAGCCGTCAGTGCGCTCGCTTGTTCTCGCGGCGGTTGTCGCCACGCTGGCGTCGACGACGCTGGCCTTTTCACGCCCGGTCGACATGATCGTCGACGGCCAGCATGTGGAGAGCGATGTGCCGCCGGTTTCGACAGCGGGAAATCATGTTTTCGTGCCGGTGCGCTCGCTGGCTGATGCCCTTGGTGCGCAAACCTCCGTTGACGGCTCCAACATCTATGTCGTGCGCGGTACAGAGTCGCTGCGCTTACGAGTTGGGGACGCTCATGCGTCGATCAACGGGATGCCTTTTACCCTCGAGCATGCGCCGTTCCGGGTGCGTGGCCGGGTGATGATCGGCTTGCGCGCAATTGCGCGCGCCTTCGGCGTTCACGCGGCCTACAACGCGCGGACCGCGCGCGTTGACGTCATGACGCCCGGCATCGGCGAGGCGGCACCCGCACCACCCGCCCAAGCTCAATAGGACGGCTGAACCGTCCTACGCTGCAATACCCCCAAGCGCTATTCCGGCGCTGGAGATGGCTGCCTTTGCCGTTGATTCCGCTTCGGCTGCGATCGCGAGGCAGAGGTTCGTGTCGGAGGCTACGCTCGCTGGTTTGGGCATCATCTTCGCGGTGACGCCGGCGTCCCGCAGTGCCTTCCCGGCGATCATCGTATCCGAGTTTGATCCGAAGTAGAGGATGATGTTGGAGATGCTCGTCATCGGGCGGCGACCGCTGTTCGTAGTTCATCGAGCTGCGCCTGCAGTGCGGCCTTCTCGGCGATCTCGTCGGCAATCGCGTCGGCCGTTGCTTTGGTTGTGTAGTTCATGACCTCGTCGATCCGGGCAAAGAGCGAGGCAATCGTGTTGGTGATCCAGATGAGTACGCCGCATTCCGCCACCACGCAGAGCGCATGGAGCGCGACGCGATCCAGACCTTCCTCGGGAAAGACCGCCGACGGAACGAAAAGATCGAAGAGCAGATGGTGCACGGCGGTGAGGCCCGCGGAGATGACGATCGGGCGCCAATCGACGTAGCCGACGAGCATGGCGAAGACGGCGAAGAAATACATGTGGTAGTCGACCTGCCAATCGCCATGACCAGAAATGCCGCTGAGGTCTCCCCGTCCGGCGTAGACGAAGGCAACCGGCCCTAGCGTGATTGCGATCGCGATAATCGAGCGTAGCGTGATTCCATCTTTCATCGTGCGCGTACAAATGGTGGCGAGAACCGCAACGATCGCCAGAAACGCTACCGGACCAGCCCAGGCATTTCGCGCATTGAGAGCAACGAGGGCGACTGCGGGGACGTGGAGCCAGATAATGATCGTATAGAGCTGTGTTGCGCGCGCGCGCATGCCTGCCAGGGTCAAGATACTCTCCTTGTGTAGTGCATAATCAATGCGGCCGATTTCTCGGCCGCATTGCTCGGGTGGTGGGTTGTTACGGTTGAAGCGAGTGTTATGCTGCGCCGCGACGGACGCGTTCGATTTCGGCTTGCAGTGCCGCGTTATCGGTTAGGTGTCCGGCGATCGCGTCGGCAGTCGCGCGCATCGTAAAGTCCACGAATTCGTCGACTCGGTTGAAGATCGTCCGTGCGGCCTTGGTGATCTGCACGAGGGTGATGACCTCGATGAGCGCACACACCGCTTGGATGACGAAGCGATCCATGCCCTCGGCCGGAAAGACCGTCGATGAAGCGGCGAGCGAAGCGCCGACACCGTAGGCGGCGGCAAGCGCGGCGGAGATCAGGATTGGCCGCGCGTCGATGTATCCGACGAGCATCGCGAACACCGCAAAGAAGTAGAGGCTCGAGTCCGCATGCCAGTTACCGAATCCGGCAACGCCGAACATGATCGGTCCTACGGTCAGTGCGACGGCGACGATCGAACGCAAGGCGATTCCATCGTTCATCAGCTTGGCGCAGATGGTCGCGGTAGTTGCCGCCGCCCACAGGATAAACACGGGCGCTAGCCACGAGTTACCCGATGCGATCGCGATCGCTGCGGCCGCGGGGATGTGAAGCCACGCGAGCACGACGTAGAGCTGCGTGGCGTGGGCGCGCAAATGGGCCAGTGAGAACGTACGATTCGCGGCCCGTGAAAACAGGGTAGCCATGGTAGCACCTCATTAATTACGCTAGATCACACCCAATGCGAATGATCGGCTAGTGCGACTTGGGTCTGCAATGCTAATTCGTTCATAACCAGCGGCTTACCAAAGGTTAACGCTAGCGAGCCTTTGCGCTTACGCGGCGTTTACACGAGCTATACGAACTGTTCGGAAATGCCCTCAGGCTCGATGACCGGCTCGATCTCGTCGGGCTTCGATTTTCGGAAGCCATAGCTGAAAAAGAAGACCAGGCCGACCACCAGCGCGATCGCAAACCAGGTCCAGGTGCGGGCCGAGAGACCGAACACGGCAAGAAACAGCGACATCACGATTCCCAGAATCGGGAAAAGCGGGACGAACGGGACCTTGAAGGTGCGTGGAAGGTCCGGTTTGCGCTTGCGAAGATAGAGCACGCCGGCGCAGACGACGGTGAACGCAATAAGCGTTCCGATGTTGACCAGGTTGAGCAAATCGGTGAGCGGGACGATGAGGGTGAGCAGGGCGACTGCGACCCCGGTAATCATCGTCGTGCGCACCGGCGTCTTGAACCGAGGGCTGATCACCGCGACCAGCGGCGGCAGCATCTTGTCTCGCGCCATGACGTAGAAGATGCGCGTCTGGCCCAGCAACGAGCTAAGCGCGACGCTGGTCGTGCCTGCGAGGACGCCGATGGTGATAATCGCGCTTACCCACGGCATGTGCAACGGCGCAAGAGCGAAGACCAACGGGTCCTTGGTCGGAACCTTATCCCACGGGACGGCGCCGATGAGCACCACGGCGGTCGCGCAATACAGCACCGTACCGATTCCAAGCGCCCCCATCACGCCAAGTGGAATATCGCGCTGAGGCTGTTTGCATTCTTCGGCGGTCGTCGTCGCCGTATCGAAGCCAATGTAGCTGAAGAAGACGAACGCGCTGACGGCGACGATTCCGTACGGCTGCGCCGAAGACGAGTAGTCCGCCATGCCGCCGAACGGCTTCAACGCGCCCAGGCCGTAGGGTGCGAAATTCAAGAAGTGCGCCGGATTGAACAACATGATTCCGGCGGCAATAAAAACCAGAAGTGCGCCGATCTTGAGGACGACGAAAATATTGTTGGTCGTCGCCGTTTCGCGAATGCCGATCGAGAGCAAGATCGAGAGGCCGATCACGAAGAAGGCGCCGACGACGTCGCATTGTGAGTGCGCCAGATCCCAACTCGCGGGCATCCACCACGGCCCGGTAAAGTGCAGATTCGACGTCTGTGCCCAGTAGGGCAACATGATCCCGATGCTCTTGAGCACGTCTTGGATCGCGGCTGAGAATTGCTGCGCGACCGGCGCGGCGCTGATTCCGTATTCAAAAATCAACGCGAACCCGATGATCCACGCGAAGAGCTTGCCCATCGTCGCATACGCATACGTGTAGGCACTTCCCGCGACGGGCACCATCGCGCCGAGTTCGGCGTAACAGAGCGCCGCAAAGAACGACGTGAGCCCGGCGAGGAGATACGAAACGATCACGGCCGGACCGGCTCCGACGACCCCGGTGCCGATGGTGGTGAAGATGCCGCCGCCGATCATCGTACCGAGCCCAATTGCAACGAGGTCTTTTGCAGTCAGCGCTCGCTTGAGAATCCGTTGTTGTGCAAGCGCGCGAAGTTTGTCGACGTTGGTCGTCGCAAAGAGTTCGGAGACGAAGGACATTTCGCGCAGGTTCGCAAGGAGGGCCCATGCGTCCCCCCAGCCCCTACCGCCGCCTCGCGCAGCGCGAGGTCTACCGCAATCGATGGGTTGCGGTAGAAGTCCATAACGTCGTTCACCCGACCGGCGCCACAGGCGAGCACGTGCTCATTGCGACGGGCCGCGCCTGCGGTGTGCTTGTCGTCGACGGTGATACCTTCGTGCTGGCGCGCCAAGCGCGCTTCGCCGCCGACGCCCGCGTCCTCGAGATTGTCAAAGGCGGAGCTGACGAGGGAGAAACGTTGCTTGCATGCGCGCAACGCGAATTGCGCGAGGAGCTGGGATTCGAAGCGAAATGCTGGGACGCCCTCGGGATTGCCTATGAGATTCCCTCGATCGTCCAACATCCCGTGACGCTCTTTCTCGCGCGCGATCTGCAGACGGTTGCAACCGCGCAAGAGGATGTTGAAGCCGTTGTGGGCGAGCGCATCGCGATCGACGATGCCTATCGTGCCGCCGCTGATGGCCGCATCGACGACGCGGTAACGCTCGCCGCGCTCTTGCGGTACCGTTTGCTCGGGAAGTCCTAACGTCGGAACTGAAGACTGAAGTAGATCGAGCGGTACGGTAGTCCGAATTGTTCGGTGGAAGCGGTGCCGATGAGCGGCACGTACGCGCTTGCAGGCGAGTACGCGTTGAGGGGCGCGGGCACCCCTTCGCCGATGAGTCCAGCGATATTGGCCCATTGATTGAAGAGATTGAAGACCGCGACGGTTAGCGTCGCGCTGCGCGCAACCGGTGTGGTGAGCTGCAGAACGCTGTAGTTATATGCAGGCAAGTTTTTGGTGTTGTCGGTTGAGACCGTGTAGATGGTGTAGCGCGCATCGACAAGGCCGATCGTTCCATCGAGCGCGATGTTGGAGGTATGCAGCGGTACGCCTTTGATTTGACTGCCGATGATGTCAATCAGGTTGGATTCGAGCAACTGTTGCGGTGCGTTCTTGAGCACGCTCGAGGTGAGTGCCCAGTCGTAGTCGATATAGAAGCGGCGATTCAGGCGCCAGCGCCCGGAGAGATCGGCGCCCTGCGCCTGCAATGTGCCGACGTTGACCGTGCCGGTGACGCCGAGCGCGTAGTTGCCGGCACCGCAGGCGGTGGCGAGCAACGCGTCCGCCGTCGTGATGTAGGTTGAGTTGATACCGGAGGTTCCAGTCTGCGAGAGCGGCGCGATGGTCGAATAGAGTTTGTCGTAGACATTGACATTATAGAGTTGAAGCTGCGTAATCGAATCGCCGGACCACGTGTGTCCGTAGGCGAGCTCCTCGTCGACGCCGCGTTCGGGCTTAAGGCCGGCGGAGGGTGCAGTACCGATCGAGTTGAGGCCGCCGCAGATATAGCTCGTTCCGCCGCCGGCGCCTTGCAGCGTCCCCAGCGCCAGTGCGCTCGGCGTAAACGGCACATCGATCTCGTCGGAGGTCGGCTCGGTGGTCGTCGCGCCGATCGCCGCGCGCACGACGTCACGGGAAGTAACGCGGTTGAGCAACGAGATCCGCGGATCGAGGTAGGATGAATTCGTCGCGCTCGCGTGCTTTGCCCAAAGGTTGAAGAAGGTCGTCAGCGTCGAATGAGGCGGCGCATAGACGTCGCGGACAAAAAATGCGGTCTCGTTGGTGAACGGCGAGCTGTACGAAGGGCTACTTGAGATCGTCTGATAGACGTAGGCGTTGTTGAGATAACTGTAGCCGAAGGTGAAGTCATTATTTGCCCCGGAAAAATCGTCGTCGAGAATGGTGCCGCTCGACTGTACGCGCATGTCCGTCGTCTTCTGCTTTGCGGGCGTTGGAAGGTTCAAGCGGTACTGTTGGTCGTCATACAGCGTCGTAAAACCGTCGATACCGATGGTCCCATTGCCGGCACGATGCGTGAAGTCGATGTCCTGATAGCCGAAATTGAATCCTTGCCACGCCGCGCCCGCGCCTTGCCAACCGGTTGTTGTCGCCGCGCATGCCGCTGGATCGCTGTTCCCCTGCGCTTGGCACCGGGCAAACGCCGTATCGTACGGCAAGTAGTCGCCATCCCCGTTGCCCGTCTTGTTCTCCCAGTAGGAACTGTTGACGTCGGTAAAGGTGAGGCTGGTCTTGCTGTCCGCTGCGTAGGTGAGTTTGATTAATCCGCCGCGCGACGTGACCGACGAATCGTCGACGTAACTGGCGTTTGCCGCGACCTGATAGAAGTAGGCGTCGCGAAACGGGCCGTCGAGGCCCGAAACGCCGTACGCCGATGCATAGCCGAGCTTGCCGGTGGTCCCGGTCACGGCAATACTGCTCGCTAATCGCTGGAACGAGCCGTATCCTTGCGTGTAGCTTGCATGCGCGTTCGGCGTGGCGTCGAGCGTTTGGAAGTTCACCACGCCGCCGATTGCGTTGACACCGAGAATGTCGCTTCCGCCCGAGCCGTACAGCACTTGGACGTCGCGAAACGGAAAGACCGGCGATAGTTGGTAGTTGTAGCCGCCCTTGATGCCGTAGCCGACGGGGTGGCCGTCGATCGCCGCGACCGTTTCGGGTTGGCCGATTCCGCGAATGTTGAGGTTGATGTCATCGCCGAGTGCTGCGGTATCACCGTTGATGCCGTTGTTGACGCCGGGGAGCGTGCGCAGGGCATCCCCCGCGCGCACCACACCGATTGCTTCGAGCGTCTCGGTGTTGAGCGTCGCCGTGATGACGCTGGATTGTTGCAAACTCGAGCTGGACTTGGTCGAGGTCACCGCGATGACGTGCAGGTCGCTCCCGGTTGAACGCTGCATGGCGAGGGTCGTACGGACGGCGCCGTTCGTACCGACGGTCACCGGCGTCGAAAGCGCGGGCTGATAGCCGTTGAGCTGCGCTTCGAGCCGATACGTCCCCGGCGCTACCACCGCGAAGCGAAACGCGCCGTGTGTGTCAGTCGCCGTATGTCGCGAGGAATCGGCGATACGGACCGTCGCGCCCGCGAGCCCCAGACCCGACGCCGCATCGACCACGATGCCGGCGATGCTCGAAGCGCTCTGGGCATGCGCGGGCGCGGCGAATGCAACCAACGCAAACGCCAGCGTCGCGCACAACGCGCGCACGCAGAATGAACGCATGGGAAAACCCCTTGTAGCGGCTTGTTAGTGAGCGGGAAGGGCGCGAGCCGAAAGGGGCGGGCCGCGTTTGCAACGGCAGCGCGCGTCGCGGACGGGATCACTTGCAAGCGCCGGCGCGCTCTCGCGGCTTGCGTGTGCGCACGCGAGCGGCGCTTGGCTTACGACAAGCAATTCGTAGAGCAGCTGCGCAACACGCTCGCGATGACGCGCGAACCAGCCAACCACCGCAACGATGAGGCCGCACCATGTTACGACGCACCCGAGCGTCGTGACAACGCCGAGCAGGATCGATCCGCCGAACACGTCGGCGAGCGAGTCGACCTTGGCGCCCGCCTGGAGCGCGTCGAGCGTTTCCATTGCGGGCACGGCTAGCAGTGCGAGCAGCGCGATTGCGCCACAGGCGCCGGCGATATGCGTCGGCTGCACGCGCAGTAAACGTACCCGCACGCGGATCGATGCGGCAGCGGCGCAGAAGTAGAGGAAACACTGGACCGCGGCGACAGCCGCGAGCGCGAGCGCGATGACGGTGAAAAGCAGGCGCGAATCGTGGGCAAGATGGTCGTAGGAGTCGTCGCGCACCAAATAGTCGCCGAGCACGTCGATGCCGACATGCGCGCTCACCGCAGCGAGAAGCGCCGTCGCGAGGACGGCCAGGACCGGGAGGCGCAGCTTCAATCGGTTCCTTATGCGGGAGGTGGCGGAGCGGAGCTTGAGTTCCAAAGATACTCCGGCTCGTTTAAGTCCGCATTAATCCATCGCGACCAAACAAAGAGCGCGTCGGAGAGGCGATTGACGAACTGCTGCGTTTCCTTTGAAACGCCCGCATCTTCTTCGCGCAAGGTAATGAGCAATCGTTCGGCGCGGCGGCAGATGGTGCGCGCCAGATGCAAATAGGCTCCCGGCAGCGACCCGCCTGGATGGATGAAGTTGTCGAGGTTTGGCAGATCGCGTTGCGCCTCGTCGATGGCGCGTTCGAGCACGACCGCATCCTCGTGCGCGATCAACGGCATGCCCTCCCAGCGATCCTTGGGCAGCGTTGCAAGGTCGCTGCCGAGATTGAAGAGCGCGTCTTGCACCCAGGCGAGCCACGCGTCGAGGCGCGCCGCTCGCGCGTGGACTGCGAGCAGCGGACGCAGTGCGCTGCGCGCCATCCCGATCGCGCTCGAGCATTCGTCGATCGTGCCGTAGGTCTCAATGCGCAGGGCGTTTTTCTTGACGCGCTGGCCGCCCACCAGGCCGGTGGTACCGTCGTCGCCGGTGCGCGTATAGATGCGAGTCAGCTTGGGCATGGGCTCCCCTTCGGCCGAAGAGGCCGTGGGCCCGCTCCACGCGAAACCGGGCCGGTCATGTCCGAACCCCAGACCTCAAAGGACGTTAAGGAGATCCCTCCAAAAGCGGCCGACCTTTCCGCGTGGTACACGGCCGTTTGCTTGAAGGCTGAGCTAGCGTCGTATTCTCCGGTGCGCGGCTGCGTGGTGCTTCGTCCGTACGGCTATGGGCTGTGGGAGAATCTGCAAAAGAACTTAGACGCGGCGTTCAAAGCGACCGGACATGAAAACGCGTACTTCCCGTTGCTCATTCCCGAAAGTCTGCTCTTAAAAGAGGCCGAGCACGTTGAGGGCTTTGCACCCGAAGTTGCGTGGGTGACGCGCGGCGGCAACGAAGAGCTCACCGAGCGCCTCGCGATTCGCCCAACCTCGGAAGTCATCATTGGCGTCATGTACGCCCAGTGGATCGAGTCGTATCGCGATCTGCCGATTCTCATCAATCAGTGGTGCAATGTGCTGCGCTGGGAAAAGGCCACGCGGCCGTTTTTGCGCACGATGGAGTTCTTGTGGCAAGAGGGGCATACCGCGCACGCGAACGCAGAAGAGGCGCGTGAGGAGACGCTGCGTATGCTCGGCGTCTATCGTGACTTCGCGGAGAACGTCGCCGCTGTGCCGGTCTATGCCGGCATCAAGAGCGCCAGCGAACGCTTCCCCGGGGCGGTCGAGACCTACTCGATCGAAGCGCTCATGCCCGACGGCAAAGCGTTGCAGTCGGGAACCTCCCACGATCTAGGCCAGAATTTCGCCAAGGCGTACGACATCAAATTCCTCGACGCCGACCAGCAGATCAAACATGCCTATACGACCTCGTGGGGCATGTCGTGGCGCATGCTCGGCGCGATGATCATGGTGCATGGCGACGATCGCGGCCTGCGCGTTCCGCCGAAGATGGCGCCGATCGAAGCGGTGTTCGTTCCGATCGTGCGCTCGGGCGACGACCGCGCCGTGGCGGCCTGTCAGGATGCGGCGAAAGCCCTGCGCGAGGCCGGTTTTCGCGTCAAGGTCGACGACCGCGACCAGCAGCCGGGGTGGAAGTACGCCGAATGGGATCTGCGCGGCGTCCCGGTGCGGATCGAGATCGGTCCGCGCGACGTCGACGCGCAGACCGCCGTGGTGGTTCGGCGCGACCGCGCCAAGGGCGACCCCGAGCAAAAGCAGAGCGTTGCGCTCACGGGGCTCGCACAAGAGCTGCGTGTGCTGCTCGACGCGATTCAAGTCTCACTTTTCGACCAAGCCAAGGCGTTCCTGACGAGTCACACCTTTCGCGTGAGCGATCGTGATGAGTTTTACGAGAAGTGTAAGACGCGCGCCGGCATGATCGACATTCCGTGGTGCGGGCGCCCCGAGTGCGAGCAGCACATCAAGGAAGAGACCGGCGCGACCACCCGCAACACGTACGCGCTGCCTGCGAACGAAGCCGGCACGAAATGCGTTGCATCTGGTGAACCTGCTGTGGTAAGGGCCTATTTTGCTCAAAGCTATTAACAGACTTTATCTGCCAAAGCTAAAGCGTTGTCATCGAAAGTCGCATGGCTCACTTCGTTCGCTCATGCTGATCTTGGCGCTAGCTACGGTTGCCGCTAGCCCAAGCGTGGCGGATCTCGATGCGCATTCGCGCGCGGGCGGAAACCGCATCGATATTGCGACTTCAGTCGGCCAGCAACTGTTCAGCTCCACCTGGCCGGCGCAGGTGATGCAAGTCTTAGCCAATGAGACGGCCACCCACGTGGTGCTGGGGCTACGTGTGTCGGGCGTGAAGTTTCACCAGCCGCTTTCACGCGAGGCCTTCAACGCGGAGATCGTCGAGCTGATCACGCGCGCCTTCGCGGCCGCCCCCAGCGCCGAAGAGGTGGACCTCTGGGTGACCGTCCCCATCGGTGTGGAGAAGGGGCTCATCGTCAGCGGGGACCTGGCGGTACCAACCACCCGCACCGTCTTTACGATCAGCGTGGCCCGAAGTGAGAATGCAGCCTCTCTCGCCGCGCGGCTGCGTGGCGGGGCCAACGTCTTTCTCGATCAGGAATGGGCGCAGAGCGCTTTCACGAAGAGTTGAGCGGTGTATAAGAAGACGACGCTGGCTAATGGTCTGCGCGTGCTCACCGAGAGCATGCCGGCCGTCCGTTCGGCGAGCATTGGAATCTGGGCCGACGTCGGCTCCTCGCTGGAGCGTCGCGAACAGCGCGGCATCTCCCATTTAGTCGAGCACATGCTCTTCAAGGGCACCCAACGGCGCAGCGCCCGCGAGATTGCCGAGACGATGGATGGGGTAGGCGGGAGCCTCAACGCCTTCACCGACAAAGAGGCGACCTGTTACTACGCCAAGGTGATCGATCGGCACGTGCCGCTGGCGCTCGACGTCCTTTCCGACATGTTTCTGCACTCGGTCTTCGATCCGCAAGAGCTCGCAAAAGAGCAAAAGGTCGTGCTCGAAGAGATCAAGATGTACGAGGACTCGCCCGACGAGCTGATCCACGATCTCTTTCTGCAGACGATGTGGAGCGGATCGAATCTCGGCGAGCCGACAATCGGCTTTGTGGATACGGTCACTCGGGTGACGCCGGCAGACCTACGCTCGCACATGGCGCGTCACTACGCTCCAGATTCCGTCGTCGTCGCCGCCGCCGG
The DNA here is from genome assembly GCA_963833095.1 of Vulcanimicrobiota bacterium. Classification (GTDB taxonomy): domain Bacteria; phylum Vulcanimicrobiota; class Vulcanimicrobiia; order Vulcanimicrobiales; family Vulcanimicrobiaceae; genus Aquilonibacter. The sequence goes on along the minus strand of CAWHWQ010000007.1, from coordinate 43,693 downwards.
CAACGTGGAGCACGAGCGTTTCGTGGAGCTGGCAGCCGAGTGCTTCGCGCCGTTCATGGGGCACAGCGAGGACTTCGAACCCGACGCACCACGCACGACTCCCTCAGCGCTCGTGCGCCAGAAGGACAGCGAGCAGGCCTATGTCGTTCTCGGATCGCGCGGTCTGAACGTTCGAGACGATCGACGCTTTGCGCTGTCGGTGCTCGACACCGTGCTGGGCGGCGGGATGTCGAGCCGGCTGTTCCAAGAGATTCGCGAAAAGCGCGGGCTCGTGTACAGCGTCTACTCGTTCCAAGCGGCATATCGTGCGGCGGGCCTCTTCGGGATCTACGCCGGGACGTCCGCCGAGAACGTGCAGCCCTGCATCGACGTCGTTGCCGAGCAGCTCGCGTCGCTGCGCAACGTCGAGATTGGTGAAAGCGAACTTCACCTGGCTAAAGAGCACATCAAGGGAAACCTGACGCTCTCGCTCGAGTCCACGTCGAGCCGGATGATTCGGTTGGGGCGCAACGAGTTTGCGCTGGGCCGTCAGATGGCGCCCGAAGAAATTGAAGAGCGCATCGATGCGGTGAGCGCATCCGAGATCGTCGAACTTGCGCACGATCTCTTCGCCGAGGATCAATTAGGGCTGTGTATCTTGGGCCCGGTCGACGAATCGTCCATCGAATGGAATCGTGACGCTGCCTAAGTCATCCGCATCCTGCGGATCGTGATAGCGCACAACCCCGAACTCTGGTCTGGACGCCTGATTGGCGCGATGCTCATTACGTTTTTCGTGCAGGGCATCACGATCGGCGCGTATGCCGCGCGTCTTGCCGGCGTCCAGACCAAGCGCATCGCGACCTCGATCTCGCTGTTCAATCTCTTCGTGACGGTTGGCCGGCTCGCGACGCTCTTTTCGGTGTTTTTCGTCGCGCCGCTAGCCGATTTGGCAAGCAACGCCGTCGCTGCGAACCGGCACGATCCGGTCGTCGTTGCACAGTGGCAATCGACGTACGACCTTCAGCTGCGACTGATCATCCTCGCCGGCACGGCGGGGATGATCGTCTTCGCGCTGCTGCTGCCGATGTTCACCTATCTCTTTCGGCGCGGCGTTCATTCATTCGAGCGGCGCGGTTCGGTGCCGCACGCGCTCGCGCAGTTGTTCAACCCTCGGAATCTCGCCGACATATTTCGTTCCGAGCATCTGCCTTCGCGGGAGCAGTTGCGACAGTTCGACTGGCGCGCGATTCCCCGGCGTCTCCTGATTTTCAACGTCGTCGTCACCGGGATCTACGCAATCGGCGTCCCGGCAGCGTTTCTCGCCGCGGTGCTCGATCCCGCGGTTCGAGTGACGGCCGCAAGCCTGTCCGGCATCATCAACGGGATCGGAACGATCTCATTCACGCTCTTCGTCGATCCGACATCCTCCATGATCACCGACCAGGCGATCCACGGGCATCGAACCATCGAGGAAGTTCGCTCGATGGTGTTCTATCTCTCCGTTACGGCGATTCTTGGAACGCTGCTCTCGCAGATCGTCTTTTATCCCGCCGCTGTCATCATTGAATATGTCGCAAGGTTTGCTCTCCATGTACATTTCTAAGCACGTCGCATTCGTTGCGCTTCTCCTGTTTCTCGCCGGATGTGCCGGCCCGGTGGAGCAGTGGGTCGTCAATACCCGCGTGCACCAGGGCGAGGTCGCGCTGGCGCGCGGCAACGTGAAGGACGCGCAACTCTCGTATAGCCTTGCTCTAAAGATCGATCCCACCGACGAGCGCGCTCGCGCGGGGTTCGTTCAGGCGTCGGCCGACTTTGCGCAAGAGCTGTACAGCAAAGGTGATTTCGACGATGCCCTGGCTACGATCGCCGGCGGCCAGAAATACGATCCCTCGAGTGTTCGGCTCGAGGCGCTCAAAGGCCAAATCGAGGACGCAAAGCTCAAGCGCGAGATCGTGATCTCGAATTATCCGACCTATAAAGATGCGGGCGTGCAGATTCAACACGCGTACCAGCAGCTCGACGTTGCGAACAAGTCAATTCTCGCAAGCCTCAAGCGGTTCTCGTACACGTACGATCCCGACGAGTTGACCGCGGCGATCAAGCATAGTTACGATCTCGAACTCGACGTCGCGCGCAACACCAACCGGCTGATTACCTACCGCCAGATCGTCAGCTCCGGGGTTCCCGAGACGGCTCACGCAACGACGAGCGTAAACGCCGGCTCGTTGCTGCCGCTGCCGTAAGATGGCTGCGATCGGCTGGTTCGAAGCCCTTCCAATCATTCCGGGCGCGGTACTGGTCATCGGCAGCTTCGTGCTGTTCTCGGTCATCGTTGCGCGCATCGTGGGTCGCCTCGTCGATCCGGAACTTCGGCGTGACCACAACGACCTCACCGGGTTTATCTTTGCCGTGGTCGGGGTCTTATACGCGGTTGTTCTCGGCTTTGTCGCCATCGGCGTGTGGGAGCGATTCGAGGCCGCCGAAGACCGCACGTATGATGAAGCGAGCAGCCTCGCCGCGGTGTACCGCGATGCTGGCTCATTTAGCAACGGTGCGCTGTTGCGACGTGATCTGCGAACATACGTGGAACACGCGATCTACATCGGGTGGCCGGCGCTGGCGCAAGGAATCACGCCGCCCGAAGCCCCGATCGCCGAGAAGCTCTCGCGCGACGTACACCGGACGGCGGTCGTTGGTCAGCGTCAAGCCGCGATCTTTAGTCACATGCTCGAGCGCACGAGCGAGGCGGCGCTCGACCGTGACGCACGTATCACGGAGGATTCAAGCGGCCTCAACGGCGTGATGTGGTTTACCGTCTATGCGGGGGGAGTCATTACGATCGCTTTTACGTATCTCTTCGGCTTTCGACGGACGGTGATGCAGACCGCGATGATCGGCACGCTTGCGCTCTTGATTGGCCTGGTCATCTTCCTCACAACGAGCCTGGACTTTCCGTTCCGGGGCCCGACGCACGTCGGACCCGACGCGTTCGAGCGCGCACTGACCGTCTTCGGTCAGATCGACGCTGCCGACCCTTTGAGAGCGAAGCTGTAGCCCTTTGTCGAGGGAAGCACATCACAGCGGTCGCCCGCAAAGACGCTCCTCGCGGCACTTCGTGTGCCGCTCCTGCTGCGCGAGTTTTGCGCCAGTTCAATTGCTATGCTCAGCATGACAAGATGCTGTCGCTACGGCTGATGCGAGAGCGTGCAAACGCGGTGAGCGTCGAGGAACGCGCGAGCGTGACCGGCCGCTTCGGCTGAGCGGAAGGCGCGCCAAAACGCATCCGCGCCGGCGAGCTCATGCGCGGGATCGGTGACGTACACCGGCCACTCTGCCTTGGCATTGAGCACCGGAAAGCGCGCCAACCACGCGCAGAGTTCTGCGTTACGGCGTAGCCGGTTGTCCTCGATCGAGATGAAGTAGCGCGCGCCTTTACGGATCGCGCTCTCCTCGTCGAAAGGTGTCCAGATTGCCGGATCCTCTTCCCAGCCGTAGCGATTGATGTAGTAGAGTACGTCGGGACCATAGTGGCCGACCACGACCAGCGCGTCCGGCGCCAGCGTGTGATTCAAGAAAACCGCGTTACGATACGCCTGCTTGTTATAGGTGTAGTAGGGCTCGATTGCAGCGCGCGCCTGTAGCGTGCACGCAATCGCTGCGAGCGGTGCGAGCGCGAGAATCGCATAGCGCGCAGCGGGCGCGGCGTCGACCGTCTCGACCCACGCGACAAAGCGCGCGACGAGCGATCCGATGACCAGCGCGCAGAGCGGCAGCAGCAAATACATGTAGTAGTCGACCCGCTCGACGGTGACGATCACGTAGGTGTAGACCAGTCCGCCGGCAAGCCAACCCCAGAGCAGGGCCTTGCTGCGAGCGTCGGTCCAAATCAGTGCGATGAACCCCGCAATCGACAACACGAACGCGATCGATCCAAGCATCGTTGCGCGCAAGAGTCCGAGGACCTCGCGGAGCTGGGCGAACTTGAGCGCGAAACCGGCGGGGGAGGTCAGCGCCGCTTTGAGCGCGGGTATCACGTGCAAGGTCGTAATGCCGCTTGCCCAGTGCCATTCGGCGTGCTCACTGACGCGCACGTCGTAGAGATAGAGCACGACCAGCGGGACGATCAAGAGCACCATGATCGCGGTCGGGCGCATCGTGCGGCCGCTGCGGATACGCTCCCATAGCATGCCGATGACCGGAACGATTCCGGCGACCGCAACGGGCTTAGCCAAATATGCAAAGGTGAGCAGCGCCGTTGCGCGCGCCAGCGAGCGCTGGGTAACGACTTCGTCTTCGACGATCAACCGCGCGACGACGTAAAGCGCCGCAGTCAGAAAGAAAACCATCGCGGTGTCGGGCGTGAAGGTGCGTCCATAATAGATGCTGCCGGGAAAGATTGCGTAGAAGAACGCCGCCGCAAGCCCGGCGACTGCGCTACTAAAGAGCCAACGCCCGAAAAACCCGACGACGCCAACCGTGCCCAGCGAGAAGACGAGCGTGATCAGCCGCCCGAAAATCTCGTGGACGCCGAATATCTTGTACAGCGTCGCGGCGAGAAAGGGCACGATCTGCAACTCCAACTCGACGTAATTGGGCGGCGGCCCGTCGTAATTGGTCTGCGGATACATGATGCTGTATTGCAGGTGCGCGAAGTTGCGCGCGATGCTCGCCGTATCGCCCTGTCGCCAGGCCGGATGGTCGAGCAGCGGATCGTGAATGCCGTATAGGCGCAGCAGGGTCCCAAAGGCTACGATCGCCAGGAGAAAGAGCGTGAAGCGCTTTTCGACCATTGTCATCGCGAGGCTAGGGAGCGAAGCGAACGTAGTCGAGGAAGGCGGATGATACGTGTCGCCAGGGAAGACGCTCGTTGCGGCACTTCCCGCGCCACTCCTGCTGCGCGAGATTTGCGCCACGAGCAAAGGAAGTTCGCATCCTGTGAATGGCGCAAAACTTCGAGCCTTCCCTTGACGACACGTGTCCTCCGCCTCCCTCGGCTACGCGCCTTTAACGCTACGGTCGGGGTGACAACGCTCAGCTTATATGTTTGAACGTCCAATATTTGTTCACGAAGAAGTTGACGAAAATACCGGCGACGGTCGCGATGAACCATGTGCGGTGGCCGTGGCCGAGGTAAGGTGCGACGATGGCCGATACGACCAAGCCGACGACCAAAGCAATCACCGAAACGGTAAGGAATTGCGCGCCCTCGCGAACGGCGTGCCCGGTTGAGCGGAAGGTCCAAACTCGATTGAGCCAATAGTTGGAAACGCCGCCGGCAAGAAAGCCGATCGAATAGAGCACGTTGTAGTGCAGCGCCTCATTGTGCAGCGGATCTAGGCGTTGAAGAAACGTGAACACGACGAGATTCACGATGAATCCGGAAGCGCCGACGATGCCGAACTTGACGAATTGCCGTACTCCGCGGCGGCCGGCTATCGAACTAATGCTGTCAAGCAACCCAATACCAATCTGCAAAGAGCACGGTGAACAGTCCCAAGAGCGGGAGCGAGAAGGCAAGGATGAGGTTATTGACCCACGGCCGCTCGCCGTCGCGCCCGAGAATTGCGAACATGGGAAAGAGCACCAGCGCGAATCGCGGCATGCTCATCAGGCTCGAGGTCGACATGGGGATCAGGATCGAGAGCGCCATGTAGGCGATGTACGACGGACGAAGCTGCTTCCAGCCGACGATCAGCACGCCAATCATCAGGAAGGTGAACGACAATTCCATCAATTGATTGGCGATCGTTTGACCTTGCGTAGCCGTGGCGATCTGATGGAGCGAATTGACGACGCTTACCCACGGCAGCGCGAAATGGCGGTTCCAGTGAATCTGGACGTGCGAAAAGTAGAGCGGATCGCCGACTAGGACCCACAAGAACGCCATGTACGTGAAAAGGCCAAGCGGAATCAACCCGCCCGGAAGCAGGTTGGAGAGGTGTTGCTTGAGGTTGGGTTTGTACTGCGAGTACCACTCGATCAAAAACGGGACGACGAGCAAGACGCCCTCGACACGGGTTAGCGCGGCTAAAAAGCCGATCGCGCCCGCGAACCACCAGTGATGCATGCGCATGTAGTAGAACGACGCGACGGTAAGCATGAAGAAGAGCGATTCGGTGTAGACCGCCGAGAAGAAGAACGCGGAGGGGAAGATCGAGACGTAGAAGATCGCGCGCCGCGCCACCGATCGATCGTACTCATGCTCGAGCAGCTTGTAGAGATAAAGCAAGCCGAAAAAGAACGAGGCGTTCGAGATCAAGAGGCCCGCGACGAGATGGTTGCCGACCAGCGATCCAAGGATGCGGATCAACAACGGAAAGAGCGGAAAGAACGCCATGTCGGTGCCCGCATATCCCTGCGTTGCAATCGTCGAGGTAGTGCACCGCATCCCATCGTCCCCAGACGTTGAGCAGCGCGTGCGACGACTCTTGCACGTGCGACCCGGCGCGTTGACCGATGATGACGGCGGCGAGCTCGGCGATGACGATGATTGCGGTTCGCGTCGCTACGAAGTCGAGCAGCACCTCGCGAACGGTTTGATTGAAGCGCGCCGCGATGAGCACTTTCCCGAGGCAGAACACGGCGGCGCAGGCCACAAAGATACGCGACTCGCCGTGTGTGAGTCCTGAGCGGCAGAACGAACGTCAGCCACAGTAGGAGGAACGGCACCCAGGTAAAGGCATCATAGCGCAGCGAGCGAGCATAAGTGGCGCCCGTGCGTCGAGAAAAGTAGCGCGCGTACCATTGCCAAAGCCACAGCGTCGCGCTCGTTCCACCGGCAAGCGCAACTAACAAACCCAGTTCGCTAACGAACGCGTAGTGATGCGGCGCGATGAGCGCATAGCCATGCGAAAAAGCCGATCGTAAATCCGGCGAGCCCGACGGCAGCCCATAGAGCCAGCCCGCAGCGAGCAAATCGCTCGAGACCGGTGTGCGCATGGTCGGATGTGGGAGCGTGAGCGTGGGTCGACACGGCCACATTTCTTAAAGGAAATCGTGGGGGTTCCCTTGTAGAGCCGGGTGGCATGCTCGACTTCCCGGACGTCACACTCCGCTCGATTTTGTGAAAGTTACCGAAAATGCGGCGCTGGCGGCTTCGCGCTGGATGGGACGTGGCGAACGCGACGCCGCCGACGGAGCCGCCGTCGAAAAAATGCGCGAAGCGCTTGGCGAGATGGAAATCTCCGGCCGCATCGTGATCGGCGAGGGCGAGCGCGACGAAGCGCCGATGCTCTTCATCGGCGAGGAAGTCGGCCGGGGCGGATTCGAGGTCGATATCGCCGTCGATCCGGTCGAGGGGACGAATCTAGTCGCAAACGGGTTGCCCAACTCGATCGCCGTGATGGCCATCTCCGAGCGCGGCGGTCTGCTGCACGCGCCGGACTCATATATGAAGAAACTCGCCGTCGGCCCGAAAGCCGCGCCGTTCGTCCACATCGACGCGCCGGTGCGCGAGAATCTGGAAGCGGTCGCCAACGCCCTCGAAAAGCCGATCAGCGACGTGTGTGTCGTGATCCTCGATCGACCGCGTCATGCCGACTTGATCAGCGAAGTGCGCGAAGCCGGCGCTCGTATCAAGCTGATTTCCGACGGCGACGTCGATGCGTGCATCGCGACTGCAATCGAAACAACCGGCATTCACGTCGCGATGGGTACGGGCGGCGCGCCGGAAGGCGTGCTTGCCGCGGCCGCAATCAAGTGCCTGGGCGGAAATTTCATGGGCCGCCTCGAGCCGCGCAGTCAAGAAGAAGCCGATCGCGCGATCGCCATGGGATTCGGCGACCTCGAGCGCGTTCTGACGATTGACGATCTTGTCAAGAGCGACAACGTGATCTTTACCGCGACCGGCATTACCGACGGCGATCTCGTGCGCGGCGTGCGTTTTTTCGGCAACCACGCGCGCACGCATTCGATTCTGGTTCATTCGAACGGCACCGTTCGGTTCATCGAATCGATCCATCGCTTGGGTGCGCGCCCGAGTCGGCTAGAACATGGAAACCCTCGAATACGACCTCGTCGTCGTCGGTGCCGGTTCAGGCGGCTACGCCGCAGCCCGTACCGCGGCGATTTCGGCGCCGAAGTCGCGCTGGTCGATCATGGGCCGCTCGGCGGACTGTGCATTCTGCGCGGCTGCATGCCGAGCAAAGCGTTCTTGGCCTCGAGCGATGCGCTGCATGACGTGCGCGAAGTCGCGCGCGCTCGGCGTTCGTATCGCGGGCGACATCACGGTCGATATGCCGTTCATCGCGCGACGCAAGCGCGAGCTCGTCAAAGAGTTCGCCGACTATCGCATCGAGGGCATCGCGAAGTTTCCCTCTGTATCAAGGGCATGCGACGCTTCGTCTCGCAGAACGCAGCTGCAGTCGGCGAGCGACACCGTCTTGAGCGCCCGGACGTTCGTCATCGCGACCGGCAGCGTCGGTCGCGCCGGCGGTCATCCCGGGCTTAGAAGAAACCGGCTTCCTCGATAGCGATAGCGCGCTCGAGCTCGAGTCGATTCCGGCCTCGGTCGTCGGTACTTGGCGGCGGTTACACGGCCTGCGAACTCGGACAATTTCTCGCGCGGATGGGCGCCAAGACGACGATCGCTGATCCGCAGCAATCATCTGCTTACCTACGCCGACGACGATATCGGCGACGCGTTGACGCGGTACTTTCGTGACGAAGGGATCGACGTGTTCCCGAACGCGCGTGACTCGGATCGAAAAGCGCGCGCGACGCGCAAAGTCGTTCGTTACGTCGCGCGATGGGGAACGGCACGAGCTCGTCGCGGAGCGAAATCTTTTTCGCGCATGGGACGCGCGCCCAACGTCGAGTGGCCTCGGGCTCGAACGGCCGGCGTCGCCTTCGACGCTTGGAGCGGTATCGCCGTCGACGCGACGCTGCGGACGAGCAAGCCGAACATCTTCGCCGTCGGCGACGTCACCGGCGACTATCTGCTCGTCCACGTCGCGATCTACCAGGGCGAAATTGCGGCGCGCAACGCGTGCCAAGGCGAGCGTGAAGAAGCCGATTATCGGATCGTCAGCGCGCACACGGTCTTCAGCGATCCGCAAGTTGCTCACGTCGGGATGAGTCGAGAAGGAGCTTACAGCAGCGGGAATCGCGTACTGCGTCGGCCGGTACGATTTCGCCGAGCACGGCAAGGCGATGTGTCTCAACAAGACCAAGGGCTTCGTGAAGATGATGGCTCGGAGCCGGTGACCGGGCGAAATCTTGGGCGCTTCGATCATCGGGCCGCAAGGCTCGGAGCTGATCCACGAAGTGATCGTCGCAATGAATTATCACGCGACGGTCGCGGAGTTCATGCGCATTCCGCATCTCCATCCGACGCTTGCGGAGATTTGGACGTATCCGGCAGAAGAGTGTGCGGCGCAGTGTGGCCTGCGCCAGCCGGGCGATCAGATGATCGAGTTGGCGACCAGTGCCGGCGCGGACTAACGGCGAGCGTTCGCCGTCACGTTACGACGTGCGCCTCGTGCAGGTCAAACCCGCAAAAGGTCGCTATCGCGAGAACCTTGCCGAGTCCAGCGAGATCTTCTCGCAGATCGCCGCCGAGTCCAACGCACCCGATCTTGATCGTCTTTCCCGAGGCCGCGATGACGGGCTATTTCCTCGAGGGCGCGGTCTACGATTTGGCGCGACCGGCAACGGTCTTTGCCGACGATCTCGCGCGCGCTTGGCGTGAAGGCGCGGGCGAGCGCGAGGTGGAGCTGTGCTGCGGGTTCTACGAGAACGACGACGGCACGTACTACAACAGCGCGATCTATCTCCGCGTTGGACGCGAAGGATCACGAGATCGTGCACGTGCATCGCAAGATGTTCTTGCCGACGTACGGCGTTTTCGACGAGGAACGTTTTCTCTCGCGCGGCCGGCGTTTGCAGACATTCGAGACGCGGTTCGGACGCATCGCGATCTTGATTTGCGAAGACGTGTGGCATGCGATCATGCCGACGATCGCCGCAATTAAGGGCGCGCGCGTCCTGATCGTTCCCAGGCGGCGCCGGGCCGCGGTATCGAGGGCGAGAGCGAACTGACGTCAATCACGCACTGGCGCGAGATTCTTCGCTCGAGTCGCGACCGAACATGGAGTCTTCGTGCTGTACGCGGGCCTCACCGGATTTGAGGGCGGCAAAGGCATGACGGGTTCGTCCTGCATCATCGACCCACGCGGAGACGTGATGCGTGCAGGCGCCCGAGATCGGCGAGTGTGCGATCATGCGGGCCGAACTCGATTTGCGCGACGTCGATCTGGCTCGCGCAAGTTTACCGCTGCTCGGCGACCTCGGCGCGGTGCTTCCCGATCTTTTGCTGGACGAGGAACTGCCGTTGCCGCAGGGAGGCAGTGACGATGCTTACGGTCGTTGAAGCGCCGCGCAGACACGCCACTGCGACCGCCGGCGATCAATCGCGGCGGTTGCGACGCGCTGGCTGGAGGCATTCCTTCGCGACGAACTCATCGATCGTCGCGGTATCCGCCGCGCGGTCATCGGTCTCTCGGGCGGCGTCGATTCGGCTGTGACGGCGTACTTGTGCGCGCGAGCGCTCGGCCCCGAGAACGTCTACGCGATTCGCATGCCGTACAGACGTCGAGCCCAGCGAGTCTCGCCGACGCGCAGCTGGTGATCGACGCGCTCGGCATCCACGAGCGCACGATCGAAATCACCGGCGCCGTCGACGGCTACCTGCAATTTGAACCCGACGCCGATGCGCGCCGGCGCGGAAACGTCATGGCGCGCACGCGCATGCTCGTGCTTTTCGATCAATCCGCCAAACTCGACGCGCTGCCGATCGGCACCGGAAACAAGACCGAACGGCTGCTGGGCTATTTCACCTGGCACGCCGACGACACGCCGCCGCTCAATCCGCTCGGCGATCTGTTCAAGACGCAAGTGTGGGCGCTCGCGCGCTATCCTCGGCGTGCCTGCAGCGCTGATCGAAAAGGCGCCGAGTGCGGATCTCGAGGCCGACCAAACCGACGAAGCGCGACCTGGGCATCACCTATGCGCGGGCAGACGCGATTCTGGCGCAACTCTTGCTCGGATATTCCGACGAGCAGTTGGTCGAACGCGGCTTCGACGCGCACGACGTCGCGCTCGTTCGCCGTCGCGTCGACTCGACGCATTGGAAGCGCCATCTGCCCACGACCGCGATGCTCACGAACACCGCGATCAACGAATTCTATCTTGCGCCCGGTCGACTATTAGGATAGACTAGTCTGTAGACTAGGCTGTGGAGGAGAGCATGGCGCGAACCGTTGGCGCGTATGAGGCAAAGACGCATCTGCCGGCCTTGCTCGACGAGGTTGAAGCCGGGGAGACGATCACCATTACCAAGCGCGGTAAGCCGGTAGCCGAGCTGCGGCCGGTCAGCATGGATCGCGAACGTGCCCGGGCCGCTATCGAGGAAATTCACTCAGCACGTCAGGGTGTTCGGCTGGGCGGACTAAAAATCAGGAAATTGATCGAGGAGGGGCGTCGATTCTAGTTATCGATGCGTCGGTTGCCGTGACGTGGTTCTTTGAAGACGAGATCACGGAGCGCACGAAGGCGATTCTCGACGACCTCCCGGCGAATCCGGCGATCGCGCCGTGCCTGTGGGAGATCGAGGTTACGAACGCGCTTCTGGTCGCCATGCGGCGCAAGCGTCTCAATCAGCAAAAAGCCCTGCAGGCCCTTCACCATTTGGTCCGGCTTCCGATCGAGGTTCAGCCTCCCCCGAGCGTGACGCAGCTTCGCGACACCTTTACCGTGGCGGCCTCGCAATCGCTAACGATGTACGATGCGGCATACCTCGAACTCGCGCGGCGCGAAGGCGTGAAACTTGCGACGGATGATGAGGCGCTTAAAGCCGCTGCTCGGAACCTCGGCGTACCGCTGTGTTGAATCGCGCGCCGTTCTACCCCGTCAGCCTTCAACTCAGTGGACGGCGCTGCGTGGTCATCGGTGCGGCCGACGACCGCGAGGCAATCGAGAAGGCGGAGGCGCTGCGCGAGTCCGGCGCCGACGTTCGCTGGATTCAAGATCCCGTCGCCTTGCGCGACGACGAGCTAACCGATGCGTTCTTTGTGATCTCGACCCCCCAAGACGAAGAGCTCTCGGCGCGATTGCGCGTGCTCGCAGATCGGCACAAATTTCTGCTCTGCTGCATCGATCAGCCGAAGTATGGATTCGTCGCGATGGCGGCGATCGCTAAAGCCGGACCTGTGCGCATTGCAATTGCAACCAGCGGCCTTGCGCCACGCGTCGGCAAGATCCTCAAGCAGCGTCTGCAAGCGGCGATGGATGCGCGGTTTGCGCGCTTCGTCGAGCGGCTTGGCGAGATGAAGCTGACGATGCAACGCGAGAAGCCGGGGTCCGATCACGCCGACGAACGCCGCAAGGCGATGATCGATGCAGCCGATGGTTTTGACGCTGAGGTGCACTTCACATATCCGTCGTGGTTCGATGGCCCTCGCGGTTGAACTGATCGCCGTCGGGACCGAATTGCTGCTCGGTCAACTAACTGACACGAACTCGGTCTTCGTAGCGCAGGCACTCGCTTCGGCCGGCATCGACGTGTACGGTACGCACGCGATCGGCGATAACCGTAGTCGCATTTCAAGTGCGATGCGCGCAGCTCTCGAACGTGTTGACGGAATTATTACAACCGGTGGTCTTGGTCCAACAGTCGACGATCTTACCAAGGAAGCAGCAGCCGATGCGCTGGGTCTCGATTTGGAATTGCACGAGCCGTCCCTTAAGCAGATGCAAGATTTCTTTGCACAGATAGGGCGGGAGATGCGCGAGAACAATCGCAAACAGGCGTACGTGCCTCGCGGAAGTCTCGTGCTGGAGAACCCGCGAGGCACAGCTCCCGGTTTTATCGCATTCGGACCGGAAGGAAAGTTCATCGCGTGTATGCCGGGTGTGCCGCGCGAGATGCGCCCGATGCTCACCGATGTCTTAATTCCCTTCTTACGCGAACGTTACGGAATCGTCGACGCGATTTATACGCGCGTCCTGCACACGGTCAACATCGGCGAATCTGAGATCGATCACCGCATCGACGATCTTTTTCGCGGCGGCGAAAATCCGAAGATCGCGGTGCTCGCGCACGAGGGGCAGTGCGACGTAAAGATTATGGCCAAGGCGCGTTCAGCAGAGCAGGCGCGCGCCATGCTAGCGCCGATCGAAGCGCAGGTGCGCGAACGCCTCGACGGGTTCGTGTTCGGTGCCGACGACGCGAGCCTCGCCTCGGTTGTCCACGACTTGCTGCAGGCCAACGGAAATACGATCGCCGTTGCCGAGTCGTGCACGGGTGGCCGTATTGCGGCCGCGCTCACCGCGGTGCCGGGCTCGTCGCGCAGCTTTCACGGCGGGGTCGTGGCGTACGACAACGCGGTCAAACGGGCTGAGCTTGGGGTGAGCGAGCAGACGCTCGAGCGATTCGGCGCGGTCAGCGAAGAAACGGCAAAGGAGATGGCAACGGGCGCGCGCGCACGGCTGCGGACGTCGCACGCGGTCGCGACGACGGGAATTGCCGGGCCCGATGGTGGGAGTGAGGAGAAGCCGGTTGGCTTGGTCTGGTTTGCCATAGACGTCGACGGCGACGTACATTCCTATACGTTCAATTTTCGGGGCGACCGCGATGCCGTACAGCGGCGCGCGACCGTGATGGCGCTTGGCCTTGTATGGCGTTTGTTAAATCGGCAATTCTCATGAAATACTCCCAGCGCGAATTCACGTTCTTGGGGTAGACTGCACCTGATAGGGAGACTCAATTTGAGAGTGCTTGCTCGCTTACGCACGCCGATCGCGGCGCTCGTTGCATTTTCGCTGGCCGCGTGCGGCGGAGGTGGCAGCAGTAGCTCACCGCCGACCCCATCGACAACCCCGTCGCCGGCGCCCAACTCGCCATATACCTGTCCCTCATCGGATACCAGTTTGGATTCGGCGGGTGGGCGTTCGAGCGGCGGCATTTCGTCTGAGACGCGGCGTTCCTATCGCGGATCGGTGAACACAGCGACACTGCCGGTGCTGGCGGTTTCGTATCGCATGAACGCGATAACGAATGCCGCAAGCAGCATCGATGCCCGTGTCGCGTCACTCGGCGCGACTAAGTACAACGAGGTCGATTATCCTAAGACCGGTCTTGCAACGCGACTCCTGCACGTCGCACCGTCGGCGATGGCGCAGGCCGAGTCGACGTTGCGCTCGACGCCGGGTGTCGTCGCCGTGAGTCAATCGCGCCGGCTCGCTCCGCTCGCCGTGAGCAATCCGTATTTAGGAACCGATCCATATTTCGTCGGCTACGCGGCCGGTGGTGCGGTTGCGCCGCTCTATCAAACCGGTTCGACCGGCGGTCAATGGGACATGCACATCGTCCAGCTTGAACATGCGCTGGGCTATTCGCAGGCAGCGAACGGAAGCATCATCACCAATGCGAACGCGCTAGGCTCTACCAGCGTCAAGCTTGCGATCATCGATACGGGCGAAGACGTCACGCATCCCGAGCTTGCGAAAGCAAGTATCGTGCGGACCCAATGCTTCATCACGAGCGACACGGCACCTTACCCGCAAAGCACCGGTTCTTACGTGACCGATGGCGATGGTCACGGAACCGACGTCACCGGCATTGCCGTTGCCAACGCCAACAACGGCTATGGCTTCGTCGGCGACGCCGGGAACGTTTCGCTCATGCTCTATCGCGTCTTCCCGACGCCGGACGACAACTGTACGCCGGGTAATTCGGCGGGCGAGAACGATGATCAATGCGGTGCGGTCGACACCGATATTGCAAGCGCAATCGACGACGCGGTCGCTCACGGCGCCAACGTGATTAGCCTGAGCCTCGGCGGCGATACGTGTAGTTCTCCGGGCGTGGATTCGGACCAGACCGAAGGGAACGCGATCGCAAACGCGATTGCAAGCAACGTGATCGTCGTCGCCGCATCGGGTAACAGTGGCGGGCCGGGTGTAACCGCGCCGGCCTGCGACGCGGGTGTCATTGCCGTCGGCGCGAGCGGTTATGAAGACGGTCAGGCCAACGGCACGAATGGTGGGACGAATGTCGGATCGGAGTACGTCACCGGTTACACGCAATACGGTTCGGTGAATGTCCCAGCGAGCGCGACCTCGTGGGGCATCGTCGCGCCCGGCGGCGATCCGTCGAACGCGGACGCGAGCCCGAGTGCGACGAGCACCGATTACCTGCACTGGATCGAGAATATCTGGACTTCGACGCCGTTCATGTCGTCGCCAAGCGACGTGAGCTTCGAGGGCAACTGCAAGGTCAGCACGGAGTACGGTGAAGCCGGCAACTGTCGCACGTTGATCGCCGGAACATCGATGGCGACGCCGCACGTCGCGGGCGCGGCTGCGCTCATCCTATCGGTGAACCCAGCCTATCAATCACCGACCCTGATGAAGCAGCTCTTGTGCTCCGAGGCGGATAACATCAACGATCCCAATCAAGGCTGCGGCCGCCTCAACGTCTACCGCGCCATGGCCGCCGCACTCCACGACCCCAACCCGCCAACGTAGTTTTGTCATCCCGAGCGTAGCGAACGCAGTGAGCGTCGTCGAGGGACCGCCGCCCAGTCACCCTGAGGTGCGAGCGCAGCGAGCCTCGAAGGGTGGCCGCATTGAGAGTTCGCATAATCGCCTAGACGCGTTGCCGGTCCCTCGACTACGCTTCGCTACGCTCGGGATGACAAGGTCGCGTCTACCTCGGGATGACAAGGTCGCATCTACCTCGGGATGACAAGGTCGCGTCTACCTCGGGATGACAAGGTCGCGTCTACCTCGGGATGACAACGTTACGTCGGGTACGAGTAGCCGATCGCGGCGAGCACCCGCTGGGTTTCCAGGCCGTCTTCGAACGTGGGCAGCGCGCTGGTTCCGGTTTCGATCTGCTTGACCAACTCGTCGTAGAGCTCTATCAGGTACGGCACGTTCGGCAAGATGCTTGCGAACTTGGCGTATGGTGACGGTTTGCACTGGAGTTCGTTGGTCTCGTCGGCATCGACAGTATAGAGCGCGGTGTCCATCGCGCCCGGCCCACTCGCCACTGCCGTGCGGTTCTCGGCGTGAACCGCGAAGGTGAACGACTCGACGATTTGCGTTGCGTCGGTGGTAAGGCGTCCCACGAGCCCGTCGCCGTAATCCAGGAGCGCAAAGCAGCCGTCGTCGACGGTGCTGATAAATTCACCCTGATCGTCGTGGCGTGTGCGGTTCGCCGTTCGCAAAAAGCCGTAGGTCTTGTGCGGGGGACGCCCTACGGCCCAATTGGCCGCGTCGATCAGATGCGAGAAGATCGCGTTAGCCATGCCACCGCCTCGCTCGCGCTCGAACCACCAGCCGCGTTGTCGCGCGGTGGATTCTTCGCGCAAAAATGTGGTGAGATGCGTGATCTCGATCTCGCGCAACGGGGTGAGGTGTCCGTTGTCGATGAGTTGCTTGATGGCAACGCGTTGCGGCACGAAGCGAAACTCGTGCGCGATCCCGCACGCGGTTCCCGCGTCGCGTGACGCAGCGACCATTTCCTCGGCTTCCTCCACGTTGAGCGCGAACGGCTTCTCGCACATGACGTGCAGCCCGGCATCGAGGGCTGCCAGCACGGCGTCGCGATGGGTGAAGGGCGGCGAGGCGATCGTGATCGCGTCCAACTCGCAGCCGTCGATCATGGCTTGCGCGCTGGTAAACGCGTGCGGAATCTTGCGTTCTGCCGCGATCGCCGTCGCACTCGAGGGCGAGGCGAGCGCAACGACGTCGAAATGCGGGTTCGCCAGCAGCGCCGGAAGGTGGGCTTTGACGCCGAAGCCGGCGCCGCTGATGCCGATGCGGTATTTCTTCACAGTACCTCACTTGATCAACTCGAGTGCGCGATGGAGTTGCAGCGATGAGATCACTAACGGCGGCGTGATCGACAGGACGTCGCCTTGCGGGCCCGCTTGCAACAGAATAACCCCGCGTCCAAGCGCCGCTTTAACGATTTGGTCGGCGTCGGCCGCGCTACGAAGTTGCAAGCCCCACATCGCACCGCGCCCGCGCATGGCGATCACGCGCGGATGTTCGAGCAGAGCCTGCAGACGCCGTTCGATCAGTTCGCCCAGTTCGCGTGCTTGGGCGGGAAGCGCCAGGCGCTCGAGTTCGCCAATCGTCGCAAGCGCCGCAGCGCAGCCCATGGGATTGCCCAGATACGTCGAGGTGTGCAGTGCCTCGCCGGTCGAACGCGGCCACGCGTCCATCACCGCGGTGCGCGCGACCGCCGCGCTAATCGGGAACCCACCGCCCATCGCCTTGCCGATGCAGATGATGTCGGGAATCGTGTGATCGTGCTCGCAGGCAAACCAATTGCCGGTGCGTCCAAAACCGGTATAGATCTCGTCGAAGATCAACAGGATGCCGCGCTTGTCGCAATAGGCGCGCAGTCCGGCGAGATAGCCATCCGGCGGCACGACGCATCCGCCGCGCCCTTGAATCGGTTCGATGACGACGGCAGCGAGATCGTCGTGCGGGTCCAGCGCGGCGCGAAGTTCCGCCAGCGCGGTTTTGGCGCTGGTCGTCAGTGCATCGGGATACGGTAAACGAAGCGTCGACCTGCGGAATCAGATCCGCGAACGGCTCGCTGAATTTGGGAATCCCGCCGATGGTCAGCGCGCCGAGCGAAAGCCCGTGGTACGCGCCATCGTACGCGACGAAGCGATGCTTGCCGGTCGCGAGCACCGCGGTTTTGAGTGCGGCCTCAACCGCTTCCGAGCCGGTGGTCGCAAGAAACGTTTTGTTCAATCCGGAGGGCAGCACGCGCGAGAGCCGTTCGAGCAGTTGCGCGCGCACCGCTGTCGGATGCACGTCGCCCATGCCATGCATGAGCGTTGCCGCCTGCTGCGCGATCGCGGCGGCGACGGCGGGGTTGCTGTGGCCCACGCTCGCGACGCCGAAGGCCGCGGTCAAATCGATGTAACGGTTGCCGTCCACGTCTTCCACGGTCGCGCCGCTGGCGGATTTCCAGAAAATCGGAAAGTCGTCGCTGACGTAGGTGACGTTGCGCGATTCGTGAGCGAGCAGCGGTACGGTCAGCGCGTGTGTCTGCGGTCCCGGAATCTCACCGCGAACACGCTCGAGGTCCTCGTTCATGCTCGTGCCCCGCTCAGCGTTCGTCCGTAATCCAAGTGATGAAGTCTGCGATGCGCGAACGCCCGCCGTGATTGCCGCCAAGCGGCGGACGCTGCAGATCGCCGAAGCGTGCGATGCGATGTGCACCGATCTCAATGGCTAGCGTGCGCAGGTCGGGGCGCTTGCCGGCGATCGCAACGGCTTCAACCGGAATATCGTGGCGTGCAAGGTAGGTGATCGCGTCGCCCGGATTTTCGACCGCGTGTACCGCGATCGCGCGCGGAAGAAAAGCCGGTGGTTCGCTCTCGGGCGGATCGAGCACGGTCAGATAGGAGCCGCGCGCATCGGAGAAGACGCTGCCGCTGCCCGCTGCCGAACGAAAGGCGGCGAGGTTGCGCGCGCTTGCGATGCGAGCACTCGCGCGCGCATCACGCAGACCCGGCGGAAATTCCACTGACGCGCGTTCGACCTCTTGGGCGACGAGTCGCGTGAACTGCTGCGGATCGACGCTCCCGCCCCGCTCGACGAAGAGCGCGTGCAGTGAAAGGCAGCCTTCGGTTTCGTAGAGCACGACGTCGCGCGCGGCGCCGGCGGCGATGCGTTTGGCGTGTATCGACATCGCGCAGCTCCTCGCGCGCGACATACCCGATGCTGGCGCGCGAGCCGAATCCGATGAAGCGCGTCTTGCCTTGGGTCGAGGCCGCGATCCGCGTGAGCGTCGCATCGCTACCGAAGGCGACGATTGCATCAAAGCTTCCGACGTTGATCGCGTCGCTCTCGCCTTCCCAGGTTTGCGCGCGCGCCGCGTCCGCGACCGCATCCAGTTCTTGCGCGAGCGTTTCGAAGAATGCGCGCACCAAGCCATCCTCGCGGTCTTTCACCAGCACGTCGCACTTGGCGCACATCGCGAAGACCGCCGGCACGATCGCGACGCCGATCGTGGTGCGGCTCGATATCACGCAGACGCTGCCCACCGGAAGCGCGCGTGCGCGTGGCCGTCCGGGACGCAGCGCAAAATCGTCGAGCACATCGAGCGAGCCGAGTTCACCGGAGATCGTCGCTTCGAGTGCGTCCACGGTGAGCGAACCAAAGAGTTGATCGAGCGCGTACTCCACCACCGGCGCGGTATAGCCGGTGCGTTCGACCACGCGGTCGAGAAGGCGAACCCGAGGAGGGAAGTCGGCGTCGGCCCAGCGCGCTGCTGCATCGGCAACCGCGCGCACGATGCTTCGTGCCGGCACGGCGCGCAGCGCGTTCATCGAACCAAGAGGTCCTCGGCCGACAGCGAGCAGCCGCGCAGCGCCGCGCCGGACTCACGTCCGATGAGCACCAGACCGTCCTCGAATTGCACACCGAGGTCCTCGGTTTGAATCGCCACGACCGACGAACGATTTCCCAGATCGACGTGCACCAGCGCGCCCACGACGCCGTGGGGAAGCGTCGCCCCGTCGGGCCCGACGACCCGCGGGCGCAGCCAGGGCGGCGAAAGCTTATAGCGCACCGAGGCGTGCGGATGATCGTGTCCATTGACGACCACGTCGTCGTAGTATTGCGAAGTCAATTCGGTCATGCCGTATTCGGCAGCAATCGCGCAATTGGTCATGCCGAAGCGCTCGGCCGTGCGCGCGTACAGATCGTCGCGATCGACCACGCGCGAGCGGCCCTTGAAGCCGCCGGTTTCCATGAGACGCGAACCCGTGGGCAGCGCGAAATAACGGTGGCGCTCGTGCAGCGCGTCGAGCACGTGGACCAGGGCGAACGCAGTGGTCGCGATACACACGGGCCGATCGTGTTCGACCGCGGAGTCGAGGTCGCCGATGAGCGCATCGATATTGAGCTGATCGCCTTCGAGATACCAGGCGGTCGCGCCGTCGCCGCGTCGCTCGCTCACGCGCGCCATCATGTAGCCGAGCGACGAATGCGGATAGGTCGCCGGATTGGGAACAAGGTTCAAATAGCGTAGACGAACGTGATCGGGCAACATGAAGCGATCGAAGCCGGCCAGGAGCGAGGCGTCGTAGAGTTTCGAATTTTCCATATAGTGTCGGCCGCTCTCGCCGGCCGTCGTTCCGCTCGTCGCAAAGACCAGCTCGGCTTGCGAGGGGGCGAATGTAGCGAGCGCGGCTTCTTTGAATGCCGCGCTCGGAACCGGGGGGATCGTCTCCCAATTGTCGGGCATGCGTTCAAGCGTCACGCCAAGCTGCGCGCAGTAGCGCGCATACGGTTCGTTATAGCGCAGCTGATGCGCAAAGATCCGTAGGGCCAGATGGTTGAAGGCGTCGTCGGACACGGTCTGATCGTAGTCATGCCAGCGCTGGATCAGCGTAAAAATTTCAGCGTCGAGTCGGTAGGCTTCGTCGGTGTAATTCACGCGTGCGTCTCGCTTCGGCGGCTGGTGATGATTCCCGAGTTGAGGCCCGTCATCGAAAGCCCACCGTTGAATCGAGCGCTCTCGACCTTCATGCAGCGGTCCACGACTACGTCGAGACCAGCCTTATCGGCAAGCGCGATGGCTTCCTCGTTGATGACGCCGTATTGAAACCAAATCGCCTTGGCCCCGACCGCGATGGCCTCTTGGACCAGCGCAGTGACCTCGCTCGGCTTGCGAAAGACGTCGACGATGTCGGGCGCACCGTTCGCCTGTGCATAAGCGGTAAGCGAGGGGTAGGCGGGGACGCCGTCGATCTCGGCGATCGTCGGGTTGATCGCGGCAATCGCGAAATGATGCTGAGTGCGCAGGTAGGAGAAGACGGTATAACTTGGGCGCATCGGATTGTTCGATGCACCGACCACCGCCACGGTCTTGGAGCGCTCGAGCAAATCGCGGCGCTGCGCGGGTGTCTCCAGAATCATCGCGCCGACTCGGCCAGCGCTCCGCGCTGCGATGCCTCCAAGGCGTTCCCCAAGTCCCAGGTGAGATCGTCGACGTCTTCGAGCCCGACCGAGAGTCGCACCGCCTCGGGCGCGACGCCGGCCTTGCGCATCTCGTCATCATTTAACTGTGAGTGCGTGGTGGAGGCCGGGTGAATCACCAGCGACTTGGCGTCGCCGACGTTGGCCAGATGGCTCCACAGTTCGAGTGAGTCGATGAAGCGCCGTCCGGCATCGCGTCCGCCGCGAATGCCGAAGGTGAAGATCGAGCCCATCTCGCGGCGGGCGCACCCATTCGACCTCGGGGCGCGACTCGAGATAGTCGGCGATGGCTTTGGCATTGCGCACGTGCGCCTCCATGCGCAACGGCAGCGTCTCGAGTCCGAGCATCAGGATCCACGCGTCCATCGGCGACATCTGCGCGCCGACGTCGCGCAGCACTTCGGCGCGCGCCCGCATGAGGAACGCGTACTCGCCGAAGGTTTCGGTGAAAACCTTGTTGTGATAGCCGGGGCTCGGCTCCGAGAGCAGTGGAAACTTGCCGTTGGCAAAGTCGAAGCGCCCGGATTCGACCATGATTCCGCCCATCGTCGTGCCGTGACCGCTGATGAACTTGGTCGCCGAATGCACGCACGATGTCGGCGCCGCGCTCGATCGGGCGGCACAGGTACGGCGACGCGAACGTGTTATCGACCACCAGCGGGATGCCGTGCTTGTGCGCGAGCTTCGCGAGCCCCGCAAGGTCGGCAAGCGTGCCCGACGGGTTGCCGATCGTCTCGGCAAAGAGCAGTTTGGTGTTCGGGCGAATCGCGGCCTCGATCGCGGCGAAGTCGTCGACCGGTGCGAAGCTGCGTCTCGATGCCCATGCGGCGGATCGTGATGCTGAACTGCGTCACCGTGCCGCCGTAGATGTTTTGCGAGCTGACGATGTGATCGCCGGCCTGCGCGAGCGCGAGCACCGTGCAGAGCTGCGCGGCAAGACCGCTCGAAAACGCGATCCCGCCGAGTCCGCCTTCGAGCGAGGCCATGCGTTCTTCGAAAGCCGAGACCGTCGGGTTGCTGATACGGCTATAGATATGGCCGTAGCTGCGCAGCTGGAAGAGCTCGGCGGCCTGCTCGGTCGTTCCGAAGACGAAGGCGGCCGTTTGATAGATGGGCAAGGCGCGCGAACCGGTCGTCGGGTCGGGCGGTGAGCCCGCGTGAATGGCGCGCGTGGCGAAGCCGAAACTGCGATCCTGCATGGCTTAGCCTGGTTCGTCGCGTACAAGGCAACCTCATGGGGATGACGCTGACCGAAAAGATCCTAGCCCGGCACGCCGGAGTCGATCGCGTCGAACCGGGTCAGATCGTCAATGTCAACGTCGATCTCGTGCTCGCCAACGAAATCTCCGCTGCGGTCGCGATCGGTGTCATGCGCGGCATCAAAGGCGCAACGACGGTCTTCGATCAGGATCGCATTGCGCTGGTCGAGGATCATTTCGTTCCCGCCAAGGACACGCAATCGGCCAAGATCGCCAAGTTGATGAAAGATTTTGCGATCGAGCACAAGATCACGCATTTTTACGACGTGGGGCGCGGCGGGATCGAACACGTCGTGTTACCCGAAGAAGGCTTGGTCGCGCCGGGCGAGGTGATCGTCGGCGGCGATTCGCACACGTGCACGTACGGCGCGCTCGGGGCATTCGCAACCGGCATGGGGTCGACCGACATTGCCGCCGCGTTTGTGCTCGGCGAAGTTTGGATCAAAGTGCCGTCCACGATCAAGATCGTGTACAACGGGCAGCTCGGCCCGATGGTCTACGCCAAGGACATCATGCTGCGCACCGTCGGCGAACTCGGAATCGACGGCGCCACCTATCACGCGATTGAGTATCACGGCACGACGGTCGACGAACTTTCGGTGACCGGCCGCTTCACGATGGCCAACATGGCGATCGAAGCCGGCGCGAAGAACGGCATCTTCCATGCCGACGCCAAGGCTATCGCTTTCGTCGAAGAGCGGACCGATCGCAAATTCATCGTGGAGCGTTCCGACGCCGATGCGACGTACGTGCGGGTGATCGAGATCGACGTCGGCGTCGCTCGAGCCGCAAGTGGCGTGCCCGCACACGCCCGATAACGTGCATCCGATTTCGGACGTGACGCGCGACGATATCTTCGTCGATCAAGTCTTCATCGGATCGTGCACCAACGGGTATCTGGATGACCTGCGCATCGCCGCGAAGATTCTCGAAGGGAAGAAGATCGCGTCGAACATTCGCGCGATCGTCAATCCCGGTTCGCAGAAGGTTTGGATGCAGGCGGCGAATGAGGGTATTCTCACCACGCTTGCGGCAGCGGGCTGCGCGGTCAACACGCCGGGTTGCGGTGCGTGCTTCGGCGGTCACATGGGCACGCTTGGCGACGGCGAGCGCGCGATCTCGACCACCAATCGCAACTACGTCGGGCGCATGGGCTCGCCGAAATCCGAAGTCTATCTCGCGTCGCCCGCAACGTGCGCCGCGTCAGCCCTCACCGGCAAGATCACCGACCCGCGCGTTGCTGGAACTACGCGTCAGCTATGAAGCGAATAGAAGATGGATGCGAAACTGCGCGGACACGCGCACAAATTCGGAAAGAACGTCGATACCGACGTGATCATTCCCGGGAAATATTGCAATCTCGTCGATCCGGTCGAGCTGGGCAAACACGCACTCGAAGGCATCGATCCGGAGTACGTCGCGACGATGAAACCCGGCGATATTATCGTGGCCGATACCAACTTCGGCTGCGGCTCGAGCCGCGAGGTCGCGCCGATCGCGATCAAAGGCTCGGGAACCGGCGCGGTGATCGCCAAAACGTTCGCGCGCATCTTCTATCGCAATGCACTCAACATCGGCCTGCCGATCTTCGAATGTCCGCAAGCCGTCGAGGGTATCGCGCCGGGCGACGAAATCGAGATCGAACCGGCCACCGGCATCATTCGCAATCTTACGAAGAAGACCGAGTATAAGGCGGCGGAATTCCCGCCGTTCATGCAGCAGCTCATCGACGCGGGCGGCCTCGTTCCCTATGTGGAGAGTCGCCTCGCAGATAGGCCAGAAAATAGGACGTAAGTCCCGCAGGGTCGCGCTCAGAAAACACTAACTAGTCGCCAGGTCGCTTATAAGGAGTTTTCTATGAAGGCGCGCGTGGCATTTCTGGTGGTGGTCGCTGCAACGGCGATTTTGGCTGCGTGCGGAGGAGGCGCGGAGCGGCGGCTTCCCGTACCTCGCAGCGACGCTTACACCGATCTCACCGCTTCGGATTTCGACCTCGGCACCGTTTTCAACAAGCACGACGACACTGGTAAAATTCGCCGAGATCAGCAACGGTGCGTCGGGCACGATAACGCTCCCGGCGGCAAACGCGGCAACGACCGCAAATCTCTCCTTTCAAGCAGCACTGCCGACGGGCGTCGCGACGCCGGCCCGCGGTCAAAGGCCGAGCGGTCATCGGCGGGACCAATCTCACGACGCTCGCGCTGATTACGCTGAGCGTTAGCTCACCCGTTACGATCGCATCAACGCCGGCCTTTTCGTTCACCTTTCCGGACCGCTAAGCGGAAATGCCTACATTGCCTACTACGACGAGAACAACGCCGCGCTCGGCTGGAACGTGCTGCTCGGACCGGGCACGGCAAGTGGCAACACGATCTCGTTTACCGCCCAGCGGCTCGCTCCACCCCTCGTTTTAGCTGCGAACGACACGTACGTCTTCGCAATGATCACGTCGGGGTCGCTGGTAACGCCGCAGCCGATTTCGATTACCGGCTCGATTGCGCAAACCGACTCGTTCAACTATCCGACGCCGTCGCCGTTTCCGTCGACCTCGCAAAGCGGTACGGTGACCGAGTCGGTGGTGGTAGGCTCGTCGCCCTTTCCGGGTTCGGCGGCCGGCGTGATCGTCGACTATCGCGAGTCTGACGTGATCGCCTATCCACTCGCGACGTCAACGTCCCTGGGCGATTATTGGTATGCAAGTGCGCCGTCCGTTGCGTCGACACTCTACGAATTTCTCGGCTCCCAGATCACAAACTCCGCATCGACCGTCACGTCGACGATCTACAAGAGCGGCCAGATCGAAGACGAACTTCCCGAAACCAATGGCGCGACGTGGACGAATTCGCCGGCGGCAACGGTGTCGACCGGCTACGCAGACGGTGCGGTCAGCTTCCAAACGATCAATGCGGATGGAAGTTACGCCGAGGGGTATGTGGATCCGTTTGGGTACACGCTAAGCATCGCCAGTAGTGCGAACGGAAGCGGAACGTACAGCGGCACGGAGTTTTCGGCTGCCTACGCGATCGACGGGTATTCGATGGCGGCGCCTTCGGGAGGCTCCATCATCGTGAGCATCGTCCCAACGCCGGCGCCGAGCGGCCAACCGTCGGCCCAACCGTTTCCAATTGCGACGCCGGTCGCGTGGTTTACGCCGACGCCGACCGGACTCTACAACGAAACCGATACGCTAACGACGGGCGTTAGCTACCCGGCGTCGTGCAGCGTCCCGTCGGGCTTCGGTACAAGCGGCAGCCATATCGCCACCGCGATCACGCGCATTGATCCCGTCATCGGCACGCTCGACAATGAAACGATCGACACGTACACGAGCGCGTCATTCGGCCCTGTGTGCCAGATTCTGCACGATACGACGGTCGGGTATTACGATTTTGCTCTGGACGTCTCGCATCTCATCGCCGATTTTTCGGGCAGCGCGCGACAAACGACGACACTACGTGAAACGCTGACGTTGCAATCCTCGCCACTCTCGGTGCAAGTGCTGCTCCATGCGCGGGCGCAATTCGAGTATGCGCGCGCCCTGCAACGCGGCGAGCGGGTGCGGGCGCTGGCTATTCATCTCCGAAGCCTGGCTTTACAACGCGGGGGGTTGAAATGATTCGCTTCGATCGATCGCGGCTTTGGGCGCTCGCCTGCGCTTTCACGATCACGTCCTGCTCGGGCGGCGCGCACGTTGCGCCAAGCGCGGGAGCGAACGCGAACCCCACGCTCTCGTCCTACAACGGCCCTGCGGCGCTCGCGCTTGCGTGGAACCAAGGCATCCTTACCAAGGCAATGTACGTCGGGCCGCTCAGCGGCAATCCCACGATGAGCATCGATGTCGGATTTGCGCTGCGCAACGAGCAAGGGTTGCTGCAATATGCTGCGACTTCCAGCAATCCGCAATCGGCAAACTATCGTCACTTCCTGACCCCGCAACAGATCGGATCGATGTTCGGGGCGAACGTCGGCGACGTGTCGACCACTGCGGCGTATTTCAAGAAGTATGGGCTTTCGTTTAGTACCTGGCCGCAGCAGTTGAGCGGGGTGGTGACTGGGCCGCGCGCCGGCATGGAGCAAGCCTTCGGTGTAACGTTCGGCGTTTACCGGCTCGCGCAGCGGACCTTCATCGCGCCGGCGGCAGGCGCCGCGCATTTCGCGTCGGTCGTCCCCATTCGCTCCGCGCAGCTCGCCGCAGTATCGATCGCTCACGATTACATTATTCGTCTCGGTGCAGGTGCGTTTGCCGGCAATTCACCGCAGCAAATCGCGCATGGATTCGACTACAGCTCTGCCTGGGCGCAAGGTCTTACCGGCAGCGGTATCACGGTGGGGATCATCGGGACCGGGCCGATCGATATCGGGACCAACGAAGTCGGGGGCCCATTCAATAATGGCGGCGATGTCGGTTTGTATCAGAAGAAGTTTCACGAGATTTCCGAATTCGGCTTGGCCTCGACAGGCACACCGATCGGCATCGTTCCCGTCGCGCCGCAGACTCCAAGCCCGACGAACAATGAAACCGGGAGTAGCCTCACGAGCGGCTGGGCAACACCGCCGCCTGTTACGGCGCTGTCAAATACCTGCACGAACGGCGACACCGGCGTGATCTCCTACTCGGAGTATCCGATCGCAGGCACGTGCAATCCGGAAGATTTTGAAGCGCAACTCGACACGGAGACCGTCGCGGGGCTGGTGCCAAATGCATCCGTCAAATTCTATCTCGGTTACAACAGCGGATTCTGCGGCACGCCGGGTAACTGTCCGCCGAGCTCGACGGGAATCCAGGGCCTAGCCGATCCTGACGATGAGATTCAACAAGCAATTGCCGACGACAGCGTCGACGTGCTTTCACTCAGCTATGGTCTGGGTGAGCTTGACGCCTACGATGCCGGGTACTTCGATCTCAGCGGCGCCGGCTTCGGCCCGGACGAATTCGCAGCCCTTGCGTCCGAAGGAATCGCGGTCTTCGTTTCGAGCGGAGATACCGGAAACGAGTCGTGCGTTGACCCGAGCACCGGCTTGCATATCACGACGCCGTGCATTTCGTATCCCGCGTCGGATCCGTCAGTCGTCGGCGTCGGCGGCGTTAATATCCCGCTCGATCCGGGCGGCAATCTCGTCGGCCAGATCACGGCGTGGGCCGATCAAACGACCAGCGGAGGCGACGGCACGTTCGGAAATAACGTTGGATCGGGCGGCGGCGTGTCAGCGGTGTTTACGACGCCGGCCTATCAAAACAGTGTCGAACCGGCGACCGGTGCAAATCCTACGAGCCCGCAGCTCGGTGGCATGCGCGGCGTTCCGGATATCGCACTGGACGCCGATCCGAATACCGGACCGTCGATTCTCATCCAAGGAAGCTTCGGCGGCGGCTTCGGACCGAACGGCGGCACCTCGGCGGCAGCGCCTCAAGCAGCAGCGATGTGGGCGCTCGTGTTGCAAGCGTGCAAAGCCAGCGCCGCGTGCGCGACGGCAACCGGTGCGACGCCGTATCGCTTGGGCAATCCCGATGCGCTCATCTACAAGATCTACAGCTCGAGTTCGAATGGACTCTCGTACGCGAACGTCTTCTACGATGTGATGTACGGTGAGAACCAGGCCGTTTCAAACGGCGGAACGCTGTCGAGTCCGGTACCAGGTCCGATCATCGCCGGGTGCTGTACGGCAGGACCCGGTTACGATCTCGTGACCGGCGTCGGATCGCCCTTTGCCGGCCATCTCATTCAAGCGGCAACGGGAACGACCATACCGTAACTAGGGCGGGCCGCTGCCTCCGCCGCCGCCCAGGCCTCCGGGCGTCGCGTTGATGTTATCGATCCATTTTTCTTTCGGCCGATACGCTGCCGTGAACGGCACGCGTTCTGCCGCATCGGTGAACATCCCGAGCATGTCGGTCGTTCCGTCGCAGCGCGCCTCTAAGAGAATCGTCGAACCATTGGGCAGTGAAACGACGAGGCGCACGTTGTTCTGCTGATCGAGCGATCCGGTCACCGGATATTTCTTGTTTTCTTTGGTGAGAAAAATTCCGCTGAGGGCCTGGCCGGTCTGCACGAGATTCATGTGCTCGTACTCGGTTTTCGGCCCGCGCTGTATTTCGACTTCCCATACGCCATCGAGCCCCTTACGCTCCGGTGGCGGCGAAGGCGTAGCCTTGGCGCCGGGCTTGGACTTCGCGCCTGCCGGCGTGCCGCCGAGAATTGAATTGAGATTCGGAGTCGGCGTGGCAAGCGGCATCGCGTCAGGGCTCGCCGCGCTTGCAGCCGCAGGCGATGCCTGCGTATCGGTGAGCGGCGGCGGCGTTGGCGGAGGCGTCGGCGGCGGTGCCGCGGCGATGAGAGCGAGCGAGGCGAGGATTAGAACTGGGTACTTCACGTCGGCTGCACTTCGGGAATCGGCGTCGGAATCTTGCGCAGGTCGGGCGGAAGTCCGATGCGCCGATGGATCTGCGTCGTGATACCGGCCGCAGTTTCGATCGCACCCACGTCGCGGGCAAGCGCCCCCAGGCCCGCTGAGAAGGGCGGGCATTGCAGATCAGGCGAGCTCCATGCATGCCACTGCACCATCGTACTCGTTCCAAACGATGCGCTCTTCATACAATGCATCGCCGGTGCGGCGTCGTTGGAAGCAGCGTGAAGATCGGCGAAGAACCGCGCGCTCAAATCGGATGGTACGCCAAATGCTTTTGGTGTTGCACCTTGCACGCTTGCACTGCCGGTCGCGTCGGACCACACCGTAATCGTGAATCCGGCGGTATTGGTGGATCCCGAATTTCGAATAGTCGCAACGTCCCGTTGCGCGGCGCCGACGCTGAGAGCCGGCGCGACGGTAAAGATTATGAGTGTGAAAAGTAATCCTTTTCTCATGTTCCCTCCGCAGGGATGCTACCAAAGTAACGGTAAGAGGGGCACACTTGTCTCGCTTGTGGCGTTTCTGTTAGGAGAGCCTGCGTGCACGCTCGCTTTGCATTTTTTGGAGCCGTTCTTCTCGCTTCGGTGCTTGTCGCATGCGGCGGTGGAGGTGGCGGCAGCAGCACCGGGCCTCCGGTGACGCCTACGCCTACGCCGTGCGCGTCGCCCGCGGGCGGCGGTGTCGGATTCTGCGGTACGACAGCGACCGCGCAGATCCCCAGTGCGACCGGCGCCAGCTACAGCGCGACGATGAATTTTTCGGCCGGATCGGGCACCGCGACCATCGCCGCCACCGTGGCTGCGCCATCGCCGGTAGCAACGATCAGTGCCGCGCGGGTGCGCTCGAGTGCCGCGACACCTGGGACGACGCACGTTGCCGATACCGCACCGTATAGCGCTATCGTCTACGTCACGCTTACCGCGACCACGGCGGTTTCTCTTTCGAGCGTGCCGACGATCACGGTTTCGTCGCCGACGGGCGCGGCTGGTGCGTACTACAACGTGCAAAGCTTTTGGGTGACGCTGCCGCAGAGCGGAGCGTTTACGCTTGCGGCTGGTTCGTCGGCGTACTTTGCGATTTACACCGGTGGCGCGCTGCCGTCGCCCAATCCCGACGGATGCGTCGGCGTGCAAGCGGATGCGAGTTCGCGAAGCGGTGCGCATCCGGCGCTGGTCGGCGTGCAGCCGATTATGACGGGCGCGAAGTTCACGTATACCGGTACGTTGACCCAAACGATCTCGCGCGCCTCGCCGTGTCCGATCCCGACTGCAACGCAGCAAGCGAGTGTGACCGTAGCCGTCACGGTGACGTCGTCACCGTCAGGCAGCATCGATGAGCATAGCGTCGAGACCGACGCGTATGCGACCAATCCGACCGCGACCACCACTGACGCGATCGTTGAGGCTACCTCGGCGCCGGCACCGCAAAGCTTCGCGGAGTTGAGCGAAACCTCGACCGACCTCGTCGGCGATTCGACCGTAACCACCTACGGACTCGGTGCGCTCGTCTACGCGGTCGCCTCGCCGCTTCCGTACACCGGCACGATCACCAACGCTCCGCCGTCGACGGTGATGGCAACGTTGGCTGACAACACGACGACGAGTCGCACGTACAACGCGAACGGTTCGTACGCCGAAACCGACACGATCGTCGGCGGCGGCCAAAACACGATCACCGTCAACCCGAACTTTTCGGGATCCTACAACATCGACTCGGGCTACGGACAACTCACCTTTACCTACGCTGCCCCATCGGGCGGAACGGTGAACATTTCGGCTTCGTCGGGTACCTCGACCACAACGTACTCGGTTCCGCAGTGGTGGACGGGCACGAGTCTCTACAGCGATTCAACCGTCGACAAGGGCTCCGGCGCGCTGCCTTTGCCCTGCGCTCCAACCGGGGTAACGTCGGCCGACGATTTCCGGCGCACAATTGCGATCGTCGATCCGGTGCTCGGTTACACCGAGAACGAAACGATCGATGCCTACGTGGTTAACAGTGCTCCCGCACTCGGACCCGCGTGCGTCGTGATCGCCGACTCGCAGGCGCTCTATTACGACTACTTGTTCGATACGCCGTACTTGTACTATCCGTCGTTCACGGGCGGCCCGCTCCAAACCAACACTATTAGCGAAGCCTACTGGTACGAAACGGCGCCGACCGGTGATACCAGCGTGCGAACGCAAAGTTCGAGTCCGGGCGGAATTCCGGGCCTTGAGGCCAGCATCGCAGCGCATGCCTCCGGCATCAGCTTCGCTCGTACGACCCAGCGCGCGCAGCGAATCGAAAACTTCGTCCGGGGTGTTATCGCCGGACACGCCGGAGGTGTGAAGTGAATCGCCGTCTAGCTTTCGCGGCAGCAGCCGTCTTTGCAATCGCGCTCGCCGCGTGCGGTGGTGGCGGCAGTGGCGCCGTTCCAAGCGCGCAGCAGCCGGTGACGAATTCGGGTCTGGCCAATGTTCCGCCGCAACTGATCCTGCAGAACTACGGACAGAGCGCGATGACCGGCGCAGCCTACGTCGGTCCGGTCACGAACGCAGGCATGAACGTGACGGTGCTGGTGCATCAGCAAAATGCGCAAGCGCTCACCGCCTACGCGCAGTCGGTCCAAGATCCAACCTCGGGGAATTTCCGGCACTTCCTCACGCCCGATCAAATCGCTGCGCAGTTCGGCGCGTCTGCGTCGGACTACCAAAAGGTCGCGCAATATTTCGAGAGCAACGGACTGGCGGTCGCGGGATGGAAGCAGCGTCTGTTACTCGTCGTGTCCGGGCCGCAAACCAACATGCAGCGGGCCTTCGGCACGACGTTCGGGCTCTATCAGAAGAACGGCCAGCAATTCATCGCGCCCATGACCCAGCCGCATTTCTTACAGCAAATCGCGGTCGATGCGGTCGGAAATATGGTCCAATACCGCACGAATCACAGCTATATCATCGCCCCGCCCAAGGCAGGGTCCGGTTTGACGGTCGGGTATTCGCCGTCGACGGTGCAAGCCGCGTTCGACTACGTCGGCGCGTATAAGGCGGGATTCACCGGGAGTGGTATCGTCCTCGGCATCATTGGGACCGGCCCGATCGACACCTCGTGCGCGGGCGTGCGTACGGGTGATTGCGACCTGAATAAATTTCTGACCCTGACGAACACCGCGTCGGCCGCGACGGTGACCGAGGTTGACGTTGCGCCCTCGCCGATCGCGACCGCGCTGGCGAGTCTACCGTCGCCGAATCCACCGTTTCCGTATTCGGGAACCTTCCAGTCCCCGCCGCCGCTCACGGCGCCGTGTTCGATACCGATCACGTACGCTGGAAACGTCATTCCCGGCACCTGTAATCCCGAGGACGGCGAAGCGCAACTCGACACCCAGCAAGCCGCGACGCTCGCTCCAATGTCGACCGTAAACTTTTACCTCGCGTACAACCCCAACGACTATTGCACGCCGCAAGTAAACTTCCCGAGCCCGTGCCCGACCGGCGCCGGCTCTGCGTATATCGGTATCTATGAAGCCGACGCAGAGATCATGCAGGCCATCAACGATAACACCTCCGACGTGATTTCCATCAGCTACGGCGGCGGGGAACCGCAGCAAGGCTGGACAGGCGCCAGCGGCGCCGGCGGCTACGAGGGTTCGTATTCGCAGCTCGAATTTGCCGAACTCGCCAGCGAAGGCATCGCCGTCTTCGTGTCGTCCGGTGACAACGGTTCGGCCGAGTGTTTTAGCGCAACCTCCTACTTAGCGCAAGTCTGCGATTCGTATCCGGCGGGCGACCCGAGTGTCACGTCGGTCGGCGGAATCACGGCGAACGTCAATGCGTACGGCCAGCAGACCGCGCCGTGGCTTGCGTGGGGCATCTCCACGTATGACACCGGCTACGGTGCGCTGGGCGGATCCGGCGGCGGCGACTCCAGCACGGGCGGTATCGGCATTCTCGCAAACGCAGGGCAAGCGGCCGCGACCGGTGCGACCTACCGCGAACAGCCCGACGTCTCGCTCATCGGCGACCCGAGCACCGGCGTTGCGCAGGTTGAGAACGCAAGCTTCTCAGGTGGCAGCATTAGTGATATCGGCGGCACGTCGGTTGCTGCGCCGCAGATGGCCGCGATGTGGGCCGATGTTCTGAGCGCGTGCAAAGCGAACGCGAGCGCGGGCGTTTGTGCCGGCGCCGGACCGGGCCCCCATGGCGGATTCCGACTCGGAAACGCGGCGCCTTATCTCTACGCGATCTACAAGAACACGCCGATCAAAAACTATACACCGTCGCTCCTCTACAATCAGGTCTTCTACGACATCGTTTACGGTGACAACCAGATGCAGAACCCGAACTACACGCCGGCGTCGCCGATCCCTGGCGCCGCGGCTGGTCCGGGGTACGACATGGTTACCGGGGTCGGCGTTCCGTACGCGGGCCATTTGATCCAGGCGCTCACGGGTCTGACCGTCCCCTAGCCGCTAGCCCACGGATCGATGACCTCGATCCCAATCTCGGCGAAGTGACGTGCATTGCGCGTGACGAGTGTGAGACCGTGGGCCTTTGCCGTTGCGGCGATCTGTGAGTCGACGATCGGCAGAGTCTTGCCCTGTGCAAACGCGTGCGCAACGAGATCGCCCCATGCGATGGCAGCGTCTCGATCGAAAGCGAGAATGCGATCGTGAAATGTCGGAATCAGTTCGGCGTGCAACCAGCGCGTGAGCTCGCTTCGCCGCGCCGATGTCGCGAGTCGCGACACGCCAAATTGAATTTCACCCAGGGTGAGCGCGCTTAGGAAACAATCATCGAGCCGCTGCGATGCGAGCCACGCGACGACGGCGGGATTGGGGCGGACCTTGGTGGCTTCGGAAATGACGTTCGTGTCGAGAAGAAGGCGGGTCATTCTAATTCGATATCGCGCATGTTCTCGGGCACGCGGGGCATCTCGAAGTCGAGCCCCTTGAGCGGCGAGTCCGCAAAGAATGAAAGCACGGACTGTTCGAGCCGCTTCGCGGGCTTGTACGCCTCATACGAGATGACGACCGCGGCAGGTTCGCCGCGGCGAAGGATGACCTGCGCTTCGCCGAGCCGAGCTCGGTCGACCAGCTCTGAGAGACGAGCCTTTGCGTCCTGGAGGTTCCATTGTTTGTCCATACTAGTTGAACTAGTTTAACAGCAACGCGGTCCGGCGGCAAGCCCAAAGCCCTCTTGCACCCCCTGCTATAATCATGGGGCTGTGAAAGAGAAGATCCACCCCAACTGGTACCCCGAGGCCAAAGTCCACTGCGCCTGCGGTGCCGCTTTTACCACCGGTTCGACCATGAAAGAGATCGCCGTCGAGATTTGCTCGGCGTGCCATCCGCTGTTCACCGGTACGCAAAAACTGATCGACACCGCCGGTCGCGTTGATAAGTTCAATCAGCGCGCTGCCGCCGCCGAAAAGAAGAAGCAAGAAGCCGCGCAACGCCAAGCCGCCAAGGACGCGAAAAAGGCCGTCGAGGCTTAACGCTCTAGTCCAAGGTTCAAGACGAGCTGCACTGCGGCTCGTCTTTTTCGTTCCCGACCTGAATCGATATGGCTGAATTAAACGCAAGCGTGATTGCACGCCTCAATACGACGGTCCGGCGCTTCGACGAGATCGAGGCGGAGTTGGCCAATCCCGCGGGGGGCTTCGATCAGGAGCGCTACACCGGGCTGGTCAAAGAGCGCGCGCAACTCGAAGAGACCGTCAACGCGTATCGCCGCTATCGCAAAGTCCTCGACGAGATCGTGGCAAACGAAGGCTTGCTGCGCGAGGGCGGCGATGCCGAGCTGCGCGAGTTGGCCGAAGAAGAACTCAGGGACTTGCGTACGCAGCTCGAGCAGCTCGTAAACGAGCTCTCGGTGCTGATGGTTCCCAAAGACCCGAGCGATACGAAGGACGTTTTCATCGAAATTCGTGCCGGGGCCGGCGGCGACGAAGCAGCCATTTTCGCGGGCGACCTTGCGCGCATGTACATGCGTTACGCTGAGTCGCGCGGGATGCGCGTCGAGCTGGTCTCCGAAAACGAAAGCGACGCCGGCGGCTATAAAGAGATCGTCCTGAGCATGAAGGGCGATTCACCGTATCGCTACTTCAAATACGAGTCGGGCGTGCACCGCGTGCAGCGCGTTCCTGCGACCGAAGCGCAAGGGCGCATTCATACTTCCACCGCGACGGTTGCGGTGCTGCCCGAAGTCGATGCCGACGTGAAGATCGAAATCAAAGCGGGCGACCTGCAGATCGACACCTATAAAGCGTCCGGCGCCGGCGGCCAGTACGTCAACAAGACCGAATCGGCGATTCGCATCACGCACGTGCCCTCAGGGATCATCGTCGCCTCGCAACAAGAGCGTTCGCAGATGCAGAACCGCGAAAAGGCCATGACGATGTTGCGCGCGATGCTCTACGAGCGCCAGCAGCGCGAAAAAGAAGAGGCCATGGGGTCATTGCGGCGCAGCCAAGTCGGGACCGGCGATCGGTCCGAGAAGATTCGCACCTACAACTTCCCGCAAGACCGCGTCACCGATCACCGCGTCAATCAAAGCTACGGCAATATCCGCGGCATCATGGACGGCGCGCTCACGCCGATCGTCAACGACCTCCTTGCCGACGAACAAGCCCGCCTACTCGCCGGTGAAGAAGACGGCGCCGCGTAACGCCGGTCCGGTAGACGTATCCGTTGGGACATGATGGTAGTGCCAGTAGGCCCAGGCGCTGCATAGCGCTTCGATGATTCCCACGATGATGCCGATCTGCAGTCCGCGCGCGATGCCAACTTTGAACGGCGACGAACGGGCGACCGCCGATTCTACGCCGCCCCGCAGCGCGCCCGAAAGGCCGGAAAGCAGCACGCTCACAAGTGGGCCCATGATCACCGCCGCGAGGATCGCGGCCATGATCACGACCAGCATGAACCAGAGCATGGCAAAGAATGCATCGCCCCCAAAACCGCCGCCGCCCGCGCCGCCGAAGAGCACGAAATGCGTGATCGGGTAGAAGTCGCCGCGCAGCGAGACGTGCTGCGACCCAAAGAGGAGCTGCGCGAAGCTCACGATGCCGCTCGTGCCATTGACCGCGCCCACGAGCAGCCCCACGATGCCCTCGAGCGCGATGCTGCCGAAGCCGCCGTCGAGGAATGAAGCCGAAACGAGCGCATGCGCTGCGTGCGGAACCTTGACTCGCGCGCGTCGCACGATGGCAATCGCGATGCCGGCAAACGCCCCGCTGAGCGCGCTTGCGATCACGTTGTGCAACGCGACCGTTGCGAGACCGGGTGGCTGGGCGGAGAAGAAGAACTCCAGTCCCGCGAACGTGATGCGTGCAGCAAAGATCAGTGCGAACACGGACGCCCCACCAACGCCCAGCATCAGAAAGCCGGCAATGAGTTGCCAAATGTTGTCGGGCTGGGGACTCGTCCCATACGAACTAGGCCGGACAATCATCGCCGTCGCACCTCTGTGAGAAAGTATCCGTCAGCGTGAATGAATGGGCAAGCGTGCAAACGGCACGGCGGGCATGTGAACGGGACTTTGGGCTCACGCCCGCCGATGCAGATGCCCTGCTGATGCTCGTCTGCGAGCACGACGTTGCATGGCTTCGCGCGCACGCCGACGCCGAACTCGAGCCTCAACGGGTCGAGCAGCTCCGCGCGCTCGTCCAGCGGCGAGCCGCGGGCGAGCCCCTCGCCTACATCCTGGGAAATGCCGGCTTTTATCGCCGTGAATTCCTCGTCGATCCGCGGGTGCTGATTCCGCGCTTTGAAACCGAGCATCTGGTCGAAGCAGCGATCGCCCATCTGCGCGCATACGGTGCGCCGCGCGCGCTGGATGTCGGCACCGGCAGCGGCGCGATCGCGCTGACGCTTGCCGCCGAGGTGCCGCAGGCGCGCGTCGATGCGACCGACGCTTCACCCGATGCGCTCATCGTCGCCATCGCCAATCGCGATCGTCTCGATTTGCAAAAGCGCGTGTCATTCTATCTCGGCGATCTTCTCGAACCGGTTGCGCGCAACCATTACGATGCGATCGTTGCCAACCTGCCGTACGTTCCTAGCGGGCAGGGAGATCCGGACCTGCGCTTCGAACCCGCCCTCGCCCTTGACGGTGGTCCCGATGGGCTGGACTACTACCGCCGCTTCTTCGAACGCGTCCCGCCGCTCGTGAATGCGGGCGGCCTCGTCCTGGCCGAAGGCGCGCCCCCGATTGCAGAGGGCTTGCTTGCGCTCGCGGAGGCGGCGTTTCCGAGCGCGGCAGTCACCCTCGAACGCGATTACGGCGGCCGCGAGCGCTACGTAGCCGTACGATGCGGCTAAAGGTCCCGAGCACAGGATGCGCGACCGCCCGCAGGGCGGCGGAACCATTCAAGGTGATGACCCCCGCCTAACGCGAATATACACATCCCGAGATGGCGAAGTATATTTTCTTCACCGGCGGCGTGGTGAGTTCGCTCGGCAAGGGCATCACCGCTGCGTCCCTCGGACGACTCCTTAAAGCTCGCGGTATCAGCGTGTCGATCCAGAAACTGGATCCCTACATTAACGTTGACGCGGGCACGATGAACCCCTACCAGCACGGCGAGGTGTTCGTGACCGAAGACGGGGCCGAGACCGACCTCGATCTCGGCCACTACGAGCGGTTCATCGACGAAAATTTGGTCCGCGCGAACAATGTGACGACGGGGCAAGTCTACAACTCCGTCATCGAAAAAGAACGCCGCGGCGAATACTTGGGCGCGACCGTTCAGGTCATCCCGCACATCACCAACGAGATCAAGGCGCATATCAAACGCGTCGCCGAAGCCAGCCACGCCGACGTGTGCATCGTCGAAGTCGGCGGTACGGTCGGCGACATCGAGTCGCTGCCGTTCTTGGAAGCGATCCGCCAGATGCGCTACGACGTCGGCGATGAAAACGTGATGTACTGCCACCTTACGCTCGTGCCGCACCTCGGCGCTGCCGACGAGCTCAAGACCAAGCCGACCCAGCACTCGGTGCGCGAACTGCGCGGTATCGGTATCTCGCCCGACGCGATTGTCTGTCGGACGCAGTCGGCAATCACAATGCCGATCGAGCTCAAGGAGAAGATCGCGCTCTTCTGCGATGTGCCGCCCGGCTCGGTGGTGCAGAATATCGACGCCAAGACGATCTATCAAGTGCCGCTCAACCTCGAAGCGGAGGGTCTGGCAAGTGCGGCTGTTCGCAAGTTGGGGTTGCCGACCAACGCGCCCAAACTCGATGAGTGGACGAAGGTCGTCGATCGCATCATGGCCCCCAAGCATCGCGTGCGGATCGCGCTGGTCGGGAAGTACGTCGAACTCAAAGATGCCTACATCTCGATCAATGAAGCGCTGTATCACGCCGGTATTTTCCACAATGCCGAAGTCGAGATCCGGCGCATCGACTCGGTGACCGTCGAAACGCAGGGTGTCGGCGTGCTCGAAGGCCTGCACGGTATTCTCGTGGCACCCGGCTTCGGCGCGCGCGGTGTCAACGGCAAACTTCAGGCGATCCGCTACGCGCGCGAACGTAGGATTCCGTTCCTCGGGATTTGTTTTGGGATGCAGCTAGCGTGCGTAGAGTTCGCGCAAGATGTCTGCGGGATTCCCAAGGCCATGTCGATCGAGGTCGACGAAACGACGCCCGACCCGGTGATTGATTTTATGCCCGACCAGCGCGACCTCGAGATCTACGGCGGCACGATGCGCTTGGGATCGTACAGTTGTGTGCTCGAGCCGGGTTCGCTCGCATTGCAGGCCTATGGAACGCCCGAGATCAGCGAACGTCATCGCCATCGTTATGAATTCAGCAACCGCTATCGTCCAGTGTTCGAAGAGCATGGGATGCGATTCTCGGGTCACCACACCGTCGGCAAGACGACGCTGGTTGAGATCGTCGAGCTTCCGCCGGATATGCACCCGTGGTTCGTGGGCACGCAAGCGCATCCCGAGTTCAAGTCGCGGCCCAACAATCCATCGCCGCTCTATCGCGACTTCGTCGGCGCAGCGCTGGCGCATGGCGGCTCGGTTCCCCAGGCGAGCGTCGTTCGCCCGGGGGCCCCGATGGTTTGAACGGCGCTACGCTAGCGCTGCGCGCCCCCCGGAGGGGCCGCCATGGATCCTAGCGACGTCACCGCCTTCATTCTGACGCGAGACGAAGAGCGCGATCTGCCGCGCGCGATCACCAGCCTGCCGCGCGGTGTTTCGATTCTCGTACTCGATGCACGTTCGGCCGACAATACGGTTGCGTACGCGCGGGCCGCCGGCGCGCGCGTGATCGAACGGGATTGGACCGACTTTGTCGACGCGCGGCGGTTTGGACTCGGGCAGATCGCGACGCCCTGGACGCTGATGCTCGACGCCGACGAGCAACTCGACGATCGTTTGCGCGAGGCGATTGTGACCGCACCCGGCAATGCGGACGGCTATATCGTTCGTCGCACGACGTATTTTCACGGCAAACCGATGCGCATGTGGAGCGGCGAGCCGCTGCTGCGCTTGGTGCGTACCGGCGCGGCGCGGGTCGAAGCGCAAGCGGCAACCGGCGGCGACGCGCCGCTGCACGAACGACTTGTCTGCAATGGCGACGTGCGCGAGCTCGATGGCACGCTGCTGCACTACTCGTATCCCGATGCGCGCACATATCGCGAGAAGTTCGCGCGTTACACCGCAATCGAGGCGCTGGCCCATCCGCCGAGCTTCATGCGCAGCGTCACGCAAGGAGCGTTGGTCGTGCCGCGTTTTGGCGATGGCTTGTTGCGGCGCGGGGCGCTGCGCGACGGTCCGCGCGGATGGTACGTCGCCTGGTATTCCGCACTCTATCCTGCGGTGGTTGCCTGGAAGTCGCTACGGCAAGCGGGCCTCGACCGCAAGAAGCACTAGATGGTACGCGTCGGCCTGGATGCGCGCTGCGGCCGCCACATCTCCGTCGGCATGCGAACCTATATTCAGGAGGTGGCTGCGCGACTGCCCCGAGTGGCACCCGAGTTTGAGTATCGCGTGTACAGCCAAGGCGAGAACCTCGGAATGCTCGATCAAATCGCGCTGCCCGTACAGATGCGCAATGACCGGATCGACGTGGCGCATTTCATGTCGCAGTACGTGCCGCTCTTTGCGGGCGGACGCTTCGTGTTTACGATTCACGACGTGATTCATCTGCGGTTTCTGCAGTTCTTCAAGCCCACGATTGCGCCGTACTATCGCTCGGTCGTGCAGCGCGCGGCGCGCAAGGCTGCGCGCATCATCACCTCGGATAGCCGAACTATCGGGGATCTGGTGACGCTGCTCGGGGCGAATCCGGCGAAGATCCGGGTCGTGCCGCTCGCGCCGCGCGAGACGTTTCTCGAGCAAGCACCGCCGTATCGCGGGAAGCGGCCCTATCTCATCAATGTGGGCAATCATCGCATGCACAAGGATATCCCGACGTTGCTCCAAGCCTGGGCGTCGCTGCCGACGCGCTATGAGATCGATTTGTATCTCACGGGGCCGGATGACTTCAGCGGTGCGTTGCAGCGTCTCTCAAACGATCGCCGGCAAGCCGTTGCGCTGGGTGACGTCGACGATCGCGCGCTCGCGTCATATTATGCCGGGGCCTCGGCCCTCGTCCATCCGTCGCTGCTCGAAGGCTTCGGTTTGCCGTTTGTGGAGGCGATGGCGCAGGGCTGCCCGGTGATCGCCACCGCGACGTCGATCCCCGATCCCGTCTCGGGCGCCGCGCTGACCTTCGACCCGCGCGACGTCGAGGGTGCGCGCGCACAGATCGAGCGTCTGCTCGACAACCAGGCTTTGCGCACCGCGCTCGTTGAACGTGGGCGCGAGGCCGTCGGAGCGCTGAGCTGGGATCGTACAGCGCGCGAAACGGCCGCGGTCTATCGCGAAATCGTAGAGGAGCAACGGTGATTCACGTTCTGATGGCTGCGATCGCAATCGTGATCAACGGCGTGAAGCTGCCGCTGCAGCCCCCGCCGATGATGTTGCACGGTGAGCTGTACGCGCCCGTGCGCCGCACGATCGAAGCCTTGGGCCTGCAGTTTATCCGATCCGGTTCGCAGATCGAGACGCAGGTAGGCGCGCGCACGGTGAGCGTTCCAATCGGCGGCAAGGATGGAGCGATCGAAGTGC
Organism: Vulcanimicrobiota bacterium; assembly: GCA_963833095.1. Taxonomy (GTDB): domain Bacteria; phylum Vulcanimicrobiota; class Vulcanimicrobiia; order Vulcanimicrobiales; family Vulcanimicrobiaceae; genus Aquilonibacter. The sequence goes on along the minus strand of CAWHWQ010000007.1, from coordinate 2,927 downwards.
ATGACGTGCTCTACGCGCCGCTGCGCTTCTTTACCGACGTGCTCGGCGCGCAGGCAACCTACGACAGCCACACGCAGACCGTTACCATCGTCGCGCAGCTCGTCGGGCGTTCGTCGAGCGGGCTGGTTCTTACGCATACGTCCGCCGAGCGCTTTGGAACGGTCGCGGCCGTCGACCTCGCCTCCGATCCGCCGACGGTGACACTTGAATACAACGCGACGATCCACACCGTCCCGATCGGCACGAACGCCATCGTCGAAATGCACGACGTTGCCGCAAACGTCGTGGTTCCGGGCGAGCTCGCCGACGTGCGTCCGGGCGACTTTGCGCGTATCTACATGGACCGCGCGGGGCACGTGCAGCGGGTTGCCGACGAATTCGGTTCGCGCGCGGGAAATATCGCCGCTGCGACATCAACTGAGTTCGTGATGATGGACGGTCACGTAATCGTGCCCGATCGTACCACGCAGATTATCCTCAATGGAAAAACCGCTGCGATCTCCGACCTGCGCGTGGGCGACGTGGTCACCGTCCGCTACAATGTGGTAACCAACGAGATCCGTACGATCTTGGCAAGTCGTCCGATCGCGAGCGTCTCGCCCGCACCGGGCAGTCCGCAGATCGCCTCGGTTGCGCTCGATAGCAATCGGCCGCTTCGCGCGGGTGACGCGCTGAGGGTGACGATGCAAGGCACGCCCGGCGGCGCGGCAACCTTTGACATTGGATCCTACGTGACGAACCTCGCGATGAGCGAGGGGCCGCGCGGCATGTATACGGCAAGCTATCGTATCCCCAACGGAGCAAATTTTTCCAACGTGCCGATCATCGGCCATCTGCGTGTCGGCACGGCGGACGCGCCCGACGTCACGGCCTCGCAGACGCTTTCGGCTTCGAGCTCGCCGCCCGGCGTTTCGGACTTTGCTCCCAATGAGAACGCGGTCGTCAATACCAGCTCGCCCGCGATCTACGTGACGTTTGTTGCCGACGCCGTTCCGGTGAATCCGTCGAGCATCGTGTTGTGGGTGGACGGACGCGACGTTACTTCAGAGTCACTGCGCTCGCCGGCTTTCATCCAATACATGCCGCAATATTCGTATCATAGCGGCGCTGTGCACGTGACCGTGCGGGTCGCGGATATGGCGGGTAACACCACGACCAAATCGTGGGACTTCATCATTCGCCGATAGGAGGCTCGAAGATGGATTGCCTATTCTGCAAGATCGCGGCCGGTGAGATTCCCGCAAAGCCCGTCTTTCGCGATGACCTCGTGCTCGCAATCGAAGATATCAACCCGCAAGCGCCCACGCATGTGCTGGTGATGCCGATCGCCCATCACGCCAATATCGGCGAGCTTTCCGACGCGGGCGATGCGCCGCTGCTGGCGCGCCTGGTGGAGGTTGCGTCGAAACTCGGACGCGAGCGCGGCCGCGACGGCTATCGCCTAGTGATGAACACCGGGCCCGACGGCGGCCAGACGGTCGACCATCTGCATCTTCACGTCCTAGCGGGAAGGCATTTGACCTGGCCGCCCGGATAGTGCTACAGTACCCCGGCTAGGCCTCGCGACGAGGCCTAATCTTTGCGTGCTCCCGTGCGGAGGCGCCACGAAGGGGGGTCATTCAATAATGGAAGTTCGCGTATCTCCGGGCGAATCGATCGAGAGCGCGCTGCGCCGTTTCAAAAAGGCCACCCAAAAGGCGGGCATTCTCGCCGAGGCGCGCAAGCACGAGCACTACGAAAAGCCGAGCGTTCGCCGCAAGAAGAAGTCTGCCGCGGCTCGCAAGCGCCGGGCTTAAAACCTTGGGTTCCCTCAAAGACCGCATCGCCTCCGATCTCAAGGAGGCGATGAAGGCGCGCGACCAGCTCCGACTGGACACGCTCCGTTCGGCGTTATCCGGCTTCACGTACAAACGCAGCGAAGCCGGCGCGGAGCTTTCCGACGCCGATGAGCTTGCCGTCGTCCAGAAGCTAGTCAAGCAGCGCAACGACTCGCTCACGGAGTTTGAGAAGGCCGGACGTCAGGATTTAGCCGACAAAGAGCGCGCCGAGCGTGAGATTCTCACGATTTATTTGCCGGTGCAGAAATCAGCCGACGACATTCGCTCGATCGTGAGGGCCGCGCTCGCCGCACTCCCTGCGGATGGGCGCAATCAGGGTGCCGCGATGAAAGCGGTGATGCCGCAGCTCAAAGGGCTGGCCGACGGCAATCTGATCCGCGAAATCGTCACGCAAGAGCTAGACGTTATCGGTCAAAGCTAAAGCTTTGCCCGCTAAAGCCGAGCGGCTTCGCTCGCGCCCTATGCGTGGGTGCAACCTTACCGTGTTGCGAAAGTAGCATCCAGCATGGTTGGTTTGCGCTTGATCCGGGTCGCGTTCTCGCTCGCCTTCGTGGCGGCCGGCTTCGCTGGGTTCGCCCGTGCCGCTTCGACCGCTCCGGTCGTCGTGGTCGTGCCGATTAGCGGAATGGTTGACGACGGTATGGCGCATTTGGTCCACCGCGCATTTACGCAAGCCAACGACGAACACGCGGCTGCCGTCATCCTCGACGTGAACAGCGACGGGGGATTGGTCGAAGCGGCTGAAGACATTCGTGCCGATATTTTCTCAGCCCACGAGCCGGTCTATGCGTTTGTCGAGCACCGCGCTTTTTCGGCTGCATCGCTGATCACACTCTCGACCTCGCGGATTTTCATGGCTCCCGGCGCTGCAATCGGGTCGGCTGAACCGCACCCGGATAATCCCGAAACCGTGTCGGCGCTCAAGGCGCTGTTCGTCTCGACCGCGCAGCGCAATCATCGCCCGCAAAAACTAGCCGCGGCCTTCGTCGATAAGAGCATCGACGTGCCCGAGTATAAGACGCCCGGCACCTTCTTGACGCTACCGGCGCAAGACGCGGTAAAAACCGGCATGGCGGACGCCATCGAACC
>CAWHWQ010000006.1:0-43691 GCA_963833095.1 Vulcanimicrobiota bacterium | reverse complement strand
GTCGCTCTCGGCGGCGCTGGGTTCCGTTCATCTGGCCGATGCGCAACTTCAAACGCAAAACTACACCTGGGGCGAGGAGTTGGCGCGCTTTGCCAACACGCTCGAGATTTCGGCGCTCTTGCTCACCATCGGGTCACTGGGACTGATCGTGGAAATGCAGACGCTGCACGGGATTGCCGGCACGATCGGCATCCTCGCGCTGGCGCTGTTCTTCGGGACGCACATCTACGCCGGATTCTCTAACGGACTCGTGATCGGGCTTGCGATCATCGGTCTGCTCGGCATCTTATGGGAGTTACACGTGGTTCCCGGTCACGGCTTTCCCGGGATACTCGGCGGGCTCGCCCTGCTGGCCGCCGTGTTTTTAGCCTTTGGCTTGCCCTTTACGTTCATTGCGATCGAAGCGATGTCGACAGCTATCATCTGCACGGCAATCTGCTTTGCGCTGATGACGCGCATCTTTCCACAGAACGCGTGGATGCGTCGCTTGGCGCTGGTTGACGCGCAAGGCCCCGACTTTGTCGCGAGCAGCGACCACACGTCGCTGCGCGGCATGACCGGTGTCGCGGCTTCCTATTTGCGCCCGGCGGGCGTGGCACAAATCGACGGCAAGCGCGTCGACGTGCTCACCGAGGGCGAATTCATTGCGGAGGGCACGCCTATCCGCGTTACGCGCGTCGAGGGCGCGCGCATCTTTGTCGAGCCGGTTACTCTTCCGAGCTATAAGTAAGGAGCCTGAATAGCGTGGCACTCGCGACCATCGGTGCGGTGATCATCTTCATCGTAGCGATCATCCTCTTTTTCACATTTTTGTATTACTTTCCGATCGCTACCTGGATTCGGACTGTCGCGGCGGGTGTGCCGCTCGGCATCATCACGCTGGTGCGCATGCGGCTGATCGGCATTCCCCCCAGCGTCATTGTCGCGAACTACGTGCGCGCACGTAAGGCCGGCTTGAATCTCACCGTGGATCAGATGCAGTCGCATTTTCTCGCGGGCGGTAATGTAGAGAACGTGACGTTCGCCATGATCGCCGCGCAGCGCGCGCAGATTCCGCTGGACTGGCAGCGTGCCGCGGCGATCGATCTGGCCGGGCGCAACGTCGTCGAAGCGCTCCAGACGTCGGTCACTCCCAAAGTCATCGAGACGCCGACGTTCCAAGGCGTCGCGCAGAACGGCATTCAGCTCAACGTCAAGGCGCGCGTCACCGTGCGCAGCAACCTCGATCGCTATGTCGGCGGCGCGGGCGAACAGACGGTCATTGCGCGTGTCGGCGAAGGCGTGGTGGCCGCGGTCGGCGCGGCAATCGATCATAAGGAAGTGCTCGAGTATCCCGACCGCATTTCGAAGACCGTGCTCGCCAAAGGCTTAGACGCGGGAACCGCGTTCGAAATCGTTTCGATCGACATCGCCGACGTCGACGTCGGCAAGAACATCGGCGCCGAATTGCAGACCTCGCAAGCCGATGCCGATCGCAAGATCGCTCAGGCCAAGGCCGCGGAGCGCCAGTATGCTGCCCAGGCGGCCGAACAAGAACAGAAGGCCGAGACCCAAGCCATGCGCGTGAAGGTCGTGGAAGCCGAGGCCGCGATTCCGCTGGCGATCGCGGAGGCGTTCCGGAACGGCAACCTGGGCGTGATGGATTACTATAAGCTCAGGAATCTGCAGGCAGACACCGGCATGCGTGACTCCATCGGTAACAGCGTCGAGGGCGGCGCAGGACCCGACGCGACGCAGCCGCCGCAACCGCCGAGATAACCTACGATGCATAACATCGGCCTGATTATCTGGCTGATCATCGTGGCGTTCGGCGTGATCTCGAGCATTCGCAAGAACGTCGCGCGGGCGCGGTCGCAACGTGCGGCTGCGCCGCAAGCTGCCGTCCAGCAGCCGCAACCCCGGCCGCAGCCACAGCCGGTTCCGCCGCCGCGGTTGGTCACGGCCGCATTTGCCATGCCGCCGGTCGTCGAGGCGCCACCGCCGCCGCGCCCGGTGGCGCCGCCAAAACCAAGGCCGCCCGCGCCCGCGCCGGTGCCGGAGTACACGCTGGTGCATGCGCCGATTAGAACCTCACCGATTCGTGGTATGTTCGGAGGGAGCGCGACACTCGTGCGGGCAATCGTCGCCGCCGAGGTCTTGGGGCCGCCCAAAGCATTTCAGGAGCAAACGATCTGGAGTCCACGTCACAGCGAACCGTCGATCTAAGCGATCTCGTAGATCGCGTTCGTCTCTTCGGACAATTCGATCAGAACCTCTCGGCGCTCGAAGATCGTCTGCGCGTGAGCGTTCGCGCGGACGGTGACCGGCTCACGCTTGCGGGCACGACGGCCAACGTCGAGCGCGCGGAACACGCGGTTCGGCGCATGCTCGATGCCGCGGTCGAGGGCGCGCAGATTACGCCGGATGACGTCGCCCTTGCTATTGCCGATGCGGGTGCGGGCGAGAATGGTCGCGCGTTGCCCGGCACGCTCATTCGTACGCAGCGCGGAAAAGAGATTCGGCCCAAGACCGCGGGGCAACGTGCCCTGGTGCAATCGATCGCCTGCAACACGCTCACGATCGGCATCGGTCCGGCCGGTACGGGCAAGACGTTTCTCGCCGTAGTCATGGCGGTGAAGGCGCTCAAGAATCGCGAGGTTGCGCGCGTGATCCTCTCGCGTCCCGCCGTGGAAGCCGGCGAAAAGCTCGGATTTCTTCCCGGCGATTTACGCGAGAAGGTCGATCCGTATTTGCGTCCTCTCTACGACGCCCTCGAAGATTTGCTCGACGCCGGGGTCGTTGAGCGCTATCTCGAGCGCGGCACGATCGAAGTGGCGCCGCTTGCCTACATGCGCGGCCGGACGCTCAGCGACGCCTTCGTGATTCTCGACGAAGCGCAAAACGCAACGGCGGATCAACTCAAGATGTTTTTGACGCGCCTAGGCTCGGGGTCGAAGATGGTGGTCAACGGCGATGTCACGCAAATCGATCTGCCGTCAGGCGCGCGCAGCGGGCTGCGCGACGCGGCCCGGCGCATCGGTGGGCTTGAGGACATCGGCGTGGTCGAACTCGATGAAACCGACGTCGTGCGTCACTCCTTGGTCGCCAAGATCATCAAAGCGTATGCAAATCCACTACCGCAATGAAGTGCGCGGCAGCGGCCTCGATCCGCGCGCGATAAAGGGCGTCATGCGCAAGCTGCTCGCCGAAGTCGATCATGCGGATGCGGCGATCTCGTTGACTTTGGTCAACGACGCTGCGATTCGCGAAATCAATCGCGAGCACCGCGGCAAGGATACGCCCACCGACGTGCTCTCGTTTCCGCTCGAACCGGAGGGGTTCGTCCCCGAAGTATTGCTCGGTGACATCGTCATTTCGATCGAGACGGCGCGCCGTCAAGCCTCCGAGTACGACGCCCCGCTCCAACGCGAGGTCGAGCGCTTGATGATTCACGGCTTGCTCCACGTGCTCGGTCACGATCATATGGAGCCTGACGAGCGGCGCGCGATGGAAGCCGAGGAGCGCCGCCTAGCTGCGGCCATCGGCATGCCTTGGCCGTACGAGAGCTAACGCGCGTGCGATTCTGGCGTTCGTTCAACCACGCATTCGCCGGTATCATGTACGCCGCGCGCACGCAGCCCAACATGCGGGCGCATCTGATCATCTCGCTGCTGGTGATACTCGCCGCGCTGATTTTGCGTCTTGGCCGCGACTACGTCGTGGACTTGGTGGTTATCATTGCCGTGGTCTTGGCGCTGGAACTGCTCAATACCGCGGTCGAGTCGATCGTCGATCTGCTCACCGTGACGCACCATCCGCTTGCGAAAACGGCCAAAGATGCCGCAGCCGGCGCCGTCTTGGTTGCGTCGGTCGCGGCGGTCGTCGTCGGGTACTTGGTGTTCTATCAAGGCCTGATCAACGGAGGCCAACGGGTTTATGAGGCAGTGGCGAGCGTCCCGAGCAACATCGCGTTCGTGGTCCTCACCGTGGTGGCCATCGCAACGATCTTCGCCAAGGCCTGGGTGGGGCGGGGATCAGCGCTCCAGGGCGGAGCGATCTCCGGACACGCGGCGCTGGCGTTCGCAGCTGCCACTCTGCTCGCGTTCCTCTATCAGCGCCCGCTGGCGGCCCTGCTAGCCTACTTTGTGGCCTTCCTGGTGGCGCAGAGCCGGGTCGAGGCCAAGATCCACAGCACCGGTGAGGTGGTAGCCGGCTCGGTGCTCGGAACGGTGGTCGCCCTGGCGGTCTACCTGCTAGCTCGCTCGCACCTCATGGTATAATGGCGCCGTTTTGAATACCGACCCTGACCGAAGTACCGCACCATGACGGCGGCCCATCCAAACTGGCTTGAAGTCGCCGTGCTGATCGTCCTGGTGCTGGCCTCGGCCTTCTTTTCGGCCTCGGAGACGGCGCTCGTCTCGGTCGGGCGGGTACGGGCCCGAACCATCCACGATCGCAAGCTGCGGGGATCCGATAGCCTCGTTGCGTTGGTGGATGACAAGAGCCACGTCCTCACCTCGATCTTGATCGGGAACACGATCGCGCTCCTCGCGGCCGACTCGCTTGCCACGACGCTCGCGATCGACATGGGCCTTACGCAGCCAGCCCTATGGTCGACCGGCGTAATGGCGGTCGTCCTCTTGCTCTTTGGCGAGATCATTCCCAAAACGCTGGCGGCCGGGAGTGGCGACCGCTGGCTCCTCGTGCTTTCGCCCGCGCTCAGCATCGTTGCGGTAGTGATCGGCCCGATCAGCAATGCCTTCACCTTCGTGGCTAACGGTATCTTGCGCGTCTTCGGCATCCGGGTCGCGCATCAGATCTACGTAACGGAAGAAGACATTCGTTCGCTGGTCGACGTCGGTGCCGAGCAGCGCGTGATCGAAGAAGAAGAACGCGAGATGATCCATTCGGTCATCGAGTTCGGCGATACGATCGTGCGCGAGGTCATGACGCCGCGCCCGGAGATCGTGGCGGTCTCGATCGACGATTCGCCGCGACGCGCGCTCGACGTGGTGATCGCCGACGGCTACTCGAAGCTTCCCGTCTACCAGGAATCCAAAGACGACATCGTCGGCATCGTGCACGACCGCGAGCTGTTGATTGCACTCGCCAACGGTACGCTTGCGCAGACCAGTCTGCGCGCGCTCATGCGCCCCGCCTCGCACGTTCCCGAAACCAAAAAGATCGCCGAGCTTCTGCGCGAGATGCAGCGCGAAAAGTTCTCGATGTCGATCGTGGTCGATGAATACGGCGGGACCGCCGGCCTGGTCACCATGGAAGATTTGCTTGAAGAGATCGTCGGGGAGATTCGCGATGAGCACGACGAAGACGAGCAAGAACCGATCCACGTCGTCTCGGATGAAGAGGCAGTGGTCGAAGCTGGCACCAACATCGAAGACGTGAACGACAAGCTCGGCACGCATATTCCCTTCGAAGACTTCGAAACGATCGGGGGCTATGTGGTCGGTCTCTTCGGACGTTTGCCGCGCGAAGGCGAGGAGATCGAGGCCGATAGGCAGACACGCCTGAAGGTGGAGCGCACGCGCGGCCGCCGGATCCTTTCGGTTCGCGTCTTTATCAGTCCCAACGGCACGGCCACCACCGACGAGGAGCTTCACGCAGATGAGCACGACGTTGCTCAGTGATCATGAGGCGTTGCTCTCGGCCGCGCGCGAGGTTCGCGAGAACGCCTACGCTCCGTATTCGCACTTTGCCGTCGGTGCGGCGCTCGATACCGGTGAAGGTCACGTGTTCATGGGCGTCAACGTGGAAAACGCGAGCTACGGACTGACGATGTGCGCCGAGCGCGTTGCTGTCGGCGCCGCAGTAAGCGCCGGTTTTCGCGAGTTCGCAGCAATCGCCGTTGCGGGTCCCGACGGTCTGCTGACCAGCCCGTGCGGAGCGTGCCGCCAAGTGCTGGCCGAATTCAACCCCAAGATGACGGTGGTATACACCACGCCCGACGGCACGGCGACGACCACCATCGCGGAGTTGCTTCCCCATTCCTTCGGCCCGCTCGTATAAAACGCGCGGCATCGTGCTGCGCGCCCGCCCACTCGGTGAAGCCGACCGCATCATTCGTCTCTTCACGAGCGAACGCGGAAAACTCGACGCGGTGGCGAAAGGCGTGCGCCGTGCCAAGAGTCATTTTGCCGGCCGGCTCGAGTTCGGTAACGAGTGCGAACTTCAAATGCATCACGGACGTTCGCTTGACGTGATCGTTCACGCCGACATCATCTCTGCGCCGTGGGAGCGGCTGGTCGAACCCGAGCGCTTTGGTACCGCGCAGCTTGTGGCCGAGCTCATCGACGCGTTCTGCGAGCCGGACCTTGCGGTGCCGGAAATCTATGGATTGCTCTCCGGCGTCATCTCGGCAATCGCTGCGAGCGAGACGCCGCGTGCGCTGGTGCCGCGTTTTTCGCTGCGACTGCTCGCGTCGCTGGGCATCGAGCCGCCGGTTGACGCGTGTATCCGCTGCGGCAAAGGTTTCGTGCGCGAGCAGGCGTGGGTGGATCCGCAAGCGGGTGGCTTCATTTGTGTGTCGTGCCGTGAGGTGTGGCGCGATCTGGTCGAACTCGATGCTGAAGACTTGCACAATTTGGCCGGTCTGCGCACGCCGCGCGGCGCCGGTGGTGCGGCGGTGCTCGCGCGGCCGCGCGTCGGCGTGGCGATCGAGGAGATCGTCGTCCACCACCTCGGTAGAAAGCCGAAGGCAGCATCATAGCCATTTTGGCGCTGGATGTGGGCAGCAAGCGGATCGGGGTGGCGATGGCCGATCCCACAGAAACGTTTGCCCTGCCGGTCGGAACGATCGAACGCGTCAATCTGCGTGCCGATCTCGCGCGGATCGAGGAGTTCGTGGAATCCTACGACGTCAGCGATCTGGTTGTCGGAGATCCAATTTCGCTTTCGGGCGAGCGCGGCATTGCCGCTACGAAGATGGACGCGTTCGTGGAGTCGCTGCGTTCGGTGTTCAAGGGAACGATTCACCGCGTCGATGAGCGCATGACCACCGCTCAAGTAACGAAAACGCTCATCGCCGCCGACGTGTCGCGTAAACGCCGCAAAACCGTTGTCGATAAGATGGCCGCGGCTTTGATTCTAGAGACCTTTCTCGCGCGCCGGCGTTTGGGCGGTTCGTGACGCGAGGTCGCATAGTGGGCGTTCTCGTTGCGCTCGCTGCGCTCTTCGTCGCGGGCGTTGTCGCGGCGTGGTTCGCGACGGTGTTTCTGGATCGTTCGCTCCCTTCGACCAGCGTGCAGGTCGTGGTCCCGCGCGGATCGACCCTTGCCGACATCGCCTCTTTGCTCGAGTCTCGCGGCGTTATTCGCAACGCGCTTGCTTTTCGCGTGCTTGCGCGTGCACGCCGCGCCGATGCCGAGGTGCGCGCGGGCGCATATGCATTCGCGCCGCACGCTACGGCAGCAGAGATCTTGGATCAACTCGTGAGCGGCGGCGCGCAGGTAGCCACGTGGGTATCCATTCCCGAGGGATTCACCGCGCAGCAGATCGCGCAGCGTCTGCAAGAAGAAGGCGTCGGGCGCGCCGGTTCGTTCGAGCGATCGTTTCACGGCCACGAGGGCTACCTATTTCCCAGCACCTACCTCATACCGCTCGCGGCGACGCCGGCTCAGGTGACGCGCATGCTCACCGATCAGTTTGCCAAGGAACTCCCACCCGACGCAGCGCAGCTCGCGCGCGGTCTCCACGTGAGCGTGGCGCAAGCGGTTACCGTTGCCTCGCTGGTGGAGCGCGAGGCGAAGATCGAGGCTGACCGTCCGCTGATCGCCGGCGTCATCTACAATCGGCTGCGCCTAGGGATGCCGCTTCAGGTCGACGCCACCATCGAATATGCACTGCCCCGGCATAAAGCGGCACTATCGCTGCGCGACTTGCAGATCGATTCGCCGTATAATACCTACCAGCACGCCGGCCTGCCGCCGACCCCGATCGCCAACCCGGGCCTGCCCGCTCTCCTGGCCGCGCTCCATCCGGCAAAAACCGACGACCTATACTACGTGTACTGCGGGAATGGGCATCATGTGTTTGCGAAGACGCTTTCCGAACATCAAGCCAACGTCCAGCGCTGTCTTCATTAAATCGCCTTCTAAGGAGCCAACATGTCGTCCAACAACGGTGAAAGCAAGAGCGGCCCGCTCGAATTGAGCGAGGTGCTCTACATCGAGACCAAGGACGGCGGGGAGCTGCCGTTCGAGGTGGTGGGCATACTCGAAGATCCCGACGATGGCGCGTCATACGCGGTGCTGATGCACGAGCCGCAAGACGAAGAGGCCGAGAGCGAGTTCATCGTGACCGATCTCGAAGGCAATCTGCTCGAAGACGATACGCTCGCGCAAGAGATCCTCGACGAGTTTCTGGTGTTTGCCGAAGAAGCCGGAGAGGAAGGCGGCGAGAGTTAGTGGTGCGACACTAATTCGCGTCCTCTTTCTTTCGGCGAGCGTCGGCGTCGGGCACGTCTCGGCAGCTAACGCCGTTTGCTTTGCGTTGCGTGAGCTTGACCCAGACATTCACACGCAGGTCGTGGACTCGTACAAATATGCCGCGCTGGTCGTTTCGCGCGTGGTCTCGGATGGGTATCTGCGGATGGTCAAGACGATACCGCAAATGTACCGCTATATCTACGACCGCGCCGAGCGCGCGACCGAGGTCGGGCCCTTTCGCACCTGGGCCCATCAATTCACTGCCGGCAATCTGCGCTCGCTGATCGAGCGCGAGCGCCCCGATGCGATTGTATGCACGCATGCATTCCCAAGCGGCGCGATGGCGGAGTACAAACGCCTCTATGACGACGCGCCTCCGGTCATCGGCATCGTGACCGATTTTGCGGTGCATGCGTTCTGGATCCACGACAACATCGAAGGCTACTGCGTCGCGACCCAAGGCATGCGCGATCTGATGATCGCGCGCGGCGTACGCCCCGAACGCATCGCCGTCACGGGCATTCCGGTCGATCCGCGCTTCAAACGCAGCGCGCAGCCGGCGCACGTGATCCGCGAGCGTTTGGGTTTACCACTCGACCGGCCGATTGCACTGGTGATGGGCGGAGGCCTCGGAATCGGACCATTAGAACGCGCGCTGCGCGCAATGGAGGCGGTGAGCGTACCGCTCGCCGCCGTCGTTATCGCCGGTCGCAATGCACGTGCTGAGAGTCGCGTGCTTGCAGCAGCCGAGAGCGTGAGCTATCCCGTGCGCGTCGTGCGCTTCGTTGACAATGTCTACGATTACATGCATGCGGCGGACGTCTTTGTCACGAAGCCCGGTGGCCTGAGCACGGCCGAGGCGCTTGCCGCGCAGATGCCGATCGTACTGCTCAAACCACTGCCCGGACAGGAAGAGCGCAACGTGCGGGTGCTGACCGATTGGGGTGTCGCAATTCGGGCACGCACGATGAGCGATCTTCCAACCGCGTTAACGGCAATTTTGACGGATTCCGCCCGTCGCGAGCGAATGGTTCAAGCAGCAGGGCAACATGGGCGCCCGGATGCTGCGCGCGATGCCGCTTCCTTGATTTTGCGGCTCGTTTCAGCACCAAAGGAGGTTCCGGCGTGAAGCTCCCATCTTCATCGACCTACGCATACTGGCTATCGCTGTTTCGCATCTATACCGGCGCATTTTGGCTCATGCACGGCATTCCGAAATTTACACAGAGTCAGGATTTCATGCCGCCAAACGGCATGATGACGCAATTCCTCAATCAACAGATCACCCACACGGGTGGATTCTATCAAGCGTTTCTGACCAACGTGGTGCTTCCTAACGCATGGTTCTTCGCCGAACTCGTACGCTTGGGCGAAGTAGTCACGGGCTGTTTGCTGCTCCTTGGCTTTTACACGCGTCTGGGCGGACTGATCGGCGTCCTTCTGTCGCTGAATTACATCTCGGCGAAAGGCGGGCTTGCGCACTTGAGCGTGTGGTCGGGTCTGGATTCCGCCGCGCTCGTGCTTTCGGCACTGAGCCTGGTGTTGCCGACCGGTCGCGTGCTTGGTGTCGACGGTCTGCTTGCACGCCTGCGTCGCCCGCGGCACACCGCACCAAAAGCCGTGTTCGTCGAAGAGCCGCCGATGACGGGCCCTACCGCACCCAGCGCGTAGCTCATCGCGCGACGCTCGGCGGTGGCGCTGGTCGTCCCCAAACCAGACCGAAGGTGAAGCCGAGGCTGCGATAGATGAAGGCATTGGTTTGGCGATCGGTGACGTTAGCGTACGATAATCCAACATCATAGCCGAAGCGCGGCGTGATGAAGTGCCGTGTCGTCAGTTCGGCTGCGAACGCGCGCTCCGCGAGGCCGGTGGTGAGCAGCACTTGGTTGGCAACATAGGCGGGTTCCACACCATCCTGCAGCGTCAGCGTCGCCGATGTGTGGCCTTCGTCACCAACGGTCGCCGACGCAAGAAACGACGACGCGCCCATGTCGCCGTGTGTCCACAGCGGAAGATATCGCAAGGTCGCATTCCCGTGCGGAAAATACACGGTAGGGCCAATGCTCAGGAATTCCTGCGACGTGTCATCGGGATTGGCGAGCCAGCCAATGCCGGTACCGAATGCAACGCCTGTCGCGACGGCGGCATCGCCCTCAACGTATAACCCTCGTGTTGGAAAGATCTCCCCGCTCGAAAGCTGCAGTGACGCATAGCCGTAGGCGTGATCGGAGAATTGGTGGTAGTCGTCGAGAATGTACGATGTCGCGGACGTCGGCGTCGCGCTGTCGCGATCGCTTCGCGTAATGAGTTGTAGCCCGGGTTTATCGTTCCCGATTGTCGTGCGATAGGCGCCGATCATCCAGTCCCACGGTCCGTAGGTCGTGCCGGGCGAGACCCCAGTCGTCGTTCCTTCCAGCGAGAAGGTCGCCAACGGCTCGTCGGCCTGCGCCGGCAAGCGCAGTGCAGCCAAAAATACGATGAGAAGACTCAGCGACCGCAGTCGCATGCTATCGCTCCTTTCGCTAATGAATATGTCCACTCCAGCGTGCGATCGTCGGTGGCGATCCAGAAGTAGTCAAAGCGCGCGTCGTCGCGCCCGCGCCGAACGTTTACGGGTAAGCGAAGATCCGGCGTCACCCAGGACTTAGGCAGCGCAAAGGCCACATCGCGCAAGCCCTGCTTATTGTCCAGGCGCACGTCGACGTCGTTGCCGTCGTGCACAAATGCGGCGCTGGTGCCGATGAACCGCGAAAGAAAGGCGCCGGCGTCGCTCATGACCGTCGCGTGGACGGTTCCGTCGCGTTGCGCGCGCGAAAGCCGATCGAGAAAGTGGTTGAAAGGACCATCGTACGGGACGTACTGCATGTCGTAGGAGTGGCTGTAAAAGAGCAGCACGGTCCGATCGCGCGCGGCTTCGTCCATCACGCTATCGAGCCATGCGTTGACCCGCGCGGGCGGAATGTGGCCCAGGCGCATTTCTGCAAACGACGCGTACGGACCCAACGGCTCAATCGGAAAGGCCCAGGTCGTTTGCGACACGAGAGCATTGTTGTAAAACGCTCGCTCCGCAGCCGCGCCGGTGTCGCCGGTATAATAATAGGCCCGGATGTGGAGAGCTTCGAGCGCGCGTGTCATTGAAGGCTGCGGGTGCGCGCCGTCGGGCGCGGCGTAGTCGCGCACCGGTTCGCCGGTCATTTTCTGCAGGCACGCGTCGTTCTTATCGATTAGTTCCTTCATCCGGCTGTAACTCATACGGTGGGCTTCGACCGCCCACGCAAAACCATTGTGCAACCAGCCGCCGTGTGAACCGATGCTGCCGTAGCGTTCGATCGTGCGCAGATATTGCGCGCCGGCGCCACAGGCATCGAAGCCTTCGCCGTCGCCGGGCCGGTCGCGATCGGGACCGGCCGTAACGTCGAAGTTATAGCGAATGTCGGGCCGCAATAAGCCCGCCTTCGCGAGGTGCGGGATGCCGATCCATTCGCTGTTGGAGTCGATATGCCAGTTGATGACGATCGCGCCCTCGCCTTGGGGCGAAGCTACTAAATGCGGTGTCGATGCGGCGTCGATGATGACGCGTTGAATCGTCATCTGCAGCGGAAAACCGTCGCTGTTCGCGCGCAGGTAGCCAAGCGGAAGGGCCACGTAGAATGCCCGTCCCTCGCCGATTGCCCGTTCGGTCAGGGCGGGACCGTACGCGCTCGACGCATCGACGCGAAGGTCGGCGCCTTTGGCTTGCGTCGCCGGTACCGGATACCGCTGCGGGCCGTAGTAGTAGCTCGAAATCGAATCTTCGTCGAGTTTGCCGAACGGAACGTGCCAAACGCGTGCTGTTTGCGGATTCGCGAACCGGACTGCGCTCTCACCAAACGCGCCGCTGCGCTGTTGCACGTACCGCACGTACTCGAGCCCAAGCAGCGGCGCGAACAGTCCGCTCTTAAGGTAGGTTCTGTTGGTTCGCCGCGTTCCGGCGTCGTCAACGATCAGCACCGTTCCACCCTGACGCGCGTAGCGCGTCATTGTCGAAAGGATGTCGTTAACGACCACTGGATCGAGGTGATCGGGGAACACGATGGCGCTAAAGTGGCGGCTCAAGTAGGCGGGGTCGAGCAACACGAGATCGCCTTGGCTGATCCATTCGTATGGAACGCCCGACTCGCGTAGCTCTTCACTCCATGCGGCATTCGATCCGGCGTCACTTGCGGCATAGATGAGTGCGACCATCGTCGCGCGGCCAGCGGTGAGGCTGTGTAAATGCCACAAGCGCGCGCCGAGGACGGCCGCAATGGCGAGAATGACGACGGCGGTAAACGCGCGCCGGTTCACGCCGACCACCCGCCTTGCTCGCTGACGATCCAGCCATGCACGGTTGCGCCGTCACAGAGTAACGCGTTGCCTGCGGTATAGGCAGTCTTCCCTTGCCCTGGAACGCCGACGCGCGCATTTGTCCCGAGGAAGAGGCCGCGCTCTCCGAAGGCATGGCCTTCGATGATGCTGTCGTCGAGCAAGACCAACTCGCCGCGAGCGACGGCATTCCCCACGATCCGGACGCCGCGTTCGACGAAGAGCGAGCCGTGCGCCTTGATGCTCGCCTCCAGGACGGTGCCTTCGAGGACGACCGCGTTCCCGCGAACGATAATATCGGGCCCTTTTGCGATATCGCGTTCGCGCAGCACGATTTCGTTGTCCGGGCGTTGCGGCACCGGCGCCGCACCCGCACCGAGCACGGTCACGCGTTCGCCGAAGACGCGTTCGAACCGGACGCTGCCGGCGAGCGTAACCGCGCCGCCGCTGCTTGCGGACATGCCCAGATAGCAGTCGCGACCGACATCGAGCGACGATTCGGCGTCGATCCATCGTTCGATCGAACAGCGATCGCCGAGCACCAGCGTGCCGTCGCTGCACAGCGTTCGCGCAACGACCGATTCGCCGCAAAAAACGGCGTTCGCGCCGTATCCGTCGGTGATGGCCGCACCCGCGCCGCAAATCAGTTGGTCGTGCGCGAACTGCACCTGCGTGGTACGACTATTGGGAGCGACGCTCAGCAGGTCACCGAGAATTGCGCGCTCATTATGCCGATCCAGAAACCGTGTCCGCCCATGGGTTCGCGGCTCGCGAAGCGCGGTGGTCTTTGTGCGAAACGAGCGGGCGAAGAAACGCGGATCACGCGCATACGCGAGCTCGATCGACAAGCTGGCGCTATCGCGCGGCCTGGCCAGCTCGAAAAGTCCGGGAACCAGTGGCAGGACGAAGACGGCGATAAACGCCGCGACGCTAAGTATGGCTACCACGAAAGCGTGCCGTTTTATCCCAGTGCGGAGAGCGCTGTTTCACGAGATCACCGATCGTATCGATGAGCCCGTGCGTTACCGCCCACGAGTTGAACAAAAAGAGATAGAAGAGGTAGGGGAGTAAGTAAAGGCGGCGCCCGGCGCCGTCGATCAATTCGGCGGCGCCGATCTCGTAGACGGGAGCGAAGTTTCCAAACGAATTGAACGCGACGACGAAAAACACCACCGCAACCGCCGACCACAGTGGTAGTGCGCCCATGAAGAAGAGCAAGGCGTTCGCCACAAAGCCGAGGAGCAACAGCGGCGGAATGAGGTAGACCGAGAGGAGCAGCAGCCCGTCGATTTTTTGGATGAAGCTCAGGTGCGTCGATCCTACGATGCCGAGCGCGTTGTTGAAGAAGGCGCGGTTGTGTCCGCGCGACCACCGGCGTAGCTGGCGAAAGCGCGCCGGCCATGACTCAGGCACTTCTTCGTAGCACTCGGCGCCGTTGGCGTAGACGACTTTTCGTCCTTCGATAAAAAGCCGCGCCGTAAGATCCGTATCTTCGGCTAGTGTCGAGAGATCGAAGCCGCCGATGCGCGTGACCATCGAGCGGCGAAAGCCGCCGACCGTACCGCCGTACTGCGGGATGAGATCGAGGTTATAGCGTGCTTGTTGATCGACTTGATAGCCGCCCGAGCGTTCGAGCGAGAGCAGGCGAGTAAGAAAATTCTTTCCGCTGTTGAGCGGGATGACGCGCCCCATAACCGCGCCGACTTCCGGGTCGCTAAACGCCATGGTGAGCGTGCGCAAAATGTCTTTGCCCGGTGTGTAGTCGGCGTCGAACACCAGAATGATGTCGTGTGTTGCTAGGCGCAGCGCCACGTTGAGGGCGTTGGGTTTTCCACGCGGTCCATCGAGCATGTAGACGGGCTTGACGATCTGCGGAAAACGTTCGTAATATCCGTGGAGAATTGTGCTGGTGTCGTCGTGCGACTGATCGTCGAAGGGAAGGATCTCGAGCCGATCCTTAGGGTAGGTCGAGTCGAGGAGCGCATCGATCACGCCGGTTGCGACGGCGGCCTCATTGTGCATCGGCACAACGACCGTGATATGCGGCAGCTCGGTGTCGTAGAGGTCTTGGTAGTACGGGCGCTGCGGCGACCAGAGCCGGTTCATCGTGAAGTACCAGTGACGCAGAGCGTACACGATCATCACGAGCACGACGAATGCCGCGTAGCCTTGTAACGCGATTATAACCACGCCCATGCCTCCGGGTCGCGCCGCAGACGGCTTGCGAGTGCGCCGAGAAAAATAGCGAAGATGCCGGTCAATGGGATCACGTCGAGCAGCGGGCCGAACGAGAGATACAGGTCGGCCATCAAAATCGGTCCCGAGTGGCTCAGGATGACAACGAACGCGGCGTAGCGCAATGCAGAGAGCACGATTTCGAAGACCACGCTTACGACAATGATCGCGACCGTCCGCAGGAGCGTAAACGGAAAGAGGATGGTCACCGTGCCGACAAAGAGCGGCAGGACGAGCCAAATGGCGGTCATCGTCTCGAGCATGAGCGTGGAGAAAGCGTTGCTGGCGTACCCGAGATGGCCCGCCAAAAGGAGATACGACGCTTCCGAGGCGACGATCAGGAAGTTGAAATTGACGAAGAAGCGCAACGGCGCCGGGAAAAGGCGAAAGATGCTGACGATTGCGATTGCAACCGCGCTGACCAGAATGTAGGTTGCGAGGTCGGCATAGTCGTGTGAGGGCATCGTAAATTGGAGCGGCGCAAGGTTGAGCCACAAGAATCGCTCGCTTCCGAGTGTCACCGGTACGTGTGCGGCGGCGACGATCGATGCATCGACGCTGCTCACGATATTCTCGATTGGCTGCGCCGCTAGGAGCACGAGCGCCTCGATGACGAGCATGATCGCAATGCATGGCAACACGTGCGAAAGCGGCGTTGCCAGCCTCCGGTAACAACGGTGGGGGCGGATCGCT
Organism: Vulcanimicrobiota bacterium; assembly: GCA_963833095.1. GTDB lineage: Bacteria > Vulcanimicrobiota > Vulcanimicrobiia > Vulcanimicrobiales > Vulcanimicrobiaceae > Aquilonibacter. The sequence goes on along the minus strand of CAWHWQ010000006.1, from coordinate 27,999 downwards.
CGCGTCCGAGCTCGCGTAGCCCGCAAGGGAACCCTCCTCAGTCTGGACCGGAGCCAAGCTCCATTCCAGGCGTTTGTTTGCCCCCGGTAAAAAGGGCTTAAACGCACATACAATTGGACCCATTGGGGAAATACACGTCGGAGAGCTATGAGCGCCTCAACGACCCCAGCGCGGCAAGATGTTACGGAAACCGGCCTGCGTCGTGTGTTGATCGTTGCCGGCGTCATGGCCGCAGCGCTAATGCAGACGCTCGACTCGACGATCACCAATGTCGCGCTGCCGACCATTCAAGGCAATCTCGGCGCGAGCCAGGAGGAAGGCACCTGGATCGTTACGGCGTACACGATCGCCGCCATCGTCGTCATTCCGCTCACGCCATGGCTGCAGAACCGCTTCGGTCGCAAAAACTACTTCGTCGCCTCGATCGCCGGCTTCACGATTGCTTCAGTCGTCTGCGGATCGGCCGATAGCCTAACGCTCCTCATCCTTGCACGCTTCGTGCAAGGCGCGTTCGGCGGCGGTTTGCTCGCGACGGCGCAATCAATTCTTCGTGACACGTTTCCGCCCAAGCAGCTTGGCCTCAGTCAAGGCATCTTCGCGCTCGGCGCAATTATGGGACCTGCGCTTGGACCGCCGCTCGGCGGCGTTCTCGTCGACAACTATTCCTGGAATTGGGTCTTCGACATCAATATCGCGCCTGGCATCTTTGCAGCGATCGTGCTCGGACTCATGCTGCGCGACCCCGAGCCAGGACGCGCGAGCCGGTGGATTTCGCCGGTCTGGTGCTGCTCGCGGCGGGCTTGGGTTCGATGCAGTATGTGTTGACGGAAGGTGAACCTCACTACTGGTTCGCTGATCGCGCCGTACTTATCATGACGCATCGTCATGGTGGTAAGCCTGTGCGCGTTCGTCTATTGGGAGTTCTTTCGGACGCAAAACGCCGATCGTCGATCTGCGTATTTTGCGAAATCGAAGCGTCGCCGCCGGTTCAATTCTGGGCCTAGCGCTCGGCACCGCCATTTTCGGCTCGACGCTATATTTTGCCGCAGTTCACGCAAGGTCCGCTCGGCTTCACGCCCACGCTTAGCGGCCTTCTGTTTATTCTGCGCGCCGCGCCGATCATGCTCATGACACCCCTGATCGTACGTTTCGTGGGACGCATCGATCCGCGCGTCATGCTGGGGTGCGGCTTTATCCTCGTCAGCATCGGCGGTTGGTTGCAAGCGATCGTGACCAACGGACAGTCGAACTTCTGGAGTTTTGCTCCGTCGTTGATCGTGACCGGTGTCGGATCCGCGCTGCTCTTCATTCCGCTTTCGATTGCGGTGCTCGGCGCAACCACACCGCAGGAAGGTCCCAAAGCGGCCGCCTTTATCAACCTCTCGCTGCAACTTGGTGGCTCAATCTCGGTCGCCGCACTCGACGTCATCATCGATCAGCGCTGGTCGTTCCATTCGTCGGTGCTTGCCGACGATGCGACGCTCCAGTCTCCGGCCGTTCAGGCGTTCCTTCAGCACGGCGGCAGCATCGGGCAGCTCGCGGGGCTCGTTAACAGCCAAGCCGCCATTCTCGCGTACGCTGACGCGACAATGGTAATCGCCGTCGTGTGCGTCTTGTGCTCGCCGCTCGTGCTCTTCATGCGTCGCCGCCGTCCGGCGGCCACGCCGGCAGGCGCACCGCCGGGCGCGGCGCCCTCAGCGGTGGAAGCTATGCATGCATAAGCTAGGGGTCAACGCCCGAGGTGTGGTATAGTGTCGGCTGCCCCGAGTAGGCGCCGGGGAGAGATGGCCGAGCGGCTGAAGGCGGCGGTTTGCTAAACCGTTATACGATGTAAAGTCGTATCGAGGGTTCGAATCCCTCTCTCTCCGAATTCCCGCACCTCCGGGAGGGAATAAAAAAGCCACCGCGTATCTTCGGTGGTCGCATTGGGCGGTCGTAGCTCAATTGGATAGAGCAACAGGCTACGAACTTGTAGGTTGGGGGTTCGAGTCCCTCCGACCGCAGATGTGAAGAACGAGCCTCGGCAATTCGCCGAGGCTCGTTTCTTATTCTGCACTAGCTCTTGTGCAACATCATGTACATCACGCCATGCGGATAGTCGAAGATGTAGTCGAAGTGCTTGAGGAAATCGTAACCGATGAGCCCCTCGTGCAAACTCCAATTGTTACTCTCACATGCTTCGGTTCCCGTATAGGGGAACGGTCCCACCGTGACCTTTGCGAGAGGGCCGCAGACGGTAACTTCGTAACCGCCAACCCCGCCGATTGCCGCGTTGTCGCCGAGGAAGCCCTTGCGGTTCGCGAGGAGCGTGAGCCCATGACCCTCCACCTGACTGGAAATCAGCACGAGGTCGCTGCCACCGGTATCGAGCAATGCGTTGATGTCGAACTTGTCGTCGATCTTTGCGGGCACGCGAGGCACAAATGTCGACAGGTCCGGACTGATCGGATACCACCCGCTCGGCGGGGAAGCCGCGCCCTGCGAGGGATCGCTGATTTGCATCGTTCCGCCGCTGAGCGAGAGATTGACGATCGCGCCGGCAAAGATGTCGAATCCCATAAGGCCATCGAACTGCTCGCTAGGATTATAGTAGTGGTCGGTGAGCGAGCTGATAGCGATGTTGGAGAGGGTGTTGCCGCCGATCTCGATCGTGTCGGCCTTGCGGATGAGGGTCGTAGTCGCACCGCCAATGCCGAACGCGCTGGATTTGTCGACGGATTTAGCGTGCGCGCGGTTGGCGAAGTCGTCGCTCAAGAAGATATCGCTAGCACCCGTGTCCAAGATGAAGCGTCCCGGCACGCCGTTGACGTTTGCGTTCACGTAGATGCGCGAATCGGTGACCTCGATCTTGAAGGGTTGGCCGTTCGCGAAGGTCCATGTCGCCGAAGGCGCGGGCGGATGCAGGTCGGCGGCACCAACCGGGGCGTTTAGCGCGAGCTTCGTGTACGTATAGGCGCCCTTGTCCGCGTCAAAAGACCAAGAACCGATGAGCTTTTTCCCCGGCGCGAGGTCGGCGTACGACAGAATGTTGATCGCCGTCTCGAGCGTGCCGCCGGGATCGATGACGGCTTTGAGGTACGCGCCGGTTTGCGGATCTTCGTACACGTCGAACGGAAGGGCACCGTTCATCGTGATGCGGATGACTTGGGCGCTCTTGCCGTTGACGGTGGCAGCGCTTTGAAGGGTGGCCGGTAGTTCGGTACTGCCTTCCATGAACAGCGATCAATTGCGAGATAGTATTTCGCGTTGTCACCGATCATCGGCACGGTGAAACCGTTCTCATTCGTCGTCCAGAAGATGTTGCCGGTGAATCCCGTCGAGCCGAATTGTTTGTAATCTTTGAGAGGTTGATAGTCGCGCCGGTAGGCGAGGCCCAGGCGCTGTTCGGTCGCGCGCTGCGTAAGCTTCCCGGAGGCGTCGCTATAGGAGCGCTCGAGTTGTAGTGAGGTCACGCTGCCGTCGCCATACTGCCAGCCGACGAAGGCACGGTGCTTGGCGAGCAGTGCTTGCGCGTCGTCGGCCGCGGCGGCAATCGGAAGAATCGACGTCAGTGAAAACAATCCGGCCAAAAGCCAGGTTAGTGCGTTGTGTATGCGCATATTGTTGATCCGTATTTCCCAGTCACCCGCGCGCACCTTTGGGTATTAGGAACCATATGGCGACATGGAATGACGTTGCGCGGCTTGCGACAGCTATGCCCGGCGTGATCGAGACCGTGAAATGGGAGATGAAGACGTGGGCGGTCAAGGACAAATCGAAAGACCGCGGATTCGTGTGGGAACGCCCGTTGCGTAAGAATGAGATTGCGGCCCTTGGCGCCGCAGCGCCGAAGGGCGCGATCCTCGGCGTGCGCACGGCCGATCTCGGCATGAAGGAAGCGTTACTCGCCCGCGATCCGGATGTGTACTTTACGACGCCGCACTTTGACGGGTATCCGGCGATTCTCGTGCGTTTGAGCCGGATCAAGGTTGGCGAGCTGCGCGATCTCATTACCGAAGCCTGGCTTGCGCGAGCGCCCGAGCGCCTGGTGAAGGAATACCTCGCCGACCCCTCCCGCTAGTACGCTTGCACCTTGAGGGCGGGTTTTGGTACAGTCAGGTGTCGAAAACGGCCCTCGGCAACCGGGCTCGGTAGCTCAGCGGTAGAGCAGGGGACTCATAAGCCCTTGGTCGGGTGTTCAAATCACCCCCGAGTCACCAATTTTACGGGAGGCGGGACCTCAGAAGAGGTCCCGCCGCTCGCGAGCGGAGTACCCTAAGAGTCATGTCCACAATTCCGTGCGATTTCTGTCCTCATCCCGTCGATCGCAATCAGATGGAAGAGATCGAGATCTCGCATTATGTCCCCGATAGTTCGGGCGACGACCTCGCCTATGCACGAACCTATTTCTTCGGCCATCCCGATTGCGTGCGCAAGTTCTACCGTACGCTGGTCGACCATAAATTGGATCTGTTCAAACACATTCCGAGCACTGGAACCGGAACGACCCCTGAGTAGCGTCGTCGCAGGATGCGCCGACACGTTCCGAGCACAGGACGTGCGACTCGCGAAGCGAGCGGAATATGCGCCCGTAGCTCAGCTGGATAGAGCGCTGCCCTCCGAAGGCAGAGGCCGGGGGTTCGAATCCCTCCGGGCGCGATTTTCTCTAGGCACGCCATGACGAACGACGAGCGATATATTCGGCGAGCGATTGAGCTTGCGCAAGAAGCGGCCGACGCCGGCGACGTTCCCGTCGGTGCGGTCCTCGTCAGCGGCGATCTGATGCTCGAAGCCAAAAACGAAAAAGAAGCGCGCCCCGATCCGACCGCACATGCCGAAATGCTGCTCATTCGCGAAGCTTCACGGCGTTTGGGTGCATGGCGTTTGCACGAAGCAACCCTCTACGTCACCAAGGAGCCGTGCGTGATGTGCGCCGGTGCGATTATTGCCGCCCGGCTCAAGCGCGTTGTCTATGCGGCGCGCGACCCCAAGGGCGGCGCGGACGGCGGCGCATTCGATGTGCTGCAGTCAGCGAAGAGCAATCACCGCCTGGAGGTGACGGCGGGCGTGCTCGAGGAAGAGGCGGCCGACCAGCTGCGCCAGTACTTCCGACAAAAGCGGGCTCCCAGGGTAGAGGAAGGTATCGACGCGTAATCGCGGGTAGTATCGGTGTCGCCGCAGACACGCATTACCCGGAGGGTGATGGAGCGTCACCGTGAGGGTGACGCACTCCTTTCGAGCACAGGATGTGCGGTGCCGCGAAGCGGCACGAAAGGTATGGAGAGGTGGTCGAGCGGTTGAAGGCACCCGCCTCGAAAGCGGGCGTACCTGATGAAGGTACCGTGAGTTCGAATCTCACCCTCTCCGCCATAGAAAGCAAGAGCCGGATACTTTGTCCGGCTTTTGTTGTTTGGAGAACACGTTATGCCCGAATTTTCTTTGCTGGAACTGGTCCGCGTCCGACAAGGCTCCGATGCGCGCTCTGCTCTCAACAACGCGCGCGAAGTCGCCGCGCACATCGAAGCGCTAGGATACAAGCGCATCTGGATCGCCGAGCATCACAACATGGCGGGCATCGCGAGTGCCGCGACCTCGATCGTGGTCGCGCACATCGCCGCGGGAACGTCGACGATCCGTGTCGGCGCAGGCGGTATCATGCTGCCCAATCACGCGCCCTACGTCATCGCTGAGCAATTCGGCACGCTAGAGCGACTGTTTCCCGGTCGCATCGATCTTGGGCTCGGCCGCGCGCCGGGAACGGATCAGATAGCGGTACGGGCGATGCGCCGAGCACCCAATGCATCAGACTTCTTTCCGCAAGACGTGCTCGAGCTGCAAACCTTTCTCGCTGACCCGGCTGAGGGACAAACGATCGTCGCCGTGCCCGCCGCCGGAACGAATGTACCGCTGTGGATTCTAGGTTCGAGCACCTTCGGCGCGATGCTCGCTGCCGAATTCGGATTGCCCTACGCTTTTGCATCGCACTTCGCGCCGGATCTTTTGCTGCCCGCGCTTGATGCCTATCGCAGCCGGTTCAAACCGTCGGCGCAGCTCGATCGCCCCTATGCGATGGCGGGCATCAACGTCATCGCCGCCGATACCGACGCCGAAGCCAAGCGGCTGGCAACGACGCAACAGATGTCCGTCGCCGACATTTTCACCGGCAAGCGCGGATTGAGCAAACCGCCGATCGACGACATCGAGACCTATTGGTCGCCCGATCAAAAAGCGCAAGCGCTTAACCTGCTGGCGCGTTCGGTTGTCGGATCGCCGGATACCGTGCGCGCGGGAATGCAGGCGTTCATCGAGGAGACGAAGGTCGACGAAGTGATGATCGTCTCCGACGTATTCGATCATCAGGCGCGCTTGCGTTCCCTCGAGTTGATTGCTAGGGTGATGGTATGACCGCAATCGAGCAGCTTAGCGCGTGGGCACAAACTCCCGACGACGAGATTTTCGTTGGGTGGGGTTACCTCGACAAACCGTACGTGGTGTCGCGCGCCAAAGCCCGCGCGATCGCCGACCGGGTCGCGAAAATGGCGGAGGGGAATGCTGCGCGGGTTGAGGCGATCAGAGGCATCACGTGCGTGATCGTCGAGATGCCGGCGCCGTGGGCGCTGGATTTAAAATGTCGGTTAATCCTCTCCCCGGTCGAGCCGTTTAGCTGTCGCTAAGGTGGGTTGAACGCCGCTCGAAAAATAATAGTGCCCGTAACCGGCTCGCAATTGACGATCTTCGGCGCGTACTTCGATGCTCGCGCTGCCGCTCGATACTCGAACGCGTGTGCTTACAATCTTGCCGTTGGGTCCGACCGTGACCAGCACCAGCGCCGTAACGGGGGCCTTCTCATCGGCTGGAAGCGGTAAATCGGCGTACGTTATCATCACTCGCGATCTGGAATTGCGCACGCCGGAGTGGCGCTCGGGACGGCCCTCTGGGCAATTACCAGCGGCGTTAAGATCAATGCGTGCTCCTTATGCGGTCCCTCGACTACGCTACGCTACGCTCGGGATGACAATGCTAGGGTGACGGGCTCGGGCTTGCGCTGGGACTTGAACTAGGGCGCGGTGTGCCTGCCAGAAGCGGATCGGGCGCCGTGGTCGGAAACGTAAAATTCGAAAACGTCGTGACGGCGTTGACCTTGAAAGCACCGATCAAGGCGACGTGTTGCGTCGCGCTCCACGTCCCGCGCGTGATCACCCAATAACCGTTGACCATCGAGAAGTCCAGGCCGAGCGTCATGTCGGTTCCGTTGTCCTGGAGGGTCACGTGCGACGGCAAATGCGTCGCCGGGTCCTCGGTTACGTCTGAGGGATACAGCGTGTTGTTGCCGGTACGCGGCGTCGGCTGAATGAGAAAATGCAGCGCGTCCTCGGTCGAATCGGGCGCGTAGCGTGGCGCCCATTCCGAAAAATACGTCACGACCTCGTTCACGCTGGGATCGGGCGCGGGGAGCTGGAGTTGGAACGGTTGCCCCGGATCGAAGGTGATGTCGATCCTCTTTAAGTTCGCAAAATAGCTAAAGCGGAACGTCGAAAACGGATCGAAGAACGGAATCACCGGGAACGCCGGCCCCTCGCGCTGCGCACCCTGCGGGAGATCGCGCATCACCGCATAGTCATCGGCAACGCGCACCGCAACGTAGCGATTGATGTCCTCGCTCTTGTTCGCGCCCTCGACGTGCGTACTTTCTTGAAACGTAATGTACGCCGGCGCCGCGGTGAGATACGTGGTGGCGGCCCGGTCGATCAGCGCTGCCAGGGCGGCATCGGCTCCAATCATTGCTCCCGTGCTTTCGCTCGCAGGGAAGCATCGTACTGCCGCCGCAGAGGCCCCGAGTGATCGAACAACCGTCTGCACCGACGATCGACCGCGTCGTCGAGTTGCGCCGCACCATCCATCGCCATCCGGAGCTGGGCTTTGAAGAGCACGAGACGCAGGCGCTGGTCGAGCGCGAACTCGATGCGCTCGGCGTCGAACACCGGCGCCTCGCGCAGACCGGCGTCGTCGGCGTTGTTCGCGGGGCGCTACCCGGCCATGTGGTGGGTCTGCGTGCCGATATGGATGCGCTTCCGATCACCGAGCGCACGGGATTACCGTTCGCCTCGGAAGTCGCGGGCAAAATGCACGCGTGCGGACACGATGCGCACACGGCCATGCTGCTGGGCGCGGCGCGTGAATTGCAGGCGATGCGCGAGCGGCTGCACGGTACGACGGTACTGATTTTTCAACCGGCGGAAGAAGGGCCGGGCGGCGCGTTGCCGATGATCGAGCAAGGCGCGCTTGACGACCCCAAAGTCGAAGCCATCGCGATGCAGCACGTCGACATCCGTTTGCCGGCCGGATCGATTAGCATCACGCCGGGTCCCGTCAATGCATCGGCGGATGAACTCTACATTACGGTTCGCGGCAAAGGTGGACACGGCGGATATCCGCACACGTCGATCGATGCGGTCGTTGCGGCGAGCGCGGTGGTGCTGGCGCTGCAGAATATCGTTGCACGAGAGATCGATCCGCTTAAAGCCGTGGTCGTTACGATCGGCACGATTGCCGGCGGCTATCGCAACAACGTCATTGCCGACGAAGTGCAACTCTCGGGAACCTTACGCGCGCACGATCCCGCAATTCGCAACGGGCTCGAAGCGCGCGTGCGCCGCATCGTCGAACATGCCGCCGCCGCCTACGGCGCGACAGCGGAGGTTCGCATCGTGCACGGCTATCCGCCGGTGGTCAACAATGTCGAGTTAACCGAACGCTTCGTGCGGTATCTCCGCGCGAATACTGCGTTGCCTATCGAGCGTTTCGAACCGACGATGGGCGCCGAAGATTTTGCGTATTTCGCGCAGCGGGTACCCGGCGTGCAAGTTCGTTTAGGGGTGCGCAGCGAGGCCGCGGGCGCGGTCCACCCGGCGCATGGCGCCGAGTTTCGGCTCGACGAAGCTGCCCTCGCGGTGGGGGTCCAAACTCTTGTCGCGTTCGCCGTCAGTGCCGGTTCTGGCGATATATTGGGGTAGCCCGAGCGGCAGGCACTATATCTAGCGTGCCGAAGTAGTCCGACCATGGCGATCGTGACCGATGCCCTTGCCCATCCCGGGCTCCGGTCGTACAGCGCGAGTCTCGATATCGAATCACCGGTCGAAGACGCATTCGCGCTGCTCTGTGCCGTTGAGAAGTGGCCCGTGTGGCTCCCATTCCTGCGCAGCGCGACCTTAGCGGATCCGGCATCTCCGCTTTCCGTGGGAACCGAAGTAATCGTTCGCTCGAGCCTGCCGGGCGACGAAGAGCAAGCCTTCGAAATCGACCAATTTATTGCCAACTTCCACCTTTCGCTCGTTGGGCTGTACTCGGTGCGGCGCCGCTTGGACTTTCGCATCGAGCGTAAGACCTCGCGCGCGAAACTGCACGTTAAACTCAGCTATCCCGCCTACGGCGGTCGCTTTGGCGCCCTGATGGACGCTTGGAAGCATGGAAGGCGGTTCGAGCGAGGGCTCGACGACGCGCTGGTGCACTTTAAAGGCATGGTTGAGCTAGCAGTCATTGACCGAGACTGCTAGACCTTGATATAACAGAACCGATATGCCGCTCTACGATTACCGCTGCGAAGCCTGTGGCAAGGTCACCGAGGTTCGCCATGGCTTCAACGACACCAACGCCGAGCCGTGCCCGCAATGCGGCGGCGCGCTAACGCGCGTCTTTAACCCTGCCCCGATCATCTTCAACGGCTCGGGCTTTTACAAAACCGATTCGCGTCCGGCGAAAAGTACGAGCAGCGAATCGTCGGGAAGTTCCGACGCCAAGCCGAGCTCCGACGCGAAGCCGAGTTCCGAGGCGAAGCCCAGCTCTTCAACCGACTCGGCTGCATGATCTGGATCCCGGTGTCCGGCGCGGTCGCGGCACTCGTGCTGATCCTCATCGCAGCGTTCGTCGTGTTGTCCGCGGCGCTGCGCGCGAAGCGCCACGCTGACGCTCTCGTTCCGGCTGCGTTACTTGCGAAGTTCGAAAAGGCGCAAGGCGACGTCGGACGCATCGAAGGTGCGCTGATCCTTGCCGAAGCGCTACTTATTCAAGCGCAAGAAGCGCTCGAGCGGATCCGCTCGAGCTTTCCGCGTTCAGGGTAACGGCGGTTCCTCGCCGCCTTCGGGCGGCTCCCACGCCCAACCCGGATTCGCCGGTGGCGCACCACCGGGAAGTCCAAAGCTTGGCGCCTCAGCCGCCGCGCCCGGCGGCGTCGCAAACGGCATACCGAAGGGTGCGCCGGGGGTCGGCGCGCCCGGAAGCGGCGGGGGTGGAGCGCCGAACGGCAGCCCCGCGATTCCGAAGTCGGGAGCCGGCGGTGGTTGCGGAGCCGGCGGCGGTGGTTGCGGAACCGGCTGGGGTACTTGCGGTTGGGGTGCTTGCGGAGCTGGTTGTGGCGCCGCGGTGGGCTTGGGCGTCGCTGGGACCGGGAACGGCTCGATCGTGTCCGGCGGCGTGATGGCCTTGGGGGCTCCCTCGATTGGCGGCATCTCGTAGCCGGCTTGCGCGCTCACGTCGGGACGTCCCGGTCGTCCGCGCGGCATTGCGGCGGCTGCCCCCGGTGCCGGCTGGGCCGGCGGAAGGATGGGGCGCGACGGAAGGCGCGGCGTGAAGCTGGGCACGAGCAAATCACCGGCAGCAGCGCCCACGAGCACGTAGCGCGGCGGCGGCAACAGTTGCGCGTCCGAACGTTGTGCGATCGTGCGCAACTCATTCATGTATTCGCGCGGCGCCTCTTCGGCTTCGATCGTGTCGAGCAACAGTTGCACGGTATCCACGAGGTACTCGCGCGGCGGAACTTTTGCAAAAGCAAAGACGTGCTGCGAAACGTCAGCCTTGACGCCTTGCAGCAGTTTCTTCCAATACTCGAGCGGCTGGTAATATTCGAATTGCCCGAGTTCGCGCTTGGCCTGCGAATAGAGCAGCGCTATGCGCTTGCCTAGCGGATCGGCTGGAGGCGCCGGCTCAATGACCGCGACGCGGCGCGCGACGCGCCCGAGTTCGGAAAGGACCTGCGAATGGAAGAAGGGGTCGATCTCGTGCAGGTAGTGATACGAAATCGCGAGATCAAAGCTGTTGTCTTTTGCGGGAATGACCGAGGTGCTGCCGCGTAGCAACTTGGCGTCGAGTTTATTGAAGCGATTGATTTCTTCTTGGCGATGCTCGATGACGGTGACGTTCGCGCCCCCATCGATCGCGTGCTGCACATAGGCTCCATCCGGGCCGTAGCCGCATACCAGCACTTTGGCGCCTGGAATCACGACGATCGCTTCCCAGATCAGCGTATCGAGGTAGCGCGCCTCGGCGGCGAATTCGTTTGCAGTGTAAACCGGATGTTCGTTCACGCGCGTTGGACGCTCCCCAGCGTTTCAAGAAAGGACGGAAAGCTCACATCGATACTGGCATCGCTGTCGATTTGCAGAGGTCCTGCGCCCGCAGCCAGAGTCGCCGCGGCCATCGCTATGCGATGATCGTCATGTGTGTCGATCTGCGCGCCCGTACCCTGCGGGCGGCCGCCGGAAATCACCAGACCATTGGCAGCGGATTCGACCTCAATCTTAACCGCAGAAAGCAGCCGCTCGATCGCTGCGACGCGGTCGGATTCTTTGCTGCGAAGCTCGCGCACGCCCGTAATCTTCGTTTCACCCTGCGCAAATGCGGCAGCGACGGCGAGGACCGGGACCTCATCGATCGCGCGGACGACGAGATCAGGGCCGATCGACGTCCCTTGTAACTGCGCGTGACGCACGAAAATGTCGGCAACGGGTTCGCCCGAAACCTCGCGCGGATTGCGCACTTCGATGTGGGCGCCCATATTCAACAGCGCGTCCAGCAGGCCGGTACGCGTTGGATTGACGCCGACGCCTTCAATCGTCAGCTCGCTCTCCGGCGCGACCGTCGCTGCCACAATGAAAAATGCCGCCGAAGAGAAATCGCCGCACACGGTGACGGGATTTGCGTTGGTAATTGGGCTGCGCAGTTCGATTGTGCTGCCGTCCCAGGTGATGTCGGCGCCGAGGTAGCGTAACATGCGTTCGGTGTGGTCGCGTGAATTGCGATCGGCGAGAACGTCGATCGGCGTTTTTGCAAAGAGGCCGGCAAGCAACAGGGCGGATTTCACTTGCGCTGAGGGTGAAAGCAGAATGAAGCGGCGCGTTTCGATCCTTGGCGTGCCCTCGATGCGCAACGGCAACGTACCGTCGGTCGTGTCGATCTTGGCACCAAAGGCGCGCAGCTGTGCTGAAACCGGTTCCATCGGACGCCGGCGCAGCGACTCGTCACCGTCGAAGTTCGCGGGGACGTCGGCTCCAGCGCAGACGCCGAGCATCATGCGCGCCGTCGAGCCCGAGTTCATGCAGTCCAGCGTCCCCATCGGCTCGCGTAGTTGCGCTGCGTGAATGCTCAGGGTGTCGCCCGCACCATCGACACGCGCACCAAGTGCAATGAGGGCTTCCATGGTGGCGCGTACGTCGCGACCGGGATTGAGATTGCGAATCTCGAGCGGCTGCGGAGCAGCAGCCCCCAGGATCAGGGCGCGATGCGACACCGATTTGTCACCGGGGACGCGAATCGTGCCACGCAGGGCGCCGGGCGCAAAGCTGCGCGGAGTCAACTTAAGACTTGACATGGGTCGTTGCCGTCAGTTCGCGGGGCCCGGTGGGTATACATGCGCGGATGGAACGACTACGTCACTGCAGCGACGCTGAGCCTGGGATCCGCCGGATACGCGCCGGGAAAGGCTTTCGGTATGCATCGCCGAGCGGCCGCGCTCCGTCGGCCCGCGACTTAGCGCGCATTCGCGCGCTCGCGATCCCTCCCGCATATGAGGATGTATGGATTTGTAGCGATCCATCGGGGCATCTTCAGGCGACCGGCCGCGACGCGCGTGGACGCAAGCAATATCGCTATCATGCCGAGTGGTCGAACCTTCGCGACGAGGAGAAGTTTGAACGGATGGTTGCGTTCGGCAAGGCGCTTCCGCGCATCCGCAGACGGGTTCGTGCCGACCTCAGACGCAGGGGCATGGCGCGCGAGAAAGTCCTTGCAACGATCGTGTACCTGCTCGAACACGTGCTCATCCGCGTCGGAAACGAGGAGTACGCGCGTGCCAACGATTCGTACGGCCTCACCACACTCGAGGACAAACACGTGAAGACGCGCGGCGAGACAGTCCATTTTCGTTTCCGCGGCAAGAGCGGTGTGCTGCATGAATGTGGGATCCGCGATCGGCGCGTCGCCAAAGTGATTCGCGCCTGCCAAGAATTACCGGGGCAGCGGCTTTTTGAGTACCTCGACGACGCGGGCGAGGTGCGTCACATCGATTCGTCCGAGGTCAATGACTATATACGGTCGATTGCCGGCGAAGAGTTTTCGGCCAAGGACTTTCGCACGTGGGCGGGCACGGTTTCGTGCTGCGCGCTCTTACAGAAGACGGAGCGTCCTGCTAGCGACCGCGAGGCAAAGCGCGCTGTGAGTGAAGCGATCAAGGCGGTTGCACGTAGGCTCGGCAACACGGTTGCCGTGTGCCGGAAATCCTACGTGCATCCCGCAATCGTCGACGCATTTCTCGACGGCTCTTTGCAGCGTAGCGGCTCGAGCGAGGCCGAAGCGCTACGGGTAATTCCACGTTAGACGCTATTCGCCGTGTCGCACCCGCCGTTTTGCTTCGTCGACGTTGGCCTGAATTCGGTTCTTGGCTTCGTCGGCCATCGATTTGGCTTTTTCGCCGGGCGTCATCGTGTCGTCGACTTCGCGCCGTCCGCGCTCTGCGTCGGCCTTCGCACGATGTGATGCTTCGTTAGCAGTGTCGCGGACATCATCGACCGTTCCTTTGATGGCGTCTGCAGCTTTGTCGATAGGATCATTTTTCATGTTCAAATCATTCCCGACGTACGCGCGATCAAATCGGATTCAACTGCTACTTTTCTGGGAACACTGAGAACATGGCTGGACTTGCAAACATCATTTGGACCCTTATCGTCATCCTGTTCGTGCTATGGCTCTTGGGATTTTTGCTGCACGTCGGTGGAGCATTGATTCACCTCGTGCTCGTAATCGCGGTCGTGCTTTTGATCATCAACCTGCTCACGGGGCGCGGCGCGAGGGTATAGCCGCTCCCCCCTTTTCCCCTTGACATGAATTAGGCTTGCCTAATATCATGTCTCGGTGAACCTAATAAAGGTGCTCCTTGGCATCGCGCTTTTTGCGCATCAGTACGGCGTCACGTGCCAGAAATGCCATACGGTCATCCCCCACCTCAACGATTTTGGGGCGCACTTTTTGGCGAGTGGCGACCGGATCCCGGGCGTTCAACCCGGGCCGGCCTTCCCATTCGCAATGAAGGCCAATCTGGTCGACTCGAGCCAGAACCAGGGCGACGGGCCGAACGGCGGGGGGTTGCCCAAGGCCATCGTCGACGAAGTCGAGCTCTTTACCGCCGGTGCCATCGGTACGCGCGGGAGTTTCTTTGTCGAGCAATACGCCGTCGACGGCGGCGAGCATGGGCTCTTACGTGATGCCTGGGTAAACGACCGCATCAACCCGTGGGACGCAAAAATTCCGCTTTACGTGCAGGCCGGGATGTATACGTTGCCGCTTCCGGTCGATCCGGAGACGTTCCGTGAAAGCTACCAAGACTACGGCATCTTCGTGCAGCAAGTCGGCAATAATCCGTTTGAGTTTTTCACGCCCAAGCTGGGTGTGAACGTCACCCTCGGCAATACGTTGCAAGGCCTGTCGGCGCGCATCTTCACCGGACCCGGACACGATCGCCAGAGTGGTCTGCAGACCACCGGTGAGGACTACATGGAAAACGTCCAGGAAGCGATCGGACCACTCGCGCTGACGTATTACCATTATGAAGGCGAGCGTCCTGACGTCGCCACCTTACTCGATCGTTTTGTGCGCCAAGGCTACGCGGTCGTGTTCAACGAGGGAAAGTGGACCAGCGAGAACCTCATCCAGACCGGGTGGGACTCGAGCTTCAACGGCATCGGCTATCCGTCCAGCGGCGGGTTCACGCAGCTTCGTTATGCGTTCTCGGCGCGCTTTTTTGCACTCGCGCGATATGAAGGAACCAACGATCCGAGCGGCTTCGAACGCGACGGCGTCGTGTTACTCGGCTACGGCCCAACGCATAACTCGCGCATCACCATCGAAGACGTGATCGAGCATGTCCCGTACACGACGAACACGATGAACCTTCAATTCACGATCGGGTATTAGCCCATGGTGCATCTAGTGTTCGCGGCGCTTCTGGCTATCGATCCAGCCAAATCGACCGTCACCTTTTCGGTGCAGCACATTTTCGTTGAACGGGTGAGCGGCAGCGTGCCCGTGCTTAGCGGTACGATCGATCTGCCGGAGGGCGCACTCGTTCCGACGAGCGTGAATGCCGTTCTCGATGCGACGAAATTGCGGACCGGAGACCCGGATCGCGACGGCGTAATGCAAACGCCGGAATGGTTCGATACCAAGCAGTTTCCGGCGTGGACATTTACCAGCACGAAGATCGCGCCTGCGCCGGGCGGTTTTACGATGGACGGCATGCTAACGATGCACGGAGTTAGCCAACCCGAGCATCTTGTGGTGGTTGCAAGCGGAGATCCGGCCAAGCCGGTGTATCATGCGACCGGTCACATCGACCGGCACGCGTTCGGCATGACGACCACGCGGCTCGATCCGGTGATCGGCGGTTCCGTCGACGTGACGCTCGATATACGGGTGAAGTAGGCGCCGCTCGCGCTCGTGCGGAGCGGCGCCGTTCGAGGGTGGTTTAGGGCCAGGTCGTTCCGTCGGCAAACACGACTTTCGTCACGCTGCATTGCGCGTTGGGATCGACGTAGGCTGACTGCGTGAAGTGGCGCGTGATTTCCGCCGTCGTTCCGGGCTTGAATTCAAACGCCGCGGTGCCGGTTTCTTTGCGGCCGTGGTAGTCGCCGCTGACCGTCACCGACTGTATGGTCTTGCCGCTGGTGTTGGTCAGGGTAACGGTCACGCCGTTCGTAAGGCTCACGCCCGGTACCATGACCGAGTCGGCAGTCGATGCGCTCATGACGACGCACGCCTTGACTGCAACAGGCGACGGGGTATTCGTAACCGCGAGCGCCGACGAGCTCATCGCCAACATCATAATTGCAGTAATAGGAAGGAATTTCATATGATACTGTCCTCCATTGTGGGGGAGCGATTTCGGTCATCCTGAGAATCTTCCTACGAAGAAACAATGCGCCAAGCGCGCGTGTCGGCCACCATCGGGGGCTACGCGAGATTCCGAAATCGGCGGTTTGTCAGTTTGCAAGCGCGCGTACGCAATAACACGTAACGCGTGATTTTGGTGTGGAGCGTGGGATTTGAAGCGCTCCGACGTTGTTTGCCGCGACGCGCGACGTGCTGCTCGCGTAGAAACTCCGTGGACATTCCTAAGCCACGATAGCCGCAAAAGAAAGAGCCCCGGATTCTCGGGATTTTCCTTCCGAGCTATTCATGGGGAAAGTGGGATTTGAACCCACACGAGTTGCCCCGGCCGCTTTTGAGGCGGCTGCGTCTGCCGTTCCGCCATTTCCCCACGGTGACGACCGCGCTGCATTCGGGACTCTTGGCGTTCATCCTGGGAAAGCCCGGATAGGACCAAAGCCCCTTTTGGGGTACAATGTGGCTCTCAATGTGTGCCCGTATAGTGCTTTGCCTGCTAACTATCTGCGCCCTCACCTTGCCGGCGCGCGCCAGCGCGCCCTTGAGCAGCATTCCGGCGGTCGTTCAACAAGCTGCGCAAACGGCAGCGTTCGAGAATGCGGGCGTCACCGTGCACGAGCGGCACATCACCATTTCAGCCGAAGCCGGCCCGGCGCACTTCAGTCAGAGCAACGACGCGATCATGCTGATGACCGATGGTGTGTACACGCACATTCATTATCTGCATATCGAAGAGAAGGGACATGCGCTCGCGGCGAGTGACGTCGCAAAGCGCGAGACCGCGAATAATCGCGAACTCGAGCAGGGTGCAGGTTTCTTCAAGCAGCCCTTCGATCGGCGCTACACTGCCGACTACCAATACACCACCGCGCCGTGCGTGTGCAACTCGGGCGAGGTCGACGTCCATTTCGCAAGCCTGATGCGCGACGATCAGCACGGGATAGGCACGATGCGGATCGACGAAGCAACCGGGCACGTGATGGAACTCACCTATACGCCGTACGTATTACCCGATCGCGCCAACAGCGCAACGATAAGCGAGACGTTCGGTCAGGCGCTTCCCGCGCTATGGACGATCGTGCGCATCGATCGGGTGTATAGCGGCCGCGTGCTCTTTGTGTCCGGACACGGCACCGTTACGGAAGTGCTCGATAACTTTCATCATTTCACGAATGCAGGGACGGGCGAAGCGTATTATCGTACGGCCATGTTGCAGTAGCCGCGTTCTGCGGCGTAACGTGGAGCGTTCGTAGCGGCTCTCCCGTCATGCGCACCTCGAGGTCGAATGCGTCGGTTTCGGGTGTAAGTACGATCTGTTTTGCAAAAGTAATCGGCCCGGATCCAAAGTCGGGCGCAGTGTAGCTGCACGTCAGTTGAGCGCGCGTTCCGCTGGCATCGATGCGACACCGGTATGGCCGATTGAACGTACCGGCCGGGATCGGGTGCGTATAGGCCGCGATATAGTCGCGGGATGACGGCGGCGGCGGATTCGACACGTCGTCGCGCAGCCCACCGATCGTGCTAAAGTAGTTGTCGCCCGTACGATCGTCCTCATAGATAAACGAGCGCGCCCCGGCGTTCGCGGAGATAACGACGCGCACGACGCCATTGTCGAGCACGTAGGTCGGCATCTCGTCATCGAAGACGTCGAGCTCATAGGCGATCGCGCTATTTGGTGGGACGATACGCCACGCGATCGGCAATGGAGTTGCTCGTGGGAAGGGTTTCATCCGTGGCGCCGGCGGTGGCGTAAAGCCCAGCGGAATGTCGAGCGCGCTGCCGGGGGCAAGGTGCATGGGCGGTATCGCGTAGCGATGCCTGCCGACTATGACGCTCGCGCGCGCGGTGTCGCGCTCGCCGAGATCTGGATTGAAGATGTCGAGGATTGCGCGCCGTTGGTCCGGCGTCACGAGTAGCGCCGCATCCCGCAAGCCACCCGTGCTGGACCGGCCGGTCACCCGTGGCGGCTTTTGAAAGCGCGGATCATAGACGCGGCAGGTCAACGCCAGGGCGCGACATTGTTGCAGCTGCGCAATGGTCGCATCAGGATCGCCGCGCCAGGCAATCGCACGATCCGCCTGCGGTTGCATCGTGGCCAGCAGCGGACCAAAGCGTTCGACCAGCGCCCCGAAAGCCGCGGTCGGCGCATACCGCGGTGATGGATTCCCGTTGACGTCGAGTGCTGCGCCCCAGCCGTAGAACTCGTTTGCCCAGGGTGCTTCGTACCCGGCTGGGTTACGCGTGTCTTGCACAGGAAAGTTCACGACGCCGCGTACGCCCATCTGTAGCATCTTGTGCAGTGCGATCGTCGTATTCTCGGGCGCGGCAGCCCGCGGTTCTGTCTCGTTCGCGCCTTGCAGCCAGCCGGCTTGAAATTCACTCGCCATGACGGGCACGCCCGTCTGCGTCTGCAACAGTCCAAACGAAAGCGCGATCTGCGAGATATCGTGATCGCCGATACGATAGGTGTCGCTCTGGTACCAGTTGCCCCACGCCCAGACCGGCGCCGATGCGGTGACCTTCATCTGATAGGTGTTGATAAAGAGCGGCACGCGCGTCCCGGCGGTGGCCTGCACTTGGGTCTTGAGCCAGTCGATGTACTGGTGCCAATGCGGCGCGGGATAGGTGTCGTTATCGAGATACGCCCCCTGATCGTCGTCGAGCGCAATAGCGATGACATCGTGCGACCATGGCTCGATGGCATGCAACGAATCGTGCAGCCACGCGGATGCATACCGCAGGTGCACGGGATTGTGCAACCACTCGTTGGCAGCCGCGTCAGCGTGCGCGTTCTGCAGGGTCGCGGTCGCGGGATAGCGCCCCTCGAGCACATCGTGCAGCGGCATGTTATATTCTGGCCGTTCGAGGAGCCAGTCGGGGTAGCCGCCGTTGCGCCATTCGTTGCGGATGACCGGTCCCGGACGGACGATGACTTTGAATCCCAGCTCGTGGATAAGCGTGAAGAGCTTGCGCAGATTGCGCTGCGGATTGGTGTGGCCGTCAAAATCGACGGTGCGCGCATCGGGCTCGTGCCAATTCCAGATCAAATAAAGGTCGATCGTGTTGATCCCCATCGCGCGATAGCGCAAGAGATCGCTACGCCACTGCGCAACCGGCGTTCGCTCGTAAAAGAAGGCGGCCCCGTACACAAAATAAGGACGACCGTCAACGGTAAAGACAGGCGTTCCTCGTTCGCTCGTGAGCGCTGACGTGTGCCAGCTCTTCCAAAGCATCGCGGCAAGTAGGATCGCAAGATGCATGGCGCAGGGAGTTGGGTCCGCGCACGCAATGCCCCTTGCGATGGAATCGGGCTACGGTCGATTGTTGGGTTTGCATGGGTCGTTGCATTTCGATCGCGTCGCAAGCGAGGCGCTGCGTGGCAATCCCTTAGGCGACCCCTCCGAGCGACCGGTGATCGTCTACACGCCGCCCGGCTACGACCCGCAGGGTTCGCGGGCGTATCCCGTGCTCTATGTGTTACACGGGTACACCGGTGATGCCGCGGCGCTGGTTTCGGCGCGTCCGTTCGAGCGCAACGTGGTGCAATGGATCGATGGCCTCATTCGCGAGCGGCGCATGCCACATGCGATCTTGGCGATCGTCGACGGCTTCACGCGTCTGGGAGGTTCGCAATACGTCGATTCGATTCATAACGGCAGCTATGCGACCTACACGGTGCGCGATGTCGTCGGGCACGTCGATAGGTCGTATCGTACAATTGCGCGCGAAGGCGGCCGCGCCGTCCTCGGAAAATCTTCGGGTGGTTTCGGCTCGATGCATCTAGTCATGGAACATCCCGGAATCTTTGCCGCATTCGCCTCGCATAGCGGCGACTCGTACTTTGCGTATGCGGATCCGCCCGCGTTCCCGGCGGTGCAACGTACGCTGGAACGACACGACTTTTCTATCGCCAGCTTCGTCGAGGTTTTCGAGAAGAAGCACAAGCGCTCTGCGCCGGAGTTTTCCACAATGGAAATGCTCGGCTATGCCGCTGCGTATTCACCGCGATCGGCAAAAGCGTTCGATCTCGACTTGCCGTTCGATCTCCAAACGGGCGAGCTGCGCGAGGAGATCTTCGCGCGCTGGCTCGCATTCGATCCGGTCGAGCGCATTCTCGAGAGCGATGCGGCGCTGCGGCGATTGCGCTTGCGCTACCTCGATTGTGGACGACGCGATGAGTATGGGCTCGACATCGGCGCTCGCCTCGTAGCTCAGCGCATCCGTGAGCTCGGCCTCAAGGTGCGGCACGAGGAGTTCGACGACGATCATCGCAACGTGGGATACCGGTACGAAATCTCACTCCCGGCCTTGGCCGACGTCCTTGATAGGGAACCATGAAGCGCGCTTACCTGTTCCTCTTGATCGCTCTGGTTGCGGTCCTCGCGATCGTGGCGACGCCCGCGTCGCTTCGCGCTCAGGTTTCGACAGCGGATGCAGGACCCACACCCGATCCGCAGGTCTACAATGATCCTGCGATGCACTTCCGCGCCCCCAAGGGCTACTATTCGATCGGTCAACATCCGGTCAGCGTGGACAAACTTGGTGATGATGCGCAAGTCGTTGCCGGGTGGGTCTACCCGGATCGGGATCGTCCGCGCCGTCTCGCCCTTCAGCAAGAATACTACGAAGGCAACGCCGCCGGTTTTGATGGCGTCCTCGAGCAGCAGTTGCGCGATTCGTTCCAGACGGCGGTTTTCAAGAACAAGCAAAACACGACGTTAAAGAACGGGATGCCCGCCGTGTTCATGGAGATGACCGCGGGCGAAGGCTTCAGCGTGCAAAAGGCCTACATTCTGCTGTGGACCGATGGTCAGCGCGGCGTCGCGCTTATACTCCTGACAAAAATCGACGATATCGACGCTGCTACCGCGCGACAAACGCTCTCAGACGTGAGCGCCGTTCGCTACCCGGTCGGCCGAGATCAATAGCGCCGAGCGCAGATCGTCAAGCAGATCCTCGATATCCTCGATCCCGACGGAGAGACGTAACAGACCGTCGGTCACACCGCGCCGTTCGCGGTCCTCTTTTGGAATCGATCCGTGCGTCATGCGCGCCGGGTGACAGATCAGCGATTCGACGCCGCCCAGGCTCTCGGCTAAACTGAAATACTGCAAGCGGTGCGCGAAATCGAGCGCGCGCGATTGCGGGCCCTTGAGCACAAACGAAACCATGCCGCCGAAGCCGCTCATCTGGCGCTTGGCTAGCGCGTGCTGGGGATGCGACGGCAGGCCGGGATAGTACACGCGATCGACTTCGGAATGGGCTTCGAGAAACTCCGCGACCGCCTGAGCGTTGCGCGCATGCGCCTGCATCCGCAACGCGAGCGTCTTTGCACCGCGCATTGTGAGCCAGGCGTCGTGCGGGCCCGGGACGCCGCCGACCGCATTCTGATGGAACTTAATGACGTCGGCGATGGCATCGTCATTTGTGATCGCGACACCGCCGATGACGTCGGAGTGACCGCCAATGTATTTGGTCGTCGAGTGCACCACGACGTCTGCGCCGAGCGCGAGCGGCTGCTGGAAATACGGCGTCGCGAACGTATTGTCAACGGCCAAAATTATTGAGTCACCCTGAGAAGCGTCAGCCGCGTGTCGAAGGGCTTTAATGTCAATCAGTTTGAGCAGCGGATTGGTGGGCGTTTCGAGCCAGAAGAGCTTGGTGTTGGGCCGCATGGCGGCGCGCACGGCGTCGACGTCGCTCATATCGACGTAGGTGAATTCGAGTCCGTAACGGTTGAGCACGCGCGAGAAGAGGCGATAGGTGCCACCGTAGAGGTCGTCGGTGACCACGGCATGGTCCCCGGCCGAGAGTAGATTGAGCACCGCCGCGGTTGCCGCCATGCCGCTTGCGAAAGCGTAGCCGTGCGCGCCGCCTTCGAGCGACGCGAGTTGTTTCTCGAGCGCGAGCCGCGTGGGATTGATCGTGCGCGAATAGTCGAAGCCCTTGTGCTCGCCAACCGCATCTTGCGTGTAGGTCGAGGTTTGATAGACCGGCACGATGGTCGCGCCCGTCGTCGGATCGGCTTCCTGCCCGACGTGGATGGCCCGAGTGGAAAATTTCATCGCTACTTCGTCTCGAGCACGCTGCTCGTGGAGAGGAAGCTGATAATATCTTGGCGCGCGAGCACGCCGATGGGCTCGCCGTCGTCGGTGATGACGACCGCCGGATTCGCGAGCGTGAGCAGCTTGTAGGCACGGTCGATTTCCTCGTGCTGCTCGAGCGAGGGGAAGGGCCTACCCATCACTTCGCTCACCGGTTTGTGCAAGATGTCCGACTGATCGAAGACCGCTTGCATGACGCCTACGTCGTTGACGCTGCCGACGATATCGTGCCCATTCATAACGGGCAACTGTGAGATTTCATACTTGCGCAGCAGATCGAGGGCGGTTCTCACGGTGTCGTCGGGTTTGACCGTAATCATCGGCGGCAGCGGCGTCTTTCCGCGCAGCACGTCACCCACCGTTGCTTTACGCTTGCCCTCGGAGAGAAATCCGTTTGCGATCATCCACTCGTCGTTGAAGATTTTCGACATGTAACCGCGCCCTGAGTCAGGGAACAGCACGACGACGATCGCTTCCTTAGGAAGCGTCTTAGCGAGCTTTACTGCCGCGACCGCCGCAGTGCCCGACGATCCGCCCACCAAAAGTCCCTCTTCGCGCGTGATGCGCCGTGCCATCAAGAACGACTCGCGATCCGAAACCCGGACCATTTCGTCGATGACCTTGAGGTCGACGGTTTCGGGAAGATAGCTCATGCCGATGCCTTCCACCGCATACGAGCGCGGCGTGTCGCCGGAGTAGATCGACCCCTCCGGATCAGCACCGACCACGTGAATCTTGGGATTTTGATCCTTTAAGTAGCGCGCGGTGCCCGAGATCGTGCCGCCGGTACCGATGCCCGCCACGAAATGCGTGATCGTGCCGCGTGTGTCACGCCAAATCTCGGGGCCCGTTGTATGGTAGTGCGCCTCGGGATTGTGATGATTGTGAAATTGATTGGGCTGAAACGCGCCCGGGATCTCGGACGCGAGCCGATTGGCAACGCCGTAGTACGACTCCGCCGAATCGTTGGGGACGTTGCTTGGTGTCACTACGACGTCTGCACCGTACGCTTTGAGCAGATCGATTTTCTCTTTGGCCATCTTGTCGGGCATAACCAGAATGCAACGGTAGCCGCGGATGGCCGCCGCCATCGCCAAGCCCGAGCCCGTATTGCCGCTCGTCGGCTCGACGATCGTTCCGCCAGGCTTGAGCAGTCCCGAGCGCTCGGCCTCTTCGAGCATCGCGACGGCCGGACGATCCTTGACGCTGCCTCCCGGATTCACGTACTCGACTTTGGCCAGGACGAGGCATTCGGCCCCATCGGTCACCTTGTTCAGCTTGACGAGTGGCGTGTTGCCGATTGCGTCGAGCGCGGTGTCGCAGTAGATCGGGCCGGTCGCCGAGTGAGAGGGGGCGGTCATAGACATGGGCTTGCGCTTCCGCAACCGGGGAGTACGGGCCTCCCGCGCGAAGGTTCGCTCGTATGACGAAGGCCGTTCGTGCTCTCGCGATGCTTGTATTTGCAGCCCTGACGCTCAGTGCGTGCGACAACGGCGACCTACCGCCGGCCGCGCAGTATGCGCCGGTGAGCGGCATTATAACCGATTCAGTTACGCATCAACCGATCGCTGGCGCCCTGATCATCGTCGATACGGTTCTCACAACGACCACCGACGCGAACGGAAAGTTCACGATCGCGAAGGTTCCTAGCGGAATCCTCGACTACGTGGTAAAGGCCAAAGGCTACACTGATATTACCGCGACCGTTGACGCCGAACCCGGGAAGACGTTCCAGCTCAACGTCGCAATGCAGCAGCCGACGACGCCTTAGCATACGCGCTCGCCGGTCTCACGAACGTCGCGCGCTCGGCGACGGCGCGGTCGATGACACCGATGACCGTATCCGCCAATTTTTCCGGATCGTGACGCACCGTCACGTTTTCACTGATCATTTGCTCGCGCACGGCGACCAGGCCAAGCGCTTCGATGCGCTCGACGTCCGGCGCGACCGGTTCTTGCTGCTCTTCGAGATACGTTCCAAGAAGTTTGTGCGGCGGCTCGTCGTTGACGATCACGTAGTCGCACACGCGGGCACCGGCGTCGCGGAAGAGCGCCTCAACGTGCTCGGATGCGGTCATGTGATCGGTTTCGCCGGGTTGCGTCATCACGTTGCAGACATACACCTTTACGGCGCTTGCGTGCGCAACTTCGCTGGTGATGCGATCGACCAAGAAGTTTGGAAGAATTGACGTAAAGAGCGAGCCCGGACCGAGCACAATCGCGTCCGCGCTGCGAATGGCGTCGATCACCTCATCGAGCGGCTCGGCGGTCGGCGGGTCGAAGAAGACGCGCTTGATCTTGCCCCGAGCCTGCGGGATGTTCGATTCGCCTTCGACGATTGTGCCGTCGTCCAGTTCGGCGCAGAGTTGCACGACCGACAGCGTCGTGGGAAGCACGCGACCAACGATGTTGAGCACGCGACTCGATTCTTTGATCGCGACGTCGAAGTTACCGGTAATGCCGCTCATCGCTGCGAGGAAGAGGTTGCCGAACGAGTGCCCGCTCAGGCCCTCGCCTTCTTCGAACCGGTAGCGAAAGAGATCGGTAACGAGCGCTTCGTCGTCGGCAAGTGCAACCAGACAGTTGCGCACGTCGCCGGGCGGAAGCACGCCAAGCTCTTTTTGCAAACGGCCCGACGACCCACCGTCGTCGCTAACGGTAACGACTGCGGTCAGGTTGGTCGTGCGGCGCTTGAGTCCGCGAAGGAGCGTTGAAAGCCCCGTCCCGCCGCCGATCGCGACGATCTTGTAGCCTTGTTCGAGGCGTCGCACGAGTAAAGAGTCGAGGAGCCCGTGCTCGCCGGCTCGCGTGGCGCGCGTTAGCGAGCTCAGCCACCTGCTCATTGCGTACACGATGCCGAGCACACCGCTTGCGATGAAAATCCAGGTGAGGTACGACGGCGAGAAATAGTCGTCGACAAACGCGTCGATGTTCTCGTTGATGCGAAAGCTGTTGCCTTCGGAGACTTGCAGGCGATAGATGCCATCGATCAAGAGCGCGACGCCGAACACCAGGAGAACGAGCCAGCGCTTGATCCCGAGGCCAGGCAAGAGCCACTTGAGCGGCGCGACGATTCGGCGGCCCACGCTATCTCCGCAGGTCGCGCGGATCGACGGTCAGCGCGAGGCGCGGGTCGGCCGCGAGGTGACGATACAGCAGGGCGGCGACGTAGACCGACCGGTGCCGCCCGCCCGTGCAGCCGATACCGACGGTCACGCGCGCCTTGCCTTCAGCGATGTAGCGCGGAACGAGAAAGTCGATCATGTCGAACAACTTCGCCACAAACGGGGCGCATGCCGGGTCGGCCTCGATGAATTTTACGACTGCCTCATCTTCGCCGGTCAACGGACGCAGATCGTCGTCGTAGTTGGGATTTTTGAGAAAGCGCACGTCGAAGAGGAGATCGAGATCGAGTGGCACGCCGTACTTAAATCCGAACGGCACGATCGTCACGGTGAGAAGCGCGAGCTCGTTGGGAGCGAATGCAGCGGCTAGGCGTTCTTTGAGGCTTGCGTGATTGAGTGCCGTCGTGTCGATCGTCATCGTTGCCCGCTCACGCAGCGGCAAAAGCGCTTCGCGTTCGGCGGCGATCGCTTCGCGCAGCGACCCGTACGATTCGAACGGATGGCGCCGGCGCGTCTCGCTGAAGCGGCGCACCAACGCATCGTTGCGGGCTTCGAGGTAAAGCACGTCGACGGGTCGCGTGCGAGCGGTCGTTTCGATCGTCGCGAGGGCGTCACCGAGCAGGGCGTCACCGTGTTCTTGAAGAGTGATGGCGATGTCGCCGACGCGCCCGGCGTCGAGGACTCTCAGCGTTGCATCGAGCGCGGCCGGCGGCAGGTGTTCGACGCAGTAAAAGCCCAAGTCCTCAAAGGTCTTGATCGCCTGGCTCTTCCCGGCACCGGAGAGCCCGGTGACGAAGACGATTCGCGCCGCGCTCATGGCCGGCAGAGGGAGGGTTGCAGCCGCATGAAGTTCTTTTCGCCCGAGAAGGCCAACGCCCTCATCCCCAAGCTCACGCCGTTGATCGAAGAACTCCTGACCAAGCGGCGCGACCTTGCGATCAAACTTCTCGAGACCGATCCAGCGCTTCGGGCGGTGCCGCCGCCGTCGATTCGAACCACGCGACTAGCTGGACTGCGTTCGCCCTTTCCCACGCCGCGCTTTGGCGAGCTCAAGAGCGAAATCGTCCGATTGATCCATCGCATTGAATCGTTTGGCTGCATCGTCAAGGACATCGACCTTGGCCTGATCGATTTCCCTTCGACGCGCCGTGGCGAGCCAATGTACCTCTGCTGGAAAGCTGGAGAAAAGCGCGTGTCACACTGGCACGCGCTCGACGAAGGCTTCGAAGAAAGAAAGCTGCTTTAGGCTGAGCTGTCGTTGCGAACAGACTCATGGTCCATAGACCACTTCGTCTGTCGGCGCCTAGGCTCAACCAAAACCAAACTTTCTTAGCTCACTTTGGTCGCGGTGGCTTCGACCGGGATAAAATCCTCGGCCAGCCCTTGCAGCCGCACGTCGCCGAACTCGGCGGTATAGGCGCCGCTTTCCGAGCCGGTGATTTCGCCGATCTCCGGGACATTCGCAAGTTGCGGAATCTTGTTGCGAATCTCGTCGGGAATGCGCACCTTGTCGCCGATCGTAAGCGAACCCTGGTCGAAAAGCGCATTGAGGCTGTCGAGCAGCATCGGCAGCGGGATACCGTAGTCTTCGCTGACCGCACCGATCGTGTGCGTCTCACTAATCGCGCAGTTCGAACACCCGCCCAAATGGAAGCGCGCAAACACACGACGCGCGCCGGCGTGCACTTGGAAGGCCTGGTCGACGGTCATCTCAGGGGTAAAACGCTGCTCGTTCATGATCATGATCATTGGCTACAACGCGACCTCGCCCCCGCCGGTTGCGCCGGCCGCCCGCTCGAGCGCGTTGATTCGCAGCGAATCGAGCGCGATTCCGGCATCGCGGGCCAGCAGCGCAAGCGCCTCGCGCTCGTCGGGTGCAAAGGCCTCATGGCTACTTTTATCGCCGCAGAGCAAGAAGCCGGCGAGCTTCCCACGGACCGTCATCGGCAGCGCGAGCTCGCCCGGAAGCTGGGTCTCGAGGCCGTGCAATTCGACCGGCGCGTGCCACGTACGCATGGCGAGGACCGCGTAGTCGTTTTCGCTCACCGATGGGCCCACGTCGAAGGTCGATTTTAAGGGCACGTACCGGCCGTCGCGGGCGGTGTAGAACGCGCACCCGAGCAAATGCATGTTGCGCTGCGCGACGTCAACGGTCTTGGCGATGAGATCGCTTTGTGCCGTGATGAGCAACGCTTCGTGCGCGAACTTGCGCACCGCGGCTTCGGCGGCGTGGCGTTCGCTGAAGAAGAGGTCGTCGACCCACCGATCGACGCGGTTGTGAATCGGGCGAATCGAGAGGCCGAGCACGAGTGCTGCACCGAGTTGCAAAATGGCCGAGGTGCGGCTGTTCGTCTCCACCACGTGGCCGACGAGCCATTCGAAGATGATGAATGTGACGACCACGATGATCGAGACACCGGCATAGACGACGGCGCGATTGATGACGAAGCCGATGTCGAGCACGCGATGTCGCAAGATGACGTACGCGAGCCCAAACGGAATCACCATGACCGTAAGCGTGCCATACTGCAGCAATTGGACATTCCCGCGCGTAGCGACGCCGATCAGAAAGAAGAGCAATC
>CAWHWQ010000005.1:0-640022 GCA_963833095.1 Vulcanimicrobiota bacterium | reverse complement strand
TCCCGCGCTAAGCAGTTCGCGCGCGATGCGTGAGATCGTCTTGTCGAGATCGGCGACGGCGACGACTTCGTGCACGAGGCCGATCGCGCGCGCGCGTTCGGCGCGGAACCGTTCGCCGGTAAGAAAGAGCGCGCGCGCGTGCGAGACGCCGATCTTCGCGAGCACGAACGGCGAGATGACCGCCGGAATGATGCCGAGCTTCGTCTTCGGTGAAACCGAAGATCGCGTCGTCGCGCGCGATCGCGATGTCGCAGACGGCCGCCAGACCCGCGCCGCCGCCGAGCGCCGCGCCGTGGATGCGCGCGATCACCGGCTTGCTGCAGCGATCGATCGCGCGATACATCTCGCTCATCCGCTTCGGCATCGGCGACGTTCTGCGTCGAAGCTCAGCTCGAGCGACGCGCGCATCCAGTTGATGTCGGCGCCGCCGCAAAAGATCTTGCCCTCGCCCGCCAGCACGACCGCGCGGACGGCCGCGTCGCCGGACAGCTCGGGTGAAGATCGCGTGGAGTTCGCGGATGACGTCGGCGTTGAAGGCGTTGCGAACGTCGGGGCGCGCCAGCGTCACGCGGGCGACGCCGCCGTCCACGGCAAGAGTCACGGTCGAATCGGGCATGCCGGGCGCTTCTCGCTGTCATCCAAACTCGCCTTGATGGCGTATAGTGAAGGAGATGCCGCACGCCGGCCGCCACCCCGAAGGTCATCAAGCGTTACAGTTTCGTCACGCGGGCCAGCCACTGGCTCTGGGTCATCGCGTTCGGCATCCTGGTCTCGAGCGGGCTGCAGATCTTCAACGCCGTCGCCCGATGCTCGACGCCTCCGACAAGAGCAATCCGGCGCGGCGCGTGCTCGCCATCGGCTCTCCGGACGACGGCGTCGGCATCACGACGATCTTCGGGCACGACGTTCAACACCACGGGCTGGCTCGGCTGGGTCGACGACGGCATGGGCGGCAAGACCGCGCGCGCCTTCCCCGGCTGGATCACGATGCCGGCCTACCAAGATCTCGCCGACGGCCGCCGCTGGCATCTGTTCTTCGCCTGGTTTGCGGCGGCGTGCTGGCTCGCGTGGATCGTCTCGACGGCGATCAGCGGCAACCTGCGCGACATGCTGCTGCGGCCGAGCGACATCCCAAAGCTCTGGCCGATGCAAGCGTACTATTTCAAGCTGCGCAAAGAGCCGCCGCCGCACGGCATCTACAACCCGCTGCAAAAAGCGGCGTACACCAGCGTCGGTTCGTGCTCGCGCCGTTGGTCGTGCTCACCGGCCTCGCGCTCTCGCCCGGCATCGACGCGATCGCCAATCCGCTTACGTGGCTGCTTCGGCGGGCGGCAATTCGCGCGTCTGTGGCATTTCGCTGGCATGTTCGCGCTGATCGCGTTCATGTTCGTGCACCATCGTTCCAAGTGTGCGACGCAGGGCTTCGTCAATCAAATGAACTCGATGATCACCGGCCGGTACCGGCTTGGGACTCACGAGGAGTGGGACGTGAAACGCAGGCTCTTTCTCGCGTCGTCGATCTCGGCGGCGCTGGCCGGCTGCTGCGCCGATCGGCACGGCGCTCAACAACAATCAGCGGATTTCGGCGCCTGCTCGAGTCGGCCGAAGGACTTGAATCACGCGGTCATCGGCACGCGCGGCCTGGCGCGGCTCTACAGCGATCGCGACGTCGAGCACCAACTTTCGCGTCGAACGGATTCGCACACGCCGGCCGATCACGCGTACGCGACGCATGGCCGCGACGGCTTCCGTCGTACAAGCTCGTCGTCGACGGCGCGGTCGAGCGCAAGCGCGCGTTCTCGCTCGCCGAGCTGCAGCGCGATGCCGCAGCAAACGCAGATCACGCGGCACGATTGCGTCGAAGGCTGGAGCGCGATCGGCAAGTGGAGCGGCGTGCGCTTGGCCGACGTGCTCGCCGCGGTGCACGCCGCGCAGCCGACGCGCGCTACGTCGTGTTTCACTGTTTGGACAACGACGGTCAAGGCACGCCGTATTACGAAAGCCTGGATTTGCATCAGGCGCGCCACCCGCAGGCGCTGCTCGCGATGCGGCTCAACGACGCACCGCTCGATCCGCGACACGGCGCGCCGGTGCGGCTGCGCGTCCCGACGCAGCTCGGCTACAAGAGCGCGAAGTGGGTCGGCCGCATCGAACTCGTCGGCAGCTACGCGAACATCCACGCCGGCGGCGGCGGCTACTGGGAAGACCAAGGCTACGAATGGTACGCCGGAATTTAGTCCTTACGTTGCTCGCCGTTTTTGCGTTCACGGCCGTCGCACATGCCGATGAGCCAAAGAACTTTACCTACAGCCCGCAGCCGCCGGGAACGATCCTGCAGAGCCAGGTCGTCTATCTCGCTGGGCAGGCGATGCACAGTCAGTGGCGTGGGGTGCTCAGCAAGAAGCTCGTCGGCACGTCGGCCGGTATGTCGTTCTACCAGTGGTACATTTCAATGTACGCGATCAACGACACGACGTATCAACTGAAGTATCAGTCGCCCAAGAACGGCGGTCCGTACGATGCGGTCACGCGCACGAGCGATGCATCGATGTGGTTTCCCGGCCAGTCAGGAACGATCGTCGGCGCAGCGCAACTGATGCATCCCGGCGTCGAGCAGCTCGTCACCCTCACCCATCAAGCGGGCGCGGATTGCGGGTCTGCCGACCTCACGATCTTACGCTACGATCCCAAGACCAGTAAGGTCGTTCCCGCGGCATCCGTGCAAAACGGTTGCGATCTTTCGGCTAAAATCGTGCACGGAACGAACGGAGACACACTGACACTCACCGGCCCGTACTACTCGCCGACCGCACCGATGTGCTGTCCGACCAAGAACAAGGCGGTGGCGACACTTTCATATGTCAACGGCGCGTGGGTCGAGAAGCCGAAGTACTTCAAACTTTACCCGAATTCGTTTCCACGCCCGTAGCGCGAGCTACATCCGGAAGATGCCGAATCGCGTCTGCGGGTTGCGGCGCGTTGGCGGCGGCGTCGAGGCCGATCGCGAGCACGCGGCGCGTATCGAGCGGATCGATGATGCCGTCGTCCCACAGCCGCGCGGTCGAATAATACGGGCTGCCTTCGCGTTCGTATTTCTCGAGGATCGGCGCTTCGAATTTCAGCTTTTTCTTCGCGGCGTCATCTCGCCTTTGACGGTTGAGAGCACGCTTGCGGCTTGCGGGCCGCCCATGACGCTGATGCGCGCGTTGGGCCACATCCAGAGTTGTCGCGGCGAGATACGCGCGGCCGCACATGCCGTAGTTGCCGGCGCCGAAACTGCCGCCGATCACGACGGTGAACTTCGGCACTTCCGCGCACGCGACCGCGGTGACGAGTTTGGCGCCGTCTTTGGCGATGCCGCCGTTTTCGTATTCTTTGCCGACCATGAAGCCGGTGATGTTTTGCAAGAACACCAGCGGCGTGCCGCGCTGCGCGCAGAGTTCGATGAAGTGCGCGCCCTTGAGCGCGCTTTCGCTGAACAGGATGCCGTTGTTGGCGAGGATGCCGACCGGGTGCCCTTCGATGTGCGCGAAGCCGCAGACCAGCGTCGTGCCGTAGCGCGCTTTGAATTCGTGAAACTCGGAGCCGTCGACGAAGCCGCGCGATGATCTCGCGCACGTCGTAGCCGGTGCGGCTGTCGGCCGGGATGATGCCGTAGATGTCGCGCGGATCGTAGTTCGGCGGCTGCGGTTCGACGCGGTCCCACTGCAGCGGCAGTTCGCGATGCAGATTGCGCACGATCTCGCGCACGATCCCGAGCGCGTGCGGATCGTCGTTCGCGAAGTGATCGGCGACGCCGGAGATGCGCGTGTGCACGTCGGCGCCGCCGAGCTCTTCGGCGGTGACCTCTTCACCGGTCGCCGCTTTGACCAGCGGCGGACCGCCGAGGAAAATCGTGCCGTTCCCTTTCACGATGACCGTTTCGTCGCTCATCGCGGGAACGTACGCGCCGCCGGCGGTGCACGAACCCATCACCGCGGCGATCTGCGGGATGCGCTTGCCCGACATGCGCGCTTGATTGTAGAAGATGCGCCCGAAATGATCGCGATCGGGAAAGACCTCGGCTTGCAGCGGCAAGAACGCGCCGCCCGAGTCGACCAGATAAATGCACGGCAGATGGTTTTGCTCGGCGATCTCTTGCGCGCGCAAATGCTTCTTCACCGTCATCGGATAGTACGTGCCGCCCTTGACGGTCGCGTCGTTGGCGACGATCACGCAGTGCTGCCCTTCGACGACGCCGATGCCGGTGACGATGCCGGCGCTGGGCGAATCGTCGTCGTACATGCCGTTCGCGGCGAGCGCGGAGAATTCGAGAAAATCGCGAGCCGGGATCGATCAACGTATCGATCCGCTCGCGCGCGGTAAGCTTGTTGCGCTTGCGATGTTTGGCGGTCGCCTCGGCTGCCGCCGCCGGCGCGAGCGGCAGCAAGTCGCTCGCGCAGTTCCGGCGACAAGGCCTTCATGCGCGCGGCGTTGCGCGCGAAGCTCTCGCTATGCCGATCAAGGTGACTCTCCAGGAGACTCACGAGGCTCGCGTTTCGCTCGAACTCCTAGCTTAACCCGTCCTTCAGGACGAAGGTGAGAGCGTTTTCCCGTACAATAGCCGTATGGCAGCGGGATACGTGCGCCCAGCAGGGCGCCTCGATGTATGACGGCGCTCGCACCCTATCGCTGGCCCGTGGGACGATCGCCTCGCCGCGCATCTGTTGCGCCGCGCCGGATTTCGGCGGTACGCCCGACGAGATTGCGCGACTCGCGGCAATGTCCGCACGATGCGGCCGAGTCGTTGATTCACTTTGCCGATACATCCACACTGCCGCCGCCGCCCAGCGTAAGCGCGTATCCGGACTATCGCGCCATTGCAATGATGCACAGGGTCTCGACGAGGCGGCAAAACGCGAGGCCGCGCGAGTGCGTCGTAAAGACGCGGTTGGAAACATCGTCACCCTGCAAGATGTGGTGGCTCAACCGCATGCTCACCACGCCCGCGCCGCTGCAAGAGAAGATGACGTTCGTTCTGCACGGGCACTTCACGACCGCCGCGATCGAAAAGGGCGTTTGGCCGAGCCTGGTGCTCGCGCAGAATCAGCTCTTTCGCAGTACGCGCTGGGCAATTTGCGCGAACTCACGCTCGCCGTCAGCAAGATCCGGCGATGCTGATCTATCTCGACAACGCCGAGAACATCAAATCGCATCCGAACGAAAATTACGCGCGCGAGCTGATGGAGCTGTTTACGCTCGGCATCGGCAACTATACCGAAGAAGACGTTCGCGAATCGGCGCGCGCCTTGACCGGCTGGACGATCGACCGTCAGACCGGCGAATTCACGTTCAACGCGCGCGTGCACGACGACGGCTCCAAGACGTTTCTCTCGCGCACCGGGAACTTCAACGGCGACGACATCGTCGACATCATCTTCCAGCAGCCGGCAGCGCGAGACGTTCTGGGCCACGACCTTGCTGAGTTCCTTCGTGTATAACGATCCCGAGCCCGAGCTGGTCGACGCTTTCGCTAACGTCATCTCGCGCAACAAATTCGAACTTGCGCCGTTGATGTCGACGCTGTTGCGCAGCAATGTGTTCTACTCGCCGCGCGCCTATCGCGCGCTAGTCAAAAGCCCGGTCGAGTTCGTTGTCGGCACGTACAAGCTGTTCGGCCTGAACCAGTTCGTCGCCGGAACGCCGGCGGCATTGCGCGCGATGGGCCAAGTGCTTTTCTATCCGCCCAACGTAGCCGGCTGGCCGGGCGGCGCAAACTGGCTCACGTCGCAGATGCTCATCGCGCGCGAAAACTTCCTCACCAAGCTGGTCAACGCGCCGGATATGATGCAGGCTGGATGGATGGCGCAGGTGCCGATGGACGCGAACCGCGCCTCCAACGCGCTCGTCGCCACGATTCTGCAGGGCGACGCGCCGAGTCAGGCGTACACGCAGCTGGTCGCCTATCTCAACGGCGCGGGAACATCGGCGCTTGGGACGCTCTCGGGGGAAAATTACGACGAACGCGTGCGCGGCGCCGCCTACCTCACCATGGCGATGCCGGCCTATCAGTTAGGATAACGATGACAACGATGAAACGCGGAAACTTCTTGCTCGGCGCCCTCTCCGGCATCACCGTCGTGGCAAACATGGATCATCTGCTGCGCGCGCGCTTGCCGATGCGCCGCTGCCGGATTGCCCGGCGGCGGCGATCGCGTGCTGATGCTGATCAACTTGCAAGGCGGCAACGATGGCCTGAATTGCGTCGTGCCGCACGGCAACCCGCTCTACTATCAGTTGCGCCCCACGCTGGCGGTCCCGCAGAACGACGTGCTCGCGATCGACGAAAACGTGGGCTTCAATCCGCAAATGCGCGCGTTCAAAGCCATGTACGACAAAGGCGATGTCGCGGTCGTGCAAGGCGTCGGCTATCCCGACCCCGACCATTCGCACTTTCGTTCGACCGAGATCTGGCAGACGGCCGCGCCCGATCGCTACGTACATACCGGCTGGCTCGGCCGGTATCTCGATGACGCGCAACTGCCCAAGAACAATCTTTTCAACGGCGTCGCGCTCGCGCAGGTGTTGCCCGAAGTGCTCGTCGCCAATCAGGTCGACGTTCCGGCGATCGCGAGCCTCAACGGCTACGGGTTGCTTAGCGATCGCAACGCGGTCGCCAAGCGTACCTATACCGAACTCGTTACCGACAATCAATTCCCGTTCGACTCACCGTATCTCGCGCACGTCACCGAGATCGAAGACCACGCGCAGCGCGGCTCGCGAAGAGTTGCCCAAGCTCATTGCCGGATATAAGACCGACGCGACCTATCCCGCGACGCCGCTTGGACGCAGCCTCGCGCTCGCCGCGCAAATCGTCGGCAGCAATCTCGGCACGAAGGTGCTCTACGTGCAGCACGGCTCGTTCGACACGCACACCAGTCAAAAGGCGACGCAAGACCGCTTGCTCGGCGAATTTTCCGATGCGATCGGCGCCTTCTACGACGATCTCGCCGCGCATGGCAACGACAAAAGCGTGCTGACGATGACCTTTAGCGAGTTCGGCCGGCGCGTTGCCGAGAACGGCAGCCGTGGCACCGATCACGGGGAGGCCTCGCCGCTCTTTGCAATCGGCGGCGGCGTCAAAGGTGGCCTCTATGGCACGACGCCGGACCTGAGCAACACCAACATGGGCAACGTGCGCTACGACACCGACTTCCGCAGCGTTTATGCGACCGTCCTCGAGCGCTGGCTCGGCCGGCCTTCACAGAAGATCCTCTCCGGGAATTTCGATCAGTTGCCTATAATCGCCTAAGGGTGGCGTCAAGTGTACTCTTCCTAGGCAGCGGCGGCGCGCGATTCGTCGTCGCGCGTCAGTTCCGCGCATCGGGCGGCATGTGGCTGCGCCTTGGCGAGACACAGATCCACGTCGATCCCGGGCCGGGTGCGCTCGTGCGGGCGCTCTCACACGTGCCGCCGTGCAATCCGCGTGAACTTTCCGCAATCGCGCTCTCCCACAAACATCTCGATCATGCCGCCGATTCCACAGCGATGATCGAGGCGATGACCTCGGGTGGATTTCGCCGGCGAGGGATTTTGCTCGCGCCGAAAGATGCGCTCGAAGGTGAACCGACCGTGCTTCCGTACGCGCAGCGCTTCGTCGAGCGCGTCGAGGTACTCGAGCCGCACGGCGGTCCGTATCGGATCGATGACGTCGAGATGTATACATCGATTGCCCATCACCACGCGGTAGAAACCTACGGCATGCATTTCCGTCGCCGCGGCCTGCGCGTGTCGTACTTACCGTGCGGGCGCTATTTCGACGCGTTGGCTGCCGACTACGCCGAACAACAGCCCGATGTGCTCATCGTGAACGTGCTGCGCTTCGCGGATGCAATGAACGTCGATCATCTCACCTGGGATGACGCGCGCCGCGTCGTCGAAGGGGTGTCGCCGCGCGTCGCGATCTTTCAGCACTTCGGCACCAAGATGCTCGAACAGGATCCGCGCAAACTCGCACAGGCGCTCGAAGACGACTTGGGCATTCGCGCGATCGCGGCGTACGATGGGCTCGAAGTCGATCTCGAGACCGAGGTAGCGGCGGTTGCCGGTTGAGATCGTGCGCGTGCAGACGCACGCCTTGGTCGATTTCTTTGGCGTGCACGAACGCGAGGCGTTGCGCGCGCTCTATGAATTTCCCGTCGTTTGGCACGAGCAGGCCTACGGCTTTGCCGCAGTCGACGGCGACGAGACGATCGCGGGCGGCACCCTCTACGTTGCGGCATCGCTCGGTCACGTCGAGCGCCTCATCGTCACGCCCGATCGCCGCCGAGCCGGTCTGGGTCGCGCGATACTATCCGAAATGGCCGACGTCGCGAATTACTACAACTGCCACAAGATGACGGCGATGGTACCGCATCTGCGCACCGCACAACGCTTTTTCGAGGCCTGCGGTTATGGCGTCGAGGCTGTGCTCCCGCAGCACACCTTCAAACTCGACATGGCCATGATGCGGAAATATCTACTCTAGCGTCTCGGGCCCGGCTGCAATTGCGGCCCGCGCATTTTTGGCTGCATCACGCGCTCGAGCTGCGGATAGTCGTGCAGCGAGCCGCGGTAGAAGACAATGGCGCCGGTCACCGTGGACGCGGTGACGACCGGGCCGCCGCCCATGAGCGTCGCCTGCGCATCGTCCGCGCTGCGGTCCACGTTGCCGTCAGCGCCGACGTCGTAGAGAATTCGCCCAGAACCGGAATGCGCTTCGATCTGCATTCCGCCCGCAACCCCGATAGCAATATTGCCGCGCGTGCTTTCGAAGTGCGCAAGTCCAGGATCCTCGAAGACGCCGTCGTCGTAGATCACGGATCCCGTCAAGCTCGTGACCTGAATCTGCCGCGAGCGGCACGCGCTCATGAACGCGTTTCCGCGTCCGGTCCGTAGGCGCAAGCGTTCGAAGGTCGAGTTCGATATGAAGATCGGGCCGTTATTGACTTGAACCGCCGCCGTGGTGTTGACGTTTTCCATATGGATCTCTCCGGCGGTGACGTGCGCCACGAAGGCCGTGCCCGAGTAGCCCGCGACCGTCACTGATCCCAAGCGAACGTTGATCAAAAGCAGGGGCGACTGCTGCGGAACGGTCAACGTGACGTCGCCTTCGCCACGCACGATCAGCGCGTCGTGCTCACCCGGCGCAAAAGGGGGGAGCGGAAACAGCTCCGGTGCGAGATCGAGCTCCTGACCCTGCGGCGTCTTGATGGTTTGCGACCAGAGCGGAATCTGCTGTGGAACGCGGGTGGCGACCTGGCGTGGGGGGGCGTGATGGAACGTCACGGTTGGATCGGCGTCGATTTGAATTGCCGCGCGGTCCCAGGTGCGAATAGTCACGGATCCGCTGTCGAGCTGAACTACGACAAATGGCGCAGGCGTCGTTTGGATAAGCGTCGTCGCAGCATGGGCGCGAACGCATGTGCCGGCTAGAAACGCAAAAACGGACAAGAGCCCCGCGAGCCCCCGCCGCCAACTGGTCGCCATTACTTCTGATGATAGGCGCCGAGCGGCGCGGGCATCATGAAGATGGGGTGAGCGTCTGTTCAATCTTCGGAAATCGTGCCAGAAAAAGTGCGCCGCCCGAGGGCGCGCGCCGTGCCACGATCTCGCCACCATGCACGCGCGCGATTGAACGCACGATGGCTAGGCCCAGTCCCGTTCCCGGCACGTCGCGCGAACGCGCTTTGTCGGCGCGATAGAAGCGCTCGAAGATGTGCACGAGTTCTTCGTCGGGTACGCCTGGGCCGGTGTCGGCTACCTCGATCCATGCATCATGCGCACCCTCGCCGATGCGCACGCTCACTCCGCCCTCGCTGGTGAATTTGATCGCGTTATCGACCAAGTTGCTCACGAGTTGACGCAGCAAATTCGCGTCTCCCTCAACGATCGGCGAGGGAGACGGAGCCTCGAGGTCAAGCGTGAGGTGTTTATCGGCAGCGCGCGGTGCCGCGCCACGCACGGCTTCTTGCGCGACGATCGACAGCGAGACCGGCTCGATAGGAATGCCATCGCCGCGATCGGCTTTGGCCAGCATCAGCATACCGTTGACCATGTCGGCAAGTGCGGCGCTCTCGTGCTGAATCGTTTCCAGGCTTTCGCGCAGGATGGTCTCGTCGCGATCTCCCCAACGTAGCAGAAGCTGGGCGTTGGCATTGATCGAGGTGAGGGGTGTTTTGAGCTCGTGCGATGCGTCGGAGATGAATTGGCGTTCGCGCGCGAACGCTTCTTGCAGGCGCGCGAGCAGATCGTTGAAGCTGCGCGTTAACTCGCCGATTTCGTCGTGACGCTGCGCGCCTTCGAGGCGCAGGTCGAGCCGCTCCGAACCGATTTCGCGCATCGCACGAGAGAGGCGGGTAATCGGGCCGATCGCTTGCGAGGCGAGCACAAAAGACAATACGCCGACAAGTACCGCAGCAACCGCGAGGATCACGACGATAGTGCGACTTGTCTGCGCGAAGGTGCGGTTGAGTTCGTCCAGCGATTCAGCTACGTGCACAACCACCGAGAACGAGCCGCTACGAAGGAGCCGATCTTCGATCAGGAACGGGCGCGAGCGCAAGGTGAGCATGCGAAACGCCCGCGTGTGTTTTGCCGTGAGCGTGGTGTTCGGGGGAATGCTGAGCGATCCAAGATTCGGCGAGCGGGCGATGGGATAGCCGCGGATGGTGTCGACTTGAATGAAGGTCGTCGGCCCTTGCCACGCTGCGAGATTATTGCCGTTGAAGATTTGCAGCAGCGACTCGTCGATCACGTTTCCGAGCGGGAAGGGGTTGGCGGGCTGGGCGGCAGTTACGATTTCGGTCATCGTCGCGTCGATGCGCGAGCGCGCTTCGTCGAAGAGGATCGCCTGAAAGCGCCACACGATTACGCCGCTGGTCGCGGCAAGCGCGGCGACGAGCAGAATCGCATATGCGGCGGCTATGCGCCACCTCAGGGAGAGTTTCAATCTCGGATTGTGTAACCGATGCCGCGCACGGTGGTGATCAGTTTCTCGTCGAAGCCTTCGTCGATTTTGCCGCGCAGATAACGGATGTAGACGTCGATCAGGTTCGAGTCGCCCAGGAAGTCGCTGCCCCACACGCCGTTGAACAGCTCGTCGCGGGTGTGCACCTTGTTGCGGTGCAGCAGCAGGTATTCCAAAAGCGCATATTCTTTGGCTGTCAACGTGATCGGCTTGCCGGCGCGTGTGACCTCGTGCCGGTCGCGATCCATTACCACGTCATGATGCACGATAACGTTGCTGTGCGGGGCGCGCTCGCGCAACCGCGCGCGCACGCGCGCAAGTAATTCCTCGGTGGCAAACGGCTTGGTGAGATAGTCGTCGGCACCGACATCCAAGCCGCTTACGCGATCGGGGACGCGGTCTTTGGCTGTAAGCATAATGATCGGCACGCGGCTCTTGGCTCGAATGCGCCGGCAGACTTCCATCCCGTCCATGCGCGGCAGCATCAAATCCAGGATCACGAGGTCAGGCTCTTTGAGCGCTTTTTCTAAGCCTTCCAGACCGTCGCGCGCGCTTTCGACATCGTAGCCTTCGTGCTCGAGCTCGAGTTGGAGGACGCGGCCGATGGCGGCGTCGTCCTCGATGACCAAAACCTTGAAGCGGTGTTCCGGCTCACTCATGCGAGCAGGGTTAGCGACGATGCGCCGCCTTGCCCTCTGCGCGCGGTTGGAATCCCGTGAAAATCGAGAGCCAGATCGCGGTCGCGCCGCCGGCCGCGAGCCAGAGCAGTAGCGTGGTATTGCTCAGCGCATGCATGGTTCCGGCGCCGATCGCCTGCAGTGAGTGCAGCAGGAGCGAACCACCGCCCGCGATCACCGCGGCGACGAGCCACACCACCACCGCGCACATTGCGCTAAGCGTGATGAGTTCGCGCATCGAGAAGACCGGGGCGGGCCGATAGATCGTAGCCGTCAGGATGGAAGCGCGCAGGTCCGCGGGCGGCTCTTCGAGCGGAAGGGCAAAGAGTGCCCGATCGAGCGCATCATCGTTGTCAAACATTATTCGGCTACCTCCTCCGCGCCCAGAATCTTGCGCAAGTGCTCCTTGGCTCGGAATAAATGTGTCTTTACCGTACCCATCGGTAGTCCTAGCACCTGCGCGATTTCTTCGTATTGTTTGCCCTGCAGATGGTAGAGCGTAATGACCGTGCGGTATTTCTCGGGAAGCGCGTCAATCGCGTCGTGCAGGCGGCGCGCTTGGTCGAGCGCGATGGCTTGCGATTCGGGCCCCGGACCCGGATCGGCCCGTTCGGGCATTTCTTCATTACTATAACGTTTGCGCCGGTTGAGACGATCGCAGCACGCGTGGTACGTGATAGAGAAGATCCAGGTCGAGAATTTCGCGCCTTGCTTAAAGGTGCGAAGCGCCCGATAGGCTTTGAAAAAGGCTTCTTGCGACGCGTCGCGCGCTTCTTCGACGTCGTGTAGCGTGCGATAGGCGAGGTGGTACACCGCGCGATCGTAGCGTTCGACGAGCATCGCAAAGGCTTCGGAGCGTCCTCCGAGCGTCATCGCCACCAGCTCGCCGTCCTCGGGGCTAGGGCGTACCGTCGTATCTATACGTGGCGCCTCCGCCAGTGCTGCAGCCATATCTCACCTACGTCGCGGTACGTGGCGGTGTTTCGCCGGGGTAGCTGAAACACCAGGGGCGCCGGACCGTATCTCTGGCAGGACGAACTACGGAGGTCCAACCCAACCATGGTCCTGACGACGACGCTAAACAAAACGCTCCCCCACGGCTCGCGGCCGACGATTCCCGCCGGCGGTACAGACTCCGCCCAAGCTTTGCGCCCCACCTTCGAGGGTTGGGGACCGCGTCTGTAGGAGCATTACTAATGGACCACGACTTTGTCGGCGCGCTCGCGATCCTGTTGATCTTCGGAGCCCCGATCGCGGCCTGGATCACCACGCGGGTGTTGCAGCACAACGAGCGGATGGAAATGATCCGCCGCGGGATGGTGCCCCCGCCCGGACCGATGCCGCGCAATATGCCGCCGCCGAACTGGCATCCCGGCGCAATGCCCCCGCCTAACGTCGCGGGCAAAGGCAGCTACTATCCCGTCTACGACGACTACTATTACGCCCAGCGACAGCTGCGTAAAGGCATCACCGTCACCTTGATCGGGTTTGCGCTGTTCATCGGGCTCGGCTCGATCGGCCCGCTCAGCCACCTGGGATTCGCGGGACCGTGGCTACTCGGCGGTCTCATCCCCATGTTCGTTGGAATCGCTCAGGTGATCACCGCAGTGCTCAACGGCGCGCGGATTCCGGGCTTCAACCCCGGGAGCTACTCGAATCAAGCGACCTTCAGCCCGCCGCCGAACGCGGGGCCGAGCGGACCGCCGCCACAAGCGCCGGCCGGACCGTATGCCTGGCGTCCGGGCCCGACCCCCGAAATCGAGCGGCCGGTTCCCCCGCCGGATCAGCGTTCGTAACGGTTCGGTTAGCAAACAACAACGCCGGTTCTTTAGAGAACCGGCGCTTTTGTTAGCTGCTTAGGAGGGTTTACTTGCAGGATACCAACGCTATGGCCCATCCTGCTGTCGTTCTCGTTCGCACGAGATACCCGTCCGCAGTACGATCGTACACCTGATAACCGGCACGTAGTGCGTCGGCTAGCGATTTGAAGACCATGAGACCTGCCATCTGCGGACCCTCCTTTCTGAGCTTTTAACTCTCTATACCATATAACGGCCAATGATGTGGTGTGGTTCACCCTTTTGCGCGGACTTTTTTTAAAATTTGGCGAAAACGCATCCACGCATATGGCCACCGTCGCGACATCCGCAGCTATCCATCACGCGCTTGTGCTCGATCGGCAAGAGCTCGCTCCCGGTGTCGTCCTCCTAGGATTCGACGCGCCGGAGCTCGTGCGCGTGACGCTTCCGGGACAGTTTGTGATGGCTGTTCCACCAAGCGGAGAGCGCGCGGCAACCGCGCTCGGCATCTACGAGGCAAGCGGCAACCGTGCAAGCGTCATGTTTTTCGTTGTCGGCAAACGCACCGCAGAGCTCGCCGCGCTGCGTGTCGGAGATCGCATCGCCCTTGCGGGGCCGCTTGGCAATGGCTTTACACTCGACAATGTCGCAAACGCGGCGATCGTCGCGGGCGGTGTCGGGATCGCCTCGGTATTACTTCCGGCCCAAGCGTTGCTGCGCGCCGGCGCGCGAGTTCGACTGTATTATGGTGCTCGCACGGTTGGGTTGCTGGTCGATCGCGAACGTTTCGCAAGCGATGGTTGCGAGGTGCTCGTTTCAACCGACGACGCAAGTATGGGCCATGCGGGCTACATTACCGATCTGCTCGCGCAGACAACCGAGCCTCCCGACCTTATTCTCGCCTGCGGACCGACACCGATGTTGCGCGCGGTCGCGCGCGTCGCGCAGGAGATGAACGTGCCGGCGCAACTTTCGCTGGAAGAAACATTCGGCTGTGGTGTGGGCGGGTGTTGGGGCTGCGTTGTTCCACTCGTACGCACGTCGGAGCAAGCGCCGAGCTTTCCGCCTCCGCAGCGCGACGGCAGCGATGTGGTCTATGCGCGGGTCTGCCGAGAGGGCCCGGTTTTCTGGGCGCATGAATTGCGATGGTAAATGCAAGCGGAATCGATCTAAGCGTCAAGATCGGCAAGCTGGAGTTGCCCTATCCGACGTTCATGGGCAGTGGATGCTACGGCAGCGGCGAGGAGTATGCGCCGTTCGTCGATCTGGCGCAGCTCGGCGCGGTCGTGCTAAAGAGTGTGACGCGTCTTCCGCGTTTGGGAAATCCGACGCCACGTCTCGTGCACACGCCTGCCGGCATGCTCAACGCGATTGGCTTGCAAAATCCGGGCATCGAGTGGTATCTCGAGCACGAGGTCGCAAAATACGCGAGCCGTCCGTGCGCTATCGTCGGCAGCGTGGCGGGCTTTAGTATCGACGATTATTCCTACGTCAGCGAGCGTCTTGCCGCGCGCGACGAGATTGACGCGATAGAAGTCAACATCTCGTGCCCGAACGTCGCGAGCGAAGGCGAGACGTTCGCGTGCGATCCGAATCTGACCGCAAAAGTCGTGCGTGCCGCTCGCGCGACAACCGACAAAACGTTGATCGTCAAGCTTTCACCCAACGTTACGGACATCGCCGCGATCGCACGTGAGGCCGAAGCCGCGGGCGCGGATGCGCTCGCCGTCATCAATACCGTGCGCGGCATGGCGATCGACGTCGATCGCTGGAGTCCGCGTCTGGGCAACGTGACCGGCGGACTTTCCGGCGCGGCGATTCGGCCGATTGCGGTGCTCGCCGTCTACGAGGTCACGCGCGCGGTGAAGATCCCCGTCGTGGGTCAAGGCGGGATCGAAACGACAAGCGATGCGCTCGAATTCCTTCTCGCCGGCGCAAGCGCAGTATCGATAGGAACGGCGAACTTCACCGACCCGCGTATTCCCGTGCGGATCGCCGAGGAGCTCGTGTTATACTTGCAAGAACGCAACCTGCGCTCGCTTACGCAGATAGTCGGCAAAGCTAACGTGGGATTCAGCAATCCCTACCAGTACGAAGGAGACGAAGGCTGAGTGTCCTGCTCCAGAGGTTCGATGTGCAAAGCCGGCCGTTTGGCAGTCGCGAGCGAGAAGCGATGAGCGACAAAAGCGGCGCTTTGCGAGCGAAGAGTGACGACGCTCCCGGTTTCCAAACGACCGGCCTTAACGGTCGCGGCGGCGGAGGCGCGCCGGCGTCGTTACTCGTCGGTCACAGAACTATACCTATGCTCCCTCCTCGTGCCTTGCCGGCGCGCTCCGGCGCTCGCGACTTTGTACACCGAACCTTTGGAGTAGGACACTAATGGCTCAACTAATCGTCGCGCTGGACGTGCCTTCCGCCGACGAGGCGGAACGGCTGATCGATCAGCTCTATCCGCTCGACGTGATCTTCAAGATTGGCTTGGAGTCGCTGTACGGTTATCCCGAGCGTATCTTCTCCTATTGCGAAGCGCGCGACGTGCGGTACTTCGTCGATGCGAAGCTGCACGACATTCCCCGGACGGTCGGCGCTTCGATGACGCAACTCGTGCGTCCGGGAGCCCACATCGTCAACGTTCACGCGCTTGGGGGCGTCGAAATGATGCGCGCGGCGGTTGAGTCGGCGCAGGAGCGCGCCGAAGAACTCGGCATCACGGTGCCGCACATCTTTGCGGTGACGATCCTCACGAGCCACGGTGCTGAAGACTTGGCCGAACTCGGCTTACACGGTGGCCCGGGCGAAAACACGACGCGTCTCGCGGCTCTCGCCCGCGACGCTGGCTGCTCGGG
Source organism: Vulcanimicrobiota bacterium (assembly GCA_963833095.1). Taxonomy (GTDB): domain Bacteria; phylum Vulcanimicrobiota; class Vulcanimicrobiia; order Vulcanimicrobiales; family Vulcanimicrobiaceae; genus Aquilonibacter. Next base: position 623,713 of record CAWHWQ010000005.1, on the reverse strand, counting down.
CGTGGTCTGCAGTGCGCACGAAGTTGCGGATCTCAAGGGTTTCTTCGGTCAGGATTTTCTCACGCTTACGCCGGGCATTCGACCGGCGGGAGAGGCGCACGGCGATCAAAAACGCGTGATGACACCGGCGCAAGCGGTCGCCGTAGGCGCCGACTATCTCGTCGTCGGACGCCCGATCGTTCAGGCTGCCGATCCGCTCGCGGCAGCGCGCGCGGTCTTGGAAGACATACACGCTCTTGCCTGAGTTCGATCTTGAGCGCGCGCTACGCGATCGTGGCGCGCTCCTGCGTGGGCATTTTCGGTTGAGTTCGGGGCGCCACAGCGACGCCTTCATTCAGAAGTTTCGCATCCTTGAAAGCCCTCCGCTCGTAGAAGCAGTCGCCAAAGAGATTGCCGCGGCTTTCCGTGCGGTTAAGCCGACGATCGTCGTCAGCGCGGCGGTCGGGGGCATCGTGCTCGGCTACGAGGTTGCGCGCCAACTCGGCACCGATGCGATCTTCGTAGAAAAGGAAAACGGCGCAGCGACCTTGCGTCGCAGCTTCATATTGACGCCGCAGGATCGCGCTTTGGTCGTGGAAGACGTCGTTACGACGGGCCTTTCCGTGCGCGAAGTCATCGAGGTCGTACGCCGGCATGGCGCGCAGGTTGCTGGCGTCGGGATCATCGTACAGCGCGGTGACGCCGACTTCGGCGTGCCGACGCACGCTCTTGTGAATATGCCGCTCGAATCGCACGATGCCGGCGCCTGCCCGTTGTGTACCGCCGGTGTACCGATCGACGATCCCGGCTCGCGCCGCAATTGAATCTACAGATCCGCGCGGCGACGGCGAACGACCGCGCGTTTATCGAGACGCTCGGCAAGCGCACGGCGATGGACAGCGTCTCGTCGCTGCGCCGCGTTGAGCCACCGGCGGTGCTGGCAAACTTCGAGCGGTTGCTCGCGATCGTGGATCGCCGCGAACACCTTGCGCTGATCGCCGAAGCCGACGGCGTGCGCGTGGGATTTATGCTTGCCTTAGATTCGCTTCCCGACGAAGTGACGGGTGATGACCAAGCGTTCGTCGTGTATATGGCCGTTGAGCCACGTTCGCGCGAGGCGGGGATCGGATCAGCGCTGCTGGAACGAGCCGAAGATGAAGCCCGCAAGCGCGGAGCCCCGTACATGGCGTTGATGGTGACCGAAGAGAACGCCGCTGCGCGGGCGCTGTACGAACGGGCAGGCTACCGCACCGAACGGCGCTTGCTGTGCAAAACGCTATAAGCCCCGGCGGATGGCGCCGTGTGTTGCTGGTCCTCGCCGGAATCGCGATCCTGGTCGTGCTCTACGTCTTCGTCGAGCATATCCCGCGCACGATTTCAATTTTCTTGATCGCGGCCTTTATCGCGTTCGGCGTGAATCCAGTGTGTCGTGCCCTCGTGCGGCGTCGTGTTCCCAAGGCCCTCGCAATTACGATCGTGTTTTTGGCGCTGACGATCGTGATCGTCGTGGGGCTGCTGGTAATCGTTCCGCTGACGATTGCGCAATTGCAGGTGCTGGCCGCGAATGCTCCAGCGTTCGTTGAATCGATCCAAGTCTGGACGCAGGATGCCGAAGCGTGGCTGCAGCTCCACGTTCCAGGCTTGATCATTCCGCAGAACGCGTTTGATATCGGACAACTCGGCAGCCAAAGGCTCACCGCGCTTGTTACCGGATCGCTGACCTCGCTCGGGGCGATCTTGATCGGGGCGGCCACGGCGTTCTTCGTAGCCTTCTCATCGATCGTGCTCTCGTTTTTCTTTTTGCTCAACGACCAGCAAATCGTCGCGGCTTTCGTCTCGCTCTTCCCGGTCAAGCGGCGCGCCACTGCGCGCAAGCTCGCGACCGAAGTGACCGAGACCTTCGGCAGTTTTATCTCTGGTCAAGTTCTCGTAAGCGCGATAACCGGCATTGCCGTGGCGGTGCTGTCCGCGCTGATCGGTTTCAAATTCTCGCTGATTCTCGGCATCATCACGGCGATAGCGTACGCGGTCCCCGTGATCGGGATGCTCATCGCGCAATGCATCGCGGTCGTGCTTTGCGCGCCGCAAGGCGGATGGATGATTTTATGGGTGCAGGTGATCATGTTTTTGATCGCGCGTGTCAGCGATAACGTCCTGGTGCCGAAAATCATGGGGCAATCAGTCGGCGTTTCGCCCATCGGCGTGATGTTCGCGGTATTTGCCGGCGGGGAACTTTTCGGCATCCCGGGCCTCTTGCTGGGCATCCCTGCAGCGGCCCTCATTAAGATTCTGTGGCGCTACTTCGTGGCACCGTGGCTCACGACGCGATTGGATCAGACCTAACAAAAACTGGGTAGAAACCAGCATGGCCTCATCGGAAGATCGTTGGACCGTACCGGGTAGCACGCGTAGCCGGCCGCCTGGAGAGTTTGTTGCCGTCGCTGATTCGGAGGAACGCATCGCCGTGACGCTTCGCGTTCGTTCGAAGCACGCGAGCCCGCCATTGCCCGGACATCTCTCGCGCGAGGAGTTTGCCGCCGCCTATGGCGCGGGTGAGGGGGACCTCGAGCGCGTCGATGCGTTTGCGCAAGAAAACGGACTAAGCGTGATCGAGCGCGAGCCGGCTCGGCGCACCGTTCGGCTGGAAGGCACGGTTGCGCAAATGTCGGCAGCGTTCGGTGTGTCTCTTGGGACCTACAGCATCGGCTCAACCACATTTCGCGGACGCACCGGAGCGATTTCGCTTCCCGTGAGTCTCGCCAACGTAGTCGAAGCGGTCCTTGGCTTGGACACGCGTCCGCAAGCTCGCCCGCGTAGTCGCCGCGCGGTCAATCCCGCGACATCATTTACGCCGCCGCAAATCGCGGCGCTTTACGACTTTCCGGCGGGCGTTGACGGAAGCGGCGAGACTATCGCCATCATCGAACTCGGCGGTGGTTATAACGCGAGCGATTTTTCGGCCTATTGCGCGCAGCTTGGCGTTCCGGAAGCTGCTGTGAGCGTCGTTACGGTAGACGGCGCGACAAATTCACCCGGGACGGATCAGGATTCCGACACCGAAGTGATGCTCGACGTGGAGGTCGCGGGCACGGTCGCGCATGGTGCGACGATCGTGATGTATTTTGCGCCGAATACCGACCAAGGCTTTATCGATGCGGTGACAAGCGCGGTTCACGACACGACACACACTCCCTCAGTGATCTCGATCAGCTGGGGCGACGCGGAATCGAATTGGACGAGCGCGGCGATGACCTCGCTCGATCAGGCCTGCGCTGCCGCAGCGGCAATGGGCGTAACCGTCTGCGTAGCATCCGGTGACGGCGGATCGAGCGACGGGCAGAGCGACGGCGCACCGCACGCGGATTTTCCCGCGTCGAGCCCGCATGCGCTCGGGTGCGGCGGTACGACGCTAAGCGCCTCGGGCACGACGATCGCCTCGGAGACCGCGTGGAGCGATTCGGGCGGTGGCGTGAGCGAAACCTTCGCGCTTCCGGCGTGGCAATCGAGCGCGCACGTTCCCGCGCCGTCGAGTCCCAGCGGCGGGCGCGGCGTCCCCGACGTAAGCGCCGATGCCGATCCCAATTCGGGCTACAGCGTTCGCGTCGACGGGCAAAGCGTGGTTGTCGGCGGTACGAGCGCGGTTGCTCCGTTATGGGCCGGGCTCATCGCACTGATGAATCAGCAACTTGGAACGAGCGTTGGCTTTATCAACCCCAAGCTGTACGGATTAAGCGGCTACCCGAGTTCAACTGGACCGATCCGCGACATTACCGCTGGAAGTAACGGCGGCTACAACGCCGCCGTGGGTTGGGATCCGGTCACCGGGCTCGGCAGTCCGGACGGGGCACGCTTGGGAAAGGCGCTGATGTGAGCCGCGCTCACCGTCAACTACATCGATTCCGGCGCGCTGATGCCGATCAGCTCGAGCACCTCGGCAAGCACGGATTTCGTTGCGACGCATAGTGCCAGACGCGCGAGACGCAGTTCGCGTTCGTCGACCAAGATCGTGCATTCGGTGTAGAACTGGTGGAAATCGGTTGCGACGTCGCGCGCGTATTTGGTGAGCCGGTGCGGCGCAAGATTGTCGACGACGCCCTGCACGACGCGCGGCAGCTCGGCAAGACGGCGCGCCAGCGTTATCTCTGCATCGTGGGTTAGCGCAGCGAGTGCGGCCGGCGTACGCGCGGCGTCGACGTCGGCCGGATCGGCGCGGCGCAGCACCGAGGCGATCCGCGCGTGCCCGTACTGCACGTAGTAGACCGGGTTATCGCTGCTCTGTTCGACTGCAAGCTTTAAATCGAAGGTCAACGGCGAATCGGTCGCGAGCATGGTGAAGAAAAAGCGAGCGGCATCGACGCCGACTTCGTCGAGGATCTCGTCGAGCGTAATGATGTTGCCTTCGCGCTTGCTCATGCTGACCTGCTCGCCGCCCCGCATCAGGGTGATCTGCTGGGCGATGAGGATGTCGAGCTTGCCGGGAAAGCCCATCGCGGCGGCCGCCGCCTTGAGGCGCCCGATGTAACCGTGATGATCGGGACCGAGGATGTCGATCGCGCGATCGGCGCGGCTGAGTTTTTCGAAGTGGTAGGCGATGTCCGGCGCAAAATAGGTTGGGCTGCCGTCACTGCGGATGATGACCCGGTCCTTATCGTCGCCGAATTCCGACGTGCGGAAATAGTGCGCGCCGTCCGCTTCGTAAATCAGCCCCATCGCGCGTAGCTTGTCGAGGTCTTCGGCCATCCGGCCGCTCGAGCGCAGCTCTTTTTCGCTTTGCCACAGATCGTAATGCACGCCGAACCGCTCGGCGGTCGCCCGTTGCTCGCCCAAAATCGCGTCGCGGCCGGTCTGCGCGAATTGGGCGATCGGTGCATCGGGCAGATTGCGCCACTTTTCACCATCGCGCGCGACGATCGCCTCGGCGATCGGAACGAGATACTCGCCCGGATAGCCGTCCTCAGGAAAGGCGAACGCGGGATCGTAGTGCTGCATGTAGCGCGCGAAGAGCGATCGGCCTAGCGTCTCCATCTGCGAGCCCGCATCGTTGATGATCCACTCCACGAAGACATCGTAGCCGCAGTAGCGGAAGGCGCGCACCAGCGCGTCGCCGATCGAGAGCGTGCGCCCTTGCACGACAACGAGCGGCCCGGTGGGATTGGCGCTGCCGAATTCGAGTGAGATTCGCTCCCCGCGCGGAAGCGCGCGACCGAAGTTGGCACCGTCGCGCACGATTCGCGCGATCGAGGCTTGCCACACCGCCGGTGCTAGGCGCACGTTGATAAAACCCGCAACCGCATCGATCGATGAGAAGCGCGCCGCGACGCCGGGCGATTCGCCGCGCAGCTTTTCGATGAGGCCGACTGCTACCTCGTTCGGAGAGCGGCGCGCGGCCTTGGCCAGCGTGAATGCAATGTTGGTTGCGAAATCGCCGAACTCGGGACGCCGCGGCGCCTCGAAGGTGACCGGTGCGGGCGGTGCGTCCGGATACGCGCGTGCAACGATGCTTTCGACCGTCCGCGCGAACGCGTCGAGCGCGTCGTCGGGCAGCATGGAGTCAGCGTCCAGCGCAACCCGCCTCAATGGTGGTAAGGCTCATTACGTGAAATCTTCGCCGCACGGTAGAGCTGTTCCAGCACGATCGCGCGTGCCCACTCGTGCAAGAACGTCAGCGACGAGAGCGACCAGAGCATATCGGCTCGCTCGTGCAGCGATGCGTCCGCGCCGTAGGTTCCGGCTACGACAAAGGTCAGGCGTGGTGCGCCGTCACGCGCGACCTTATCGATCTCGCTCGCAAGTTGCGGGCTGGAAAAGCTCGTCCCGGTGCGTTCCAACAGCCAGACGCGGTCGTCGGGACGCACCTGCTTGAGGATCCGCTCCGCTTCTTCGCGCATCGCAGCGCGCGGATCGCCGCCGTGGGATGGCCGGACTTCGATCTCGTCATAGCTGAAGTACGGCTCGAGCCGTTTGCGGAATTCCGCGCACGCCTGTGCGATATACGCAGTGCGAAGTTTATCGACGGCGACTAGCCGGAGCTGCATGCAAAGCGCGTTGCGCCGCGCCGCTCCACCACGCCTTCGAGTTCGAGCAGTGCGAGTTCGGCTAACGCCTGCGCGGGCGCGAGTCCCGTCGCTTCGATCAGCCCGTCGAGATCTTGCTCACCGGCTGCGAGCGCCGCCAGAAGCGCGCCGTGGGACGCCCTCGCGTTGCGGCCGCGACGGCACTACCGCGCGCGCAAGGTGCAACACCTCCAACACGTCGGCAGCGCTACGTGCAAGGATCGCTCCGTCGCGAATGAGCGCATGACAGCCCGCGACATGGGCCCGGTCTATATCACCGGGAACCGCGAGGACCGGAATTCTGGGCGCGGCCCAGCCGGCGGTGTTGAGTGCACCACTGCGCGCCGGCGCTTCGATCACGACCACCGCGTCGGCGAGTGCCGCAACGATTGCGTTGCGCGCGAGAAAGTGCCAGGGTGCCGCTTCCTGTTCGGGTGGAAAGGGCGAGAGCACCGCGCCGCGCGCCGCGATCATGCGCTCGGCAAGCTCGAGGTTGCGGCGCGGGAAGAAGCAGCGGTGTCCGCTGCCCAAGACGCCGATCGTCGGTGCTCCGTAATCCAACGCCCCCTCGTGGGCGGCGGCGTCGATGCCGAGCGCTAAGCCCGAAACGATAGAGCAGCCGGCCGCACCGAGCTCGCGAGCGAACGCACGCGCGAGTCTTCGTCCATACGGGGTTGCTGCTCGCGTCCCGACTAGCGCCACGCAGGGCCGAGCGAGCCCCTCGAGGCTGCCGCTGGACCAAAGCCCGAGCCCCTCGAAGACCAGGCCACGCTCGCCCCGCAGGGCCTCGAAGGTCGCGCGGGTGGTATACTCCGGAGCATCCACGGATCAGCCTTCCCTCGCGGCCCCTGCGGCGGCAAGGGGCGCCCGCACTTGGGTTCACGGTAGGAGGCCCCGTGGCGTACCCGAATACGGGGAGCCGCACCTAGCCCGAAGCTCTGGAGGATCCTCAGGTGGCAGCAGAAGCCTATTGCGTCAAGTGTAAGACCAAACGTCAGATCAAAGACGCCGTGCAGATCACAATGAAGAACGGCCGTCCCGCGACCGAAGGCAAGTGCCCCGAGTGCGGGACCAAAATGTTCAAGATCGGGGCCGCGAGCTAACCAAGCATGCCCGGCTGTCGTTGCCGAGCACCGGTTCCTCGAAGGGACCGTCATCCGGCGGCCTTTTTGCGTTCACTAGGGATAGTGCCGTATAATACGAGTACCCACTAATATATGGGGTCCTCGAGGTGTTGCCGCTGATCTGTCCGACCTGTCGCAAGAGCGAGACCCGCGTCGTCGACTCCCGCGACGATGAAACCGTCGTCCGCCGCCGGCGCGAATGTTTGGATCCGCGCTGCAAGCATCGCTTTACCACGTACGAACGGATGGAAGCACCGCGTCTGTTCGTCGTCAAGAAAGACGGACGCCGCGAACAGTTCAGTCGCGAGAAGATTCTGGGCGGCCTCCGCAAGGCATGCGAGAAACGGCCGATCTCTGAGAACCAAATGGAAGCTGTTGCCGCCGATCTCGAGCGCGATCTCTTCGCGCGCGGTGAAAGCGAGGTCAGCTCGACGATGGTCGGCGAGAAGCTGATGGAAGCGTTGCAGCACGCTCGATCCGGTCGCGTATATCCGCTTTGCGAGCGTGTACCGTTCATTCCGTGATATCGAGAGCTTCCGGGAAGAGTTATCGCAGCTTCTTTCTAAATGAGCCCCATTATGGATACGCTCGTGCGGGTGGCACTCAAACGGCTTCCCGGGACGGATGATTTACCGCTCCCCTCCTACATGAGCGAGCTTGCCGCCGGTGCGGATTTGTGCGCTGCGGTTACGAACGAGTTGACGCTCGCGCCGGGCGAGCGGGCGCTCGTGCCGACGGGTCTTTCGATCGCGTTGCCACCCGGCTTCGAAGCGCAGATCCGGCCGCGCAGCGGCCTAGCGTTGCGCGACGGCGTCACGTGTCTGAACACACCCGGGACGATCGATGCGGATTACCGCGGTCCGGTCGGCGTGATCTTGGCCAACCTTGGCTCCTTGCCGGTGACGATTCGACGCGGCGATCGCATCGCGCAGATCGTTGTTGCGCCGGTTTCCCGCGCGCAGTTCGAGCTCGTCGACGAGTTGCCCGAGAGCGCAGCGCGGCGTCGGCGGCTTCGGTAGCACGGGAAGAGCGCGGTGAAAGTCTACGTCGTCGGGCGCGGCGCGGTCGGAAGTTATCTCGGCGATCGGCTCGCGTCGATCGGCGTCGAGGTGGCGTACGCGCCTCGCGCGCTCGACGCGGTCACCGCGTACGAAGCCGACGTGGCAATTGTCGCGACCAAGGCCTACGACACCGACGGCGCCATCGAGACGTTGCGTAAGGCGATCGCGTATCCGCAGAAGTGCGTCTTCGTGTCTCCGCAAAACGGCGTCGGGAACGAGGAGAAACTCGCGGAGGCCTTTGGTGCGAACAATGTCGTCGCCGCCGCGCTCACGGTACCGGTGGATCTCGACCGCGACGGACACGCAACCGCCGCTAAAGAAGGCGGAGGCCTGGCCTTTTCGCCGGTGGGTGAGAGTGCCTACAACTGGCTGGTCGCAACCTTCGTCAGCAGCGGTTTGCGGGTGAACGTGGTTGACGACTGGCGCGCGCTCAAGTGGAGCAAGCTCGCGCTGAACGTCGTTGCCAACGCGAGTTGTGCGATCCTTAACGTGCTTCCGGCGCGCATGGTCCACTTCGAAAAGATCTACACGCTGGAGATTCGCATGATTCGCGAAGTGAGCGCGGTGATGTCGGCGATGAAACTTCGGCCGATCGACTTGCCGCGGTATCCCGTGCGCGCTTTGATCGCGTCTGCGGCACTCCCCAGTCCGCTCGCGCGGGCTGTCATGGCTCGACAGATCGCGGGCGGCCGGGGGAGCAAGCCGCCCTCGCTCTTACTCGATCTGCGCGCCGGCAAAACCCATAGCGAAGTGGATTGGCTCAACGGCGCGGTGGCTGCCGCCGGACACGCGAACGGGGTGCCGACGCCGGTCAATAGCGTCTACACGCGCGTACTCGACGATATCGCGCACATGCCGCAGCTCTGGGCCAAGTACCGCGAACGGCCTGAAGCATTGGTTGCCGAAGTGGAAGCCGAGATGCGCCGCGTCAAAGCCCTCTCCAAAGGAGCATAGCGAACTCATGCGCGACCCTAACGTGCCCGAGTCGCTCGAGGGCTGGTGGATTCTCCACCGCATGTTCGCGTTCGATCGCCGATCCTGGGACGGCTTGCCCGAAAAGCGACGCGCAAAATACGCCGCGCACGCGACCGACCTCGTGGAACACCTGCAATCGGGAAAAGACGGCGACGTCGGCCTCGCGCAGATCGTCGGCCATAAGGGCGATCTGATGCTCACCCACTACGCGCGCACCTACGACGGGCTGGCCTACGCGCAAACCTTGGTCGACAAACTCGAAGTGCGCGAATATTTGCATGCGCTTGGATCGTATGTGTCGGTTCTGGAATTGGGAATGTACGACGCAACGGGGAAGATCCACGCCGAACTGCAATCGCGCGGCCTAGCCGCTCAATCGCCGGAGTGGATCGCCGCCTTCGATGAGCTGGTACGTAAACAAGCCGAAAGTCCATACGTCGGTCCGCGCTTGTGGGCTAAAATCCCGCGCCGCCGCTACGCGTGCTTCTATCCGATGAATAAGAAGCGCGACGGGGCGGATAACTGGTTCATGCTGCCGTTCGACGAGCGCGCCAAAATGATGACCGAGCACGGAAAGGTCGGGCGAAGCTATCACGGGGCGGTCACCCAAGTGATTTCGGGCTCAATCGGCTTCGACGATTTCGAATGGGGCGTCGACCTGTACGCCGATGATCCGCTGGTCTTCAAGAAACTTGTCTACGACATGCGCTTCGACGAGGCGAGCGCGCGCTTTGGAGAATTCGGTCCGTTTTGGAGCGGGGTGCAATTCTCGTCCTCTGAGTTGCGGGTGTTTCTCGATGGCGACGCCGTGCCCGCGCTCGACGCGACTAGCTAACTACGAAAGGGAGTTTACGTGCCCGATCTTTCTATTTTTGCTACCGACACCGAAACGCAGCGGCTCCCCGCGGGGCAGCGATTTTTTACTGCCGGGGAAAGTGGCGAGGTGATGTACGTCGTCTTGAGCGGTGAGGTTGAGATTAGCCTACGCGGCAAAGTCCTCGAAACCGTGCAGGCTGGAGGAATCTTCGGCGAGATGGCGTTGATCGATCGACAGCAGCGCAGCGCCGACGTCGTCGCCAAAACCGATGTCAAGGTAGCGGTCATCGATCGCAAGCGTTTTCTCTTTCTCCTCACCAGAAATCCGTACTTCGCGATCGAAGTCATGACGGTCATGACCGAACGACTACGTAAGTTCGACGACAAGCTCTGACCCGGGCAGCAGCCCTTGCTTGCTGATTGGAGTAGGTATTTGCTGGGGAAATGTTGGTTATGAGCGATCCAGTTATTGTCCACGAAGGCGGCGGCGGCAATGCCGCGGCGTTCGGCATCGTCGCCGTTCTTGTCGTAGCCATTTTGATCGGGCTCTTTGTGTGGCATCCGTGGTCGGTAAGCACCACGCGCCAGACGACGGTTACCGCGCCGGGTGCTGCCGGAAACGGAAGTTCCACGACCAATTCGACGACGACCACCACCAGCAACGGCCACCCGTAAGCCAAAATGACCACCTGCACGCGCAGGTGGTCCACTTGGCAGGACTTGTGACCTTAAGGTGCCCTCGCTAGAGTTCTAGTTGGGGGTGGCGGCATGAGTAACGCGTCTACGATCGTGGTTCACGATCGCGATTTTACCGTCAAGGTCTACCGCGGCGACGAGTGCGTGATGTTCGCGATGAATCTCCCGGAGACGGCGTGCACCGACCTTGCCGGGTTTGCGATCGCACGAGGCTCCGATGCAGACCATCTCACCTACATCAAGAACCGTTTGGGATTCGACGCCGGCAAAGGCGCATATGCCACAAAGGATCCGACGCAGCAACTTGCCGATGAGACGCCTTCGAATATTTCGCCGTTCCAGAAATTTCGCTGGGTGGATTTTCCGCCCGATGCAAGCGCCTCGCTGACCTATAAAATCGACGCAATGTATTTTTCGGGATCGCAGCTCTCGACGAAATACAGTGTGTCGTTGAACGTGCAGCTCGGCGGCCCGCTCTTTTCAAACTTCGATCTGGGATTCACGCGAGGCTATATTTCATCGCAGGATTTTGCGGATCGATACGGTCAGGTTCGTGAGCTTCGTCCCAACAACACGGTAGACTACGACACCGACGCCAATGTGCCGAACGCCAAGCCGCCCGTGACCTGGCGCGCGCTCTACGAGTGGCTCGGCGCCCACGCCCGTTCGATTCTTGCGAGCTTTACTCAGCGCTGTAAGGACGACGGGCACGGATTCGACGTGTTCGCCTACGACCTCGACGAGCCGGACTTCATCAAGTTCGTCGCGCAACAGGCGGAGGCCAAGTTGCCCGTGCGGATGATTCTGGACAACGCGAGCCTGCACACCAAGTCGAGCGCACGCGAAGTGTTGTCCGCGGTATTGCTAACAAAGGCGGGGGTCCAGCTCAAGCGCGGGCACTTCAAACGTTACGCGCACGACAAGTGTGTGATCGAACGCGACGCGTCCGGAAAGGCGATTCGCGTCCTGACTGGTTCGGCGAACTTTTCGGCTCGCGGGCTCTACGTGCAGTCCAACAGCGTTATCGCGATTGACGACCCGCAGGTTGCCGCGCTGTACGGTCAGGCGTTCGACGAAGCGTGGAGCGACATGGCGCAGTTCCAAGATTCCGAGATCGCTTCTGAATGGTTCGATGCGCAAGGGACCGGCATCCCGGCATTCAGCGTATCGTTTGCTCCGCACAAGAGCGGCGAGGTCTCGCTAGATCGGGTGGCGGCCGCGATCACGAATGCCAAGAGCTCGGTGCTCTTCGCGGTGATGGAACTTGCCGGCGGCGGCGCGGTGATGCAAGAGCTTACGACGCTCATGAAGCGGCCCGACATCTTTTCGTATGGTGTGACACAAACGACCACGGGCATCAAGTACTACAAATCCGGCGCAGCCAACGGCTTGTTGGTCCCGTTCGGTTTTCTCAAGGCGCACGTGCCGCCTCCGTTCACCGCGGAGTGGAACGGGGGCATGGGCCAGGTGATCCACCACAAGTTCATCGTGATCGACTTCAACGGAACCAATCCGTTGGTGTACTGTGGTTCGTCAAATCTCGCCGAGGGAGGCGAAGAGAGTAACGGCGATAACCTACTGGAGATTCGCGATCCAGCCGTCGCAGTCTACTATGCGGTCGAGGCAATAAAGCTCATCGATCACTACGAGTTTCGCGCCTACGAGCAGTCGGCGACCCAGACACAACCCTTGCTGCTCCAAGGGGCCGCGGCGCCGAAACCCTGGTGGCAGACGTCGTTCGACACCAGTAACATCAAGAATACCGAGCGCGAGTTGTTCGTGTCGTAATTGCGCGCGCGAGCAAGATCGTTATCGCGGCGTGAATTATCGCCGCGGGCCACAAGAGCGGTCCAACCAATCCACCCTGGATGCCCAAATACACGAAGAAGATCGTAGCGAGCAAATTGTACGCGAGAAGTCCCCTCACCGCGCTCTTCCCGGTGGGCGCTTGTCGTCCCGGCCAGCACGCCAGCCCTAATCCGAGCAGCGCGAAGCCCGCAAGACGACCGACTGCTATTCCGGAGACGTCGAGATTGACGCCCAGCAAAAGCCGGCCGAGTAGCGACGGATCGACGATAAGGACGATCCCGGTGACCGCCTCAAAGGCGGCGGCAAAGGCGATCAACAATCTTTGATTCATTATTGAGGACACATCCGATCTCTAGAGCCCATGCTCGACTCAGAATGCGGACGTTCCTTGTTGCACTCTGTAGTTCGGTCTTCGCGCTCGCGGGTTTCTTTACGTCTGCCTTGGGAGCCGTTGCGCCGACCTTTTCGTTCCCGGCCACCAGGGCTCCCCATCCGCTCGCGTTGGATCCGAGCCTTTCGGATCCAGCCTGGCAAATCGGCAAAATAGGTAGCGGTACACCTTGGAAGGACGTAACCACACGCGGCAACGCCCCGGACGCTACGACCGCCTACTTTTTGTACGACGACAAGAATCTCTACGTCGCCTTTGTCGCTCCGCAGAAAGCGCCGATCGTCGCCACCCAAACGACCAACGACGTAGGCTTCGGAACCGACGATTTCGTCGCCGTCGGCATCGACACGAGCGGGGCGGGCTCGCAGGCCTATCTTTTCGAGACGACGCCCCGCGGCGTGCGCTATCAGCAGGCGACTGAGAACGTTCGCTACCGTCCCGACTGGAAAGCCGCCGCGACGGTCGCCGGCGGCGAATGGCGCGCCGTAATGATCATCCCGCTTTCGTCGATGCGAATTCACGGCGGCTCGAGCGCGTGGCGAATCGGCTTCTTCCGCGGCGTCGCTGCGACGGCGGAGCACTATACCTGGGCATTCGACGGCCTCATGCAGGACAGCGGAGCGGGGAACTGGCCGTCGTTCAACGATCTGCGCTATTGGCCTAGCGTCACCATCGCGCTTGCAAAAAGTAGCTCTGCGCGCCCGCAGCCTCGGCTCGAGGTGTTTGCGCTATCGAGCAGCGGTGAGAATCGTTCGGACTACGAACAAGCGAACGGAACGTTTTATCCGCAACCGACGCGCTACTACGGAGCCGACGTGAGCGTTCCGATCACGTCGACGATTAATCTGGTCGGAACGCTGAATCCCGATTTCTCAAACGTCGAGATCGATCAGCAGACGATCGCGCCCCAAGAATTCGAACGTCAGCTCGTCGAGTACCGCCCGTTCTTCGCGCAAGGCGCGCAGTATCTCAATCCCAACCCAAACGGCTATTCGAATTACATCAGCTATCCGAACGAAGTGTTCTATTCGTCGAGCATCGGACCGTTCGACAGCGGATTAAAGATCGAGGGTGTCTACGGCCTGCAGAGCTTTGGCGTGCTCACTTTTCGCGGCTACAACGCTCAAACCGGTGAAACGTTCGACGATCAAGCTTTCGGATGGAAACATGCGCTCCAAGATCAATCCTTCCAATATTACGTGGACGGCGTGCTGGCGCACCACAGCATCAACGGCGACGACGACACCGTAGAAGCCGGCTTCAAAGGTCGAAATCTGCACACAAAATTCGTCTATGACTTCAACTACGCCGTCGAGCACGGGTCGTGGGTGCCGAACGGAACCGCGCATTCTATCAATGGCTTCATCGACGAACACCAGAACAACTATGAGATCAACCTCGGGTACGTCGACATCAGCCCGAACTACAACCCGATAGACGGCTACACGGAAAATTCGGACATCCGCGGACTTGAAGGCTTCGTGGCGTTCAACGGCACCGCTCCCGGCGTAAAGAGTTGGAACCTCTTCTTTGTGGGGGATCGCTACCACGATCAAAGCGGCGCGATCCACGAAGCCGACTCTGGAGCCTATCTCAACGCGACCTTTCGCAACCTCTTTTCGCTCGACGGTATCGGTCCGACGGTCAGCCTATTGCGCCAGTACGCGATTCCGCTCGTACCTGCGAACTGCGCCATCTCGAGCGAAAACCCGATTGTCGCTACGTCATCGTTCACCGGCTTTTCGTGCTACCTTCAGGGGACCGACGTGCCCTACAATCTCATGGCGGTACCGATCGGCTATCGCGATGGGAGCCCAACCCCCATCGACGTGAGCGCTAACTGGGGCAGCTTCGGGGGAAACTGGGTCCACTACTACACCTCGACGACGTCGCGCCCGATCGGCTCCAAACTAACGCTCGGCCTCGAATATGACGGAACGTACGAACGCGACCTTGCGACCGGCGTACTCTCGTCGCAGTGGCTGCGCCGCGTTTCCGTTGGATACAACATCAACGCGAGCACAAATATATCGGTGGGACTGCGCGGCATCAACGGGCTGGGCGGTTTCGTCACCGAACCAGGCAATAATCTCGCCGTCGGGTTTCACACGCGCACGAACAATGGCGACATTTACGTCAACTACGGTTCGCCGTCGGCCAACGTCACGTTGAACCGCCTGATCGTGAAGTATGTCTTTCGAACGGGATCCGCAGCAGGTACATAGTCGCGTCACGCGGCGCGACCGTCGAGTCTCTCGAGGCTACGGTACTGAATCGCTTCGGCGATGTGTTCGGCGTGGATATCCTGTGCCTTGGCGAGGTCGGCAATGGTGCGCGCGACGCGTGCGATGCGATCGAGCGCGCGGGCCGAGAATTGCCGCTTCGCGCTGGCCGTTGCTAGAATGCGCATAGCCGCGTCATCGAGGGCGCAATAGGTGCGCATCTGATTCGCGGGTATATCCGCGTTCGCCCCGATCGGCGTACCGGTAAAGCGCTCGCGCGCGACGGCGCGTGCGGCGACCACGCGCTCGCGAATGGCATTCGAGTGTTCGGCGCCGTCGCGGCGCACCATGTCGTCGAACGGCACGCGCCCGATTTCGATCTGCAGGTCGATGCGATCCAGCAGCGGCCCCGAAAGTTTGCTGATGTACTTTGCGACGCTCGCATCGTCGCAGCGGCACTCGGCGCCGCGCAAGCCGCGATAGCCGCACGGACAGGGATTCATCGAGGCAACGAGTTGAAATCGCGCCGGGTAGGTGAACGTGCCAGCCGCGCGCGCGATCGTCACCGTGCCTTCTTCCAACGGCTGGCGCATCACCTCGATCGCACCGCGCCCAAATTCGGGAAGTTCGTCGAAAAAGAGCACGCCGTGGTGCGCGAGACTGATTTCGCCGGGTTTCGCCAGCGGACCGCCGCCGACCAGCGCGGCCTGGCTGATCGTGTGATGCGGGAATCGAAACGGCCGCGCACTCACGACGCCGGCATGATTCGCGAGCAATCCGGCAACGCTGTAGATCTTGGTGACGTCGAGCGCCTCGCGCAGCGTCATCGGCGGAAGAATTGACGGCAACCGTCGCGCCAGCATCGTTTTGCCGCACCCGGGTGGCCCGACGAAAAGCAAATTGTGTCCACCGGCCGCAGCGATTTCTAGCGCTCTTTTCGCCGCGAGTTGCCCGCGAACGTCGGCGAGGTCGCCGTGTACCAGCGTGTCCGAAGGGTCGAGAATCGGCGCTTGCGTGCGGCGGCGCCACACGCCGCCATTGCCGAGGATCACGGAAACCGCGTTCTGCAGTGAATCAACGGCATAGAGTTCGATGCCGTCGACAAGCGCGGCTTCGTCCGCGTTGCGCGCCGGCACGATCAATTTCGAAAAGCCGGCATTTCGCGCGCCGATCACCATCGGCAAGATGCCGCTAACCGGGCGCAGCGTGCCGTCGAGTGCGAGTTCGCCCAGTGCGATGACGTTTTGCAGCGCGAGGCGATCGATTTGTTCGTCGATAGCGAGCAGTGCGAGTGCGATCGCGAGGTCGAATGCCGGTCCCTCCTTGCGAACGTCGGCCGGCGAAAGATTGACCAGAAGACGTCCCGCCGGATAGGCGAATCCCGAATTGAAAATGGCCGTGCGAACGCGGTCACGCGCCTCGCCGAGCGCGCGATCGGGCAGGCCGATAATGGTAAACGCGGGCGACCCGGCTGAACTGTCAGCCTCCACGCGCACCACGTAGCCTTCAATCCCGAGCATGCCGGCGCAAAAGGAAAGCGAGAGCATATCAGCGTCCTCCTCTGCGCCGTCCGAGAACCGTATCTAGGGGGGCTTGCGCCTTCGGGACAGCCTGCCGGTGGCAAAGGTGTGATAATCTGACCAAATGGGGGACTTTGCATGCGATTTTTCTTGATGGCCGCTGCCGTTCTTGCGCTCAATGCGCCGGCGTTGGGCCAGACAACCATGGCGACGATACCGTTTACGACCAAAATGTTTAAGGTGAGCCGTTGCGACCCGAGGGCGAATCTTACTACGTCCTATCCTTATACGGGGTTTGCTCCGGGATTTTATCCGGCGCGGCCGTTCTATTGGGGTGACGCCTACGGCTACGGGTTCTATCAACCACCGGTGACTAGCGCAAACCCAACGCTCAATATCGACTTCACCAACGTCACGCACAAAGTTATGACGACAGTCGAATGGGGATTGGTGGCCAACGGGCGGCTAGTCGCCGAAGCGAGAGATGTCGGCACCTTTTCACCTGGTGCCGAGATCAAGCATCAGTACGGTTTAAGTCCGAACGTCTTTCCGCTCCAAACCGGGCTGCCGCGCTGTATCGCGTTGCGCGTGAAGTTTGCAGACGGTACTATCGTTCGCAATCCGAATCTTCCACGGGAGCGCGCGCACATTTACGTGCCGCCGCCGGCGGGCGCAGGTCCACCCGCTTCCCCGGAACCGTAGGCCTAGGGCTACGATCCTCACCTTGCGTACCAAAGTAGCGCAGGGTGGGGATTTGGGCCGTTACGGCCGCCGGATGTCTTCCAAGACGCGACCTACCTAGCGGCCCTCGATCTCAAAGCGCCTTAGACGAACGACGCGATTTCGCTGAACTCGAGGCGCGGATTGCGTGGGAAGAGTTTGCTGTCATCGCCGTAGCCGAGCGCAACGAGCAGAATCGACTTGCGCGTACCGTCGGCGAAGAATTCCTTATCGACGCCCGCGTTGTCAAAGCCGCCCATCGGCCCCGCATCGAGGCCGTGCGACCGCGCCGCGAGGATAAAGTATCCCGCTTGCAGTGTCGCGTTTTGCAGCGACGCAGGCTCCGCGTTGTCGCGTGCCATGTCATAATATTGTTGCGGTGCGTGCGGGAACAGGCGCGGAAGCGCTTGGTGGAAGTTCAGATCGCGCGCGAGGATCGCCGTTACCGGCGCTGACTCGACCTTCGCCACGTTGCCGGGCGAGAGCAGCGGCCGCAGCCGTTCGCGGCCTTCGGGCGTGGTAACGAATACCACACGCAGCGGAAGCGAGTTCATCGCCGTCGGCGCCATTTTCGCCGACTCGACGATACGCTCGAGAAGCTCGGCCGGGACCGGCTCAGGTAGAAAACCGTTCGCGGTGCGGGCATCGTGGAAAATCGTGTTCAAGGCGCGCTCGTCGAGAGCGCGGTTTGACTTATTAAAAGTTGCCGTCATTCCTTCATGGTAGGCCGGCGGACCATCCTTGTCAAGATAATTGATAATCGGATTATCTGAGTGTGGTATGATTGCGTCATGGAACTCAGTCACGAGGCGGGCGCCTGTAGCAGGGTCCCTGCCGTGCTGCGCGAGGGGCTGGGTTGGCCGGTGGCCCGGATCGCCCACGCCTTCACGGCGGCTCACAACGAGGCGCTCGCTCCTCTTGGTCTGAGTCTGCGGACCTTTGCGGTCTTGGCGACCGTGGCCGGCGGGGCCGCCCGCTCGCAGCTCGAGATCGCGCAAAACGTCGGGCTGGACAAAACGACGCTCGTCGCGACGATCGACGATTTGGAGCGACGCGCCTTTGTGCTTCGCAAGGCCGATCCCGATGACCGGCGGGCGCGCATCGTGGAGATCACCGCTGCCGGCGCAGCGCTCTTACAGCATGCCGGCGATGCCGTGCGCGCGACCGAGCGCCGCGTGCTCGCAGACATGTCACCCGAGCACGTCGAGCAGATTCAGGCGTCGCTGATCGCGCTGCTCTCCGGGCCGCTCCATGCCTACTTCGATCGCGCGGGATCGTGTCTATAACGGCGCGCTAGGGCGTAACTTCGTCGCGCGTATTGCGCATCTCGCCCGCGTAGAAGCCGTATTTCCCCTTGATGTGGTCCCAGCCCGGCTTCGTGTCGCCATAGACCCAGGCAACGTCGATCGCGCGTATGGGGCCGTCGACGAAATCCGCGTAGTAACATTTGCCTTTATAGGGGCAAGTGTAGTCGTGCGATGACATCTGCAATTTCTTGCTCACCGCGGCGGCATCGATGTACCAATTACCCTCGACTTTAGCGACGTGATCGCCGCTCGCGTCGGCTAGCAGCGCTCCGGTGCGCTGTTCGTAAATTCGTACGCGCATGGCGGAGCTTGTTTGTCGAGCCGAGAACCTGCGCCTTCATGCTCAAGCCGATCGTCGAAATCGACCGCTTCGTCTCCGCCTCGCCGGAGCCGCACTCGGTGGCCGTGCTTCGGGGCAAAGAGGTTTGGATCGCTTCGCGGGCGACCCGGCGGATCGATGTGATGGACCGCGACGGGTGGCGCAAGACGGGGGAAATCGAAACGCCGGGCATGCCTTGGGGAATGAACTACGGCGGCGGCGCCGTCGTGATGACGTGCGGCGAAGGCGACGACGACGACCGCCGTGTGCACCGTTATATTCCGGGCGACGGCTTCGACGACATCGTGATCGAGTGCCCCGAGGATACCGGCTCGCACCTCGCGCTCTACGGTGGGCGCGTGTTGCTGGGGCAATGGTACAACAAGCGTTTGCTGCTTCTTAACGACGACGGCACCATCGCTACCGAGTGGAAAGCGCCACATGAGATCTGCGGCGTCGCAGTGATCGAGGATATGGCGATGTCTGCTCGGGACCGACGACGAGGACACCGAGGAGTACTATCTCTCGCGGCTCGATCTGCGCAATGGCAGCGCGCAGGACATCGCAAGCGTGCC
Source organism: Vulcanimicrobiota bacterium (assembly GCA_963833095.1). Classification (GTDB taxonomy): domain Bacteria; phylum Vulcanimicrobiota; class Vulcanimicrobiia; order Vulcanimicrobiales; family Vulcanimicrobiaceae; genus Aquilonibacter. Next base: position 604,146 of record CAWHWQ010000005.1, on the reverse strand, counting down.
GTTTCGCGCGCGTGGTCTTGCGTGGGACGGGAGCCGCTTCTGGACCAATCATCGCGAGGCGGATCGCACCGTCACGTTCGCGTTGCTTCCCGACTAACGCGTGCATCTTACCGCGCTCGACTGGTGGATCGTCGTTGTCTCGCTGGGGATCACGTTTATTCCGGCGATTGTACTGGCGCGGCGCGCGGGCAAAAACACGACCGAGTTTTTCGCTGCTGGGCGTAATGCGCCGTGGTGGCTCATCGGCATCTCGCTGGTCGCGACCACGTTTTCTACCGACACGCCGAATCTCGTGACCAATCTCGTCCGCGACGGCGGCGTCGCGGAGAATTGGGTCTGGTGGTCGTTTCTCCTCACCGGCATGGCGACCGTGTTTTTTTATGCGCGCCTTTGGCGGCGCAGCGGCGTGCTGACCGACTTGGAATTCTACGAGCTGCGCTACTCGGGAAAAGCCGCAACGACCGTACGCTGGGTTCGCGCGCTCTATTTGGGGCTATTTTTCAACTGCTTCATCATTGCAAGCGTCAACCTCGCGGCGGTCAAGATCGCGAATGTCTTGTTCGGCTGGCCACGCTGGGAAACGCTGTTGTTCTGCGCGATCGTGCCGATCATTTTTGCCGCGGCGGCCGGCCTATGGGGCGTAATGGTGACCGACACGATCCAGTTCTGCATCACGATAACCGCCGCGTTTGCTGCCGCCTACTACGCGGTGCACGCGCCGGGCGTCGGCGGACTTCATGCGATGGTCGCGCGCGTCGCAGCTGCGCATCCGCACCTTCTTTCGATTCTTCCGGACTTTAGCGATTGGCCGACCGCGCTTGGGATCTTCGTTATTCCGCTTACCGTGCAATGGTGGTCCGCGTGGTATCCCGGCTCAGAACCCGGCGGTGGCAGCTACGTCGCGCAGCGCATGTTGGCAGCGCGCAGCGAGAACGACGCGCTGTTTGGCACGTTCATGTTCCAGGCGATGCATTATGCGCTGCGTCCGTGGCCCTGGATCGTCGTCGCGCTCGCTTCGACGATCGTCTACCCCACGCTCGGCGACATCCACGCGCGCTTCCCGTATGTCTCGCCGGCGTTGCTGGGCAACGACATCGCGTACCCCGCGATGCTGGTCTTTCTGCCGGCCGGGTTTGCCGGCTTCATGGTTGCGGGCATGTTTGCAGCGTACCGCTCGACGATCGAAACGCACCTCAACTGGGGTACGTCCTATCTCGTGCACGATTTCTACCGGCGTATCATTCGCCGCGACGCCGACGAACATCACTACGTCTTCGTTGGCCGTCTTGTCACGGTGCTACTCATGGTCGTTGGTGTCGGCGTCACCTTTCTGCTCGACACCGCAAAAGATGCGTTCCAGCTGTTGATCTCGATCGGTGCCGGGACAGGGCTGATCTATCTGCTGCGTTGGTTCTGGTGGCGTATCAACGCCTGGAGTGAGATCAGCGCAATGTGCGTCTCATTTGTCGTTTCGCTTGGATTCTTTGTTGCCGGGAAATTCGGCCATGGGGCGAGTAGCACCACGGTGTTGCTCGTCACCGTGCTCGTCACCAGCGCCGTCTGGCTGCTGGTCACATTTCTTACCCCAGCCGACGATCCGCAGACCTTGGCCGGCTTCTATGCTAAGGTGCGCCCGGCCGGCCCTGGCTGGCGTCGCGTCCGTGATGCGGCCGGTTTGCCACCCTCGCCTGACTCACCGGCCCAAGCGCTCGGATGTTGGGTGCTTGGCCTTGCCGCGATCTACGGCGTGCTCTTTTCCACGGGTTCCTTCGTGTATGGAAAGCCGGGTCCAGGAGTGATATGGGGGCTGGTCGCCGCGAGCGCTGCGGCTGGTCTGATTCACCTGGTTCGTAAGTCTTCTCCACAGATTGCACAAGGCTAAGGTCGCTGATTGTGGACAACGAGGGGCGACGTCCCAGCGCGGAAAAACGGGCAACCAATGCCTGAGAGCCCCGATCGACCCCATCGTTCCGGCCTGCCCGTCCTCGATCTGATCGTTGGGCTCAGCGCAATCATCATCTCGGTCGCCTCGCTTTGGGTAGCATTGCGAGCGGACCGCACGCAAGAACAACTGCTCCAAGCCAGCGTGTGGCCCTACGTCGAGTACTTCTCGAGCGACGCGACGCAGAATGGCGACAAGCGGCTCGCCTTCGAGCTCCGCAACGCCGGTGTCGGCCCGGCAATCGTCCGCACGTTCGCCGTCGAATATAACGGCCACCCTTACTCGAGCCTTCGCGACCTGCTGTTCGCATGCTGCGACCTGCCCGAGATACATCATCCCGGGATTTTGTCGTCAACGGTCCGCGACAGCGTCATCATGGCGCACGAGGATATGCCGTTCATCGTGATGCTTCCGGGTAAAACCGCTCCGCGCGAGTATGCCTCGATCGACGCGGCTCGCTTCCACATCGGGATTCAGATTTGTTACTGCTCGGTGTTGGGCGACTGCTGGTTTTTCGACTCCAAGCGCGATGAACAGCCGAATGCTGTGCGAAAGTGTCCGCCCGTCAAGGTTCCGTACCTTACCTGAAGGAGACCACGTTGAAATCATTCCGCCTGCTCTGTGCAGCACTGTGCGCCGTGCTCGCCGCATGTTCGAACTCGGGATCGTCCTCGAATTCAAGTGCCTCATCCGCGCCCGCGTCGTCTTCGGCCACCGGCGGTAAAACGATTGGCGTTTCGATTCAAAATCGTGAAGCGCAGTTCTACCAAAGCATGGAGAGCGGCATGAAGGCGGAGGCGGCAAAATACGGCTACACGCTGGTCGTTGTCGACGCGAATCGCGACAACGCGAAGCAGCAGAGCCAGGTCGAGGATTTTATTTCGAGCAAGGTCGATGCGATCGTGCTGACACCGTATGACTCGACGGCGATCGGCAGCGCGATTGTCGAGGCCAACAACGCGCATATTCCGGTCTTCACCGCCGACATCGCCAGCACGAGCAAACAAGGAACAGTTGTCTCACACATCGCGAGCGATAACGTGCAAGGCGGTATGCAAGCGGCAAAGCTCATTTGCAAGGCAGTCGGCACGAGCGGCACGGTCGCGATTCTCGACGAGCCCGAAGTGACCAGCGTGCAGGATCGCGTGAAAGGATTTAAGGCCGGGATCAAAGCCGATTGTCCTGGTGTGACGATCGTAGCCGACATCGATGCGGGCGGCGAACGTTCCAAAGCCGATAGTTCGATGGGCGACGTGCTGCAGTCCAATCCCAACGTCAAAGGTGTGTTCGGGATCAACGACGACTCGGCGCTGGGTGCGGTAAGCGCAATCAAAGCGGCCGGCGCGACCGGCAAGATCGCCGTCGTCGGGTACGACGCGACGCCCGAAGCGCAAGCAGCTATTAAAGCCGGAACGATGTACGGTGATGCGATTCAGTATCCCGACAAGATCGGCGCGCTGACGATCGACACGATCCACGACTATTTCGCGGGCAAAACTCCGCCGGCGGTCGTGCATGTTCCGGTCGGCACCTACACGCGTTGAATTCAAGCGTTCCGCTCCTGCGAGATGCGCGGCATCGGGAAGTCATTTCCCGGTGTTCGCGCGCTTTGCGACGTCTCGTTGACGCTGAACGCCGGTGAAGTGTTGGCGCTGGTCGGCGAAAACGGTGCCGGTAAATCGACGTTGATGAAGATCCTCGCGGGCGCGCAACGCGCCGATCGCGGGAGCATCGCGATCGATGGAACCGAGGTGCAGATTGCATCGCCGCATGATGCGGAGCGACTCGGCGTCGGGATGATCTACCAGGAATTCAATCTCGTCCCGCAACTCAACGCGCTGCAGAACATTATGCTCGGTAACGAACCGGTTCGCGGACTGATGCTTGACGAGCGTGAGGCGGTCCGCCACGCAAGCGCCGTCCTCCAGGAGCTCGGAATCGAACTGCCGCTCGATCGCCCGGCGAGCCGTCTTTCCGTCGCGCAACAGCAACTGATCGAGATCACGAAGGCGCTTTCGCGACACGCTCGGATCATCGTGATGGACGAGCCGACCGCCGCGCTCACCGACCGGGAAATCGATGCGCTCTTCGCGCTGATCGCGCGCCTGAAAGCCGGCGGTGCCGGCATCATCTACATCTCGCATCGGATGGAAGAGTTGCCTAAGATCGCCGACCGCATCACGGTGCTGCGTGACGGATCGGTCGTCGAGACGCGCAGCGCGTTGGAGTTTTCGCCTGCCGACGTCATCCGAGCGATGGTTGGACGGCCGCTCGATGCGCATTTTCCGGCGCTCGATCCGGTGAAGCCCGACGCCCCGGTCGTGCTCGACGTGCACGATCTTTCGCGCGATCCGGCGATTGCGCACATCAACTTCTCGGTGCGCGCGGGTGAGATCGTCGGACTTGCCGGATTGATTGGTGCGGGACGCACCGAGATCGTGCGCGCGATTGCGGGTGCCGATATTCCCGACGCCGGCGTTATCACAATCAGCGGCAGACGCGCTCTCATTCGATCGCCTCACGACGGCATCGAGGCCGGGATTGCGTTTATTACCGAAGACCGAAAAGGCCAGGGCCTCGTGCTGGGCATGAACGTGCGTGAAAACATCACCCTGGCGCATCTCGCGCAGTTCGTCAATCGCGAGCATCTCATCTCGCGTTCGCGCGAGGAGGAGAGCGCGCGCAGGATGATCGAGGAATTGCATGTACGCACGCCTAGCTCGACTCAGCTCGTGCGCAATCTCTCGGGCGGAAATCAACAAAAAGTGGTGCTGGCAAAATGGTTGTTGGGCCAAGCCCGTGTGTTTCTGTTCGATGAGCCCACGCGCGGCATCGACGTCGGCGCCAAGTCCGAGATTTACGCGCTGATGAAGACTTTGCTCGAGAATGGAGCCGCCATCGTCATGGTATCCAGCGAACTGCCCGAGGTGCTGGGTATGTCGCACCGTGTCCTCGTGGTTCGCGACGGGCGCATCGTTCGCGAATTCAGCCGGGATGCTGCCACTCCCGACGCCGTCATTGCGGCCGCAACCGGAGCCGCCGCATGAGCGCAGTTTTGAAGAACCTCTGGCTGCGCAACACGATCTTGGTGATCGTCGTTGCGCTCTTCATGACGGTTATCAACATGGCGGCGAAGGGCCAATTTCTGAATCCGCGCAACCTGGTCACCGTCCTCGAGCAGATCTCCTATAACTGTATTCTCGGGGTGGGACAAACATTCGTCATCATTACCGCCGGGATCGATCTCTCGATCGGTTCGCTGGTGGCGCTGACCGGCGTCGTCATGGCGCAAGTCGCGAATCACTTGCCGTTTGACGGCGCGCCGCTCGTGCTTGTAACGCTACTTGCCGGCCTGGGCGTCGGCGCCGCTGCGGGCTGGATCAACGCGTTGCCGGTCGTTAAACTCAATCTGCCGCCGTTTATCACGACGTTCGCGATGCTCGAAGTGACGCTTGGGCTTTCGTATATCTTCTCGGGTGGCCAACCGGTTGCGGTCAATAACGCGGTCTTTTCGTCGATTGGCACCGGCTCGGTGTTTGGCTTGCCGATTCCCGTGATCTGGATGGTCGTCGTCGTGGCGATCGCGTCGGTCCTGCTCACGCGAACGCGATTCGGGCGCTATGTCGTCGCCATCGGCGGCAACGAAGAAGCGGCTCGTCTCGCCGGCATCGCGACCGCGCGCGTCAAGACGATGGTGTATGTGATTAGCGGCATGTGCGCGGCCGTCGTCGGGTTTCTGTACATGGCGCGCTTCTCGTCGGGCTCACCCGATACCGGCACGCACGACGAGCTGCTCGAAGCGATCGCCGCGGTCGTCGTCGGCGGCACGAGCCTCATGGGCGGCCAGGGCTCGATTCTGGGCACGTTCTTCGGTGCGCTGCTCATCGGTTTACTGTACAACGCGATGAACTTGATTCACGTCGACTCGTACTTGCAAAAGGTCGTGTTGGGCGTCGTGATCCTCCTCGCGGTCGTCCTCGACGAACTACGCAAGCGATATTTGGCTAAGGCGTAAGCCAGCGCTGTTTGAGCGCATCCATCGTGCCGTTTTGCGTCAGCGTATTGAGCGCTGCATTCACGGCGTCGCACAATCGCGTATTGTCCTTTGCAAAGGCGATGCCGAGCTTTTCGTGGGTGGGAATCTCGAGTGGCACGTAGAGTTCTGGCCGAGTTTTGACGAGTTCGGTGATAACCGGGTGCAACTTGATGATGCAGCCGATCCGGTTGGCTTCGAGATCGCCCAGCGCGTCCAAGATGCCGTCGTACGGATAGAACCGGATCGAGGCGAGAATGCCTTCGGCGACGAGCTTGCGCGCGGGGATTTCGGATGTATTGCCCTGCTGAATGCCTGCGATAAGACCCTTCAAATCGCTCGCCGTGCGCGCGTGCGGATGGACGGCGCGGTTGAGGGCGACGCCTTGCCCGAACTCGAGGTACGGCTGCGAGAAGAGCACGATCTGCGAACGATCGGGCGTGATCGTTGTGCCCGAGATGACCGCGTCGTACTCGCGATGCGTGAGGCCGTCGAAGATGCCGTTGAAGTTGCTGCCGGTGTACGCGACCGTCTGCAGGCGTACGTCCAGCCCCGTGCAGATGTGCCGCATCAGTTCGATGTCGAAGCCGCTGCGAAAGTCGCCCACGCTGACGTCGAAGGGCGGATCGGGATAGGCCGACGCAACGGTAAGCACTCCAGACTTGAGCAGCGACATCAACGAAAAACCTTTCATGATACGAGCGGTCAAGCGCGAGACGAGGGCGGGTGAGGTTCCGCAAGAAGTGTACGACTTTTCGCGCTATCACAGGATGTGATCTTCAAGGCTTGCCCGGCGCGAAAAGCGTCCAAGCAGAAAGGCCGCACGATGCGGCCTTTCGAGCGTCTTCGAGCGGAGCCGCAGCCCGTGCGATCTAGAACGGGAAGTCGTTTTGCGTGAGGTTCGCGTTGAGGTTGTAGTCGGTGAACGATTGGTCGAGCACGACTTGATTGCCGGCGTAGAAGATCTCGCGCAGCGGCCAATGCGTCGCTTGCGAGAGATAGAGCTTCTGCTCGCTCACGCCGCCGTTGCTTGACGGATCCGCAACTTTGAGATCGAGCAAATCCGTATTGACCCCGCCAATTGGGCCGCCCGGGGCTTGCGTGAGTTCGCCCTTGATGTCGGCGTACCGCGCCACAATGTTTTGCGGGAGACCATCGGGGATCGTGTAGCCGCGCAGCGAGACGGCGCGATGGTCGTGCAAATCGACTTTCAAATGAATGCCGGAGAGGAAGCCGCCCTGATGGCCGCTGACTTGATCGCCACCGGCCCATACGCCGCCCGAGCCTTTGCTATCGCCCGATTCGATCAGCGTCTTAGCAAAGTGCGGCTTCATGAACGAGTAGTCGTAGACGCGATCTTGCACGTCGGTGCCCTTGACCTCGTGCGAGTGCAGCTTATACGTGTATGAGGTTACTTGCGCGAACGATGCGTTGAAGGCATCGATTGCCGGCGCCGTTTGCGCCGCGCGCGCGGCGTGCGGGGCTGCGAGCACGACGAACGCGGCCGAGACCAGGGCGAGTGCGAGATAGCGTTTGTGCATGAATCCTCCGATTATGTGTTGGGCGTGCCTGCTTGGCCGGGTTCTTCGTAAAGGAGCGTACCGTGTTTGCCTTCGACGCCGATGAGCACGTCGCACTTAGCGTCGGCAGCGATCTCTTCGATCGTGCGGCCGAGCGGTGCGCCGGTGTACTTCCCCTCTCGGAACGATCCAAGGATGATGAGGTTAGCTCTTTCGCGCTTGGCCAGGTCGAGTACCGCCTGTTTGGTGGATCGTGATTTAATGATCTCCGTGCGCAGCGAGACGCCGCTTGCGCCTGCGATTGATTCCGCCGCGCCGAGCGCATCGAGCGCGGCCCGCTCCTCGAGGGGCATGTCGGCATCCGGCGGCAACGAGTAGGGCACCTCGATGACATAGATTGCGAGAAGCTCCGAGCGTTCGCCGCGGGCAAGCTTGGCGGCCAACGCCATCATATGGCTGGAAAGAATATCCGGAGAGAACACGACCACGATCGATCCGACCATGCGTACGAGTTCGGTCGCCGCCTCTCTCGCGAGCTTCTGGATGAACGAGGAAGGTGGATGCAGCATCCACCAGATCGTCGAGCTGATGGCGGCTAGGATCAGGATGGCGATGATGGCGCCGGCGAGCGTCATGTGAACGGTGCCGCTTTCGTAAATCACGCGCGCCCGCTTTTTCCGTATAGCGCGCGCAAGCGAATCGTCCCAAGCGCGATCATTGCAAGCCCCAAGATGATGCCCGTAAAACTCGCCGAGATGGGATAGCGGGCCATCTGTGCGACGACGATGACACCGACGACGATCATCCCGAGCGAAAGGATCGTGCGAATTATCCGCATGCGATCAGCTCTCTGCTGTTCCGGTGCGGCGCTCATCGCTCGCACGAACGTTCGCGACGTATTCGTCCATGAGTTCGAGTTCGCCGGCGCGACGCAAGATTTCGATTTGTTCGCCGCGCCAGTCGCGTTTGCGCGAGCGGAAGAGCGGGAGGCGCTTGCGTTTACGATAGATGAAGTAAAGCGCGGTGCCGAAGATGATCCATGCTGGTCCTGCGATTCGGCCGATCGGATGGGTGATCAAGGTAAAGATGAGGATCGCGGTCATGCCGATGAAGCCGATGACGGCGACAACGGGAAACTCCACGCGCTCGCCGCGGAATCTCATGGGGATGTTGACCGGAATTTTGAACTTGCGCGGACTCAACGGATCGGTGAGGCGAAGGGCGACGAGCGCAACAAACACAAACGAGTAGCTGGTCGCTGCGCCGAAAGCGTAAAGGTCGCCGAGGAAATCAATGCCGCTCTCACCGTTGAAGTGTTTCGCGTAGAGCGCCGCCATCGTGGGGCTAAGTGACGGCAACGCGGCAAAGATCACTTCGATCAAGGCGACGGCGGTGAAGACCAGGAGTGAGATCATCGGGGTCCGATAGCGCGCGTGCACGCGTTGGAAGATCGAGGGCAGAAGACCCCCGGAGGCCATAGCGTAAGCGATGCGCGAGCTGCCGAAGACACCGGAATTAGACGAGATGAGCAGCAGAATCGCCCCGAGTACCGGAACGTAGAAGGCTGCAATCGCACCCCAGTAGGGGACGTTTCGCGCGATCAGCGCGACCGCCTTACCGTTGTTATCGTTGTTGCCTAGCCATTGCCAGAGCATTTGCTGATGCCCGTGCGCATCCAGCGGAATCGGATGCCAGGTGTGCATACCCAGTGCCAGATTTGCATACGCGAGCGCAAAGATGAGGATCGTTAAGATCAGTGCCGTCGATGTCCGCGGAATGACCGACGCGGGGCGCTGCGTCTCTTCGGCAGCCTGCGAAATCGATTCAAGCCCCACGAAGGAAACGATGGCTAACGAAATGCCCTTCATGAACTCGAATGGCGTAGGCCAACTACTTTGCATCGTGTGCACGAGTAGATTGGGACTGAAGGCAAAAAGAAAGCCGAGCGACAGAATCGCCGTCTCGCTGACCACGTCGAGCGCGCTCACAAATCCGTTGAACGCGGTCGATTCGCGAACGCCGATGATGTTGAGGACGCATAGACCAACGATGAGCCCGACGACGAGGATGAAGTGCGACCAAGGATGGAACGGCGCTGCGACCTGCGGCAGCAATTCGCTCAAGTAGTCGACGCAGCTCCATGAAAAAAGCGCAATATCGATCGTGAAGTCGAGCAAGACGGCCCAGCCGGCGATAAAGCCGAAGATGTCGCCTAAGCCGCGCAAAACGAAGTATTGGCCGCCGCCGGCAACCGGATACGTCGCGGCAAGCTCCGTATAGGCAAGGCCAATGCAGACGTAGACGAGGCCGGCGAACAAGAACGCGACGTTCGAAGCGCCGGCCGCCGCACCAAGCACGAGGCCAAGTCCGACGAAGATGTCGGCGCCGACGTCGGAATACCCCCACGAGAATGAACCCCAGGGCGTGACGGAACGCCGAAGTTCCGGTTTCCGGTCGCTACTCATTCTACGATTTAGAAGATGATCCCAATTGCGGTGCGTTCAAGCGCGTTGATCATATATTCCGTGTGCGCATACTGCTCGTGCAAGCCGAACTCGTGAAAAATGCGGAGTGCTTCATTGAGGCGGTTCACACCGTCGCGCAGTTCGTTCCGATCGCGCCGGCCGTCGGTCGCTTTTTGTAGTACCATCGTCGCGTACTTGAGCGCCGTCTTGGCGTATTCAACCTCGTTATTGATCGCCGAAAGTTCGTGCATCGCGGAGAGGTAGGCGTCGCGGGCTTCGTCGTAGTCGCGCCGGCGCGTCGCGATCATCCCTTTGAGGACGTTCTCGAGCGCGTCGCTGCGATTGCGCGAACTCGCGAGCGCGCGGTCGAGCGCTTGTCGAAGGGTGGGATCCGTTGTGCTTCCACCCGACGACGGTGAAAACGTCTTCATTTGTTTGGTTTCGGAAACGGGAGCCGCGTGCGGGTGCGTTGCGGGGCCGAGTAAGCCCTGGATGTCGGCCATGAACTCGCTTGCGTTTTGAAAGCGCCGCCCGGGATCTTTCTCGATCGCGCGCATGATCACAATTTCGAGCGCTTCGGGAATATTGCGGTTGATCTCGCGTGGGGGCGTCGGAAGATCGTGCACGTGCGAATACATCGTTGCTACGATGTCATCGCGATCGTTACGGAAGGGCAGCGTGCCGGTAAAGATCTCGTACATCACGATGCCGACGGAATACAGATCGCTGCGCACGTCGGCGGGCTTGCTCAAGAATCGTTCCGGCGCGAGGTAAGAGATGGTTCCGACGATTTGTCCGGTGCGCGTCGTTTGCGTCACTTCGCTCGCTCGCCGGGCGAGGCCAAAATCCGTCAGCTTGGTGTGCTTTCCGTCCTCGACGATCATGATGTTCGACGGCTTGATGTCGCGATGGATGATCCCTTGCGAGTTCGCGTACTCGAGTGCTTCCAGGACTTCGTAAATATAGCCGAGCGCCTGTTTGTAGCCGAGTTCGCCGCCTTCGAGCGCCGAGAGCGTCTTGCCCCGCACGAGCTCCATAACAATGTAGGAGATGCCGGAATCTTCCCCGGCATCATACACGGCGACGATTCGTGGGTGATTCAGCCGCGCCATCGCGCGAGCTTCCATCAAGAGGCGCGCGTTCGTCTCGTCGGAACGTTCGACGAGCACCTTAACCGCGACATCTCGACGCAGCGTCTTGTCGAGACCACGGTAGGTGTCGGCGGTCCCGCCGCGCCCGAGCAGCTCGGCGATTTCGTAGCGCCCGCCGAGAGTCCGTCCTTGGAGTGAATCCACTAAGCCGTTGTATCCATGCAGCTAGAAGGCGTTTCGATGCACGGCTATGCGATTACCGTCTATGGTGACGATATCGAACCGGATGGCCGCTTTGGGGGCGACGATCTGGGCATAATCGGATGCGATCATCCGTAGTTTTCGGCGTTTTCGCCCGTCGACTGCACTCAGTGCCGAGCCGAAGTTGCGCCCGTCGCGGCGCTTGACCTCCACAAAGACCAAGGTCGTGCCCTCAGTGCAGACGAGGTCGATCTCGCCGCCGGGGACGCGGACGTTGCGCGCAACGATCCGGTAGCCGGCGCGCACCAGGAATTCGGCTGCCAGGTCCTCACCCGACCGCCCCTTCCCACTCGAGTTGGAAGTTGTCACTGTCCTCCACTGCGTCGGGGTCGTTGCCGAACAAGAGTTCGAGTTGGGCCTCTTTGACTCGGGCGAAGGCCGCCCGGTGATGGACGCAGGGCCCGTGGAGTCGCAACGCCGCGAGGTGGGCGGGCGTGGCATAACCCTTGTGCTCGGCAAACCCGTAGCGCGGGTCCTCGCCGTGAAGTTCCTCGAGCAGGGTGTCACGATGGACTTTAGCCACGATCGATGCGGCCGAGACGACCGCGCATAGGGCATCGCCCTTGATCAGCGGCTCCTGCGGCCCCGGATACGATCGGATGCGGACCGCGTCGGTGTACAGAAACTGCGGCGGCCCGCACGCCAGCGCCGCGATCGCGCGTTCCATCGCCAGCACGCTTGCCCAATAGATGTTGAGACGGTCGATCTCCGCTACGCTCGCGACGCCGATACCATATCCAGCGACGCAGGCCATAATTTCTTGAGCGAGCTCGCGCCTTCGCGGCGCTGGCACAACTTTGGAATCGTTGAGTCCGCGCAACATCAGGGGTTCGCTCGCAACGACGCAAGCGGCAACGACCGGACCTGCAAGCGGACCGCGCCCGACTTCGTCGACACCGCCGATCAATTGAAACCCGCGCTCGCGCGCCGCTCGTTCGAAGCGATGCAGCCGCACGAGCCGCCGCCGTTCGCGCTCGTAGGCGTTCTTTTGCTTACGCTGCTTGTTCGTCACCGTCGCCGGGAGCTTCGAGACTGATGCGGCCAAAAACTCCGTCATTAAAGGCCTTGATGTAGGCTTGCGCGGCGTTATGTTCGTCGATCTCGCCGCCGCGGCGTACGAATCCGCGTGCTGCGGCGAAGGTTGCGAGATCGGGAACCTCGGTGCGTCCAGCCCGATGCTCGACGAGCCAGCGGTGAAATTCAATGGAGACTTCGTACGGATCGTAGCGCTCACGCGGTACGGCGCCGATCAAGGCAAGCTTCCACTGCGCCTGCGCGCCCTCTATCTTGGGAACTAGGATGCCCGGCGTATCCATCAATTCGATGGTCGGTGCGAGCCGAAACCACTGCAGCTGGCGCGTCACGCCGGCGCGATCCTCCGTCTTTGCCGCACCGCGCTTGAGCAAGCCGTTGATAATGGACGATTTTCCCGAATTTGGCACGCCGACGACGATTACGCGCGAGATGCCGCTGCGCTCTTTGGCTTTCGCAGTGAGCGCGGCGAGGATGCGGGACACACTCTGTTGCGCGCGGGCCTCGACCGCCATCGCCTCGCGTCCGCGCGCGGCCAGCTGCTCGATCCACGCTTTGGTCGTCGCGGAATCCGCGAGATCGTCACGGCTGAGCGCGACGATGCGCGCACGGTCGCCGATGAGCCGGTCGAGCATTGGATTAGCATCGCTACGCACGGCGCGAGCATCGATGACTTCGATGACGATGTCGATGAGCTTGAGGTACTCGGCGATTCGGCGCATCGCTCGGACCATGTGGCCCGGATACCACTGCACGACGTTGTCGAGGCGATCTTTCATAGCGCGCCGATCGATCCGAGCGGCCAAACGCCTGCGAGGGCTTGCCCCATTAGTTCGCCTTTGGGCACGGGCCCAAAGACCCGCGAGTCTTCGCTCACCGCGCGATTGTCGCCGAGCACGTAGACGCTGTCGGGGGGCACGGTGATCTCCGGCGCGCTGCGGTCGTCGCCGAACTGCACGTATGGCTCCGCGAGCCGCGCGCCGTTGACGTAGACGGCGCCGCGATCGATGCGGATGCGTTCGCCCGGCAGCCCTATAACGCGCTTGATATACGTCGCCGGTGTAATGCCGTCGTGGCGGAACGCGACGATATCGCCGCGATGCGGCGCACCAACCCGATAGGCTAGCGTGTTGATGATCACGAGTTCACCCGAACTGATCTGCGGCGCCATCGATGGGCCCGACACCTCGGGAAAGCGGACGAAAAATGCGGCGATCAACGCGCCGAGGATCGCAAGTTGCAGCACGAGGCTCGCGAACGAGCGCAATTGCACAAACCGGACCACGTCTGCGCGTATTCGCGATTATTTCAAGATTTTCATCTGATTGAGCGGCCAGAAGATCAGGAACGCGCGGCCGGTGAAGCCGGCGCGCTCGCCGGTACGCGGACCGCTTGCAAACGTCCCGCCGCCTTGCGCGAAGCCCCAGACGTGCGAATCCTCGGAGTCGTTGCGATTGTCGCCTAGCATCAGGTAGCAATTCGGCGGAATCGTATCGGGCGAGGTCCACTGCGCCTTGGGCGGGATGTTGGCCTCCGACGGATCGAGCGCTCGCCAACCAAAGCCGTCGTTGATCGAAATTCCGTAATTCGCAATCTTTAGATCGTAGCTCGGCCTCTGAGCAATGTAATTCTCTGCCAGCGCGACGTCATTGATGTAGACGACGCCTTTGGTGATGCGCAGCCGCTCGCCGGGGAGTCCGATGATGCGTTTGATGAAATCATCCGGCGTCGGAATCGGTGGCGGGAAGACCACGACGTCTCCCTCGTGCGGAGCATGAAAACGATACTCAAACTTGTCGACCAGCAGCACGTCGTGTACTTCGAGCGTTGGAACCATCGAGGCCGACGGAATGTAGTATGTTCGCGCGACGAACGTGATCAACAGCCATGCCGCGATACCCGCGTAGATGAACGGATCGAGATACTCGCGAGCGATTGCGACGCTGCGCCCGTTCGACGCCGCGGTCACCGGGCGAATCGAAAGGACGATGCGCGAGACCAGAATGATCGCGACCAAGGCGAGGAGATCGTATGGTGTCATAGTTCTTTCACGTGAGGCCAGAGAATCATAAAGGCGCGTCCGCTGAACGACGCCTGCTTTGCGAATCCCCATACGTGCGAATCGTCGGAGTAATTCCGGTTATCGCCGAGCATGAAATAGAATCCGCGGGGAACGCGGTCGGGTGCCTGCCACATTCCCCGTGGAGGAATGTCGGCCTGCGCCGGATCGAGCGCCGAACCATCGACGTAGATCGTGTAGTTACGGACTTCGAGATCGTAGTTGGGCGGCTGGTTTTCATATGGTTCGGACAGCGGTCTGCCATTGCGGTAGACGATACCGCCCGAAATCCGAATGGTGTCGCCGGGGACGCCGATGACCCGCTTGATGAACTCGTCGCTTTGCCCCGGAACCGGCGGGGCGAACACGGCGATCTCGCCGTCTTGCGGCGGATGGAGCCGATAGCTCACTTGGTCGATCAAGAAGACGTCGCCGACTTGCAGCGTCGGAATCATCGAAATCGATGAGATGTAAAACGTGCGGATGACAAAGACGAACAGTAGCAGCGCGACGAGGCCCGCAACGATGATCGCGTCGAGATAGCCTCGCAGCGCAGCAACGGCCGACGACTCTCCGTCGCCGGCCGTGAATGCCTTGCTGCTGATCGCCAAGCGGGCGATCGCGAAAACGGCAACCAATCCCAACAGCGCGAGCGGCGTCGAGATCGCTTACTTGACCGCCTTCTTCTCTTTAATGCGCGCAGCCTTACCAATTTTTTCACTGAGGTAGTAGAGGCGGCTGCGGCGCACGATACCGCGTTTGCTGATTTCGATTTTCTCCACGCGCGGGCTGTGCACGAGGAACGTCTTCTCGACGCCGACGCCGTGGGCGACGCGGCGGACCGTCACGGACGCATGCGAACCGCCGCCTTTGCACACCGTAACCACGCCCTCGAACATCTGCGTGCGCTCTTTGCCGCCTTCGACGACCTTGGAATAGACCTTAACCGTGTCGCCCGAACGAAATTCGGGGACCGATTCCTTGAGCTGCTCGCTATTCAATACGTCGATGACGTTCATGGCACAACTTCTCTATACGGCAGATGCGAAGAGGCGCAGGGTGGCCCCGCGACAACCTCGGGATAGTATCACGGGCCCCCGCCTTCGAGCAAGTCCTATTCCCCAAGCCGCAAGCGGCTTTCGGACCCCATTCGTTCGAAAGGCGCTACGCCTCCGGCTCCGCGCCCCCATCGGCGAGCAGATCTGCTCGCCGGGCTATAGTCCGCGCCCGCGACTGCTCGCGGCGCCAGGCTGCGATCTTTGCGTGGTCGCCGGAAAGAAGCACCGGCGGCACATCGACCCCCCGGAAGGTCGCGGGCCGGGTGTAGCTGGGATGGTCGAGCAGACCATTGGCAAAGGACTCCTGCGCAGCCGAATCGGGGTCGATCACGCCGGGTACCAAGCGGGCCGTAGCGTCCAGAATCGCGAGCGCCGCCAACTCCCCGCCGGTGAGAACGAAATCGCCCACCGTGAATTCCTCGATCGGATAGAGCTCGGCCAGACGCTCGTCGATCCCCTCGTAGTGACCGCAGATCAGGATGAGCCGATCGAGCTGCGCGAGACGCTGCGCTTGCGCGTGGGTGAAGGCGTGGCCACCCGGTGCCGGCACCGCGATCGTTCGCCGCTCGCCCGGGGGTGCCGCGGTGACGATTGTATCGAGCACGCGCGCGACCGGCTCGATGCGCAGCACCATGCCGGCGCCGCCGCCGTAAGGAACGTCGTCGGCACGTTCGTTCCCTTGTAGCGCGTCGAGCAAATGATGATAGCGGATCGCGATCGTTCCCGCTTCGACCGCGCGGCCGAGAATCGAAAGGCCGACAAACGGAGCGAAGACCTCCGGGAAGAGTGTGACGACGTCTATGGTGAGCATGGGGCCGCTAGGAGTTCTTGGGGCCGCAGGGGAGGCCCCGCTGGACGCCAAGGGAGCGCAGGTATGACCGACGGAGTCGAGCAGATCTTCCTCTCAGACGAGATCCTGGCATATATGCGGAACGCCGCGCGACTTGCCGGTGAACTGCGCGAGCCGTTCATCACGGCTCGCACGCTGCTCATCGCGTTATTGGAAGAGCCGACCTTAGGTCCGGCACTCGAGGAAGTGCTGCCGCGCGAAAAGCTGGAGAACTACGAATTGCCCGAGGACGCCGGCGTGCGTCTCACCGCCTCACGCGTTCCCGAGCCAAATCTGCAAGCCGGCGAGCGCGCGGCGCTGTTGCGCTTTAACACTCTGGCTTTCAAAGTGCCCGACGGCAGCAAGAGCGTCTGGCTCAGCCGTGAAGCGCACACGGTCTGGAACGAGGCGGCCAAGCGGGTGGGCGACGGTGAGAAGTTTCTCCCCAAACACATCGCTTTCGGCATTGCCGCGGACGCGATTCGCTCGCCCGGTGTCCTTGCGTCGATGGGTATATCCCCGGGCGACGTCACCGAAGTAATACTGAAGCTTTAGTTTTTTGCCGCTTCGACGGCGGTGAGTTCTTCGAGATATTCGAAGAGTTGGGGAAGCGTAATCTTCTCGAGCGCGGTCATTTCCTTGATGCGGTCGGCGTCTTCGCCCTCGTCGCGAATGTAACAACGCGTTTCGACGCCGTTCTCGCTTTCGCTGATGAATGAAACGGCAAATCCGCGTCCCGGCATTTCATCGTAGATGCGCATCATCTGCGGATTGAGAATTTCGATCGAGTGCGCCGCATTGTTCGCGTCAAAAATCAAGATCTTGAGATGCTCGTAGTTGGTCACCTCGATCGAGCCGACGACGAAGACGTTTTTGGCGGAAAAAAATTCATGGCCGCGCTTGCTGCGACTCGAGACTTCGTAGAAGACTCGGTGGGCGACGAAGCGGCTCAAGATCTTGCGTAAGGTCGCCAGCGAGGCCAGCGTTTCGGTGCGGTTGCCTCGCGTGTAGATAATCTTCACGGCGGACGTGCCTGCTTGCACAGGCATGGGAGGTGTTCCTCCCGCGAGTTCGGTCGGGTGGCCCTACTACGCTCGCTTTTCTTGTTTATGCTCGCTGCGTAGGGCCACGCCGCCCTCGCTAGCGGAGCGGAAGCACCTCAGGCGAAACGATTGGATCTAATGTTTTCTGTGCCTGACATCATGGTGGTTTCAGTCCTGGCGCTGCTGCTCTTTGGACCCGACCAGTTGCCCAAAATCATGCGCCAAGCCGGGCGCGTCGTGCGCGAGGTTCAGAACACGTCGCACTCGTTCATCGCCGAGATGGAGCGTGCCGCCGACGTCAGCGATACGAAGATGCCGCCGCCGATGCCGCCCGCGCCTGCGGAGATCCATCCCCCGCAAGACGACGCCAAAGCCCAATGACCGTGCGCACGTAGGCGCGCGTTTGCGGATACGGTGGCACGCCGCCATACCGGTCGACCGCCCCGGCCCCCGCGTTATAGGCCGCCAGCGCGTCGATGAAGTCGTCGTCGCGGCCCAGTCGCGCATAGCGCGCGAGCAATCCGCGCAGATGTACCGCCACGCCATGGATGTTTTCGAGCGGGTCGTCGGGATCGACGCCGAGTCCCGCGGCGGTTCCGGGCATGAACTGTCCGAGGCCGCGTGCCCCAGCGTTCGAAATTGCATCATCGCGCCAAGACGATTCAGTCGCGATCAGTGCGACGAGAAGGCGCGCATCGAGCCCTTGCGCATCAGCTTCGCGGATCGTGGTGCGCGCGAGCAGCACCGCGCGATCGGTGGTAAGCGAGGGATTGAAGAGCTGCAATGCGTGCGCGTACATTGCGACCATAAACGCAAACTGCCGCATGCACTGGTTAGTGCCCGCAGCAGTTTGGATTGCGACTTCGCGCTAGTGACGTCTAAATATTGAAGTTTTGGCGCAGGTCGGTAATACGCTGCGCGACCAGCGTTCGCACTTGCGCATGCAGCCGCTCTTTTTGCTCGTCGGGAAGCCGGCGATACACCATGTAGCCGGCCGCCGAGGCGAGGCCGCCGAGAAGGCCGATGAGTAGGGCTTTGCCCACCTCATTGTCGTTTTCCGCGTTGGGTTCGCCGCCGAAGGCGCCTTGATAGCCGTTGCCGGCGGAGTTGGCCCCGGACCATTGCTGATCGGGTGGCGTGGTGCGAAACGTTTCAGACATAGAATCTCCTTCGGTACGTTCCCTATCTTACCCGGTTTGCGCCGTTCGAGTTACATGCACGTGCTGCGGATATTGGCGGGCGATCTGCTCGACCGCGATTTCTGCGGTAGCGAGGATGGCTACGACTGCTGGATCATTGCGACCGGATTCGGGAATGGTCACGTCGAGGTGCCCCGACTTCGTGCGCGCGCCCGTATCGATCTTGGCGTATTCCTCGAGGCCCGCGCGTGCGGCTTGAAGGATCGCCGAGATAGCCGCGCAGACCAGCGAGTATTCATCCGAGCTGCTCTCGGGGATTTCGACGTGCCCGGACGCAAAAAACCGGGACAGCCGCTCGCGGCCATCCCGGTAAAAGGTCACTTCCACCATGGCTTTGGTTAAAGCGTGATCTTGGTAATTTTGACTTCAGCGAAGCGCTGGCGGTGCCCGTTGAGCTTGCGGACACGCTTTTTCGGTTTATAGCGAAAGACCAGGATCTTCTTGTCCTTCGCCTGGCGCACGACGGTGCCGGTCACGGTCGCGCCCGAAACGGTCGGCGCCCCGACCGTCACATCGCTGCCGGTGCTCGCGAGCACGACCTGGTCGAACGTGACGTCGGCTCCGGCCTCAAGGTTGATGAGGTCGGTGCGAATGATATCGCCTTCCGCGACGCGCACTTGCTTGCCGCCGGTCTGGATGATCGCGTACATAACCGAGTTACAGTACCAGGGGCCGCGCCCAGTGTCAACGGCATTCGCCGCCTAGGGCGCAAGGGTAAGGCGATCTACCGCCGCCCGGTCGACCGCGGAATCCGAGTACGGTAAGGCAAGGAGGCGACCGGCAACCCAGTCAGCCGCCTCGTCGGTATAGTGGCCGCTGCCGGGCCGCCCTGACTCGCCTTGGGGGATGGTGATGCCGCCCGCATCCCAGTTCCCGATGTCCCACACCGCCCGGAAACTCTGCGAGAAGCCGTAATTTTGCACGTGCACCGTATAGGCATCGCCGTTCCCGGCAAACGTCGTGCCGTTTAAGAACGAAAAGCCCAGTGCGGCGAGGGGATGCTTCACCTGGACGGCCCCCGCTCTTCCCCAGGGCTGCGGCGACGGGTCGGTGATCGCACTCAATGCCGTGACGGCACTGGGCTTTGCGCGCGAGTCGATCATCGCCGCGCTCATCCAACCGAATTCCCGAACCAATGCAAGGCGAAGGTGATATGCCTGGGTCGCGCCCTCGGAATCGGGAGTGAAGCGACCGCTCCAGGCCATCAGCGCGGGAACGTTTGCGGTAAGCGCGCGTTCGCAGACCGAGAGCGTGTCCATCTGCATCGAGGCGAAGTAGGCGATGTCGTACGTCTTGCGCGCGCGCAACAACTGGGCGACGCGGTAGGCGCGGCACGGCGCTGTAAATGCGGCCGACAATCGCAGTGGATATGATGCGCCGTACATCTTGTTATTCGAAGTCCATACGATTGCGTCGCGCGACGCGGCGACGTGGGGCAGCCGTTCGAACGGCACCGCAGCGTACTGCTTGGCAAGGTCGGATGCCGGGTGAACGTCGCGCGACCAGAGCGGATCGTTCGGAATCGCGCCGGCGAGTTGATAGGCCACGCGACCGCTCACGTCGGCGAGCTCGAAGTTCTGGGTCGGTCCGGGATAGGTGCGCAGCGCGGCGAGCCCATCCTCAATCGTTTTTGCCCGGTTGAGTCCGTTAAATGCGGTCAACGGCGCACTCGGTGTCGCATAGGCGTTCCAGCGCACGAGTACAAAGCGCGGCGCGCCGCGCACATTGATCGTGGCTCCGAATTCGCGTGCGCCGCGGTAGTAGCGCGCGGTTACGTCGTGAGCGAAGCGCACGTGAAATGTCTCCGTTTGCCATTTCGTCGCGTCGAGCGAAGGTGGTGCCTCGAAGACGCTCAGCGCCGTAACGGTGCCGTTGGTCGCTCCCCAGGCAATGCGGTCGTTGTGGCCGAGGGTCACGCCCGGCGTGCCCACGAGCGCGGCGCCCGCGACATGGAATCCCGGCGACTGCATGTCCACCAAATACCACACGCCCGGAATAGCGAGGTGGAGGTGCGGATCGTTGGCTAGAAGCGCGCGATGCGTCGCCGTGTGGGCGGCACCGGCGGCCCATTCGTTGCTGCCGATAGGCGGACGCGTATCGGCCAAGCTGCGAATCAACGCCGAGCGCGCGCTCTGCGCGCTGCAATGCGCCGGATCGGCCATGTGCGCCAGGCCCTCGGTGACGGGTGCATCGTAACAGGGATCGGTCAGCGGCGGCTCGTTACCGATGCGCGCTGCAATATCGTTCCAGTCGTCGGTGAGATCGAGCACGGTTGCAAATGAGACGGCGAGGGAGTCTTGCGGGCGCCATGGGCGCATGTCGTAGTTGAGGATGCGAAACTCGGCCGGCGTCTTCTCGCGTTTCATTGCGGCGTTGACGCCGTCGGCAAAGGCCTGCAGCGTTGCCCGCTCCCGGATGTCGAGTTTTTGCCATTGCGCATCGACGATCGCGCGAACCGGAACGACCCGCGCTTTTTCGTCGGAAGCCACAACGGCGTTGCCGAGGACTTCGGAAAGCTCACCATAGACGAAGCGGCGCAAGAGATCGAGTTGAAAGAGCCGGTCCTGGGCTACGGCGTAGCCTTCGGCAAAGAAGGCGTCGTGGTCGTTTGCCGCGCGAATATGCGGCACGCCGCGGGCGTCGCGCAGAATCAGTACGGGCGCCGAGACGCCGGTCCCGGCGATCGTGCCGTTCACCGTCGCGGTCGAATGCATGCCGACGGAAATGTTTCCCGCGTAGAGCGCGACGACGAGTACCACGGCCAAGACGACGATGGCGACGGTGCGAAGGACGATACGCATCAAAGGTCCAGGTACAGCTCGCCGTTCGCCTCGCGAACCGCATACGTTGTCACAGGCATGATGGCCGGCATCGTTGGGGCGCCGGTGCGCACGTCGAACGTCGCGCCGTGGCGCGGGCAGATCGCGCAGAAGCCTTCAAGTTCGCCCTGGTCGAGCGGGCCGCCATCGTGCGTGCACACGTCGTCAATGGCGTAAAATGAACCGCCGACGTTGCAGACGAGAATCTCGTTGCCGTCGACGGTGAAGGGCTTCGCGCGTCCGGGTGGGATCTCGGCCGCTGCCGCCAGTCGCCGTTCCATTACTGCCCGACTTTGTGGCAAGGCGCGAGGTTCCTCGGATCGCCGAGCCCCACCACGTGAAAATTAAAGCCGGGGCCGATCACGACGTTCTTTCCCCAACGCACTTCGTTGACCGCCGTGCGAACGATTCCGGGAATCGGCAAGTAGCCCGTAGCGCGCTCCGTCAACGTCATCGCCGGTGCCCACAGCGAGTTCTCACGGGGATCGGCCATGACTTGCAGGACGTGTTTCCCGAAAACGATCTGGCGTAATTCGAGCGTGAGGGAGCCGTTGCGATCGTGATTGCTGGCCGCGGTCACCTCGCGCACGATGCCATAGCCAATGCTACCCTGTGGAACGAGGACGTCGTCGATGCGCGCGATGATCGTGGTTTTAAATCGAAAGAGCATCCCGGGATAGGCCGTCGCGGAGTCGACCCGGTCGACCATCGTTGCCGGAATCGCGGCCTCGCAGACAAGATCCCACGCACGTGCACGCCCGTGCACGAACGCGCACGAGAACAAGAAGAAGAAAAAGGCCCGTCTAGCCGACGGCGCCTTCCATCTCCATCTTGACGAGACGGTTCAACTCGACCGCGTATTCCATCGGCAACTCCTTGACGAAGAAGTCGAAGAATCCGTTGACGATCAACGCGGTCGCGTCTGCTTCGGAAAGGCCGCGCGACATCGCATAAAAGAGCTGGTCCTCGCCGATCTTCGAGACGCTCGCCTCGTGTTCGACAGTCGATTGCTGTTCGTGAATTTTCATCGTCGGCTTCGTGTCGCTCGATGAATGGTCGTCCATGATCAAAGCGTCGCAGCGTACGCGCGTCTTTGCGCCGACCGCGCCGGGGAAAATCTCCACCAGCCCACGATACGTCGTCTTGCCGCCATGCGCGCTCACGCTCTTATTGGTCACCACCGACGTCGTGTTCGGCGCGGCATGGATGACCTTCGCGCCGGCGTCCTGGTGCTGGCCTTCGCCGGCGAACGCCATCGAAAGAATCTCGCCGCGCGCACCTTCGCCCATGAGGTAGATCGCCGGATACTTCATCGTGAGCTTGGAGCCCAGATTGCCGTCGACCCATTCCACGGTTGCGTTCTTTTGCGCAATTGCCCGTTTGGTCACGAGATTGTAGATGTTGCGGTACCAGTTCTGGATCGTGGTATAGCGTATCGACGCGCCTTCCAGCGCGATCAGTTCGACGACGGCACTGTGCAGCGACGAAGTAGAGAACTTCGGTGCGGTGCAGCCCTCGATGTAGTGGACCTTCGAACCCTCGTCGGCGATGATCAGCGTGCGCTCGAATTGCCCCATGTTCTCCGCGTTGATACGGAAATAGGCTTGAAGCGGCATCTTTACTTCGACGCCGGGTGGCACGTAGACAAACGACCCGCCCGACCACACCGCCGAGTTGAGCGCGGAAAATTTATTGTCGGCGGCCGGAATCACCGTCGCGAAATACTTACGCACGATCTCGGGATATTGTTTGATCGCCGTATCCATGTCGCAGAAGAAGACGCCTTGCTCCTCAAGCTCCTTGGAGACATTGTGATAGACGACTTCGGATTCGTACTGCGCGGAAACGCCGGAGAGAAACTTGCGCTCGGCCTCAGGAATACCCAAGCGATCGAAGGTGCGCTTGATGTCGTCGGGCACATCGTCCCAGGAGCGTTCGGTCTTGTCCGTCGACTTGACAAAGTAGTGGATGTCGGCGAAATCGATTCCGCTCAGCAGTTCGGTGTCGCCCCACGTCGGCATGGGCTTAGAGATGAAGATCTCGTAGGCTTTTAGCCGGAACTCCCGCATCCAATCCGGCTCGTTCTTCATGGCGCTGATGCGCTCGACGATTTCGCGTGTCAGGCCCTTATCCGACTTGAAAACGTAGTTTTCTTCGGTGTCGTGGAACCCGTGGCGATAGTCCTCGGAGACGGGGAGCTCTGCGGGTGTGGCTTCCGCACGAGGCGGCTGCGAGAGCCCGAGCGCGGGATGCGCGTCCGAGCCGAGCGAGGCGGGCGTAGTCATGGCTCTCTGAGGGTACCACGCCGACCCCTATAGTCAAGATTGTGAAGTCTGATCTTCATTATCTTGTCGCTTTACACACTAGTAGCGCGGTAACGCTAACAGATTGTCGGTCCAGATGCCGTCAGCGATGGTTTGAACCCATTTGATGTAGGCATTGTGGTTTACGTAAACGCCGATCTCGTGACCATAGCGGTCGTGGACGAAACCGGTGCCTCCGCGTTCGATATAGGCGACCCATGCCGCCGTAGAGTCGTCGTAGGGTTGGCCCGTGGCGGGATCGACCGCCTGCAGGCTGGCAATGTGTTCGTGACGGGTGCCACCCTCAAGGTGGACCGCCGTGAATCGGACTCGCACTTTCTTCGTTCCTTCTGGCGCTGTGCGCCGAACGTGGTTGAAGAAAGGCTGCCGAGACGCTACTATACAGGTGCGACTCTGTGTTGCCTCTCGGCAGCCCGGTTGTCTAACAGCGGCGATCCTTGCACGGGTCGCCTCTGTTTTTGAGTTGCCCAATCTCCGCGCTTACTGCGTGTTCATGGAAGATTGAGCCCTAGTCCCTCACGGGACCGACGAATCGTTCCATCGGTTTTGCACCCCCTTTCTCTATATTAGTTTGTTATCTTAGCCGCGGTCGATTCAAGTTGTCGTAGCAGTTGACGACGAAGCTCAACATTTTGAGCGTATACTTCGCGCTTCTCGCGCTCGTTCTGGAGGTCGCGCTCCTTGGCGGCGATGCCGCTGTCTAGGAGTTGTAGGCCGTACTCGGCCTCGCGCAGATCGGCGCGGGCTTGCTCTATGCCATTGCTCACCAAATTCACCACCTCGTTGCGGCAGCAGGCCCTTGGGGCCGCCGCCTAACTTTCACGGGGTTTCGGGTGCATGGCTTCAATGAGGCTAAAGCCGCCTCTTCATTCCGTGTTGCTGGGATTATAAGCGGGGTAAGCGTGTAAAGTCAACGGACATGGATAGGGGGACGAACTTGGTGTGAATGATTATCCCCTCAAGACTGCTCAGAAAGCCAATAAAATAAGGGAGATATGGCCACCCCAGGGGCCATCCACAGCACCACGTTTCCGGGTTATTGACCGTCTATGGTAGACTTGTCCCAGGCAATTAGGGGCGGCTTGGAGCGGCACATCCTGAGGACCGCCCCTTTTCGGCGCCTCGAAGAACAACATTAAGAACTTCTTATCCCCCAGGGGTTTACAGGGGGGGTCTGGGGGGTTATTATGTTCGCCGGACCTGGGGTATTGAGCTTGGGTTAATCCCCCAAGCGGTAGGTCCACGGTAGGGGGTAGGCGCGCCCTTTTCGCGCCATCGCGACGAATCGCCCGTGCACCGAAAAGCGCCGGCAAGAGTTCGTCGATAGGTCGGGGACGTGACGCTGCACAGCAGGCGCCAGCCGACAAGTCCGGAGGTGGGATTCCCCCGAGGCTCAAGGAGAGCGGAAAAATTGAAGGCACTCGGTACGCACATCGTGTGTGAGTTGTCAGGCTGTGACGGCGCGGCACTCACCAACGTCGATGCGGTCCGCGAGATGATGATCGGAGCGGCCAAGGCATCGCGCGCGACGGTTATGGAAGTCGCGTTTCACCGGTTTGAGCCGCAGGGCGTCTCCGGTGTGGTTGTTCTGGCGGAGTCGCACATCTCGATCCATACGTGGCCCGAGACCGGCTATGCCGCAATGGATTTTTACACGTGCGGTGATCATACCGATCCGTGGCTCGCTTGCGAGTACGCAGCGAAAATACTCAATGCCAAGACCATGTTGACGACGGAAGTTAAGCGCGGAATCGCGCAAGCGGGTGGGAGCTTCACGCACGTGGTTACTCGCGATCACGAAACGACCGCGCTCTCCGCGTAACACTCAAACCCTCGAGGGAACCATCAAAGAGCCGTTGCAGGATGCAGCGGCTCTTTTCAGTTTCCAGGCCCATCGCTTCTCGGGGGGGTGCCCTTTGCCTATGGCGAAGGCTGGTGCCCGCTATGCCGAAAACCGAACACTGGCAGTGGTACGTCGAGGAGTCCGCCCCGACCGAAGCCCACCACCACGCGATTGAGAACGTCTTTTTTTCGGGACGTTCTGATTTTCAACAGGTCGCGGTGATTTCGACTCCGGTTTTCGGCAAAATGCTCATCCTTGACGGTGATACGCAGAGTTCGCAAGGCGACGAGAAGATTTATCACGAGTCGCTGGTGCACCCGGCAATGGCCGGTGCCTTAGATCGTAGCGAGGTCCTCATTCTCGGTGGCGGAGAGGGCGCAACGTTGCGGGACGTGTTGCGCCATCCCGGCGTGAAGCGTTGCACGATGGTCGACATCGACGGCCTCGTGGTCGATCTTTCGAAGAAATTTCTGCCGGAATGGGGGGACGGCGCCTTCGATGAACCGCGCGCGAACGTCATCATCGGGGATGCGCTTGCCTACATGCGCGAACACGACGAGAAATACGGCGTGATCATCTCGGATCTCACCGAGCCGCTGGAAGACTCGCCGAGCAACCTCCTCTTCAACGAAGAGGTGTTTCGTCTGATCAAGTCACGTTTGGCCGACGGCGGCGTCTACGTGCTGCAAGCTAGCACGGCGGCGTTTCACAATTACTCGCTGCACTGCAAGATGTCGCGTACACTGCGGCGGCATTACAAGCACGTCACCTCGTTCTTCACCTACGTTCCCGCTTTCGATACCGATTGGGCGTTCCTGGCCTGCAGTGACAGCGTCGACTTGGCGGGACTTGATCCCGCCGCGGTCGATGCGTATTGCGCGCAGCTGCGCGGTGAGAACTTCTTTTACGACGGACAGACGCACCGGCGGCTGTTCTCGCTACCCCTTTACCTTCGTCGTGCGTTGGCGGCCGATGGCCCAGTATTCTAAGGATCGTATGCATCCTGATTTCACCTCGGCTCCGCACCGCTGGGAAAAAGAGAAGTCGCATTTCGTCGCGCTGCTGGATCTCAAGCTCGAGAGCGTCGAGCATGGGAAGGCCACGATGCGCATGCCGTATCGTCCGGAAATTGCCAACGGGACCGGCGCCGTGCACGGGGGCGCGATCGTGAGCCTGTGCGATACCGTGTTTTATGTCGCGCTCTCATCGATCTACGGTCGCGAGCAAGACACGGTCACGGTGTCACTCCAGTGTAACTTCCTCGCCCCGGCGTTACCGCCGCACGACTTAATCGCCGAGGCACGCGTGCTGCGCGCCGGCCGTCGAATTTGCTACGGCGAGGTCGAGGTGAAGAGTAACGGCAAGCTCGTTGCGCACACGACGCTCAACTTTCTCAACACCTATCCCGAGGAGGCGCCGAAGCAATCATGAGCGCATCGCCCGGGTTGCGCCGCACGGCGCTCTACGATGAGCACGGCAAGCATGGCGCGCGCCTCGTTCCGTTTGCCGGCTTCGAAATGCCCGTGCAGTATTCGAGCATTCTCAAAGAGCACGATGCCGTCCGTCATCGCGCCGGACTGTTCGATCTTTCGCACATGGCCCAGTTTTTGCTCGAAGGCCCGAACGTCGCGCCGTGGGCCGAGACGCTGACGATCAATGCGGTTGAGTCGATGAAGCCGATGCAAGCGCGCTACAACATTTTTTGCAACGCGCAGGGCGGTGCGCACGACGATACGATTTTCTATCGCTTGAACCAGCGTTGGCTTTTGGTCGTTAACGGCGCCAACGCCGATAAGATGTGGGCCCATCTCAACGCTAACCTTGCCGAGGGCGTCCGTCTGGAGAACCTTCATGGCCGTAACGCGCTCATTGCGATACAGGGCCCGAAATCGCTCGCGATGTTGCAGCCGCACGTCGACGTGGATCTTGCCGGTTTGAAATATTACTTTTGCGCCGAAGGCAACGTCTACGGTCGTCCGGCGGTGATCGCACGCACCGGCTACACCGGTGAGGACGGTTTTGAACTTTTCGTTTTCGGCGAGCACGCACCGGAGGTTTGGAGCAAGCTCCTGCGCGACAATGTTGCCGAAGGACTCGAGCCTTGCGGGCTGGGTGCGCGCGACGTGCTCCGATTGGAAGCGGGCATGCCGCTGTACGGTCACGAGTTGACCGAGGAGATCACGCCCGTGCAGGCGGGACTGCAGTGGGCGCTCAAAACCAGCAAGCCGGAATTCATCGGGCGCAGCGTGCTCGTCGAGCAGATGGAGCGTGACGACTATCCGCGCATCGCCGGCCTGATCATGAAGGGTCGTGCCCCGGCGCGCGAAGGCTACGTAGTTTCTTACGACGGGAAGCCTGTCGGCGAAATTCGCAGCGGTTCGATGGGGCCGTCCGTCGGCGGCCAGAACATTGCGACCGCGTTGCTTCCCAAGGAAGCTGCAACCGTCGGCGCGACCGTCGAGGTCGACATTCGCGGAACGCGGCACGAGGCGACCATCGTGCCTCTACCATTTTATAAACGTCCAAAATAGGAGAGAGATCAGCGTGGCGCAACCCGAGAACCTGTTGTACAGCAAAGAGCACGAGTGGGTGAAGATCGACGGCGATACGGCGACGATCGGTATTACGGATTATGCGCAGAATTCGCTTGGCGACATCGTTTACGTCGAGCTGCCGCGCGTCGGCAAGGCGATCGAGCAGTTCGGCAACATCGGCGTGGTCGAATCGGTGAAGGCCGTTTCGGATCTCTTCACGCCCGTTGGCGGCGAGGTGCTCGAGATCAACGGATCGCTCGAAGCCGATCCGGCTGCGGTGAACCGCGATCCCTACGGCGCCGGTTGGCTCTTCAAAGTGAAACTCAAGGACACTGGTGAGAAGAGCAACCTTCTCTCCGCGAGTGACTACGAAAAGATCGCCCACGATTAGCATGTACACCCCTCATACCGAAGCCGATATCAAAGCGATGCTCAGCGCCATCGGCGTCGCTTCGCTAGACGATCTGTTCGTGGTCCCCGAATCGATCGCGCTGCGGGCGCAGCTCGACGTGGTTCCCGCGCTTCCTGAGTATCAGATCGCGCGGCGTTTCGAGCATTTTGCCGCCAAGAACACCGGCATTGACTATGCCTCGTTCCTCGGCGCGGGCTCGTACCGGCACTACGCGCCGCCGGCCATTGCGGCGCTTGCGATGCGAGGCGAGTTTCTGACCGCCTACACGCCGTACCAAGCGGAAGTTTCGCAGGGCTATCTGCAAGCGATCTACGAGTGGCAGAGTTACATCTGCCTGCTTACCGGAATGGATATCGCCAATGCGTCGGTCTATGACGGCGCTACGGCGCTGGCAGAAGGCGCAATCATGGCGCTCAATGAGAATGGGCGCAAGAAAGTACTCGTGTCCCCAGCGGTCGATCCGAACTATCGCGCGGTGCTCAAAACGTACTGCGACGGTCTCGACGTGCACATCGACGAGCTGCCGCTCAACAAAGACGGTACGACCGATATGCGGGCGCTCGCGTCGTTGGTTGCTTCAAAGGAATACGCGGCGGTCGCGCTGCAATCGCCCAACTTCTTCGGAAACGTCGATACGCTCTCAGCCGACGCGCGCGAAGCCGTGAGCGCAAGCGAAACGGTGCCGATCGCGGTGGTTTCTGAAGCGATCTCGCTCGCTGCGCTCGCGACGCCGGCATCTTGGGGCGCGCAGATCGTTGTCGGAGAGGCGCAGAGTTTCGGCGTAGCGATGGCTTACGGCGGCCCGTACGTCGGATTTATCGCATCGACCAAAGACCACATGCGGCGCATTCCGGGGCGGCTCGTCGGCAAGAGCGTCGACGGGCAAGGCCGCACTGCCTACGTGTTGACCTTGCAGGCGCGCGAACAACACATTCGCCGCGAACGCGCGACATCCAACATTTGCACGAATCAAGCGCACTGCGCGCTGATCGCCACGATATATCTCGCGCTGATGGGCAAGACCGGACTGCGCGACGTTGCCGCGCTCAATCTGGAGCGCTCGCGCGAGCTTGCGACCGCCGTCTCGAAACTCGACGGCGTGGACCTGAAGTTTACGGCGCCGTTCTTTAACGAGATCGTCGTCGATGTGCATCAACCAGCGCGCGACGTGCTGGCGAAGCTTGTGGAGCGTCGGATTCTTGGGGGCGTGGATCTGGGACGCTGGTATCCAGAATTCTCGACCTGCATTCTGATGAACGCAACGGAGCTGA
This sequence comes from Vulcanimicrobiota bacterium, assembly GCA_963833095.1. GTDB lineage: Bacteria > Vulcanimicrobiota > Vulcanimicrobiia > Vulcanimicrobiales > Vulcanimicrobiaceae > Aquilonibacter. The sequence continues at coordinate 574,411 of CAWHWQ010000005.1, read as the reverse complement.
CCACGACTGCGCAGATCGCCCAACTCGCTACCGCCCTCGGAGAGATCGTTCGTGTCCACGCCAACGTTTGATCGTACCGCCAGCCCGCTGATTTTTGAGCTGGGGCAAGAGGGGCGCGCCAACCGTTACGTCGAGGAGGGTAAGCCGCTCGAGCAGTTTCTTCCAAAGGACGTGCTGCGCGACAATCTGCCGCTGCCTGACAACAGCGAGCTCGAGGTGGTGCGTCACTTTACCAAGCTCTCGCAGCGCACGTTCGGCATCGACCTCGGGTTTTATCCGCTCGGTTCGTGCACGATGAAGTACAACCCGCGCGTCAATGACGCGATGGCGTGCAAGCGTGAATTCGCACAGCTGCACCCGTACACGCCGGATGAATTAGCGCAGGGCGCTCTACAGGTGATGTACGAGCTCGAGCGTTCGCTTGCGTCACTGTTCGGCATGGCCGCCTTTTCGCTGAATCCAGCGGCCGGCGCGCATGCGGAGCTCGCGGCGCTCTTGATCGCGAAGAAATATTTCAAAGATCGCGGCGAGACCAAGCGCGACAAAGTGATCGTCCCCGACACTGCGCACGGCACCAATCCCGCTTCGGCCGCTATGTGCGGCTTCAAAGTCATTTCGCTCCCGAGCGACGAGCGCGGGCGCGTGAGCGTCGAAGAGATTCAAAAGGTCCTTGGACCCGACACTGCGGTCTGCATGATGACCAACCCGAATACGCTTGGGCTATTTGAAGACCACATCGCCGAGATCGCGGCTGCCGTGCACGACGTCGGCGGCTTGATGTATTATGACGGCGCCAATGCCAATGCCATCATGGGCAACGTGCGTCCGGGCGACATGGGCTTCGATCTCATGCACCTCAACACGCACAAGACATTCACCATTCCGCATGGCGGCGGCGGAGCCGGGCACGGCCCGGTCGGTGTTGCAGCGCACTTGGTCGACTACTTGCCGACGCCGGTCGTTCGCGCAATTCCCAACAATGGCAGCGGCGCACCCTCCGACGGCTTCACGTTTTCGCTCGATTTCGATCGGCCCAAGTCGATCGGGCCGATGCGCTCGTTTTGGTCGAACTTCGCGCACGCGGTGCGCGCGCTCGCGTACATCTACGCCAATGGCGCGGACGGCCTCAAGCGCGTCTCGCAACTCGCGGTGCTCAACGCCAACTACGTCCGCGTGAACGTCGCTGAGTTTCTCGATACGCCGTATCCGGAGATTTGCCGTCACGAGTTCGTCGCTTCGGCGCAAGGACTGAAAAAAGAGACCGGCGTCAAGGCGCTCGACATCGCAAAGGCCCTGCTCGATCACGGCATGATGGCGCCGACGATGTACTTTCCGCTGCTCGTTCCCGAGTGCTTGATGATCGAGCCCACGGAAACCGAATCGAAAGAAACACTGGACTATTTCATCTCCGTGCTGCGCGATATCGTCGCGGAAGCTAAGACGAATCCCGACGCGCTCCTCGCCGCGCCGGTGACGACGGTCGTCGGCCGTGTCGACGAAACCCGGGCCGCCCGTCAGCCCGATCTACGCTGGGAACCACCCGCCGCTTTGTCATCCCGAGCGTAGGGCGTGAACGCTGCGCGTTCACCCGCGTAGTCGAGGGACCGCCTTACGTCCTTGCCTCGGACGTTCAGCCTCACTAAGCGTCTCGCGTCTCGCACAACGCATGGTCAGGGTGCTCGCCGCTCGGCTAACGCGTTCAGCCGAACGTCGAAGGCAGGCCGTGGCGTCAGTCCCTCGACTTCGGCGCTTCGCGCCCACGCTCGGGATGACAAGGCGAGCGCCTACGCTCGGGATGACAAGCTTATGCCGATTCTTGTTCTCGGGTCTCCTCACCTGACAATGCGTGAAACAGCGTGCTGCGTTCGCTGTTGAGATTCGCGTCGCGGTTGCGACGCTTATGCGCTGGGATGGTGATTTCGAGCGCGATACGCGAGGGCGAGCCGCCCAGCACGACGATGCGGTCGGCGAGGTAGAGCGCTTCCTCGATGTCGTGTGTTACGAGAATAGCTGTTGCATCGACGGCGGCGATGATCTCGGCGATCCCCTCTTGCAATTGCATCCGGCGCAGCGCATCCAGCGAAGCCAGCGGTTCATCGAGCAGAAGCACCGACGGCTTGCGCACCAATGCGCGGGCGAGCGCGGCGCGTTGGGCCATGCCGCCCGAGAGTGCCTTGGGCAACGTTGTTCGAGCGTCTTGCAATCCGGTGAGCTCGAGCACCGCGTTGACGCGTTCGCGTTCTTCGGGCGTGCGCGCGGCGAAACGAACGTTCTTCTCGACGTTGAGCCACGGAAAAAGCCGCGGCTCCTGAAAGACATAGCCGACGTCACCCTCGACGGCGATCGTGCCGAGCGGATGAACGTCCAGCCCCGCAATCGCTCGTAGCAGCGTGCTCTTGCCGCAGCCGCTGGGCCCGAGCACGGCAACGATCTCGCCGCGCTCTACTGTGAGCGAAAGTCCGTCGAGCACGCGCAGTTCACCAAACGCGACGCGCAAGTCTTCGATGCGAATCGTGCTCATCGCAGCCCGTCCGTCCAGGCAGTCGTGCGCCGCTCGATCGCAAGCATACCGGACTCACACAGCTTGCCTGCGATAGCGAGCAACAGAATCGCCACGAGAATTTCGTCGGGCCGCGAAATTTGTTGTCCCTCGGTGAGCAAGAAGCCAAGTCCGCGCGTCGATGCGAGCAATTCCGCGGCAACGAGGAAGAGCCATGCCTGCGTGAGACCGATGCGCGCTCCAACGAGCAATGACGGAAACGCGGCCGGCAAAACGACGCGTACGGCGACGCTGAATGGATGCAGTCCGAGAATGCGTGCGACCTCGACCAGTTTGCGATCCACTCCGTGAATGCCGGCCACCAAATTCACGTAGATCGGAAAGAAGGCGCCGATCGCGATCAGCGTAATCTTGGCCGATTCACCGATGCCAAGCCAGAGCAACAGCAGTGGTACCCACGCAAGCGACGGCACCGCGCGAATCGCTTGTAACGTGGGATCGATCGCCCGTTCGACCGTGCGATTCAAGCCAACGAGCGTCCCAAGCACCACCGCAAGCGCGAGCGCGATTGCGAATCCCGCGAACACGCGTGCTGCGCTAGCGAGAATGTCTTGCTGCAGCAGCCCACGTTGCCACAGCGATCCGAGTTCGGCCAAAACGCGCGAGGGCGGCGCGAGCTGATCGGGAGCAAACCAGTGCGCGTGACCGGCGACGATCCAGAGGAGAAGAATCGCCGCCGGAACGAGCCAGGCGAGGAGTGCTTTACGCATGCGCCAGTGCGACGCGCGCAGGCGCAGGATCGGCGAGCGAACCGAGCGCGGTTTGCACCGAACCGACGTCGGCGACGAGTTGCTCGGAGCGAATCACGGGAATCGTCCCGCCAACGGAGTCGATGTAGGCTTTTCCCGGAACCGGATCCGGGAACCGCGTACGGTCGTCGATGACGAGATTTGCGACCTTGAGATCAAGGTTTGAAGCGTCGGCAAGAATCTTCGCGGTCTCCGCCGGGTGCGCTTTGGCATATGTGTGCCCGAGCTCGTAGGCGCGCAGCACGATGCGCACGACGTCTGGATGTGCCGCCAGAAAATCTTCGCGCACGTTGAGCGCACCGTAGGTGTTCCAGGCGATGTTGCGATAGAGGAGCCGCGACCCGGCGTCGAGTTGCGATGCGGCCATGTGCGGATCGAGCCCGGCCCACGCATCGACTTGCCCGCGCTCGAGTGCAACGCGTCCGTCGGGATGCTGGAGTTCAACGATCTGCACGTCGTTCGAGGTAAGGCCGACCGATGCGAGCGAGCGCAGCAAGAAAAACCATGGATCGGTGCCGCGGGTCGCGGCGATCTTCTTGCCTCTGAGGTCGCGCAGGTTCGAGAGCTTCGAGTCCTTGCCGACGACGATCGCCGTCCACTCGGGTTGGGAATAGAGAAAGACAGTGTGCAGCGGGACGCCGTTGGCGCGCGCAAGCAGCGCTGCGCTTCCCGCCGTTGACGCAAATTGCGCCGAACCCGAAGCAAGAAATTGATTGGCCTTATTCGAGCCGAGGGAGAGCACCCACGATACCGTGGTGCCGTTAGCTGCCAGTGCGCGTTCGAGCCAGCCATTTTGCTTGAGGATCAGGCTGACCGGATTGTAGTAGGCGTAGTCGACGGTGATTGCGTCGAGTTTATCCGCTGCGCGCACGCGCCCCGGAAGGGCGAGGGTGGCGAGTGCGGCGGTAGCAAGGCCGATTGCCTCGCGTCGGGTGGGATACATTGGCGTGCCTCCTGGTGAGATGGGAAAGCAAGAAGCCCTCCGCCGGATCGGCGGAGGGCTTCGTTCATCGAAATTCGTGTCGCGCTATTTCGAGATGCGAGAAGCCAACCTACGCCGATCGGGCGCCGGGACGGGGCACATGTGACACATAATGTGCAGATTGGACATGGACCCGACGATAGCATGAAGCCCGTCCCCGGTCAACCGGGAGCGATCATCGACGCCCTGCGCACGCAGTATGGCACCGTCGAATTGCCCGAGCCGACCGAGCCGTTTGAACTGATCGTCTGGGAGAACTGCGCGTATCTCGTGGATGACCAGCGGCGCGCCCAAACCTTCGAGCGCCTGCGAACGGCCGTAGGCATCACGCCCGCAACATTGATCGGTGCGGGAGCAAAAAAGATCGAGGCGGCGATTCGCGATGGCGGGATGCAGCCGTCCCATCGAGCCGCCAAGGTGCTCGCCTGCGCGGAGCATACCGCGGCATACGCCGGCGGCAACCTGGCCGGGGCTCTGGCCGCGCTCGCGGAAAAGCCGCGACGAACCCTGCTCAAACGATTTCCGGGGATCGCTGACCCTGGCGCCGACAAGGTGCTACTGCTTTGCGGGTTCTCGGAGGCGCCGGCGCTGGATTCCAACGGACTGCGGGTGCTCGAACGCCTCCACGTCGTGCAGGGCGGCCAGCCTTATGCGGCGGCCTATCGCGCGGGCGTCGCCGCTCTAACCCAGGCGGCGATTATAGGCCCCTTGGCGGTCGACGCCTATGCCGTTCTGCGAGCCCACGGCCGGGAGCTGTGCAAACGAACCAACCCGCTTTGCGGAGCCTGCTTGCTGCGACGGACGTGCCCCTCGGCGCGTTGAAAGCGAGCTGCCGAGCGAACATCTTCTCGCTCTAGAATTTTCAAAGCACGCAACCGATTAGCTACGCATGGGAGTTGCTCGCCCGCGGCATATTGTCGCCGGCGCGCTGGCTGTTCTGCTCAGCACAGCGGCGTCGCCTGCGTCGGCTGCTTCAACCACGATAACGAGTTCCCGCCTCGCAGAATACGCGCGCGTCCTTAGCACGTTTAATCCCAATCTTTCAGCGTCGCAGAGCCGCGAGCTTGCCGATCGTGTGCGCGTCGAATCGCTCTTTTACCGATTGGATCCACGCTTGCTCGTTGCCCTTGTTGCGACGGAGTCGTCGTGGCATCCGTACGCAGTTTCGCCGGTTGGCGCTCGTGGTCTTGGGCAGCTGATGCCGGGGACGGCCGCCGGACTCGGCGTTGACGCATTCTCGGCGCACGACAATTTGAATGGAACCGCGCGGTATTTGCGTGGCCTGCTCGATCGTTATGCCGCGTATCCGCAAATGCAACGCTATCGACTCGCCCTCGCGGGATATAATGCGGGCCCGGGCGCAGTTGAGCGTTTTGGCGGCATTCCGCCATACAGCGAAACGCAAGCGTACGTCCGCAATGTGATGGCGCTCTACGATCGGCTTACCGTAGGCCTTTCGACGCGCATCGACGAGACAAACACCATCGCGCTTCATGGCGTCGCCGTCGCATCCGTGCAGCAAACGGCGCAGCATCGCAATCGTGCAAGTACGCACGCGATCGCGCGCACGCACAAGCAAGCCTCGACGATGATCGTAGCCGATCTCTCGAGCGACGCGCCCGACCCGCAGCCAACGCCAACACCGCGGCATCGTGGGGTGTTCTACTACGTTTTCCATCACGATCACCCGACCGCGTCCGAGATCGCCGACGCGCCGGAGGCGGCGGCCGTCGTGCGCGACCTTGGCTTGCGCGTACCGTCTACCGTTTACGGCGGACACCCGATTCGCGTGGACGTCCTCACTCCCGGCGCCTCGGCGGTCACACTCGTAGCACGCGCCGGTCAAACATTCATCGGAGCCGTGACCCTCCCAAGACACTCGAACCACGTCCTGTTACGCGGAATTCCTGGGGCCGGCACAACGCGCGTGGTCGATATCTATGCCTATGCGCTGGGCTACGACAAAGCGCACGCCGCGGTGACCGTCCTGTCGGAGACGGCAAATGTCACCGCCTTGAAATAAAGCAAGCGAGCGATCCTTCGAGGGGGAAAAGAGGGCGCTCCTTGTGGCAGGCGCTTCTTGGGCCCAAAAGCTATAATGGGGGTAATCAGGGGGCGCGACAGAGCCCCCTTACCTGTCTCCCGCTACGGGTCTATCGACATGCGAATCAAGTATGAAGTGTCGGCCGGCGGCTTAGTTCTACGGCCGCACGAGTCCGGATTCGACGCGCTCTTGATCGGGCGCGGGTCGCCTCGCATTTGGACGCTGCCCAAGGGGCACGTCGAAGCGCGTGAGTCGAACGAGCAAGCGGGACTGCGCGAAGTTCGTGAGGAGACGGGATGTTGGGGAGAGATCCTCACGCGCCTCTCTGAGATCTCATACTGGTTCTACGTCGGGAAGGCGAAGCACAAGAAAAGCGTGACGTTCTATTTGATGCGTTACCTTTCCGGAGACACGGCCAACCACGATCATGAGGTCGACGAAGCCCGCTGGTTCGAGGTGCGGGCCGCGCGCAAAGCGCTCAAATACGTCAATGAGAAACGCCTGGTCGACATGGCCCTCGAGTACGTAGCCGCAAATCCGGCTATCTTTCCCGAAATCGCTGTCGCCCTGGCTGAACCGCAGAGCTCTTGAACGACACTGACGCCCTCCACGTTCGGCTCGACGTTTTCGACGGGCCGCTCGACTTGCTCTTGAGCCTTATCAAAGAGCAGCAACTCGACATCTCGACCGTGCCGCTCGCCTCGGTAGCCGAACAATATTTGGCCTACGTGCGCGTCATGGAAGATCTCGACATGGAGGTCGCGGCTGAGTATTTGGTCATCGCCGCTACGCTGGTTTTCCTCAAGTCAAAAGCGCTTTTGCCGCCCATTCCGCAAGAGTTTATCGATGAGAGCGAAGAGTCTGCCGAGCAGGTCGAGGAGCGTCTGCGGCGGCGGCTCATCGCCTATTCGCGCTACCGCGAGCTCGGCGTGCAATTGCGCGCCCGCCAAGACGAAGCCAGCGGCTTCTACTATCGCGACTCGGGCGATCCGACCAGCGAACTGGTGCAGCATTATCGCATCGATCCCGAGAAGCTCAAGCGCGCCTTCATCATCATGCTGCAGCAGGCGCGGCCCGAGAAGCGCGAAGTGGTACGGGAACGCGTTTCGCTACTTGCCCAGATGGACTACATTTCACGTAAGATCAAAGAGCAAGGGACGGTGTCGTTCTTCGCGCTTTGCCGCGAGCTAGGCATGACACGCGAGGTCATCATTGTCACGTTTCTTGCGATTTTAGAGCTCGTGCGCCGTCATCGCATCGAGTTCGAACAGGCGGACATCGACGATGATATCCAGCTTCTTCCTATTTCACATTCAATTGCACAAGGGTAGGCTTCCTTAAACCGTGGACACACAAGAGTTGACCGATTCGCAGCAAACCCTCAGCGCCGAGGCGCAGGAGCTACATGCAGCTGCCGAGGGCGTGCAGGCGGCGATCGAGGCGTTGCTCTTTGTTGCAAGTGAAGCTCTCGATCCCAAACGCATTGCTAAACTAACCGGCGGAGACGAGCGTGCGGTCGCGCTCGCGTTGCAAACGCTCGAAGATCGCTACAGTCAAGGCGGTATTGTGCTGCGCCAAATTGCCGGCGGCTATCGGTTCGCGACGTCCTCGGCAGTTCGCGAGGTCGTTGAAGCCTATCTCTTACCTCCCAAAACCACACTCTCCACGCCGGCGCTCGAGGCGCTGGCAATCGTTGCCCATATGCAGCCGGTGACCAAAGGCGAGATCGAGGCAATCCGCGGGGTCAACTCGGATAGCGTGGTCAGCACGTTGCTCGATCGCAGTTTGATTGCCGAAGCGGGCCGCAAGGATGTTGTTGGGCGGCCGATGACCTACAAGACGACACCGCTCTTCCTCGAATCCTTTGGGCTACGTTCGCTTGACGATTTGCCCCAGCTCGAACTCGAGCCAGGTCAACCCCTGGAGCTGAACTTGATCCTTCCTCCGACGACGCCGGAGTCGTCGACGGAACCGGTGCCCCAGGAGCCTACGTGACTTCGTTTGACGCGCTCGTCACGGAATATGAGGCCGGGCGGCTAGGATATTCGAACGATGTTTACAACAATCTGGTCGCCTTTGGACTTCTGCCCAAGCACGCGATCGTGGATATCGGTTGCGGTACGGGACTTGCCAGCGCCCCGCTGATCGAAAACGGCTATAACGTCACCGGTGTCGACCCTTCCGAACCGATGCTTGCCGTCGCGAGAGACCGCTATCCCGAGGCGAAGTGGGTTCGCGGGACCGCGGAAGTGCTGCCGCTTGAGGCGGGGTCGTTTGATGCGGTGATCAGCGCGCAGGCCTTTCATCACGCTGATCCGCGAGCCGGTATCGCCGAGATCAAGCGCGTGCTCAAGCCGCGTGGGCTCATTGCAATTTGGTGGAAAAGTCTGATGAGCGACGACCCCGTCAAACAACTGCGAGATTCAATCGCGCGTGACATGGGCATTGCGCCGCTCTCGAGCTCGTGGCGCGGCGGGTTTCGCGATTTTTATTCCGCCGGCTTTTCCGAGACGGCCGTCCGCGTCATTCCGTGGAGTACGATTGTAACGCTCGGAAAATTTTTGCAATACGAGCGCTCGCGCAAGATAGTGCGTGACGAGTTCGGGACGAGCGCGCCCGAGTATTTCGAGCGCCTCGAAGCTCGTCTTCGCGAAACCTTCGGTGAAGGCGACCCTATTTTGCCGCTCTCGTACACGCACTTTCTCTACCTCGCAAAAATCTAGACGCATGTATCTCGGCGTCCACGTCCGCGTTTCCGGCGGCTACCCAAAAGCCGTTGCCTATGCCAAGTCACTCGGCTGCACTGCCGTACAGATTTTCTCGAGCAACGCGCGCAGCTATCGCGTGGCGAAGCTTGATCCGCCGGCGCTCGCGGCGTTTGCAAAGATGCGCGGCGAAGCGGGGATTGAGCGCTGCGCCATCCATACCGCCTACTTGATCAATCTTGGAAGCGACGACCCCACGATCGTGAGCAAGTCGCTCGGGCTGCTGCACGGCGATCTCGCGGTCGCCGCAGCGGGCAAGATCGACTACGTCAACACGCATCTGGGTTCATATGGAACACGCGATCGCGCTGAGGGCTTCACCGCCATCGTCGCGGCGCTCGACGACGCGCTCGGTAGCATAGCGCCCGGTGTTACGCTGGTCATGGAAAACTCGGCGGGTGCAGGGAATTTGGCCGGCGGCACACTCGAAGAGCTCGGACGGTTCATCAAAGCTCTCGATCACCCGCAGCTCGGCGTCTGTCTGGATACGGCGCACGCGTGGGCTGCCGGTTACGAGATAAACTCGCAGCACGGCGTCGATCGCTTTCTCACCGAAGCCGACGAGCAGATCGGGCTCGACCGCATCCCGATGTTTCACTTTAACGACACACAGGTGCCGCTCGGCGGAAGCCGCGATCGCCACTATCACATCGGGGAAGGCTTCGTCGGTTTCGATGGATTCCGAGCGCTGCTCGCGCACGGTTCCGTTCGCGACAAAATGGCGATACTCGAAACGCCCGGCGAGTTCGAAGACGACCTTAAGAACATGCAAACGATCCGGGCCATCGAACGTGGCGTTCGTCGCGCACTTTGATATCGACGCGTTCTACGCAAGCGTTGCGGTTCGCGATGATCCGAGCTTGCGCGGTAAGCCCGTTGCCGTAGCCGGGCGCCATCGCCGCGCGGTAGTGCTTACCGCGTCCTACGAAGCGCGCCCCTTCGGCGTGCGTTCGGCTATCCCACTCTACCGCGCGCTCGAGCTGTGCCCGCAGTTAATCGTTGTTCCACCCGACATGCAGCGCTACAAAGCGATCTCGCGCGAGGTCTTTGCGATCTTTGGCTCCGACGGTCACGCGGTTGAGGGGCTTTCGATGGACGAGGCATTCGTCGATCTTGGTGAGATGACGCTGGATGAAGCCGCTGCATTTGCCGCGGCGATTCGCGCGAAGGTTCGCGAACGCACGGGCCTGACCGTGAGCGCGGGCGTTGCGACTGGAAAAATGGTAGCGAAGACCGCGTCGGACGGTTGCAAGCCCGACGGATTACTTGCAATCGCCCCGGGCGATGAAGCAACCTTTCTTGCACCGCTGCCGGCGGGACGTCTCTGGGGCGTTGGCCCGAAGACCGCCGCGCGATTACAGACGTTCGGGATTACGACGATCGGTCAGATCGCGGCGCTCGACGATGCTGCGGCGCGAACGATTTTCGGCTCCTGGGGGCCAAGCGTACGAGACCTCGCGCGCGGCATCGACACTCGCAAGATCGAACCCGAACGGGAGACCAAGTCGATCTCCTCGGAAACGACGTTCGAGTACGACGTTCGCGACGAGCGTAAGCTGGTCGAAGTGTTGCGCGAATTGGCGCTCGAGGTAGCCGAGAAGCTCGAACGCGAGGACTGCAGTGCCTCAACGGTTGGAATCAAGATCAAGCGCGCCGATTTTCGGGTCTTCGGCCGTCAGACCCATCTCGCCGAGCCGACCCGCGAAGCCCGACTCATCTACCGGGCCGCAGTGCATTGTTTACGGCGCGCGAATCTCGCGGGAACGCCGGTGCGATTGCTGGGCCTTCGCGTTGCCTCGATCGGCCTGGGCAACGCAAAGCAGATCAGTCTCTTCGATGTATCAGGTGGGAACGCTTAACGCGGCGAGCGCGTTGGTCACGTGCTTCTCGGGCGCGAACTGCGAATTGAATGCGTAGAGAATCGTTCCATCCCGATCGATCACGAAGGTCGCGCGCCCGGGAATAATGCCCAGCGTCTTGGGTACGCCGAAGGCCTTTCGCGCGACGCCACCGGGGTCGCTCATCAGCCGGTACGGCAGATGATGGCGTTCGCGAAAGCGCGTATGGCTTTGCGTATCATCGGAACTGACGCCAATGACGTCGGCACCGGCCTCCACGAAAGCCTGGTAGTCATCACGAAAGCCGCATACCTCGACGGTGCATCCCGCCGTATTGTCCTTAGGATAAAAGAACAACACCACCGGCCGGTCGACCAAGGAGCCGAGCAGGACGATTGCGCCGTCTGCATTTACCAGGGGCACGTCGGGAATGTGATCTCCGCGCGTTAGCATTTCCACCTCGAGACGCTAGATGTGATCGGAACTCCACACGCCGTCCATCTTCGCGTCCGCCGCGAGCTTCACCCATTGCTTTGCCGCAGGCGAGAGAGGCGCAGCCATGAACACGGCCTTCGCGCGCTTACGCACCGCGACGTGGGGCAAAATATCACGCGACGTTTCCGGGGGAAGCCAACCGGTCACGCGTCGCAAGTCGCCCGCCGCGCTGCGAAGTAGTGCCGGGATCAACGCGGCGCTTTGCGCGTCGGCAAAGCCGAACTCATCGAGAATAAAGGCATCGTGTCGTGCGGCGCGCGCACCGAGCACGTAGGCGGCAATGGCGCGCCCGCGCCGCACCACCAGGTTCGTCTCGATACTTTCGGGGTGCTCGGATCCATGGCGCATACGCAGGCGAAGCCACTCCCACACCAGCGGCGTTCGCACGAAGGCCCAGTCTCGATTCCTTTCCCCGAGCTCAAAGCAACGCTGTACCCCGATCCAGTCGCGATCGTCGAGTCCCCAAACTTCGACGCGCGAGCGCGGCAGGCTGTCGGCACGCAAAGTTACCGAGCGCGACGGCATCGCCACGAAGCCGAGTTCCGAATAAAACTCCGGACGGATATCGGAGAAAAGAAACGCGACGTCGACGCCCTCGGAGCGCGAGCGATCGAGCTCCATCGCGAGCATGGCGCTTGCATAACCTCGTCCGCGCAGCTCGGCAGGGGTGAAGACTGCCCCAATTCCGATCGCTCGCAAGCGCTCACCGCCGACGCGCAGCGTCCGCTCGTATCGCTTGAACGATGCGAGCAGGTGCTTATCTTCGTAGAGTCCCACCGTGCGGTAATGCCGCCGCCCATACCCGCAACGCGCGATCTCTGCGGTCTGCGCGATGTAGCGATCCCGCGTGCGTTCTCCCGCCCACAACTCTGCCGTATGTGGAAGTACTTCGGCTGCGTACGTGTCGAAATCGATGGCCCGCAATTTCATCGCGCGTTGCGCAGCTCTTCCAAGAATTCGGGCGCCGTAATGCCACGCGTAGGCGATCCGCAAGCCGTCACCAGTACCGTGGCACGCGCGCGCGAAAGTGCGTACTCGAACGCGCAGCGCTCCTGCGCGTTATATGCGTCGCGTGCCTTAGTGCGGTAGAGATAGTAGCTGAATTTCGCCGTGCGCGAGGCTCGCGCCGCACCGGCGTTCTCGCGCGGAATCATGCCGAGCATCGGACTCCAAAGAAAGGCATCGGGAACGTACCAACGCGGAAACGAACCTGCGCGCGCGTCCGGGATCGCAACGAAGGCGAACGAACGTCCGCGGGCTTCGTCGATATTGAGCATTTGCACGAATCCCGGATCGAGGGTGGCGTCGCAGGTTTCGCAATCGCTCTCGGCGCGCTCCGAGATGTCGGCGAGTAGATCGCCGAGCGTCGCGCTCGGGCGCTCGCGTTGCAGCATGAGGAGACGGCGCAGCACGTGACGCAGGATATGCTGCTGGGCTCGCGCGCGCGCCGAGTCCGGCGGACCTTCGGACGCGAGGCCTTCCGACCAAACCTTGCGCACGAACGCGGCCAGCGGCAATGCGGTCATGGCCTGGGTCCACCCGTCTCGCGTGGTTCGGAAGCGCAAGATGCGTTCGCGAGCGCTTTCGTTGAGGGAAATATCGGCGTCACCGCGCAGCACGTTCCATCCGAGGCGCACGTCGCGCTTGGGATCCCAACGGCTCGTTCGCGCCGTGGGAGCTTGCTCGAGGTCGAGCGCGAAGAGCGCGGCCTGCGGACTAGGTGGATCGGCGCAAAGCACGGCAACCGACGCATCCGCGAGCGCCATTGCCTTGCCGCTGAGCGTTCGTAGGAGCCATTCATGTCGAAACGGATCCCAAACGTTCCAAAGGAGGGCGATCGCGTCGAGCGCGCGGCGATCGGCAAACACGTTGACGTCACCGGCGGCGGCTGCTGGAATGTCTCGCTCGAGAAGCGCGTCGAGATACATTTGCACGTCGCCGCTGCTCCGGAACAGCACGGCGATCTCTTCGGGGGGCACACCGCGCTCGATTTCTTCTCGTATCCGTTCGGCCACGAATGCCGCTTCGTCGACCTGTGTCTTCGTGCGATGCATCGAGATTGCCGGCTTGCCCGCAGCGTGAGTGAGCCGCACGGTGAGCTGTGCGCCCGCGAGCGCAACATCGGGACGCGAGCCTCGAAAGCGGCTCGTCGCCGCCTTTGCGTCCCCCGCGAAACTCACGCTACGCAGCGGCATCCCGTAGATGGTGTCGAGCAGGGCGCGTTGCGCGGGCGTCGCTTCCTGCATCTCATCCACAAAGACGTGCGCGAAACGTTCGCGCACGGCATGCGCCAACTCGGATCGTTCGCGCAGCCGCTCGAGGGCTAGCGCAACGGCATCGCTTTCGCACAATGCGTCGCTTGCGTGTGTTGACGCTACGTAGTCTGCGTAGAGCCGATGCAGAATCTTCGCGAGGTCGATCTCGCGACGGTATTGCCGCTGCAGCTCTTGCGGCGTGACGTCGAGCGAGTCGCGATATGCATCCTTGGTCGCGGCGATGAGCGCTGAGTGGGCGAAATTGGGCGGCTTAGCGTAAAAATCGGTTGCACCAGCGAGCGACCGGTCGAGGAAGGTCTGCGGATCGATGTTCGCGTCGCGTAGCTTGCGTACCATACGATAGGCTGCCTCGACAAAGCGCTGCGGCATACGCAACGCCGCTACCTCGGGATCGATAGTTCCCTTAAGGAGCTCCGGCCACGTAAGCTCGAGAAGCGGCTGCGCGCACCGAGCGAATGCGCGCCGCGCCTCCATTTCATCGACGATACGAACCGGTGTGTTTGCTGCGTCAAGCGTTGCGCGGGCCAAGGCGACGAGTTCGCACGGATGGTTTGCAAACAGATGGGGGCGTCCGCATTCATCTTCATATCGTCGCGCGCGCGCTCGCAGCGCGGTGGTCTTTCCGCTACGGCTCGCGCCGGCAATCTCGAGCGACGCCTCGAAGCCGGCGTCAACCGCTTCTTGTTGCTCGGTGCGCAAATCGATGGTCATCATCGTCCGAAGCGCTCGCGCTCGTCGTGTGGCCGGTCGGCGCAGGCGTCGCGGTAGGCGCAGTACGTGCAGGCTGCGGGGTCGCTGGTCACAGCGAAGCGTTCGAGCTTACCGGAACTGAGTTCGCGGCAGATTTCGATCATTCGCGAGCGCGCACGCTCGAGATCGGCGATGGCGATCGTGCCGCTCGGCGACGCGCTGCGTTTTCCATTTGGGCCGGCCACCGCCACAACTTCGAGTGAAATCGGGACGACGTCAAGCAAGGCGTCTTTGAGCGGAATCAAGGCGAGCCGGTAGACGCGATCGCCCGCCGCGCTGCGCGCCCAGTAGTAGAAGGGAAGTTGAAAATCGTTGAAGCGTCGGACCTCGTCGCGATACTCGGCGGCACTGGTCGCGATCGAGCCGGTTTTGTAATCGAAGATGCTCACGGCGCCGGTACGTTCGTCGCGATCCAGGCGATCGATGAACCCGACAAAATCGAAGCCGTCCAGATCGAGGTTGACCGGGATCTCGCGGCCTATCACGGTAAAAGGCGCGCGCGCCGCTTCGGCCAGCAGCCAATCGACGTATCGTTCCGCCGTGCGCAGGGCCCGGCGCTTTTGCAGTTCGAATTCGACAGGCGCATCGAACTGATCGCGATAGCGTTCAAATGCCCAATTCACGTAGCCGGCGATTTTTGCACGCATTGCCGCCTCGTCCTCGGAACGTGGCTGCGGAAATTCACCGTGAAAGTCTTCGAGCGCGGCGTGGAATGCCGTTCCGTAGGTCGACGCCGACGAAGGCGCGTCCTCAACGGCGGCGCAAACGTAGCGGTAGTACCATTTGCGCGCGCATTCCGCGTACGCGTTGAGTGCCGAGGCGGAAAAATGCGTCTGACGGGCGCGTACACCGGAGCGCGGATCCGGCGTTTGTCCAGGTGTCAACGCGAAATCTGAACCATCGTCTTCGCCGGAGTCGCCAGCGCCGGCGGTGATTGCAAACAGCTCGTATACATCGGTTTCGGGCTCGAGCGTACGAACGCGCTCGGCGAATTGCAACAGCGCGTCGCGTTCCGCCGTCGGCACGGCAAGGAGTCCACGCGAGATCGCATCCAGAAGAGGCGGGACACGAGTCGCGGCAGTCGCGTACGCTGCAGCAGTGTCGTGCGGCACGCCGGAAAATGGCGAACGCAGCGCCCGAATCAGCGTTGCGTCTTCTCGGGTATCCCACCAGGCGCGAAGATCGGCGATAAATGCAGCAGCCAGCGAAGCGTTCACGATCAGCGACCTGCAAGTTGGGTGCGCGTGGTGTTGTCGTGGGCACCGCGGGTGCGATTGGCAAGGCGCGAGGAGGGAGCATAGCCATAGCTCTGTGACCGACGAGCAACGAAGCCAGCGCGCCCGCGCTGCCCGTGACCCAGAGGGCTGCGCGTTTTCGGGCGAGCGACGTCGTCGCTCTTCGCTCGCAAAGCTGTGCTTTTGTCGCTCATCGCTCCTTGTGGCTCGTCCCGAAAACATGCAGCAACACTACGTGCACCCGACTTGTAGGTCGCTACAGTTTGAGTTACAGGTCGCACCAGGCGCCCCTGCATCCGGCGTATAAAGGGGAATCATGCGGCGCATCATTATTGGGATCAGCGGCGCGAGCGGCAGCGCTTACGGTTACATGGCGCTGCAAGCGTTGCGCGCGATCGGCGGCGTTGAGACGCACGTTGTGATTAGCGACGCGGCACGTCGGACGATCGAACTTGAAATGGAAATGACGCCCGATGATTTCGAGGCGCTGGCCGACGTCGCGCATCGCGGCGACGACCTTGCTGCCGCGATCTCGAGTGGATCGTTCGTCACCGACGGGATGCTCGTGATTCCATGTTCGATGAAGAGCGCAAGTGCGATAGCCTATTCGATCAACGATAATCTACTGGTGCGCGCCGCCGACGTGTGTCTAAAGGAAAGGCGCAAGCTGGTGCTGGTGGTGCGCGAAACCCCACTGCATCTCGGTCACTTGCGTACGCTAGCGCAGCTCGCCGAGATCGGCGCGGTAATCCTGCCGCCGATCCCCGCGATGTACGCAGCTCCCCAGAGCGTCGACGACATCGTCGCGCATACGGTGGGCAAGGCGCTCGACCAGTTCGGAATCACGAACGACTTGTTCAAGCGCTGGAGAACTCCGACCTAAGTTATTTACCGTTGGCTTTGAAGGGCTGTAGCACACCGTCGCCGGCGAATTGCTCGGCGGTTTTGCCCGTCTTGGGATCGACGGTGTAGAGGAGATCAGCGATCTCGTCGGCGTGATCTTCTTCGTCTTTGAGGATTTCCTCGAACATGCGCCGGCTCACCGGATCGGCTTGTCCGAAAAAGGTGACGATGTCGCCGTACATCTTGATCACCACGCGCTCGGCGAGGAGATCCTCGCGAAGGAGGTCGGCCAAGGTGTGACCGCTCTCGAACTTGGAGAAGGCTCGCTTGCTGATGCCGTTGGGGTCCAGGTTGGGAACGCCGCCAAGCTGCTTGATCCGATCCGCAATCCGTTCGAGGTGGCCTTCCTCATCCATCCAGTGCTCTTTGAAGAGATCTTGTAGCTGTTCCTGATGGATCGAGGTGGTCATGTAGTAGTGCTGTTTGTAGCGCAGCACGCAAATGATCTCTGAAGCCAGCGCCGCGTTGAGAACCTCATAGACTTTGTCGAGCGGCAACGTATAGTAGGGCGTCACCGGCCCGTTTTCCATTGACTCGCGGACCTTTGCTTCAATTTCTTTGACGTCGGAAAGAATGGACATGTACTCCTCATTCCTGGGCTGGTAAAAGAGAGGCTAGCACGAGTCGTTCCGCAAGTGCAACGTCACTAATCCGGTCTACGTTGACCCCGGTTTCGGGATAGGGCGATACGAGCGCGCAGACGCGGGCGCCGAGTAAGCTCGATGCGCGCCGCTCGGCGCCGGCAATCGTCAGCCGGCCTAGCGCAAAGCGGGCGAGCACGTCCCAACCGAAGATCGAGGCCAATCGTAACGGATTCTTGCGCGCTGCGCCGAGGCGTTCGATGAAGCCTTCGAGCGTGGGAAGAATGCGGGGTTTGATCGCAACGAATCCGGCGCCGCAGAACGTCCCGTCACGCAGGCGTGCCCAGGTGTGGGGAACCTCGGGATAAAGGGCCTCGTGCACGGTCCGCTCGACGCAGCCGTACCCGAGGTCGGCGTCCTGCTCGAGCGCGTGCTCGACGAAATCATCGACCGACGCCGGCGTGAGGATGGGCAAATCCGACGTGCTGACGAGCACGATTTCGTCCGGGGGCATGCCATCGAGGCCGTTGCGCAAACTCGTTCGAATCTTCGCGCCGTCCGCGCGCCGTTCGTCGGCAAGCGCCAATGCGAGATCCGTATGAGCCTCAACCGGTGCGACTACGACGATCCGATCGATTTGCGAACTCGAGCGAAGCGCGCGCAGCGTGCGCTCGACCAGCGTCACGCCGCCGATGTGCACGAAGGCCTTGTTGACTGCGCCGCGTTCTAGCGCCGCCACATCATCCGCCGGCCCACCGGCGAGAACGACGGCGGTGGTCATGATGTGTTTTTGCGCCACGAATGGCTCTGCGCAAACGTCGTCGGGTACCGCGCGTATGCCGCATCCAGATCGAGCCGCGCGACGATCTGCGCGATTACCTGCGCGTCGCGCGCGAGCGTGAACACGGCCGAGCCCGAACCTGCCAACAGCGCGTTCGTTGCGCCGGCTCTGCGTAATGCGTCGATCGCGCGCGCGACTTCGGGTGTCGACCCGGCGATGATCTCTTCAAAATCGTTGGTGAGCGCGCGCGTGACTTCATCAAAATCGCCGCGCTGAAGCGCGGCCAGCATGGCGAGCGAGCTCGAGGTACTGCGTGGACGCGACGGCAACGGCGAGCGATCGAGTTGCGCGTAAGCGGCGGCCGTCGAAACGGCAACCGGCGGTTTGACGACCAGGACGTGCCAGGGAGGCAGGGCGCCCAGCGCGGTCACTCGCTCGCCAGTCCCTTCAACCAGCGCGCCGGAATCCGAAAGAAAAAAAGGCACGTCCGAGCCAAGTGAACGCGCAAGCGCGAGCCAGTCAGCGGCATAACTCCGCCCGAACGCGCCGGCCATCGCGGCGCGGAGGACGGCGGCGGCATCGCTCGACCCGCCGCCCAACCCGGCCTGCGTCGGTATGATCTTACGCAGGATCATCGTATAGTCGGGTGGCGGTTTGAGCGCCAGCGCCGCCCGAACGACGAGATTGTCATCGCTCTCGAGCGCTGGATCGCTGCAAGTGAATGAAAAGTGCCCGGCCGGCACGATTTGCAGCTCGTCGGCAAGCTCGAGTGGCACCATGACACTGCGCAGCGCATGGTAGCCATCGTCGCGGCGCCCGATCACTTCAAGGGTCAAATTGATTTTTGCAGGGCAAGCGAAGGTCATCGGCATTAGTTTCAATCGAAAGGGGCGCTGCGGTCAAGGGCGTAGAGCCCACAAGTGGGTCCGAGCTATGACGCGCAGCGGAACGAGTTTTGCGCATACGTCGTTCCTGAATCGCAAACGCCCTACGGGCTCTTGCTCGGGAATTACAAGTCCTACGCGCAGTCCACCGCAAAAGGTGGCATTCGTGGGCTGTGGGATGCCGACACCGACAAGATCATCTTCGGCACGCATCACATTGCTTACCGTATCGTCGAAGACCAGCGGACGACCCTCTTTCCTCACCAGATCACGCGCGAACTGACCTTCCTTCCCTACGCGCAGATCGCAGAATTTACGCTCGAGCATCGCGTGCACGTGACCGAGGCATTTTATGTGCCTTTCGGCGAGTCGTTCGATCGCACGGTTTCATTCGTGGTCGACGTCACGCTCTACAATCCGGGATCGGAACCGGTCGAGGTCGCGGTCTTTCCCTGGGCGATGCTGGTGGGTCAGCGCTTCTACGGTGAGCCCGAGACCGAGATGACCGCCTGGTCGCAGGGGCGTTTTATTTGCTCGAAGAGTAACGAAACCGGTGCCGAGCGCTGGTGGGGCGGCTCACGCGAGCCGCGCGCCGTCTCGCTTTCGTTACGCGAACAAGTGCTCTCTGAAAGTATGCGGCGCGGTTCGCTTGTGCCCGAAGGCATGCCTGGTTTTGGGCGAGGCGCCGCCGAGCGTTCGACCATGATCGGACGGCGCGTCTACGGCGCGCTCGAATATCGCATTTCCATCGCGCCGGGTGCGCGCGAGGCACTGCGGCTTGCGGTGGTCTTTCACAAGGACGGTACCGCAAAAAGCCTTCCCGTCCTGGAGCGATTGCTGGATGACGAACGCGCCTTGCACGACACGCAGCGCTACTACGCGCGCCGTTTGGCCGACGCGCGCTTCATGACGCCTTCCCCCGAGATCAGCCGCGGCGTCGCGTGGGCAAAAGCCAACATGATTCGCATCGTCAAGGAATATCCGCAGGGTTGGGGTTCCACCAATTCGCCGCCGTCGGATATTCTGGTCTCGCGCGACACCTCGTGGTTCGTGCATGGATTCGACTACTTTTGGCCCGAGTTCAGTCGCGACGCGCTCGAAGTGTTCAATAAGTGCGTCGATGAATCGGGCCTGATGATCGAGTACGTCCGCGGCGTCAACGGCTATGCTACGGCGTACGATTTGAATATCAACGACGACACTCCGTTGCATCTCATTGCAATGCTCCACTATTACAACGCTACGCTCGACGAAAGCTGGGTCCGCGAACGCCTTGCGTTGATCGTGAAGTTAGCGGACTATATGCTCACCCAGCGTGACGATCAGGGACTGCTCTTTTGCAAAGCCAAGGGCGTCGACATGTACGGCATCTCCTCGTGGCGCAACATCATCCCGTACTACACGCTCGACGGGGCGGTGACTGAAATCAACGCCGAAGGCGTCTTCGCGCTCGAGGCTGCGGCGATGCTGTGCGCGGTAGCGAGCGATTGGGATAATTGGGAAAAGTACGCAAACGAATCGCAGGCGCTTCGCGAAGCGATGATGGACCACTTGTACGACGACGACACCGGTGCGTTCGCGTTGAACTACGACCAAGATCGCAATTATCAGGACAACTTTACTTCCGACGAGGTCTTTCCGGTCTTGTTCGGCGTAGCAGCGGCCGAGCAGCGAAAAGCGATTTTACGCCGGCTGCTGGAAGCGGATTTTGTGACGCCGGTCGGATTGCGCACGATCTCGACGGCTGATGCATGGTACTTTCCGTCGTATGGATTCGGTCTGCTTGGCGGAATCTGGCCCGATCTCACGTTGTGGTTCGCCGTTGCGCTCGCGCGTGATGGATTCGTCGAAGAGTGCGTGCATTTTCTCAATGTCGTCTATGCGGCCATGGAGGTCGGGAGCGCGCGCAACACCGTGCCGGGTGAGTTCGGCGAATGGTTTGATGGCGGGTCGATGGCTAATAGAGGTATGTATCTCTCGCCCTGGACCGGAGCGAAATATTTGTGGGCGGTTGCTGAGACGATCGGTGGGCTCAACGGCTATCGCACCAGCGGCCGTCCGCATTTGGCGCCTCTCCGTCCCAAGGATTGGCAGTGGATCGCCGCCGCGCGCGTACATTGGGGCGGCAAGCGCTGCAGCTACGTGATCGACCTCTTACACGATCGCATCTACGGCAACATGTCCGAACTTTCGGCTGAAGAGCCTTTCACGTGCATTTTTGCGGGTCGCGACGTAAGCGACGAAGTAACGATCTCTCCGGTCGAAGTCGGTGCGATAGGTTTTGAGGACGAGCACGGCGCGGTGCGGATCTTCGTGTGCAACATGCTCGATCGGTCTCGGCCGGTTCAAGTCGAATTTCGTGGGCATACTGCGCGCGTGCAAATGGAGGCGGGTGAAATGCGCGAGGTGCAGATGATCGGCCGGCCCACCGAGCGGCGTGCGCGAGCTGCAAAACTCGACGTGGTGCCTGCCTGATGAGCCCCCCGAAGAGATTTGCGACGATGCTCCTGGCGGCCGGTGTGGTCGTGCTTCTGGCTGCGATTCTTTTGGGCGAGCATATGGGAGATCGCGTGATGACCGAGGCGGCGGATAACGACAACCTGACCCAGACGCCGTTGATCACCCCGGTTCCGCAGCCGACCGACGGGCCGTACGGGGCGGATTGGAAGCGTTCGCAGACCCTCGCCGCAGCCGGCGATCCGCACTTCCCCGACCCGCGCGTTCCGCCGAAACCCGTCCCGACGCCGATTCAGCCGCCTTCGCCTTCGCCGACCCCGAGTTGGACGCCGAACCCGAAGCTACCGATTTGGGACCAGACGCGGATCCCAAGCCCGTCGCCCTCCTCGACGACCTTCTCGGAGGACTCGACCCAAGCAAGCCCGAGCCCCGAGCCGACGGTGACGCCTCCTCGGACGCGGTAGGTTCCGACTTGTCGCTAATGTCACCATTGGTTTTCCTTGATACGATGGGGATATGGATGAGAAGTCGACCGGCACCGCCACCGTAAAACGCGGGCTCGCCCAAATGCTCAAGGGCGGCGTCATCATGGATGTCGTCACACCCGAGCAAGCCATCGTGGCCCAAGAGGCCGGCGCAGTCGCCGTCATGGCGCTCGAGCGCATTCCCTCGGATATTCGCGCCATGGGCGGTGTTGCGCGCATGAGTTCGATCGAGCTGATCGCTGGCATCATGGATGCCGTCACGATTCCGGTGATGGCCAAGGTGCGCATCGGGCACTTTGCCGAGGCGCAAGTGCTTCAGTCTATCGGCATCGACTATATCGATGAGTCCGAAGTGCTCACGCCGGCCGACGACCTCTATCACGTCGACAAACATGCGTTCACGACGCCGTTCGTCTGCGGCGCGCGCGACTTAGGTGAGGCGTTACGCCGGATCACCGAGGGTGCGGCGATGATCCGCAGCAAGGGCGAAGCCGGCAGCGGCAATATCGTCGAGGCTGTGCGCCACATTCGCGCGATCAAAGACATGATCTCGCAACTGTCGGTGGCTCCCAAAGAAGAACTCGTTGCGCGCGCGCGCGACATCGGCGCCAGCTACGAATTGGTCAGGGAGGTCGCGCAAGCGGGGAAACTTCCGGTCGTGCTGTTCTGCGCCGGTGGTGTTTCAACGCCGGCCGATGCCGCGCTGATGATGCAACTCGGCGCCGAAGGCATCTTCGTTGGAAGCGGTATCTTTAAGTCCAAGGACCCCAAGCGTTTTGCGCGCGCGATCGTCGACGCGACCACGCATTACACCGATCCGAAAGTCGTCGCCGAAGCATGCCGCTCGCTCGGAACCGCCGACGCGATGCCCGGCATCGACGTGCGTAAGCTCGATGAATCGGAGTTGCTCGCAACGCGTGGAAACTAGGATTCAGCGTTGCTGAATCCGTCACGTTCGGGCGCCTTCGGTCCCCGAACGGTCCCCTTTAACAATGATGAGTGTTGAGAAGAAAAATCCCCTCGTAGGGGTGCTGGCGCTCCAGGGTGACGTGGTCGAACACGTCACGGCGTTGCAGCGCGCCGGGGCCGACGCAATCCCGGTAAAAACCGTCGGGGATCTCGAGCGTGTTGAGGGCCTGGTGATTCCGGGCGGCGAGTCGACGACCGTCATGAAGTTGCTCGACCGCTTCGCGCTCTCCGAACCAATCGTGGCACGCGTGCGCGACGGCATGCCGCTGTGGGGAACCTGTATGGGGATGATCGTTGCCGCGCACGATGTCTCCGGTCTCGAACAGCCTACCCTCGACCTCATCGATATCACCGTGCAGCGAAATGCGTTTGGCCGCCAGAACGAATCGGCCGAAGTCGAGCTGTCGATCCCCGCGCTGGGCAGCAAACCGTTTCCCGCGATCTTCATTCGCGCTCCGTGGATCGAGCGCGTCGGCGCCGGCGTCGAGTTGCTTGCCTCGCGTGACGGGCACGGTGTTATGGTCCGCGCGGACAACGTGCTCGGAACGTCCTTTCACCCCGAGTTGACCCATGATCCGCGGGTCCACGCGTACTTTCTGGGGATGATCGAAGAGGCGCGCGCGCAAGGGAAGGCTTCCTCCGCCGCGTAACCTCTCCCTCAATGAGTTCGCAAGCGGCAGAGTCCGGCGCGTCCGGATTTCAGGGGCAGATCCCACCGCTCGAGCCGTTGCTGACCGAAGTGATCGCAACGCTCGCGCTGGCGGCGCACGCCTATCTCGCTGACGAACAGGGCAAGGAACCGGACTTTCGATCGGCCGATGCAGCAATCGAGGTTGCAAGCGTGGCCTTCGAACGCGTCAAAGAAAGGTTGCGGCCCGACGAAAGGTTAGCAATAACTCAGATGCTGACCGAAACTCGACTGACGTTCGTAAGAAAGCGAGGCATGTGAATGCCTCGCTTTCATGCTTCTGAAGGTCTCTCGTGTCGTTGCTGCGTCGGTCACGTACCTCACGCTTCCCTCCTTGCGCCTAACGAGAAACGTTCAGGGAGCATGACATTGTGAGTGATGTTCTCGTTTTGAATTTCACCTACGAAGCCTTGAACATCACGAGCTTCCAGCGAGCCGTGAAGTTGCTCTTCGCGGGCAAAGCCGAGATCGTTCATAATCGCGACCGCGTGCTGGCGTCGACGCGCTACGAGATGCGCATGCCGTCGATCATCCGGATGCTCTACTACATTCGCCGTCCGATGCAAAAAGTGGCGCTCACGAAGAAGAACGTGCTCATTCGCGACGATCACGCTTGCCAGTACTGCGGGATTCGCGGCGAGAAGCTGATGACCGTCGATCACGTCGTGCCGCGCAGCCGGGGCGGCCCGTCAACCTGGGAAAACTTGGTCTGCGCGTGCATGCGTTGCAATAACCGTAAGAACAACCGCACGCCGGATGAAGCGAACATGACGCTCAAGCGCAAACCGCGTCAGCCCAAGTACATCCCGTGGATTCAGATCAAGCGCAACACGCTGCCGGGCGAATGGGGCAAGTTCCTCTTCCTCTACAACGTCTCGATCGACGAACGCGTCGAAGCCTAACGTTCCGTAGAACTACGGACGCTTGCCGCAGTCCGGCCCGCTATGCTTTTCCTATGAAAGCTATCGGACGCGTCGCGCCTTATGCGCTTTTATTCCTCCCGCTACTGCTCTGGAGCGCATTCATCTGGCTGGTGAATGCTCCAGTGCCCGAAAGCAATCCCGAAGGAGCGGCCTTCGGGAGGTTTTTTCTCGATTTGGGCGCGACGTTAGTTCTTCCGCCGATGGTTGCGGCGATCGCCGCCTGGGCGCTACGCAAGCGCAGAATCGCGTTTCCCCTGTTCTTCGCACTCGTGCTCCTCGCGCTGGGTCCCATAGCATACTTCCTGTGCGTGGTTATGCAGTCGTCTATCCCGGAAGTGTTGGCGGGATTCTGCGCGGTGGTCGCCTTCTTCGGCTACGGGCTCTATCGCCGTGCCTACATGCGATTGCGGCGACGGCCCAGCACGAGACCGATACTCATAACGACCAGACCCACGGCGGCGAAGCCGAAGGCGAAGTACTCGATGTCCTTCATCGAGTGCGCGATCGAGCGAATGCCGAGCACGATCGGGCCGATGAAGAAGAGCACGTTCCCAAAGGCAAAGACGGGATTCGGGCGCGACGCCCTCATGCGAAAATTCATCAGGATCCCAAACGCTCCGCCGAGGATGCACACGCAACCGACGATGACCAGTGCCGTCATTTCAGCGGCGAGAGTTCGTCGAGGTCTCGGCCATTCGTGTTCGGGCCGAGCACGCTGATGTCGAGTGCGACGATCAGCATCGCCGAGCCGATCAGCAGAAACACGCCGAGCGTTCCCTGAGTGCGCAGCACGGCAGCGATCACGAATGGCACGAAGATCGAACTAAAGCGGCTCCAAGAGTACACGAAGCCCACCGCCTGTCCGCGGATGCGCGTTGGAAACAGTTCGGCTTGATACGAGTGATAGGTCGCGGAGAACCAGGCATTGGCGAGCGTTACCACGATGCCGAAGAAGACGATGGGAACCGCTGTGCGAACTTGGGCAAAACCGAGGCCGGCGGCTGCGACGATGAGCGCGAGCACGACGATCTGCCATTTTCTCTGAATGCGATCGGCGAAGTACATCGCGAGCAACGGGCCCAGTGGATTGACGATAGCTATCAAAAACGAATATTGCAGCGAGTGGGTGAATTCGACGCCTTGCTTAGCCAGAAAAATCGGAACCCATGAAGCAAAGCCGTAAAAGCCGATCGCCTGCAGCAGGTTGAAGATGATGAGCATGATGGTTCGTTTGCGGTAGGTGGCATCGAAGATCGTTTTCAGTGTGAAGATCGGGCCCGTCGCGGCTTGCTCGTTGCGTGCCGCTTGCCAACGCGCGGAGTCGGGCAATCCGGGGCGCACGAACCAGATCACGACGCCGCCAAGCGAACCGATTAACGCGACGAAGCGCCAGCCGTCGATCCCTGCGAAGGTGTGCGGCACCAGCAAGTACGCGAAGAGCGCGGCAGCCGGGATGGCCGAGTAGCCGATCACCTGTGTGAAGGCGATCCAGCGCCCGCGCTGCTCTTTTGGGACGATTTCGGAAACATACGCGTCAGAGGTTACCAATTGCACGCCGATGCCTAGGCCCGCAAGGAAGCGCCAAAAGTCGATCGCGGGCCCGCTCGGCATAAACGCCATCACCAGCGTGCAGATCGAATACCACACCAGCGAATACGTAAACGCCGCCTTGCGGCCGAAGCGGTCGGAGATACCGGCAAAGATCAGTGTGCCGAAGAACATTCCGGCAAAACCGCAGGAGATGAAACTGGCAAATCCGGCGAAGGCGAATGGCGAAGGCGAGGTAGCGCTGAACAATCCCGCGCGAATCAAACCGAGCGAGATGTAGGCCGTCATGAACAGGTCGTAAAGCTCGAACCAGCCGCCCACCGAAATGCGCGCGACCGCGCCGCGGATGCTGTTCGCCGGTAGTGACACTAGGCCAAGACCGGCAGCGGGATCGCGCCGCAGAAGGCACGCCGCCAAGCCGCTTCGACGCGCGCGCGGTTGGGCTTCTCGATTACCGACGCAACGCAGCCGTCCGGGCGCACGATGAGGACTACCGGCGGTTTCACGTGCCATCGTTTCGGCGGCATCTCGACCCGTACATGCGGCAAGCCCAACGCAAAATCGCCGGCAACGATCAAAATCGCTTCACCTGCCCGGCGTAGGTTGATCCGCGATCCGTCGGAGAGACGGAGATCGTCGATGCGCCGTCCGGCTAGGGGATGGCGGTTGTCGATGATCGGCGAGGTACTATAGCGGCCGTTGAGCATGCCGATGCCGCGGCAAAGTTTGCGCTGCATTCCGCGGCCGCGGATCGCGCGCGCGAACGTGCGCATCACGAACTGGCGAGCGCGCGTCGGAAAGGTAATGCCGAAGCGAGTAATGCGATCCGTTACTCGTTCAACCGTATCGGTAATGATCTCGCGCCGTTCGGGGTCATAACTGGCAAGGAGCGGCTCGGCGCAACCCTCGCTGCGCACGGCAAACGCGAGTTTCCACGCGAGATTCCCGGCATCTTGAATTCCCGCGTTCATGCCCTGGCCGCCGGCCGGACTGTTGAGGTGCGCCGCGTCGCCCGCGAGCATCACCCGGCCAACAACGAAGCGTTGCGCATGACGACGATGAATCTTGAACAGGCTGCTCCATTGCGTTTCAAACTGCGCGTCGCCGAAGAGATCGCGCACGCGCGCGCGATGAGCAAGCAGCGAAAGCGCATCCTCGTCGCTAAGCTCCTTGGGAACCGACGCCATCACGCGCCACGAGCGGTCGCCGAATCGGATCGCGCCGCGAAGCCCCGGCAGGTCAAAACGCACGCGGGCGGTGACCTCGGCTGGGATGTCGGCATCGACGGTTTCGTCACTGAGCACGACGCGCGTATCATACGTCATGCCTTGCAACGTGAGGCCGATCGCCGTTCGCACGACACCGTGTGCGCCGTCGCATCCGACGACAAAAGCTGCGTGCAGGCGGCCCGGTCCGTTCGAGTTTTCGAAAAGAACCTCGACACCGTCGGGTTCTTGCGAAAGGCCGGTAACGGTGATTCCCGTGCGGAGCTCGCAGAAAGCGTTCGAACTCACGAGATCGCGTAGAATGCGCTCGGTGTGGCTTTGCGGCAGCATCAGCGCGCCTGGGTCATCGAAGACGTCATCGATCGAGGAAAAATCGATCGTGACGAACGTGGCTTGCGTGCGGGCATTGACGCCGCGCAGCACCCGAGCGAACCGGCCGGCTTCGCGCAGCGGGCCGTAGGCTCCCCAATCGCGCAGGATCTCCTGCGTGCGCGGCCAGATCACGGCAGCGCGCGACTCCTTGACGGGTTCGACGTTGCGCTCGAGGACGATCGATCGCGCGCCGTAGCGCGCAAGGCCCAGCGCGAGGGCAAGCCCAACCGGCCCTCCACCGACGATGATTACCGGCGCTTCCACGCGAAGCTCGTTTGATCCATGATTCAAGCGGTGTCCCACCTCTGGCTTCCGTTCACCCAGATGCAGTCCTTCGACGCGAGCGCGCGAACGTTCGTCCGTGGCGACGGCACGAGCCTGTTCGACGCACGCGGGCGGCGGGTCTTCGACGCGGTCAGTTCGATCTGGACCATCATTCATGGACATTCGCATCCGGCGATCGTCGACGCGATTGCGCTTCAGGCGGCGACGCTCGATCATGCAACGACGCTGGGAGCGACCAATCTTCCGGCCGAGGCGCTCGCGCAAGCGCTGTGCGAATACTGTGAGACCGACTACGCCTTCTTTGCAAGCGATGGTGCAAGCGCGGTTGAGGCGAGTATTAAAATGGCTCTGCACTATTGGCAGCACGTGGGCGAGCCCCGGCGCACCCGGTTTTTACGCCTCGTGGACGCCTATCACGGCGATACCGCCGCAGCCATGAGCGTTTCGGGCATCGCAGTCTTCAAGTCGCACTACCGAGCGATCACGTTCGAAACCAAAACCTACGAGCGTTCCGGCGACCTCGATGCCGACGATATTGCCGCCGTCATCGTCGAACCGATCGTTCAAGCTGCGGCCGGTATGCGGTTGGTGCCGCTCGAGCAGTATTTACCGCTGCGTGACTGCGCGCCGCTGGTCATCGTGGACGAGATCGCGACCGGGTTCGGACGCACGGGGACGATGTTCGCGTACGAACAGCTCGACCTTCGGCCCGATCTGATCTGTCTCGGGAAAGGGATCACCGGCGGGGTGCTCGCGCTCTCGGCCGTTCTAGCACGAGAGCGCGTCTATCAAGCCTTTCTAGGTGCGCCCGAAGAACAGAAACAGTTTTTCCACGGACATTCGTTCGCCGGAAACCCGATTGCGTGCGCTGCCGCGCTTGCATCACTCGAACTCTTTGCTGCCGAAGGCACGTTCGAACGGGCGGGAAGCATCGAGCGCGTCGCTGCCGAACGCGCGGCCGTTCTCGGGGCGAATCCGGCGATTCGAGAGATTCGACAAGTGGGCACGATGCTCGGAATCGAGTTGCACGATGCGGCTCGCGCGTGGCCCGTCACAAGCGCGCTCTACGACTTGGGCCATTTCACTCGGCCGATCGGCGCGGTCGTGCAACTCGTGCCGCCCCTCTCGTCGAGCGACGGTGAGATCCACGACTTTTTCGATGCGTTTGGAGAAGCGCTGGAGCGCACGCATTGACGTATTTGGACCGCGCCGCGGTGTTGCTGGATGAGATTCGAGCGCAGGGGCGGTACCGGGAGGTGCGCACGCACAGCTTGGCCGGCGCGCTTGACTTTTCATCGAACGACTATCTGGCGCTCGCGACGAATCCACAGGTCGTCGAGGCGTTTCGCCGCGCGACGCGCGTGGGCTCGGGAGGCGCGCGCCTCTTAGGCGGAAGTCATCGCGAGCATTCGCTGCTCGAAGAAGAACTGGCGGCCTGGCTCGGTCGCGAACGCGTACTGCTTTTTTCTTCCGGCTACCACGCCGCGCTCGGCGCGATCGCAGTACTTGCGCACACGGTCGAGCGGATCTATTCCGACCGCTTGAATCATGCTTCTTTGATCGACGGGATTCGCGCTACGCGCATCGAGCGAATCGTCTACGACCACGCCGCACTTCCGCCGCGAGCTCAGCGCCGCAGCAATGCGTTGATCGTTACCGAGTCGATCTTCGGCATGGACGGCGACGCGGTCGATCTCGAGAGCATGGTTGCCGACCTCGGCGATGACGACGTGCTCTTGATCGACGAAGCGCACGCCCTCGGCGTTACGGGTCCCGGCGGAGCCGGCCGGGCGCGAGCGTTCGCCGATCCGCGAGTCGTCGTGATGGGCACGCTTTCGAAAGCGTTCGGCGCGCAGGGCGGCTTCATTGCCGGGCCTGCAACGCTGATCGACTTGCTCGTCAACCGGGCGCGCCCGTTTATTTTTGATACGGCGATGCCTCCGGCGCTCGCGCTCGCGTCGCGCGTTGCGCTTGCGCTCATTCGCACTGCCGATGCCGCGCGCGGACAACTGCATGATAATGTTCGACGCCTGCGCGATGGCCTGGGCTCGCTGGGCTTTCCGGCGATCGACGATCCCTCGCCGATCGTGCCGGTCGTTCTCGGAAGCGAGGAGCGAGCGGTCGAGGCCGCGCGCAAGCTCGAAAGTATGAGAATCTACGCGCCGGCGATCCGGCCGCCGACGGTTCCGCCGGGCAGTTCGCGGCTACGGCTTTCGGTGCGGGCCGATCATCAGCGGGAACATATCGACCTGCTGGTACAAGGACTGGCAAGATGCATCGTTACTTCGTAACCGGTACCGACACCGACGTCGGAAAGACGCGGGTCACCGCATCGCTCGCGCTTGCGCTCAAGAACGCCGGTATCACGCCAACGATCGTAAAGTTCGTCCAGACCGGGCTTGCGCCGGGCATCCCCGGTGACGCCGCGCGCGCGGCTAAGCTTTCGGGGGTGCGTTCGCTCGAACTTGCGCGCTTCGAGAAAGCGGCGGACCCGTGGTCGGCTGCGCTTGCGTCGGGCCAACCCGAAGTCCATGCAAGCGAACTGGTTGAGGCGGTTGCGCACATCGAGAATGGTCTCGTCACCGAAGGAGCGGGCGGATTGATGGTACCGCTCAATGCTCGGGAGCATTTCGGGAACATCGCGGTTCTCGGTGCGTTCGACACGGTGCTTGCGATTGGCCTCAAGCTCGGCTGCGTCAATCATGCGTTGCTAACAGCTAACCAGTGCCAGCAGGCGGGGATCAGGCTCGTGGGCGCGGTGCTGGTCGAGCGCTGGGGACCGACCGAGGATCACTATCGTGCCGACGTCGAGCGGACGCTGCAGGGAAAGGTCAAGATTCTTGGCATTCTGCCGTTTGACGAAGACGAGGCTGCTTCGGTAAAGACCGGCGCGCAGATCTTCGCACCATACTTTACCTAGCACGAGGATGCCCTTGCACTCGACCATTGCGAACGCGCGTGAGCGTGTTCTGAGCCGCGGACTTCCCGCCGATCGAGCGCTGCTCGAATCGCTTGCGCAGCTTCCGGATGAGGACGTTCCGGATCTGCTGACCCTCGCCGATGACGTGCGCGCCGCAAGTTGCGGCAATGGAATCGCGGTCGAGGTGCTCTACAACGCCAAGAAGGGCGGGTGTTCGGAGGATTGTCATTTTTGCTCGCAGAGCGCGCGTTTTGCAAGCGATGTCGAGCCTGAAACACTCTCGAGCGTTGAAAGCTTCGTCGCCGCGGCGCGCGACGCGTACGAGCGCGGCGCCGGTGAATTCTGCATCGTTGTCGCGGTGCGCGGTCCCTCGACGCGGCTGCTCGAGCGCGTGTGCGAATCGGTGCGCGCGATCAAGAGCGAGCTGCCCCTCAAAGTCGCGGTCTCACTCGGCATCCTGCGTGAGGACCAAGTCGCGCAACTCGTTGCGGCCGGAGTCGACAAGGTCAATCACAACCTCGAAACCTCGCGGCGTTATTTTCCGTCGGTGTGCACCACGCACACGTTCGACGAGCGAATGGAGACATTGCAGCTGGTGCGTAGTGCCGGACTCGAGGTCTGCTGCGGCGGCATCATCGGCATGGGAGAGACCCTTGACGATCGGATTGACTTTCTCTGTACGCTTGCGGAGCTCGCGCCCGAAGAGGTGCCGATAAACTTTCTTAATCCGCGGCCGGGCACGCCGTTCCAAGATCGCTCTTTGGTCGAACCGGTTGAGGCGCTGCGCTTCGTGGCGATGGCGCGTCTGGCGCTCCCGCGCGCGCTCGTACGCTTTGCCGGAGGCCGCGAGATTACGCTGCAAGGCCTACAAGATCTGGGCATGCGCAGCGGCGCGAGCGGCATCGTGCTTGGAAACTACTTGACGACCGGCGGTCGCAGCGATCAAGATGACTTCGCGATGCTCGAACGGCTCGGCTTCGAAGTTCTTGCTTAAAACGTCGTTTGGGCGCGCCCTCGGGGAGTTTTAAGCTTGGCAGTTTCAAGAGCGCGCCCGGAATCGGGGGGGCCGCGCAAAGCGCGGGGGGCGCGGAGGCTCGGCCGGCGCGCCCTCCAAAGGACCAGACCAAGACCCCGTATTTTCAAGCGTTGCTCGAATACGTTGATTCGGGCGTGCTGCCGTTTCATACGCCCGGTCACATGCAGGGGCGCGGCACCGAACTGTCGTTCCGCGAATTCGTCGGCGACAATATCTTGGCGATCGATCTCACGCCGATGCCCGGCATCGACGATCTCTTGCAGCCGACCGAATCGATCAAAGAGGCGCAAGAACTCGCCGCCGAGGCGTATGGCGCCGATCACACTTTTTTCTTGATCAACGGCTCGACTAGCGGCAATCAGTGCATGATGATGGCCGCGCTGAATCCTGGTGAGAAGATCGCGGTCCCGCGCAACTCGCATAAGTCGATGCTTGGTGGGCTCGTCATGAGCGGGGCGCATCCGATCTACATGCAGCCCGCGGTCGATCAAGAGATGCACATGGACAACTCGGTGACGCCTGAAACGGTAGCGCGCACGATTGCCGAGCACCCGGATCTCAAAGCGATCTACATTGTTTCGCCTACGTATTATGGCGTTGCAGCTGATCTCGAATCGATCGCACGCATCACCCACGACGCGGGTATGCTCTTGCTGGTCGACGAGGCGTGGGGACCGCACTTTCAGTTTCATCCGGCCTTGCCGATTTCGGCAACGCAAGCCGGCGCGGATCTGTCGATCAACTCCACGCACAAAATGCTCTCGGCATTTTCGCAGTGCGCGATGCTGCATCAGATCGGCGATCGCGTGCGTCTGGATCGCCTCAAAGCCGTCCTCAAGATGTTTCTCTCGACCTCACCCAATCTGCCGATGGTCGCATCGCTCGACGTAGCGCGCATGCAGATGGCGACGCAAGGCGCCGCGCTCCTCTCGCAAACGATCGACCTTGCGCAAGAGACGCGCCGCCGGCTCAACGAGATTGAGGGCCTGTATTCATTTGGCGAAGAGATTCAAGGCCGCGAGGGTGTCTTCGATTTGGACCCGACCAAGATGACGGTGCGCGTGACTGGGCTCGGCTACACCGGCTACGAAGCTTCCGAACTTCTTCGTAAACGCTACAACATTCAAGTCGAACTGGCGGACTTGTTTAACGTCGTCGCACTGTTTACCATTGGGACGACGCGCGAAGCGGCGGAACGTCTAATCACCGCATTCGAAGAGATGGCGCGCGAAGATCGTCCGCTCGACATGTTTGCGCCCTCGGGTATTCTCGAGCAGCGGCTCAAGCGCGGTACTTATAAAATGCCGCAGATTCCGCCGATGCGCATGCTGCCGCGTGACGCGTTCCTGGCGAACACGGAGTTCGTCGACTTTCGTAAGTCCGCCGGACGCATTTGCGCCGAAACCATCTCGCCCTACCCGCCCGGCATCCCCGTGCTCTCACCGGGCGAGGAGATCACTCCCGACCTCATCGACTACTTGCGGCTCGAACTCAAAGCCGGGGTGCGTATTCAGGGACCCAACGATGACCTATTGCGCACGATTCGCGTTGTCGCCGAATAAGGTGTAGGATAGCGCCATGATTGCTTTACTGCGCTGCCTGGCGGTCGCATCATTAGCGCTGACGTTTGCGATGGCTACGCCGACGGTCGCCCACAACGTTTCGTATGTTGTCGCGTTTACGCCGGCGAATTCGAACGCGCAACCGTATTCGGGCAGTATGAAACTGAATTTCAACCACGGAACCATCAGCGGGACCTATAGCGATACCTCGCTCAAGCCGGGCGGCCCACTTTACCGGCGGCGAAACGTGCCGATCACCGGCGGTGTCGACGCATCCGGCCACGCCACGCTGCTCATCGGACCGCTTTCGTTCCGCGGGACGCTCAACGGCCAGTGGTTCAGTGGGACTGCGACCGCCAGCGGACGGATCTACACCTTCAAGGCGCATCAAGGAAGTTAGGAAAAACCCGCTCCCTAGTGGTTGCTTAGCCACCCGACCCAAGATATGGGAGGGCGACTACCTGGCTGTGGGTAACTACTCACAACAATCCGCACGATGCGGATCAAGGTTCGAAGCGCAGGATGCGCGTCCGGCCGGAGGCCGGGCGAACCCTGTCACCCTTGGAGGCGAGGAACGCGTTGGCCGTTAAAGCGCAGTCCGTTTCCCCGAGCTGGGAACTCTCACAGCTCCTCGACATCTTCCCACTCCCCATCCGCCAGTCGCTGGTGCGGCTCCACAATCTCGAAGACATCATCGAAGTCGTGCTCGACTTGGGCCGTCCGCCCGAGGCTCGATTTGCCAACGACTTTCGATATCTCTCCGAGACGCCGGTCACCAACGAGGACATCGGGCATGTCTGTTCGCGAATTTCGCATTTCGGGCCCGACAACCGCGCGGGGATCGAGCAGACGTTGCATCGCATCAGCGCGATCCGCAATCGTCAAGGCAAGATCGTCGGGCTAACCTGCCGTGTCGGTCGCGCCGTGTATGGTACGATCGACATTTTGCTCGATGTGCTGCGCAGCGGCAAGTCGATTTGCTTGCTCGGGCGTCCGGGCGTCGGCAAGACGACGATGCTGCGCGAATGCGCGCGCATTCTTTCTGAAGATCGTAAGCGCGTCGTGATCGTCGATACGTCGAATGAAATCGCCGGCGATTCGGATATCCCGCATCCGGGGATCGGCCTGGCGCGTCGCATGCAGGTCGCCGATCCAGCGCTGCAGCACGCGGTGATGATCGAGGCGGTGGAAAATCACATGCCCGAAGTGATCGTCATCGATGAAATCGGGACCGAAATGGAAGCCGGCGCAGCTCGGACGATCGCCGAACGCGGCGTGACGCTCATCGGCACGGCCCACGGGCAGACGCTCGAAAATCTGTTAATGAATCCGACGCTCTCGGATTTGCTCGGCGGCATTAGCGCGGTGACGCTCTCGGACGAGGAAGCGCGCCGTCGCGGCACACGCAAGACGGTCCTGGAACGCAAGGCGCCGCCGACGTTTGACTTGCTCGTCGAGATTCAGGATCGCGATCGTCTCGCGATCCACAAAAATGTCGCTGAAGTCGTCGACGCGCTTCTTCGCGGTTACCAGCCGCAGCCTGAGATCCGCCAGCGCACGGCCAGCGGTGACGTGGCGATCGTGCAAGAAGCCGACACCGAGACGATGCCGCAGCTCACCGAGTCGCTCGAGCATCACCATCACGAGCAGCACGATGAGTCGGTGGACAAGCCTCTCTTGATTTTCCCCTACGGTGTCTCGCGCAACAAGATCGAGCGCGCGGTCCACAACCTGCGCATCAATGCGTCGATTGCCCGCAATTGGGACGATGCCGACGTCGTGCTGACGCTCAAGACGCTCGAGCGCAAAGGCCAGCCCAAGCTCAAGCAGATCGCCTCGGACAACGTGCCGATCTATTCGATTAAGACGAACACGACGACGCAAATCCAAAGTGCGCTTCGCGACGTCTTTAATCTGGGTTCAATCGATCACGAAGAGATTGCGCTGCGTGAAGCCGAGGAAGCCGTTTATCAGGTCCTACTCACCAATCAGGCGATGGAGCTTTCACCGCAAACGTCGTACGTACGGCGCATGCAGCATCAGCTGGCAGAGAAATATCGCTTGCAGTCGCGCAGCACCGGCCTCGAACCAAATCGCCGCGTAAGAATCTTTAAAATAGCAGACTAGCAGACTTTATCGATCAAAGCTAAAGCTTTGCTCACTACAGTCGCGCGCCTTCGCTCGCGCTTGTCAGCAATTGGGCAGTCGGCCCAGATTCTGCCCGCATTTCCGCTGGAGCTTTCTCCATGTGGCCGAGGTTGGATGCGAGGGTTCAGCGGCGACGGCCTTATCGAACGCATGGACTCGCATGACGTTCCCGGACCCGGTCAAGACCAGACCCCGTAGGAGATCTTCGCGCTTGGTCTCGGGCAGTTGGTCCAAGACCGAGATCAGAAGTTTTGGGTTCGCCGACATCAGCGCCGCGAGAGCATCGCTGGCGGTTTCGCCCGCGTATCCATCTGCCGCTCCGAACACCTGATAGCGCATAAGCATATCGGCAGCGCGTTGGTCTTCTTGCGCCCGCGCGCCGAGCTTGTCAAGAGCGGGCATGACCGCATGTTGGTCGTCGAGACTTTTTGACCCACAGTAGACCACGGTAGCGGACACGTAAATCCAGCCGGGCACCGGAGCCGATATGTGCAACCAGCCGCCGCGATCCTCGTCGACGTGCACTTCGGTATCGTTGGGCAGCGCTCGTAGGGGCGCGCCATTCGGAGCGCTGCGGACATTGGCGAATGTGCGGGTGTCACGAACGAACGTTGCGCAGCGCCCTGCCAACGGTTCACCCTTGAGGAGCACAAGTAAGAGGATCGCTGCACTATGCACGATTTACAAGTTCCGGCTAGAGAGCGGTGATCTCGCCGTCTTCGCCCACTAAAAATCGAGTGTCGAAGGCAAGCATTTCATCGCCGCGTTTGATGCGACTGTGGACGTTGAAACGGTGCGCCGGCTTTTGTCCCGGACGGTTCACGAGGCCACCGTAAAACAGCTTGAGCAGCGGCGTCTGGCCGGGTTTCGGCTGCTCGAGTTTGTTCTGCGCTACCAGCATCCCCATGATCTTTTGTTGCAGCGCTAGCGGCAGCAGGCGATAGGCGTCGTCAACTTTCTCGCTGGGCTCCTGATTCTGCATCTTGCGCCGGTCGCTTTCAGGTTCATCGTTGACGTAGCGAACGATCGCATCCCAATCGTCGGCGGCGATTCCCACGAATTCGCACATGTACCGGTGCCACTTTCCGCCTTGGTGCTGCACCTGATCCGAACGCACATGTTTGACACGGAGCGGAATGTTGCGCTCCCGCACGCGAGCGATGATATTAAAGGAGTTCGCCGCGACGGGTTCCTGCAGGATGAACATTGCGCCATTCGGCGAGATCTCGAGGCCTACACCCGATTTGAGCAAGTTGGGGTCGTTGGCATTCGGCTGATACCACATGTGGTAAGCACCAGGTTTACGCTTATACTGGCGCCGGTCGCCGGCGCGCCCGAGAAACCACTCGATGAGATCGCCGAACATGGAGCTGGGAGATGACATACAAAGCCGCTCCGTCGAATAACATACCGTGCCATTTATCACGGTTGAAGGCATTGAAGGCTGCGGCAAGAGTACGCTCGTGGCCGGCCTTTCCGAACGATTACGCGCTACGGGCAAAGAAACCATCGTGACCCGCGAGCCGGGGGGGACGCCGGCGGGAGACGCGATCCGTCAAATCTTCCTCGAGCCGGGCTTGGCGGTGGCTCCGTTGACCGAAGCGCTGCTCATCAATGCTGCGCGCGCGCAGCACGTGGTCGAGCTGATCGAACCGGCTCTCCGCGGCGGCGCAATCGTCCTCTGCGACCGCTTCGTCGACTCGACCCTGGCCTACCAGGGCTATGGGCGCGGGATCGAGCTTGCATTCTTGCAAGAGCTTTGCGATACGGCCAGCGGCGGTCTGATTCCGAATTTGACCTTCGTACTCGACCTGCCGGTCGCGGTTTCGCGTGAACGTGTGGCTTCGCGCGACGGGGGCGCCGGCGATCGCATGGAACGCGAAGATCCCGGTTTTTACGAACGCGTGCGCCGCGGTTTTCTCGATCTCGCGCGACAGTCGCCGCGCTATCGTGTACTTGACGCGACCAAGCCCGAAGAGGAGTTGATCGCGCAGACGTTCGCAGTGCTCGTCGGTGTTCTCGGGTGAGCGACCTGCAGTTCGACGTCATCGGAGCCGAGGGACCAAAGACCTATTTTGGCCGGCTGACGCCTGCGTCGCTCGCGCACGCATATCTCTTCAGCGGGCCGCCCGGCGTGGGTAAAAAATTCTTCGCACGACGTCTTGCCCAATCGCTGCTTTGCGAGGCGCGCAAGGAGGGAGTCCTTGGGTACGATGGCACCTGCGCGTCGTGCCGGCTCTTTGCAAGCGAAGGCGGCCGCCATCCGGATTTTCTCGAGCACATCGGTATTCTCAAGATCGGTGACGCCGACGCGGCGATGGGCTTCTATGAGGGCGAGGACCTCACTGCACGCGATCTGGTGCGCCAGCTCTCGATGCAGTCATACAGCGGCGGCATGCGGGTCTTGCTGCTCGGCGATATCGACTTTGCTACGCATCACGCGGCAAACGCGCTGCTCAAGTTCTTCGAAGAACCGCCGCGCGGCGTCGTGCTGATCCTCACCTCGCCGACACCCGGGCGCCTCTTGCCGACGATCCGTTCGCGCGTGATCGAGCTGCGCTTCCCGTCGCTCGCGCAGAGCCAAGTGCGCGAGATTTTGCTTAAGCTTGGATACGATCAGGAACGTGCGCATCTCGGCGCGTCGCTAGGTCAAGGAAGCGTTACACGCGCCCTTTCCGCGCTTGGGGGCGATGATGAGACGTTGCGGTCGCAGATTGCGACGTGGTTCTTTGCCGTGACGCGCGGCGAGACGCCCGAGGAGGGCTGGGCGAGTCGAGAAACGCTCGATGAAGGCTTAGAGCTCATTAAGACACTTGCGCGTGACTGGACGGCATTGGCCTGCGCGGGCGATCGGGCAACCGTAATGAGCGTGGACTATGCGGACGACTTGCGCGCGCTACCGGCGCTGCCGCCGGCAGAATCGATCGCAATGTTCGGCAAGCTCGACGACGCGCAGCGCCTCGCGCGCACGAACGTCAGCCCAACGATGGTGAGCGAACTGGTGCGCATGGCGCTGACTGGAAAAGCTTAGTAACCGCGAAACGCGGTTTCGTCGTAGGTTACGGCAAACGGAAACGCGAGATACGCGAGGACGACTGCGCGCAAGAGCGCGACGCCGATGAGTGAGGCGATCACGCCATATTGTGCGAGTGGCGCAAGAAGGAACGCCGGGGCAAAAACCCAGAGAGCGATAAAGACGACTGCGAGGATCACGCATGCGAGTGGGTTGGCGCGCACCGCCCGAATCGAACCCGAAAGCGCGAGGCCTCCCGGGAGTCCACCGATCGCGGCCGCTGGGATCGTGAGAATCAAGAAGAAGTACGCGAGGAGCTGCAGTCCGGTTTGCAGCAACCCGCTGCCGAGCAGACCGCCGATATACTGCGCGGCGTAGATGACAAACTGAAACCCAAGCGCGGCCATCAGAATACCGCCGGCCTTTCGCCGTGTCTCTTCCCACGCGTCATCGAAGCCGGCGCGGTAGCCGCGCGCGATATTGTTGGCTTGGATGACCGCACCGCCGAACGCGAACAAATACAGAATCTGAAGAACAAACTGGAACAGCCCTCCGCCGTACCCTCCAAGCGGATCGGTAAAGAGCGTCTGCCAATATGACGTAAACATGTCGATGATCGCGGCCAGCAGCGGCAACGCGAGAATCGACGGATGGCGCACGAGGTGGACGAACGCTTGCCCGTAGATGGCCAGGTTGACGCGTGGTCCACGGCGGCGCATCAAATTAACCCCGTGCTCCGGCGAGCGCGTGGTGGCACGAGCAGTCGGCCTTCAAATCGATCCCTTCGACGATCCGTCCGATGGCGTTCTTCACGCGATCGTTGTTCTTTTTGAAAACCTCCATGACTTCGTGATGCGAGACCGGCGCGATCCCGTCGATACCGACGTCGTAGTCGGTGATAAGCGAGATGTTCACAAAACAGATCTCGAGTTCGCGGGCTAGGTACGCTTCGGGATATTGCGTCATATTGATCACTTCCCAGCCTTGGCTCTGAAACCACTTCGATTCCGAGCGTGTCGAAAAGCGCGGCCCCTGGATGACGACGACTGTGCCGCGCTCGTGCGTTTCGATGTCGAGCGAACGCAGCGCGTTGACAGCGATCGGCCGTAACGTCGGGCAGTAGGGGTCGGCAAAGCTAACGTGGGTCGTGATCGGGCCGTCGAAAAACGTGTCCTTGCGCCCCGCCGTGCGGTCCACGAGTTGGTCGCAGACGACCATCGATCCCGGCTTGACCTCTTTCTTGAGCGAGCCGCAGGCATTGGGCGCAATGATGAATTTCACGCCAAGCGCTTTCATCGCCCATAAATTTGCCCGGTAGTTGATCGATTGCGGCGGGAAGCGATGATCCTTTCCGTGGCGGGGCAAAAAAGCGACGCGTTTGCCGGCGATTTCGCCGAGCGCGACGCGGTCGCTTGGAGCGCCGTAGGGCGTCTCAATCCACACCTCACGGGCGTTTTCGATTAGCGAATAAAATCCCGAACCGCCAAAAACGCCGATGTCGGCGCGTTCCGTCGTCGTTTCCATAGTCTCCAGTTCTTGAGCGTGCTATCTATTAAAG
This sequence comes from Vulcanimicrobiota bacterium, assembly GCA_963833095.1. Classification (GTDB taxonomy): domain Bacteria; phylum Vulcanimicrobiota; class Vulcanimicrobiia; order Vulcanimicrobiales; family Vulcanimicrobiaceae; genus Aquilonibacter. The sequence continues at coordinate 534,378 of CAWHWQ010000005.1, read as the reverse complement.
TCAGATGGCTTAAGGTCGTCGAGGAATTTCTTGAAGCGCGACATCTCGGAGTCGTCGACCGGTTTCTTGTCGGGTGTCGACTCTTCGAGGACGATCTTGTCGGTTACGTAGATGGGTGCCTTCATGCGTAGCGCCAAGGCGATGCCGTCGGAAGGGCGGGCATCGATCTCTTGCAACTCGCCATCGCATCGCAAGATCAGCTTCGCGTAAAACGTCGAGTCTTTGATATCGTGGATGATAACTTGCTCTAACGTCGTCTCGAGCGACTCAAGAATGTTGCGCATGAGGTCGTGCGAAAGCGGTCGCGGGACCGGAGCGCCTTCGAGTGCCAGCGCGATCGCCGTGGCCTCGAACGGGCCGATGAGAATCGGCAGGTAGTGCGACCCGTCCATATCCTTGAGGATCACAACCGGATCGTGGGTCAATAGGTCGATCCCGAGCTTGTCGACCTTCATTTGGCGCATCCGGTGGTATCCGACGCACCCGCGGGATTCTCTTGCTACTCGGCAAGGGTGCGGGCGACACCCGCACGAACGCAAGGGCCCGCACCATGGCGCTATCCTGCGGTATCGTCGGCTTGCCCAACGTCGGCAAGTCCACCATCTTCAACGCCCTCACCCGTTCCGCTCAAGCGCTCGCGGCAAATTATCCGTTTGCCACGATCGAACCGAATGTGGGAGAAGTCGCAGTACCCGACGACCGTTTGCAGGTTCTGCAAGCGCTCGTGCACGGCCAGCGCATCGTGCCCGCAACCGTCCGCTTCGTCGATATCGCCGGACTCGTTCGCGGAGCCTCGACCGGACAAGGCTTGGGTAACGCCTTCCTCAGTCATATTCGTGAGACCGATGCGATTGCGATGGTCGTGCGCTGTTTCGAGGACGACAACGTGACGCATGTCGAGGGAAGCCCGGATCCCGCGCGCGATATCGAAATCATTTCGATCGAACTTGCGCTTGCCGATCTTGCCACCATGCAGAAGCGGCTCGACAAACTCGAACGCGAGGCCCGGACGAATCCCAAGCGCCGCGCTGCGCACGATGCCGCGCAAAATGTCGTCGCCGCGCTCGAAGCCGGAAAGCCCGCGCGCAGCTTCCCACTCGAAAGTTCCGAGCGCGAGATTGCAAACGAGTCTTTTCTGCTCACCGCGAAGCCGCTGCTGTATGTCGCGAACGTCGACGAACAGCAGATCGGCAAGCCGGGTCCGCTGGTCGATGCCGTGCGCGCGGTCGCGAAGGAAGACGGCAGTGCCGTCGTCGTGCTGTGCGGGAAGATCGAATCGGAACTAGCGGGTCTCACCGACGACGAAGCGCGCGAATTCTGCGCTGAGCTAGGCATCGAACGTAGCGGCCTCAACGAGCTTGCACTGCGTGCCTACGATCTGCTTGGACTTATGACGTTCCTTACCGCCGGCGAACCAGAAGTTCGCGCTTGGACCATTGCCAAGGGGACCAAAGCGCCACAGGCGGCGGGCAAGATTCACGGCGACATCGAGCGCGGATTCATTCGCGCTGAGATCGTCTCATATGACGATTACGTCGAGTACAAGACCATGGCGGCGCTCAAAAACGCCGGCAAAGTCCGCGCCGAGGGGAAAGACTACGTGATGCAAGAGGGTGACGTCGTCAACTTCCTCTTCAACGTGTAAATTCGTCTCGCTAGAGACACCAAGCGGCCACATTAAGACGTTTATCGCATAGCAGCTACGCCGCACGATGCGGCTGAAGGTTGGGCTTTGCACCGCATAGCTCCATCCAAGGGAGTTTTCGGTAATTTCCCGTAGCCTTTGGGGTTTGATCTCCCCGGAGGCTGAAAAATACTTTATGACCACTGCGGTACGCGAAGTCTCGGTTTTTGGAGACGGCATCGCCTATTTCAACGAAGCGGCCGATCTTCTCGAACTCGACTCGGGAATGCGGCGAATCCTCACGCACCCATCGCGTCAAATCATCTTCTCGATTCCGTTCCAGCGAGACTAGCGGCGAATTCGAAGTCTACACCGGCTATCGCGTTCAATACAACTTCGCGCGCGGACCCGCTAAGGGCGGCATTCGCTACCATCCCGGCGTTACGCTCGACGAAGTGACGGCGCTGGCGTTCTGGATGACCTGGAAATGCGCCGTCGTCGATCTTCCGTTCGGCGGTGGAAAAGGCGGCGTGACCTGCGATCCCGTCGACCTTTCGATGAACGAACTCGAGCGCATCACGCGCCGCTACGCGGCCGAGCTGGTCGAAGTCGTCGGCCCGGATAAGGACGTCCCCGCGCCCGACGTCAACACGACGCCGCAAGTCATGGCCTGGTTCATGGACACCTACTCGATGCACGTGCGACAGAACGTGCCGGGCGTCGTGACCGGCAAGCCGCTCGAGATCGGCGGGTCGCGCGGACGCGTCGAAGCGACCGGACGCGGCGTCACGCATCTGCGCGCTCGACGAAATGCACGCAGATGGGATCGCCTCCGGAACAGACGCGGGTCGTCATTCAAGGCTTCGGCAACGTCGGACTCGTACGCGGCGAAACTCTTCGCAGAGCGCGGCTGCAAAGTGTGCGGCATCTCCGATGTCACCGGCGCGTTATTACAACGCCGACGGTATCGATGTTCCGCGGCGCGATCGATCATGCGGTCAAGAATCGCAGCCTCGAGGGCTTCAAGGGCGGCGACCGCATCAGCAACGCGGAACTGCTCGACCTCCGATTGCGACGTGCTCGTGCCTGCCGCGCTCGAGAAGGTCTTCACCGCCGAGAACGCGGCGAACGGTCAAGGCGAAGCTGATCGTCGAGGGCGCAAACGGGCCGACGACGCCCGAAGCCGATCGGATCTTCAAGCAAAACGGCATCGTCGTCATCCCCGACATCATGGCGAACGCCGGCGGCGTGACCGTCTCGTATTTCGAGTGGGCTCAAGACCGCATGGGCTACTTCTGGAAAGAGGCCGAGGTCAACGAGAAGCTCGAGGACGTGCTGCTCTCAAATCTGGGCGAATTGCGTACGATCAAGAACGCGCGCAACTCGAATTACCGCACCGCGGCCTACGCGCTTGCCATCGACCGCGTGGTACGGGCGCTCCGTTTGCGTGGCATCTACGCCTAACCGGTTGCGAAACAAGAAGAAGAGCCCGGGCAGTTGCCCGGGCTCTTCTTCTTGGGTGGCCGCACGATGCGGCTGAAGGTTCGTAGCACACGATGTGCGACCGCCCATGGGGCGGAACGAACCGTCTAGGGAAGTGGGAAGATCGGCGCACCGAGCGCCGCGTTCACCGATTGCCCGTTATACGGATCGGCTGCATTGATGGCGTTGAGTTGCGCGTTGGTGATCGGTGGGATCGTCATTCCGAACGCGGTGTCCGCGGTCGCAATGAACGTGTTTGCGATAACGGCATACCCCAGATTTGAGGGATGCAGGCCGTCCCACGTCACCAGATTACCGCCGAACAAGTAGGTTGCCGAAGGCGCGCCCGGCACGACGGTGTTGAGATTAGGCGCCGAACCCGGAACCGTCGTTGACGGCGCAAGCGCTGAGAAGGTCGCGTTGATCGGAACCAATGCGACGTTCGGACCCGAGCCGCTGGCGACGGCGTCGATCACCTGATTGTATCCGGCGTTGAGCTGTGCGACCTCGGTCGCGAGCGCCGGCGTCAGGTAGGCGCCGCCAAGGCCGCTTCCCGGTCCGCTCGGATCGAGCGGCGGTGTGAGGCATAAGGCTTGCGTCTTCGGCGATTCGCAGGTGTTGATGATCGCCAAGAATCCGCTCTCGGTTAAATAGCCGCCGGTGGTCACACCATACTGCGTGGCGACGTAGCTCGCGATTGCCGTTGCCGCGGCGGTTGCACCCGAGCCGAGCGCGGGCGTCAACAGCGTTGCGAGATCGGCGACCAGACGATTGCCCTGCGGAAAGAATTGCGGCGCAGAGAGCACGTTTGGAAGATCGGCGATCAGGACTTTCGTTCCCTTCGCAGTGAGCGCTTTGATGATCTGCGTGAGATCGGCTTGCATTTGCGTCGGCGAATCACTCGCAACCGGGTTGCCGCCCGAGAACGAGAACTTGAGCACGTCGTTTGCGCCGAGCCACACGGTGGCCAGCTTCGGCTGCAACGCAACGGCCACGTTCAGCTCCGTCAATTGCGGTACCGCCGAATTGAGATAACTACCCATGACCGGATAGAACAGTTCGCTTTCGCCGGATACCACCGATTGCAGGCCGCCCGACGTCGGGTCATTCGCGAGCGTGCTGTAGCCGCACGCCCCGGTCGTGGCGTTAAATGTGTTCGGCGGTCCGGTGAGCGGACCGGTCATCGCGACTGCTTCATGCATCGTGATACCCGGAACGCCGAGATCGGCGTTTTGCGTCGTCGGGCTCAATCGGGTCGCCGCCCACGCCGTATTCGAGTAGGCTTCGATATTGATAGTACTGTTGCACAGCTGCACCGGCGTGAAGAGGTTAGGATTGTTGACGACGAGCTGCGTGCCGAGGCCGATCCCTGCGATGAGCGGGAGCGGCGAGGTCGAGGGGACGTACATGCTGGCTGCCGGCACGCCGGTGAGCTGCACGTAGATGTCGGCCCAGAAGCCGTTCTCTTGACCCGGTGGTACCGCGTGACCCGGATATGCCGATCCCGAATACGTCACCAGGGGATTTGCTTGACCCAGGAACCCGTTTGATTGATATCCGGCGGTGAGACTGTCGCCGATGCCCACGAGCGGCGTTCCGCCGGCCGGCGTGACGATCGGTTGTGGAGCGTTTACGTGCGGCCCCGGGCCGCTGCTACCTCCGCCGCAAGCGGCGAGCGCCGTCAACGCGAGGATCGCAAGCGGACGCGAGAGATACGATAATTTCATTGCGTTACCCAATCCCTTAGAACGGCAGAACGACGGGCGAGCCGACGCCGAATTGCACTTGAATTTGCGTGGCCTTTAAACCGCCCAGTGCCGGTACGGTGTTTGCACTGCACGGTAGTCCGTAACACTGCAAGTACTTCACGCCGTAGGGGCTGTAGTTCGACGGACCGCCGCTGTTGAGCACGACCTGGATGAACCCAGCTTTTCCAACACGCTCGGTCGCCCCAAGAAAGTAGGCGTTCAAGTGTTGTGGATACGGATCGGTCGGCAGATAATCGCGCGAGGCCTGCGGCTCGTAGAAGAAGCGCAGGTTGCGGCTGGCGTTGTACTCCAGGTAGAGAACCTGATAGAGTTGCGCCGTGTTGCTTTGATTGACACCGTTGAGATGCGTCAGCCACGTCGGCGCAACCGTGAACGTCCCGAACATACGTGACGTCTTGAGAAATGGGACTGTGACCGCGACCGAATCGTATTGCGCTGTGCGCGTTGCAACGCCGGTGACCGGCGCTCCGTTGAGCGGGTTCACGAACGGCACGACATCGGTTCCGTTGCCGGACTGATTGATCGTCGACCAGCGCGAGACGTAGGTCGGCGTCACCACGATCGGAAGCGCGCGACCACCGAACTTTCCGACCAAAAACAACTGCTCGTAACTAAGGAGCATGAAACGGTCCTTGGTCGTGAGATCCAACTGCGGACTCGTTCCGGGGCAGCTTCCAACGGCGTTCTGACCGAGACTCTGACAGCCGGCGTTCGGAAAGCCGGGTGGTAAATAGAACGGTACAGTTCCACTATTGAAGCCGTACGGATAATGCTGTAGTTCATAGTACGACGCGACGACGCGTGACGTCGGACTGAAGCCGTACGAAACCATTCCGTCAACGCCGCCCTGCAGCCACTTGCCGCTTGCGGTGCCGATGTTTCCCCACGGATACGCGATCGAGAAATCGGCGAAGTAGGTGAAACCGGTCGGGAGGCCGACTTGCGTGGCACCGCCGACAGGTTGCTGATTGACGGGAGGAACTTGCGCTACCGTCGACTGCGTACCGTCTTGACGTTTCGTTGCAGTCTTTGATTGCGTTTGTTGATCCATGGCGTTGCGAATCGCCGTATTGGCGCCGCTCACAACACCGTTTGCAAGGGCTCCGCTTTGATCGGCTTGCGCCGGCACAACGGAAAAACCGAACGAGAGGGCAACAAGAAGTGCCGCGCTCGCTCGGGTGAGGCTTTTGAGCATAATCGTCTCCAACTCGAGGACCGGCCTATTAAAAGTATCAGGGTCCGGCTCGCGACCTCTTCGGTTTGGGCGACGTTAAAACCCTTATGTTTAGCTTGGAATTGCGGGCGCTTCCGGCGCTCTGTCTACGAAATCTCCGCGTGGTTTGCCGTCAACGTGACTCGTCCCGCGCAATTCGAGACTCTTGATGATGACGTACAGCACCGGCGTGATCACCAGGTTGAGGAACGTCGAGACCAGCATGCCGCCGAACACGACGGTGCCGAGCGAATGCCGCGCCGCGCTGCCGGCGCCGCTCGCGAAGACGAGCGGCATGACGGCGATGATGAAAGCGATCGAGGTCATCAGAATCGGACGCAAGCCGCGTCTGAGCCGCGCGCAGCGCCGCCGTGACGATGTCGGCGCCCGCGCGAATCTGCTGGTTGGCGAACTCGACGATCAGAATCGCGCTCTTACTCGCCAGGCCGATCAGCATGACGTAGCCGACTTGCGCGTAGACGTCCTGCGCGAGGCTGGCATCGAAGAGAAACGGGAATCGGGATGTGGCGGAAGTTCATGAAAGCCGAGCGCGCCGAGCAGCGCCGCCGGCACCGCCAGCAGCACGATCAGCGGATCGATGAAGCTCTCGTATTGCGCCGAGAGGACGAGGAACACGAAGACCAAGCCGAGCGCGAAGATCAAGACGCTCTGGCTTCCGGCCGCGATCTCGTCGAGCTGCAGCCCGCGACCATTCGTAGCTGACGCCCTGTCGGCAACACTTTGCCGCGATCTGTTCCATCGCTTGGATCGCTTCGCCCGAGCCGTGGCCTGGCGCGGCGTTTCCGCTGATCTCGATGTTGCGGTAGAGGTTGTAGTGCGTGATGATCGGCGCGGCCAGCGTCTGCTTCACGGTGACCAGCGCGCTGATCGGCGTCATGACGGTCCGTGCGCCGGTATGCCGTTGGTGTCCGACGTCGCGATGAATCGGCACGTACCGGTCCGGCGCGGAGCGGACGACGTAGAGGTTCTGCAGCGACGCTGGATCGTTGCGGTACGGCGCGTCGGCTTGAATGTCGACCTGCCACGAGCGGTTGAGATAGGTGAAATTGTTGACGTACAGCGAGCCGAGGTCGACCTCCATCGTCTGGAAGACGTCGTTGAGATTCGACGCCGATCGACTTGGCCTTGTTTCGATCGATGTTGACTTCGATTTGCGGCGAGTTGATGCGGAACTGCGTGAAGACTGCGTCAAGCGCGGATCCTTGCGCGCAGCGCCCATCATCGCGAACGCCGTATTCATCAAGAGCCGGCAAGCCCGACGTTCGCCGCGATCTTCGAGTTCGAATTGGAACCCGCCGAAACTGCCGACGCCGTTGATCGCCGGCGGATTGACCGCGAAGATCTGCGCCTCGGGGACGTTGCTTGTAGAACGCGGCGATCAAGCGTCGACGTCGAGCAACGCACGCGCGACGTCGAATGTTGCGGACCCGTTTGCGCTCGCCCCACGGCTTGAGCAGGGCGAACATGATGCCGCGGTTCGGCGCCGACCCGGTGAAGCTGAATCCGCCGATGTCGAAGACGTGCAGCACTTCGGGCTGCGCGCGGATGATCTTCTCCGCCTTGGATCGCGATCTGCTGTTCGTTGCAGCAAGCGACGTGCCTTCGGGCGCTTGCACGATCACGATGAAGTAGCCTTGATCTTCGTCTCGGGATGAAAGCCGGTCGGCGTCGTGTTGAACAACAATGCGGTCAGCGACGAGCGCGAGCACGAAGACGCCGAACACCGGCCAGCGCTGGCGGAACAGCTTCGGCAGCGTTCGCGCGTACCACTCGCGGAAGTTATGCAACGCTCGTTGAACCAGCGGAAGAAGAAGAAGTTCGATTCGGTACTCGCCGTGTCAGCAAACGCGACGAGAGCACGGGCGCGAGCGTGAGCGCTTGGAACAGCGAGATCGTGATCGCAGCCGCGATCGTCAGCGCGAACTGCTTGTAGAGCTGTCCGGTCGTGCCGGGGAAGAACGCGACCGGGATGAAGACGGCAAGCAGCACCAGCGACGACGCGACGACCGCGCTCTGAATTTCGGTCATCGCTTCTGCGGCGCCGTCGAGCCGGCGCTCTTGCCCGTGTTCTCTCCATGTGGCGCGCGATGTTTTCGATGACGACGATGGCGTCGTCGACCACGAGACCCGCCGCGAGCGTCAACCCGAAGAGCGTGATCGTGTTGATCGTAAACCCGAAGATCTTCATCACGAAGAACGTGCCGATCAGCGAGACCGGAATCGTGGCCGCGGGAATCAGCGTGGCTTTCGGATCCTGCAAGAAGAGGAAGATGACCAGCACGACCAGGAAGATCGAGAGCAGCAGCGTAGTGACGACTTCCTTGATCGACTCGCTCACGAAGGTCGTCGTGTCGAACGCGACCTGCAAGTGATGCCCGGGGGAAATTGGCTTCGGAGCTGAGTCCATCTTCGCGTTGACCACGTCGGCGAAACCTGCAGCGCGTTGGCGTCGGGGTACTGCAGCACGCCGAGACCGACGACGTTGCTCGTTGCCGTCGAAGCGCAAATGCGGTCGAGTAGTCCTGAGCGCCGAGTTCGACGCGCGCGACGTCGCCCAGACGGATGAAGCCGCCGTTGGGATTCGCGCGCAGAATGATGTTCGCGAATTGTTCGGATCGTGAGAGCTGCGTGAGCGCGTTGACGGTGTAGGTGTACTGTTGATTGGGCGACTCGGGCGCGGCGCCGATGCTGCCGGCGGCGACCTCGACGTTTTGCTCTTGCAGCGCGTTGACGACGTCGGTTGCGTCGAGACCTTGCGCCGGCAAGCTTGACGCGGATTGAGCCAGATGCGCATCGCGTATTGGCGCTGGCCGAAGATGCGGACCTGCGAGACGCCGGGGATGCGCGAGAGATCGTTGACGACATTGAGTTGGGCGTAGTTGCTCAGGAACAGCGTGTCGTATTTCGGGTTAGTCCGACTTGAGCGCGATGCCCATGACGAACGCGCCGGAGTTTTTGCAGACCGTGACGCCGATCTGCTGGACGGTTGTGCGGCAACTGCCCGAGCGCCGACTGCACGAGATTTTGCACGTCGGCCGCGGCGATGTCGAGATTGACGCCGAGGTTAAACGTACAGGTGATCGTCGAGACGCCCTGCGCGCTCGTCGAACTGATGTAGCGCAGGCCTTGCACCGGTTCACCGCTTGTCTCGAGCGGCGTCGTGACCTGCGCTTCGACGGCTTGCGGGCTCGCGCCGATGTAGGTCGCCGTGACGGTTACGACCGGCGGCGCGATCTGCGGATATTGCGCGATGGCGAGCGTCGGGAATGACGACCAAGCCGGCGATCAAGATGATGAGCGAACAGACCGCCGCAAAGACCGGGCCGGAAATGAAGAAAGCTGGTCATTACCGCTCGGAAGGCTTGTTCGGCGTGATAGGAGCTGCGCGAAAGCGGGCTCGAGACGACTTGATGAAATCCTTTGTTCTTCGCGAGCTCGCCGAGTCGGTCGAACTTCTCGGGCGTGACGAACTCGACGACCGGAAGATGCTTCTTGGTCGGCTGCAGATATTGACCCATCGTGAAAATGTCGACGCCCGACGCGCGCGCGTCGTCCATCGCGTGTTCGATCTCGTCTTCGGTCTCGCCGAGGCCGAGCATCAGCGAGGTCTTCGTGAAGCGTTCGGGCGCGCGCGTTTTCGCGTGCGCGAGGATCGCGCAGCGATTGATCGTAGGCGGCGCGCTTGTCGCGAACGGTCGGCGTGAGCCGGCGAACGGTTTCGAGATTGTGCGCGAACACGTCGGGCCGCGCATCCATCACGATGTCGAGCGCCGCGAGATCGCCGCGATAGTCGCCGCTGAGGATCTCGACCTTGCGATCCGGCACGCGCTCGTGGATCGCGCGAACCGTGTTTGCGAAGATCAGCGCGCCGCCGTCGGCGAGATCGTCGCGGTCGACGGCGGTCAGCACGAGATACTTCCAGCCGAGGTCGCGCACCGCTTCGGCGACGCGAACCGGTTCGAGCCAATCGACTTCGCCCCGGGGTTCCCGGTCTTCACGTTGCAGAAGCGGCAGCCGCGCGTGCACGTGTCGCCCAGAATCATGATCGTCGCGGTGCCGGCGCCCCAGCATTCGGCGATGTTCGGGCAAGCCGCTTCCTTGCAAACGGTATTGAGCGCGAGCGTGTTGACCTTGGCGCGCACGCGTTCGTAGTCGTCGCCGGACGGCAAGCGCAACGCGCAGCCATCCGGCTTGCGCGCGTGCGGCCGGCTGTCCGTCGATTAAGATCGATCTCGATCGCCATACGCTCACTGCAACCGTGCATCGAAACTCGCCGAGCTAGCTCCTCGAATCGAAGCACGGGCTTGACCTCGGTCGATCGTGACATCTTCGTCCGGTCTCGTGCGAGATCGACGTGATGCCGCGGTCGGTCAGCCCGCAGGGGTTGATCAGCCGGTCGTAGTCCAGCTCGGTCGAGACGTTGAGCGCGATGCCGTGCAGCGAAACCATCTTTTGCACTGCCAGGCCGATCGCGCAGATCTGGTTGCGCCCGACCCAGACCCCGGCATGTTCGCTCCAGCGCTCGGCGGCGATGCCGAAACGCGCGCACGCCTCGATCACGGCGCTCTTCGAGCGCGCGCACCAGCGGCACGATCTCGCGAAAGCGCTCGAGCTTGCGGATCGGATAGACGACGAGCTGGCCCGGGCCGTGGTAGGTAACGTCGCCGCCGCGCTCGATCTCGACGACGTCGACGCCCTGCGCGGCGAGTAGCTCGGGCGAAAGCAAGACGTTGTCTCGCTTGGCTTGTCGGCCGAGCGTGATGACCGGAGGGTGCTCGACGAAAATCCAGGTATCGGGCTCGCGCCCTTCGCGCACCGCTTCGTGCAATGGATGCTGCAGATCCCATACCTCACGGTACGGGCGGACCCCGAGGTCGAGCAGGCGCGCCATGCGCTATTTCGCTACGTGCTCGCTGCCGTAGCGGGGTCTTCGGTTTGGGATTGACGATGTGGATCGCTTTGCCGTGCGCGGCTTCGGCCGCATCCATGATGGACTTCGGTCAGCGTCGGATGCGGATGGATCGAGAGGCCGATGTCTTCGAGCGTCGCGCCCATTTCGAGTGCGATCACGCCTTCGCCGATCAGCGATTCGGCTTGCGGCGCGACGATGTGCATGCCGAGCAGCAGATCGGTCTTCGCGTCGCCGACGAGTTTGATCATGCCGTCGGTCTCGTTCATCGTGCGCGCGCGGCCGCTTGCAGCCAGCGGGAACTTGCCGATGCGCACTTCGTAGCCTTTGGCTTTGGCCTCTTCCTCGGAGAGTCCGACCGTCGCGACTTCGGGATCGGTGTAGACGCAGTTCGGAATGGCGATCGGATCGAACGCGGCCGATTTGTCGCCCGAGATCACTTCGGCTGCGATGACGCCTTGCTTCATCGCTCGATGCGCGAGCAGCGGCTGCCCGGTGACGTCGCCGATCGCAAAGATGTTCGCAACCTTCGTGCGCACTGCGCATCGACGGCGATGAAGCCTTTGTCGTCGGTCGCGAGCCCGGCCGCTGCGAGATTGAGATTGTCGGTAACCGGTCGGCGGCCGACGGCGACGAGCACCATATCGAACTCGCGCGTTTCGTCTTTGCCGTTCGTGCCCTCGCCGTTGAACGTCGCCTTGACGGTCTTGCCGCTTTTCTCGATCTTGCCGACTTTGGTGTCGAGCATGATCTCGACGCCCTGCTTCTTGAGGATGCGGCCGAGCGTCTTGGAAATCTCGAGATCCGTGCCGGTGAGAATCTGCGGAAGCGCTTCGACGACCAGCACTTTCGCGCCCATGCGCGTGTACACGGTCGCGAACTCGAGGCCGATGACGCCGCCGCCGATGATCAAGCATGTTCTTCGGAATGCGCTTCATTTGCACGGCGTCGTCGGAGTTGATGATCGTATCGCCGTCGCGCGGCCACGCCTTCACGTCGATCGGCGCCGAGCCGGTCGCGATCACGACGTTCTTCGCTTTGACCGTGTCGGTGCCGCCGTCTTTCTTCTTGACGACGATTGTGCTCGCGTCTTTGAACGACGCTTCGCCGTACAGAAACTGGACGCTGTTGGCTTTGAACAGCGTCTTGACGCCGCCGACGTTGGCGTTGACGACGTCGGTCTTGAACTTCGCGACGCCTTCGCGATCGATGTCGGCCTTTGGAACCTTCAGGCCGATGTCGCCGGCGTGGTCGATGTGCGCGAATCACCTCGCCGACGTGCAGCAGCGCTTTGGTCGGAATGCAGCCCCAGTTCAGGCAGACGCCGCCGACCTCGTCGCGATCGACGCAGATGACGCTCTTGCCGAGTTGGCCGAGCCGGATCGCGGCGTGATATCCGCCGGGGCCCGCGCCGATGACGACCGCATCAACCTGATGTTCAGCCACTGCTTGAAACTCCTGATAGTCTGGTGGAGAGGGAAGGCTCCCTCACTATAACAGGCCTTCGCCGCGGGCCGCGCCGACCTATCCCGCGCTAAGCAGCCCGGCGAGGAGGCCGCACAGCCGAGCCAGATCGAGGGTAGTCGCCGAGCGGGCCACTTCGGCCAGGTCGGCTGGAGCGAGATGCTGGGCAAGCGCGACTTCGTCGGCCGCGACCTCGCGCGAGAAGATGCCGAACGAGACCAGGGCGCGCTCGCTGCGGTAACGGCGGGCGGCAGCCAGCGCCAGCGCGGCGTTTCGGGGGTTGCCGCCGAGGAGAAAGCTGCGCCCGCTGACCTCTGCCAGGCGCGCGATGTAGAGCGGCTGCGGCGTGTGCCGGAGCAACTCGCAGGCGATGAGCAGTTCCTCGCCCGCGACGCTGAGCTGACCGCGCGCGAGCGCACAACGCGCAAGCGTCTGGTGCGCCCAAGCGATCATCGGCGGAGCGGAATTTTGCTCGAATCGTTCGATTGCGTTGCGAGCATGCGCGGCGGCGGCATCGTACTCGCTCATCGCGTACTCGACTTCAGCGAGGTCGCCGAGCGCAATGCCGCAAAGCGCCGGAGGGCCCTCTCGTTCGAGCGCGACGACGGCTTTTTGGAAGATTTCATGCGCTCGCGGGTGATCCGCATGGCCATCGAAGAGAATGCTTCCTTGGTTGATCAAGGCCGTCGCCACGCCGCGCTGGTGTCCGACTTGCTCGTAGAACCGTATCGACGTTTCGACGTAGGTGGACGCATCTTCGATTCGGCCCGTATTGAGCGACGCAACTGCGAGCGCATTATAAGCCCGGGCAAGGCCGAGTTGGTCTCCCGCAATCGTAAATGCCGAAATGGTGAGCGGCCCGGTTTCGACCATGCGGTGGTATTCCGAAGCGGCGTGCGCAACGCACAGACCTAAGAAGTAGACGCGCCCGCGCAGTTGCGCGCTCAAACGTCCCGCGACTGATTCGAGGCGTTCGGTCCAGCGCAACCCCTCGGTGAAACGTCCGCCTTCGGCCCAGATCGTCATCATAACGCTTAAAACGTCATCGATCGAAGCCAGCCGATCTTGCGGGCGCTTGAGCGCCCAGGCAATCGTCGCGCAAAAGTCCGCGTAACGCACGTGCAAACGAGCAATAGCCTTGGCTGCGCCTTCCCCGCTACCGCGAATCTGCGCCCACAACTGCGATGCGAGCGCGTTCATGCGCAGGGCAAATGCATCGTCGAACGCTCGGCGGTTGCGCACCGCAGTCAACATTCGCGTCGCCACGGCGCGTATCGGCAGCAGCATGCGATACCCGAACTCCGTCGTCATAACGAGGGAATTGAGCGCAAGTTCATCGAGCGCGACGCGTACTTCGTCGGGGGCGAGGTCGCCCAATGCGGTGAGATCATCTTCGTCGAACTCGTCGGCGAACAGCGAAGCCTGCGCGAAAGCGCGCTTCGCGCAGTCGCCGAGTTGCGAGTGCGTCCAGGCGATGACGTTGCCGATCGTGCGATGGCGCGGGTCTGAGCCGCGGGTCGAACGCAGTTGATAGGGGCGCAGTTCGCCAAGTTCTTCTGCTAGAAGCTCGAGCGAGAGCGAGGCTAAACGCGCTGCGGCGAGGTCGAGAGCGACCGCCAACCCGTCGAGGCGTTCGACGATCGTCGAGACGGTCGCAATCGTCGCTTCATCGACACGCAGCGGATCCAGGTTGGCGCGAGCGAGGAAGAACGCAACGCCGTCCTCGACGGGAAGCGGTTCGACCTCAAAAACGGTCTCGTCGGCGTAATCCAAACGACGTTGACTCGTAGCCAAGATGGTCACGTGCGGCAAGGCGCGGAGCGCGTCGATAAGCGCCGACGTTTCGTCGGGAGCGTGTTCGCAGTTGTCGAGCGCCAAGATCAACGGTCGATCGCCCAATCGGTCGACCAATGTGTCCAGCGCCGAACGAGCCGGCTCTTGCGAAATTCCAATCGTACTCATCACCGTTCCGACGACGGCTTCGGGCATCACACCGGCGAGTGGAACAAAGATACTTTCAGTCGCGTGCTCGCGCGAAAAGCGCGCGATCGCTTCGTGAGCGAGCCGCGACTTGCCCACACCTCCGGGACCGGCAAGCGTCAGTAACCCCCCTCGCTTCAAAAAAGCCAGGAGGACGCGGAGTTCGTACGCGCGTCCCACAAAGGGAACGCGCGTATCGACCGCTTGATAGTCAAGCATCGTATTCTGGTTGTCGGCAAGCCTTAGGCCTTGGTTCATCGAAAAATGGACCCCATCAATGCCCAAGATTGGATGGGCCGGCATTCTGCCAGATCTCGACCGCGAGTCGATCGTCCCGCTCTACCGGCAGATCTACGAGCATCTGCGCGAGGCGATCCTCGCCGGCACGCTCCCCGAGTCGACCCGGCTGCCGCCCGAGCGCACGCATGGCCGAGCAGCTGGGCGTCAACCGCAGCACGGTCGTGCATGCCTATCGCGAGCTGGTCGGCGACGGCCTGATCGAGCAGCGGGTCGGTTCGGGTTCGCGGGTCGTGCCGCAGCTGCGCGGCGGACAGCCCGAGCGAGCGGCGGGCGTTCCCTGGTGGGTCACGCTGCCGCCTTGGCGGGTCGGCGAGTTCCCCAACGTCCTCGGCGAGCTCGCGGCCAAGCAGGAGGCGGGCCGGATCTCGTTCGTGCAAGGCGTCGCGCCCGACGAGCCCTCGCCGCTCGGCGAACTCGCGAAATCGTTCGCGCGCGTCGCGCGCGATCCGCGCTTCGTGCTTTCCTACGGCGATTCCGAAGGCTACGAGCCGCTGCGCAGCGCGATCGCCGACGCGGATGAACGCGCGCGGGGCGGCGCGCATCGCGCCCGGACGATATCATCGTGCTCACCGGCTCGACCCAAGGCATCGCGATCGTCGCGCAGAGCCTCGCCGAACCGGGCGACGAGATCATCGTCGAGTCGCCGTCGTATCCGGGCGCGTTGCAGGTCTTTCAGATCAACGGCCTGCGCGCGATTCCCGTGCCGGTCGATGACGACGGGATGCGCGTCGATCACGTCGAGGCGATTTTGCGCACGCGCCGGCCGCGCTTCATCTACACGATGCCCTCGCTGCACAATCCGACCAATGCGACGATGAACGCCGACCGGCGCGAACGGCTGGCGACGATCGCGCGCCGCGCCGGCGTGCCGATCGTCGAAGACGATCCGTACGGCCCGCTCGCGCAGCGAACCGTTGCCGCCGCTCGTCTCGCTCGCGCCGGATCACGTCGTCTACCTTTCGACGTTCTCGAAGACGATCGCGCCGAGTCTGCGCGTCGGCTGGCTCGCTCGCGCCGCGGACGATTCTCGAGCGGCTGCTGCTTGCGCAAACAAGCCTACGATATGGCGACGAGTCTGTACGTGCAGGCGGCGATCGCCGACTATCTCGAGCGCGGTTACGACGCGCACGTCGAGCAGCTGCGCGAAGAACTGTTGCTGCGCCGCAGCCCTCGCCGACGAAGCGATCGCCGAGCATTGGCCGCCGGGCGCTCAAGGCGAGCCGGCGCTGCCGGCGGATTTTACCTGTGGGCATCGACGCCGCGCGAAATGCGCGCGCGCGCGCTGCTCGACGTCGCCGAACGTTTCGGCGCATCGTTTCTTTTCGGCGAAGCGTTCTTCGCGAACTCGGGCGGCGACCATTACTTTCGCCTCGCGCTCACCGCCGTCACACGCGACCAGATCGGCGAAGGCATCCGGCGCATCGGCGAAGCGATGCGTGTCGCTACGCGCGTGAATCCGTTCGACACGCGCGGCTGACGTAAGAAGGTGGTACGAACGCACGGCCGCACGAGTTGCCGTGGCGCGTCGTTCGCAATCCTTACTACACGCTCGTTAGCGAGTTCATGCTCGCAGCAAACGCAAGTCGATCGTGTCGTTCCCAAGTTCGAAGCATTCGTGGCGCGCTTTCCGGACTTCGCCGCGCTTGCGCGGGCAAGCGTAGGGGACGTTCTACGCGAATGGAAGGGTCTAGGATATAACTCGCGAGCCGTGCGCTTGCACGAGACGGCGGGCGTGATCGTCGGTCGTTTCGGCGGAGTGATGCCGTCGCAAACCCATTTGTTGCGACAGCTTCCCGGTGTCGGGCCGTATACAGCTGCCGCGATTCGCGCCTTCGGCTTTGATGTCGATGACGCACCGCTCGATACGAATATCCGTCGCATCGTGCATCGTGTGTACTATGGTGTGGAGTATCCAAGCCGCGCAGGGCAGCGCGAACTCGACGAGCGCGCACGCGAAGTCGCCGTTTCCGGAGCGCGCATGACTGGAATTCCGCGATGATGGATTTGGGCGCGACGATATGCACGGCGCATGCGCCAAAATGCCTGATTTGCCCGTTGCGCGAGCATTGCGCTGCCGCTCCGATCGATGCGGCGCGGCTCGAGGTTGCGCGCAAGGAGCATGCCAAAACTCGGTCACCTCAAAACGCGCTCCCCTTCGCGCGGACGACGCGCTTTGCGCGGGGGCGCATCATCGATCGTCTGCGCGCGCTGCCGCCGGGGCAGCGCATCTCGTTGCTCGATTTGCACGGCGATTTGCAGCCGTTGATGCCGGAACGCTCGCTGGAGGATGTGGGGGAGCTCGTGGCAATACTGGAGCGTGATGGCTTGATTGCCCGCGATGGAGAAACGATCGCGCTACAAGATTGAGGAGAGCCCATGCGGTTTGTTTATGCCTTGGCCCTAATCGCGCTATGTGCCGCAACAGTACCCGCGCGCGCTTTCGACTTCTCAGACGCGCGGCATGTCGTCTCGCTATCGGAGCCGCAGATTTCTCCTGACGGAGCACTTATCGTGTACGTCCGGGGTGTTCCCGATTTTGCCAAGGATCACACCGACCGGCAGCTCTGGCTCCTCAACGTGCGCACGCGCGCGCAGCGGCAGCTGACCTTCGATCGCAAGGGGGTCTCCTCACCGCGATGGTCGGCTGACGGCGGAGCAATCGCCTTCAGCGCATCCGACGTTGCCGTTAAGAATCCGCAGGACCAGATTTTCGTGCTACGGATGGATGGCGGTGATGCGCGGCAGATCACCCATGCAAAGAATGGCGTCACCAGCTATGCATGGAGTCCGGATGGGCGTCGCTTTGCTTACACGATGCAGGATGACGATCCTAATTCAAACGCAAACAAAACCCATCTCGACGCGTTCCAAGTGCAAGACAACGACTACCTGCACCGCGCCGGAACACCGCCGGTACACGTCTGGATCTGCAATTCCGACGGTTCGCACCTGCGGCGTTTGACCAGCGGTTCATGGAGTACCGCCGTTGTCGGTCCGGACGGCGGCGGCGAGCTCTCCTGGTCGCCGGATTCCAAGACCCTCGCGATCGAGCACTTCCCGACGCCATTCGTCGGCGATTCATTGGCGTCGTACATTGAATTGCTCGATGCCGATAGCGGAGCGCGGCGACCGTTGGTACCGGGGGAATCATTACAAGACGGTCCGCTCTTTGCGCCGCACTCGCAGATCGTTGCATACGCGCGAAACACGCGCGGGGACTACACGCAAGGCGTCAACCTTTACGTTGCCGCCATAGGTGGGCAACGGATTGCCGACCTTCGCACGCAACTCGATCGCGACGTTACCGGCGCCGCGTGGGACGGGCGCGGCGATGCGCTCTGGATTGCTACCCCCGACGCGACACGTCAATCGCTCTGGTACTGGCCGCTGCGCGGCCACATTCGGCGGATCGATCTCGGAAGCGCGCAGCCGGCCGGTCTGGGCAACAGCACAAAGAGCGGCGCCTTCGTGTTTACCGCATCATCGGCAAGCCACCCGACCGAGATTTACTACGCGGCCTCGCCTGACCGTAAACCGATCGCACTTACGGATGAAAATGGATTCGTCGCCAAGACCGGCGTAGCGCGCGAGGTCGCGGTGAATTGGCGTTCGACCAAAGGCAACTTCGCGGAAGACGGTGTGCTGGTTTATCCGCTGCATTATAAAGGTGGGAAAGCGCCGCTGATTTTGCTGATTCATGGTGGCCCACAGGGGGCATCGACGCTCGGATGGAGCAGCCAGGCGCAGATCTTTGCCTCGCACGGATTCTTCGTGTTCTCGCCCAACTATCGCGGGAGCACGAATTTAGGCGACGCCTACGAACACGCGATCACTAACGATGCCGGCGATGGTCCAGGCAAGGACGTAATGGCGGGGCTGGCAACCGTCGAGCGCGAGTATCCGGTCGACACGTCACGGATCGGCGTCTCGGGCTGGTCGTACGGCGGCTACATGACGTCGTGGCTTATCGGCCACTACCATGTATGGAAGGCCGCGGTCAGCGGCGCGTCGCTCGACGATTGGCTTGACGACTACAACATTGCGTTCTATTACGATACCGACGTTCCGTTCTTCGCGGGCAAACCGTGGAACCCGATCAATACAGCTGAGTGGCGCGAGCAATCGCCGATCGCAGACGCGCCAAAGGCCACCACGCCGACGCTGATCATGGGTGACATCGGCGATAATAACGTGACGATCACCAACTCATTCAAGCTCTATCATGCGCTTAAGGACAACGGCACCACGGTGAAGTTCATCGCCTATCCGGTGGCGGGACACTTCCCCTCCGATCCGGTACGCGCGGAAGACGTGCAAAAGCACTGGCTCGACTGGCTCGAGCAGTACCTGAAGTAAAGGAAGACAAAATGAAAAGACTCACGGCTTCAGTACTGCTCGCTGTATGCATCGCGGCGGCTCCGGCGTCGGCGCCGCGCGTTTTTACGCTCGACGACTTTCCCAAGATCGCCGGCGTCTCGAACGTCGCGATCTCGCCCGACGGAAAGCAAATTGCTTTTGTCTTGACACGCCAAAATCTCAAGACGGACATCAACGACCGTACGCTCGAGCTGTACGACGTCGCAACGAAGACGGCGCGCGCCCTTACCTTCGAACGCAAAGGTCTAGCGTCGCCGGCTTGGTCGCCGGACGGAACGAAGCTCGGGTTCCTCGCCGATTACGGCACCGGCGACGACGTCAATCAGCAACTCTGGATCATGGAGATGCGCGGCGGTGACGCAGTGGCGGCCACTAAGGCACCCAAAGGCGTAGAAGAATTCGCGTGGCGTCCGGACGGCGGGGCGATTGCCTTCGTCGCTCCCGACGAGCCTTCAAACAAAAAAGACGTCGAGAAACATCTCGATTCGTTCGTAGTCGGAGATCAGGCGTACGACGATCGCTCGGCGCCGACGAGCAATCATATTTGGCTGCTCGCATTTAATGCTGACGGATCGACTACGACGAAGCGCCTTACGAGCGGAAGCTGGAGTCTGCCCTCGGCGCAACCGCCAAGTTCGCCGGGGCCGCCGATCTCGTGGTCGCCCGACGGCAAATCGATCGTCTTCACCAAGATGCCGAACGCGTACGACGCGGATTCCGACGGCGCGGTCGTCTGCGCGCTGGAGCTTGCCGGAGGCAAGATCACTCCGCTGACGTCGCACGGCAAATATGAAGGCTTCGGCGAATATTCGCCCGACGGAACGCACGTCGCGTACTGGTACCCGCAGGCCGGCGACGAAGCCGCCGTCAACGAGATCTACGTTGCGCCTGCAGGCGGTGGCGACGGTGCCGACGTGACGTCGTCCGGCATCGATACCAACGTGCAGCGCTTCATCTGGATGCCGGATTCAAAGAAGCTGCTGATCTCGGGGCATAAGGATACCGACGCGGCACTGTGGATCAAACCGCTCGACGGAAAATCCGTGCGCCTCGATCTTCACGGCGTGCAGCCATCGCAAGGTTTTTGGCTCGATGCCTCGGTCGCCACGAGTGGCGCGATCGCCTTTGCCGGGAGCGAGCCCAACCATCCAAGCGAGCTCTACTACATGCCGTCGCCTGATTCCGCGCCGCAGCGCCTTACCAGTTATAACGATGCCATCGCGGCGCTCGATCTCGGTGTGGTGCGTGCTATCCAATGGCAAAACGACGGCTTTCTCGAGGACGGTGTGGTGACGCTTCCACCCGGTTACGATTCCGCCAGGACCTATCCGCTGGTGCTGGTTATCCACGGCGGACCGAATTCGGCCTCGATCACCTCGTTTAGCGGGTTCAATCAATTGCTGGCGGCGCGCGGGTACATCGTCTTCAATCCGAACTATCGCGGCAGCGACAATCTCGGCGCGAAGTACTGGTACGGCATCGTGAATGATTCAGGTGCGGGTCCAGGGCGCGATGTGATGGCCGGCATCGCCGCGCTCGAACAGCAGTACAAAATCGATACCTCGCGCATCGCCGTCTCGGGTTGGTCGTACGGCGGTTACATGACCTCGTGGATGATCGGCCACTACCATATTTGGAAGGCCGCGGTTTCTGGTGCGGCGGTCAACGACCTGATCGACGAGTACGCGCTTGCCGACAACGGCGTCGGCTGGCGGTTCGACATGAATGGCTCGCCCTACGTCAAAGGCCTCACGAAGAACTACATCGATCAGTCACCGATCAGCGCTGCCTGGAGCGTCACAACGCCGACGTTGATCTTAAGCGACGTCGGCGATCAACGCGTGCCGATCACGCAGTCGTACAAGTTCTACCATGCGCTCAAAGACCGCGGTACGACGGTGCAATTCTGGGCGTATCCGGTCTCAGGACACTTTCCGGGCGATCCCGTCCGCTCGCTCGACGTTTACCGCCGCTGGTCGGGCTGGATCGAGAGTTACCTCAAATAGCAGCGAGACGATCTCGCTAGCGTGTTTGCGAATCTCGCCGACCGCCGTCGTCTCGTACCACAGGCCGCGTAGCAGCGGACCGATTGCAAAGAGCTGCGGCTGGGGCTGGCCCTTTACGTCGAGGACGCGATAATCACTTGTCACGTCGACGCCGAGTGCGAGCGGATCGGGGCGCATTAGCCCACGCGCAAGCGCGTTGCGGACGAATGGGTGCGCGACGGTACGCAGATCGGAATTCGGGCCCGTGCAGTTAACGACGTACGCGGCATGAAGTTCAAGCGGTCCGGTTGGAGCCGCGATGTTCAGGGTGATCCCATTCGACCGCGCGATGCCGCCGGTGACATGGCCGCGATGAACTCTGATACGTCCCTCGGCTTTCATGCGGGTAAACGCCGCATAGGTCGCGGGAGGAACGCGATAGCGATGGATTGCCCACATCGATTGCAGATGACGTAAGAAACGCTTGCGTTCGCGATCGCTCCACCCGCTCCAGATCGCCGGCGTAATTGGACGCAGCGCCTCGATGAGTGCGCGCCAATCGCCGGAAAATCCAGCGGCGGCAGCGCGGAGCGAGCGCAGCAGTGTATACGGCGTGCGAATATCGAGGCCAAGAGTTGCCGCGTCGACTCCTCGCACGCCTGTATCCTCGACTAGCGGCAAAAGACCGTGGCGCGAGACAATATGCACGCGCCCGCGGAATGCGCGCTCATCCAACAGTGCGATCGTGTCCATTGCGGTCAACCGGCTACCGATGACGACGACTTCGGCTGCGGGGTCGAAATGCGCGATGTCCGCCGTCCAAGGGTCGCCGGCATATCCAGCATGACGGCGCACGCTCTCAGGGAGAAAACGATCGTTCGGCGGCAGATTGCCCAGCGCGAGCACCACGCTTCGCGCGTCGTGCCGGCGACCGTTGTCATCGGTGAGGCGGTATCCAGTGTCGGTTCGCTCGATGTCGATGATCTCGGCGCGCTCGTGCGTCATTCCGGCGTGCTGCGCGAGCGCATTCGCACTCGTCGCTCGAAGGTACGCGCCGAAACGCGCGCGGCAAATCATCGCGTCGTCGGTTTCGTCGACCAGATAGCGCGCGAGATGGCGATCGTCGCCTGGTACGGCCGACATCGCGCGCACCGGCCCGTTCATCAAAAGACTGGCCGATTGCGGAGCGTAGGCCGTGCCCGGACCGAGGTCGCTGCGATTGAAGAAGACCGCGCGAAAATCCGGTCTCGCGCGTGCGCTGAGCGCGCAAGCAAGCGCGGTGGCCGAGAGGCCACCGCCAACGACGGCAAGCTCATACGGCCTAGACGCGGTCATGACCCTTTAGGTATCGGCAGGCGAGGCGCCGGCTTTGCGCCGGTCGATCATTTGCTCCACTGCGCGGTAGATTCTGGGAACGAACTCGTGTTTGTAGGGATAAAGATCGATTGGGTCGCTGGTATGCACGAGCATCGCAGCGTCGGCCTCGAAGACGAGCACGTTCCCCTCGCGGTCGATTCCGCAGTCGATGCCGAAGTACTCGAGGCCCACGGCAGCGCCGATCTTTACCAATGTCTCGAAGCGGGGGCCGTCAAATGCCAGGCGCGGATCCGCGAGAAAAGCAGCCTCTTCCTTGCGCATCCACTCATGCTCGCGCATCGGCGCGTTGTAATAGTGAATCATCCAATTGGGCGAGATCGCGAGATGAACTGGGTAGGGTATTCCATCCACAAAGACCACGCGGTACTTGCGAAAATAGCCGTCGGCGCTCGCGTAGTCGATAAATGAACTCACGAAATACCGTTGCGACGGATTGCGCTCGACATATGGTCCGCACGCATCCTGATCGGCTAGACGTTCGAGGCCTTGACCCGCGTGCGAGCCGAGCGGACGCGCGATGAGCGGAAAGGCAAGGGGCAACGCAGCATTGCGCAGACGTTCCTGCTCGACGATGACTACAGGCGCGACCCGAGCGTTCGTTCCGGAAAGCGTTGAGTCCAGGAGCGATCGACCGGTCGTGATAACGCGCGCAGGCGAGTTGAGCGTGGGTTTGCTGTGCGCGTGCATGAACCGGTTAGCGAGCGCGAGATAGGGGAGCGCCTCGGGTGACTCGGCGATTGTGTTCCACACCACGTCGTATCGCAGCGGGACCTGGGCGTCCATGTCTTTGTCATCGACAAGATAGAGTTTGTGCACGGTAGTCGTATCGTGGTTGAAGAGAAAATCGACCGGAATGTTCGCTTGCCAATCACCCGGGCCGCACAAGCATAATATGCTGCGCTGCTCGTGCGGAGCAATTTGTGAAAACAGTCGCCGAATGCGCAGCGCGACGCGCTGATGGACGAGTGCTTCATCGCGCTCGCCGGCGATTTGCAGCAGCTCATAGAGGCCCAAGCGAGAGGCCACGTTATTCTCTTCGATGCCGAGCACCGCGCGGTGCTCGGCAATCGCGCCGGGAAGCTCGCCGAACTCGTAGAGCATGTGGGCGAGATTCTGATGCAGCTCGATCACGTTCGGGAAGAGGGCGACACCGTCGCGAAGCGCGGCGATCGCCTCGGGCAACCGTCCCGCGGCACGCAGCTCGACCGCTCGCTCGTTGGCCTGCGACGGTCCGGAAAACGTCATTCGGAATGGGTTCTAACGTCGTGCGGAAAAACCGCTTCTAAGATGCCGAAGATACCGTTCCCAAAAAAGGTGATTTCGCTCGAAATCGCCGAGCAAGAGCTCGCGATTCTCGAGCGCACCTATCCGCACGCGGTGACCGCCCTGCACTATCGCAATCCATTCGAGCTCTTGGTGTCGGTAATACTCTCTGCCCAGACCACCGACGCGCGCGTTAATCAAACCACGCCGCAACTCTTTACAAAGTATCCGACGCCGCATGCGCTAGCCAAAGCGAAGGTCGCCGATGTTGAGCAGCTCGTCAGATCGACCGGCTTCTTCCGGATGAAGGCCAAAAACATCATCAGCGCGGCGAAGGATTTGGTCGATAAGTTCGGCGGCGAAATTCCCAACGACCGTGACGCGTTGCAATCGCTCGCCGGCGTCGGGCGCAAGACCGCCTCGGTCGTGATGTCGGTTGCTTTTGAGGATGCGGCGTTCGCGGTCGATACGCACGTGTTTCGCGTTTCGCATCGGCTCGGTCTGACCACGGCGACGACGCCGCTGGGCGTGGAAGAAGACGTGACGGCGCTCGTGCCGCGCGAGAAGTGGCGCTTTGCGCACCACTGGCTCATCTTACACGGCCGGGAAATTTGTAAGGCTCCGACGCCGTTGTGCGGTCAGTGCCCGGTGAACGGCGTCTGCCCGACGCCGCCGATCATCGCGAAGATGAACGCTACAACGGCAGCGGGCCGGATCCGTCCAAGTGCGAAGGCCGCGGCAACTCGGCGTCCTGCGCGATCAGTTTCAACAAAGAAGAAGCGGTAAGCGCCTCGCCGTAGCCTGCCTCGGTCGAGATCTTGGAGATATTGATGAGTGCCGGGGTTGACGCTGCCATATCAAACTGATATTCGCCGTCGAGCCCCGCGCCGGTGATGCGCACCAGTTGATGCACGTCATCGAGATCGAGGCTGACGCGTTGCTCGCCGAAACGCACGCGTACGCGCAGCGGCTTCTCCAGCCGGACGATTTTCAACGCTCCTTTTCCGAGGATCGATTCAAGGCGTTTCGCGCCGTCGAGCAGCCGGCGATGGAAGAGCTGCAGCGAAGCTTCCGCGTCCTGCGGAACCTCTTCACGTTGCGCATCGCCGGGGCCGTCGATCGCGCGGCCGATGTCGCGCCGCGCGCGAAGGCGCGTTGCGGCTTCGACGATCGGGTTTTGGGCAGTGAACTCGGGTTTCATTGGATCTGCGCGGTCGGCCATTGTTTTTAGGCTACCAAAAAATGACGGCGCAGTCGTACGACTGCGCCGTCATAGGATGGATAAGAACGAGGGTTACGGTTTCTTGGTCGCCTTCGGCGCCGGCTTTGCGGCCGGTTTCGCGGCCGGTTTGGTCGACTTCATCGACGACTTGGCCGGAGCTTTGGTCGCCATGGGCTTCGCGGTAGCCGCCGTCTTCTGGAGACGCGGCTTCTTGGTCGCCTTCGGCGCCGGCTTTGCGGCCGGTTTTGCAGCCGGTTTTGCAGCCGGTTTTGCAGCCGGTTTAGCGGCCGGCTTGGTCGACTTCATCGACGAAGCGGCTTTGGCTGATGCCTTGGGGGCGGGGCTTGCAGCCATCGCGGGGGCGGTCATCAGGAACGCCGCTGCGAGGAGCGATGCGAGGGTCTTGGTCATGGTAGTACCTCCTTCCATAGCAAAATACGGGAACGTCTTGCGGCGTGAGAAGGCCGCATCGTGTGCTCCGTTACGTCCTAAAAACGCAACAACGGTTCAGGAAGTTCGCAGCAAGCGAGCCCTACCCTCCAGGCTTCGCTCGCGCTATGTTCGGCCTCTATTTTCCCTTGCCGACGAGGGCACGAGAGATCACCAAGCGCTGAATTTGCTGGGTTCCCTCGTAAATTTGCGTGATTTTTGCGTCGCGCATCATCCGCTCGACCGGGTATTCCGACGAGTACCCAAATCCACCAAGCACTTGCACCGCATCGGTCGTCACCGACATCGCCACATCACCGCACTTGAGTTTTGCCATCGAGGCCCAGAGCGAGACATCGGGTGTACCCTCGTCGCATTTGCGCGCCGCTTCGTAAAGCAGTAGCCGAGCTGACTCGACCTCGGTCTTCATATCGGCGAGCATGAATCCCAGGCCCTGATGTTGGCCGATCGGCTTACCGAACGCGACGCGCTCTTTGGCGTAGTTTACTGCATACTCGAGCGCGCCGGCGGCAATGCCGAGCGCTTGCGCGGCGATGCCGGGCCGCGATTTATCCAGCACCTTCATCGCGATCTTGAAACCTTCGCCTTCTTCGCCCAAGCGATTCGCGGCCGGCACGTCGCAGTCGTCAAAGACGAGCTCCACGGTGGGTGAACCGCGGATGCCCATCTTTTTCTCTTTCTTGCCGACGCTGAATCCCTTGGTGCCCTTCTCGACGACAAACGCCGAAACGCCGCGCGAACCCGCATCGGGATCAGTGACTGCAAAGACGCACACGACATCGGCGACGCTGCCGTTGGTGATCCAAATCTTCTGGCCGTTGAGCACGTACTTGTCGCCCTGACGCTCGGCGCGCGTGCGCATCGAACCCAGCGCATCGGAACCGCTCGAGGCTTCGGTCAAGGCGTATGCCGCGATCTTCTTGCCCGATGCAATGTCGGGAAGGAAGCGTTTCTTTTGTTCCTCGCTGCCGCCGATCAGAATCGGCAGCATGCCAAGCTCTTGCACCGCGACGATCAACGAACTCGACGCACAGGCCTTTGCGATCTCTTCGACCACTTTGACGTAGGTGACGAACGAGCCGCCTAGGCCGCCGTACTCGGTGGGAATTGGGATACCCATCAAGTCGTTCTGCGCGAACAGCTCTTTGATGTCGGTCGGGAATTCGGCGGTCTCATCGATCTCGGCGGCGCGCGGTGCGACTTTTTCCGCAACCAGTTCGCGCACCACATTGATGATCATGGCCTCTTCGTCGCTATCGACGGTGCGAGGGGGTGCAATGCTCATGGCACCAGGCTTCCACGGGGGAGGGAGCCGTTCCGTCAATCGGCGCAATAGCCCGACATGAACAAAGTGTTCCAGACGTGCGCGGAGGCGGTCGCCGATATCCGCAGCGGCGCGTCGCTCGCAGTGGGCGGCTTTGGCCTCAACGGCATTCCCGAAAATCTCATCCAGGCGCTCTTCGAGCAGGGCGCAAGCGACCTCGTGACCGTGTCAAATAACTGCGGCGTCGACAGCTGGGGCCTTGGCGTGCTGCTGGACCACAAGCGCATCCGCCGCACGACCGGTTCCTACGTCGGGGAGAACAAGGAATTCGAGCGCCAGTACCTCGGCGGCGAGCTCGAAGTTGAATTGGTCCCCCAGGGGACGCTTGCCGAACGGCTGCGCGCGGGCGGCTGTGGTATCCCAGCGTTTTTCACGCCGGCCGGCGTCGGAACGCTGGTTGCGGACGGCGGTCTACCGTGGAAGTACAACACCGACGGGTCGGTCGCGATTGCCTCACCGAAAAAAGATACGCGCGAGTTCAATGGGCGCGATTACGTGATGGAACTCGGCATCGTGTGCGATTACGCGCTCGTGCGCGCGTCGGTTACCGACACCGCTGGCAACGTGGTCTTCCATAAGGCGACGCGCAACTTCAATCCGCTGTGCGCAATGGCCGGCAAGATCACGATCGTCGAGACCGAGGAGCTGGTGGAACCCGGTGAGATCGATCCCGAAAGCGTGCACTTGCCCGGGATCTTCGTGCAACGCATCGTCAAAGTCGGTTCGCAAGGAAAACGCATCGAACGCGTGACAACGAGGAAACGCTAATGCCGCTCACACGTACTCAGCTAGCCGCGCGTGTTGCGCTGGAACTCCAGGACGGACAATACGTCAACCTCGGCATCGGATTGCCGACGCTGATTCCAAACTACGTGCCCGCCGGCATCACCGTGACGCTGCAAAGCGAAAACGGCATTCTGGGCATGGGGCCCTATCCGTACGAAGGCGAGGAAGACCCGGATCTGATCAACGCCGGTAAAGAGACGGTGACGGTACTGCCCGGCGCGTCGTTCTTCGACTCCGCACTTTCGTTCGGCATGATTCGCGGCGGTCACATCGATCTCGCCGTGCTCGGCGCGATGCAAGTTTCGCAAAACGGTGACCTCGCGAACTGGATGATCCCGGGCAAGTTGGTCAAGGGCATGGGCGGCGCGATGGATCTCGTCCATGGCGCCAAGCGCGTCATCGTCATGATGGAACACGTTGCCAAAGGCAACGCCCACAAGATCCTCGAGTACTGCGGCCTGCCGCTGACCGGCAAGGGCGTGGTCAACAAGATCGTCACCGACCTGGCCGTGATCGACGTCGAGTCGCGGGGGCTGGTGTTGCTCGAGGTTGCCCCCGGCGTAACCGTCGATGATGTCCAGGCCGCGACGGGTGCCAAGCTGCACGTCCCGCATCCGCCCAAAGAGATGAAGATCCCGGCGGGAGTTGCGTAGGAACCCGCCGCAACCGCGCGCGGGTTATGAAGACTGCTATGTCAGAACGCAAGGTTTCTCTCGTGCTGCCGGCCCAGGATTTCCATGAGGGCGGCGGCTTTTTGGTGCACCGGCCATTTCCGGTGCAAGGCGTCATGCAAGTTGATCCGTTTCTGCTGATCGACGAACTCGGGCCGGTCGTCTACGCGCCCGGCGAGGCGATTGGCGCGCCCGACCATCCGCATCGTGGTTTTGAGACCGTGACGTATGTGATCGAAGGCGAGAATCAGCACGCCGATTCGGCCGGCCATCGCGGCGAGATTCGGTGCCGGCGACGTGCAGTGGATGACCGCCGGCGCCGGCGTGGTGCATGCCGAGATGCCCTCGGAGCGCATGATGCGCGAAGGCGGGCGTCAGCACGGCTTCCAGATTTGGATCAACCTTCCCAAGGTCGATAAGTTCGTGCGTCCGCGTTATCAAGACGTGCGCGCGTCGCAGATCCCGGTGTGGCGCAGCGCGGACGGGCTTGCGACGGCGCGCGTGATCGCGGGCGAGGTGCAAGGCGTCAAGGGTGCCGCGCAAACGCGCATTCCGATTGGTTTCGTGCACTATCGTCTCGAGCCCGGCGCGCGCATCGAGCACGGGGTGCAAGACGGACACACTGCGATCGTGTACCTGATGTCGGGCGACGCGCGCTTTAGTGGGGAGCGCGTGCATCCAGCACGCGCGGCGATCGTGTTCGATCGCAACGGTGATACGATCCCCGTCGAAAACGCAGGCACCGAGCCGCTCGAGTTCCTGATGCTCACCGGCAAGCCGATCGAGGAGCCGATGGTGCGTTACGGACCGTTCGTTATGAACACGCCGGATGAACTCGAGCAAGCCTTCGCCGATTTTCAGTCGGGGAAGATGGGATCGATCGAACCGATCTACTCCTAGGCGCTACTTCCGGAAGAATACGGAAATCACAAATACAAGAACGACCGCGGTCGCGATCCCCGCAATCCACAGCACTTCCTTTCATGACGGTGGGCGCGTGAACCAGATCACGTCGCTATCGCCGTGTCGCGGAACTGGGTGCGGTAGAGGCGCGCGTAGGGCGCCGTTGCGAGCGAGCAACACGGCATGCGAGCCGCTCTCGACGATCCGACCGTTCTCAATGACGAAGATCACGTCGGCGTTGACGATGGTCGAGAGGCGATGCGCGATGACGAGGCTGGTCCGGCCGCGCATCACGACGTCGAGCGCATCTTGGATCGCGGCCTCGTTGTGCGAGTCGAGCGCGCTGGTCGCTTCGTCGAGAATCAGAATGCACGGATTCTTGAGCAACACGCGCGCGATCGCTAGGCGCTGACGCTCGCCGCCCGAGAGCTTGTGGCCGCGCTCGCCGACGATCGTTTCATAGCCCAGCGGGCAGCGTCGTAATGAACTCGTGTATGTTCGCGTTGCGCGACGCCGCGATCAATTCGTCGTCGCTTGCGTCGGGTTTGGCGTAGCGTAGATTCGCTGCGATCGTGTCGTGGAACAGATACGTCTCTTGCGTGACGATGCCGATTCCAGCGCGCAGTGATTCGAGCGTTAACGTCTTGACGTCGTGATCGTCGACCAGTACGCGACCGTGTTGCGGATCGTAAAAGCGCGGAACGAGCTGGGTGATCGTCGATTTTGCCGGCGCCCGACGGACCCACGAACGCCGCGATCTGTCCGGGTTCGATGTCGAAGGAAACGTCGTGGAGGATCACGCGGTCCGAATCGTAGCCGAATGTGACGTCGATCGAACCGCACTTCGCCGCGAATATCGCTGAGCACGACGGCTCCGGGCGGATCGTAGTCCTCGGTTTTCATGTCGAGGTAGTCGAAGATGCGCTCGAAGACCGCAAGCGCGCTGACGATCTGCACTTGGACGCCGACCAGCGCCGCGGCCGGCCCGTAGAGTCGGCCTTGGATGTAGCCGATGAACGCGACGATCACGCCGACTGTCGATCGCGCCGCGCAGCGCGAGCCAGCCGCCGCCGAGCCAGACGAGCGCCGGCCCGACGATGACCATCGCGGTGACCGAAGCGAGGAACCATCGGCCGACCATCGCGAGACGGATCTCGAGGGTCATGAGTCGCGTGCCGACGTCGTAGAAGCGCGCGCGCTCGTAGGCTTCGCGCGCGAACGATTTGATCAGCGTGATCCCGGAGATCGAGAGTGTTTCTTGCGTGATCGACTCGATCGTATCGCGCTGTTCGCGCGTCTTCTTGCGAATCTCGTACATGCGCCGGCCGACCGGTCCGAGCGGCAGGATCATGAACGGAACGACGACCAGCGAAACCAGCGCGAGGCGCCAGTTCCACACGAACATCGCGACGAGCGTCGTGAGGATCATCACGACGTTGGTGATGATCGTGGTCAGCGTTCCGGTTACCACGTTGTCGATGTTGTCGACATCGTTGGAGACGCGGTTCATGATTTCGCCGGTCTTGGTGCCGGTGAAGAAGGAGAGCGGCATGCGATGCAGATGCGAGACGAGCCGCGTGCGGATGTCGCGCATGATGCCCTCGCCGACCAGCGAGTTCAGATAACCCTGCAGCTACGCCGAATCCCATCGAGAGGAGCGCCGTTGCCAGGATGACGCCGACGTCGATCGTGAGTTCGCGAAAGTCCTTCTGCGGAATCGCGACGTCGATGATGCGCGCGGTCATGAAGCCGGGAATCAAACCGAGCAGCGCTGAGATGACGATGCAGCCGAAAACGACGGACTGCTCGCGCCAATAGGGGCGAAACAGCGCGCCGATGCGCCGCCAGTCGACCTTGCGCCGAATTCTCGGTTTATCGGGCGAGTACTGTTCGACCACATCAACCCGTGGCCGGCAAACATCGTCTAGTGCGGCACCGTGATTTGATGCAGCGTCACCTTGTTGCCTTCGGGATCGTCGAACGACGTAACCTTGCATACGGGGGTGCTGTAGATGTCGTCAACGGCAACACCGCTATCACGCAGAGACTTCGACCGTCGCCTCGATGTCGTCGACTTCAAATGCAACGCCGACACCGGTTCCGGGCTCGCGCTGGACCCATTCGGACGTCATGAGGCTGAAGTATGCATTGCCGACATGCGCCTCGTTATATTTCTCGACGCCGTTCTCTTCGAATGCACCGCTGAACTTGAGGCCCAGCATCTTTTCGTACCACTCACGGGTCGACTTTACGTTGTTCGACGGGTACGCGGTGAAAGCGATATCCTTGATCATGGCGCCTCCTACGAGGCTCTTCTTGCCGTTGCGCAGACCCGCGAACTCTTTGAAGAGTTTCTTCTCTTTATCGGTGAGGCTCTGCGGGAGCTGGCCGATGAGGCGAACGTATTGGTCGCCCGCACCCGCCGCCCTTGACCTTGGGCATGCCTTTGCCGGTCAGGCGCAGCAGGCGTTGTTCTGCGTGCCTTCGGGAATCGTCATCGCGACTTGGCCGGCCATCGTCGGCACCTTGACTTCGCCGCCGAGGACGAGATCGTAAATGCTCACCGGCAGATCGACGTAGAGATCGTCGCCCTTGCGCTTGTACGTCGAATCGTCGAGCAGCTTGACGATCAGGTACAGATCGCCGTTCGGGCCGCCGTTGATGCCGACGCCGCCTTGACCCGCTAAGCGAATGCGCTGGCCGTCGCGGATGCCTTTCGGAATCGTAACGTCGAACTTCTTGGTGACCAGGACGCGGCCGGTGCCGTGGCACTGCGGGCAGAGGCGGCCGTTGATCGGTGCCGGTGCCGCGGCAGCGCGGGCAGAGGTCTTCGACCTGCAGCGCGACGGCTTTCTTGCCGCCGTCGTACACGTCGCGCAACGCAAGTTCGATCGTCGTTTCGAGATCTTGGCCGCGCTGCGCGAAGTCGGTGCGTCTGCGTCGTTTGCCGCCGCCCGATGCCCGAGAAGAACATGTCGAAGAAATCCGAGAATCCGCTTGGCCGGCCGCCCGTCGTGCCGTCGCTGAAGTCGAACGCGAAATCGTTGTCGCTGTCGCTGTGGTGCGGTGATACCGGCGCTGCTGCTCGGCTTGTTGCGCGGCGCGCTGCCAATCGATCCGAGAACGTCGTACTTCCTGCGCTTCTCGGGATCGCCCGAGCACTTCGTAGGCCTCGGAGATCTCTTTGAATTTCTCCTCGGCCGCTTTGGGGTTGTCCGGATTCGCGTCGGGATGCCACTTGCGCGCGAGCTTGCGGTACGCGGACTTGATGTCTTTTTCCGCCGCGCTCTTTGGGACGCCGAGAACCGCGTAGTAGTCCTTGTAGTTCATCAGTCGTCTTTGGCGACGATGACTTGTGCAGGCGCAGCACCTCGTCGCCGATCGTGTAGCCCTTCTGGGCGACCTCGAGGACGGTGTCGTCGGCGACGCCTTCGGAGCCGGCAGCGTACCGATCGCTTCGGCGATGCGCGGATCGAACGGTTTGCCCTTGACGTCGATCGGCTTTACGCCTTCGCTCGCGAGCATGGCTTCGAACCCGCGCAGCGTCTGTTCGATGCCGCCGCGCAGTCCGTCGCCGCCGCCTTGATCGAATGCGAGTGCGCGTTCGAGGTTGTCGAGCACGGGAAGAAAGCGTTCGAGCAGCTTCCGGCGATGCGAGGTGACGATCGAGTCGATGTCGCGCTCCATCCGCTTCTTGTAGTTCTCGAAATCGGCCATCGCGAGCAGAAACTTGTTGTAGTTTTCGTCGGCTTTGGCGTTTGCCGCGGCGAGCTGCGTGCGCAGATCGCCGGTCGATCCCGCGGGAGGATCGAGCGTCGCTTCACCGGCTTCAGTCAATAATTCGTTATCGTTCATCATATCAAAGAGTCTTTGTCACGCTGAGCGTAGGTGCGAAGCACCGTAGTCGAAGGGCAGCTAACGCCGGTCCCTCGACTACGCTTCGCTACGCTCGGGATGACAAGGAGCTACTTGGCTTCTTTGAACTCGGCGTCGATGACGTCGTCGGACTGCGGCAGCAGCCGTTGGTCTGCGCGCCCGCACCGTTGGCCGCACCGTCTTGGCGATGCGCCGGCGGCTTCGCCGTTCGGGCGACGCGGCCTTGTAGAGCAGCTCGGCCATCTTGTAGCTTGCCGCTTGCAGCTTCTCGATCGCGGGCTTGATCTCGGCGACCGTGCCGTTTTCGCTGATGCGCTTGAGTTCGTCGAGCGCCGTTTCGACTTCGCCGCGCGCACCCGCGTCGAGCTTCTCGCCGACTTCCTTGAGCGATTTCTCGGTCGAGTAGATCAGGCTCGAAGCGTTGTTGCGCACTTCGGCTTCTTCGCGCTTGGCCTTGTCGGCGGCAGCTTGCAGCTTCGGCGTCGCTGACCATCCGGTCGACTTCCTCTTTGGTGAGATTGGTCGATGCGGTGATCGTGATCGCTGCTCCTTGCCGGTGCCGAGATCCTTAGCGCCGACGTTGACGATGCCGTTGGCATCGATGTTGAACGTCACTTCGATCTGCGGAACGCCGCGCGGTGCCGGCGGAATGCCTTCGAGCCGGAAGCGTCCGAGCGTCTTGTTGTCCGCCGCCATCGGGCGTTCGCCTTGCAGCACGTGGATGTCGACCGACGTTTGACCGTCTTCGGCCGTCGTGAAGATCTGCGACTTCTTCGTCGGGATCGTCGTGTTGCGTTCGATCAGTTTGGTCATCACGCCGCCCAGCGTTTCGAGGCCGAGCGAGAGCGGCGTGACGTCGAGCAGAACGACGTCGCGAACTTCGCCCGCGAGCACGCCGGCTTGAATCGCCGCGCCGATGGCGACGACTTCGTCCGGGTTGACGGTGAGGTTCGGCTCCTTACCGGTCAGCTTCTTGACGAGCTCTTGGATCACGGGCATGCGGGTCGAACCGCCGACCATCACGACTTCGTCGATCTTCGAGATGTCGATCTTCGCATCGGAGAGCGCGTTCTTGAACGGTGCGACGCAGCGATCGGTGAGATCGCCGGTCAGCTCTTCGAACTTCGCACGCGTCAGCGTGATAGTCGAGGTGCTTGGGACCGTCCTGATCGGCCGTGATGAACGGCAGATTGATCGTGGTCTGTCACGACCGAGCTAAGCTCGATCTTGGCCTTTTCGGCGGCTTCGGTAAGACGCTGCATCGCCTGCTTGTCTTTGCTCAGATCGATGCCTTGTTCTTTGCGGAACTCGGACGACGAGCCACTCCACGATGCGATCATCGTAGTCGTCGCCGCCCAGGTGCGTGTCGCCGTTGGTCGACTTGACTTCGAAAACGCCGTCGCCGACTTCGAGGATCGACACGTCGAACGTGCCGCCGCCGAGGTCCCATACGAGGATCGTCTCGTTGCCTTTTTTGTCGAGGCCGTACGCGAGCGCCGCCGCCGTCGGCTCGTTGATGATGCGCAGCACGTCGAGGCCGGCGATCTTGCCGGCATCCTTCGTCGCTTGACGCTGCGCGTCGTTGAAGTAGGCGGGAACGGTGATGACCGCTTTGGTCACGCGTTCGCCGAGATAGTTGCTCGCGTCGTTGACGAGCTTTTGCAGGATCATCGCGCGAGATCTCTTGCGGCGTGTAATCCTTGCCGTCGATCTTGACGCGATAATCGCCCTCGCCCATGTGCCGCTTGATCGAAGAGATCGTGCGATCGGGATTGGTGATCGCCTGACGCTTTGCGAGTTGGCCGACGAGCCGTTCGCCGGTCTTGGTGAATGCCACCACCGAAGGCGTCGTGCGCGAGCCTTCCGCGTTGGGGATGACGACGGGCGAAGGGCCCTCCATCACGGCGACGACGGAGTTGGTCGTGCCGAGGTCGATACCGACCACTTTAGCCATGTAAATACTACCTCTCGAAAATATGTCTGCGGGGGCTCCGGACCAGCTTCTCTGCGGGCACTCGCCGCAACCTTAGCCGAGGCGAGTGTGCACCGAGGTAAGTGCAACAGTCACATGGATTCGGGGATGCGAAACGAGGGCGAAGTCTGCCTTGCCGCTTACGGGCTCACGCAGTCGTAGTACCCACCATCATACACGAGGACGGGTCTGTTGTTTCCAACACCAAACGGAAGAGGCCGGTTGCAGGTGGGTCCTACACGAAGGGCGCGACGCCCCGAGGCACCCTGCTCCGCTCGCTTTCTTGCTTATGCTTGCTTCGAAGGGTGCCTCGGATGTCGCGTCCTTCGGTTTTTAGTCTTTGTCTAAGGACCCTGGCCGTTGCCCTGTTGGGGGGCGCCGACTTGGTCGGCCGGGCGTTCCTCGAGGTTGATGGCGACAATTTCTTGACGCCTTGCGACCAGACTTCGAGGCGGATGGTGTCGCCGGGCTTCTTGGAGGCGATGTAGTTGCGAGCGCGTCGCCGTGGTTATGGGCTTGCCGTCGGCCTGGAGGATCACGTCGCCGGGTTCGAGTGCCGGCTTGTCGGCGGGCGAGCCCGGGAAGACTTGGCCGACGCCGATGCCGCCTTGGCCGTTGTAGCCGGTTTGATTGCGGAAACCGGCCGTGAGATCGACCCGTGCAGAGCCGATGAAGCCGGCGTCGGTGCCCTGATGGACGCCCGGGTTGCTTGGAGCTGCGGCGACCACGGTGCGGACGGTGTTCGACGGGATCGCGAAGCCGATGCCTTGGGCGTACGCCGATTCGATCGGTGACTGGTTCATGCCGATCACGCGGCCGTCGATGTCGATCAGCGGGCCGCCGGAGTTGCCGGGATTGATCGGCGCCGACGTCTGGAGGAGGCCTTTGAAGTCGATAGCCGTCGCCGCCGTTCTCGGTCGCGATCGGTTCGTCGCGGTTGAAGGCCGAAACGACGCCGACGGTCACGGTCTGCTGCAGCTCGAGCGGCTCGCCGATGGCGATTGCCCACTGGCCCTGCTCGAGCCGATCGGAGTCGGCGAAGTCAAGCGGCGGCGGGAGCTTCGCGTAGTCGTCGACTCTTGATGATCGCGACGTCGGCGCCGATGTTCGCGGCGACGACGTGCGCCGGCACCTTATCGCCGTTGGAAAAGACGACCGTCAGCTTGGAGACTTTGCGCCACTGCGGCGGGTTACGACGTGCGCGTTGGTGACGATGTCGCCCTTGGTCGTCGTAGACGAAGCCCGAACCGGAGGCTTGCCCCTTGTAGTGCTGGACGATGCCCGGCCCCTGCTGGCCGAAAAACTGCTGGATGAACGGGTCGAGCGGAACGACTTGCTGGCCGTTGATCGTCTCGGTGATCGCGACGACCGACGCTTTCGTGCGCTTGACGGCGCTGACGATGCGATCTTGATCGCTGACGCCGTTGAGCGGAGCGGCGGCGACGGCCGGCGGCGTATGGTCCGGCCCCGCGACATTGGCGAAGTGCGTGCTCGCGTAGAGCATCATGAGGAAGCTGCCGAGGATGGCGCCCGACGAGGCCGACGATGACTGTGGGCAATACGCGATTCTTCACGATTCTCCAATCTGAGGGGAAGATTATTCTTGAGGCTATTTCTACCCGCAAAACGATGGTTGGTTTCAGAGCGTTCCTCACGGGGCTATAAAGCTAGCCTTTGGTCACTTTTTGATAGCCGCCAGCGTCTCGTCGGCGACGACCAGGCCGTCGAGGAGCCGTATGATGCGCCTTGCGTTGCGGGCGACCGTCTTCGTCGTGGGTCACCATGATGATCGTACGGCCGCCCTCATGGAGCTTGCTGAAAAGCGCCATGATGTCTTCGCTGGTCTGCGAGTCGAGGTTGCCGGTCGGCTCGTCGGCGAGCAGGACGGCCGGATCGTTGATCAGCGCGCGCGCGATCGCGACGCGCTGCTGCTGGCCGCCGGAGAGCTCGTTGGGCTGGTGATGCGCCGCGGTCGGCGAGGCCGACCTCCTCGAGGCCGCCGTCGCGCGGCGCGTTGCGCTCGCGAGCCGCGATACGCCGGCGTAGAAGAGCGGCAGCGCGACGTTCTTGAGCGCGTCGGTGCGCGGCAGCAAGTTGAAGCCTTGGAAGATGAAGCCGAGTTTCGTCAGCCGGATCTTCGGCGAGCGCGTTGTCGTCGAGCTGCGAGACGTCGATCGCCGTCGAGCACGTAGGTGCCGCTGGTCGGCCGGTCGAGGCAGCCGATGAAGTTCATCAGCGTCGACTTGCCCGAACCCGACGGGCCCATGATCGCGACGTATTCGCCGCGGCGATGCGTGAACGTAACGCCGTGCAGCGCGGGAACTTCGATCGGACCGTTCTTGTACGTCTTGGGATGTCGCGAAGATCGATCGCGAGCGTGTCGCTCATTCATAGCGCAGCGCCTCGATCGGATCGAGCGCCGCCGCTCGGAAGGCGGGATAGGTGCCGAACGCGAGCGTTACGACGACGCGAAGACGGCCGCAATCAGGAACGCTTGGAGCCACGGCAGCGGCGCGATGTATCCGGTGACTTTGACGATCGCAAGACGTCATTGACGAGCCGCCGATGCCAAGAGCCCGATCGCCCAGCCGATCGCGCAGCCCGAGCGCGCACAGCAGCAGCGCTTCGATGAAGAACTGCGCGAGAATCTGCCACGGCGCGCGCCGATCGCCTTTGCGTACGCCGATCTCGCGCGTTCGCTCGGCGACCGAAACCAGCATGATGTTCATGATGCCGATGCCGGCGACGAGCAGCGAGACCGCGCCGATCAGGGCGACGATGAGCGTCATCGCGCCGAAGACGCCGTTGATGCCTTGGGTGAATTGCGCCTTGTCGAAGGTTTGATACTGCGAAGTCGGTGCCTACTTTGCGCAGCGCGCGGATCTTGTTGATCACGGCGGCCTCGGTTGCGGGCATGGTCGATCTGCGTCCTCCACGATGAAGCGCGCGGCGAAGATGCGATCTCCGCGGATGTACTGACGCAAGTACGTCGTCCACGGGATCGCAACATCGCCGCCAAACGTTGCGTTGAGCAACCCTGCTCGCGGCTCTGCAAGCACGCCGACGATCACGTAGCGGTTCGGCCCGGCATAGATGCTCTCCCCGGTCGGATCGCCGCCTTCAGGAAAGAGCCGGTACGTTCGTCGTAGATGACGGCTACGTTGTGCGCGCGGCATCGATGTCGTCTTGACTCGATATGCCGGCCGTAGACGCGGCAGGTTGTCGTAAGCGGAATCGCGGTTTCCGGCGAGAGCGATGAGCGTTCCGGTGTTGTGACCGTGGCGCACGAGTCGGCTGACGCCGCCGAGTGGAACGGCGTCGAGGTGATGCCGGGGACCTCGCGCCATGATCGTCTGCAAGTCGCTCAGTTTTAATCGCTGCCTGGACGACGTTGCGCTTGCGGCGAGTTCGGGAAGATGATGAAGCGAGTTGTCGGCGACATGCCGCCGAGCAGCCCGTTGATCGCGCCCGCCATGCTCGCTCCGAGCACTTGGATCGCAATCACGGCCGCGACGCCGATGATCAGACCCAGTGATCGTCAGCAGCGACGCATTTTGTTGGCCAACAGCACGGCATCGCTTCTTCGATGTAATCATCACGAGCGCAGCGCCTCGATCGGGTCCAGGCTGGCCGCGCGATTCGCCGGATACGTGCCGAAGACCATTCCCGATCGCGATCGAAAACGCGAGCGCGATGCTGACGATCAGCAAGTACGGAATGAGCAGCGCGCCGAGCTGTGTGGCTGAGCACGTGCGCGCGCCGATGCGTGACGCGCGATGCCGAGCCCCATGCCGATGCCGCCGCCGATGAGCGAAAGCACGACGACTCCATCAGGAACTGCAAGATGATGTTGCCGC
Source organism: Vulcanimicrobiota bacterium (assembly GCA_963833095.1). Classification (GTDB taxonomy): domain Bacteria; phylum Vulcanimicrobiota; class Vulcanimicrobiia; order Vulcanimicrobiales; family Vulcanimicrobiaceae; genus Aquilonibacter. The sequence goes on along the minus strand of CAWHWQ010000005.1, from coordinate 495,553 downwards.
GGTTTGCGCCGATCGATTTGCGAATGCCGATCTCGCGCGTGCGCTCGGTCACCGACACCAGCATGATGTTCATGATGCCGATGCCGGCGACGACCAGCGCGACGCCGCCGATGGCGCCGAAGGCCGACGCGCGATGATGTTGAGCACGTTTTCGAAACTGCCGATGTGGGCGGCGCTATCGGTGACGACGTATTGGGCCTGCGGTCCATGGATGTGCTGGAGCACGCTCACGATTTGGTCGCGCAGCGCGTCGGCATTCGACCCCTTCAATGGGTAGATTTCAATGTTGTCGGCGGAGGCTCGTTGAGATCGCGGTGAAACGTCGAGTCGGGAATGACGATATAATCGAGCCGGCAATTGACGTTGAGCAGAGGACGAGCCTTGATGTCGGCGATAGACGCCGACAACTGTATAGCGGGCACCGTTGATCGTAAGTTCTTGTCCGATCGACTGGCGCGTCCGTGAAAAACTTGTCGGCGAGCTCTGCGATAAGCGCAACGACGCGCGCCGCGCTAGGCTACGTCGTTCGCGTCGATCTTGCGTCCCTCGGTCATCGCAAGGAATCGTCTTGAAACGATCCTGTGTCGCAACCGAGTAATGCTCGTTCGTCGCTCCGTATAGCGACTTTCTAGGTGCGCTCCCACGATGGTTTGCACGTCGCTCGACTCGATCGCCGAGGGCTGCGGCCAACAGAGGCAGCGTCGTCGGTAACGCATTGCGCGCGTGCCGGATAGTTCTGTGACGATGGTCTCGACGCCGATGGGGACCGGGTGCCGAACGACGCGAAGGTTCCGGTAATCCCGCTCGTCGCGGCCCGGCTGATGCCGAAGACGGCAATGATCGACGCGCTCCGATGATCATGCCGAGCATCGTCAAGACCGAGCGCACTCGATTGCGCCACAGCGCCGCGATCGCTTCCTCGAGATAGGAGAGAAGATAGGTCATGTAGCCTAGGGGAGCGAGCTCGGCGGTGACGGCATCGCTTTCACCTTCGCACCGTCGGTGAGGCCGAGGGCCTTCTGCGCGACGATCGCGTCGCCGGGGCAAATCCGGACATCACGAACGTTTGCGTGTCGCCGTTTCCCGGCGACCTAGGTACGGAGCGCTTCTTGGCGATGCCGCCGCTGCACGACGTAGACGTAGGCGGATTTGCCGTTCTCTTGTGACGATTGCGTCGTTCGGAATCGCGATCGACGCGCGGAATGTCGGTCGTGAGAATGTCCACGTCGGCGCTCATTCCGTCGCGGAGAAACGGCGGGTTCTGGTCGAGCTGCGATCGTCGTGAGCACTTGCTTCGCGGTGCTCGAGGCATCGGTCGATTTTGTCGCGATCGGTGCGATGCGCGCGACGTGCCCGTGAATGGTCTTGCCGGGAAAATCTTCTCCGCTCACGTTCGCCGGCTTGCCCGAGGCGCACGTTGATGATGTCCTGTTCGTCGACTTGCGCGCGCACGATGTAATCGTGTCCGCCGGCGATTGTGAAGATCGCTTGCCCCGCCGTCGACCGCATCGCCGGGCTGGAGCGGGCGCAGCGCGTTGTTGGTCTGCGCAGCGTCACGCTTTGGATGACGCCGCTCGAACGGCGCGCGGATCTGTAGAACGCGAGTCTGTTGCTGGTTCTGAGCGTTGATGATGCTCGCTCTTTTCGGCCGCCGCTTGCGCCGCTTGAACGCGAGCCGCCGTTGTAGCCGGAGACCGCGCCGAGCTTTAGCTGCTGCACGGATTGATCGTAGGCGACTTGCGCCTGGTCGAGCGTTGGCTTTGTCGGTGTCGAGCTTGATTGCGCGGATCGCCTTGTTGGCGTAACATGCGACACGTCTTCCTCGTACACGCGCTTGCGCTAGATCGAGCGCACGACTTGTTCGTATCGACCTGCGCCTGATTGCCGACCTTGCGCGCTCTTTCTCGAGACCACGCGCCGCGGAGATGTTCGCAACCGGCCGATGCCGCAGTCGGCCTCGCGAGCCCGCCGCGTTGTACTGGATCGTCGGGTTGTAAATCGTCGCGAGCAATTCGCCCTGGCTTACCGCGCTGCCGGCCTTGAACGAAGATCTGCCCGAGGTTGCCAGCCGACCAGCGCCGGAATCGTCGCCGCGTCGTGGGATTCATCACGACGCCGTTCTCGGGAAGCTTCACGGTAAATGTCGTGTAGCTGAGTTTTGCAGCCGGACTTCGGCGACATCGGCGTGCTTGCGGCGAGCAGCGACGACCGCGACGATCACGAGCAGCACGAGCGCGCCGGCGATGATGATGAGGTTGCGTGTGCGTTTGCTCATGATGCTTCCTATTTCAGATCCAGGACGGCGCTTCGGGCAGTGTAGGTTCCGAGCGAGACTCGCAGTTTGACGACCGCATTGACGTAGTTGATCGCGCGCGTTCACGTAGTCGTTTTGCGCCGATTGGGCGATTCTTGCTGCGCCTGAAGGACGTCGTAGATCCCCTTCACGCCGGCGCTTGTACTGCAGTTCGGCGATGCGTGCGGCTTCCGTGCCGGCCGTGGCTTCGACTTGCGCGAGGCAGAGCTGGGCTTCCGCGGTCTTCGCGGCGCGATAGCTTGGCGAACGTCGATCTGCCTTGTGGCGGGTTTGGTCCAGCGTTCGTCTTCGCCGAAGCGAGCTGCGCGTCGTCGTTGACGCGCTCGCTGTGGCGCGCGTTGTAGTCGACGATCGGCAGCGAGAACGTCGAGACAGCGCCGAATCGACCAGAACCCGAACGAGCCGCGCGGCACGGTCGGGCATCGGCGCGGGATGAGACCGGCGGTGCATTCCTGATCGATCGATTGCTGCTCGGCCACCGCGCCCGTCGGGGAAAACTGGTTGCCGATGTTGGCCGAGATGGATTCACGGAACAGAGTTCGACGTTCCAGCCCTTGCGCGTGTAATTGCGCGGCCAGACGGCCTCGTGCGCGGCGGAAGACGTCGGGGCGGCATTGACGTCGGCAATCGCAACGAGCGAGTCGACGGATCCTGGCGGAATCGGCGGCTGCGGGATGGCGTGTGGCACCAGGAACTTCGATTGGATCGGTGCGCCGATCTGTTGGCGAGCTGCTCGCTCGCGTCGTCGACGCCGGCGCGATCGGCAACGAGCTGCGACTCGCTCTTGGCTTGGCGCCTGCGCCTGCAGGACGTCGACGCCCGCAGCCACGCCGGCTTTCTCTTTGGTTTTTGACGCGTCGAGCAAGATGTTTTGATAGTTGAGGCGCGACGAGATCGACCAGCACGTGGCCTGCCGCTGGGCGACTGGCGTAAAAGGAGTTGGTCACGCTGGTCGCGATCTGGTCCTCCGTATTGGCCAGCGTGTTGCGGGCCTGGGCTTCCTGAGGCGCGGGCCGCGGCCAGCTGCCAGGAAAGCAAATCCGCCGCTGTCCAGGTTCCAGTTACTTGATGCCGATCTGCACGGTGTTCTGGCTGACTCATTTTGCTGCGAAGCGCCGATTGCGGCGAACGCGCCCTCGAAGTTGGCGCTTTTGGAAGGTAGCTCTGAAGCTGCCCGTTGACCAGCGGCCACGCGTCGCCCGTTGTGATGCGAGTGCGTGCTGGCGTCGGCGACGTTGGCGATCTGCTGTGGAGACCGTCGAACTGTGGTCAACGCGTAGGTGACCGCATCGCTCAGTGACATCGGCTGCCGGCCGAGCGCCGCCGGGGCGCAGCTGAGCCGCCGTTGAAGGCGGCCCGGTATGGGCCGTATGCGCGGTGCGTTGTCGCGGGGTAAGCGTGGTCCGCTTACCGGCCCGAATCGGGCCGGTCGAGAGCGCCACCGCCGCGATAACCGGCAGCACGAGAGTCTTCCAGGGCATCGATCTTCCTACTTACTTGGCAAACACCACGGCATAAGTGCGGGTAAAACCCAACAAGAATCGCGGCGAGCCACGCTTGGAGTTTTGGAACGCGTGCCACGATCGTCATCGTCATCATCACGAGCACGATCGACCAGATCGAAAACGGCGTGATCGTGGCGAGGAACGCCACCAGTTTTATGCCCGCACCCGCCGGTGCGAGCAGCGCGAGCGAAGGGACCGCCGACTTCACCGCCGCCGTTGTGAAGCGTCCGCGCCGCGCAAGAGGATGACCGCCATTCCGACGATCTGCGAGATTCCGTAGATGATCCCGATGTTCACCGCGCTCGCCCAGAGCGTTTCAACGTGCCCGACCCGCGGCCCATGGCGTTGAAGACCAGCATGATGAGCGCTTCGATCAGGCCGAAGAAGAGCACGACGATCGTAGAATGGCCCCGCCAGATAAAGCTCAGACCTCTTGGCCATGTCCAGCGCTTTTTGCGACTTGCTCGGGGGTCATCCGCGCATCTGCGGGTTCTTCGCAAAGTCGCCGGCGATGCCACGAATGCTTGCGGGCATCATGGCACGAAGTATGGGCAGATCGCGACGCACGAGGTGATGAGAAATGCGCCCATCCCCAGGTCGGCGACGACTCGAAGCGATTCGAATGCCTCCTTGGGGGAAATGACGTATCGAATGCGTCTTTAGGCCGTTCGCCTTCGGGTCGCGGTTAGTCGATAGCCATGAGGCCCTCTCTCGATGAAGCATTTGTTGTCGGCTACCAGCACTTGTTTATCCTCGCTTTTCGAAATCGCGCTACGGGGTGTTGTAGCGCTCGGAGCGCTCGATTGTTTCACTCCACTGGCACTCGAGCCTGTTGCGGTCGGCCGCAGTTCCGGCGGGAGGCGCCGCAAAATCGCGGCACGGACGCATTCGAGTCGCTCTTCGCGCAGCTCCAGCATATGCATCTGGATGATGAGCCGGGCCCGGCGCAGGGCGCTTTTCGAGAAGAACGCGCCCGGGACGGCCGGAGTACTCGCCGCGGCCGGCGGCCTGGGCGAAGGTAGCTCCTGGGGCGCCGGTGAGGCCAGGGTAAGGGCCGCTGCGGTAGCCAACCAGGGCAACCCCTGCGAGGTATCGTTGAGCCTGAGCCTCCATCACCCGCGCCGTCCGCGAAGAAAAGTGCGCCATTTTGAATAACCCGATACCCTGATCGTCCCGCGCCGCCCGGACGAGCCCTACGTTCGCGTCGTCCCTCTCGGCGGGTGCGGCGAAATCGGCCGCAACATGACCGTGATCGAGACCAACGACGATCTGGTCGTGGTCGACTGCGGCCTGATGTTCCCCGACGAAGAGATGTTCGGCGTCGATGTCGTCATCAACGATTTCACCTATGTGCGCGAGCGCGCGCACAAGCTGCGCGGCGTGCTCGTGACGCACGGGCACGAAGATCACATCGGCGGCATCCCGTATTTTCTGCGCGAGTTTCCGGACACGCCGGTCGCCGGAACGCCGATGACGGTCGCGCTGATCAAAGCCAAATCGCGCGAGCACAAGATGGGCGAAATCGAACTTCATGCAGGTCAAGCCGGGCGACCGTGTGTCGTTACGGCTCGATCGACGCCGAGTTCGTGCACATCAATCACTCGGTGGCGGGCGCCTGCGCGCTGGCGCTCCGCACGCCGGTCGGCGCGATCTTCCACACCGGCGACTTCAAGTTCGACCAAACGCCGATCGACGGCAAGCCCGCCGACTTCGCGCGCATCGCGCGCGTCGGCGACGAGCGGCGTGCTGTGCATGCTCTCGGATTCCACCAACGCGGAACGGCCCGGCCATACGCTCTCCGAGCGCATCGTCGGCGAGGCTTTTACGGCGATCTTCGCGCGCGCCAAAGGGCGCATCGTCATCGCGTCGTTTGCGTCGAACGTGCCGCGCATCCAGCAGGCCGTCGACCACGCCGAGCGCTTCGGGCGCAAGGTCGCGTTCCTCGGGCGCTCGATGCAGAACGTCGTGCATTTCTCGAGCGAGCTCGGGCACCTGCGCATCCCGCCCGGGACGACGATCAAGATCGAAGACGTCGACAGCTATCCGCCGGAACAGGTCGTGGTGATGACGACCGGTTCGCAGGGCGAACCGATGAGCGGCCTCGCGCGCATGTCGGTGCGCGATCATAAGAAGTTCCGCATCGTCCCGGGCGATACGATCGTGATCAGCGCGACGCCGATTCCCGGGCAACGAGAAGAGCGTCTATAAGACGATCAACAATCTCTACAAGCTCGGCGCGCACGTGATTCACGGCACCGACGGCAAGTCGCACGTCTCCGGGCACGCCTCGCAAGAAGAGCTGCTGCTGATGCTCAACCTCGTGCGGCCGGAGTTCTTCGTGCCGGTGCACGGCGAGTACCGCATGCTCGTGCAGCACGGACGCCTGGCGGTGCAGACCGGCGTCGAATCCGACAACGTCTTCGTCGTCGAGAACGGCGACGTGCTCGAGTTCACGCAAGAGTACGGCGACAAGATCGGCAAGACGTACGGCGGCAACGTGCTCGTCGACGGCTCGGGCGTCGGCGACGTCGGCGAGGCGGTATTGCGCGACCGCAAGGCGCTCTCCAACGACGGCATCATGATGGTCGTCGTCGCGATCGATTCCGAAGAAGCGCGCGTGATCGGCGGGCCCGGATCTCATCTCGAAGGGCGTCTTCTATCTTGCCCGAGTCGGACGGCGTGCTCGACGAACTGCGCACCGAACTGCGTGACGGCGATCGGCGAGGTTTCGGTCGAAGCGATGCGCGACGTCAACGCCGTCAAAGAACACATTCGCACTACCGTCACCAAGTCGATCTACGCGCGAACGAAACGCCGGCCGGTGGTGATTCCGGTGGTGATGGAAGTCTAGCGCGCGATCGGCGTCGCGCTGAGCCTGCTTCTCGGCTGCGCTCTACGGGGCGGCCGATTTTTAGGCGGGGTAGCGGCGCGGCGCGCCACGATCTTCAGCGTGCCGCGCTCTCGCAAGCCGCCGGTTTTGCCCTGCTCCGTCGCCGGCTTCCGTTCTCGCCGGGGCCAGCCGGTTGCGAGCGACTATTTGTTGGGCGTTTGCTCGGCGGCGTTGGCGGCGGCATTGGCATGGCGATGCTGTATCACGCGCTTTCGATTGGGAAAATGGGCGTCGTTTCGCCGATCACCGCAGTTTTAGCGGCCGCCATTCCGCTGATCTATGGAACGATACGCGGCGACCGGCTCGCACTCATTCAAATGATCGGCCTTGTCCTCGCGCTTATCGCAATTGTCATGATCTCGCTCTCGTTTGAGGACTACGGCAAGCGTGAGATTGCGACGGAGGGTGTGAGGGAGGCGATCATCGCCGGCTTCGGCTTCGGCGGTTTCTTATCTTGCTGTCGAATTACGCATCCGGCCTCGGGTTTGCATAACCTCGTCGCAGCGCGTCTTGCGTCAATCGCGCTCTTGCTAGTCGTCACGCTTGCGACGCGTGCGAGCCTCGCCGCTCCTCGCTCAGACTGGCCGCCGATCGTCGTGTGCGGTCTGCTCGACATGATCGCGAACGTGCTGTATGTCCTCGCAACGTTCTACGGCAGTCTCGCGATCGCCGCGGTGCTTACCGGCCTCTATCCGGCGAGCACCGTGTTCCTGGCTCGGGTCGTGCTCAAGGAGCGGCTCGCGCGCACGCAAAAAGCCGGCGTCGCACTTGCGCTCGCCGGCGTTTTGTTGATCTCGCTACGTTAACCGCTAGCCGCGGCCGAATCGTCTAGGCGCTGCGGATCTTCGAGAGCTGCACCGCGTGCGTGAAGCGCGCGATTTCTTCGCGTTGGTATCCGTCGATCTCGATGAACGCAACGCCGTAGACTTCGCGATCACGGACCGGCTGGAAGCGCGTGACTACGCGTCCGCGCAGCACCATCTCTTCGAACTTGCGACGCATGTCGGCGCGGCCGATGCGGCGCGGCACGTTTTGCGTCAGGTCGAGCACCGCCGTCTCTTCCGGGTAGACGTCCAACACACTCGAGGGCAACGTGATCCGCATATCGAGCATCGTGCCAATCGCAACGAGCTCGGCGCAGCTCATGCGGATTCCGGTCGCGGAGATGTCACCAACCTTGCCTTCGCCCCACGCGTCGCCCTCGCGACGGAAATAGGCCGGAAACGCGGAGAGCGCGCGGTAGCTGCCGCGCTTTGCTTTGTCGGTCGTGGGAAGCTGCGCAATCGAGTTCTGAATCGAGCGCGACGCCGCGTTGCGCTGTTCGAGAGCGCGAACCATGCGGACCAATGCATCGATTTGAGCCTCGGCCATTGACGCGAATGAGAGGTGATACTCGAACCGGGCACCGGAGTTGGCGTTACGACGCGCGTCAACTCGGCCGTTGAGCGTGATCGGCTCGTTTCCAAGGAGCGCTAAGTCGAACTCGACCTCGGCGCCGCGCTCCATCAGGACCAGCGAACGAACGCGAGCGCTTTGGGCGTTGATATCAATCAGCGTGCCGTAAACCGGCGCCGGCAGACGGCGCACGCTCATCACGACCGGCATCTCCAGCGAGCAAACCGCGGAACGGGGAGTCATCAGGGTCGCGACAGGAGTTGCAATCTGCGCGGGTGCACCCCAACCCATTGCGGTCGTACTCTTCTTGGGAATCCAGCTCATGATAGGGTAGCCTTTCCTTGGAATGTCCGCTGCGGTCTAATCCGACCGAAGTTTCGCGAGTTGCACCGCATGCGTAAAGCGCGCGATCTCCTCGCGTTGGTAACCATCGATATCGGTGAACTGCACGCCGTAGACTTCGCGCTCACGCTGCGGCGCGAAACGCGACACGACGCGGCCGTGAACGAGCATCTCGTCGAAAGCGCGACGGTTGTCGGGAATCCGGATGCGGCGCTCGCCGAAGGGCGTGATCTCGGTGCGTTGCTCGGCTGCCGGGTAGACCCACAGCACGCTGTTGGGAAGCGTGAAGCGCAACTCGACCATCGTCCCGATCTCGATCTTCTCGACCGTGATGAGGCGCAGACCGCCCATTGAGACGTCATTGGCCTCGGCCACAATCGCAGGTTTGCCGGGGGTCCGGTAGCGGACCCGAAATCCGACCATCGTGCGGACGCTGCCGCGGCGCTGCTTGCCGGTGGTCGCCGGCGTCACAGCGGCTTGCGGGCGATTATCCGCCCGAGCCGCAGCTTCGCGGCGCTGCATCTCTTGAATCTCCCGCAGGAGCACCTCGCGCTCCGAATTGCTCAGGACGAAGGTGACGCCGTACTCATATCCGCCGCCGGTGGCAGGGGTCGAGCGCGAGACGACGCGTCCCTTGAGCGAGATGGCTTTGTGACCGGGGCGCTTGAGTTCGAAGCGGACGTCGCGGTCGCGATCGATCAGGATCAGCGAGCGTATCCGGCAACCGGTCTCGGAAATATTGACGAGGGTTCCATATACAGGCGCGGGCAGACCAGCCTCGATCGCAATCGGTAACTCGATCGACTGCCGGTAGGTACGTCGCTGATTGCCCCGTTCAATACCTTGAACGGCGCGTCGTGAGAGCCCCAACATCCTTTTTATAAAATCGGTCCCCCGTAAGCGCCTGCTTAACCCCAGACCAAGGAACTATAGTTCCGTGGTCCTGGTTTATATGAAACTTTACACTCATCCCAGAGCTAGAGCGTCGACCAGACGTCGAGTTTGCGTCGCACGCCTTCGATGACGGCGTCGGTGAACTCGGTCGTGGTCGAGTGGCCGCCGAGATCGGCGGTGGCGATGCCCTCGTGGACGGCTTCGAAGGACGGCCTCGTAGATGGCACGCGACTGCGTTGCTCGGCGCGCCGGTCCTCGATGTAGGAGAGCACCGCGCCGGCCGCCAGGATCATCGCCAGCGGGTTGGCGACGTTCTTTCCGAAGAGCCGCGGCGCCGTGCCGTGCGGAGCTTCGGCCATGACGACCGATCTGGCTTGAGCTCGTCGTCGAACGACGAGCAGCACCGATTCGGCGCCGGCGATCGAGCCGAAGAGCTGCATGACCAAATCCGAGAGGCAGTCGCCGTCGCGATTGAGCGACGGAATCACCAGCGGTAGTCGCCGGCATTCGAAAGCAGCAGCGCGTAGGTCGCGTCGATGAGCTGCGGTTCGTACGGAACGTCGGGATGGCGCGCGGCCGGCGGCATCCATCTCTTCCTTGAGCATCCCTTCGTAGACCGGGCTGACCGTGTACTTCGGGCCGCCGAAAACCTTCGCGCCCATTTTGCGCGCGTGAACGAACGCGTATTCAGCGACGGACCGGCAGACGCTGCGCGAAATCGCTTCGGTCCGATACGCGACTTCGTCCATCCCCTCGCCTTCGCGCCATTCCTTCGCGCCGTACGCGTCGCCGACGGCCATGCGCACGACCGAGATCGGCGCGTGAATGCCGGCGACCGGGCGCACGCGCGGCAGTTTGCGGCCGGTGCGGACGATCACTTTGCCGTCGACCGCTTTGCGCAGGATCGCGTTGGGCGAACCGACGTCGCCTTTTTGTTCCGGCGTGATCGTCGCGGCTTTGAGGCCGAGACGATGTTTCTTCATCGCTGTCGGCGGCATCGTAGCACGACGTGCGTTCTTCGTCTCGCGCCGATTTTCGAGCGAGAGGTCGTAGTGCTCGAAGGCAGCTCGATGTCGATGACCGATCGGTCGAGCACGCGCAGCGCTTCGACGAGCAGTTCTTGTCCGGTCTGGTCGCCCTCGAGGACGACGATGGTCGGGGTCGTCAAATGAACTCCTAATCGATACGAAGAAACGATAGTTTCCATGGCAAGAGCACGCCGGAAGACGAGCGCGAGGAAGCGGCTGAACCTCGAGATCGTCGGAATCGCCGCGTTCGGAATGGCGATCCTCTGCGGAATCTCCCTGGCGGTGCCGCAGCACGCCGGCAACATCGGCCACGCGCTCGCGGACGGACTGCACGGACTCTTTGGAGGAGCCGCCGCGCTTTTCCCGGTGCTGGTCGCGCTTTTCGGCGGGATCATCTTCCTTGAAGTCAACGTTCCGGGGCTGATCGCCACGCAGGGCACGTCGGCGCTCGTCTATTTCCTGATCATCGATGCGATGTTTGGCTCAGCCGGCCGCAGCGGAACGGCGGGCTTGTCGGCGGCAGCATCTGGTGGGCGCTGAGCGGCCTTGTCGGCACGGCCGGCGCCTGGGTCGTGCTGGTGCTCGGTCGCGCTGTCGCTCACGCTGTGGCTGACGAACGTCAGCCTCAAGCAGCTCATCGGCCGGGTGCTCGTGTTCCTCTCGGCGGATTCGCTCGCCAAAATTTCCGAAGATGTCGCTTGCCGGTCCCGGAAGGGCACGCCTCGGTGCGCGAGGCGTTCTGCGCTTCCAAAGCAGCGACCGCAAGCAGCCGAAGCCGTCAACGCTGCGACGCCGAGCGACGAAGTGGAGGACGGAACCGCCGCCGCCGCGCGTCGCTGCTCCGATCGTTCTTTCGCCTGTACCGGCCGTCGGCGCCGATCGCCCATGCCGGTGCCGGCGGCGGTTGCCGGGCGAGTACGAATCCGCCGACCTCGTCGCCTCGACGCGTACGTACCGCCTGCCCGATCTTGCGCTCTTCGATCCGCCGCAAGCGCAAGTCGTCGACGATTCGAACCGCGCGCACGTGCTCGAAGACACGCTGGCGAGCTTCGGTGTCGGCGCGAAGGTGATGCATATCGAGCGCGGCCCGTCGATCACGCGCTACGAACTCAAGCCCGAGCGCGGCATCAAGATTTCGAAGATCGCCTCGCTCGCCGACGATCTCGCGCTCGCGCTGGCGGCGACCAGCGTGCGCATCGAAGCGCCGATTCCCGGCAAATCGGCAGTCGGGATCGAGATCCCGAACTCAAACGGTGTCGATCGTGGCGATCCGCGAGATTCTCGAAGCGATGCCGAACCGCGGAACGGTTCCGCCGCTTTGGATGGCGCTCGGCAAAGACATCACCGGCCGCCCGGTCTTCGGCGACCTCGCGCAAGATGCCGCATTTGCTCGTCGCCGGCGCGACCGGCTCGGGCAAATCCGTCTGCCTGAATACGATCATCGCTTCGCTGCTGGTCATCGCAACGCCGGATCAAGTGCAGCTGCTGATGATCGATCCGAAGCGCGTCGAACTGACCGTCTACAACGGCATTCCGCATCTTATCAAAGAGGTAATCACCGACGCGCGCCTGGCGGCCGGCGCGCTGTTCGAGATGACCAAGGAAATGGATTCGCGCTACGAGCGCTTCGCCAAGGCGGGCGTGCGCAAGATCGAAGAATACAACGCGAAGTTTCCCGACGAAAAGCTACCGTACATCGTGATCATCATCGACGAGCTTGCCGATTTGATGCTGGTCGCGCCGGCCAAAGTCGAAACGACGATCATGCGGATCGCGCAGCTCGCGCGCGCGACCGGCATCCACCTGATCGTTGCGACGCAGCGCCCGTCGGTCGACGTCATCACCGGCTTGATCAAAGCCAACGTTCCGTCGCGCATCGCCTTTGCGGTGAGTTCGCAAGTCGACTCGCGCACGATTCTCGATATGAACGGCGCGGAACGGCTGCTCGGCCGCGGCGACATGCTCTATCTCCCGATCGACGCGCCCAAGCCGATTCGCGCGCAGGGCGCGCTGATCACCGGCAACGAGGTCAACGCGGCTCGTCGACTTCTGGGCGAAGCAGGCGCGGCCGGATAATCTGCTCGACGTCGAGATCGTTCCGGTCGGCGACGACGAGAAAAGAACGGTAAGAGACGCCGATCCCGCTCTGCTACGACGCCGCCAAGTTCATCATCGAAACCAACTACGCGTCGACCGCGCAGCTGCAGTCGCAGTTTTCGATCGGCCATCCGCGCGCGGTGCGCTTGATGAAGCAGCTCGAAGAGTTCAAAGTCGTCGGGCCGCACGAAGGCACCAAGCCGCGCAAAATTCTGCTCGGCTTCGCCGAGCTCGAAATGATGGCGCCGCGGCTTGGCAAGATGGCGAAGGCGGCCAACAAGATCTCTTCTGCAGCCGTTCCTGCTACGCATGCCTGCATCGCTGCCGCCGATCGCATTCGGGCTTCTCGGGATATTTCTGTCGCTCGGGAGGATCGTCGATCACGCACCGGCGAACCGGCGTGCGCTGATCGCTCGAGCGAGCGTCATGGGTGAATCATTCGACGCTGATCGCCTGGTGGTTTACTTGGTTCGGCTATCGCATACTTGCTCGGGCCGCTTGCCATCGCGCTGATTGCGATCGCCTTTCGCTTCCCCGCGTGGCGCGGCGCGCGTCGCGTTCGGATTCGTCGTGCTGCTGCATCTGCTGGCAGCGGCGCCGATCTCTTTCAACATCTCTTTGCGCGGCCGCGGCGTCTGGATTGGGTCGTGAAACACGAGACGGCGTTTTCGTACCCCAGCTCGCATGCGGCGATCGCCGTCGGCTTCTACCTGTTGCTGGGCGGACTTTGTGGCGCCGCAGCGACTGCCGCCCGGCACGAGCCGGCTTGCCTGCGGCTTAGCTGCCGCTGGCGCTCGGGATCCTCTGGTCGCGGCTGGCGCTTGGCGCCCATTACCTGACCGACCTTGTGGGCGGGGTGCTCTGGGGCGTGGCGTCATCGCCGCGGCGCTGGCCGCTCTTGCCCACAAAGGTCTTGCCCTGCAGGGGCGCGAGAGTTAGAGCCGAAGATAGAATAGGAAGGTTCACGTGGCATACCAGTGATCCCGCGCTGATCGAGATCGAGCGCAAAGTCGAGGCGGGCGATGCCGCTTTCGATGGCCGACGGGCTCGCGCTCTATCGCACGCCCGACATTCACACGCTCGGCCGCCTCGCGCGCAATCAAAAGGAGCGCAAGAGCGGCAAGAACGTGTACTACGTTCTCAACCGCTACATCAACTCGACCAACGTCTGCTTTGCCGCGTGTAAGTTCTGCTCGTTCGCAGCCGACGAGTTCAAAGAACCCGAATCGCGTCTTCCGGATGACGGCCGACCAGGTCTTCGCCAAGGCGATGGAGACCGGCACGAACTTCAATCAACTTCATATCGTCGGCGGCCACGATCCGCGCCAGCTCTCGCTCGACTACTGGCTGCCGCTGATGCGCCGCTTTCAAGGAAGCGCTGCCGCACGTTCAGCTCTCGCTCTTCACCGCCGCCGAAATCGAGTACATGGCCAAGCGCCATCGGCTGTCGTTTCCCCGATATCGTCGCGGCGCTCAAAGATGCCGGCCTGGATAACGTCAACGGCGGCGCGGCCGAGATTTTCGGCGAAGAGACGCGCGCGAAGATTTGCCCGAACAAAGTCTCGAGCGCAAACTGGATCGCGATTCACGAAGAACTGCATCGCCAAGGCGTCGCGAGCAACGCGACGATGCTGTACGGCCATATCGAGTCGCTCGAAGATCGCGTCGATCACATGATCCGCCTGCGCGAATCGCAAGAGCGCGTTGCCCGGGTTTCAACGCGTTCATTCCGCTGGCGTTTCACCCCGACGGCAACGAACTTTCGGATTGCGGCTGGACGACCGGCCTCGACGATCTGCGCACGTTCGCGGTCGCGCGGCTGATGCTCGACAACTTCGATCACATCAAGGCCTACTGGATGATCCAGGGGCTCAAAGTTTGCCAGGTCGCGCTGCAGTACGGCGCCGACGACATGGACGGCACGCACGGCTCGACCGACGAGGAGATGATCTATCACTCGGCCGGCACGCAGTCGGGGCAATACGTCGACGACCGCGAGTTCCGCCGCCTGATCGAAGGCGCCGGCTACATGCCGGTCCGGCGCAACTCGACGTATCGAGACGTTTCCCGTACGACTGGGCGCCGCCCGACCGCAGCGGCGACCTGGTTGACCGCGTGAGTGCGGCATATGCGCTGCGTTGCGGCGGATCGTCGTACACCAACGATCTGCCGGTCTATGCCGCGTTCGACGCGGGCGCTATCGCGTATCCGGGGACGCTGCATGCCGACGTTCCGTCGCGCCTCAACGCGATGCTGCTTGGCGGCGAACTGGATTTGAGCCCGATCAGCGGCGTTTGCCTGGGCCGCCAACTGCCGACGAGCTGGTGCTGCTGCCGGATCTGTGCATCGGCGCGCGCGACGAAGTCGTTTCCGTCGTGCTCGTCTCGCAGACGCCGCCCGCGCAGCTCGACGGCGTGACGATCTACGTTACGGGCGAATCGGCCAGTCGGGCGAGAACCTGCTGCGGGTCCTGCTGGAACGCCGCTACGGCGTGCATGCCGAGTACGTCGAAGAGGCGCATCCGCTCGATGCGCGCGCGCGCCGGCGAAGCCGGCGCTGCTGATCGGCGACTCGGCGATCGACGCGATCCAGTCGCTGCCGCGCGAGATCAGGTCTACGATCTCGGCACGCTTGTGGCACGAGTGGACCGGCCAGCAAACCGTCTTCGCGGTGTGGGCCGCGCGCCGCGACGCCTACGAGCGCGATCCCGAAGGCGTTCGCGCCTGCATGGACGCGCTCACCGATGCCTACACGTGGTCGCGCTCGCACCAATCGTACGTGTCGTCGAAGAAGCGCAGCGTCTGATCGCGCGTCCGCCCGGGTTTTACGAAGCCTACTACGGCAAACTCAACTTCACGTTCCACTCGGCCGCGCAAAACGGCCTCGCCGCGTTCTGCCGCGAGCTGCACGCCATCGGCGCCATCGCGTGCGGTTCCGCTCGTCGCTCCCGGAGGTCATCGGTGTCCTCGCTAGCTAGTTTGCTCGATCGCGCCGCAACCGGCGGACGCCTCACGTTCGAAGAAGGCGTGCGCATCTATCAACGAGGCCGATTTGCACGATCTCGGCGCCGCCGCGCACGCGCGCCGGATGCAGCTCTATCCGACGCAACGTCGTCACCTACGTGATCGATACGACGATCAACTACACCAACGTCTGCAACGTGCACTGCACGTTCTGCGCGTTCTTCCGGCCCGAGCATCACAAAGAAGGCTACACCATGTCGCACGACAAGGTGCTCGAGCGCGTGAAATACGCAGCCGATCAGGGCGCGACGCAAATCATGATCCAAGGCGGCGTCAACCCCGAGCTCGGCGCTCGAGTGGTTCGAAGCGCTTTCCAACGCGCGTCGCGCGCGAGTTTCCGCAGGTGGACATCCACTCGCTCTCGGTCTCCGAAGTCGTCGGCTCTCGCCAAGATCGAGAACATGCCGCGTCCGCGAAGTGCTCGTGCGCCTCAAAGCCGCCGGCATGAAATCGCTGCCCGGCGCCGGCGCCGAGATTCTAGTCGAGCGCGTTCGCAAGCGGATCTCCGCGCGCAAGGTCAAGCCGGACGAATGGCTCGGCGTCATGCGCGAGGCGCAGCTGCTGGAAATGCCGACGACCGCGACGATGATGTTCGGCTCGATCGAGACCGCCGAAGAACGCATCGAGCACATGCACGTCCTGCGCGAACTGCAAGACGAAACCGGCGGCTTTACCGCGTTCATTCCGTGGTATTACGTCCCGTTCAAAACGCCGCTGCGCGGAAAGGAATCGACGGCGTCTGGAGTACCTGCGCGTGCTCGCCGTCTCGCGGCTCTACATGGACAACTTCCCGCATCTGCAGGCTTCGTGGCTAACGCCCGGCCTCAAGATGGGCCAGATGGCCCTGTTCTACGGCTGCGACGACATGGGCGGAACGATCATCGAAGAGCAAGTCGTGCACGACGCCGGCAGCACCAACGAAGCAACGCGCCGCGATCTCGAAAACGTCGTCATCAACGCCGGCTTCAACCCCGTGATCCGCGACACGTACTGGAACGCGCGGCCGGATATGGCGCTCGCGTGTAGCTCGTCGCCCTAAACGCCGTCCAACGCCGCTTCGATTGCAAACCGCAGGGCCGTCACCGCGAGCGGTTCGAGCGCGTCGGGCCAGGAGACGCGCGCCGCAATACCGTTGTGAGCGAAAACGGCGATCCGGCGGTCTTGATCGATGTGGACCGAGCCGTTTGCGCTATAGGTCAGTCGTTCCATCGACGCACCAAACGTGCCATGTAAGAGGACGCCGAGCGCTTCGATGCGTTCGGACAGTTCCTTCGCTTGCTGGAGCTCCGGGAGCATCGTCGCTAGTTCGATGACTCTTGAGTGCGCACCGCGGCTAGCCGCGCTTTTTGTTGCAAGGATTCGTTCCTGCGTGAGCACGGCCTCAAGGCGGCTTTCGTTTCGAACCGGCCGCGCAGCCATTTGAACGAGTTCGGGGGCGCCGTTGTCGTCACTGCGCGTGTAGGTCACGATGGTGACTTCACCGCTTTCCAGCCGGCGCCGTGTCGAACGGCTCTCCGTATCGCTGCGGCTCCACAACTCGAGCAGGTGATAGCATTGCCGCTGCGCTGCTCTCTCGTTTTCGTAAGAGAGCGCGAGTTCGCCGGCCTCGTTCGCGTCGTATATCATGATCGGGGTTTCCGCTTGTTCGGTCGCCGCGAAGAGCAGCGAGAGTTGGTTGGTCGAGCGTCGCCGGAGCGTAATGTCGCGTCCGACCATTAGCCGTAGCCGTCGGCCATAGCGCGTGATGAAGGGCCGGTCGACGAATTCGATCCAGAACTCCGAGCCGTCCTTACGTTGGGCCAGGACTTCGCGATAGTTCGTGTGGTCGGCTTCGATTTCGCGCCGGATCGCGCCCATCACCGAGGGTGGGTTGTGCGGCGAATACATGACGGTGTACGGCCTGCCGACGAGCTCGGCTTCCTCAAAACCGGTCGCTTCGAGAAACGATCGGTTCACTTGGAGGATCTTCGGACCGTCTTCGGGCGACTCTGTGTCGTCGGTAACGATCATGAAGTCACTCGCTTGCGCAACGCCTTCCGTGAGCAGGCTCATTGCGTCCTGCGCTTCGCGCCTTGCGGTGGTGTCGAGCAGGATCACCGCGCAGTGAACCGTCGGCGTTTCGAGCGGGTGCGCACGGACCTCGCACCAGAAGGGTGTTCCGTCTTTGCGTCGGAGGTGGAGGTCGGTTACGACCGACTCTCCGCGCAAGACTGCTCGCGCATATCTTTCCACCAGCCGCCGATTCGTGCTTTCACCAAGGATTCGCGGGTACACGCCGGCGTCGAGCTCATCCTGAGAGTAACCGGTCATGCGCCAGAAGGTCGGGTTGGTGTAGACGACCGGAGGAGAGAGCAGGTCCGCGTCGCGTAACCGCACGATGAATATTCCGGCCGGCGCATTGTCGGCCATCGCGCTCAAAAGTCTACTGAGGCGCTGATACGCCTTGCGGCGATCGACTACGTGCGATGCGCAAACGAAGCGCAACGCGCCGTTCGAAGCGGGCTCGAGCGCGCGAACGACGCATTCGATCCAATACGTCGAACCGTCTTTGGCGGCTAACTCGACCTCAAAAGGCGTCTCATCGTCGGCGTCGATGCGTTCGCGCGCGATATCGGTCATACGCGCGTTGTCTCCGATGGAGAGGAACGTTGGATCGTCGCCGAACAATTCGGCGCGATCCATCTTCGAGCGGGTGACGACGACATCGTTCGCCCACTCGTAACGGGGGTAGCGCTTGGATGGTTCCCAGCAAAAAATGGTCAAGCCGTTCTGCGCGAGCCAAGCCGCCGTATCGTGGATCTCGAGATAGTCGTCGCGCGGAAGGGTCGCCATGCTGCACTCCCGCTGCAACACTTAGCCGATGTGGCAAATAGTTCCCGCGCCGAGTACCTCATCGTGCTCGTCGAAGATCGCAACTAGCTGTCCGGGAGTGATCGCGCGCAGCGGAGCGTCGAATGATAGGTATAAAGTCCCATCGGCGCGTGTCGTTGCCGTGGCCTCCGCAGGCGCCGAGCGATACCGGACCATCGCCCGTACGCGAACAGGGCCGTTCGAAAATCGTTGCGGCTGCAGGAGATTCACTTCATCGGCGACCAGCGTCGTCGAGAGCAATTCGTCCTCGCGCCCGATCACGATCGTGTTGCTACTTGGATCGATACGCGTGACGTAGCGGGCGCCGTCGTTGCCAGCCGGAAGTTCCGCGCGCTGACCGATCGTGTAATTGGCAATGCCTGCGTGCGTGCCGACAGCCGCACCCGCGGCATCCACAATCGGGCCTTCACGATTGATCTGCGGTTGAAGGCGTTCCAGCACGTCGCGGTAGTCGCCGCCCTCCACGAAACAGATGTCTTGCGACTCTGCTTTTTCGTGCACCGGTAACCCCATGCGCCGGGCATGCTCGCGCGTGACTGGTTTCTCCAGTCGTACCAACGGGCAAGAGCAGCGTGGCGAGCTGCTCGCGCGTGAGCTGGGCGAGCGTGTACGATTGATCCTTGGCGTGGGGGTGCGGTAGAGGTGCGTTCCCGTGGCGTCGCGTTCGAGGCGCGCGTAATGTCCGGTTGCGACGTACTGCGCGCCCAGGCGGTCGGCGTACTCGGCGAGCGTGCCCAACTTGACGAAGTTATTGCACGAAACGCAGGGGTTGGGTGTGCGGCCGTGCGCGTAGTCGTCGACGAAACGATCGACCACGTTGCGGTGAAACGTTTGCTCGAAATTCAGCACGTAGTGCGGGATCCCGAGGACGGCCGCGCTGCGTCGAGCGTCGTCGAAGTCATCGACACCGCAACAGCTTTTGGCGCGCGGCGCTTTCGTCGGTGTATACATCTTCATCGTGACGCCAATGACGTCGTAGCCGGCCTCCGCTAAGAGGCCGGCGGCCACTGCCGAATCGACTCCGCCGCTCATTGCGGCGATGACCCGTAGGTTTACTCATATTCCGTTGCACAGGATAACAGGAGAAAGGGACTAACTAAAGCCCCAATGCCAGCGCTGGGTGAGCGGTTTCGCGCCGCACGCGAGGCTCGCGGCCTCACACTCTCGGATGTGGCCGAGCACATTCGCATACGCTCGGTCTATCTGGCTGCCATCGAAGAAGAAAATTGGACCGCGATCGGTGCGCCTGTTTACATCCGGGGCTTCCTACGAACCTACGCGCGCTTCCTCGGGCTTGAGCCCGAAGAGGTCGTCGCCGAGTTCAATAACCAGGCCTCTGCGCCCCCCGCGCCGGTGCCGACCGCTCCCGGCGCGCCGCCGCGAACCAGCTATCTCGCCGACGAGGGGCCGCCTGCTCGGGCGCTTTCACCGCTGATCTGGGCCGCGTCGCTCGTCGCGGTTGTGCTGATCGCGATCGTCGTCTACAACGAGGCTACCTTTCGGGCGCGGCAAAGCGCCAATGCACTTCCTTCTAATAGTCCGACGATTGTCGCCTCGGCGGGCGGCGCTGCGCTGGCCGCCGACGCGACGCCAAGTCTCGCCGCTAGCGAAGGGCCCGGTGAAAGCCCCAGCGAGACTCCGAGCGGCCCCCCGAGCGCCGGCCCCAGCCCGAGCCCGCTCGCGTCGGGATCGGCCAATCTGGAGGTACGACTTTCAGCGCCTTCGTGGCTTAGAGTCACCGTTGACGGGAATGTTAGCATGGAGGGTACGTTTCCGGCCGGGACGGTTCGCCAGTTCCACGGAAAGACCGCGAGGCTGCGGGTCGGCAATGCCGGCGGCGTCGAGGTCTTTGTCGACGGAAAGAGCGTGGGAAGGCTCGGCACAGCAGGCGACGTCGTCGAGCGCATCTTCACGCTGTAATTGCATTTATAAAAGGAAGCCCTAATTACCCATGCCGAGCGAAGCATCGTTCGATGTCGTGTCGCGCATCGACCAGCAAGAGCTAGACAACGCGCTCAATCAAGCTCGCAAAGAAATCGAGAATCGCTTCGACTTCAAGAATTCGAAGACGATCGATCGAGAGCCGACGGCAAAAAGATTACGGTTGTTTCCGACGACGAGATGAAGATGCGCAATGTCGATCGACATCGTGCAGAGCAAGGCGATCAAGCGCGGCATCGACATCAAGGCCTTCGATTTCGGTGACGCTCGAACCGGCCGCCAATAGAACCGTGCGGCAGCTCGTCACGCTGCGCAGCGGCATCCCGAAAGACAAGAGCAAGGCGCTGATGGAGAAGATCAAAGTCGCTCAAGCTCAAGGTCACCGCGCAATATCAGGACGAACAAATTCGCGTCTCGGGCAAGAGCCGCGACGATCTGCAGAAGGTCATCGCCGAACTGAAGGCGATGGAGTTCGAGCTTCCGCTGCAGTTTGTGAACTACCGCTGATGCCGAGCGTCAGTTTCGTCAGCCTTGGCTGCGCCAAGAATCTCGTCGACACCGAGGTGATGATCGCGCAGCTCGGCGCGGCCGGTATGGAGCTTGTCGGCCGACGCGCGCGAGGCGGATACGGTCGTGATCAACACGTGCGCGTTCATCGATCCAGCCAAAGCCGAATCCACCGAGACCATTCTCGAGCACGCCGCAGCACAAGCGACGCGGCCAGCAGCTGGTGGTTGCGGGATGCCTGGCGCAGCGCTACGGCGACCAGCTGCAAGCGCTGATCCCCGAGATCGACGGCGTCGTCGGTACCGGCGCGTATGCGCAGCATCGTCGAACTGCTCGACGACGTGGCTGCCGGCAAGCGGCCCGTGCGTCTCGATTTCGAAGCCGAGCCCGAGCACGATTTTCTTCCGCGGCTGATTACGACGCCGCGAGCGACCGCGTATCTGAAGATCGCCGAGGGCTGCGATCATCCGTGCACGTTCTGCATCATTCCGAAGCTGCGCGGCGCGTTCCGCAGCCGAAGCGAAGAGTCGATCCTCAAAGAAGCGCGCGCGCTCGCCGCAGGCTGGAACCAAAGAACTGATCTTATCGCGCAAGACACGTCGATGTGGGGCCGCGATCGCGGCGCCCGCCGCGGCGGCCTTGCGCACTTGCTGGAACGCTTGCACGAGATCGACGGCATCGAGTGGATCCGCCTGCTCTACCTTTATCCGGCGACGGTCGACCGCGAGCTGATCGACGCGATGGCGCGCTCTGCCAAAGGTCTGCAAGTACATGGACATGCCGCTGCAGCACGCGCACCCCGAAGTGCTGCGCGCGATGCTGCGGCCGTCGAACGGCGAGCGCTATCTCGAAATCATCGAGCGATTTCGCGCAGCGCGTTCCCGGCATCACGATGCGCTCGACCTTCATCGTCGGTTTCCCAGGCGAGACCGAGGAACACGTCGCATACCTGGAAGAGTGGATCGGTCGCGCCGAACTCGATCGCGTCGGCTTCTTCGAATACAGCTCCGAAGAAGGCACGCCCGCGGCGGAGCTCGGGAAGCCGTCCCGGCCGCGCGAGCGGCGTAAACGGCTCATCCGTCTGCGCGAAGCGCAACGCCTCGCGTCGGAGCGCGCGCGCGCGCACGAATCGGTCGACGCGTGAGCGTGCTGGTCGAAGAGCGCCGCACGCCTTCGCAAGGCGACCATTTCGCAGCGCGCTCGGAGCGCACCACGTCTGGTTCGGCCGTTCGCAGGGCGAAGCGCCCGGCGTCGACGGCGGCATCTATTTCACCGGCGAGGCGCAACCGGGCGACTTCGTTGCCGTAACGCTCGAGCGGTCACGGTCCGTTCGATTTCTTCGGTCGCACCGCCGTGCGGGAGTCAATCGGCCGTTGGGTAAGCACTTCGATCCGTCACCGCACCGAGGACGAAGCTCGCGAGGCTCGTATTACCGGTTTGGCTGCGGCGATCGCCCTCGTCTTCGGCCTGCTCGCGCTCGGGCTGGTCCGACCGCTGCCGGCTTCGCGATCTTCGAGCACAAGAATCCGATCCTGGCGATCACGCAAGTCTTCGTGCCCACGCCGCAAGCAAGTCTTCGGAAAACCGAGTCTTCTGGTGCTCGTCGAAGGCTTCGACTACGATTACACGGAAACGATATGGAGTTTTCGACCAACTCGCGCAGCGATGCGATCTGGGCGGTGAACATCGACTTCGACAACAAGCGCATCTACCAGCTCTCGATTCCGCGCGACATGGATTGCCACCATGCCGAACGGCTCGCAGGCCAAGATCAATCAAGCCCAAGCCGACGGCGGCGCAAGGAAGCCAAACAGGTCGTCGCGAGTTTCCTCGGGATCCCGGATTTCGATCGCTACGTCGTGTTGCGCATCGATGCGACGAAGGATATCATCAACGCGATCGGCGGCTTAGATATCGTCGTCAAGTCTTCCGATTGCCTTCAGTACCATACCGGCTGTACCGGCGAGACGATCGACTACGACGATAGCTGGGGGCACCTGCACATTCACTTCAAGCAGGGACTGCAGCACCTCGACGGACCGCAGGCGGTCGCGCTACATGCGCTTTCGCCACGACTGGTGCAGCGATCCGTGCCGGATCATGCGCCAGCAGCAAGTACTGCACGCGATGCTCGCCAAACTCAAAGGCGATCAAATCAACACGCTGCTGCACGCGGGCAACTTGTGGCATGTTTCGCCGGGACGTGCAGACCGACTTTACGGATCAAGAGCTGCTGTCGATGGCGTCGTATTTCTCAGGGGATGCCGGATCGAGCGATCGTTCAACTTGCCAGTGCCTTATACCGGCGACGTAGACTTGCCCGTTTATGGCGACTCGCTCGTTCCGGACGTCGAAGCAAAGCGACCGGCTGGTGCAAACGATGCTCGTCGCGCCGCCGCGCCCGAACCATCGCCCGACGCGATGGCGCTGGCCGCGATCGCGCCCGGTACGCTGCGCGTCGACATCGTCAACGGCAGCGGCTCCGCAGGCGCCGCGCACCGCGTGGCAGCGCATGCTGAAGCGCGCGGGCTTTACGATCGGCACGGTCGGCGACGCGAGCTCGTCCGACTACACCAACCACCGAGATCCACGAGCACTCGACGGTCACGTTTGCCGGAGCGAAAGTTCGCGCCGCGCTGCCGGCGTTCGACGAAACCCCCCGTCGTCGGCCAGACCCAGCCCCGACCGGTTCGCCGCCGCCGGCAGTCACCAGCGACGTGACGGTCATCGTCGGCAGCGATCTTGCGAGGCCACGTCGCAACCGCGCCGCGCACCGGCGCGAAGCACGGTGCGCAGGGAATGAAGACGATCGCGCGATCGCTGCTGGCCGCCGTCGTCGCCTCGGCGGATGGAAGTCGCTGGCTCATCCGCAGCGAGAGCAATTATGCCGGCATTCGTCACGCCGGAGATGAATGCGCACATCGAGTTTTCGGACGATCTGATGGCGCGCGCTTATCGTGCCGCTGCGATCCGCCCTTGCGGCGACAAAGACGTCTCGCCCCAAGCTGATCGCGCTTGACGTTTGACGACGGACCGTATCCGATCTTCACGCCGATGCTGCTCGACGAACTGCGCGACCTGAAGGTCCCGGCGACGTTTTTCTTGATCGGTCGCGACGCCGAGCAGTGGCCGGAACTCACGCGCCGCATCGAAGCGGACGGCCACGAGATCGCCGATCACACGTACTCGCATCCGAATCTCGACCAAGAGACGCCCGCCGAAGTGCGCGCCGAAGTCCTCCAAGGCCGCGACGTGCTGTGGGATCTGACCCACGATCCGTCGGTTCGCACCCTGATGCGTCCGCCGCACGGCCGTTACACGAAGAGACGCTGACGCGTCGTGCAGTCGCTCGGCTATTCGACGGTCCTGTGGACCGACGACGGCGGCGACTGGCGCACGCTGACGCCGGGAGAGATCGGCAGCGACATGATCCGGCCATGCGACCGCGCCCGACCTGGTCTTGCTTGCACAGCGGCAAGTTGGCGACGATCGAAGCGCTGCCCGCTATCGTCGAGCGCTTTCGCAAGAGCCGGGTATACGTTCGTTACCGTCGGCCAGTTGCTCGCGCATGTCTCGCCGGACGCGCTCAACCATCCGCAAGCGGGTCGAGTGTAACGTCGTATGCCCCGACAAATCATCGATACCGAGTCCAGCCGGCCGGCCTTCGTACGCCGGCGCGTCCGACTTTTGTCGTCATCGTGGTGCTTCTCGTGGCGCTCGTGGCCGGCGTCCTGGCTGATCTTCCGCTCCCATGGCCGGGTTACGGCCAGGAAACGTGGCCCGCTAGGGGAACCAGGGACCGGTTCCACCCTTCAGGAGAGAGAATGCTGCCTAGGCTGTCTATAGGTTTTATCGTGAGTTAGTACGGTCATCGCCATTGCGGCGTGCAGCTCGCCGAACGCTACCCAGTCGATCGTCGGCCCGAACTTCCCGTCACGGACTCGTTCTACGCGACCAACAGCGCAGAACGCCATCAGCATTTTCACCGGTCGAATCCAGAAGGGACCGGCAGGCCGGCTCTATCAAATCGGCGGCTAGCAGACGCATGCCGGCCCGCAGTACCTCGCCTTCGATAGCACGAATAATCTCTGGGTCACCAACTTCGATCAAGCAGTCGCAAGCGGCGCGATCGTCGAGTTCGAGGCCCTGGCAACCGGCAACGTGATGCCGCTACCGGCGTTCGGGCTGACGGCGCCGCCCGCGCGGCATCGCGATCCTATACACCTTTGCGGAGACGCTTGATGGTCATCCGGCGTGCTGGCCATTGCGATCGTCGATCCCTCAGTCGGCCGAATTCAACAGCGTCCAACTCTTCATCGGCGGTCTTGCTCGTCGTACGATCAGATCGCCGGCCGGCGAATACGCACTGAACGTGCCTTCCGGCGTCGCCTTCGACTCCCAAAACCGATGCACATCTCTACGTGACGAACCTGCAGGGCGTCGTCGGTCGGCTCCGTGAGAAGTTCATCTGCCGACGCCGGTCCGACGCCGAACGGCTCGCCGACCGCCTCGCCGTCGCCGTCTCCGACGCCCGACCGACGCCGACCGACGACCGCCGATCTCCGTCCGCCGTCGCCGACGCGACGCCGCTCAACCTCAAGCCGAACTTCATCATTACCGGTCCGAACAGCGGCTCGTACGCCGACGGGTATCGCGGTCGACTCGAGCTGCAACATCTACGTCTCGGATCAAGGCAACAGTCGCACTTGGAAAGCAGCCCGGCGATTCTGGTCTTCCATCCCGACGACGCACGGCGTCATCAACATAGCTCCGATTCGCCGCATCTGCGGGCCGAAAACGAACCTGAACGCGCCGACCGACGTGAAGATCGATACGGCCGGGCAGATCTACGTCGCGGACTCGACGCAAGGCCGGGCTCGGCGTACTCTACGTCTTCGCGGCCGCGGGCGCGGTCAAAGCGGCGCGCGCCTGCAACGGTTCGCAAGAACGTCGCCCCGACGATCGACGTACACGTCGCCTGGAGCGGTGACCGGAATCGGCCTCGTTCCTCGCAACCTTCGTCGTATCGAGGGAAGCCGTTCTCTCGCTCGCGCGCCTTACCGATGCATCGACGCTTGCGGCGAAGGCCGAGGCCATCGCCGTCGGTGCGCGTGGGACGCTTGAAGCGGCGTCTGCGACGGCGCTGCTCTTCTCCGACGACGGCAACGTAAGCGCACGGTCCCGGAGGGCTCGGCAGGTTTCGCGCTGCGTGACGGATCGATCGAACTTCGCCGCCTCTTTCTGCACGCGCTCTCCCGCTTCGGCGAAGGGGGCGCGTTGTTCGTCGAACGCGACGCGCAACGCGTCTTAGCCGGCGTCAGCACCGGCGGTCGGCGTTCTCGATCTCGTCTTCGTTCCGCTCATCGCCGGGCCGCGAGCGCTCGGCATGCTCGTGCTCGCGGTCGACGGGCGTCCCGCGCGAGGCGAACTGGAGGCGCTAGAAAGCTTTTGCGACGTCGCGACGCGCATCGTCGAGATGGGTCGGGCGCTGCTTTCGGCGCGACGCCAATCGCGCGACAGTCGACTGCTCGCGATGGTCAACGAGCGCTTGCACAAATCGCTCGACCGGCGCGACGTGCTTTTCGGCATCGTCGAAGGCGTGCGCGCGGCGTTCGGCGCCGACCGCTGTATCGTGTATCAGCGTGTCGCCCGACGGCGAGCGCGTCTCGGTCGCGGCAGCGGCCGTCGGCGGCGGCGTGACGTCGGTCGCGCCCGGGTCCGTACCGCTCGACGCCGACTTGCGCAAAGTATTCGGCGGTCTTACGGTTCGCCGCGAGGACATCGGCGGAACGGAGATATACGGCGCCCGGCGCGCACAGTGCGATGGCCGTTCCTTTCGTCGTCGACGGCCGAGTCGAGGACGCGCTCGTTCTTTCGTTCGACCGGCCGGATGCGTTCGACGACGGCGATTTGGCCGCGGTTCGTTCGCTGGCGTTCCACGTCGGACTAGCGCTCTCCAACGCGCGCCTCTACGAGCGCGAGCGCGCGCGCCGCGCGCAGGCCGAATCGCTCGAGCGCGTCGTGCGCATCCTGCGCGACACGCAGTACGTCGACGAAGTGCTGCTCGTGTTCGTCGTGACCGTCTCGCACGAGCTTCCGGTCGATTGCGCCGCATATACGCTCGAGGGCGACTTTCTGGTGCGCACGCGCGGTTCGCACGCGCGACCAGCGGTCGAGCCGGCTTTGACGAGCGCGTCCCGCGACGCGAGCTCGAGCCGTTTCTCGCAGTCGACGAACCGTCGGATGCGGCGCTGCTCCCGCGCTCGGTTCGCAACGCGCTCTTTGACGGGCGCGGCGGCGTCGATCGTACCGCTGCGCCTCGACGGCAATTTGTGGGGCATGACGGTCGTGCGATCGGCCGAGACGGAACTGGAATGGCCGCCCGAAGAACGCGTCACGTTCTTCCGCACGCTCGGATCGCACCTCGAGATCGCGCTATCGAACGCGCGCGCCTACGAACGCGAACTGCGCCGCGCGCAAGAGCGCGAAACGCTCGCGGAGGCCGCGCGCACGATTCTCAGCCACACCGTCCTCGGCTCGCTGGCCGACGTCATGTGCCGGCTCGGCGTCAATCTCGTGCACGCCGCGAACGCCTGCGTCCTTCGATGGGACGCGACCGAATATCGCATGGTCGGCGTCTACGGCGATTCGGTCGATCGTCTGATCAACGAGAGCGGTTTCGATCTCGAGCAGCGCGTCGAACGCCTCACGAGTATCGCAAGCGAAGAACGGCGCGTGCAGCGCCTGATCGACGGACCGGGATACGTGGTCATCCCGCTCTCGCGCACGTCGGCCGATCAGGGCAGCGAATCGATCGACGCGTTCCTGCTGGTCGGAAAGTTCGAGGGCGAGCGGTTCACGCGCGAGGAGCTGCGCCTGCTCCAAGAGCTCGGTGCGCTGCTGGCTCTGGCGCTTCGCAACATCGAACTCTACGAGGCGACGTCGCGAGCGAACGACGCGCTTCAAGAATCGAGCGAGTTCAAGGACGATCTCCTGGCGATGCTCGCGCACGACTTCAAGGGACCGCTCACCGTCATCCTGGGGTACTGCGAACTGCTCGGCGAAAGCGATCGCGAGCACCACGAAGAGATCGAAACGATCCACGCGCAGACCCAGCGGCTGGTCCGCCTGTCCGACGACGCGCTCGTTCTCGCGCAGACGCAGTCCGAGGGGTTTTCGCTCGCGCGCAGCGTGCTGGATCTCGGGAGTTTCGTGGCCGAGTGCGTCGACGCGACCGCGCCGAACAATCCGCGCGTTGATCGTCGACGTGCCGGTGGAGCCGATTCCGGTCGAGCTCGATCCGCAGCGTTTCCGCCACGTGATCGACAACCTGATCTCGAACGCGCTGAAGTATTCCAACGACGAGGCGCGCGTTTCGGTGCGGCTCCGAGGGCTCGCGAGCGATCATCGAAGTAACCGACCGGGGCATCGGCATCCCGGTGGACGAGCTCGGCTCCGTCTTCACCCGTTTCGGCCGGGCAAGCAACGCGCGCCGCAAGGGGGTCGCGGGCTCCGGAATCGGCCTATACGTCGCCCGAAAGATCGTCGAGGTGCATCGGGGAGCCCTGACCGTGCGTTCTAGAGAAAATGAAGGGCAGCACGTTTATCGTCTCCCTGCCCCTAGCCGCGCCCCCGAACCCTAGCTGAGGGGCCACCAACACCCATGGAGAACCAGTAGCACCCCTATGTCATTTTTGAAGGGCCTGTTTGACGGGAACGAGCGAGAGGTCGCTCGGATCCGCAAGACCGCCGTCGCCGTCAACGCACTCGAACCGGCGATGATCGCGCCTATCCGACGAAGAGCTGAGCGGCAAGACCGCCGAGTTTCGCGCGCGCTTGGCCGAGGGCGAGTCGCTCGACGCGATGCTGCCCGAAGTTTTTGCCGTCGTTCGCGAGGCCGGCAAACGCGTGCTGAACATGCGGCACTTCGACGTGCAGATCATGGGCGGCCAGGTACTCTTCGAAGGCCGCATCGCCGAGATGCGGACCGGCGAAGGCAAGACGCTGGTCGCGACGCTCGCCGGTGTACGCGCGCGCGCTCGAAGGCCGCGGCGTGCACGTCGTCACCGTCAACGACTACCTCGTCAAGCGCGACGCCGAGTGGATGGGACAGCTCTATCAAGTTCCTCGGGCATGACCGTCGGCATCATCCAGCACGGACTCGAGCCGGCGGAACGCCGCGCGCAATACGACTGCGACATCACCTACGTTACCAACAACGAAGTCGGCTTCGACTACCTGCGCGACAACATGGCGTGGCAGCTCGAAGACTTGGTGCAGCGCGAACTCTACTTCGCGCTGGTCGACGAAGTCGACTCGATCCTCGATCGACGAAGCGCGCACGCCGCTGATCATCAGCGGCCCCTCGCAAGAATCGACCGAGCTCTACGACAACTTCGCCAAGATCATCCCGCGCCTGAAGAAAGGCGAGGACTACACGGTCGACGAGAAGGCGCACGCGGTTCCGATCACCGAGCCGGCGTCGCCAAGGTCGAGAAGATGCTCGGCGTCTCGAACCTGTACGACCAGCGCAACATCGAGCTGGCGCATCAGCTCAACGCGGCGCTCAAAGCGTGGAACCTGTTCCATCGCGACCAGCAGTACATCGTCAAAGACGGCGAAGTGATCATCGTCGACGAGTTCACCGGCCGCTTGATGTACGGGCGCCGCTACTCCGACGGCATCCACCAGGCGATCGAAGCGAAAGAAGGCATCAAGGTTCGCGGCGAGGATCAGACGCTCGCGACGATCACCTTCCAAAATCTCTTCCGCCTCTACGATCACTTGGCCGGTATGACCGGTACGGCGAAGACCGAAGAGCGCGAGTTCCGCGACATCTACGGCCTCGACGTCGTCGTGATCCCGACCAACATGCCGATGATGCGCAAAGACAACTCCGACATCGTCTACAAGTCGGAGAAGGCGAAGTTCGAAGCGGTCGTCGACGAGATCATCGCGGAGCACGCGAAGGGCCGCCCGGTGCTGGTCGGCACGCGTTCGATCGAAAAGAGCGAACTGCTCGCGTCGATGCTGCGCCGCAAAGGCGTCGAGTGCAACGTGCTCAACGCGAAATATCACGAGCAAGAAGCCCAGATCATCAACGACGCCGGCCAAGAAGCGCAAGTGACGATCGCCACCAACATGGCCGGCCGCGGCACCGACATCAAGCTCGGCGAGGGCGTCGCCGCCAACGGCGGCCTGCACATCATCGGCACCGAGCGGCACGAGTCGCGCCGGATCGACAATCAGCTTCGCGGCCGTGCCGGCCGTCAGGGCGACCCGGGTTCGACGCGCTTCTACATCTCGCTCGAAGACGAAGTGATGCGGCTCTTCGGCGGCGAGCGCATGACCAGCATCATGGACCGGGTCGGCTTTCACCGACGAGCAGCCGATCGAGTCGGGCATGGTCTCCGGTTCGATCGAGCGCGCGCAGAGCAAGGTCGAGAATCACAACTACGAGATCGCGCAAGCACGTCCTCGAGTACGACGACGTGATGAACAAGCAGCGCGAGATCATCTACGGCGATCGCCGCGCGATCCTCGAAGGAAAGTTCGATTCGCGCGACGTTTCTGCCGCAGATCGCTCGAGGCCAAAGTCGACGAGGCTGTCGAGCACAACGCGCCGGAGAACGCGCACCCGCACGAGTGGGATTTCCACGAGATGCTCGATGCAGCTCGGACAGCCGTCTTTCCGCTCAAAGCGTCGACTTAAGCGTCGAGCGATCTCGAGAAGAAAGATCGCGAAGAGATTCGCCAGATGCTTGCGTGACCAGCGCGGTCGACGGCGTACGAAGCCAAGGAGAACGAGAGTCACGCCGGAGATCATGCGCGTGGTCGAGCAGCGCTATTTGATGCTGCCGATCATCGACCGGCAGTGGGTCGACCATCTCTACGTGATGGATCATCTCAAGACCGGCATCGGCCTGCGCGGCTACGGGCAAAAAGACCCGCGCGTCGAGTACGAAAAAGAAGCCTTCGAAATCTTCGAGTCGCTGAAGAACAACATCGCCGACGAAGCCATCAAAGGCGTTTTCCGCGTGGTGATCGAGCACGGTCCGCCGCCCGAGCAAGCAATCTCGCACCGCCAGCAGTTCGAGCAGATTCCAGCCGGTGCGATGTTCGCCGCAGGCCGCCCCGAAGGGCGCCTCGCACCGCAGCACGTCGAGCAGCTGCTCGGACCGATGCCCGGCGCGCACCGCCGCCCGCAGCAATTGCATACCAATCAAGGCGACGAGTCAGCCGGCGAAGCCCGCGCAGCGCGCGACGCAAAAGTCGGGCGCAACGACATGTGCCCGTGTGGAAGCGGCAAGAAGTATAAGAAGTGTCACGGCGCGGGCGTCGCCTAATCGAAGGTGGCCGGCCCGTACGGCTCGAGCGGCTGATTGATCGGTCGAATACCGATTGGCAGGTGCCGCGGAGAGGGTTGTGACGGCGGCTGCGGGCTAGGCTCACTCGAATTTGAGCCGTTGGCCATGGCGCCTCCCAAGTCGACGTTGCTGGCGCAGACGTTGACGTCGACGCCGTCGCCGTTTTGGCGCATCGTGGTTGTGATCTGACCGCCGTTTTGATTGGTGTTCGTGATTTGCAGCGAGCCGTCTTGGTTGCGGGTGACCGTTTCGTTGCCCATTTGTACGGTCTGGCCCGGCGAAAGATTCGAGGATACGCCGTTTTCCTCGATCGTCGCGTTCCCGTTGTTATTGAGGGTTACTTGCGTTCCGCCGTTGTGCGACGTCACCGTTGCCGATTGATTGTAGGTTACGCCGTTTGCATTGGGCGCGGTCGTTTGCGTAGAGAGCTGGTAGCCACCGCGGATTGAATCGGAGTGCAACAGATCCGGCTCACTCGACATGTCGTTCCAGGTGTTGCCGTTGAACGAGAGATGCGGATCACCGACCGAACCGCCGGACGCGTTCGAATAGTACTGCTCGCTGCCGTAGTTAGGGCTTCCCCGCCGAACATTTGCTGGAACATCGATCCCAACTGCCCGAACATCCCAAGCGTGTTCATCGGCCAGGACATGCCCATGGGGCTGCCGAGGGGAGAGCTCTGCTCGGCCTGCTGGATCTGCTGCATGAGGCTCGTGATGCTATCGCCTCCGTTCGCGCCCGAACCATAATAGGAGCCGGGGTTGTTCGGATAACCGACGCCGCTTACGTCGGCGAATTCCCCGCTGAACGGGGACGGGAACGGTGAGATCGGATCCATCTGGCGATCCTGCACGTTCATTTGGGGTGAACCTCCGTTGTGTTGCTCGCTTCTCCATCACGCGCAGAAGGCGAAACAGCAAGGGTGGGCGCCGTGTGGCGAGAATGCCCGGTGCGCAATGAGCGACTCGCACCAGACCACCATCACCCGCCTGAGCGCCCGCCTTACGGCGCTCAAGGAGCGTCTTTGACCACGTAGGCAAAGAGCGACGGATCAGCGAGCTTGATCTCGATTCGCGCGATGAGGAATTCTGGAATGATCCCGACCGGGCGCAACGCACGATGAAAGAGCTGGCCGATCTTCGCGACGAGATTGGCCGGATGGATGGAGTCGAGCGCGCCCTCTCCGACGGGCGCGAACTGCTCGAACTCTTTGCCGGCGACCCAAGCGTCGATCGCGAGGTCGACGCGACTCTGGAACGCGCGGCAGCGGCCATCGAAGAACTCGAGATGGCGGCGAACTTCGACGGCGAGTACGATTCGCACGGCGCCATCGTAAGCATCAATGCCGGGGCAGGCGGCGTCGATGCGGCGGATTGGACCGCGATGCTGCTGCGCATGTATTTGCGCTGGGCCGATCGCAGCGGCTTTTCAACGCAGATCGTCGACGAGTCGGAGGCCGAAGAAGCTGGGCTGAAGTCGGTGACGTTTTTCGTTCGCGGGCGTAACGCGTACGGCATGCTGGAAAGCGAACGCGGCGTGCATCGCCTCGTACGTCTCTCGCCGTTCGATGCGGCGCACCGCCGGCATACGTCGTTTTCGGCGGTCGACGTGATTCCTGAAATCGAAGCCGGCGAGGCTCCCGGCGTTGAGATCAAACCCGAAGATCTGCGCTTGGAGACCTTCAAATCGGGCGGTGCCGGCGGCCAATACGTCAACAAGACCGAATCCGCCGTGCGCATCATTCACGAGCCGTCAGGGATCATCGTAGCCTCGCAGCAAGAGCGCTCGCAAGCGCAGAACCGTGACGTTGCGATGAGCATTCTGCGCGCCAAACTGGTGCAGCGAACGATCGAAGAGCGCGACGCGAAACTCTCGGCGCTCCGCGGCGAACGCGCTGCCAACGAGTGGGGTTCGCAGATTCGGTCCTACGTGTTGCAGCCCTATCAAATGGTGAAGGATCATCGGACCAACGTTGAGACCGGCAACGCGCAGGGCGTGCTCGACGGCGACATCGATTCCTTCATCTGGCCGTACCTGCAATCGCGTCGTGCGCGATAAATTTCCGTGGTATCCTGGCGCTGCTCTATGCGGCGGCTTTCACGCTCCTTGGGACGATTCGTTACCAGGCGCATCATAGCTTAGTCGACTTCGGGATCTTTGCGCAGACGGCGGCGAGCGCGTTTGGCTGCTTTTGCAATCCGATCGAAGGCAGCCACTGGGCTTTCCACTTCTCGCCGATCCTGTATCTCGTCGGGCTCGCGCTCTTCGTGTGGCGTTCGCCGATCGTGCTGATCGCCACCCAATCGCTAGCGTGCGCGCTGGTGATTCCGCCTGTCTACGCCTTGGTCGTAGGGCGTACCGGGAAAACGATCGCGCGCCAGTCGGCGCTGGTCGTAGCGCTGTATCCGGCGCTGGCGGGCTTGGCCTTCGTAGACTTTCACGAGAACGGCCTTGCTCCCGCGGCGGTCGCGTGGATGATATGGGCCTTTGACTCGGGCTACGCGATCGCAACGGTGGCGTTTGCGCTCCTGGCGATCGCTGTCAAAGAAGATCAGGCGCTCTTCGTCAGCGTGGCCGCAGCGGTTGGGGCGTGGCGCTTTCGCGGCACGCAACCCGGTCGGATTGCGCTTGGGATTGCGATCGTCGCTGTCATGACCGTCTTTGCGTTCTTTTTTAAGATTCAACCGCATAGCATTGCAAATGCGCATTGGGCCCCGACGCGCTTCTATGACTGGACCGCGGACGACCTGCGCGCGCTTTTTCCGCAAGGGCTGTTCGAGCGCATCGGCTTCTTACTCTTGGTTTTTGCGCCACTGGGCTTTTTGCCGTGGCGATCCCGCTTTATGTGGCTTGCGCTACCGCCGCTAGCCGAGGTGCTGCTCTCGCGCATGCCGACGACCTTCACGCTCGGCACGCACTACGCGGGTGCGTGGCTCGGCTACGTCCTCGTGGCCTTCGCTTTTGCGGTTCGCAAGCTCCCCGAACCGCGAGCGACGCGCTGGCTCTGGGCATGCATTGTACTCTGCGTGCTCGAGCTTGCCGTTGCTGATCCGCTCCATCCGGGGCTCAATCTGCGAGCACGGCAGCCAAGAGATGTTGCGCTCGATGCCATGCTTTCGTCGCTTCCTCGCGATGCCTCAATTGCGACACAAGAGGAGGCATACACGCACCTGGCGCTCGACGATCCAAATGCGACGCTGCTTCCGGAGAATTCCAGTACGCGGGTGGATGCGTGTTATGTGTTGATCGATCGCGACTTCCCCAACTCGCCGCGGCTGCAAGAGTATGGCGACGAACTGCAAGCACTTGTAGCCGCGCACGACTACGCGCTTGTGCAAAAGAGCGGCTCGATCGAGCTTTACCGGCGCAGCAAATCCGCGACGTCGGACGCGACGCGCTCGGGCCAACCCTGTTCGGCGACGACCGCGCGATAGGGCGCAGCCCACGGCGCCCAACGCGCGATTTGCAGACCGACATTGCGAATCGGCGGATAGATTGCGACCGTCGGCGTTCCCACCATCCCCGCGACGTGCACGGCGCCACTGTCCGGCGCAAGGAGCGTCGCGGCGCCTGCGATCGCCTCTTTCCACGGCGCAAGCGAGGCGTAGCATTCAACCGGCACACCGCTCGCCTCGGCAACACGTTGCGCGTAGTCGCTTTCGCGCGCGGCGGCAATCGCGCGCACCGGTCCGATCGTTGCTACATTTTGCAGCGCGTTGACGACCTGCTCGAAGCCGATGCCGAGCCGTTCCCATTTATCGCTTACCTGAAAGGCGACGTAGTCGCTGCGCGCAACGTCGCGATCGAGAATGAGGGGGCGCAAGACACTCGGATCGCGCGGGATCGGACCATTGCCCACGAGTCGTTCGCCGAGCTTCCACAGGACCTCGCACTCGTGCGGCGCTTTGGGATCGAGTCCCGCGCTGCGCACGATGGTACGCGTAAGCATCGAACGCGCCCACAACGTCTTGAGCGGCTTGCCCCAGCCGTTGACGAAGCCGACGCGCGCCGGCGCCCCAATTGCGCGCGCTAAGCGGTAGCCGCCGGGATCTTCGGTCGCGACCAGAACATCGGCGTAGGCCTGCTCGCGCAGTTGCGAACCAAACGCGGCAATCGATCGGCGGTTTTCGGGCGTCGACGAACGCAGTGAGAAAGGCGCTACGTAAACCGTACGGATTGACCGCGAGGAGAAGATCTCTGCGTTGACGGCTCGCAGCAGCAGATCCACCGGTATCGCGCGTTCGTGCAATGCAGCAAGCAGCGGTGTAAGAGCGAGTGCATCGCCGATCGCATCGAGGCGGATCACGAGCACCGACGGTGAAGTCTGCGGCATGACGGGAATGATTGCGCCCGAGGCGGTCGTGACCTTCGATGAACTCGAAGGGTATCAGATCGTCAAGCGCTACGGGTATGTCTCCGGTGTCGCGTCGCGACCGCGAAACCGGCTTCGCGCGACGTTTCGCAGCCTTGGAATGCTGATCGGCGTCGCCCCGGGCGAGTTCATCAGCGATGCCGAGCAACTCCGTGGGGAGGCGCTCGAGGGCATCTACGCGCGCGCGAACCAGGTCGGGGCAAACGCGGTGATCGGTCTCAGTTTTCACGTCAGCGAAAGTCCGGACGGATCGTGCAAGATCGTTGCCTTCGGCG
Organism: Vulcanimicrobiota bacterium; assembly: GCA_963833095.1. GTDB lineage: Bacteria > Vulcanimicrobiota > Vulcanimicrobiia > Vulcanimicrobiales > Vulcanimicrobiaceae > Aquilonibacter. The sequence continues at coordinate 459,732 of CAWHWQ010000005.1, read as the reverse complement.
AAGCCGTGCTGGCCGTGCCGAACGGACCCGGCGATGCTTGAGGAGCGCGCACGGCGCGAGCGATTGCTCGCGCATGGCGCCGGCGTCGCCGCGGCGTGTCGCAAGTGCGAGATCGGATCGCAGCGTCGCAACAATGTGTATGGGGAAGGCGATCCGTGCGCGAGTTTGATGGTGATCGGCGAAGGCCCAGGCGAGACCGAAGATCTGCTCGGTCGGCCGTTCGTGGGCCGCGCGGGCCAACTGCTCGATAAGATGCTCGCGGCAATCGGCTTTGCGCGCGAGGAAGTCTACATCTGCAACACGGTCAAATGCCGGCCCACGATGCCGGGTCCGCGCGGACCCAAAAACCGCGCGCCGGATTTGACCGAGATGGCGAATTGCCGTCCGTTCCTCGACGAACAAATCGACATCATCCAACCGCGCGTGATCATGGCGCTGGGCGCCCCCGCGGCAAAATCGTTTCTCGGTCGCGACTTTCAAATAACGAAGATGCGCGGACGTTGGTATGACGGGCCGGCAGGCATTCCGTTGATGGTCACCTTCCATCCGGCCTACGTGCTCCGCCAAACGGGCGGAGAGCTCACGGCGGTCAAGCGCATGGTTTGGGCGGACCTCAAGGCCGTTCGAACCAAGATCGACGAGGCGCCGGTGATGCCGGAACAGCCGCCTGAGCAAGCGAGCCTCTTCTGATATAATGGGGCGCTATGGACGCCCAAACCATTTGGTTCGACGAGGTGGCGCGTGATATCGGCTTCGCCGATGCGGATGACTTCTCGCGCGCACTCGACCTCAAAAACTATCGCCTCAAGCAGATCTACCGTGCCGCAAATAAGGAGCTGCTCGGTGCGATCGGCGACGTAACGACGCTGCCCAAAGAACTGCGCGAAACGCTCGAGCAACGCGGCTTCTCCTTTACGTCGGTCGCACCAGTAGTGGTCCAGCGCTCGAACGACGCGCAGACCACCAAAGGGCTGTTCCGCCTGCACGACGGCAACGAAGTCGAAGCGGTGCTGATGGAGCATCGCGGCGACCGCACCACGGTGTGCATCTCCTCGCAAGCCGGTTGCGCGTTTGCCTGCGCCTTCTGCTCGACCGGGCAGGCCGGATTCACGCGCAACCTAACCTCGCGCGAAATCTTCGATCAAGCGCGCTACTTTGCGCGCGAGCTTGCAACGCGCGACAAACGAATCACCAACGTCGTGTTCATGGGCATGGGTGAGCCCTTCCACAATTACGACGCGGTGATGGGAGCGGTCGCCCTGCTCCACGATCCGCACGGTTTGGGTTTGGGACATCGTCATATCACGATTTCAACCGTGGGACTGGTCGACAAAATCGATCGCTTCGCCGACGAGGGTCTGCAAGTCAATCTCGCGATCTCACTACATGCGCCGAACGGCCGGGTGCGCAGTGCGTTCATGCCGGTCAACCGGAAGTTTCCATTGGAAGAATTGATGGCGGCGTGCGAGCGCTACGTAGCGAAGACCAACCGCAAAGTGTTCTTCGAGTACGTGATGCTCGAAGGGGTCAACGATTCCTTGGAATGCGCGCGCGAACTCGCCGAGTTGATGCGCGGCAACCTCTATCACGTCAATTTAATTCCGTATAACACGACGCCCGACGGCCCGTTCGCTGGAACAACGGACGCTCGCATCTGGCAATTTGCGGCGGTGCTCGACAAGGCCGGCGTGCCGACAACGGTGCGCAAGAATATGGGACGCGACATCGCGGCTGCGTGCGGTCAACTCCGCGCCGAAACGCAACCCAAAGCACATAAAGCCGACGCCTAGCGCGCTTCGATGTGTCTGCAGGCCTGATACAAAACCCACGATACACGCCTGCGGCGGCTGCGCAACGGGGCGTGGAGCTACAGGGCGAACTCTCCGCCCGTATATAATGTTCCGCCGCACTCGAGCCCCGAATGCGCACCGTCTTGCGCGATCATTGAGGACACGTCGAAGGATCCGTCTTTCAAAATCCGCGGCAGGTAGCGCGTGACGAGCAGATTGTCGGCGCGCTGATCGCACCGTGCAAAGTTCAGACGCAGTGTGTCATAGGAGCCGCTCTGGATCACGAACGACATTGGAATCGTGAACGTGTCGCCCGAGAGGATCTTGAACGGACGCGCTGAGCCGAGTGGAATCCAAATCGCGGAGTAGGTGTAGAGAAGCACGGGCTTGGAATCCACGAGCCCGTGATTTGCCGTCATAAGGCCGGTTGTGCGCGTAGCGGGCGCTGCGCTGTCGATCCGATCGCCGTAGCGGATCCCATAGGCGTTGACGATGAGACCGCCCATCTCCACGTTAGCCGTTCCGATGTTCTTCAGCGTGATGATGACGGTCACGAGTTCTTTGCCGCGGGGAAGCGCCTCGTGCGTGGCGGAGCGCAGGATCTGGATATTCGGGGCTTCGCCCGCGGGCTTGATGCGCTCTTTATAGACGAAGACGTAGAAGGCCCAGACCCCGGCAGCGACCAGCGCCGCAATTTCGATGATCTGCCGCCACTTTGCAAGCGTCGAACCATGCGAATAGACGTGAACCTCACGACTCATCCGCAGGGTGTTCATTGGCCGGGCAAACAGAGCCTTGCCGCAACGGTCGTCATTGGTATGACCAATAGAAAGACGAAGCGCCGCATTGCTGCGGCGCCTCGTGCGCTTCGATGTGTCCGCCGACCTGATACATGGCCGACGATACCACACGTCGGACGACTTCGCAACGCCGGGTGGGACATCGCGGCTGGAGCGCCCGGGAATCGAACCCGGAGCCGCGCGGTGTATCAGATCGGCGGTCGACACCATCGAAGCGCCCCAGCCCCTCTCTATCCCGCTTTGGCGGGTTGACGACAAGTGCTGACGGAACTCGTGCCTCAATGCTTGTGACGATCGTTGCGCTGCTGGTCCTCATCAATCTGGCGTTCGCATTTCGCAGTCAGCACATCGCGTTTCGTTCGCGCTTTGCGCTCGAATCGGTGCCTCCGCCAAAGGTTGCGCCTGAGATCAGCATCATCGTCCCGGCGCGCAACGAGGCGCGGCAAATCGAGCAATGCGTGCGGTCACTCCTCGCGCAAAACTATCCGCATGTCGAAATCATCGTCGTGGACGATCGATCGGAGGACGACACTGCCGCCATCGTCGCGCGCATTGCAGGCGAGGATCCGCGCGTGCGATTGATTGCCGGAGAGATCCTACCGAGCGGTTGGGTGGGAAAGCCTTGGGCTCTGCACCAAGGCGCACAGCACGCGCGCGGGGATTGGCTGCTCTTCACCGATGCCGACACGCAACACGAACCCGGCGCCACCAGCGCTTCCCTCACTTATGCGCGAGCGCACAATCTCGACGTGCTTAGTGTGTTGACCGAGCAGATCATGATAACGCCGGCCGAACGGATCTTTCTTCCCAGCATTCTCTGGACGATCGCGTTTGCGATCGGGTCGCTGCGCGCGATCAACGACCCGGCTCGTGAGAACGCGCTCTTCAACGGCCAATATATACTCGCGGTCCGCCGCGCATATGAGGCGATCGGCGGTCACGAGGCGGTTCGCAGCGAGATCGCCGAGGATCTCGAGCTTGCGCGCCGCTTCAAGAGCGACGGGCGCTTTCGTACCGCGCTCGTCAACGGCGACGGGCTCATCCGGGTGCGCATGTATCGCTCATTCGGCGAACTCTGGCAGGGCTTCGTAAAGAATTTCTGGGTCGCCGCGCGCGATCAGGGGACCTTTGCCGCGCTTGGGATCATTTTGCTGGCGTGCGTGGCGCCGGTTACACCGATCGCGGTCGTTGTGGCGCTCGTGGTGAAGGCCGAAGCCGCGGCTGCAGCGCTCGCGCTTGCCATGCTCTGCGCAATCGTGGGTGCATCGTCGGGCATGCGACGCCTCGGCTTGGGGCGCTGGTCGTCGTGGTACCTACCGATCGGTATTACGCTGGTTGTGGCGATTTTCGTGACTTCGGTTGTTGCGCATGCGCGCGGCGGGGTTATCTGGCGGGGACGGCGCTATGCCGCTTGACAGTCGGAGTTGGCCCATGGTAGGGTGCAACAACATGATTTTGGCCTCGCTCCTCCTCGTAGTCCTCGCCCTTATTAGCCGTTCGTCGCCGAACCGGTTGGGATTGACTACTGCGTAGAGGTTAGCGAGAAACGCACTAGCAAGAGGCCCCGCCGGTTCGGCGGGGCCTCTTGTTTTTTTAGAACCGGAGGTTCATCGTGCACACGCGCACGGGCGCAGCGATCGTTCTCGATACACTCGAGAGCTTGGGAGTCGAAACAGTGTTCGGCTATCCGGGCGGCGCGATCATGCCCCTCTACGATGCACTCTACGATCATCGTATTGCGCACGTGCTCGTACGTCACGAAGCCGCGGCTGTTTTTGCTGCCAGCGGGTTCGCGCGCTCGACCGGCCGTCCGGGTGTGTGCATCGCGACCTCCGGTCCGGGCGCGACGAATCTGATCACCGGCATCGTGGATGCAATGATGGATAACGTGCCGCTCGTGGCCCTTACCGGCCAGGTGCGCAGCACGGTGATGGGAACCGACGCGTTCCAGGAAGTCGACGTAGCGGCTATCACCCACCAGGTGACCAAACGCAACATCGTAGTGCGCTCGATCGAGCAGATCGAGCCGGCGCTGCGCGCGGCCTTTCGTCTGGCCACGAGCGATCGCCCGGGGCCGGTCCTCGTCGATCTTCCGACCGACGTGTTGCGCGCGTTCGAAGAAGAGCAGCGCAAACCCGCAGTCCCGCAAACGCCCGTGCGCGAACGGCCGCGCGCCGATGCCCGGTCGCTCGATGCCGCGGTTGCCGCGCTCGAGGGCGCGAAGCGGCCGGTGCTCATTGTGGGTGGCGGCGCGCGCTGGTCCGGCGCGACGGAGATCTTTCGCGCCCTTGCGGCGCACATCGGCGCGCCGATCGCGTCGACCCTGCACGGCCTTGGATGCGCTGACCCAGGCGACCCGGCATTTGTCGGCATGCTTGGAATGCACGGATGGAAGCGCGCGAACCTTGCGGTGTCCAAGGCCGATGTGATCTTCGCGCTAGGCATGCGTTTTGACGACCGGGTGACCGGCGATCCCGCCAAGTTCGCACCGAACGCGCACACGATCGTTCACGCCGATATCGACAAAGCCGAGTTCAATAAGGTCGTGCGCGCGCAGATCACGCTGCATGGCGACCTGCGTGAAACCCTGGCTGCGCTCGATCATCGCCTTGCGCGTGTGACCTTGCCCTCTTTTGAAGAGTGGCGTAGCGCCGCGTGCGCACCGCAAGAACAGCTGCCGCGCGACGACGCGCGCCACGACCATCTCTCCGCGACCGATTTCCTCGATGCGCTGTTTGCCGCGCTGCCCGAGGATGCGATCGTGGCAACGGACGTCGGTCAACATCAAATGTGGGCAGCGCAGCGCGTGCGCGCCAGCCATCCGCAACATTTCCTCACCTCCGGCGGCCTCGGTTCGATGGGCTTCGGTCTACCGGCGGCGATCGGCGCCCAGATGGCGCACCCGGGTCGCATGGTGGTCGCGATCGTGGGCGACGGCGGATTCCAGATGTCGATGGCCGAGCTTGCGACCCTACGCCGCCACGAACTTCCGGTGAAGATCATTCTGCTCGATAACCGCAACCTCGGCATGGTGCGGCAGTGGCAAGAACTCTTCTACAGCGGACGCTACTCGGCGACCGCGCTGCCCGATAATCCGGAATTCACGACGATCGCGCGTGCCTACGGCATCGAATCGCGTTTGGTCGATAACGTCAATGCGATCGGCGCTGCAATCGCGCGGATGCTCGAGTCACCTGGACCGATGCTGCTGCACTGTGCGTGTTTCCCGCACGAGAACGTCTGGCCGATCATCCCGTCCGGTAAAGGCGTCGACGATTTGATGGAAGCGCTTCCGGCGTGAGAACCGTCACCGCTAACGATGGGCGCATCCTCGCCCGCATAATACACCTCGCTCACCGGTTCGGCTGCTCGTATACAAGCGTAGCCTCCGAACACACCGGCGCTCAGTATCGCATGGAATTCGCCTTCGCTGGTCCCGGCGATGCGTTGCGCCGCCTCGACGCCCAAATCACCAAACTCCTCGATGATGACAGGGAGACCATGGAATGAAAGCCCTCTACGACCAGGATACCGATGCGAGCGCACTGCACGGCAAGACGATCGCGGTCATCGGTTACGGAAGCCAAGGCCGCGCCCACGCGCTCAATCTGCACGAATCGGGACACCGAGTCGTCGTAGGATTGCGCGAGGGCTCGGAATCGTTCGAGCAGGCGCGGCGCGACCGGCTCGATGCGCAAACTGTCGAGCACGCGGTATCGATCGCCGACGTGGTGATGGTGCTTGCTCCCGACGAAGAGCATGGTGCGCTCTATATGCGTGCGATTCACGAGCATCTCACTCCGGGCGCCTACCTTGCGTTTGCGCACGGATTCTCGATTCACTTCGGCACCGTCGTTCCGCCAAAGACCGTCAACGTTTTTATGGTCGCACCCAAGGGCCCGGGCTCTCTGGTGCGCACTGAATACGAAGGCGGACGCGGTGTGCCCGCACTCATTGCGGTGCACCAAGATCCGAGCAAGGACACGCGGGCCGTTGCCCTCGCGTATGCGGCAGGCATTGGCGCGGGCCGTGCCGGCATTCTCGAGACCACGTTCCGCGAGGAGACCGAGACCGATCTCTTCGGCGAGCAGGCGGTGCTGTGCGGTGGCCTTACCTCGCTCATTACCGCAGGCTTCGAAACGCTTACCGAAGCCGGCTACGCGCCGGAGATGGCGTACTTCGAGTGCATGCACGAGATGAAACTGATCGTGGACTTGCTCTACGCGCGCGGTATCGAGGGCATGCGCGACGGTATCAGCAATACCGCGCAATTCGGCGACTACACGCGTGGGCCGCGTGTCATCGGCGAGGAGTCCAAGGCGGCGATGCGCGCGATTCTCAAAGAGATCCAAAGCGGGGCGTTCGCACAGGAATGGGTTGCTGAACACGCCGCAGGCAAACCGCGCTTCAACGATTACAAGCGCAAATCCGACGCGCACCCGATCGAGCGTATTGGTGCGACGTTGCGCTCACTCATGCCGTGGATGCGCGAGAAGCAAACCGTGGCGTCGGCCCCTGCGGCCAAAGATGAGGATATGAAATTCCGCGTATGTTGAGTCACACGCTCACGCAGGGCGCCACTCGCGCGGCGGCGCGCGCGATGTTCAAAGCCAATGGGTTTACCGACGACGACCTGCGTAAACCGCTTGTTGGTATCGCCAACACGTGGGTCGAGACTATGCCGTGCGGCTATCACCTGCGCGAATTAGCCGAACGTGTCAAGGAGGGCGTGCGCGCCGCGGGCGGCACGCCGATGGAGTTCAACACGATCGCAATCAGCGACGGCATCACGATGGGTACGCAGGGCATGAAAGGCTCGCTCATCAGCCGCGAGGTGATCGCCGATTCGATCGAACTGATCGGGCGTTCGCATTACTTCGATGCGATGGTCGGCCTGGTCGGCTGCGACAAGACCATTCCCGGGACCGCAATGGCTTTTGCGCGTTTGAATCTGCCTTCGGTCATCATCTACGGCGGGTCGATCGCACCGGGAAAACTCGACGGCAAGGACCTCACGATCATCGACGTCTTCGAAGCGATCGGCGCGCACGCGCGTGGCACGATCGACGACGGGCAACTCAAGGCGATCGAGGATAATGCTTGTCCCGGGCCGGGCGCCTGCGGTGGGCAGTATACCGCGAACACGATGGCAATGGTCATGGAGTATCTCGGGCTCTCCCCAATCGGCAGCGCGAGTCCGGGAGCAACGTCGAAGCGACGCGAGCAATGGGCCCACGACGCGGGGGTCATCGTCATGGAATTGCTTGCGAAAAACGTCCGCCCGCGCGACCTTCTCACGCGGGCCTCGTTTTTGAATGCGATCGCGGCCGCGGCGGCGACCGGCGGCTCGACCAATAGTGTGCTGCATCTGCTCGGGATCGCGCACGAAGCCGGCACGCCGCTAGCGATCGAGGACTTTGATACGGTGAGCCGGCGGACGCCGATCATTGCGGACCTGCGCCCGGGCGGCAAATACGTCGCGCTCGATGTTGATGCCGCCGGCGGAACACAGCTCATCGGCAAACGTCTCGCCGAGGGACATCTGGTCGACACGACCGTTATGACCGCAACCGGACGCAGCTTTGCAGTTGAGGTCGAGAGCGCGGTGGAGACGCCGGGCCAAGTCGTGATCGCAACCGCGGAGCATCCGTTCAAACCGCACGGAGGCCTCGTCATTCTCAAAGGCAATCTCGCGCCGTCGGGGGCAGTCGTCAAGATCGCGGGGTCGGAGCGGCCCTATCACCGTGGTCCCGCGCGCGTGTTCAACTCAGAGGAAGCCGCGATGCAAGCGATTCTCGACGACACCATTTCACCCGGTGACGTTGTCGTTATCGCGTACGAGGGGCCCAAAGGCGGCCCGGGCATGCGCGAGATGCTCAGCGTCACAAGCGCAATCGTGGGCGCGGGCCTCGGCGAGACCGTAGCCATGGTAACCGACGGCCGTTTTAGCGGCGGCACGCGCGGGCTTATGATCGGTCACGTCGCGCCCGAAGCCGCGGTGGGCGGCCCAATCGCCGCGATACGCGACGGCGATGAGATCGTGATCGACGTCGAGGCACGTACGCTCGATCTCGCTGTTGCAACATCGGTGATCGCTGAGCGTTTGCGCGCTTGGCGCGCACCCGAGCCGCTTTACCGGGGCGGTGTTTTTGCCAAATATGCCGCGACGGTCGGCTCGGCCGCGCATGGCGCGGTTACCACTACGGAGGTTTGCTCGTGATTGCTAGAGCTGCCGTGCGCGAGCGCATGTGGTTCGACGGTGAACTGGTCGATGCCGACGATATTGTGGTGCGGCCGTTCACGCATGCGTTGCACTACGGCTCCGGTGTCTTCGAGGGCATCCGCGCCTACGAAACCCGGCGGGGTACCGGCGTCTTCCGGCTACACGATCACCTCAAGCGGTTGTTCGTGTCGGCGAGCGTCTACGGACTCACCATTCCCTACGACCTCGAAACGCTCTCGCGAGCGGTGTTCGAAACGCTCCGCGCCAACGCGTTCACCTCGGGCTACATCCGGCCGCTTGCGTACTTTGGTGAAAAGGGCATCTCGCTCGCGCCCGCGTTTCACTGTCCGACGCACATGCTGATCGCGCTCAAGCCGCTCTCCGGTTCGCTCCTTGGCGAAGCTGAAGGCGTGCGCGTGACGATGTCGCCATGGCAAAAAACGCCGTCGCGCTCTATGCCGTCGACGGTCAAGGCCTGCGGTCACTACACCAACTCGATTCTTGCTCTGCAAGATGCGCAGCGGCGCGGTTTCGACGAGGCGATCTTGCTCAACGATCGTGGTGACGTCGCGGAGGGCACCGGCGAGAACATCTTCATCGTCAAGGGCGGCCGCATGCGCACCAACGATGCCAAGGCCGACGTGCTCGAAGGGATCACGCAGGACTCGGTGGTCCAGCTTGCTCGCGATCGTGGCATCGACGTCGAGATCGGGCGAATCGCGCCGGCTGAATTGTTCGTCGCCGACGAAGTCTTTTTTACCGGCACGGCTGCCGAAGTGATGCCGATCCTCCAGATCGACGATCACGTCTTGCCGGCGCAACGACCGGTAACCACAGAACTGCAACGTGCCTACCAGCGGGCGGTACGCGGTGACGAGCCGCGCCACGCCGACTGGGTAGAGTACGCGCGCTAACACGTAAAGCTAAGGGAGGCCGCCATGGAGACCGTCGAGATTTTCGATACCACGCTACGCGACGGCGAGCAATCGCCGGGAGCGGCAATGACGGCCTCCACTCGACTTAAGATTGCGCGAATGCTCGACGAAGCGGGAGTCGATACGATCGAAGCCGGCTTTCCTATCTCGAACGAGGTCTCGTTCGAAAGCGTCAAAACTATCGCGAAACGAACGCGCAACGCGCGCGTAGCAGCGCTCGCGCGCTGCACGCAAGAGGACATCGAGGCCGCGGCCAAGGCAGTGGCAGGCGCGCGCCGCCCGCGGATTCACGTCTTTATCGCGACCTCGCCGGTGCATCTGCGCCACAAGCTTGGAATTAGTGCCGAGCGCGCCGTTGAGATGGCGAGCGATGCAGTGCGGCGGGCACGTGCCTACTGCGACGACGTCGAATTTTCAGCCGAAGACGCGACGCGCTCCGACCCGGCGTTCTTGGCGCAGATATTCTCGGCCGCTGCAGCCGCGGGCGCAACGACGCTCAACGTCCCGGATACCGTCGGTTACATCACGCCGGCCGAGATGGAGGCGCTGATCGGATATCTGCGCGCGCATATCGCGGGCGTCGAGCGGGTGCGGATCAGCGTGCATACCCACGATGACCTAGGCATGGCGACGGCCAACGCGCTTGCTGCAGTACGCGCGGGAGCTCGTCAGGTAGAGTGTACGATCAACGGGATCGGCGAACGCGCGGGAAATTGCGCGCTCGAAGAGATTGTGGTGGCGCTTCAAACGCGCGCCGATCTCTTCGGTGCCACCGCTGCCTTCAACACCGCGAACTTGCAGCATATTTCAAAGACCGTCGCGCGCGGTACGCGGATGCCGGTGCAAAAGAACAAAGCCGTCGTCGGCGCGAACGCGTTCGCGCACGAGTCCGGCATTCATCAGGACGGAGTCCTCAAGGAGCGCTCGACCTACGAGATCGTAGATCCCCGCTCGGTAGGGCGCGCAACGACGCTCACGCTAGGCCGAAACTCAGGGCGCCATGCGCTCTTCGCGCGCGCCGGCGAGCTGGGCTTGCACTTCGATGACGAGGGTCGCCGCCGGTTCGCTCGCGCGTTCGACCGGCTCGCCGCGCAACAACCGAGTGTCGGCGATGCGGACCTGATCGAGCTAAGCCTCGTTATCAGTATCCCAAGTCCGCGACGTCGTGACGACGACGCTCTTTTGCAAGCAGTCGGTGAGATCGCGTAGGATACGATCGAGCTCGGCCACCGTCCCGGCGCCGATAACCTCGGCGATGTAGCGCTCGGCGGATTGCACGCGCGAGCCGGCACGATCGAAGATCGCGCGCCCCTTGTCGGTGAGGTGCGTCTCGAGCGCGCGGCCCTCGCCTTTGCTGCGCGCAAGCAGCCCGGCGGATTCGAGCTTGGCGATGTTTGCAGCCATAGCTTGCGGCGTGACAAAGCAATCCCGCGCAAGTTGCGCGCCCGAAATCGCCGGATTATATTCGATTGTGCGCAGGATGATAAGCTGCATCGAGGTGAGACCGAGATCCCGGAGGGCGTCGTCGAGCGCGTTCCGCGCCGCTCCCTGAGCCGCTTTGAGATGTAGGAAGAGTCGCCCAGTACCCTCGTCCGGAGGTGATGCCATGGGCGACTCTTCGGGAAGGACCACTATTGGGCTTGCCAGATGCTACCGTCCGCGAAGGCAACCGACTTGACCGTGCAGGTCACGTCGTTGACGTCGTTTTGGAATTCCGGCGTGGTGAAGCGGTGATTTTCGATCGGGACGCCGTTCGAGAAGGTGCCTTGATCGACGATCTGGCTGCTCGTGCGGCCGTCGGTCACGTTGAATGTCACCGAAGCGACAGTGGCCGGAGCCTCGTTTACGAACGAAATCACCGTCGACGACCCGCTGGGCGTGTTAAACAGCCCGTAGGGCAGGGTGAGACTCGCTGCGGCGGGCTCAAGTGAGCACGACGCCACGCGGATGGGCTCGATGCCGGTGTAGGCGGCTTGGGCGGGGGCCGTAGCGACGGCGGCTGAGAGTGCGAGCGAAGCGATAAACATTGTTGTTCCTCCTGATATGCTGCATGGTATATCAAGAGATTGATATAAACTACGACAAAAGTCTTACCGGGGGTATTCGAAGGGGCTTGATAAATTGAACACCCCTTATGGAGATCACGACCCCCCAGAGCCCCGTCACGATGGACGAAATCACCGCTCTAGCCAAGCGGCGGGGATTTATCTTCCAGTCGAGCGAGATCTACGGCGGGATCAACGGGTTTTGGGACTATGGGCCGCTGGGAGCCGTGCTCAAGCGCAACGTCAAGGAAGCGTGGTGGCGCGAGAACGTGTTGCTACGCGACGATGTGGTCGCCTTCGATTCATCCATCATCATGCATCCGCTGGTCTGGAAGGCCTCGGGACACATCGACGTCTTTCACGACAAGTTGGTTGATTGCAAGGTCTGCAAGCACCGCTTTCGCTTCGATCATTTAAAAGACGTCCATCAATGCCCGGATTGTGGAAGCAAAGACAGCTTCACCGACCCGCGCAACTTCAACCTGATGATGAAGACGCAGGTCGGCCCGATGGAAGACACCGCCTCGGTCGCGTATCTCCGTCCGGAGACCGCACAAGGCATCTTCGTCAACTTTAAAAACGTCTATCAAACCGCGCGCAAGCGGCCGCCTTTCGGGATCGCGCAGATCGGGAAGTCTTTTCGCAACGAGATTACGCCGGGCAATTTCACGTTTCGCGTGCGCGAATTCGAGCAAGCCGAACTCGAGTATTTCGTGCCCGACGACGGCAAAGATCTCGAGGCCTTTGCGGAGTGGGTCGAGCGGCGTAAGGCGTGGTACTCGCAATACGGCGTCAAAGCCGACCGCTTACGCTTTTATGAGCTGACGGAGCAGGAGCGCCCGCACTACGCAAAGGCGGGCATCGACGTCGAGTATCTTTTCCCGTGGGGTTGGGGCGAACTGGAATCGATCGCGCACCGCGGCACCTACGATCTCGATGCGCACATGGCGCTGTCGGGGAAGGACCTACGTTACTACGACGAGGCGAGCAAGGCGCATTACACGCCGATCCTCATTGAAAGCTCGGCGGGCATGGATCGTACGACGCTCACCATGCTGGTCGACGCCTACGAACGTGAAAAGAGCGTCGATCCCAACGGAAAAGAGACCGAACGTACCGTGCTGCGCTTCCATCCCTTTATTGCGCCGGTTCAGATCGCCGTCTTCTCGCTCGCGCGCAACAAGCCCGAACTGGTGGAACGTGCGCGTGCGATCGAGGCAGCGCTACGCCCGCTGCACCGCACGCAATATGACGAGGGCAACATCGGTCAGCTCTATCGGCGACAGGACGAGATCGGTACGCCGTTCTGCGTCACCGTCGACTACGATACGCTCGAAGACGGGACCGTGACGGTCCGCGAGCGCGATTCGATGCGCCAGGAGCGCATTGCGAGTGAAGCGCTCGAGCGCTATTTTGGGGTACAACTCCGCTAGCGTGGAGGTGCGAAACGTGACGACAACCGTAGCGACAAAGTATGTCTACTTCTTTGACGAGGGCGACGGATCGATGACCGACCTCCTCGGCGGCAAAGGCGCGGGCCTGGCCGAGATGACGCGCGCCGGGCTTCCGGTTCCGCAGGGCTTCATCATTACGACCGCGGCGTGCCTGGACTTTTACCGGGACGGCCGCAAATATCCCAGCGGCCTCGATGCGCAAGTCGAGCGGTCGATGCGCGAACTCGAAGCGCGGACCGGAAAACGATTCGGCGACGCCGCCGATCCGCTTCTCGTCTCGGTGCGCAGCGGTGCGCGCGTCTCGATGCCCGGGATGATGGATACGATTCTCAACTTGGGTCTCAACGATCGAACCGTTGCCGGACTCGTAAAGCTCACGAGCAATGAACGCTTCGCCTGGGACGCCTATCGGCGTTTTATTATGATGTTCGCCGAAGTCGTGCTCGGCATCGAAAAAGAGCACTTCGACGAACTGATCGAGCAGCGCAAACGCGCACTGGGTGTCGAGAGCGATCCGCAAGTCGATGCCGCCTCGTGGCGCGCTCTCTCCGAGAACTTCAAATCAGTCGTGCTCGAGCGCAGCGGGCATCCCTTCCCGCAAGACGTGAGCGAGCAGTTGCGCCTTGCGATTCAGGCCGTCTTCGATTCGTGGAATTCGCGACGAGCGATCGACTATCGCCGGTTCAACAAAATTTCCGACGAATGGGGAACGGCGGTGAGCGTCGTCGAGATGGTCTTCGGGAACATGGGCGATGATTCCGGGACGGGCGTTGCGTTCACGCGTGATCCCAATACCGGCGAGCACGTGCTCTTCGGTGAGTATCTGACCAACGCGCAAGGCGAAGACGTGGTTGCGGGCACCCGCACGCCGGAGAAGATTGCCGATCTCAAGCGGACGCAGCCGGAGATTTACCAGCAATTTGACGACATCGCGCAGCGGCTCGAACACCATTACCGCGACATGCAGGACATCGAGTTTACGGTTGAGCGCGGAAAGCTCTATATGCTCCAAACGCGCAGCGGCAAACGTAGCGCGGAAGCGGCGGTCCGCATTGCACTCGATATGGTGCGCGAAGGCTTGATCGACGAGCGAACCGCCCTCTCGCGTGTCCCGGCCGAATCGCTGGATCAACTCTTCCACGCTCGCATCGATCCCAAAGCGCGAATCGACGTTGTCGCCAAGGGCCTCAACGCGTCACCGGGTGCAGCCGCGGGACAGATCGTGTTCACCGCCGACGATGCGGTTGCGTGGAAAGAACAGGGCAAAGATACGATCCTCGTACGCGTCGAGACGACACCCGATGACGTCCACGGCATGATCGCCTCGCGTGGTGTGCTGACCGCGAAGGGTGGCGCCACCTCGCACGCCGCGGTCGTGGCGCGCGGCATGGGCAAACCCTGCGTGGCGGGCTGCGAAGCGCTTGAGATCGACCGGCGCAATAAAATTCTTCGTATCGGTGAGCGCGAGTTTCACGAGGGCGATTGGCTTACGATCGACGGGAGTACCGGCAACGTCATCGTCGGCAAGCTCGCGCTGATCGATGCGCCGACGACGCTGCCGGATTGGCTCGCGACGTTTCTCTCGTGGGCCGACAAGCTGCGTCGCCTCGAGGTCTGGGCGAACGCCGACACGCCCGAAGATGCGCGCAAAGCGCGTGAGCTCGGCGCGGAGGGCATCGGGCTGTGCCGGACCGAGCACATGTTTATGCAGCCGGATCGCTTGCCGATCGTGCAGCAGATGATCATGGCGAACACACCGCAAGGGCGCGAGACTGCGCTCGAGAAGCTCCTGCCGATTCAACGCGCCGATTTCGTCGGCATCCTCGAAGCAATGGCGGGCTTACCGGTGACGATTCGTCTGCTGGATCCGCCGTTGCACGAGTTTTTGCCCTCGCTCGAGCAGTTACTCGTTGAAACGACGGAACTGCGCCTTACTAAAGGCGCGGATGACGCAGCCTACAAGCAGAAGATGGCGGTGCTACGCCGTGTAGAGCAGCTGCACGAGCAAAATCCTATGTTGGGATTGCGCGTCTGCCGGCTCGGCATTCTTTTTCCTGAGATCTACGCGATGCAAGTCCGCGCGATTTTTGAGGCAGCCTGCGAGCTCAAAGCACGCGGCGTCGATGCGCGGCCCGACGTGATGATCCCCGGCGTGGGAACCAAGGAAGAGATGCAAGTCACCTTTGACGCCGCCAAAGCCGTGGCGGATGAGGTGATCGCGCAACGCGGCACGCCGGTCGAGTACCACATCGGCACGATGGTCGAGCTGCCGCGCGCGTGCATCGTCGCGGATGAGTTGGCGGCCATCGCCGAATTCTTTTCCTTTGGGACCAACGACCTCACGCAGACGGCCTACGGCTACAGCCGCGATGACGCGGAAGGCAGCTTCATTCCCGTCTATCTCGAGAAAAAGATCTTGCGCGACGATCCGTTTCAAGTGCTCGACCGGCAAGGCGTCGGTGCGTTGATGCGCCAGGGCGTCTCGCTCGGCCGCGGCGCGCGCGCGGACTTGAAGATCGGGATCTGCGGCGAACACGGCGGCGAGCCGTCGAGCGTGGCGTTCTGCGATCAGATTGGGCTCGATTACGTATCGTGCTCGCCGTATCGCGTTCCGGTGGCGCGTTTGGCTGCGGCGCAGTCGACCCTTGGTACTCTTACCTAAAGTCGGACTGCGGCTTCGCCGCTAGTCCTACCTATACTCTGTAATTATCTCCGCGCACATGGCGCGGGCTTCGCGCACGTCGGCCCGGTCGCGCCGCACGAAGAGTTTGCGCCAATAGGCTTTCCCGCTGAGCTTGTTGATGAGGTCGGAGACTTCGCGTGCATCGACCAGGCCCGACGGCGTCCCGACCCACACCGTGTGCGAACCTTTGGCCGCCACGAGCGGCAGACGGTGCATGACCTGCGACTGTTCGTCGGCCCACACCGCGTCCGTGCCGAAGCGCTCGCGCAGGGCGCTCTCGCACGCCGTGTAAGCGCGCAGATCGCCCTCGGCGTTGAACTCGGCGGCACGCGCATAGATGCGAACGCGCTCGCGTAGCGCGCGGGCGGGCTCGCTTTCGCGATCGCGCAGCTCGTTGAGCACCCGAAAGTCGTCCCAGCGAAGAAATTCGTCGATGTCGTCGAGCGCGTGCGGATCGGGCCACAGCTCGCGCAGCGCGTCTTGTAAAATGCGCTCGAAAAGGCGCGTCGTATGATGAAAATAGACCGAAGCAAACATCATATAACGCGCCACGACAAATGACTCGAGCGCGACGACGCCGCGCGAATCGATGCCGACGACGGCCGCGCCGTCGCGTTCGAAGAGACGTAGCGATGCCACGAGTTGATCGGCATCGTAACGACCGCTAACGACGCCGGTGAAGTAGGCGTCGCGCAGCAGATAGTCCATCCGGTCGGCGTCGAGATTTGGTCCGCTGACGAGTTCGCGCAGCGCGGGATAGGCAGTGCCCGGATCGCCCGCGATGAGCGCTAGGACGTCAGACGGATCGACGTCGAGCGCCTCAATGCCCTCGCGCATCGCCGGCAGCGCAAGAATCTCGCGCGTGCGTTCCTCATGACGTACGCCGAGCACGGCCTCGCACGCGTGGCTGAAGGGGCCGTGGCCCACGTCGTGCAGGAGTAGCGCGGTGCGCACCAGGCGCCGCTCGTATGCGCGCTGCGGCGCGCCTGCATCGCCCGCATGACGAATGAGCCCGTCGTAAGCGCGCGAGCCCATGGCGAGCGCGCCCAGCGCATGCGTGAAACGTGAGTGCTCCGCTGACGGAAACGCGAAGTAGGCAAGGCCAAGTTGGCGCAAGCGGCGCAGCCGTTGCATCGGCGCCAGATCGAGCAGGCGGGCTTCGCCCGGCTCGAGCTCGATGAAGTGATGGACCGGGTCGAAGATGCGCTTCACGTGCGGCTTCTGGTTCTCGAAGACCGATTGGCCGGCCTTGGGGAGGCTCTGGCACGTGGGCCGAGGATAGTACCGTTACCACGATGCCCCGCCTCGATCAAAGCGCCATTCGCGAGATCCACACCCGGATCGATATCGCCACGTTCATCGGTCAGTACGTTTCGCTGAAAAAGCGCGGGCGCGACTTGGTTGGCCTGTGCCCGTTCCATGGCGAGAAGACGCCGTCGTTCCACGTGCATCCCGAAGAGGGGTATTTTAAATGCTTTGGATGCGGCGCGGGCGGCGACGTGATCGCTTTTGCCATGAAGCTGGAGAACTTGCCTTTCGGTGACGCTGCGCGTGTGCTTGCAAAAAAAGCCGGCATCGAAATCGAGAACGAGGATCCACGTGCCGCGCGCGTGCGCAATGAACGCGAAGCGATCTACGAAGCCAATGCGCTTGCCGCAGCCTATTTCGAGCGCATGCTGCGCGGTGCGACGGGCGATGCAGCCCGCGCGTACTGCGAACGACGTGGCTTCGGAGAAGCGATCGTCGAGAGGTTTCATCTGGGCTACGCGCCGGACGGCTGGAATGGTCTCGCCGACGAACTGCGTGCGCACGGCGTTGACTTGGAGCTGGCGGCAAAGGCCGGTCTCGTCAAGCCGTCGCAGCGCGGCGGTTACTACGATTTCTATCGCAATCGCCTCATGGTGCCGACCTACGCGACGACCGGCGAGGTGATTGCTTTCGGCGGTCGCGAGCTGGGAGCCGGCGAACCGAAATATCTGAACACCAGCACGACGCCGGTATACACCAAAGGCGATCATCTCTTCGCACTCAACGTTGCGCGGCGTGCCGCCCAAGCGGACCGTACGCTTATCGTCGTCGAAGGCTATCTCGATTGCATTGCATTGCACCAGGCCGGGTTTGAAGGCGCAGTTGCGGCGCTTGGGACCTCGTTCACCGAGCGACAGGCGATGGAGCTGCGTAAATATGCCGACAACATTTACTTATGCTTCGATGCCGACGCGGCCGGGAGCAGCGCTGCAACCAAAACGATAGACATTGCGTCTAAGGTGATTGAGCACACCGGTTCCAGCGTCCGGATCGTCGCACTCCCGCAAGGTGAGGATCCCGATAGCTTCGTGCGAGCGCACGGGGCGGCGGGGTTTGCGGCGTTGCTCGATGCGGCCAAGCCCTCGATCGAGTTCAAGCTCGATCCGCAAATCGATCGGCTCCGTTCGGGATTCGAATCCCCGGCGGCGATCGCGCGCAACGCTGAGGCGTTGATCCGGGAATTGACCCCGCGCGAGGAGTGGGACCGCTGGCGTGTCTACGTCGCCGGACGATTGAAGGTGAACGTCGACGATCTTCGAAATAGCCGCTTCCTCGCTAATAGCGCCAACTTTTCACCACGTTCTGACGGAGCGCGCGCGGCGGGGAGTCGCCATGCTCCGGTCACCCGAACGTTTGGCGCGCTTGAACCACTCTCGTTCGAACGTGACGTGCTTGGGATCGCCGTTGAGGATCCCGCGCTGGTTCTCGAATACGCGAACCGGATCGGGCCGCACCGCTTTCGCAATGAGGTGTACCGGCGAGCTTACCGGCTTCTCATCGACCACGCAGGTGAATTGCGGACCGCCGCGGACGCGTTTGCTGCGTGCGCGGACGACGACGAGGCGCGGGAACTGTTGGCCTCTCTCGGGCAGAGGGACCGCAGTTCAACGGTGCGATATGGCGACTCAGATGAGCGCCGTGCGCATCTCGACCGCATCGTCGAGCGGTTAACCCATGAGGATGAGACAGACCGGTACGCCGAGCTCTCCCATTCAATCGACGAACTTTTCCAGGCCGGAAAGCCCGTCCCGACGGAGCTACTGGCCGAATTCAATACACTAGCTTCAAAATTGAAGCGACGTTAACGATCTTAAAGAAGTAAACCAAAATCACAAGTCTAATCATAGAAATCCAAGAAAGGGGGTGATGTCCGAGTGCCACGCAAGAAATCAGCGGCCGCGGTTGCCGAAGCGCAACCGGTTTTAACGCTGGATGAACTGAAGAAGAAGCTCATCGCGCGCGGAAAGCAGCGCAGTTCGCTGACGTACGAAGAAATCAATTCGGCGTTCGATGCGCTCGATGATGTCAACCCCGATGAAATCGACGGCCTGTTCGAGGAGATCACCGCCGCCGGCATCGAGATCATCGATGAGCAAAAGGAAGAGAAGCCCGAAGGCGAGGCGGTCGAAGAAGAGCAAGAGGAGCCGATCCCCGATGGGCTCTCACTCGACGATCCGGTTCGCATGTATCTCAAGGAGATCGGGCGCGTTCCGCTGCTCTCGATGGAGCAAGAGAAGTCGCTTGCGATGCGGATTGAAGCCGGCGAACTCGAACTCCAGAAGAACGGCACCGCTGACGCGCGCCTGGTCACCGACGGCGACGAAGCCAAGCGCCAGCTCACTGAGGCGAACCTGCGCCTCGTCGTCTCGATCGCAAAGAAATATGTCGGCCGCGGCATGCTCTTCCTTGACTTGATTCAAGAGGGCAATCTGGGGCTGATCCGCGCGGTCGAAAAATTCGACTACCGTAAGGGCTATAAGTTCTCGACCTACGCGACGTGGTGGATTCGCCAGGCGATCACGCGTGCGCTCGCCGATCAGGCACGGACGATTCGCATCCCCGTGCACATGGTCGAAACGATCAACCGTTTGATCAAGGTCTCCCGCCAGTTGCTCCAAGAGCTTGGGCGCGAACCCTCGGTAGAAGAGATCGCCGAAGCGATGGCGCTAACGCCCGAAAAGGTTCGCGAGGTCATGAAGATCTCGCAAGAACCGATCTCGCTCGAAACGCCGATCGGCGAAGAAGAAGATTCGCATCTCGGCGACTTCATCGAAGACCAAGAAGCCGTCGCACCGGCCGAGGCAGCCTCCGTCATGCTCCTCAAAGAGAAGATGGCGGACGTGCTGCAAAATCTCACCGAGCGCGAACGCAAAGTGTTGGTGCTACGCTTCGGGCTCGAAGACGGCCATCAACGCACGCTCGAAGAAGTCGGCCAGGAGTTCGGCGTGACGCGCGAGCGTATCCGCCAAATCGAAGCCAAGGCGCTCCGTAAACTCCGCCACCCGTCCCGCGGCAAAGCGCTGAAAGATTATTGGAGTAACGAGTAAGTCACGAGCGTCCTCATCTCCGGGGACGCCCGCATTTTCACCTCATGTGAAAATGCTGCTCACTGAAATCGTCCTCTCGCCATCCTGGCTCCAGCCGATTGTCAGATGCCCCTGAGCCGAGAACCCTCGTGCCTTATTCGTTAATCCATCGATTGGGCGCTTGCGCTTGGATGAACGAGCGGGTTCATCTCCGCGAAGGCGCCGTTGGGATTGGGCATGACCCAGACTTCGAGATCCCAGATGTCGTCAAAGAGAAAGACCTTGCGAACTTCCGAGGCGTCGTGAGCTTTGCCCAGCGCTACGACGGCTGCAGGCTGCGGATTGTCGGGATCGCCGCCGGCGGCTTTGAACTTTGCCACGCTGGTCGCTCCGTAGCTTTCCTTACCGTCGACGTCGAGCACCCAGTGAATGTGCGCGTTAAAGCGCGACCAACGCGCCGGATTGACGCCCCAGAGGTTGGGCGCACTTCCGGCAACGTACGGTCGTGAAAAATCAGCGCCGAGTAATTTACCGTCAACGCTATACCACAGTTGGCTGGGATGTTGCGGGTCGCTGGAGGTCCACTGCAGGTTGGCATAGCTGATCGAGCCGGTCTTGTCTTCGTTGGTGTACCGGAAATAGCCGGCTGTCTGCGCCTGCGCGATCGTCGCGTAGCGGGCGCTCAAATCTTTTTGGATGCTTGCGACAAAGCCGACTTCGGCGCCTTGAGGCTTGGGTGAGAGCGTATCGGCCGCCAAGCCGATACACGACGAAGAGACGAGCAACGCGACCAATGCGATCAGGTAGCGACGTACCACGTGCGGCTCCTTGTAAGATCTAGTAGCGAGGGTGCGGTGTATCCGGAGTAATGCTCGGTTCTTGGATGGGCGGCTTGTAGGTGGCCTGCGCGGTGGCCATCGGGACCGAACGGAACGACGATACCGGCGTTTCGGCATCGAGCACCAGCGGCGCCGGCGTTTCGATCATGACGGCACCGCCACGCGCGATCATCAGCGTAGCGTCGGTGAATGCGTTGATATTTGCTCCCGGCTCGAGAACGAAATTTCGGCCCTTGCGAAAGGCGTGGAATAGCAACGTCGGGGCCCAAATATCGCCGATCGTATTCTCGACACCGGCGGTGGCGTCGTGTCCGGCCGAAACGTTCACGTTGAGATGCGACGCGGGCGCGCGTAGCGGAATCGTCCGACCGTCGTTGAGGACGAGCGGGCGAAAATAAATATCCACGAAACCGTAAATATCAGGATTCGACGCGGGTGATGCATCGGCGATCTTGATTTCGATGGGACTGCCCGCCGGAGCGATGGTTACGCCGTCGACCTCGAGTGCGTGCTCGAGGTGCGCTTTCACGATGTCACCGGCTTTCGACGACGATGAAGAGATCGTGCCGTCCAGTATGAACGCGAGGCTCGATCCGAACGGCAAGATATTGGGCGCGGGCTTTGGTGTAGCCGTGGGCGACGCCGACGTGCGCGGCGTCTGCAAGGGAAAGGCCTCAACCCACACCGGTGCAAGGGGGGCAACGGCGGCGAGTGCCAGACTCGCCGCGATGAGGCTTACGAAACTAGCTCGCGCGCTTTTCGCGCTCTGCCTCTTGGGCAGCCGCGGCGCGCTTGCCTTCCTCGATGAGTTGCTTAACTTTTTGGCCACCTTTTTGTCCGATTCGTTCGTAGAAGTCTGGGCCGTAGCGGTCGCGCGTTGCTTCGCCACCTTTCTTCCCACCCTTCTTACCGATCTGCTCGTAGAACTCGTGACCGTGAGCCTGCTTCGTCGCAAGTCCACCCTTGCGTCCGATTTGCTCGTAGAACTCGGGGCCGTACTTTTTCTTGACGGTTTCGCCGCCTTTTTGTCCCGCCTCGCGGACCGACATTCCGCTGGTCTTTTTGGGGCTTTCGGGGGTTGACATGCTTGCTCTCTTTTCCACTGTTTGGGTTGCCGTCCGGAGGGACGGCCATCGTCGTGCATATATTAGAACGCAAGTTCGATGGTTTTGGTTGGGGGGCAGTACAAATTGGCGTTACGTTTGCGTTCAGCAGTCCTTATCGCGGCGGCCCTTTTCGTTTTACCCGCAGCCGTCCCAAGTGCGACGGCTACAGCAATTTTGCGCTTGGAATCGGAGCGATCGCTGGGAGACGGCCGCCTCGCCGCTCTCTTGGCCTCGCCGGACGACGCCACCGCGGCACGGGCTGCTCTGGCTATCGGGCGAACCAAGCAGCCCGAAGGCGTGCCGCTGCTCGAACCATACCTCAAGGACCCCCGCGATACTATCCGGGCTTTCAGTATCTTTGGTCTGGGGTTGATCGGCCTCGGCAGCGACGCCAAGAGCATCTCGGGCGCCCTTTCGAACGATCGCAGCGGTACGGTTCAAATTGCGGCAATCGATGCGCTCGGCCGGTACGAGGAGGCGCGCAAGCTCGATCCGAGATCTGAGATGGTGGCAGCCCTCGTGCTCATTTCGGCGATGGGCGAGCATCGGTACTCGCCGGAGGCACGCGGGAAAGCAGCGATCGCCCTGGCGCTGTTCGCCGATTCGCCGCCCGGCGCAATCGCAATAGACCAACTCGTGGCCGCCTTCGGTAAGGAACCCGATCCCGGCGTGCGCGAGCGCATCATGTGGGCGATCTTCCGGCGCTACGCCTCGAAAGTACCGGTAGCGTTCTTGCGCAGTGGACTAGCCGATTCCGATGAGGTCGTGCGGATCGAGGCGGTGCGAGCCTACGGAAAACTCAAGGACCCGGCGCTCGTCGCCGACCTGCAGCCGCTGCTCAAGGATCCATCGTGGCGCGTCCAAGAGCAGGCTGCGGAATCGATTCGCGTGCTGCAGGGTGGCAAGCTGACCGATCATTGGACCGCGATCCCCGCGTTCGTGCATACGCCCGCGCCTGGGCGCGATCCGTTAGCGTCGCTGCCGCCGATGCCGCGGAACGTGCCGCCACCCGGCGCACCAAACGCGCAAGACGCACCATCGGCTCCGCCGTTGTTGCCGCAAACGGCCCGCGAGATGCTCGGGCCGGTCCATGGTCCACACCCGCGCTTGCGCATCGTGACGACGCAAGGCAACATCTACGTGGCCCTCTATCCGGAATGGGCGCCGCTCACCGTCACCAACTTCTTGAACATGATGAACCGCGGCTTCTTGGACAACAACCCGTGGTTTCGCATCGTCCCGGATTTCGTCGTGCAGACCGGTGAACAAGATGCCAAGAACGCACCGGGTCCGGGGTACTCGATTCCGGCTGAAGAAAATCCGCTCGAACAGAACAGCTATGTCATCTCGATGGGTCTCGACTACGACGACAAAACGAACTTGCCCAAGCGTGACTCAGCGGGTAGCGAATACTACATCACGCTCTCGCCGCAATATCACCTCGACAATTCGTTCACCGTGTTTGGCGCGATGACCAGCGGGTTCGACGTGCTCGGGCGTCTTACCGAGTCGGATAAGGTGATCCGCGTCGAGCGCATCGCCGACGTCACCCTTTAGTTAAAACGCCTTTTCGGAGTCGAGTAAAATCGTCACCGGGCCGTCGTTGACCAGCTCGACCTGCATGTCGGCTCCGAATTCGCCGTATTCCACGTGCAGGCCGAGCCGCTCAAGATCTCGCCCGGTGCGTTCGTAGAGATCGCTTGCCAGCGGCTCCTTCGCGGCTGAAATAAACGACGGACGTCGCCCCTTGCGAGCATCGCCGTACAGCGTGAATTGCGAGACGAGTAAGATCGCGCCGCCCGTTTCGAGCACGCTGCGGTTCATGAGGCCGGCTTCGTCGGGAAAGATCCGCAGATTCGCGATCTTTTCAGCCATTGCTCGCGCATCGTCCTCGCGATCAGCGACGGCGACCCCGAGTAAAACAACAAAGCCCGAGTCGATGCTTCCGATAATGCGTTCATCGACGCGCACGCTGGCGCGCAAGACGCGCTGGACGACGGCACGCATCGCGCTTGATGCCTATCTCGACCACATGGATGAAAGCGCAAAGAGCGCATTCTCGCGCCGCTCTAGCACGCGCCGGTAGAAGTAGCCGGCCCAATGCGTTCCGTATGGAACGTAGACCCGCATACGATATCCCTCCGCGACGAGCTCGCGCTGTAGCTGTGGGCGGCACCCGTACAACATTTGAAATTCGAAACCGTCGCGTGGAATGCCGCGTTCGCGCACGTAGGCGCGAATCTCGTCGATCAGCTCGCGATCGTGCGTCGCAAGCGCCGGGTAGTTCCCGCGTTCGAGCAGTTCCTTTGCAAGCGTCAGGTACTGCGCGCGAATCACGGGCATCTCTTTGATTGCGATCTCCGGCGGCTCGTTGTACGCGCCTTTGCACAATCGCACGCGCGCGCCAAGCGCAATAGCGCCTGCGACGTCGGCTGGCGTGCGCTTGAGGTAGGCTTGCAGCACGATGCCGACATTCTTGTCGGTCGCATAGGCGCGCTCGAAGAGATCCAGTGTCGCTTGTGTGACCGCGGAGCCTTCCATGTCGATGCGTACGAATGGGTCGGGGTTACGCTGCGCAAAACGTGCGATACCGGTGAGGTTCGCCAGCCCGAAAGCCTGATCGATCAACAGGCCCATCGCGGTCATTTTCACCGAGACGTTGCTCTCCACGCCGCTCTGGTGGACGCGCTCGAGCACCGCGATATAGGCCTCGCGCGTCGCGATCGCCGCGTCGCGTTCGAGGACGTCTTCGCCGAGGTAGTCCAGCGTCGCCGTCATCCCCGCGGCATTGAGCTCGGCAACGGCGGCGATGGCAGATTCGATCGTTTCGCCCGCAACAAAGCGCTTGGCGAGAAAAAAGAAGTTTTTCTGAAAGCCGGAACCGGGCGCGAGGAGTCGATCGATGATGGCCATGCCGCGCCTATTCGCCTCGGAGAAGGCGGCTCCGCCGCAGGAAAACGCGTCTGGGGCCGGGATCATTATCGAAAGTTTACCGAACCCTCACATGGGTAGCCGAGGCGTGCTAGTGACATACCCGAATGGCTGAGGAGATGACTCAGCGTAACTGGCGGGTGCTGATCGCGGATGACGATCCGGCGATCTGCACGCTGGTCGATACGGTCCTGCGAAAGGGGCCGTACGAAATGGTTATGTGCAATGATGCTGAGAGCGCGCTCGTCGCCGTCGACCGGCAGGGCCCGTTCGACATCATCATCTGCGACTTTATGCTGCCCGGAATCTCGGGCATCGACCTGGTCGAGCGACTGCGATCCAAAGAAGGAACGCGCGGGGTGCCGATATTGATGATCTCCGGCCACACCAACTACGCGATGGATGGCCGCGCGAAGAGCGCCGGCGCTAACCTCTTCCTCAACAAACCCTTCACGATCTCGCAACTGCGTTCTGCCGTCACGCACTTACTTTCCAAGCGCGACTCGCTCTCCAGCGCCCAAATCTTCTGATCAAGATCCTCTTCATCGCGATCTCGCTTGCGCTGGACGTGTTTGCCGTCAGCGTTGGCCTGGGGATGCGCGGTGCTACGCCGCAAGAGCGCCTGCGAATCGCGATCGCGTTTCCCTGCGCGGAGATCGTCATGAATTGCGTCGGCGCTGCCCTGGGCGCAGTGACGGGCCGCCTCATCGGAGACGCGGCCGGCTACGTCGGTTTCGCCGCGCTCATTGCCGTCGGCTCGTATATGATCCTCGAGGCGCGAAGTAACATGGGCGAACGCAAGCCACCTATCGTGACCAGCGGATGGGGACTACTGGTCGCGTCCCTGGCGATCAGCCTCGATTCGCTCGGCATCGGCTTTTCGATCCTTTTCGTCGGCGTGCCGGTCGGCTTGTGTCTGGTCGTCATCGGAATCGTCTCGGTGATCGCGACGCTCCTGGGGCTGCGCCTGGGTCGCTTGTTGGGATCGCGAGTGGAAGACGGATCCGAGATGCTTGCGGGCATACTGCTTGCGCTGACCGGCGCCACATTCATCGTGCTCAAGGTTTTGCACGCCGGCTAGGAAAAGCCGCGGCTATGCGCGTGCATGCCGGCGAGTCGATCCTCGAGCTTTGGAGTCAGAGCGGCCTGCGCTCGCTCTTTGTGGTGGGTACCGGAAAGAACGTCGGCAAGACGGTCGCTTTGCGCGCGATCTACCGCGCGTGCGCAGATTCGGATATTGTATGCGGCTTGACCTCAGTCGGGCGCGACGGCGAGGCATTCGACATCGCCGATGCCGCAGCCAAGCCCCGCCTCTGGCTCGAGCCACCGACAATTATCGGCACGGCCCGCAACGTGCTTCCATCCTCTCCGGCAAGCGAATTGCTGGCACTCACGCCGCACCACACGGCTGCGGGCGCGCTCGTGTACGCACGCGTTCGCAGCGGCACGCACTACGAATTGGTCGGTCCGCCAAATGCATCGGCAGTGCGCGCCGTCGTGCGCGATTTACTGCAGATGGCGCCGCGGGTACTCGTCGACGGAGCGTTCGATCGCATCGCGGCGCTTGCCGGTGGCGACGATGCGATCGTCGTCTCGTGTGGGGCGGCCGCGGCGCCGACGTTTCAGGAAGCAGTTGATGACGCGCGCGCGCTCGTCGCTCGCTTGCGCACGCCGCGCTTCGGCGGCGCGGGCGATGTTCTCTCGATCGATGGCGCGCTGACCCCCGCAATTGCGGCACAGTTGATCCGCGAGCGCGAGCAGCGTACCATCGTCGTGCGGGATCCGACGCAGGTTGCGCTGGCCGGGAAAGCCGCCCTGCACGCCTTCGAACATCTAACGATCCGCTGCGAACGCCCGCTACGCGTCATTGCGGCTACCGTCGCTTCGGCCAGTCACGATCGCAACTTTGAGCCACGCGAGTTCGCGCGCGCGGTCGCGAGCGCAACGGGTCTTCCGACTTTTGATGTGTATGCAGGCGAGTGTGCCGCATGAAGACGGGAGCGTTATTCGATGCGGCAAGCGCGCACGCGGTCGGCTTTGCCTGGTTGCGCGATGCACTCGCGCCCGCAGGCTCGTATGGCGAGCAACAGTTCGCCACGCTCGAACCGTTTTTGCCGGGTCAAGAGACACAGGCGGCTGCTCGCGCCGCGCGCATCGCGCGCATCGCCGAGACGCTGGATGAAGCGCAGCTCGACATGGCGCGCGAGATTGCGCGCCGGGCTCCTGACGCGAGTTCGGCAGTCGCGCGCGCAGCGATGGGCGACGCGCTCGACGACGCGAAGTTTTTGGAACTCCAGCGCTTCTTCGATGCCTGCGATGCTCTCGATATCCTGATTGCCGGCTGCGCCGATCTTTCTCCAGCGGTGAGTCCGGCAGTTCGCGAATGTGCCCGCGCGCTTGAACGCGGCCGTACGAGCGGATTTGGATTCTATCTCGATGACGCGTTTGATGTCGCGCTCGCGACGACCCGCGCAGCGCTCGGGCAAGCGCAAGCCGAATACGACGCCGCCCGCGGCCGCTCGGCTGCCACGGTTGCAGTTGCGCTCGATCGCGAGATTTCGCTACCCGAGTTCATCGTGATGCGCGATGACCTCCGCGGGCCGCTACCCTCCGGCGTTCGCGTCGTACGCGAAGCGCCGACCTATCTTCTTTGCGAACTCGATGCGGACGACGGGGTGCTAGCCGCTCTTCGCCGGCGTGACGATGCTGCCGCAGAGGTCGCGCGCGCCGAAGCGCGCGTTCGCGAGCAGCTCTCAATCACGATACGGACCCACGTAGCGTCGCTCGAGAGCGCGATGCGATCCTTCGGCGAGTGCGACGTACTCGTTGCGGCGGCGCGGTTCGCGCGCGCCCATCGCTGCTCGGTCCCAGTCGTCGAGAGCAGCGGCATCCTCAGCTTCGAGGGCGCACGTTTTCTTCCGCTTGAAATGGAATTGCAGCGCGAAGGCCGGGCATTTACGCCGATCGACCTGCGACTCGACGACGTGGCGGTTGTCACCGGGCCGAACATGGGTGGAAAGAGTGCGTGTTTGCGAACCTGCGGGTTCATCGCGCTCTGCGTGGCTTTTGGTCTACCTGTCCCGGCGCGGCAAGCCCAGACGGCGCTCTTCGCCGAGATCGCGTGGCTGGGCGTCGGGAGCGACCAGGAACGCGACGGATCGCTGCTTTCCTCGTTTGCGCGCGAAGTCGTACGTTTGCGCGACTTGCTCGAGCGCTCGGCGATGCCGCGTCTCGTGTTGCTCGATGAATTCGCGCGTACGACGACGCCGCGCGAAGGGAGAGCGTTGCTAGTCGCAGTGATCGAGCGGTTACGTGAGATGCATGCGTGCGCGCTTGCCGCGACGCACCTGAGCGGCGTCACCAAGGCGACCGGCGCACGGCACTATGCTGTCCGCGGTCTGCGCGGCATTCCCCGAGCGCCGGCTACCGATAATCTTGCCCAGGCGCTGGAAACGTTGGCCGCGTCGATGGATTATACGTTGAAAGAGGTCCGCGGCGAGCGTCAGCAAGGAGCCGATGCGATCGCCCTGGCATCGCTGCTGGGTACTGATGCGCGCGTGATCGACGCTGCGTACCGTGCGATGGAGTCTGAATGACGGATTCTACCAGACGAATCATCTTCGCGTTTCGCGTGCTCTTCGATGTAATTGCGGTCGTCGCACTGATTACAATGTTCGCGCTAGCGTTGGAACGCGGATGGTATTGGCGTTATTGGCGCATTCCGGTATATACATTTGCAGCGTACTTGTTTTCGTGGACGCTCGAACGCTTTCCGGAGCGCGGATGGGTGCATCTGTCGCTGGTTGCCCTCAGGGTGGCAATTGTGCTATCCGCCTGCTGGGCGGAGTTCCATCTGCCGCGCTGAAATGTGAGCGCATGCTGCCGCTGATCATCACCTGCGCGCCGGTCGGTGCCGAAATCACGCTCGACCAGACACCGCACCTCCCGTACACGCCGGCCAAACTCGGCGAGACGGCGCGCGCGATTTGCGAGGCGGGCGCCTCGATTATTCACGTGCACTGCCGCAACGATGAGGGCGCGAACACGCACGAGGTCGGGCGTTTCGCGCAAGCCTACGACGCGATCCGGGACGCAGAGCGATCTGATCGTGCAGTTTTCGACCGGCGGCGCGATCGGCATGACGCCCGAAGAACGCGCCAGCGTTCTGCAGCTGCGGCCCGAGATGGCGACGCTCACCTGCGGCAGCGTTAACTTCGGCGACGACGTCTTTGAGAACAGTTTTCCGATCATGCGCGGGATTCTGGCGAAGATGCGGTTGCACGGCGTGCGGCCGGAGCTGGAGATTTTCGATAAGGGTCATCTTGCCAACGCGCGGCGGCTCGCGAACGAAGGGCTGCTGGCCTTTCCGCAGCACGTCGACTTCGTGCTCGGCGTGCCGGGCGGCTTGAAGCGACGGTGCAAAACTTGTGCGACCTGGTCGACGATCTGCCCGCTGGCTGCACCTGGTCGGTCGCCGGCGTCGGACGCGCAGCAGACTCGCGATGGCGATGGCGGCGATCGCGATGGGCGGCCACGTACGCGTCGGGCTGGAGGACAATCTCTACTACAGTAAAGGGCGCCTGGCGCGCAACGAGGAGCTCGTCGCGCGGGTCGCTCGGATCGCCGAGGAGGCCGGCCGCCCGGTCGCAACCCCCGACCAGGCGCGCGAAATCCTGGGCTTGGCGAAGTTAGCCGAGCTTAACGGCAGGTGAAGGTTTCCGCAGCCGCGGCTCTTAACTAGCGGCGCGCTCCGTGTTTACCTACGTCGTGCGCCGGACGCTGCAGGCGATCCCGCTGCTTGCTGCTGATCTCGATGATCCTGTTCGTGATCCTCAACAACGCTCCGGGCGGACCGCTCGCGCCGTACCTGCAGAACCCGCACATCACCCCCGCCGATATCGAGCGGCTCAAGCATAACCTCGGGCTGGACAAGCCGCTTCCGGTTCCGCTACTTCGTATGGCTGGGACACGTTCTTGCACCGGCGACTTCGGCTATTCGACCAGCAACTCCGAGCCGGTGCTGCAAGCGCTCCTCGAGCGGCTGCCCGCGACGCTCGAGCTGATGGGCATCTCGATCGTGGTGTCGCTTGCGCGTCGGCGTCTTCGCCGGCATCGTCTCGGCCGTCAAGCCGTACTCGTTTGCTCGACTACTTCATTACGACGCTGGCGTTCTTCGGCCAGTCGATGCCGGTGTTCTGGTTCGCCCTGATGATGCAGCTGCTGTTCGCCGTGCACGGCATTCCGCTGCCGTTCGGGTACATGATTCAGTCTTGCCGTCGGCGGGCATCTCAGTACGACCGACACCTTCGATTTGGGCGATCGCGCTCGAGCATTTGATCATGCCGGTGATCGTGCTCTCGCTGCTGAACCTCGCGCTGTATAGCCGCTTCATGCGCTCGTCGCTGCTCGAAGTGACTCAACACCGATTACATGCGCACCGCAGCGGCGAAAGGTCTGAGCGTTCCGCGCGATTCTTGTTCAAGCACGGCTTGAAGAACGCGCTGATCCCGGTCGTGACGATTGTCGCGCTGTCGTTGCCCGGCGTGGTCGGCGGCGCGATCGTGACCGAGACGATCTTCGCGTGGCCCGGGATGGGGCGCCTGTTCTATCAACGCGTTCGGCAGAGCGATATCGCGCTGTTGATGGGGTACCTGTGATGGTCGGCGTTCGCTCGTCGTGTTCTGCAAACTTGCTCGCCGACGTGTCTACGCGTGGCTCGATCCGCGCGTGAAATACGACTGATCGTGATGGCAGCGATCATTCCGTAGCGCGCAACCGTATCGAAGACGAAGACACCACCGTCTATTCAAAAGTCACGTTCTGGACGCGGCTGCGCCGCCACCGACTGGCGGTCGCGGGCATTGTCGTGCTTAGGACTGATCGCTCTGTGCGCGTCTTTGCAAATGCAGCTCGCGCCGTTCGATCCGAACGCCATCGACAACGTCCACTGGCAAGGGACGCCGCTTGCCGCCGTGCTTCCAAGACTCCGCGCTGTGCGGCGCACATCCGCTCGGGCACCGACGAGATCGGCCGCGATCTGCTTTCGCGGCTGCTCTTCGGCGCGCGCATCTCGCTGACAGTCGCCATCTTCGCCGTGCTCATGGAAGTGATCATCGGCTCGATCGCTCGGCGCGATTGCCGGCTACTACGGCGGCTGGGTCGATTGCGTGATCATGCGCATCACCGACGTGTTCCTCTCGATTCCGCTGCTGCCGCTGCTTCTCGTGCTGACCGCGATCGTCGCGGCGAGTTCGAACAAAGCCGTCGCTGAGCTTCGGGGTGATCGTCCTGATCATCGGCGCGCTCTCGTGGCCGACGGTCGCGCGTCTCGTGCGCGCCTCGTTCCTGTGCTGCGCGAGCGCGAGTTCGCCGAGGCGGCCCGGGCGGTCGGCAACGGCGACCTGCGGATCATCTTCCGGCACCTGTTGCCCAACGCGGTCGCGCCGATCATCGTCCAGGCCACGCTGGACGTGGCGGGCGTCATCCTCATCGAATCGGTCCTCTCGTTCCTCGGCTTCGGGATCCAGCCCCCGACGGCGTCGTGGGGCAACATGCTCGCGAACGCCCAGTCCAACCTCCAGATCGCCTGGTGGGCGGCGGTCTTCCCCGGCCTCTGCATCCTGATTACCGTGCTTGCGATCAACTATATCGGCGACGGCCTGCGCGATGCGCTTGACCCGAACATGAATAGGCTATAGACTAGCCCAGTTGTCCTCATGGACGACCCGGAAAAGCCCTCTGTGCGCAAGTGGCGGAATTGGTAGACGCACTAGCTTGAGGGGCTAGCGGGAGCAATCTCGTGCTGGTTCGAGTCCAGTCTTGCGCACCAAAGAAAAGAGCCCATGGGGCTCTTTTCTTTTAGTGCGTACGCCTGAAGAGTCGAACGCGAAGCGACTTCGAGGACCCACACGATGTGGGTGAAGGTTCGGAGCGCAGGATGCGCGCCCGCCGAAGGCGGCCGAATCGTCCCAGTCTTGCGCGTTTTTCTTTGTGTTATGATGGTGCCGCCCTACGAAAGTGCTCTTCGGAGCTACGGAACGGGACCGGCTCTGCCGGCCCTGTTCTCATTTCGGGCCCACTTCTGAATCGTAAGGAGCGAAACACCTGGGTTCGCCCGGTCGTAATGGAAGGCGTATGCTCTTCTCGGAGATTTCATCGTGTGGTTAACCCGCTTCGCCATTAGTCGCCCCGTGATCACGGCCATGATTTTCGTGGCTTTGGTTATCTTTGGAACAATCTCGTATTTCGAACTCGGGCGAAGCAACAATCCTCCGGGAACGACCTTCCCTATCGTCGAGGTCGACGCATCGTACCCCGGCGCTTCGCCGCAAGACATGGAGAAGCTGGTCATCAAGCCGATCGAAGACCAGCTCGACGGCGTCGATCATCTCGATCAGGTCAGCGCGACCGCGCAAGAAGGCTCCGCGTCGGTCGTCGTGCAGTTCAAACTCGGCACCGATTTGGATCTTGCCGCCGTCGACGTGCAGCGACGCGTCGACACCGCGCGCGTCTACATGCCGACGGATCTCGATCCTCCGGGCGTCTATAAGAATGGTGCCAGCGAGCCGCTCCTCGACATTGCGGTTAGCTCAGACTCGCTCTCGCAGCCGCAGATCGCCGACCTGGTCAACAATCAGATCAAGCCGCTGATCAGTCAGATCCCCAACGTCGCAAGCGTCGATGTGTATGGCACAGCCGACCGTGAGTTCCACGTTTTCCCCGACCCGGTGGCGCTCGCCGGCACGGGCGCGACGCTCGAAGACATCTTTAGCGCGGTTGCCGCCAACAACAACAACGTGCCGGGCGGTATCATGACGCAGCCGACACGCGAGGCGACGGTGGCGATCCACGCCTACATCGATCACGCGAGTGACATCGCGGCGATACCGCTTTCGCCCTTGTCGGTGCTCCAGTACCCGGTCAAATCGCTCAAGATAGGCGACGTTGCGCATGTTGAGGATGGCCATGTCGAGATGCGCAGCATCTCGCACTACAACGGGCTACCGCGAGTCTACTTGAGCATCGGGCGCGATATCAACAGCGACGAAATCAAATCGACGGCAATTGCGCGCGACCACATGAAGGCAATCGAGACTCAATTTCCCCAGCTCAAATTTACGGAGATCGACGCGCCGGCCGATTATACAGAAAAGTCGCTCATCGGCGTCGGCCAATCACTGATCGAAGGCATCATCTTGACCGCGGTGGTCATGCTACTCTTCCTCCACGCTTGGCGCAACGCAGTGGTCGTGATGGTCGCGATCCCGACCTCAATCCTTGCGACCTTCATTGTCATGCGCGCTTTTGGCTTCCACATCGATACGATGTCGATGATGGGGCTCTCGCTGATCATCGGCATCCTTGTCGATGACTCGATCGTCGTGTTGGAAAACATTACGCGGCATCGAGATCTCGGCGAAGACCCGATGAATGCGGCGATCAACGGCCGCACGGAGATCGGCAACGCCGCAATTGCGATCACTATGGTCGATGTGGTCGTTTTCCTCCCAGTGGCGTTCCTGCCCGGCATCGTCGGCGCGTACCTCAAGGAGTTCGGCGCGGTCATCGTCATCGCGACGCTGTTCTCGCTGCTCGTCTCGTTCACGCTTACGCCGCTGCTTGCGGCCAAGTGGAGCGTCAAGAAGCGCTCCGAGGCGGCCCCGGCCTGGTTGCGTGCGCTCGATAACTGGGTCCTGAACGTTGCATTCCTCGTCGCGGCCACTCTCGCGTTCACGCTTGGAACGTTCCTCCAAGTGATTCTGCTCAAAGTGATCGGGATCTTGATTGTGGCGGTGCTGATCCTCAATCTCTTCGTGCATCGCTACGAAGCCTTACTCGAAGCCTACCGCACGAAGTGGCTGCCATTCGGACTCGAGCACGGGACATTCGTCATCTTCACCTGCACCCTGCTGCTCGTCAACTCTCTATTGCTGGTTGGCGGTGGAACGAACGCCGCAGCGGTTGACGCCGTCTGGCTGGTCGTGATGACGCTGTGCTATGTCGCCGCGCGGTTCATGCGCGGCCGGAGCACCGGTCAGCCTCGTGGATTTGCAGCGCTGGGAACATATCGGCCATTGACGATTCTCACCTTCGTCATGCCGGTTGTGCTGGCGGGCGCGATGGTTGCGCTGGGAAGTATTAGCTTCGATTTCGTACCGCAATCGCAGACGGGGCATATCAATATGACCGTCACGTATCCGCCGGGCACGCCGATCGGGATGACCAACAGCTATGTCACGAAGCTGGAAAACGCGATCCTCAAGATCGACGGAATCAAGGATGTGAGTTCGACTGTCGGCCGCAAGCCGTCGGGTTGGGGCTCCTCGATCGGCGGAAACTACGCGCGGCTCGGTGCTGACATGCAAGAAAATCGGCGCGGCCAAACCAACGGAGCAATTGAGAAGATACGTAAGCTCGCATATCTGGTACCCGGCGGTGAACTTCAGGTAGCAGGTGACAGTGGCAGCGGCTCGGGCGCGCAAATCTTCTACGCGCTTTCGGGCCCTGAGGACGAAATTGCTCCGGCCGCCGAGAAAGTTGCGGCAGTCCTGCGCGCCACGCCGGGATCGGTAAACGTGCAGACCAGCGCTGAAAACGGTGCTCCTCGGCTCAACGTCGACGTTGACTCGGCAAAATGCGCCGTGGTCGGTGTCAACCCGTCGGATGTCGCTAACGTCGCCCGCATCGCGATCGACGGCGCGGTCGCGACGAAAGTGCGCACCCCAACCGGCCTCGTCAACGTGCGCGTGCAGTTCCCACTGTCGGACCGCACGGACGTGGATCAACTCATGGACGTGCGCGTACGTTCGAATGATGGCTCGCTCGTGCCGATTTCTTCGGTCGCGACGTTCACTTGGACGACCGCGCCAACCAAGATCGAGCGTCTCAACCGTCAGCGGGTGATTAATGTGCTCGGTGACACGTTGCCCGGCTACTCGCTCGGTGCAGTGACCGGTCCGCTGGAGGCGAAACTCAAACAGCCCGGGTTCCTCCCGCAAGGCGTGGGTACGACCGCGCAAGGCGACACGCAGTTCATGCAAGAGACCTTTGCGAACATGGGCATTGCGCTGCTGCTCTCGTTCATGCTCGTCTACATGCTGATGGTGATTCTCTACGGCTCCTTCCTCGAGCCGCTAATCGTGATGTTTTCGGTTCCGATGGCGATTATCGGCGCCTTGATCTTCCTCGCGCTGATGGGACGCCTCGAGCCAGAACAAGGGCAGTCGCTCAACATCATCTCGATGCTGGGTATCATCATGCTCTTCGGACTCGTCGCAAAAAACGGTATCCTGCTGGTCGACTATTCGAACACGCTCTGCAAGCGCGGCATGCGGGTGAAGGATGCGGTCCTGCAGTCAGCCGCGACGCGGTTCCGCCCG
Organism: Vulcanimicrobiota bacterium; assembly: GCA_963833095.1. Classification (GTDB taxonomy): domain Bacteria; phylum Vulcanimicrobiota; class Vulcanimicrobiia; order Vulcanimicrobiales; family Vulcanimicrobiaceae; genus Aquilonibacter. Next base: position 424,213 of record CAWHWQ010000005.1, on the reverse strand, counting down.
ATTATCATGACCACGGCGGCGATGATCTTCGGTATGCTGCCACTTGCTCTAGGATTCGCTGAAGGCGGTGAATGGAGGCAAGCGATCGGTACCGTCATCATCGGCGGCCTGCTGAGCTCGCTGATTCTCACGCTCTTCCTCGTGCCGATGATCTACAACACGTGGATGGGCTTCTTTGAACGGCGCGGAGACCGCCGAGCGGTCGCTGCCGAACTCGAAGGGGCACCCGCGGCGGTGTGACACCTGGGCATGACTGGGTAAACCCCAGCTATGCGTAACATATTTTTCTTGACCGCATGCGCAGCATGCACGATCTTTGCTGCGAGCGGGCCGATTGCGGCGCTCGCACAACAGAGCGCCGACGTGACGGTCATCGTCAACGGCAGCAGAATGAACTTCGATCAGCCGCCGGTCGAGCAAGCCGGCCGCGTCTTCGTTCCCCTCCGCGGGGTTTTCGAACAGCTCGGCGCGAGTGTCGTCTATCAAAACGGCACGATCAATGCGACCGGTGACGGACGTAACGTTTCGCTCCAAATCGGGTCGAATCAAGCGACCGTCGATGGACAATCGCAGACGCTGGATTCGCCACCCTTTGTCGAAGGCTCGCGCACGCTCGTACCACTGCGCTTTGTCGCGCAGGCGCTGGGCGCGTCGGTCGATTGGAACAATAACACGTCGACCGTTACGATCGACGGCGGTCGTGGTGGCGGCAACCGCCCGAACAACGGCAACTATAACGGCAACCCGCCGATGCGCCCCATGAATCCCGCAGCCTACGTGACCAATCGGCTCCCGCAGGGGAATACCGGCCCGATGACGCCGATCTCTGCCGACTTCAGCCAGCCGATGCGACGCGACTCGCTGCGCATCATGGTCGACGGAAATGACGTCACGTCGGCGGTGTACTTCAACCGCAATAGCTTCCAATACACCCCGCGCCGGCCGCTCTATCCTGGCCGCCATACCGTTCGCGTGAGCGGTGTGACGCAGGACGGCGCCTCAGTCGACGCAAGCTGGGAATTCCGCGTATAAAAGGTGAAGCACCACGGGTGCGTATCGACATCTGGAGTGACGTCGTCTGCCCGTGGTGCTACATCGGAGTCACGCGCTTCGAGCGCGCGCTTGCGCAGTTCGATGGCGACGTGACGATCCGGCTCCACCCATTTCAACTCGATCCCGACGCGCCGATACCTGGTATTCCGGCGCGTCAGCGTTATGCCGCGAAGTTCGGAGACGAGGCGACGGCCATTCTCGAACGCGTGACGCGCGAGGCGGAAAGCGAGGGTCTGGTCTTCGACTTTGATCGCGCCCTGACCGCGAACACGTTTGATGCGCATCGCGCCATGGCATTCGCGCGGCGCAGCGAACTCGATCGCGAATTGGAAAAACAGCTCTTCGAGGCATATTTCACGGATGGTCTCGATGTGAGCGATCGCGCCGTGCTCGCCGACGCGGGCGCTCGTCTGGGTCTGGATCGCAACGAAATGATGACCTACCTGGAAAGCGACGACGGCGTCGACGAGGTGCGCCGCGAACTCAACGGCGCATTCGAACGTGGGATTACTGCCGTGCCGACCTTTGTCTTTGAGGACGAGTTTGTGGTTCCGGGCGCGGTCGACACCGCCAGCTTCGGTCGCATTCTCGGACAGATGCGCGCGTTGCGCGCGCCTCAGTGACGGCGCGAAAACGCCGAGCCCTCGTCACCGGAGGGGGCAGCGGGCTCTCCTCGGGGATTGCGGCAGCGCTTGCCGCCGACGGTTTCGAGCGCGTCGCGATAACGTATCGTACCAGCGATCCAGCCGCTACCTGCAAGGCAATCGAGGAGACGGGCGCTCGTGCTAGCGCAACGCGGGTTGATTTCGGCGGTGACACGTCGCACGCCGCTGCTGTTTTGCGCAAGCTCGTCGAAGACGAGGGACCGTTCGACACACTCGTGCATGGCGTCGGTGTGCTCACGATCAAACGCTTCGTCAATTTGTCAATGAACGACTATGCAAGCATTTTCGACGCAAACATGCGCAGCGCGGTACTCGCGGCGCACGCCGTGTTACCGGCGATGCGCGAGGGGCACTTCGGCCGCATCGTTGTGTTCGGCGGGAACGGTTCGAGCGAGACACGCCCGTATAAAGGCTTTAGCTTGTATCAAGCGTCGAAAAGTGCGCTAGTTGCATTTGCGCGAACGCTTGCGATCGAGGAAGCTCAATTCGGCGTGACCGTCAACGTGATCGAGCCGGGCGACATTCGCGACAAACGTCAGAGCCGTGAGTCGGCGCGCGCAGCGCCGAGTCCGATCCCGCGCGGACGGCCGGGCAGCTTCGAAGACGTGGCTGACGTCGTGCGCTTCTTAATCGCGCCCGAACGCGATTTTATCACGGGGGCCGTGATCGGCGTGACCGGGGGGTTGACGCAGGCTGACGGGCGAAACGCGACCCACTCATGAGTTTCCGCGATGATTCGGGGGCACACCGCGCTTTTGCACTCCCCGGCGCCCGCTTGCAGTACGGCCCAGACAAGATCGTCGACGTCGAACACATCGAGCTCTACCTCGAGCCCGATCTGGAACAGCACGCACTCGACGGCGTCTGCACCACAACCGTTCGGCCGTTCGACGAACCGGTCGCGCGGCTCGAGCTCGACGCGGTCGATCTCGAGATCACCTCGGTGCAACGCGGCGATAAGCCGTGCGCTTTTGCGCTGCGCGACAATAAGCTCGCAATCACGTTCGATCCGCCGCTCGTGCCCAACCAAAGCGCCGCGTTCCGCATCGTCTATCGTGCCAACCGGCCGCGTCACGGGCTGTTCTTCGTGGACCCCACGCCGGAATACCCCGACAAGGTTCGCCATGCGTGGACGCAGAGCCAAGACGAAAACGCGCGTTACTGGTTTCCCTCGCTCGACTATCCGCACGAAAAGCAGACCACGCAGACGACGGTCGCGGTGCCCAAGGGAATTTTCGCGCTCGCAAACGGCAAATTGATAGAACGTCGCGACGAGGGCGAACGGACGATCTTCACATATCGCCAAGAGATTCCGCACAGTACCTACCTGATGACGCTGGTTGCTGGGCCTTTTGTCGAGGCGCGTCAAGAAGATGCGGGCTCGCGAGCGGTGCCCGTCTACTATTACGTGCTTCCTGGCCGCGAGACCGACGGTGAGCGCGCCTTCGGCAACACGCCGCGTATGATCGCTGCGTTCGAAGAGCGGATCGGAACGCCGTATCCGTACGCTCGTTATTCGCAAATCGCAGTGACCGATTTTATCTTCGGCGGGATGGAGAACACGTCGGCAACCACGCAGACCGAGCGTACCCTGCATGACGAACGCGCCCATCTCGATTTTTCCAGCGACCCGCTCGTGTCGCACGAGCTCGCGCACCAGTGGTTCGGAGATCTTCTCACCTGCCGCGATTGGTCGCAGGCCTGGCTCAACGAGGGCTTCGCGACGTATTTCGAATGCGTTTGGCGCGAAGCCGATCTGGGCTACGATGAATACCTCTACGACGTGTTTGGATGTGTCGCCCGATATTTGCAGGAAGATGCCGAGCGCTATCGCCGCCCGATCGTCTGTAATCTGTTCCGCGATCCGATCGAGGTTTTCGATCGTCATCTCTACGAGAAGGCCGGGGCGGTACTGCATATGCTGCGCGGCGAACTCGACGATAAGCGCTTTTGGCGCTCGATCGCGCACTACGTGCAGCAGAACGCTCAGCGCAACGTCGAGACGATCGATCTGATCCGTGCAATCGAAGAAGCAACTGGACGGAATATGCGCGGTTTCTTCGATCAGTGGATCTTCCGGGGCGGCCATCCCGAGGTCGAGGTGAGCGCTTCGTGGGACGCGCAGCGTAAGGCCGTAACCGTAACGATCGATCAAAAACAGACCGTCGATAACGAACAGCCCGCGTATCGCTTTGAGGTCGATCTCGGTTTGTGCGGTGATGTGCCGAGCAATCTCGCGGCGAATGCCGGTCCGGGCCCGCTTGCCGGCGAGAGGCGCATTCGCGTCGTCGTCGAGCGCGCTCACGAGACGGTGACGATACCGCTGGATTTCGAACCGAAGCTCGTGCGTTTCGATCCCGGGGCGTGGCTGCTCGGCAGCATTACCTACAAACTCGGCGTGACGTTGGCAGCGGCGACGCTGCAGGGCGATCCCGATCCGGTGGCGCGCATCCGCGCTGCGCGCGAGCTAACCAAAGATGGCTGGCAGACCGCGCGGGAGGCACTGCGTTCGGCATTCGAGCGCGAGCCGTTCTGGGGCGTGTTGGATGAAGCGGCAAATGCGCTCGGCGCAACGCGCGCGCCGTGGGCCCGCGAGATCCTGGTTTCCGCGATGCACCACAAGCATCCGAAAGTTCGCCGGGCTGTCGCGGCGGCGCTAGGGAATTTCCGCGACGCCGGCACGGCGAGCTCATTGCTCTCCGCTTTGGACGATGAGGAATCGTATTTTGTCCGCGCAGCGGCGTTGGAATCGCTCGGTAAGACGCGCGACCCTCGCGCCTTTGACGCGCTCATCGCCGCGATACGTGGGCGATCGTGGAACGGCACGATTGAAGCCGGCGCCGCGCGCGGGCTTGCCGAACTCGGCGACGCCCGCGCGGCCGACGCGCTCATCGACGCGATTCGTCTCGGTGTCGACGAAGGTTTGCGTCGCGCCGCAGCCGGCGCGCTCGCGCGCATGGGAGCGCTCGTTTTCCCCGAGCGTTCGCGTATCGTCGATGCGATCGTGCAACTGCTGGACGACCCGATGTTCCTCGTGCAGCTCGCCGCGATTGCCGCGGCCGAATCGCTCGAGGACGCTCGTGCGCTACCCGCCCTCGATCGGCTCGCAAGCAGCGGTTTCGATGGCCGAATACGCCGCGATGCAGCCGAAGCCGCAATTCGTATCCGCGAAGCCCAGAAAGTTCCCTCGCAAGTGAGCGCTCTGCGCTCGGATCTCGATAGCCTGCGTGAAGAACAGCGTACGTTACAAGAAAAAGTCGAAGCGCTCCAACAGCGCTAAGCGCCGGGTCGCCCTCGTCGTCCTGATGGTTGTCGCCGCGCTCGCGGTCTGGTCGATCGTTCGCGGCTCCTTTTCGCAAGTACCCGCGCGACGAGCCGGCGAACGCGTCGCCGCGCGAGCAACGCCCAGGCCCGCCCCCTGGACGGCAACGCAGATCGCGCAGTTGCGGCGCGCTCTCGACGATGCCTTCGCGCCGGCGCGTTCGGATCGATACAGTCTGGCCGTAATCGACGCGACCGGTCGCGTGATCTATGCCGACCGTGAGCGCGCGGCGGTGACACCCGCGTCGGTGCAAAAGCTGATCGTGGCGGACGCGGCTCTCAATCTCCTCGGCCCGCAGTATCGTTTTCACACGGTTTTTGCCGCAACGCGCGCGCCTGCGGACGGCGCGCTTATGAGCAATCTTTGGCTCGTCGGGTCGGGCGATCCGTCGCTGCGCAGCGACGACTTGCGCGGCGCCGTACGCGGACTCGCACGCAGCGGCTTGCGTCGCATCGATGGCGCCGTCGCCGTTGACGCAAACGAGATGCGCGGACCGGAAATCAATCCACACTGGGATCCTAGCGACGCTAACGAGGACTTTCAGGTGCCGACGAGCGCGGTCTCGCTCGACGACGGCACCGCCGAGTTCCGAGTGTACGGTCTTTCGCCGGGCCAGCCCGCGCGCGTGGCAGTCGTGCCTTCGAGCCGCGACGTCCATTTGACCGGTACGGTGCGAACGAGCGTGAGTGGTGACGGCGTTGTCATCGCTGCGCAGGCGCCCAACCTCTTTGCGCTCGGCGGCGACATTCCGCGAGACACCGAAGAAAAGTTTTGGCTTCCGGTTCACAATATGCCGGTCTACGTCGGCGATGTGGTTGAACGGATGCTGCACCAGGCGGGAATTGTGACCGCGCAGCGCCCGCAGGTCTCCGCTGCTCCGCTCGATACGATCGTCCTGTGGGATCATCGCTCGCTGCCATTGCGCGCGCTCATCAGCCATATGCTCTACGTTTCCGACAATCACTATGCCGAACAGCTCATGCGCGCCCTCGCCGTCGAGGCAGGAGAGCCGGGAAGCGACGACAATGGCCTTGCCGTTGAGCGATCGTTCTTGAGTTCGCGGGGGATTCCAACTGACGGATTGCGCGCCGTGGACGGCAGCGGTCTCGCCGAAGCCGACCGTGTGTCGGCCATCACGTTGGCGCGCATCCTGAGCGACGCGGAGTTACAGGATCACGGCGCCGAACTCTACCTCCTGCTCCCGGCCGGCGGACGCGACGGGACCCTCAGCCACTATGATTTCACGACCGCCCTTGGCCGCGTGCGCGCCAAGACCGGAACCTTGAGCGACGCGAATTCGCTCGCGGGGTATGTCAACACGATGCACCATGGCCGCGTTACGTTTGCCTTTATGATCAATAACTCACCCGGCGATCCACGTAGCGCCTACGTGCGCGCAGTCGATCGGATCGCGAGCTTCTAAATGATCGACCGAGATATTCTCACGCGGCTATTGACTCGGGCGCTGCGTCACGGCGGCGAATACGCCGACGTTTTTTGCGAACGCCGCCGGTCGTATGCGTTTCGTTTGCAAGACGGGCACATTCATGATGGCGCGACCTCGATCGCTCAAGGAGTCGGTATTCGCGTCGTGGTTGGCGAGTCGGCCGGCTACGCATACTCCGACGACCTCGGTGACGAAGCGCTGCTGCGCGCGGCCGAGGCCGCGTCGCTCATCGCTCGAAGCGCGCCGGCCCGAGCGAACGGCAGCATCGGACTTACCACCGCGAACGTCGTGCCGTTGTACGATCAAGCGCGCGAGGATCACGCACCGGCCGCACGCTACGTCGACCTGCTCGAACGCGCCGATCGGTGCGCGCGAGCATACGACCCATGTATCGTTGCCGTCAATGTCCACGTGACCGATGAACTGCAAGACGTGTGGATTGCGACTAGCGACGGACGGATCGTCCACGATCACCGGCCGATGGTCACCTTAGGCATTCAAGCGGTCGCGAGCGCTCGCGGCGAACGCGGTTCGGGTTATGCCGCTGACGGCGGCCGCACCGCGATCGACTACTTCGACCTTCACTCTCCTGAGGAACTTGCAACCGATGCCGCGCGCATTGCGGCAACGAATCTGGTTGCCGAACCAGCTCCGGCCGGCGAGATGGAAATGGTGGTTGGCGCGGGCGGCGGCGGCGTACTTTTGCACGAAGCGGTCGGCCACGGTCTAGAGAGCGATTTCAATCGCCGGGGCACGTCGCTGTATAGCGGCCGCATCGGCGAGCGCGTGGCAAGCGAACTGGTGACGATATACGATGACGGTAATCTTCCCGAGGAGCGCGGCAGCGTCGCGGTCGATGACGAGGGCATCCCGGGGCAGCATAAGGTGCTCGTGGAGCGTGGCGTCCTCCGTGGATACATGCAAGATACGCTCAATGCGCGGCTGATGGGCGCGCAGTCGACCGGGAGCGGACGGCGCCAATCGTACCGCTTTTTACCCCAGCCGCGTATGTGCAATACGTACATGCCGCCGGGCGAGGCGACGCCGGAAGAGATCATCGCTTCAACCAAGCGTGGACTGTACGCAAAATCGTTTGCAGGTGGCCAAGTGGAGATCAGTAAAGGCGACTTCGTCTTCATGGTCGCGGAAGGCTATTTGATCGAAAACGGCAAGGTGACCGCGCCGGTCAAAAATGCAACGATCGTTGGAAACGGCCCCGACGCGATGACCAAGGTTGTCGCGGTTGGTAACGATGCTCGCCTCGCGCGTCGTCACTACACCTGCGGCAAGGGCGGGCAGCACGTTCCGGTCGGCGTGGGGATGCCGACGGTCAAGATCGCTGCGATCACCGTCGGAGGAACCGCTGATGACGAACGATGACGCGATCCACGTGGCGGCACGCGCCGTCGATCTTGCAATCGAGGCGGGAGCGCAGAGCGCAGAGGCGACGTTTTCACGGACGCAGCGCTTCCATGTCGAGGCGCGCGACACAACGATCAGCAAGCTCGAACGCTCGGCCGGCTCGAGCCTGCACCTTCGCTTATGGTGGGAGGGGCGCCGCGTTACGGTCGCGAGCTCATCGCTCGATCCCGCGGATCTTCGTGCCGCAATCGTCAGCGCGCTCGACCAATCGCGCTACGTTACGAAGGACCCCTTTGCGCGGCTCCCCGACGAATTCGGCCAATTCTTGGGCGAGCTTTCCCTGAACGACCCCGCCGTCGGCGCTCGCGACGACGCGGAAAAAATCGAGGACGTCCTCGCCCTCGAACGCGCAATTCGTGCCGCAGATCGGCGCGTCGTCAATTCGAGCGGTTCGCACTATGGCGATGCGACGAGCGCGATCGCGCTTGCGAATTCGAGCGGCTTTCGCGGCGCCTATACGGCCACGCGCGCATCTCGCTCGACCGCTCCGCTGGCCGAGGAGAACGGCTCCAAGCGCACCGCGCACTACGGAACGGCCGGGCGCTTTATGCGCGATCTCGAGGACTCGGCTGCGGTCGGAGCCGTTGCTGCACGCCGCGCCGTAGAGATGTTTGGCGCGCGCAAGCCGCCGACGATGCGGGCCGCCGTGATCTTCGAACGCGACGTCGCCGCGTCGGTGCTGGATGACGTGTTTTCGGCGGTTGCGGCATCCAGCGTCGCGGTCGGAAATTCGTGGCTGGCGGAACGAATCGGGGATCGCGTTGGGAGCGAGCTGGTTACCATCGTCGACGACGGTACGCTGCCGGGCCGTTTGGGCAGTGCGCCATTCGACGGGGAGGGTGTGGCAACGCGCCGCACGCCGGTCTTTGAAGCAGGGGTGTTGCGAACGTTCCTTTATGACAGCTATTACGCGCGTAAACTGGGGGCGCAGACGACCGGGAATTCGACCGGCGGCGGCATCGGCGCCAATAACTTCTATCTGGAACCCGGGAGGGGATCGCTCGCCGAGCTGATTGCGGCGACCGGCCGCGGCGTCTTGGTGCTCGATACGATCGGATTTGCCACCGAACACGCAACCGGCGCCTATAGCCGGGGAGCGCGCGGGTTCATGATCGAAAACGGCGAGTTAGCCTACCCGATCGACGAGTTCACGGTAGCGGGAAATTTTGCGGAGATGCTCGCAGGCGTCGATAGGGTGGCAAGCGATCTGCGTTTCGATAGCTCGACGGTCGCTCCGTCGTTTCGCGTGGCGGAGATGACCATCAGCGGAAATTGATGAGAAGATGCCACAGGTAGCAATAAGTTTCACTTTGATCATGCGCGTGGAGATGCCGAACGAGAACGGCGCGTTCGGGACGCTAGCCAATGCAATCGGCGATGCCGGCGGACAGGTCGCCGCGGTCGATATGCGCTCGGTCACGCGCGCACGAGTCGTGCGCGACGTGACGATCAACGTCAGCTCAGACGTGATCGCCGCCGAAGTGCGACGTGCCGTTGAGCGCCTTGAAGGTGTGCGGGTGATCTCGGTCTCGGATTCGACCTTCCTTGCGCACCTCGGCGGCAAGATTCGCATTGAACCGAAGATGCCGGTTAAGACGCGCAACGATCTCTCGGTGGTGTATACGCCTGGCGTCGCGCGCGTTTCGATGGCCATCGCCGCAGACCCGAGCAAGGCCTTTCAGCTCTCGATCAAACGCAACACGGTTGCGGTCGTGACGGATGGTACCGCGGTGCTCGGCTTAGGCGACATCGGCCCGCTCGGCGCGCTGCCGGTGATGGAAGGCAAATCGATGCTTTTCAAGCAGTTTGCCAACATCGATGCGTTCCCGATTTGTTTAGACACCAAAGACGTCGATGAGATCGTCGAAACGGTAGTGCGCATTGCGCCGGTCTTCGGCGGCATTAATCTCGAAGATATCTCGGCACCGCGGTGCTTCGAAGTAGAGCAGCGCCTGATCGAGCGGCTGGACATTCCGGTGATGCACGACGATCAGCATGGAACTGCCGTCGTGATCCTTGCCGCGCTGATCAACGCAGCTAAAGTCGTGGGCAAAGATTTGCACGACTTGCAGATCGTCGTTTCGGGCAGCGGTGCAGCCGGAACCGCAACGATCAAAATGTTACTCGAAGCCGGGGTGCGCGACGTTATCCCGGTCGATCGCAACGGCGCGATCAATCGCGAAGATCGCTACGACAATGCCCACTGGCGCTGGCTCGCCGAGCACACCAACCGTGAAAATCGCCGGGGCACGCTCGCCGACGTCCTGCGGGGCACCGACGTCTTCATCGGCGTCTCTGCACCCGGAATCCTCAAACCCGAGGATATTGCCGGGATGGCGCGCGATCCGATCGTCTTTGCGATGGCCAATCCGACGCCCGAGATCATGCCCGACGTCGCGGCCCCGGTGGCGGCGGTCGTAGCGACCGGACGCTCGGACTTCCCCAACCAAGTGAACAACCTGCTTGCGTTTCCGGGTATCTTCCGGGGTGCGCTGGACGTTCGCGCGAGCCGCATCACCGAGCGAATGAAGATCGCGGCAGCGTACGCCATCGCCTCGATGGTCACCGACGAGGAGCGCAGCGCCGAATACATCATCCCGAGCGTTTTCGACCCTCGCGTGGTCGATGCGGTCGCAAAGGCGGTGGGTAGCGCCGCCGTGGACGAAGGCGTTGCCCGACGGACACTGGTAAAGTCCGAGGAAGAAGAGATCGAAGCTAAGGTATAGGCATTCTGACCCGTTGGAGGTGAATCGGTGGCGCTAGCCCGGATGTTGGTTATCGAGGACGACGAGGACGTCGCCCGCTTAGAACAGACGGTTCTCGAGCGCGCCGGTTACGAGGTGAAGGTAACCTCTAGCGGCGCCGAGGGCCTCGAGCTTGCCGATACCTATAAGCCCGACGTCGTCGTGCTTGACGTCGGGCTGCCCGATATCTCCGGGCTTGACGTCTGCACGTCGCTCTCCAACTCGAACAATTGCTTCATCCTCATGGTCAGCGGCCATTCGCGCGAACAGGATATTCTGCTTGGCCTTGGTCTTGGAGCGGACGACTACATTACCAAGCCCTTTTCCGGTAACGAGCTGGTTGCGCGCATCGCCTCGTTCTTGCGCCGCCGCGAGAAGTCGACGGCAAAGAAAGAGGGCAACAATATCCTCGCTCTTGGCAGTGCGCAGCTCGACCGCGATTTTCACACGCTGCTCAACAACACCACGAACGTTCCTCTGACGGCGCTCGAATTTCGCCTCTTGTGGTTTTTGGGCGAAGCCGAAGGGCGGTTGCTTACGCGCGCGCAGATCCTCGAGCACGTATGGAATGATACGTCGGGCGTTCCCACGCGCGTCGTCGACGTCCATGTCGCGGCGCTGCGAAAGAAGCTGATCGAGGTTGATGCTCCGCTCGAGATTTCGAGCGTACGTGGCATCGGCTATCGTCTCGACAAACGTTGACCGAGGGAAGCTCGGAAGAAGTCGCTGTGCCGATCGCGAGGAGCATTTCCGGTGCGAATCAAGGCGCAGCCGAGGGAGCATAGCACAGCGCTCTGTGACCGAGGATGCAACGATGAGTTGCACAGGGAATGTCCTCGCCCTTCGGGTTATGGCCGCGATGGTGCATCTGCGTCGTCGTCGGTTCGGTCACAGAACACCGCGGCTATGCTTCCTCACCGACTCCTCGCATCTGCAACCATCGGGGCCATAACGATCGGCGCATGGACTTCTCCCGAGCTTCCCTAACCCTCGACGCGCGAGACGGCCGTCCCCTCTACGTACAACTAGCCGATCAGTTCGCGCAGGCGATCGAGTCCGGCGCACTTGCGTCTGGAGCTCGCTTGCCGGCCATGCGCGATCTGGCCCACGAGCTGGGCTGCGCGCTCGTGACGGTGTCGCAAGCCTACGAACTGCTCGCCGCACGCGGGCGCGTCATCTCGCGCGTGGGCAAAGGAACCTTCGTCGCGCCGCCGCCGGCGAGCGAATCGCCGTTCGCGCGTCGCTGGGAACCCGACGTCTCGCGCTTCGCGCGCGCGCAGCGTCTTGACGGCGTGATGGAGCAGCTCACGCGTGCGACGCATCCGGGGGCGATCTCGCTTGCTACCGGCCATCCGGCGCCTGAGACTTTTCCGCTGCAAGACTTCGGCCGCGCGGTGCATCGCACGTTGCTCGACGATCCGCCCGAGGCGATGCAATACCGCTCTTCAACCGGCGATCCCGACCTGTGTGAAACGCTCGCCGAGCTCTTACGCGGACGGGGCGTACGCGCGAGTGCAAGCGACATGATCGTCTGCAGTGGCGCGCAACAAGCGGCCGACTTGGTCGCGACGGTTCTGCTCGACGATCGCAGTGTGGTGGCGAGCGAAAGCCCCACGTATTCGGGGACACTAGGCGTCTTCGACGCGCGCGGAGTTGCCTATGTCGAGGTACGCAGCGATGACGACGGCGTGCGTGTCGACGATGTCGAGCGTGTCTTCGCCGAATATCGTCCGCGCTTATTTTACGTCAATCCAATCGCGCAGAATCCGACCGGCGCCGTTTTGCCGGCGCGTCGCGCAAAGCAAATCGTTGCGCTCGCGCGCCGCTATGACGTGATGGTGTTAGAAGATCAGACGGGATGGCAAGTTACCTACGACGCGGCCGCACCGCAGCCGCTCGCTGCTTTCGACACCGACGGTCGCGTGATCGTGATGGAAAGTCTCTCCAAATCCATCTTTCCGGCGCTCCGAATCGGGTATCTCTATGCACGTGGCACGATCGCCGAAGCGCTTGAAATCGCTAAGGTGCGCGCCGATGTGTTTACGTCGACCTTGACGCAGCGTGCGTTGTGGCGCTTCATGAACTCCCCTGCATATTCACGTCACCTGCGCAGCTCGCGCGCGCTCTACCGAGAACGCCGCGATGCGTTCGTCGACGCGCTCACGACGTATGTCCCGTGGGCGCAAGTGCGCCCGCCGGCTGCGGGTGTCAACGTGTGGCTCGCGCTTCCGTCGCGCATCTCGACGCAGGCGGCCTTCGATGCATGCGCGCGCGAAGGAGTACTGGTGATGCCGGCCGAGCCATTTTATCCAACGCGCAGTGGCCCGCCCGCGCTGCGCCTTTCGTTTGGACACGTCGATATCGCGACAGCGCGCGAAGGCGCGCGCCGCATCGGTGCCGGGCTACGCGACCCAGTGGAATTGGGCGAATTGGACCGCGTCGTAGGCGAGCAGGCAGAGCGAAGCCGCTAACACAGCCGCTCCTATGATCGGGATGCGCTGCAAAATGCGGCCATACGCCAAGAGGACCGGGACCACGGCAAAGGCGTAACGATCTGCCGAGATCGGTTCGCCGCCAAGCATGATTAGGACGATCGCTAACATCCCGTAGAGCGCGAGCAACGCTCCCAGCGCCCTGCGCTGCACGACGATCGCGACCGCCGCCAGCGGCACGAGCACGATTACCATGAGATTCGCGCGCAGACCCTCCCAACGGCGCAGGCTTTCGAGCACGCGAAGCCATGCGCTCAAGTCAACCCCGCCGGTTCGCCAGCCATGTTCGGCGTTCGCAAACGCGAGCGCGTCTCCGAAACGAAGATAGCAAAAGAGTACAAAGGCGCCGATACCGGCGAATGCGAGTGCTGCGGACGCAATGTCGCGCGCGCTGCGACGATGCAGGACGGCGTCGATGATCAGCGCGCCTCCGAGTGCGATGCCGATCGCGCTAGTCGCGCTCGCGGCCGCAGCTGCCAGGCCGCTTGCGAGCCGTTGCGATCGCAACGCGAACCATAGCGCGAGCGCGCTGAAAAACAGATAGACACCCTCGCGATAGGCCACGCTTGCGAACAGAGATAGTGGGCAAGCGCATGCAAATGCCACGCACCAGCGCGCCGTCGCGGCGTTCCATCGTTTACTCGCGATCCGGTGGAGCAGAATGAGTGCCCCGAGGAATGCCGCGTTGTTGACGAGCAGGCCCGCGAGGGGCCATCCGATGCCGATGCGCAATAGCAGCGACGCGAGCATGGGAAAAAGCGGGAAGAATGCAATGTCGCGCTGCGCGCCGATCTGCGCGTACCCATATCCGTGCTGCGCGATCGATCCATACCACGCGCCGTCCCAATTGCCGGCGCTCGCGAGCGGATGCGTGCTCGCAGCAAGAAACATCGCAACGATCAAAGCGCGAGTAGCAAGCCAAGCAGCGAATACAAAACGCACGCATCTTTAGTCTTCGCTGGGAGTGCAGGTTCCCCGGGCTTCCCGTCCGTAGCCTAAGCGGGTGAACTTCCGAGGACCCCTCGCGGCGGCTTTGGCCGCCGTTTTGCTGGGCGCAGCCCCGCGTCCGATGCCCTACCCCGTCTATGTCGCCCCCTCCGGCACACGGCCCGCCGGCGCTTCAGCGCTGCGGCCGACCGACGCCGTGCTCCCCGACGGCCGCATCGCTGCTCCGGTGGGCATGTCCGCCTTTGTCGGCACCGATCCGCTCGGACTCGCCATCTCGCCCGACGGCCGCTTCGCGGTCGTTGGGAACGCCGAGCAGAATCCGGGGCTGGGCGCACCGCCGCTTTCGGCACCCAATGTGGTCGCCGGATACAGTCTGGCGGTGGTCGATACCCATGCGATGAGCGTCGTCAGCGTCTATCGGGATGCTGCGCTGAGCCTCTTCACGGGTCTTGCCGCGACCATCGATCCGGCAAATCCGTCGCGCACGCTCGTACTCGCTTCGGACGGAGCGCACGGCCTGGTGCGTTGCTTCGATCTTGGCGCCGATGGAACGCTGACACCTGAGCAAAGCATCTCTGTCCCCGGATTTCCCGATGCTATCGCACTTGGATCCGGTGGGCGCGTGGCTTACGTGGCCAGCAATCTTTCCGGACGGGTAAGCGCAATCGACCTTGCGACGCGGCGCGTGCTTGGCAACGCGCCCACCGGATATTTTCCGGCCGGCATCGCGACAGCCGGCGACCGCATCATCCTCGCGAATGGCGGCCTTTCGGCGTACGCGCCGCTCGCCCAACCGGTGCCGGCGCCAAAGTTTGCCCCTGCGAGCGCCGATCCACTGCAATCGTCATCGCTCTCGATCTTTGCGCTTGATGGGACCGGCGCGTTTTCCGCGCAGTCCGCCGCGGCCAGTGTGCCGATGGATCCCGTTCCTGACGGCGTGGACAACGTTGGCGGTGCGCGCCCCGATGCCGTGGTTGCGCGTCACGCCGGAGGCTATGCGTACGTGACGCTTGCGAACGTCGATCGGGTAGCAACGGTGCAGCTCGACGGTGATCCGCATGTCGTTCCCGGCTTGGACCTGCGTTTCTTCGTCACCAAGACCTTCACGTCGCCGTACGGAACGCAGCCCAGCGCTGAAGCGCTCTCCCGCGACGACAAGCGGCTCTATGTCGCGCTTGCCGGGCTCAACGCTGTCGCCGTGATCGATGCACACGATCCCGCCCGCCTGCACCGTCTCGGATTGATCCCCACGGCCTGGTATCCGTCGGCGCTCGCTCTGTCGCCGGATGGACGTTACCTCTACATTACCGCGGCCAAGGGCGTCGACGGCTGGGGTGAGTTGCAACGGGTCGATTTGGCGCATTTGCCGCTCGCTGCGGCGACGTACTCCGCGTTGCGCTACAATCGCACGCAGATTTCCCCGAAACGAAACAACGTGGTGCCGACCCTGCACTCGGGAAAGCGCAGCAACGTGATCGATCACGTCGTCTTCATTGCCGTTGGCGATGAAAGCTACGACGCGATCTTCGGCGACCTTGGCCGCGGGAACGGCGATCCATCGTACGTTACCGACGGCGCGAGTGTGACACCGAATCTGCACGCGCTCGCGAACGCATACGGCATCGCTGACAATTTTTACGTCGCCGATTCGAATCTCGATATCAACGCGTTAGCGGAGCTCGGCGGAGCAGCGACCCTGTACGCGCAGCGCGCGGTGCAGGTAAACACCGCGCGGCTTCCGCTCGACGATCGCGGCGACGATCCCGAAGATTATCCGCGCGTTGGCTATCTTTTCAACGCGCTCTCTCGAGCTCGTCTTTCGTACCGGGACTACGGCGGGCTACTCGCGCTCTCGGGCTACCGGGCCTCGCCGGTGAACACCCGTGGGCGCAACCCACGGCCGGCCGTGCCGGGCCTTGGGGGCAGCTATACCCTCGACGTGCCGGCGCTTGCCGCGCTGGACGGGAATGTCGACCTCGATTACCCGGGATGGAATCCGGCGATCGGGGACGACGCGCGGGTCGCCCAGTTCGTCGACGACATGGGGCGCCTGGTTCAAAGTGACCAGGAACCGGCGTTCACGTATTTGTGGTTGCCGGCGAGCGATGCGGGCGGCATGGCTGCGGCTGACCGTGCGCTGGGCCAGGCGGTGGCGTTTCTGAGCCGTACCCCGCACTGGTCGTCGACCGCGATCTTTGTGGTGGGAGAGGGTGTAGCCGGTCCGCGCGATCACGTTAACCGCGCCCGGAGCTATGCGCTGGTCGTTTCGCCGCTCGCGCGCCCCGGTTATGTGGGTCATGCGCACCTTTCGGTCGCAAGCGTGGTCAAGACCGAAGAGGAGCTCTTAGGTCTCCCCGGACTCTCATTGGCGGACCTGCTCTCGACGGATATGGCGGATTTCTTTGGACAAGTCCCGTATCCGACCACGTACCAGGCCCTCCCCTAAATTAAGGAAACGATGACGACCATCAACTTTGGTCCTCGGCTGGTGGGTACACCCACCGGTAAATTGCGCGCCGTGATGCTGATGAAACCGACCGCAACGTTGGAACAAGCAACGCCGTTGCCGGGCGAACCGGGCGCTGTGTACGCGCGCGCGCTCGAACAGCATGAGATCTTGCGCAAGACGCTGGCATATTTTGGCGTCGACACGATCGTGCTCGAGCCGCGCGGCGAGGATCCGTACGAAACAGCGATCGGTGACGCGGCGGTGGTCTTTGAAGACGGTGCGATGGTGATGCGCCCGAGTGCGATGTCGCGACGGGCCGAAGCCGATCGCTTTGAAAGCGAATGCTCGCGACTTGATGTCCCAATTGCCGGAACGATTGCGGCGCCGGGGTTGCTCGACGGCGGGGACGTGTTGCTTGTCGGCCGTACCGCATTCCTTGGCCGCAGTACACGCGGTAACGCGATCGGGCGAGCCGGGTTTACCGCTGTCGCGCGCGCGCATGGATTCGACGTGATCGAAGTTGCGCTCGCATCGGATGTCGTCTCGCTACGTTCGGTCGCGTCGGCCGTCGCTCGCGACACCGTGGTGATTGCGCCCGACAAGGTCGATGCAGAGGCATTCGCCGGATTCAAAACGATCCAACTCGAGCTCGGCGAGGAACACGCCGCGGGTGTGGTTTGCTTAGGCGAGCATCACGTGATTGCCGACGCTCGTTATCGCACGGCGCTCGCGCGGATGCGAAAGGCCGGTGTTGTCGTTGAGGGCATCGATCTCTACGATTTCGAAAAGGTGGGCATCACTCCGTCGCTGTTGACCCTCGCGCTCAAGCGCGACTGAACGAGTGGCCTGTAATGTCCCAACGAACGGCGCCGCAGCCGCATGCGCGGCGCAGATACAAGGAGCGATGAGCGACAAAAGCAGC
Source organism: Vulcanimicrobiota bacterium (assembly GCA_963833095.1). GTDB lineage: Bacteria > Vulcanimicrobiota > Vulcanimicrobiia > Vulcanimicrobiales > Vulcanimicrobiaceae > Aquilonibacter. The sequence continues at coordinate 406,749 of CAWHWQ010000005.1, read as the reverse complement.
GCTTTGCGAGCGAAGAGCCACGATGTAGATGCGCTCCGCATGCGGCTGCCCTTTGGGTTCCCCGTTCGCTGGGATATCGTGGGCCACTAATGCGCGTTGCGGTTCTCTCCGACATTCATGGAAATCTGGTCGGGCTCGATGCCTGTTTGGCCGATCTGCATGCGCAGGGCGGAGCCGACGCGATTATCGCCGCAGGCGATCTATGCATCGACGGTCCCAAGCCGAAGAAAGTGCTGCAGCGCCTCGAAGAGGTCGGCGCGCAATCGATTCGCGGCAATACCGACCGCTATCTCTCCGCGCCGGGCGCGGAGCGTTTCGAGACCCCCGAACACGCGCAGCTGGAATGGACGCGTCGAGATCTGGGTGAGAAGTGGCTTTTGTGGCTCAACGATCTCCCCTTTGCGATCCGCATCGGTGAAGACGAAAATCAATTGCTCATCGTGCACGCCAATCCGGCCAACGATGACGAGCACCTGTGGCCGGACGCCGATGATGCGACGCTGGAGCGGATGATCGGCGACGAGCGCGCGACGACGATCGCCTTTGGCCATTTGCATCTTCCCTACGTTCGGGTCTGGCGTGGAAAGATGTTGGTGAACTGCGCCTCGGCGGGATTGCCCAAGGACGGCGATGCGCGCGCTTGCTATGCGATTTTCACCGAGCGCGTGGGTGGCTGGGAGGTCAAGCACCGCCGCGTCGAGTTTGACGTCAAGAAAGTTGCAACCCAGCTCGCCGATTGCGGGATTCCTGGAAGTGGCGAGTTGATCGCCACGCTGCGTCGCCATCGCTATCGGCGCCTCAAAGGATTTGTACCGTAGAACCTGCCATCGTCATCGACCATCTCGTCAAACGTTACGATGATTTCACCGCCGTCAACGATGTGTCGTTGCGCGTTGAATCGGGTGAGTTTTTCGGTTTTCTGGGCCCCAACGGCGCCGGCAAGACGACGACGATCAATGCGATCGTCGGGCTCGCGCGCCCCGACGGCGGATCGATTCACGTTTTTGGCTACGACAATCGTGAGCAATGGCGCGAAGCGCGTCGCGCGATCGGCCTTGCGCCGCAAGAGTATAACTTCGATCGCTACCTTTCGATTCGTGACGTCTTGATTTTTCAAGCCGGGTATTTTGGGTTACGCGGTCCGGCCGTGCGGGCGCGATCCGACATGCTGCTCGAACGCTTTGGCCTTTCTTCCAAGGCGAATCAGGAGTACACCAAACTCTCGGGCGGCATGAAGCGCCGTCTCACGCTCGCTCGCGCGTTGATCCATGAGCCGCGACTCCTGATTCTCGATGAGCCGACCGCCGGAGTCGATGTTGAATTGCGCCTGGAACTATGGGACCTGCTGCGCGAACTCAATGGTGACGGCCTGACGATCTTTCTTACCACGCATTATTTGGAAGAGGCCGAGGAGTTGTGTAAGGACATTGCGATCATTCGCCAAGGCCGCATCGTCGCGCAGAAGCCGACCCAAGAGCTAATCGCCGATGGGGCGAGTCTGCAGGACGTATTCTTGGAACTTACGCGCGCATGATCGCCGTTGCTTCCTTTAACGGCGTCGCGCTGTGGACGCTGATCAAGCGCGAAATGATTCGCAGCCTCAAAATCATCAACCAAGTGATTTGGCCGCCGATCATCTCGACGCTGCTCTATGTCTTTGTCTTTGGGCTGGCGCTAGGCAGCAGTATCAAGAGCGTGCAAGGTGTGAGCTACGCCCAGTTTCTCATCCCCGGACTGATCATGCTGCAGACCATCGATTCGTCGTACGGTGAATCGTCGAGTTCGGTCTTTCAGGGCCGCTTCATGAACTCGATCCAGGAGATGCTCATCGCGCCGATGTCGGCAGTCGAGATCGTCTTCGGCTACGTGCTCGGCTCGCTCGTCCGTGCCTATTTCATCGCGGTGCTCATCACGATACTCGGCGCCGTGTTGGTGCACACATGGCCGCGCGATTGGTTCCTTTACTTCGTCGTGCTGACGATCGTTTCTATCCTGTTCTCGTCACTGGGTCTGATCTTTGGACTGATGGCCGAAAAGTTCGATCACCTGGCGGTGCTCAATACGTTCATTATCACACCGCTCACCTTTGTCGGGGGCGTGTTCACGTCGGCCCAAATGCTACCGCCGGTGCTGCGACGACTCGAACTATTTAATCCGATTTTCTATACGATTGACGCGTTCCGCTATAGCTATACGGGAAGCGGATATCTGATTCTACCGATCTCGCTCGGTGCGATCGCCGTGCTCGCTGCGATCGCGCTTTCGACTGCGTTACGGTTGATGGCTATCGGGTATAAACTGCGCACGTAGGAAAAAGGACAGTATGCTGATTCTCATCCTCGCCGCTATCGGAATCACGCCTTGGAGCGGAAGCGATCTACCGACGGCGACGCAGGCGGCCGCAAAATATCGCCTGACGCTCTCGGGGACGCCGGGCACGACGATTCACTTGAACACCAGCGGCGTCGCGCAAGGGTGGATCGCGGCGTTTTGTGACACGCGCGTCTGCTCGCCGACGAAGGTCTCAGAAGTGATTCCAAAGTCGGGCAGCGTGGTGGTGCAGTTCGAGCTGATTCGTGAAACTGAGGATGCGCCGCACCGGAGCGGCGCGGTCATCACCGGCAGCGACGGCTCGCGACTGATTGTCCCGCAAGCCTCACGCTAAAGAAGGTGCCGATCGACATCGGCAGCTTCTTTTCGAATTGGCCTACTCTTGAACGGCGTTCTCCGGCTGTCGACTCCGGCGCGCTACGACATACCCTAATATCTAGAAGAACGGGTCGTGCGCGCGCTCCGCGCCGACCGTAGAGGGTGGCCCGTGCCCGGGCATAATGACCGTCTCTTCGGGGAGCGTAAAGAGCTTCGCGCGTACGTTCTGAAGTATGTCCTCATACGTGCTCTCGTCGCCGTACGCGCCGCCCACGCTGCCCGAGAAGAGAATATCTCCGGTAAAGACCGTCGAGTCGACGAGATAACAGACTGAGCCGTCGGTGTGTCCCGGCGTGTGCAGCACACGAATCTGCGCATCATTGCCGAACGGGAAGGTCGCTCCGTCATTCGCGGCATATGCGCTCGACGCGAGAGCGCCGATTGCATGCATGTCGAGTGGATGCATGACGATGTGCGCGTCGGGATAGGCTCGTGCGATGGCGGCAACAGCGCCACAATGGTCATTATGCTTATGCGTGACGAGGATATACTCCAAGTCGAAGCCGCCTTCGCGCAGTAGATCCAGCAATCGCTGCGGCGTACCTGCCGGATCGACCAGTGCAGCGCGTTTGCGGTCGCCACGGAAGAGGATGTAGCCGTTGCTGTTCGGCTGAGAATCTTGGGTGTGCTGCTGGACGCCGTGCATTACGACCTTGGGCGGAGCGAACGCACCGGCGGCGCGTTCGACGAGGCGCTCGCCGTTCAACTTCAACGCTTTGGCTAGCGCGCGCGCTTGTGACGCGTTAGCGGTGCCGTCGTCGGCCAGCCATGCCGTGATGGCAGCGGCGTCGATGCCCGTCTGCGATGCCAACGCGCGGGTCTCGACGCGATTGCCGCGCATCGCTTTGCGCAGCACGTCGCCGAAGGTGTCCTCGAGTGGGATATCCGGCCAGCGGCTCATGGCGGGCTCTTCGCCGCGCAACCGGGAGCCACTGCCGACGGGTCGAAGCCCAAGCAACCATGGAACGAGTTCTCATCATCGGGTCCGGCCCCGCCGGGCTGACCGCCGCGATTTACGCGGCCCGCGCAAATCTTGCACCCCTGGTTCTGGCGGGAGGTCTCTACGGCGGGCAGTTGATGCTCACCACCGAGGTCGAGAATTACCCCGGATTTCCCGAGGGCATTCAGGGGCCCGATCTGATGATCAAGTTCCGCGAGCAGGCCGAACGCTTCGGCGCGCGCATCGAGAATGTCGATGCGACTGCGGTCGATTTCTCAAAGAAGCCGTTTGTCGTTCGCACCGCCGACGAAGAATTTCACGCCAAGACCGTAATCGTCGCCACCGGTGCCAGCGCGCGGTGGCTCGAGATTCCCGGTGAAGAAAAACTGCGCGGGCGCGGCGTTTCGACCTGTGCGACCTGCGACGGCGCCTTTTTCCGCGAAAAGCACATCGTGGTGGTGGGCGGCGGCGATTCGGCGATGGAAGAAGCGCTGTTCCTCACCCGCTTCGGGCGTAAGGTGACCGTCATCCATCGTCGCGAAGGGCTTCGCGCCAGTAAGATCATGGCCGAGCGCTCGCGCTCGCATCCAAAAATCGATTTCATTTGGAACACCGTCGTCGACGAGGTGCTGGGCGAGCACCACATGACGGGGTTGAAGTTGCGCAACGTGCACGACAACAGTGAGATGGAATATGAAGCCGATGCGCTCTTTATTGCAATCGGCCATACGCCCAACACCGGAATTTTTCAAGGGCAGCTCGATTTGGACGAGATGGGCTATATCGTTTCGCCCGACGGCAGCGAGACCAACATCGACGGCGTCTTCGTCGCGGGCGACGTGAACGACATACGCTACAAGCAGGCGATCACCGCAGCCGGCGCCGGGTGCCGAGCCGCGATGGACGCGGAGCGTTATCTCGAGGCGCTCGAGTTCACGATCAAGGAAACAGTCGCGAGCTAATACAGGCGCGTGCCGTTGGGCACGGGGTACTGCGGACGAACAAGCACGACGTTGCCCTCAATATCGTTCATGCCGAGTACGAGCACCTCGCTGATAAATCCGGCAATGCGCTTGGGTTCGAAATTGACCACCGCGCAGACTTGCGTGCCGATCAGTTCGTCGGTTCGGTACACCACCGTAATTTGCACCGATGAGTTGCGCTCGCCGAACTCCGGGCCAAAATCGATGCGGAGCTTATAGGCCGGCTTGCGCGCTCCCTCGAGCGCTTCGGCTGCCAAAACCGTTCCCGCACGAATATCGACTTTCACAAAGTCGTCGTAGGCAATCGTCAAGGTAAGAGATTCCGTAACGCGTCTTCTACGGCCGTGAACCGAAACATGTAGCCGGATTCGAGCGTGTGCTGGGGCAGCACGCGAGCGCCGGTCAGTAAGATGCCGGCACCTTCGCCGAGCATCATGCGCAAGGCAAATGAAGGAACCGTAAAAACGGCCGGACGATGCAGCGTCGTGCCGAGCGCTTGCGTAAATTCGGCGTTTGTGACCGGATGCGGCGCGGTCGCATTGAAGGTGCCGCTTGCTCCGTCGAGCGCCATGCAGTAGATGCCGACGACGTCGTCGATGTGGATCCACGAAATCCATTGCTTGCCGCTCCCAACCACGCCTCCGAGTCCCAAGCGAAAGGGCGGCAGCATCTTGGCGAGTGCCCCGCCGTCGGCGCCCAGCGCGACACCGGTGCGAACGATAGCCAGACGCATGCCGAGTTCGGGCGCGCGCCGCGCTTCAAGCTCCCATGCGGCGCACAGTTCGGCGAGAAAATCGAGGCCTGCTGGACTATCCTCGGTGTACGTTTGCGTTTCGCTTGGTGGATAGTAGCCGATCGCCGATGCGCTGATGTAGGCCGCCGGACGCCGGTTATCACTAGCCAAAGCGTCAAGCAACGCGCGCGTCGCGCCGGCGCGACTGCTGCGCAGTCGCTCCTTAGCAACGGGCGTCCAGCGCTGGGCGATCGGCTCCCCCGCGAGGTTGATCACGGCATCGCAAGTGCGTACCGCATTGGCGGCTGCCGTAGGGTTGCGCAGCGACGCCGGGACGACCTCATCGCCGCGCGCGACCAGGGCAGCGCGTAGATGCCGGCCGATGAAGCCCGAGGCCCCTACGAGTCCAACGCGCATGATCTAGCGCCGTGTTGTCGCGCTCGCGATCGCGCTCGAGATATCGTCGAGATCGTGAACGGCACGTCCGACGGCAGCAGAGATCGCCGCCTCGTCGCCGCGCGCAAGCGCGTCATTGACGATCGGAAGGGGAACCGACGCGTAGCCGTTGCGTCCGTAGGCAAGTTTGTCCAGCCGGTGCACGATGCCGATTTCGGCGTTGCCGTCGATCCCGCGGTGATCCGCCGTCGCCGCGCGATTTGCGTATCGGTTGACCGCTGCGAGGAACGGCGCGAGGTCGCGGTGATGTTGCGTTCCCGCGAGCGTTTGCGCGTCGTTGCGCAGCGTCGCAGCATAGGGCGTCAGGCGATACGGCATGATCCCGCTCGCGAGACGCATGGTTAGCAGCGCGACGAGCTGCGAGATAGCGCGGTGGTTGACGAAACCCGGGTCGGCCTGCGTCATCGCGTAGTTGAGATCATCGAAGCCCGAGTGATACACACCGAAAATGCCGTAAAAACCGACTTGTACGATCGGGACTCCCAAATCGTAGAGAAAGGGTTCAAAGTCGGAGCCACCGCCTGGACCGCGCACGGTGCTTCCGCCCTTTTGGGCCTGCCAGCGGTTGAAGATCGTTTGCGAGGGCGCGGCCGGATCGGGGATCACTTCGGTCGCCGGAAGAATCGCGTCGCGCAACGCGTCGGCTGCACTCGCGCCGAAATATTGTCCAGTGGTGATTTCGTCTTCGTTGATGTACGCTAGGCAGCCGCTCTCGAGTTCGCCGTGATGCATGCGCACGTACGCGTTGGAGCCGACCTCTCCGATTTCTTCGCCGTCGAACCCGACGACGACGATCGAATACTGCGGACGCCAGCCGGCGCGATACAGGTAGGCAATCGCGCGCGCGGCTTGGAGCACGACCGACGTACCCGAGCCGTTGTCGGTAACGCCGTAAACCCACGCATCGCGGTGCGCGCCGATCACCACGCTATGCGTCGGATCCTTACCGGGCAGCACGCCCACAGTGTTCCACAGCTTCACGTTGTGCTTGACGTCCATCTGCACGGTGAGGCGGAACGGCACATTGCTGATACCGTTTGACATCGTTGACAGAATGCGCTGCGCGTTGAGCGCGTTGATCGGCAACGTTGGAATAGTTATAGTGTCCTGATCGAGCGCGCCACGCTGCACCGAGCCGAGCGGGCGGTAGGGTCCATCGGGATAGGCAGGCCCGTGCAACGATCCATCGGGATCCGCCGGATCGGAGAAGAAGATGACGCCGGCTGCGCCGCGATCTTGAGCGCGCTTGGCGAGTTCTCCACGAAATTCACGGCCATAGCGGATGAGCGCGATGCGCGTACGCACGTCGACTCCGCGCGAAGCCAGCGATTCATAGTCCGCGGGAAGACCATGTCCCGCATCGACGACGTTCGCGACTGCGACACCGCTGCCGCTCCACGCATTGAAGGGAGGCCCCGCGTCGCGGCGCGTCCCGTCGGGATCGGCGGGAATGGGGACCTCACCGAGTTTGAACTTGGTCCAGCGCGGATACTGGAATTCTTCCAACCCGAGAAATCTGGAAAACGGCACGTCGTGGGTGAAAACTTCGTTAGTCGCAATGAATCCGGCGGCAGCGAGCTCGCCACGCATCCACTGGGCGATGTGATAGTCGCCCGGCGTGCTCGCGTAATGCGATTCTTGATTGATCCGCGCCGCGTCGGCTTGGGCTGCGGCAGCGCTTGGCCCGTCGATCACGAGCTGCTCGTTCGAGCGTTCGTCGGCGCGCGCGGTCCCGGCCAGCGCGTAAAGGAGACTGGCGCTCAGGAGCGCGGCGATCAAGCGATTCAGCGGCGAAGCCCTCCGTGGTATGCGTCCCTGGATAAAGCGTTCGTGCGAAGCAGCGCCCGCGCCTCGCGCTCGAGGCCCTGCGCCGCGATTTTGGGATGGCTGAGATAGAACAGCGTCATCACGTCGAGGACGAAACGATGCGCCCGGTCGCCGGGGAGCGCCCCGAGCCGTTGCCGTGCCGCATCGAACAGGCTACGCACGCGCGAGCGTAGTGCGGCTGCGCCGCCGTAGACGCGGCTGAAATTCAATTCCCCGTGTTCGCGATCTTCGGCTTGATCGATGAAGGCATCGAGCAGTACGTGCACCGCGCTGACGTACGGAAAGTACGCGTCGTAGGTTCCCGCGATCGCTTCGCGCCGATCGAGAAAGGCCTCGAGGAGTGGTCCATACACGTGAAACTGCGATCCCGCCGCCGACGCAAACTCGTGCCAGTCGATGTCTTTGTAGCGCTCGCGATGCTGCTCGTACCAGGCGACGCAGCGTTGTTCGCGTTCACCAGCGGGATAGTGTTTGTGCGTTTGCATTTCACCATAGAGTTGCGCCGCATGCGCGAAACGCGGACGCAGCAGGTCGAGGTGCGGCACCTGCGCGAGCGCGTGTTGGGTGCGTTGCACGAGGTTGCGCAGGTAGCCGCCGTCGTCGCCGGTCGGTCCGCATGCGTAATAGTCGCGAGCCGGTGCGGAAGGGTCGAGCGCATCGCTGATGGCTTGATGGAGCACGGGATAGGCCTCGACGCTAACGCCGGGATGACGGTCGCACAGGTTGTCGAGATAATCGTAGATCGTCTCCAGCGGCGCGACGATGGCCACGTAACGACGCGCAGCGTCGGGCGGCAGAAAGGTCGCGAGAATGCAGGCTCCCGCGACGTGATAGGCCTTTCCGTCGACACTGGCGAGGGCTTGCGCGCGTAGCTGCGGATCGGGAATCGCGGCGGCTCGCTCGCGAATCGCTTCCAAGCTGGCAGCCGAAAGTGGAACGATGCGGGTCATGAACCGCACGAGGTCAACCGCCGTCGACGGGCCCCCGGCAAAGAGGGCGCGCAAGCGCTCGGGGCTGCGCAGCACCGTTTTCAGTGCAAACACGATGTCGCCGAACACGTACCGCTACAGTCCCGAAACGAAGCGGCCGGGATTCAAAATGTTGCCCGGATCGAATTGCTTCTTGAGTTCGCGCATGCGCTCGAGGCCGTCGGGAGGTTCTCCCCACACGTTGAGCAGCGAGCGGCTGGGATGATTGCCGGCGACGATGACGGCGCGCGGCTCGTCGTCATGAAGGGCGTCGTCGAACATCTCGATCTTGGTGCCGAAGGCGCGCGCATCGAGATCGCTTACGCGAAAAAGCAAGTCGCCGTTCATTGCGTCGACAATTGTATCGGTGCGCAGTTCGAAGCGCTCGGCGAGAGCCTTGCACGCGTCCGCACGCGGTAGCACCTCGTCGGGAAACGCCGGGATGCGGTATGTAATCGAGCGTTCACCCAGACATGCGACGTACGCGTCGACGATGCGCTCGAATGATTCGTTCGCACCGGCGTCGACGATCCGCGTCTCGGGGACGCCGGCTCGCCCCATCGCCGAACGCAGATCCCGCGTCGCGCGTTCGAGCACGGCCCGGGATCCCTCGAGCAAAACCGACATCCGGCCCTCGTCGCCGTCGTCGCCATCGACCGTTCCGCGATGGCCTTCGATCCAAAATGCCGCCGACGGCCCAATGGCCAAGTGTGCGAATTGCGCGAGCGCGCGTGCGCGCGTCCCCACGGGCAATCGCAGGTGAAACATGCGGGCCGCCGGCGGCGCGGCGATCGTCTTCAAATTGATTTGCGCGAGCACGGCGAGCGTGCCGAACGAGCCGACGTATAGCCGGCTCAAGTCGTAGCCTGAGACATTTTTCACGACCATGCCCCCAGCGTGCGCAATCGTGCCGTCGGCCAAGACCGCGACCGACCCGATGACAAAATCACGCGGGCGCCCGTAGCAATGGCGGCGCGGCCCGAGCCAGCCGGCGGCGAGCGTACCGCCGACCGTTGCGTCAGCCGCGCGCGGCGCGTCGAAGGGCACGTGCGCGCCATGCTTGGCAAGGCGCGTCGAAAGGGTGCGCAGTGTCACGCCGCTTTGCACCGCGATCGTCAGATCGGCGGGAGCGTCTTCGACGATCTCGTTCAACTCGAGCGTCGAAAGCGTGACATCGGCGCGCAGCGGTGGTAGCCCCATGCCGCGCAGGGTGTTACCGCCTTGGATCGCTACCGCGCGGCGGTCGCGCGCGCACGCGCCGAGTAGTCGCGCGAGGGATTCGATCGTCATGCGACCGGGGCGACTTCCGGGCAGCGTACGCCCACCGGAAAAATTTTCTCGGGATTAAAAGCGCGATGCGGATCGAAGACCTCGCGCACGCGTGCCATCGCGGCGAGATCCTGGGTCGTATAGATCGCGGTCATCGCTTCGCGCTTCTCGAAGCCGATGCCGTGCTCGCCCGAAACCGTTCCGCCCAGATCCACCGCCATTTTCAATATCTCGTTGCCGGACTCGATCACCGCCGCGACTTGCTTTTTATCGCGCTTGTCATAGCAGATCATCGGGTGCAGATTTCCGTCGCCCGCGTGAAAGACGTTGGCCATCGTGAGCTTGTAGTCGTGGGCAATCCGTTCGATGGTGTGCAGCGCTTGCGGGAGCGTACTGCGCCGCACGCAGACATCTTGCAGATAATAGTTCGGTGCAATGCGTCCCATCGCTCCGGCCGCGCCTTTGCGCCCGGCCCAGAGCGCATCGCGCTCGGCCTGCGAACGCGCTGCGCGCCACGAGTTTGCGCCGTGCTCGCGCGCGATGCGTTCGATCTCACGTTCGTAAGCATTCATATCGTCGTCGAGCCCGGCATGTTCGATTAGCAGCACCGCCCCCGCGTCGGTCGGATAGCCGGCCGAGAACGCCGCCTCGACGGCGCGTGTCGCAACGGCGTCCATCATCTCAAGCGCGGTCGGTACGATTCCCGCAGCGATGATCGCCGAGACCGCGTCCGAAGCGGATTCTACGTCGGGAAACGTGGCCAGCCACACACGCACCGCTTCGGGCAAGCGCATGAGACGCACCCAAGCCGCGGTGACGAGGCCAAGCGTGCCCTCACTGCCGACGAAGGCAGCGGTGAGATCGTATCCCGGCCGATCGATGTCGGTCGTGAAGACCTCGCCGCGATCGTCGACGATTTCGAGCGCGAGCACGTGATTGATCGTCGTGCCATAGGAAAGACAGTGCGGGCCGCCGGCGTTGGTCGCGATGTTGCCGCCGATGGTCGCAATGCGTTGCGACGACGGATCCGGTGCGTAGAAGAGTCCGTCACGTTCGCTTGCACGGGAGAGATCGAGGTTGATCAATCCGGGTTGCACGCGTGCGCGGCGCCGTTCTGGTTCGTAGGCCAGTACACGGTTCATGCGTGTAAACGAGCAGACGATGCCGCCGTCGACGGGGACTGCTCCGCCGCACAGGCCGGTGCCGGCGCCACGCGGCACGATTGGCTCGCCGCAATCGCGCGCAATCTTTACCAGCGCGCTCACCTCGCGCGTGTTCGAAGGCAGAACTACCGCAGACGGCAGCCGCCCTTCGGTATACGCATCGAACGCATAGGCGCGCAGGTCTTCGGGCGCCGTCTTAACCGCGTCTGCGCCAAGCGCTTCGATCAACCGTTGGTGGAGCATCCACGGCTGGTCTTTGGGTGAGCAGGAAGCGGGGCCTGCCCGCGACAACGCCACCCTCGCGTGTTCTTCTTTCGGCGTAAGCGCACCGACGCGTCTAAGGGCGATGCCAAAGCCCAAGGCAAGTCGCCGCAAAAACGGTCATCCTTTCGCATGCCCGTGGAATTCGACGTGCTGTACACGCTGCGCGATCGGCCGGGCCGGCGCCACGGGCGAGCAAACGACCTCTCGGCCGGTGGTCTGCGGCTTTCAACCGACGAGGATTTCCTCAAGGGTTCGGTCCTTAGCCTGGATTTTCAACTGCCCGACGAGTTTATCAGCGAGCTTACGATCGAGAAAGAAGTCTTCAAGCAGACGCCGTTTGGCTTGCGTCCTGAAACCGTCAAAAGCGCACCCGCGCCATTTGCAGCAATGCGTATCGGCGGCACTATCCTGTCGACGTTCTACGTGCCTTCCACGAAACAACTTGCGCACGGCCTGAAGTTCACCGACATCGAGCCCGAGACGCAAGAGGAGCTGCAGCGCTTCATTCATTTGTGGCAACTGCACCAGATTCGGCTCCGCGCCGAAGCAATGAAGTGACCTGCGCACCTTGTCATCCCGAGCGTAGCATGGGTAACGCGAAGCGTTACCCATCGTAGTCGAGGGACGGCGAAATCTCTCTCGAGATCGAAGCCACAACGCTCTATCGGCCTGTTGGAGCATCCGAACTCGATCTCATTCGAGAATCGGGGCACACGCGGTTTCCGCCACGGTTACCCGAGCAGCCGATATTCTATCCTGTTCTGAACGAAGAGTACGCGATCGAGATCGCTCGGGAATGGAATACGCAGGAGACAACAGGTGTCGGTTATGTAACGCGCTTTCGCGTGAAGTCGGCGTTTCTCAAGGGGTATGAGGTGCGCCAGGTAGGGAGCAAGACACACCTGGAGTACTGGATTCCCGCCGCCGACCTAGAAAGCTTTAACGCAAATCTTGTCGGCGCCATCGAGGTTATCCACGAGTTTCGACGCGAAAGCTCTTAGGCGATGGTTCGACTACGGCGCTTCGCGCCTACGCTCACCATGACAAGGCCTAGCGTGGTCGCACTACAAGCATCGCTGCCGAAGTAGTGCCCCACTCGTCAAGCAAGCGCTTCGACCTCGGACTGCGCGTTGCGTTGACATGTGCCGCGAGTAATTCTCGAACGCGAGGTTCATCATCGGCGGTAATCGGCTCACACGTAACCGAATCGGTGTTGTAGCGTTGCTCGCGTACGAACGATCCGTCGGGATCGTAGATGTAGGCGGCACCGCCGGTCATGCCCGCGCCGAAATTGCTTCCCGCTTCTCCGAGAACCAGAACGCTACCACCGGTCATGTACTCACAGCCGTGTTGGCCCACGCCTTCGACCACGGCGACCGCGCCGGAATTACGGACCGCAAAGCGTTCGCCTGCCGTTCCGGCTGCGAACAATGAGCCGCCCGTCGCGCCGTAGAGCGCCACGTTGCCCATGATTACTTGGGGTTGCGCGGCGCGACCGATTGCTCCGCTGGCACGGAGCACCAGCGCGCCGCCGCATAAGCCTTTACCCACGTAATCATTGGCCGAACCGTCGAGCTCGAGCGTCATTCCTTCGGTTGCAAACGCGCCGAACGACTGCCCGGCGATACCGTGCAATTCGAAGTGCAGATCGGGTGGGTTAGGCAGCGTCTCGAGCGCGAGATGTCCCGCAAGGCGAGCTCCCAGCGTGCGATCCGAGTTTGTTACGCGCTCGCGACGGTGGTACGGCGTGCCGCCCCGTGCCGCGCGCAGCGCCGGCTCGATCCAAGCGAGATCGAGAGGTGCGCGATCCACCGGGCGATCGTTGCGGCCGCCTTGATGACGAATCGGCCCGTCGCCGGTGCGCGCAAGCATCGCTTGCAGATTCAATCCCCCGTCGTCGCGCACTTGGTCGAGCAAATCCACCCGCCCGATCGCTTCGTCGACGCTTCGCAGTCCCAGCGACGCGAGCAACTCGCGCACGTCTTGCGCGAGGTTGGTGAAAAAGCGGACGACGTGCTCGACCTTGCCGCGGAATTTGGCGCGCAGCTCCGGGTTTTGCGTCGCGATGCCTGCCGGACACGTGTTGAGATGACATTGTCGTGCCATATCGCAGCCCAGCGACACGAGCACCGCGGTACCGAAGGCAAATTCGTCGGCGCCTAACAAGGCGGCAACGATGACGTCGCGCGCGGTAGCTATGCCGCCGTCAGTGCGCAGTCGCACGCGTCCGCGCAAGCCATGATGCATCAGCACTTGCTGCGTTTCGGCAAGGCCCAACTCCCATGGGTTGCCTGCGTATTTAATCGAAGAAAGCGGCGACGCACCGGTGCCGCCGGCGTAGCCCGCGACGGTAATGAAATCGGCGTACGCTTTGGCAACCCCCGCCGCGACCGTCCCGACGCCAAGTTCGGACACGAGCTTCACACCGATCGCCGCGCGCGGGTTCACGCATTTCAGATCCCAGATCAACTGCGCGAGATCTTCGATCGAGTAGATGTCGTGATGCGGCGGCGGACTGATGAGCCCGACGCCCGGCTGCGCGTGACGCAAGCGCGCGATCAACTCGGTGACCTTGTGGCCGGGAATTTGCCCGCCTTCGCCGGGCTTGGCGCCTTGCGCGATCTTGATTTCGATCTCTTGCGCGCGCGCGAGATACGCCGCGGTCACGCCGAAGCGCGCCGACGCAACTTGTTTGATCTTGTTGTCGTAGGGTGCGTCTTCGCCGCCCTCGCCCGTGTTCGAGCGCGCGCCCAGTTCGTTCATCGCTTCGGCAATCGTGCGATGCGCTTCGGGGCTCAAACTGCCCAGCGACATTGCGCTTGCAACGAAGCGGCGAACAATCGCCTCAACGGGCTCGACCTCGCGTACGGAAACTTCCGGTCCCGCTGGACGCAGCGTAACGAGATCGCGCAACTCGTGCACGCCGCGCTCTTCGACGCTGTGCGTGTATGCCGTCCACGCTGCCGGCAAGTCCGTGGCTGCCGTGCCGCGCGCCACGCCTGCCGCGCTCTGTAGCGCGCGAATCGTCGTTGGTTGCCAACTGTGAATCTCTGCGAGCTCGCCACGCCGGAAGCGAATCCAGCCATAGTCGGGCAGTTCGCCGTCGCCGTGGCTCCAGGTCTCGCGCACCTGCTGTTCGATCTGCGCGAAGGTGCGCCCGGATATCGGCGACGGCGAGCCCGAGAAGCAGCGTTCTGCCACCGACTCGTGCAAGCCGATGATGTCGAAGAGCTGCGCTCCGCGGTAGCTGTCAATGATGGAGATGCCGCACTTCGACATGATCTTCGCGATCCCGAGGTTGAGCGCGTGAATTGCGCGCGCCTCGCCTTCCTCGCCGGCAACCGCGCGCACCGTTTCGAACGCAAGCCACGGGCAAACGGCGCCCGCACCGTAACCGATGAGGACGGCGACGTGATGAACGTCACGGCAGTCGCCTGCTTCAACCGCAAGGCCGGTGCGAGTGCGCACGCCCCATTCGACCAGCGCGCGATGGACCGCGCCCAACGCGAGGGCCATGGGAATCGCTGGTTTCTGGGGTGTCGCCATGCGGTCGGAGAGAAGCAATAATTTTGCGTCCGAGCGACGCACCAGCTCCACTGCTTGCGCGCAGACCCGCTCGATTGCGCCCTCGAGCGTTTCGTCGCCCTCGAGGACGCACGCGATGCGGTCGAGTCCGTGGAGCGCTGCGATCTGCCCAAGCGAGAGCACGGGCGATTCGAGCACGAGCCCCGGAAGCGGCGCGTGCTTGTCGAGCAGATGTGGCCATGGTCCCAGACGCGTGCGCAGCGAGAACACGTTTGCCTCGCGCAGCGAGTCGATCGGTGGATTGGTTACTTGTGAGAAGCGCTGCCGGAAGTAGTTGTAGATCGGACGCGGCGCGCGCCCGAGCGGGGCAAGCGGCGTATCGTCGCCCATCGACCAGAGCGGTTCCTTCGCATCGGCCGCCATCGGCTCGAGGATCATTTTCACGTCTTCGCGCGAGTAGTTGAAACGATGCTGCAACTCCACGAGCTCCACAGGGGAGAGCGTCTGCGCGCCAATCGGTTCGAGCCGCTCATCTTCGATCAACTCACTGTACGGAGTGCCGGCATCGAAGAGGCGCGTGAGGTCACGATCGAAGAGCACGCGCGCGCTCGCGACGTCAAAGGCGATCATCTCGCCCGGCCCGAGGCGCCCGCTGAGCACGACGCGCTCGGCGTCGAAGTCGGCGATGCCCGCTTCAGAACCCGCCACGATCAGGCGGTCGTCGATCGTGTAGCGGCACGGACGCAGGCCGTTGCGGTCAAGCGCTGCCCCGACGAAATGCCCGTCAGCGAATGCAACGGCTGCGGGGCCATCCCACGCTTCGACGACGTCGGCGTGATAGCGATGGAAGAGCGATTCATTGCGGTCGTCTGCGACCGGCGGCATCAGCATCCGGAGCGACTCGCACACCGTGCGCCCGTGCCGGGCCAATAGCTCGGCGACCTCGTCGAGACTCCCGGAGTCTGAGAAGCCCCGCGTTAGCAGTGGCTCGAACGCCGGCGGCAACGAAGCCCGCCGCGCCTCCATTCGCGCGCGGTTGCCCCAGATCGTGTTGATCTCCCCATTGTGCGCCAACAGCCGGAATGGTTGCGCAAGCGACCACCGCGGGAGCACGTTGGTCGCGTAACGCTGATGGAAGACCGCGAAAGCGCAAGCGTAAGACGGGTCGGCGAGGTCGGGATAAAACGCCGCTAGATCCCCACTCGCGCACAGCGCCTTATAGACGATAGTCTGCGACGAGAGCGAGCAGATGTACGCGTCGCCGCATTGGCGCTCGAACGCCTTGCGCAATAACGAGCAACGGCGCTCGAGTTCGTCGGCGCCGCTGCTACTGAGGTACTCCGTGGGTGCTGCGGTAAGCAGCGCCTGCCGTATCTTGGGGAGTCCATCTCGAGCTTTGGGGCCGAGGAGCGACGCATCAATCGGTACGTCGCGCCAGGTAATTTCTACGAATCCATGTTCGATCGTAAGTCGCTCGAAGATCGCCGCTTCGTCCTGTGCGCCATCTGGGGTGAGGAAGAGCATTGCGACCGCATCGGCGGCGAAGAACGTTCGGGGAATCTGGGTGAGGATGCCGACGCCGTCGCTGCTGCGACCATCGGACGCTACCGCTCCTCGGTGACTCAAGCGCGTCAACGCGACCAGCGCGCGGTCGACCACTTCACGGGTCGGGCGGCCGTCGAGCGCGGCTACGAACCCGACGCCGCAGGCGTCGGTATCATAGCGAGGGTCCAGGAGGGTTCGAGCCATGCCCAACTATACGACAGGGGCACCGCTCTTGTATAGTCCGGAGGTCTGACGCTTTACCGCGTGGCTAATGTCGCCCCCAGACTCATGTCGTACGATAGTCGCACGATGACACAGCATAACCTCGCGTTTATCACGGGTCATGCTCGCGGGAGCGAACCGCTCGATGCGGAGCTGCTTGCGCAGGTCGAACGCTTTGTGGCGGGCGGCCGAAAAAACATCGTTGTCGTCATGGACACGTTCCCCAATCTCGAGGAAGCAACGATCGCGGCGCTGCAGGGGCTGCTGCGCCGCGCATCGGAGCTGCACGCACGTGTGACGTGCGTCGCCCTCGAGGATCGCGTCATGTCAACCTTGCGCGCGATCCCCCTCGCCGACTCGCTGAACATCATCCGGCGCGTCGACGAACTTCCTGGCGCAGCTTAGTAGGTCAAGAAGCGCGAGCGTAGCTCGCGGAACGCCTCCACACGCGAGCTCCACTCGTCCACAATCGCATCGGCGCTTCTTCCGCTCACCAGGCCCAAACGTAGCGATGTCGTTCCCCAGTCGCGATCCAGCGCGGCGGGTTCTTTGATCTCGATCTGACGCGGAGCAATCTCGCGCACCGAGCAGAGAATCTCGACGGCACTGCGCACGGCCATGAAGCTGCGCGGATCGACGATCATCAGCTCCACGCCGCGCAGTTCCTTATCTTTCCAGAATCCCGCGATCGGCGACCACGAGGCCGAGCGAAAGTAGACCCCGGGCAAGTTGCGCGCGTTGAGATGGTTTGCCAGTGCATCAGCGTCGAGCCCCGGGCCGCCGGCATAAAAGAACGGTTTGGTCGTGCCGACGCCGCCGTTGACGCCCGCGTTATCGATCAAGCCGGTGCACAGATACGGAAAGGTCGTCTGCCAGGTGGGAATGTTCGGCGAGCTCGGGACCCACTGCAATCCCGTGTCGGGCCAAATCATGGCGCGGCGGTACTGCTGCATCGCGATCACGCGCAGCTTTGCGCCGATGTTGAAATGCTCGTTGAAAAGCCGCGCGAGCTCGCCGACCGTCATCCCATGGCGCATCGCGATCGGGTACAACCCAATGAATGATTCCTCGCTGGGTTCGAGCACCGGCCCTTCGACGAGCGTGCCGCCGACGGGATTGGGCCGATCCAGCACCCAGAACTCCTTGCCCTGCGCCGCAGCGCTCTGCATTGCGTAAGCCATTGTCGAGATGAACGTATAGGCGCGCGACCCGACATCTTGAATGTCGAAGAGCAGCACGTCGACCTCATGCAGCATCGCCTCGCTTGGATGACGCGTGGGACCGTATAGGCTATAGACCGGCAAGCCGGTCGCCTCATCGGTGTACGAGGGTATGTACGAGCCGGCAGTGCGGTCACCGCGAAAGCCATGTTCGGGCGCGTAAACCGCGCTGAGATGAATCGATGGATTGCGGCGGATTGCGTCGACCAGCGACTCGAGTTTTGAGGTGACGCCGGTCTGGTTGGTGATGACGCCGACGCGCCGTCCCCGAAGCTCGCGCCAGGTTTGATTCAGGAAGACTTCATCGCCGAGGGTAACGTTCGCCGAAGGAACGGTTGCCGCAAGCAGCGGCAATGCACCCACGATGCTAAGAAAAGCGCGGCGTTGCATCGGCCTCCAGAATGCCGGCTGCGCGCGCGCGCGCGAAGAGTTCGTTGACCGCCGCGATGCCATCGTCGCCGATATCGTCGCTGTAGTCGTTAACGTAAAGGGCGATGTGCTTGCGCATCACCTCATCGCTCATTTCAAAGGCATGCTCGCGAACGAACGGCATGATGGCTGCCTCGTTGGCGCGCGCAAAGCGCAAGCTGGCGCGAATCGCTTCGTCGATTGCGTGGATGCGTTCATCGCCCAGATCATTGCGCGCAAGAATCGCGCCGAGCGGGATCGGCATACCACTAACGGATTCCCACCATTCGCCTAAATCGGCGACGCTCACGAGTCCCGCTGCTTGATAGGTGAACCGCGATTCGTGGATGATCAGCCCGGCGTCGACCTCGCCGCTCTCAACGGCGGGAATGATCTGGTCGAAACGCATTTGACGGTCTTGGGGCGTTCGCCCAGCGCAAGCTGCAGGAGCATGAACGCGGTGGTGCGTTCGCCCGGAATGGCGACGCGTAGATCGCGCACGGCGGCAAGATCGCGCGCGCGGCCCGGCCGGGTCACGACCAGCGGTCCGCAGCCGCGCCCGAGCGCACCGCCGGAGCGCAGGATGCGGTAGTCGCGCATGAGCGATGGAATCGCGCCATAGCTGACTTTGGTGAGCTCGTAGTCCGCGCGCGCAGCGGCGAGGTTGAGTTCTTCGATGTCGGCAAAGTGGACGCGCACCGCCGGTGCATCGGCTAGCAGTCCGTTGGTAAGCGCCGCAAAAACGTACGTGTCGTTCGGACAGGGCGAATAGGCCAGCGTGTGCGTTCGAACGTCAGTCGGCATGAGTCGGACTGGTGTGCAACAGATCGAGCGTTGCGTTGAGCACGCGCCGCAGTCCGAGAATTCCCGCGGCAAAATCCCACTCGCTCTTGGAGCGATCGCCGACGATGTTCGAAATGCCGCGCACTTCGATTGCCGGAACGTTGGCGAGTTGCGCAGCCCGTAGCACGGCGAATCCTTCCATCGATTCGATTTCGGCGCCCCGCGCGCGCAGGCGCGCCGCCGTAGCATCGGTAGCCGTCACGTGCGCGACGGTGATGCCGCGCACGAGCGGAAAGCCGAGCGAGGTGATTGCTTCTATCAACTGCGCATCAGAGGGAACGCGATCGGCGATCAAATTGCCCGGCGGAAGAGCCAGCGGCGCGCCGCTTTCTTGCTGCATTTCGTACAGTTCTTCGCCGACGACGACGCCATCACCGACGTGCGCGACCCCGGGGAAGGCGCCCGCGATCCCGGCATTCACCACCATGTCGTACCGCTTGGCCGCGAGCGCACGGGCGACGCGCACGGCCGCGTCGACCGGGCCGATGCCCGAGACCAGTGTTTCGACGCCAGCCCGGGGTCCGAGCCACTCGAGTTCCTGTGCCACGGCGCTCACTAAGAGAATCATCGCACTCCAATCATTTTGTGCGTTTGCAAGGAGAGGCGAAACCGCTCCGGATGTGCTTTGGCGTATTCGAGCGCGATCTCCACGTTCTTTTGTTTGTTGCCCTCGGGCTGCAGCAAAATGACGGGTTTTCCTGTAAAGAGTTGGAGATGCTCTTCAGGCACACGTTCGTCGACGATGAGCTTGGCCTCGTTGGCGCGTTGCGCCATGCGCGGATCCACACGCTCCTTGGGTGACACGCACAGCCACACGTCGTCGGGAAGTTCGGTGTAGATCGTGCCGTTCGATTCGATGTGAACGCGGCGACCATCGCGTCGCAACGCCTCGATAAGTGGCAGCGTTTCCGCCTGCGCGAGCGGCTCTCCGCCGGTCAGGATCACCATTGGGCATTCACCGCCCTCGGCGCGAACGTCCCGCACGACGTCGTCGATACTGGCGAGAAACTTCAACGAGTAGTCGGTGTCGCAGAAATCGCAGGCGAGATTGCAGCCTGCAAGACGCACGAACACCGCCGGCGTTCCGCTCCACGTACCCTCGCCTTGGATGCTGTAAAAAATCTCCGCGAGTTGCAGCATTGCGAAAAGAACCGCTAAGCCCCGGGGCCGAAGTCGGAGCGGCGCAGGACGGCGCAGCTCGTCTGCGTCTCCCACAAGACCAGTTCGTCGAGACCCTCGAGCTGTGGATCGAGGCGACGCCAGATCCACATCACGATCTGCTCGGCGGTCGGATTGTCTATGAAATCATTGAGGTTCTGATGATCGAGCACGTCAACGGCTTCGGCGCGCACCACCTGCTTGATGGTCTCGAAATCGGCGATCATGCCGCGCGCCGGGCCCTGCGATTGTAAAGGCCCGCGCACAGCGACCTCGAGCCGGTAGGAGTGGCCGTGCAAGCGGGCACATTTGCCGGGGTGGTACGGAAGTACATGGGCCGCTTCAAAGCGGAAGTGCTTTCGGATTTGCATAAGAGAGCTTAGCGGGTGGTTCGCGCCCGCATGGAGCGAGTCCGTTGTCCCTGCGTATCAACCGCGAAGAGCTGGTGCTCTCCGCCGTCACCGGCGAAGTTGCGCCGATGCTCGTGAACACCGGCCTGTACGACGTGAGTTTCGATGGCCGGCCGTTTATCGTTCCCTCGGTGGGCGGTATCACGCCGAACGTGCGTGTGGGCGCTTCGGCATTTGCGTTTATGGCCGATCACATCGAGCCGGCGGTGTCGGTCAAACATCCCGACGACCGGCTGAACACGACGCTCAACGTTCTTGCCTGTATCGGCAACGAGGCAGTCGTGTCATCCGGCGATGCGAAGGGTGAGCGCGGCCGTGTCACGGGAAAGCACGGCGGGGTCGAGCACGTGATGGTCGATTTCTCACCCGAAGTGATGCGCCGCATGACGATCGGCGACAAGATTACGGTTTGGTCGTGCGGGCTTGGGCTGCGCTTCCTGGATCTGCCGGATATTCGCGCATTCAACCTCGATCCCGACCTCGTGCATCGCATGGGGATGGAGATTCACGGCGGGCGCTTACGCGTACGCGTTGCACGTATCGCACCGGCTGCGGTCATGGGGTCGGGGCTTGGGCGGTCGACGGTCGTGCGCGGGGATTACGATATCCAGACGTTCGACGACGAGTTGGCAGAGAAACACGGCTTGCGTGAGTTGCGTCTGGGCGACATCGTGGCAATCAGCGATGCCGATAATTCATTTGGCCGAATCTATCGCAGCGGCGCAATTTCGGTTGGCGTCGTGGTGCATGGCGGATCGTTCGTCGCGGGGCATGGTCCGGGCGTCACGACGATCTTGAGTTCAGCGAAGGGCGCGATCGACGTCGAGCTCGACGAACACGCGAATCTCGCGGCTTATTTCAACGTGCATTAGCCTCTTGGCGCATCGCGACGTGGTAACGCGCGCGATGGCCTGCAAACTGCCACGTGCGTTCGTCGACCTGGCCATACCTTGAGAGAAACGCGCCGTGAAACTCGGGCGGGATCACCATATGAACGGCGGAGAGATCGACCGCTGGGAGTCCGTGGTGGACGTCGCCCCAGTCGATGATGCCGCACAGCCGGTTACGCTGATCGAGCAGCAGATGCTTTTCGTAGAGATCACCGTGCACGATCCGCAGCGCTCCCTCAAGGGGTGGTTCATCCACGCCGAGCCGTTTTGGGTCGAGTTTGCCGATTTCGTCGCTCCGTAAATCGTGGGCCAGCAGCGGCCCCGGATCGAGATCGTGAAGTGCGCGCAAGAACGTCGCCAGATCGAGAGCGAGCGCGCGGGCGTCGTCTGCAGTGAGTTCGCGCGTATCCGCCGGCGCGCCGAACAAAATCTCGTAGCCGCCGAAGTGCCAGGGATACGCGTCGCTCGGTGCGCCGGTAAAAAGCGGCTTCGGAATTGCGAACGGAAGCCGCGGAGCCAACAGCGGCAACACAGCGGATTCTTTCACGATCGAGGGCGCTGAGACGGTGCGCCGGGGAAACCGAAAGATGAGGTGCTCTTCGACCAAGTACGCAGCGTTGTCCCAGCCTGCGCCGATGCGCCGCAGCGAGGCATCGGAAAACTGCGGGAATTGCTCAGCGATCAAGCGCCGAGCGAGGGGCGCATCAACGTCGATCTCGGGTTCCCAGGGCTTCTTCACCGCTTAGAACGTAAGCGCGCGTGCGAGGTCGTCGATGAGATCCTGGGCGCGCTCAACCCCGATCGAAAGGCGCAGCAACGACGGAATGATGCCCATCGCGCGCGCATTCGCGGATGTGCTCGAAGCGGGCCACATCGTTGCAGGCTGCGCTACCAATGACTCCACGCCGCCCAAACTGGCAGCCGAATGAAAGAGTCGCAAACGGTCGATGACGCCACGCGCGTCGTCGAACGTTCCGTCGATCTCGATGCTGACCAGGCCGCCGAAGCCGCGCATCTGCCGCTTGGCGATCTGGGCGCCGGGATGGGTTTCAAGCCCCGGATAGTAAACACGGGTAACGCGGGGATGCGCTTCCATTGCGCGCGCAACGGCCAACGCGTTGGCGTTGTGCCGTTCAACACGCATCTCGAGCGTACGCAAGCCGCGCAGCAAGAGCCAAGCCTCGAACGGCCCGAGCGTTGAACCCAAGATGTGGTGCGCTTCCCAAATGCGCGCGATGAGCTCGCGCGAGGAGATGACCGCGCCGGCGATGAGGTCGGAGTGGCCGCCGAGATATTTCGTCGCGCTGTGGAGCACGACGTCGGCACCCAGTTCGAGCGGGCGCTGATTCACCGGCGTCGCGATCGTGCTATCGATGCTCACCAGCGCTCCGGCATCGTGCGCAATGCGCGCGACGGCGGCAACGTCGGTAATGCCGAGCAACGGATTGCTGGGCGATTCGAGCATGACCAGTCGCGTGTTCGGGCGCATGGCGTCCGCGAAGGCGGTCGTATCGTGCTGATCGACGTATGTGACCTCGACGCCGAACCGCGCGAGAATGTCGCTCAAAAGCGCGCGCGTGCCGTCGTAGATCATTCGCTGCGAGACGACATGCGCGCCGGCCGAGGTTAGTGCAATCGCGGTTGAGGTGATCGCGCCCATGCCCGAAGCGCTAACCATTGCCGCTTCGCCGCCTTCGATCGACGCGAGAATCCGTTCGACCGCGCCGTGATTCGGATTGCCGTAGCGCGTGTAGAATCGCTCGAACGTCGGCGTGCGCGCGGCCGCGGCCATAGCATCGGCGTCGTCAAAGGCAAAGGTTGAGGTTTGGTAGATCGGCGGTGTGACAGAACCGCCCGAAGCCGCGTCGCGGTCGCCGTGAACGAGGATCGTTTCGATACCGAGGTCGGTTCGCTGCATCCGGCGCTATTCGCGCTGGATGGCAATCGCGCCCGTCGCCGCGGTGAGCTCAACCTGCGCGTCGCCTTTGCCGATCGATCCTCTCGCGCTGGAACCAACGAATTTTTGCGTATACGAAAGTGGAAAATCGGCCTTGATAGCGCCTACCGACGTTGACGCAGAGATCGTGGCACTACTTTGTGCGGGAATCTTGAGCGCAATGGCGCCGACGCTGACCTCCAGCGCGATGTGCTGCGCTCCGCCGACGGACGCCATCGACGCGGCGACCGCGCCCGTGCTGGTGCTCTCGCGCGCATTCCCTGTAAAGCCGGTGCTCTTGATGCCTCCGACGCTTTCCTCGAGATCGAGATTCGCCTTGGCGGGCGCGTGAATCGTGTACTCGACCCGGCAGTGGGTCGAATTCGTGGGGAAATGCGAGGTTACGATCAGCGCCGTGGCGCTCGGTTGAACGGAGATCGTAATCGCGCGAACGTCCTCGAGCGAACTCCCCCACTTGCGCGCATCGATCTCAACGCTTGGCTTGTCCCAGGCCACGATGGTAATTCCGCCGACCGCGTTGTGCACTTCGATCGAAGCCGGCGCCTGGGCCAGCGTCGCATGGAAGTCTTCGTTCACGCGCCCTTCGTCAAAGGCGCAACCGGCCGTCGGAAGCGCGATCAGCGCGGCAAGCATGGCGTAGATGGGCAAAAATTGCAGGCGTCTCATGCTGAACCTACGTTTGACAAGGCGGCGTGTTTCGCCTAATATATAACCAAATGGTTAACAATAGTTTGAGGCTCGACGCCGTCTTCGCCGCCCTTTCGGACCCTACGCGGCGCCGGATCGTCGAGCGTCTGGCCCACAGCCGGCTCACGGTAGGGCAGATCGCCTCGGAATTTTCGATGTCGCAGCCGGCGGTCTCCAAGCATCTCAAGGTGCTCGAGCGTTCGGGTTTGCTCAATCGCGAGATCGATGGCCGCGTGCACCATTGCGAGCTGGAGCCCAAGGCGATGCAGGCCGCATCGAGTTGGCTCGAAGAGCAGCGCCGGTTCTGGGAAGCGACATTTGCACGCTTGGATGACTACTTCGCCCGCAATCCTGAAAGGATCGATCAGACGTGAATAACAGCACCACCGCGCCGACGACATTGATCTTGAAACACACGTTCAATGCTTCGCCCGCGCGCGTCTATAAGGCTTGGACCGACCCGGATATCTTGCGCGAATTCATGTGCGTTTCAGGTAACGCGCGCGTCGATGCTCAGACGGACGTGCGTCTGGGCGGAAGCTTTCGCATCGTTATGCATCGCGAGGACGGGGAGCAGTTCATAGCGACCGGAACCTATCGCGAGCTCGTGCCGAATGAGCGCATCGTGTGCACGTGGTCGTGGGAAGAGGACGATCCGGCGCTCGCGCGCGAGACGATCCTCAGCCTCGAGTTCGCGCCGCGCGGCACGCAGACCGAACTCACCCTCACGCATGAAAACTTCCGTGATGCGCAGCAGCGCGACAATCATGCGAAGGGCTGGGGTGCGATGCTCGTGGAGCTGGAACGCGTGCTGTGATGGAAATGGGCACGGCGTCATGGGTGTCGATGATGGCGGCGATGATGCTGCCGAGCGCAGCGCCCGCCACGTGGCGGCGCGCTCGCGGCGGGGATCGCGTGGCGGCCGTGCTTCTCTTCATTGCGTCGTATCTCGCCGTGTGGTTGCTTGTGAGCTTTGGTATCCGCGCGCTGGCTTCGTCGCATAGCACACTCTTCGCCGGAGCCGTCGCAATACTCGCAGGCGTCTATGAGCTCACGCCGCTCAAACGGTACTTTCGTCGCCGCTGCGAGCAGAATGTTCGCTACGGGTTTACCTTCGGGTTCTATTGCGTCGGCTCGTGCGTCGGGCTCATGTTGATGCAAGCGGCTCTGGGTACGATGAACGTTGTGTGGATGGCGGCGATCGCCGCGATCGTGCTGGCTCAGAAACTTGTGCCCCCCAAGGCCCTCATCGATGTGCCGCTTGGACTAGCGATCGTGGCAGTCGGAATTGTACTCATCGTCGCGCCCCTGTCGATTCTGGGGCTCATCCCGCCGATGTGCGGCGGATCAACACTTTAGGAGAAATGCAATGAACGATCTCGCAATGAAAGATCTCGCAATGAAAACGCCTTCGGTGGTATCGGCTCAAGAGTGGGAAGCTGCGCGCGAGCAACTGCTCGTGAAGGAAAAAGAGGTAACCCGTGCGCGCGACGCGCTCGCTGCGCAACGCCGCCGGATGCCGTGGCTCGCCGTCGAGAAATCATATAAATTTGAAGGACCCAACGGCAACGTGAGCCTGCTCGATTTGTTCGAGGGGCGCCGCCAGTTAGTCGTCTACCGCGCCTTCTTCGAACCCGGCGTCAAGGGCTGGCCCGACCACGCGTGCGTCGGCTGTTCGTTGATGGCCGACCAAGTCGCCGACGTCGTGCACCTGCACGCGCGGGACACCAGCTTCGTCTATGCGTCGCGCGCGCCGCAGGCGGACATCGCGCGCGTTAAAGCGCGGATGGGTTGGACGTTTCCCTGGTACACGATCACGGATAATTTTGACGCGGACTTCGGCGTGGAAGAATGGCACGGCACCAACGCGTTTATCCGCGACGGTGGGCGCGTGTTTCGCACCTACTTCGTCAACAACCGTGGCGACGAAGCACTTGGGAGCACGTGGAGTTACCTCGATCTCACCGCGCTCGGGCGCCAGGAAGAGTGGGAAGACTCACCCGCCGGCTACCCGCAAACTCCAACGTACGAGTGGTGGAATTGGCACGACGAGTACGGGAAGAGCCAGGGGCCGTTTAGCGGCTAGGCTAGGGTTTCTCGAAGGCGACGATCTCGTTGTTATCGCGATGGCTGGTCCAGAACTTCGTGCCGTCGTACGCGAGACCACGCGCATCGAACGGAATCGAAGCCAACACCGTGATCTGCGGCGTTTCCGTGTGGGCGTCGACTTTCCAGAACTCGAGATTCTCGAACTCTTCGTCGCCCGTAATCAAGTAGAAGACGCCGTCGGCTATCGTCATGCCGATGGGCGTGCGTTCGAGGGGAATCTCGCGTACGGTGTTGCCTTGCCCATCGAGCGCGAGAATCTTGCGGTACGACGCTTGCGAAAGAAAGAGCGTGTCGCCGTCAAAGGCGACGTGCGCTCCGGTCAGATCGGGGCAGGTGATGCGATCGTTTTTGAAGCCGTGACCCGGAACAAAACGATAGATGTACCGGTCGTGATCCTTTTCACCGAGTCCAATCACGACGCGCAGATCATCGCCTACCATCGTCATCCCGAACGGACCGCCCGGTGCTTCCGCCTCCTCACCGACCGTCCAGCGTTTTGCGTCGATTGCGTAAACGCGATGCGTTTCGCGGCTGGCCATCCAAAGTGTATCGCCGTCGCAGGCGAGGCCCAGCGGTAGCGGCGCCGGCGAGGGCAGGCGCAGAAGTTCTTTGATCGCGTGTGCAGTTGCCATTGACTTTCTCCATTGGAGCCGCACGATGCGGCTGAAGGTTCGGAGCACTGGACGTGCGACCGGCGCAGCCGGCCGAACCGTCTAGAGTGCTCCGTCGGGCGTCATGCGTTCGAGACGTTTCTTGAGATCTGCGAGCCAACCGCTGGCAACGTATCCGTCAACCACGCGGTGATCGAGCGAGAGGCATGAGTTCATCACGTAGCGTGGCGCGAACGAATCGTCCTCACGCACCAGCAGTTTCTTCTCGACCGTCTCCATGGTAACGATGCCGGCTTGGCCTGCGTTGATAATCGGTGCGGAGGCCCAGGAGCCGTTCGCCCCGTTGTTATTCACGGTGAACGTACCGCCGGCGAGATCGTCAGCGCCGATCTTGCCGCGCCGCGCTTTATCGATCAGCTCGCCCGCTGCGATGGCCAGGCCCTTGATCGAGAGCTTGTCGGCGCCTTTGATCACCGGCACCATCAGCGTCGCCGGCAGGCCGATTGCGATACCGATGTTCACGTCTTTGTTGACGTAGATGCCCTCGGCTGCGAATTTGGAATTCATCAGCGGGAAAGCCGCGAGCGATTCGACCACCGCGCGGATGAAGAAGGGCAGCAGCGTGAGTTTGTAGCCGGTCTCGCGCTCGAAGCGATCTTTCTCGCGTGCGCGCCACTTCCACACGCCGGTCACGTCGATCGAGGTCATCGTCCATGCGTGCGGCGCGTTGTGGATCGATTCGACCATGCGCTCGGCGATGATGCGTCGTGCCTGCGTCAGCGGAACGAGGGTTCCCGGGATCGGTTGCGCGTAGGTCGAGGTCCCGGCGGCCGGAGGCGCCGCGGTTGCCGCCGGCGGAGGCGCCGCGCCGAAGTTGGTTCCTACGGCGATTGCCTGGCCGACGGCTGCCGCCGGTCCCAGGCGCGATGCGGTCAAGACGTCGTCTGCCGTCACGCGCCCGTTCTGGCCGGTGCCTTTGAGCGCGCGGATGTCGATGTGGTGCTCGCGCGCGAGCTTGCGCACCGCAGGCGATGCACCGCGAAGCGCGTCTTGCGTTAGCGCATCGGCCTCGGGTTCGAGTCCGCCGGGGGCGCCGTACGAACTCGGAATCACGTTCTCGCTGCGCGCGTGTCCGTTGCCTTGCGGTTTGGGCTCGAGCTGCGGAATGTTGAATCCCGGAACGGGATCCTCTTGCACGCTGTTGGCCATGGCGGCGGTTGTTGCGGGCGGCGACGCGGCGGATTCCGGCGCGCTCGATGTTGCGCCGCCAACCTCGTCAATGACGGCAATTGCAGTGCCGACCGGAACCGTATCGCCCTCTTTGACCAACACTTGCGTGATCACGCCGGTAACGGGCGACGGCACTTCGGCGTTGACCTTGTCGGTCGAGACTTCGAGAAACGCTTCGTACTTCTCAACCGGATCGCCGACTTTCTTGAGCCACTGCGCGACGGTCCCTTCGGTGACGGTTTCACCGAGTTGCGGCATGGTTATCGTGGTTGCCATGATTAGAACTTCACCAAATCTCGCATTGCGTCGGCCATTTTGGCCGGGGATGACATGAACTCGTGTTCGAGCGGTTCGGCATAGCCCATCGCCGGAACGTCAGGACCGCACAGGCGCCGGATCGGCGCGTCGAGCGCGAACAGCGCGTTCTCAGCGACCATCGCCGAAATCTCGGCGCCGATACCGCCGAATTTATTGTCCTCATGAATGATCAAGAGCTTGCGCGTTTTCTCTACGCTAGAAATGATCGTCGACTTGTCCATCGGACGAATCGAACGCAGGTCGATCACTTCAACTGACATCCCCTCGTTCTCGAGCGCGCGCGCCGCTTCGAGCGCCCAATGGACGTAAAGGCCGTACGAGACGACCGTGAGCTGCGTGCCTTCCTTTATGACGTTGGCTTTGCCGATCGGAACGGTGTAATGACCCTCGGGGACCTCACCCTTGATCAAGCGGTACGTTTTCTTATGTTCGAGGAAGAGCACGGGATCAGGATCGTCGATCGCCGCGTTGAGCAGACCCTTCACATCCGCCGGGAAGGCCGGCGCCACGATCTTCAGTCCGGGTACATGGTAGAAGAGCGCTTCGATCGAAACCGAGTGTGAGAGGGCGCCGCGCACGCCGCCGCCGTAGGGCGTGCGGATCACCAGCGGGCAAGTGTATTCGCCGTTGCTGCGATAGCGCGTCTTGGCGGCTTCGCCGACGATTTGATTGAACGCCGGATAGATAAAGTCGGCAAATTGAATCTCGGCAATCGGGCGCAAACCTTCCATCGCCATGCCGACCGCGATGCCGACGATCGAAGCTTCGGCGATCGGCGTATCGATGATGCGCTGCGGCCCGAACTCGTTGATGAAGTCCTTGGTGATGAGAAACACGTTGCCGCGCGCGCCAACATCCTCGCCGAGAATGAGCGTGCGATCGTCGCTCTTGAGCGCTTCGTAGAGCGTTTCGCGTACGGCCTCGACGTTGTTGAGAACCTTCGTACCGGCGGTCACTGCCACGGCTGCCATGCTCCTTCGTAGAGATTCGTGTAAAGATCCGATGGTTGCGGGAAGGGCATAGCCTCGGCTTTATCGGTCGCTTCGTTGGTTTCGCGCAAAACGTCTTTCTTGAGATTGTTCACGTCGGCTTCGGTCACGACGCCCGCTTCGACGAGCACGCTCACGAAAAGTGGCACCGGATCGTTTTTGCGATGTTCGCTGACCTCGTCACGCGTGCGGTAGGTCATGTCGTTGTCGTCGGTCGAGTGCGCGAGGAAACGGTAGCACATCCCTTCGAGCAGGGTCGGACCTCCGCCGTTGCGCGCACGATCGAGAGCTTCTTTGACATTTGCATAGGTTTCGATCGGATCAAAGCCATTGAAACGCTTGCCCGGCATACCGTAACCAGCGGCGCGTTTCCAAATCTCGGGCTGCGCCATTTGCTTGTCGAGCGGCGTCGAAATTGCCCACTCGTTATTCTCGACCAACATCACGATCGGCAACTTGTGAACCGACGCGAAGTTCATGGACTCGTGCCACTCGCCTTCGCTGGTCGTACCGTCACCGCACGTCACCAACACGGCGCGATCCTTTTCGCCGCGATAGGTGATCGCGTATGCTGCCCCGACCGCATGCGGAATGTGCGCTGCGAGAATCGAGGAGAACGACATGATGCCCAGCGACTTCGAATTGTAGTGATTGGGAAATTGGCGTCCGCCGTTGTGGTCGGCAGCGCGCGCGAAGATCGAGAGCATGATCTCGTACGACGTGAGGCCGACGCCGAGCGCGAGTCCAAGATCACGGTAGTAGGGCGCGAGAATATCTTTGCCGCGCTCGAAGGCCATGGCTGCACCCGCCTGTAGCGCTTCGTGTCCCTCACTGCCCAGCGCGAACGGTACCTTACCCTGCCGATTGAGCTGGAAGCCGCGATTATCGAGTTGTCGCTGCAGGAGCATATTGCGAAGCATTTGCCGCAGCTGGTCGTCGCTGAGTCCGCGACGATCCAGGCTCTTGGCCTTCGTGTCGGTTTTTGCCATCGATTACTTCCCTAGGGTGAGAACTGGCGCAGGGCCCGGGAATTGATAGTGCGAGCGGCCCTAAGGAAATCCTCTCCCGCAGGGGCGCTCGGGCGAGCGAGCGTATGCGTCGCCCCATGCCGCTCATGTCACGGAACCCCGAACACCCCGACGCAGCCGGTCGTAGCGTTTTCATCGTCGACTGATATGAATAACACAATTGAGGTGCCGGTCGAGGAGCTGGTTCGCTACCGCCGGCACTTCCATGCCAATCCGGAACTCTCGTTCGAAGAGTACGAGACCGCCGCATTCATCGAGCGCGAATTGCGCGCGTGCAATTTCGACGAGATTCGCACGGGTGTCGGCAAGACCGGGATCCTTGCTACCTTAAAAGGCGGACGCCCGGGGCCGGTGACGTTATTGCGCGCCGACATGGACGGCCTCCCGATGGACGAAGTCGCCGACGTTCCGTACCGCTCCACGCGCAAGGGCGCGATGCATGCCTGCGGTCACGACGGACACATCGCGATTTTGCTCAGCGCGGCGCGCGCGCTGTCACGCCGTCGTGAGCTCGTCGCGGGGACACTCGTCTTCTGTTTTCAACCTGCCGAAGAGGGCCCCGCGGGCAACAAGCTGATGATCGAGGAGGGCGCGCTCGAGAATCCGCACGTCGATCGGTGCTTTGCGCTCCATCTGTATAGCGGGCTCGAGGTCGGTAAGGTCGGTATCCGTGACGGCGCCTTCTTTGCTTCGTCGGATCGCTTTACGCTCACGCTCAAGGGGCGCGGCGGCCACGGCGCGATGCCGCAGGTGACGGTCGATCCGATCGTCGGCGCGTCGCAGCTCGTGAACATGCTGCAAACCATCGCGAGCCGCGAGATTGCACCGAAAGATCCCGTCGTGGTCACGGTCGGCACGATGCACGCGGGCACCACCTTCAACGTGATTCCGGATAATGCCGAGATGATGGGCACGGTCCGTGCCTTTAGCGACGAGGTCCGCCGCTCGATTCCCGAACGTATGGAGCGTATGATCGAGGGCACGTGCGATGCGATGCGGATGGACTACGAGTTCGAATATTTGTGGGGCTATCCGCCGACCGTCAACGACCGCGCGATGAACGACGTGGTGCGCGCTGCGGCAGCGCGTGCGATCGGGGCGGAGAACATCGTGGATCCGCACGACGTGGTGATGTGGGCCGAGGACATGTCCTACATGATGGAGCTGCGTCCCGGCGCGTACTTTGTCGTGGGCGTGCGCGGGCCGACGCTCGGCATCGAGCCGCAACACTCGTCGCGTTACGACATCGATGAGCGCTCGCTCGAAGTAGGCTTCAAAATGATGGTCGAGCTCGCGCTGATCGGCTAGCTCTTTGAGTCGATCACCAGGCGCATGGCGACGAAGTCGAATGTGACGGCGGTCTTGCGAAAGAATTGATGCGAGACGGTTCCGGCTACGGTGAAGGGAAAGATGCCGTACTGGTTTCGTTCGGGAAAATAGACGCCGTCGAGACTGTCGACCGTGCACGCGCCGATCGTTACGCTCGCGTTGAAGGGAAGCGACGAGACCGCGCCGCCACCGCCAATGCCGCTTTGCGGATGCGCCGTGTCGACGGTGATACCCGCATCGTCAAGTGCGGCCTTCGTGAGCTGAACGCCGAACGTTCCGCCGGTATCGACATTAAAGAGTCCGAGCGGTCCGCTGTTGGCGTGACCTTGGACGAAGATGAAGTGATCGCCGACAAGCCACATCGGCACGCTCGTCTCTCCTTGGGAGGCGGCTTCGCGTTCGAACGCCTCCGAACGGCTGCGGTCGTCGAGGATGAGCTTCCCGTTGCGGTAGTCCAGCGTCACGAGGAAATGCGTGAAAAGCGCCGAGCCCAGGATACCGTCGACATGCGGACCGCCAAACGCGGGCAACGGAAGCACGGTGGCGGGAACGTTGCTCAATTGCCAACTGCCAAGGTCGAGTTCGTTGACCGTCGTCTTCATCGTCTGCGCGCGCTCTCCGCCGGCGAACGTTCCTTGGCCCGCGTTGCTGGTTGCGAGCCCGAGCACGCGCGCGAAGTCCGCGTCGAGCACGATATTCGGCGCACCGGTGTCGATCAGAAAGTGCGCGACGCGGCCGTTCACTCGCACTTCGATCATCGGCAACGGATCGGTTTGAACGAATGGGACGACGGCGGGTCCTTTATGTGGAGCGACACTGTCGATGCTGCCGTTGGTGCGAGCGTCAATCGTACTCCGGTCTGCCGCGACCCGCGAATCGTTGGGCGCCATTCCGTGCGCGACGCCGAGCCAAACCTCGGCGTCGTTCATATCGTTGGCATAAATTGCCAGGCGCGTGAGCCCCAACGCCGCGTCGAGGTCGCTGGGATTCGTTCGGATCGTCGCGGCATAGGCGCTCTGTGCCGCGGCAAAGTCACCCGCTTTAAAAGCGGCATCGCCGTTAATCGACGCGGCAAGGATCAGGGCAGCGAGCACGGTCTACTGATCGCCGCGCAGAAACTTCTGCAGGAACTCCGATCCCGACTTCATCGCCGACTCGAGGTTGTCGAGCGCGGTCTTGGTCTGTTCATTGGTAACGTCGGCACTCTGCCGAGCTTGCGCCATGAGTGTATCGCGCAGTTTGTCGCTCTCCCCGAGCGCTTGCGCAATTTTGGCTTGCAACTCCCGTGCCTGTTCCATAGCCTTGGTCATAAAATCGTCGCTGCTCACGATGCATCCTCGCTTTCCGTGACGGTAAGTACCCAGCGGATCGCCCGCGCATACTGGTCAAGCTCGCGAAGCGCCCGGTCGAATGCCCGGTAGGCGGCGTCCTCGCTCCAACGTTTACCGCTGCTGCGCGATAAATGTTTCCCGTAGCTAAGGGCCGCCTCCAATTGCCGTTCGATCGCGGGCCACTCGTCGCGGAGCGCTCGCTCGGAGGCGTCGCTCAAGCGGTCGATCACGGGAGGCGCCGGGAGCGCGGGGTCATGCATCGCGCACTCGAGCCGCACCAGCGCGTACTCGCTGCGCGCGGTGATGAACGAACCCAGGAGTTGCACGAGCCGAACGTCCATATACTCCATTATGTCCGATGTGCGACGCTATGTCATCGTAGGGAATGGCTTTGCCGGGACGACGGCGGCCGAACAGCTGCGTAAGCACGACGCCAACTGCGAGATCACGCTCTTCGGCGACGAGCCGTATCCCCTCTATAATCGCATCTCCCTCCCGCCGATGCTGCGCAAGCAGCTGCCCGAGGAGAAGGTCATGATGCGCGACTTCGCCGCGCACGAGGGGAATCGCATCGCGCTCAAACTGGGAACGCGTGTCGACGCGATCGACACCGAGGGTCGTACCGTGAGCGCCGGCGGCGTCGAATATCCGTTCGACGCACTTCTGATCGCAACCGGCGGCCGCCCGAATCCGGCGCCGGCACCCGGTGGAACCGGCGCTAGCAACGTGTATAACTTTCAGTACCTGGATGACACGCGTGCCATCTCCGAGCAAATCGATCGTTCGAAGAGTGCGGTTGCAATCGGCGGTTCGTTCATCGCGTACGAGCTCGCCGAGGCCTTCGCCGCGCGCAAAGTAGAGACGCATTGGATCATGCGCGGGCCCCACGTGCTGCACCGGCTGCTCGACGACGTCGCGGGTGAGTTTGTCGACGAAGCGGCCAAGAACGACGGCGTGCACATGCACTACGGCGAAGAGGTCGAGGAGTTCGTTCGTTCCAACGGCGTCGTCACCAAGGTGCGCACCAAGAAGGGCCTGGAGATTCCGGGCGACTGCTACGGCGTCGGATTCGGTTTGACGATGAACACGGAAATCGTGGACGGGACGCCGATCCAGGCGAGCAAGAACGGTATCATCTGCAACGACCATCTCGAAACCAGCGTCCCCGGTATCTATGCGGCCGGCGACATCGCCGACTTCTACGATCCGATCCTCGAAATGCGCTATCGCATGGGAACGTGGAACAATGCCGGTGCGCATGGCAAGGTCGTCGCGCAGAACATGATGGGCGGCAGCGAAAAATACCACGATGTGCCCGAGTACTCATCCCTGCTTTTCAAGGGGCAGACGATCACGCAGTTCGGTCTCTCGCCCGATCTGCAGCCCGAACTCGAGGTCGCGCGCAAGATCGATCGTGAGAAGAACTGGTACCGCGCGCTATTCTTTTGGCAAGACCGACTGGTCGGCGGGATCATGCTCGGCAAAGGCAACCGCGCCGGCAAACGCAAGTACGTCGAGGCGATCAAGAGCAAAGAACGCTTCCCCAAACCTCAGTGGGAAGCGATGTTCGACTGGACCGCATAGCTTTTGTCATCCCGAGCGTAGCGGAGCGTAGTCGAGGGACAGCCGAAGCTGCGGCTCGCGCTTCCCGACGGCGCGAGCATTCTCGCAGGGTCCGCTGAAACAATGATCTCTCGGTCCCTCGACTGCGGCACTTCGCGCCTACGCTCGGGATGACAAAGGAAGTCCCTATGCTCGGGATGACACGGCGGATTTTACCGCAGCGATGAACGCGTCCACGTCGGCTTCCGTCGTAGCCCAATGGGTCATCCAGCGCACTTCGGGAAGCGCTTCGTTGAAGAAATAGAAGAAGAATTGCTCTTGAATGCGTGCGATCGCCTCGCGTGAGAGCGTCGCGAAGATTGCATTAGCGCGTACCGGTCGCGTAATCGTTACGCCGGGAATGTCGCGCACGCCGGCGAGCAGGCGTTGCGCCATTGCGTTGGCATGTGACGCGTAACGCAGCCACAGGTCGCCGGTAAGCAGCGCCTCAAACTGCGCCGAAATGTAGCGCATCTTCGAAGCGAGTTGCATCCCTTGTTTGCGCGCATACAGTGCGACGTTTTCACTGAGGCTCGGGTCGAAGAAACAGATTGCCTCTCCGCCCATCAGACCGTTCTTCGTGCCGCCGAAGCTGAGGATATCGACGCCGACGTCTTTGGTGATCGCGCGCGGCGTCGTGCCAAGCGCGGCAGCGGCATTGGAAATGCGCGCGCCGTCAACGTGCACGAGCAGCCCGCGATCGTGGGCGAAGGCGCACAGCGCGGCAAGTTCGCGCGTCTCGTAGACGTCGCCGTATTCGGTCGTGTTGGAAACGCTAATGACGCGTGGTTGCGAAAAATGCTCGCCGTGACCGCCGAGCAGGTACGGCTCGAGATCGGCGACGCGTAGCTTGCCGTCGGCGGTCGCGATTGGAATGACCTTCGAACCGGTGAAACGCTCGAAGGCGCCGCATTCGTCGGTCTGTAAATGCGCGCTCGCGGGCGCAAGTACTGCGTCCCAGGGTCGTGTGACACAACTGAGCGCGACGACGTTGGCCCCGGTGCCGTTGAACGTGAAATACACGCCGGTTGCGTCGCCGAAGTGCTCGCGGAAGCGCGCGACCGCGCGCGCGGTCCACGGATCGTCGCCGTACCCGACGGCGTCGCCCTCGTTGGCCGCGAGCATCGCCGCAAGGATCTCCGGCGCAATCGGTGCATTGTTATCGCTAGCAAAGCTTCGGTGTATCACGGTGTCGCCGTTGTTCCGCGGTGCGCGACGTCGGCCTTCCGGCTAAATGATCCTCGGGCCATCGCCGCCAGGCCTACGCCGGCGGAACCCATCGCCCCGTTTTGGATTTTCATGGATGGGATGTTTATGACGGTACAAGAGCCCACCTACCAAGATATTGTGCGGCGCTGGAAGGCGCTACGCGCGAAAGACGTGCGCGTTCGCGAAGTGGCGTGCGTCGGTGCGCCGCGCACGTTGTTATGCGCGGAGTACGGCGACTATCGGCTTCCAGGTATCCACATCGCGGCGGGCGTTCACGGCGATGAGGCCGCCGGTCCGCACGCATTGCTCGCGCTGCTCGAGAACGACGAACTCGATCCGCGCTTTTCGTACCGTTTGTGGCCCTGCACGAATCCGAGCGGTTACGATGCGCGCACCCGCGAGAGCATCGACGGCGTCGATGTCAATCGGACGTTTGGGCGAGGCGGCTCATCGCCGGAGGCGCGCGCGATCATTACTGCCAATCGCGATCGCAAATTCGAACTTGCCATCGATCTGCACGAAGACGATGAGGCCAGCGGCTTCTACTGTTACGAATACGGCGGAGCCGGAATCGGGCGGCAAATTGTGGACGTGCTTGCAAGCGGCGGCACACCGATCGATCCTCGCGACGTCCTCACACCCGATCCCGACACAGAAGCCGAAAAGATCGGCGGCAGAACGCTCACACAGTTGCTCGTGCGCAACGCGGCGCGGCTTGGGCTCACGCTAGAGACGCCGTCGGCCGTACTCCCGTTCGCTACACGCGTTGCGACTCACGTCGCAGCGGTGCGGCTTGCGCTGACACTCCTTTAGCGCATGTGCGCGTCGTGCATCATTTCACGGAATTGAATGTGCTCGCGCGCAATTGTGTCGGGGCTGAGCATTTCGCCGCCCCCGCCGCCGGGCGATCCGCCCATGAACATTACGAGGACTAGCGAGGCTACGAAGCCGACGCAGAGCGTTCCAGCGGTGGCGCGAGTTGCAACGGCGCCGCCGCGCGGCATCGTGACCTTGCAGCCGATGTACATGACGTAGATCCCATATACGAAACCAGCGAGAGCGATGAGAGCGGAAAACTTCGCCAGAACCACGCAGAGGACGGTTGTGGCAAACGCCGCCGGTGCAGTGTACGCGTTGATGCGGAACGCCGAGCGAAAATCGATCGGCGAGCTCAGAGCCCGAGAGAACAGCATCAGGGCCCAAGCGGCGATGAACGTGACCGCGAGGTCGAGCACGAAGTTTATGAAGCCTGCTCGGAACGACGTTTGGACGGCGTAGAAGGCTGCGGTTGCTGCCAGCCACGGCGCAAGGAATCGCAGGGCAATATCTGATGTGCCATCAGATTCTTGAAGAGCCGCGAGAAATTCGGCTCGTGGCTGATACAGCAAGCGAAAGCCGCGGCCCACGGCTTGTGCGAGACTCATGCCCATACATTCACGTCAGTGCCTCGCTGCGGCTAGGGGAGGACCAGCATGCGGTTTCTCAGACTATCGTGAAATGATCGATTTAAAGAAGCTCGAACAGGTCCGCCATGGCGCAGCGTGATCAATTAGAAGTCGACGTGCTCTTCGTGGGGGCAGGGCCAGCCTCGCTGGCCGGGGCGATTCGACTCGGACAGCTGGCACAAGAGGCCGGTCGCGAGCTCGAGATCCTGGTGATCGAAAAGGCAGCGGAAATCGGCAACCATGGGATCTCCGGGCTTGTGCTCGACCCCCGTGCAATTACCGAGCTGCTTCCCGATTGGCTCGAGCGCGGTGCGCCGGTCGATGCGCCGGTTGGTCGCGACGAACTCTGGTTTCTGACCAAGGGCGGCAAGATCAAGGCGCCGTTCACGCCGCCGCCCCTCAACAACCACGGTAAATTCGTTTCCTCGCTCCAACGCCTCACCAAGTGGATGGCGGCGCAGGCCGAGGAGCTTGGCGTGCAAGTGTTCGGTGAATTTCCCGGACAAGAATTGTTGTGGGACGGCGATCGCGTTATCGGTGTGCGCACCGGTGACAAGGGCGTCGATCACGACGGCAAGCCAAAAGCGAACTTCGAGCCCGGCGCCGATCTTCTCGCAAAGATCGTGGTGTTGGGTGAAGGCCCGCGCGGTACGCTTGCCAAGCAGGCAATTCCGCGCCTCGGACTCGACGACGGCAAGGAGCCGCAAGTTTACGCCGCCGGCGTTAAGGAACTGTGGCAGTTACCCGACGATCGTTTCCCCGCGGGCACGGTAATACACACCCTCGGTTATCCGCTCCCGCCCGAAACCTTTGGCGGCGGTTTCATCTATGGAATGAAAGACCGCGTGCTCGATATCGGTCATGTCACCGGGCTCGATTACAAAAACCCAACGACCGACCCGCACAACGAGTTACAGCGCATGAAAGAACATCCCGAGATCCGCAAGATGCTCGAGGGCGCGAAGCTGATTCGTTACGGTGCAAAGGCGATTCCTGAAGGCGGACTCTTCGCGATGATTCGTCCGTATTCGGACGGACTGATGATCGCCGGTGATTCGGCGGGATTCCTCAACGGGATGCGGCTTAAGGGCGTGCACCTCGCGATGAAATCCGGCATGA
The DNA here is from genome assembly GCA_963833095.1 of Vulcanimicrobiota bacterium. Taxonomy (GTDB): domain Bacteria; phylum Vulcanimicrobiota; class Vulcanimicrobiia; order Vulcanimicrobiales; family Vulcanimicrobiaceae; genus Aquilonibacter. The sequence goes on along the minus strand of CAWHWQ010000005.1, from coordinate 368,252 downwards.
TGGCCGCCGACACGGCGTGGGACGCGCTGCAAGCGCGAAAATTCGATGCCCAACAGCTCTCGGTCTACGAACAGCGCTTCCGCGACTCGTGGGCGTACGACGAGATGCGCAGCGCGCGCAACTTCCACCAAGGCTTCGAACACGGGATGTGGGCCGGTATGTTCAACGCGGGTCTGGCGAGCTACACGGGCGGGCGCGCGTTCGGTTTCATCGACAAATTGCCGTCCAAGCCCGGCTACGAGAATATGGTGAAGGCCGGCTATCGTCCCAAAGAGACGCCGCGCGCCAAGATCGACAACGTGTTGACCTTCGACAAGCTCACCGACGTGTATAACTCCGGCGCGGTCCACGAAGAGAATCAGCCCAGCCATCTCCACGTGGCCGACACCAACATCTGTCGCGACCGCTGCACGGTCGAATACGGAAATCCGTGCGCGTACTTCTGTCCCGCCGCCGTGTACGAGCCGATGTTCGAAAAAGACGGCGACGAAGGCGCGGTGCATGGACGATTGCAGATCAACTTCACCAACTGCGTGCATTGTAAGACGTGCGATATCGCGGACCCGTATCAGATCATCACCTGGGTACCGCCGCAAGGCGGCGAAGGCCCCGTCTACACGGGTATGTAGTGAAGCATCTACTCGATGGCGATGTTATCGTCGTCGGCGGCGGACTGATCGGCCTGTCGATCGCCTTCGAGCTCGCGCAACGCGGTGCGACGGTGCGCGTCTACGATCGCGGTGAGCCCGGACACGGGGCGTCTTGGGCCGGTGCGGGTATGCTCGCGCCGTATGCCGAGCACATCGATGACGAAGCGTTGTTGGAATTATGCTGCCGTTCACTCGAACGCTATCCGGCGTTTGTCGAGCGCGTGAGCGAAGCGAGCGGCTTACGTGTCGAGCTTTCGCTGGACGGCATCATCGAAGCGGCGTTTGACGCGCAACAGCTTGCCGCGTTCGAAGCGTTCGCGCGCGAGCTCACGACGCGCGGCGTTCCGTGCGAGATGCTCGATCGTCGCGCGTCGCTGATCGCGGAACCGGTGCTTGGCAAACACGTCGCCGGCGCACTCCTGGTGCAGGGCCAGGGATGCGTCGATAATCGCCGGCTGGGCCGAGCCCTGCTCGCCGCCGCGCGTTCGCGCGGGGTCGTCGTGCACGCGCCGGTTGGCGAGCTCGGCGTGGAGTGTGATGAGCGGCGCGTTCTGGGGGTGCGCAGCGAACTCGGCTTTGCATCCGCTTCGGTCGTGATCAACGCAGCGGGCGCCTGGGCGGCGAACGTGCCCGGTCTTCCGGCATCAGCCCGGCCCCCGGTCAAGCCCGTCAAGGGCCAGATGCTGGCGCTGGGAGCACCGGCCGGGCTCCTGCGGCGCGCCACGTGGGTTCCCGGCGCCTACCTGGTGCCGCGTGACGACGGCAGGCTGCTGGTGGGTGCGACCGTCGAGGATGCGGGATTCGATGAGCGCGTGACCGCGAACGCCGTTCGCGCGCTTCTGGATGCCGCGCTCGCCGCAGCACCGTCGCTTGGGGCTTTTACGGTCACCGAATCGTGGGCGGGGCTACGACCTGGGACCCCAGACGGGCGTCCGTTCATCGGCCCCACCACAATCGAGGGCTTGTTGCTCGCGACCGGTCACTACCGCAACGGCATTCTGCTAGCTCCCGAAACCGCCGAGATGATTGCGAGTTTTGTCGAAACCGGCGACGCAACGCCGTTACAAGCGTTCTCGCCCTTGAGGATGGCGGGGAGTGCGGGCCGAATCATCCATGCGTGAAAGCGACGGTCAATGGCGAGTCGTGCGACCTTCCCAGCGGTACAACCGTGTCGAGCTTGCTCGAACGGTTGGGGGTTCTGCGCTCAGGAATCGCGGTTGCAAAGAACGATCGCGTGGTTCGGCGCGGCGAATACGACGCGATCGAAATCGCTGACGGCGACACGGTCGAGATCATCAAAGCGGTCGCTGGTGGGTAAAGGGCACGAACATGAGTGATGCTATTTTGCGAATCGGTGCCTACGAGTTCACGTCGCGACTGATCGTTGGGACGGGGAAATATCCCTCGATGGAGGTCATGCAGGCGGCCCACGAAGCCAGCGGCGCGCAGATGATCACCGTTGCGATCCGCCGGATCAGTCTCGACGATGCCAGCGGGAAAACGATGTTGGATTTCATCGATCGCTCGAAGTTTCGCATTCTTCCCAATACCGCCGGGTGCTACAACGCGAAAGATGCAGTGCTGACCGCTCAGCTCGCGCGGGAGCTGCTCGAGACCGATCTCATCAAACTCGAGGTGATCGGTGACGCGCAGACCCTTCACCCCGATGCGCGCGGTACGCTCGACGCCGCCGAGCAACTCGTCAATGACGGGTTTACGGTTCTTCCGTACGTCGGAGACGATCCGGTGGTTTGCAAGCAACTCGAGGAACTGGGCTGCGCCGCCGTGATGCCGCTGGCCGCGCCCATCGGTAGCGGCCTGGGTGTCTGCAATCCCTACACGATTGCGATCATCAAGGAACGTGCAAAGGTACCGGTGATCGTCGACGCGGGCGTCGGCACCGCAAGCGACGCGGCGATCGCGATGGAGCTTGGCGTCGATGCGCTGCTGATGAACACGGGTATCGCCGCCGCCAAGGATCCCGTGCGCATGGCGAGTGCTATGCGCCACGCGGTTATCGCCGGGCGCGAGGCGTTCCTCGCGGGACGAATGGAAAAGCGGCTCTACGCGAATGCTTCAAGTCCGATGCGCGATCTGATCGGAACCAAAGGCGCATGATTCCGGAGATCAGCGTGCACGATCTGGCGAACTGGCGCGACCAAGGCAAGGACTTCGTGCTGCTCGATGTGCGCGAGCCCGATGAAGTCGCTACCGCGCGCGTCGGCGGTTCGGTTTGGATTCCTCTGGCCGAAATTCCGCATCGCATCGGTGAGCTCGATCCGGGGGTTCCGATCGCCGTCATGTGTCATCATGGCGGCCGGAGCGAGCGCGTCGCCGGATTCCTCGCTGCGCGCGGCTTTTCGAACGTCGTCAATGTGGCAGGCGGCATCGACGCCTACGCGGAGCACATCGAGCCGACGCTCGCGCGCTATTGACAGAGTCGCGCGGTCGCGACGACGAACCAATGCACTGCGCCGCGTAGCGGTGCGCTCGTGTGCGCCCACGTCCCGGCGACCTCGTCGACGTCGACTTCGCGCATCGACTCAATGGTGAAATGGGGCGCGAGGAGCGCGCGCAAGCGTTCCCGGTCGAAATACGCATGCGCGATGCCGATCTCGTCGCCTTCACGCGACGCGTAGACGTGCGCTTCATGCGCTTCACCTACGCCGTACCGCGCATCGCGAACGGATCCGAACGTCGCAAAGAGCGGGGCGCCGGGTTCGAGCGCGTGCGCGATTGCGGACAGTCGGTCGCTGATGGATTGCGGCGTCCCATGGAGCAATGCATGGGTCGTAAGTCCCGCCGCGCACGCCTCCTGCAGCGGTAGCGTACAGACCGCGAATCCCGCGGTCTCCAGCGCGCGTGTGTTGCGTCCGCTTCCCGCCCCCACTTCGAGCACGCGCGCGCCGGGGCGGTCCGCCAGGCGCTCGATGAGGTCGAGTGCGAGGGGATGCGGCGGGCGGCGGGCAGGCTCTGGCGAAACGGGTGACATCTATGGCGACCGAGACGCTCATTATCGTCGTCGGCGGTGACTACCTGGCCTACGAAATCTGCCGCGAGATTTTAAAGACGGCTGGGCAGCGCGTTGCCCTGGTCTGGAAGCACGAGGAGGAGCGGGCAGCGAATCTGCTCGCCCAAACCGTCGCGAAATTTCGCGCGGAGTTTCCCGGGACGTTCTTCCATTACGCCCTTGACCCGGCAGAATCCGCAAGCCTGCGTGAGGCGGGCCTCGAACCGGCCGGCTCGCGAGCGGAGCAGCCGAATTTCTGCATCGTCGCGGTATCGCAAGACGACCGGTTGAACCTGCGCGTCGCTCTGATTGCACGCGACATCAACGAGCGCACTCGCGTAACGATTCGCCAATTCAATCCCGTGCTGGGTCACAAGATCCAAGAGGGGTTGAAGTATAACTGCACCGCGATCTCCCCGGCCGCGCACGCGGCCGCAACCTATGCCGCGTCGGCGGTCGATGCGTCATGCTTCTACGCGCTGCCGTTTCCGACGCTCGAAACGCTGGTCGCGAAAGCGGTGCATCGTCACGATCAGCAGGAGTCCGATCAACATGCCCCCGGCGGACTCTTCGGATTTTGCGAACGTGACGCTGCGCAGTTCGGCATCGACGGGCTCGATGTGATCGCCGCAGAGGAGCATCTGCGCGCGCGTATCGTGGCAATCGACGGGAACCCGCCGTATATTTGCCACGGCGACGAGGATCGCGCCGACGGCGACACGCTCGCCGCGCCGATTCCCGAGGACGCGCGGGTCTGCGTTTTCGGCCCGATTGCGAATATCAAGCGCACGTGGCCGCAAGGCGAGCGCAAACGCGAAACCTCGTGGCGTAGCCGGATGGGAGCGAGTATGCGCGATGTGCGCGTCGCGCTCAAGCGAACCGAGCCTATTTTACGTACGGTCTTCGGCGTCGCCCTCGTGATGTATTTGGTCTTCTCGATCTATTTCGCCATCGCTCTGCATATCAATCCGATCGTCGCGTTGTATTTCGTGATGACGACGATGACGACCGTGGGCTATGGCGACATTACACCGTGCGCGAACTGTGCGACCCAGAACATCCCTCCGTGGCAAGCGTTGTCGTTGCTCGTAGCGATGGCCACCATGCTCGTCGGCGTGACGATCTTCGCGGTCTTCACGGCAACAGTCACCTCGGCGCTCAACGCAGCGACGCTACGCCGTACGCGCGGGTTGCGGCGCATTCACCGCGCCGGTCATGTGATCGTCTGCGGCGCCGGCAATGTCGGTTCGCTCGTCATCGATTATCTGCGAGAGCTGGGCGAAGACGTCGTTGTCGTGGAGCGCAACCCCGACGCGATTCTGATCGAGCTCGCTCGCGATCGTAAGATCGACCTTCTTACCGGTGACGCGACCAATGACGAGACCATCGCCTATTGCTCGCCCGAGCGCGCCAAGGCGCTGGTGGGTGTCACAAACAGCGACACTGCCAACCTCGAAGTCGCGCTCGGCGCGCGAACCCGCACGCGTGAGCACGCGCGATCTGACATGCACGTGGTCTTACGGATCGATGACCTCGCGTTCGGAGCGTCTATCAAGCGGCACTTCGGAATCGCCTCGTTTTCGACCACGGAACTCACGGCCCCGACGATCGCCGGACTCGCCCGCTTCGAGAGTACGCGCGGACGATTTGCGATCTTTGCCGGCCGGCCGTTCGCGCGCGTTTTCCAGCTCGCCGAGCGCTTTCAGGGTGCCGAAAACGCCCCACCCCCGGCTCCGCCGGAACGGCCGGGATACAAAGTACGTTGGATTCCACTTTACGTGTGGCGCGAGCAGGGCGCCGGCAAAGGGGTTGCCGTTCCGGTACACAAGTTTGATCAGGACGTCAGACCGGGCGACCGCTTGTTATTTATGGTCCCGCTCGACCAATTCAGCGATGCGAATTGAAAGGACGGCAATGCTGGCCCAAGGCGATAAGCTCCCACACCTCACCGTCGCCGATGACGCAGGTAAGCCCGTGAAGCTGGCCGATCTGCTTGGCGGGCCGCTCGTGCTGTATTTCTATCCCAAGGACGATACACCGGGCTGTACCAGCGAGGCCTCGCAGTTTCGCGATCTCTACCCAAAATTCCAGAAGAAGGGTGCGCGCATCGTCGGCGTCAGCCGAGACACGCCCGCGTCCCACGAAAAATTCAAGGCGAAGTTTGGGATCCCGTTCATGTTGCTTTCGGATACCGACTCTCGCCTTTACACTGCGCTCGGGGTCACGACGCGTGCGACATTTTTGATCGATGGAACGGGTGTGATCGTCAAGGTCTGGCCGAAAGTCAAAGTCGACGATCACGCCGATGAGGTGCTCGCATCGCTACCGTAATGGCAGCGGCGATGCGCGTGCGCGTCGTCGGCTCGAGTGCCTCGGTTCCTCGCCCCGGGCGGGCGTGCAGTTGCCATCTCATTCGTGCACGCGGGACGAACCTATTGCTCGATATGGGCACGGGCGCGCTCGCGAACCTTCGGATCGTGATGGACTACCCGGATCTCGACGGGATCGTGATCACCCACATGCACGCCGATCACTTCCTCGATCTGATTCCGCTGCGCTATGGTCTCAAGTATGGACCGCTGCTTCGCGACGATCGTATGCCGATCTGGCTGCCACCGGGAGGAGAGGGGCAACTGCGCGCCTTCGCCGCGACATTTTCGAGCGAAGGGCCGAACGATTTTCTCGACGAGGTCTTCGAGGTTGCGGAGTACGATCCGAACAAAACGCTGGAGGTTGGGCGTCTCTCGGTGACCTTCGCGAAGACCATTCACTACATCGACGCCTATGCTGTTCGCGTCGAGCGCGACGGCGCGAGCGTCTGCTATTCGAGCGACACAGCGCCGTGCGAGCGGGTCGAAGATCTCGCGCGCGGCTGCAGCATCTTTCTTTGCGAAGCCGCGCTTGGACTTTCCGTTGAAACCGGCCCCATGCGCGGCCATCTTTCAGCGGTGGAAGCCGGTGAGATGGCTCAGCGCGCCGGCGCTCGCCGGCTCGTGCTCACGCATTACGGTACGGAATTCGCGCCGGGCGAATTAGAAGACGCGGCGCGCAGCGTCTACCACGGCCCTTGCGCCATCGCCGACGATGGAACCGAACTAACGATTTAAAGGGGACCTTTCAACAGTGTGGCTTGTGTATGTCGCATACTTTTTCGGCGGCGCGTTCCTAACAAACGGCATTCCCCACGTTGTAAGCGGCTTGATGGGTCATGCCTTTCAAAGCCCGTTTGCGAAACCGCCGGGTAAGGGCCTCTCTTCTTCGACGGTCAACGTGCTTTGGGGTTTCCTCAACGTTGCGGTCGGTTACGTCCTCGTCTGCCGTGTCGGAAACTTCGACCTACGTTCGACGGATTGCGTTCTCGCGGCGGGGTTGGGCGCACTCATCATGGGCGTGATGCTCGCCCGAACATTCGGGCAGCTGCACGGCGGGAACTCGCCTGCCGCTCGGAGCGAACGAGAAGCTTAGTTCTCTGTCTTAGCTTCGCCGCGGGGAAGCGAGAACTGAATCAGCGCGCGTACCGGCGCCAGGCCGCGACTCACGACCGCGCAGGGTGTAACGTGCAGGCCCAGTTCTTCGAGCCGCGCCGTGGACGCTAACAACTCGCGACCCGAGGTCACGACGTCTTCGAGCAATAGGACACGCTGACCGGTTTCATACGGGCCCTCGACGTACTCGTCGGCGAACGCACCGTAGCCTTTGGGTGATTTGCGAACAGCGATCAGCGGAAGCCCGGACATCTGCGAAACCGCTGTCGAGATCACCACACCGCCGAGTTCCGTTCCGGCGATGAGATCGGGATTGACCTCGGTGATGAGCGGAACAAACAGCCGTGCGATGCGCCGCAACACCTGGGGATCCGAGAACAGCCGAAACTTGTCGATATAGTAGTCGCTGCGAACGCCGCCCGAAAGCACGTAGTCGCCGCGTGTCAGCGCACGCTCCACGATCATTTTGCGCAGCCAGATCAGTTCGGGCATCGGACTGACGGGTTGATTGGGCACGCCTAGATGGTCCATTGCCATGCATTCCAGTTCTCGACGACCGGGTTCGGATCGAAATTCTTGAAGTCGACGTTGATCGGGTGCATTTGACGCAACCAGTTGATGAAGATCTCCGGAACGTCGTGCGCTAGCAATGCCTGCGTTTTTGCGTAGGCCGCCTTGCGCGTGGCTTGATCGTAATGGGTCAGTGCCATCGTTTCGGCTGCATCCATCTCGGGACTACAATACCGAGGGTAGTTGTACCCGCCCGGCGGGACGTTCGCGCACATGAATTGCGACGAGTCATCCGGATCGATGCCCGAATACCACCCGTCGACGACGAGATCGAAGTGGCCGTTCTGCAAGACGCCGCCCTCTCCAGCCGGCGCGTAGAGCTGCGCCCCGGGGAAGAGCTTAATCTGCGCTTGGATCCCAATCCGGTGGAGCTGCGCTTGAGTCTGGACGGCAAGCTGTTTGTAGGTTGCGTCCGAGTTGTTGGTCACTAAGAGCAGAGACAGCGGCTCTCCATCCTTTTGCAGCATGCCGCCCGCGCCCGAAGTGTAGCCAGCTTGCGTGAGGAGTTGGCGCGCCTTGCCGAGGTTGTAGGGGAGCGAGCGCACGTGAGGATCGAAGGCCCACATCCAGTCCGGCAAGTCTTCGGTCGCCACCGTCTCCTGGCCGTACATCGTCGTATTCACCAGATTCTGTTTGTCCAGCGCGTAAGCGATCGCTTGACGCACCCGGATGTCCTTCATCGCCGGGCTCGCGGTGTTGAACTGCACGTCGTAGTAGCCGTTCACTCGCATCCACGCGATCGAAACGCCGGGGATGTCTTTAACCTGCGGGTACAGATGGATCGACGCCTGATAGATCCAGTCGATCGCATGCGTTCTGAGCTGCTCGACCGAGGTGTTCTCATCGGGAATGACCTTTATCTCGATGCGTTTGAGTCCCGGCTTGCCTAGGAAGAAGTCGTTGTTGGCGACGAGCGAGACGTGATCGTTACGGACCCACTCGGCAAAACGGAACGGACCATCCGAGACGGTCGGCTCGCTGTTGAACGGAATCTGATTGACGTTCGGATATTTTGCCAGCGCGTGCTCGGGAGCGACGCCGTATGGCTGATCGCTGTCAGTGAAGAAGGTGTTGACGAAGGGCGAAAACTTCGCTTTGAGGTGGACGACGACCGTCGCCGGATCGGGCGTGTCGATCGACTTGATGTCGTCGTAGCCGTGCCGGGAAACGATGTTGTTGTTGGGGTTCATGAGCGCTTGCCAGGTCCACTTGACGTCTTTGCTCGAGAATGGAACACCGTCGCTCCACTTCACGTCCTTGCGCAAGTGATAGGTGATCGTAAGCCCGTCGGCGCTAATGCCGCCGTTTTTCGTATCGGGAACCTGGGTGACTAGGAGCGGTTCCTGCACACCTTTTCCGTTGGGCTGGATCAGGGGTAGGAACATGAACCGCGCGATAAACACGTCGGTCGTGTTTGAGGTCAGCAGCGGATTGAGGTTCTTCGGTTCGGTTTGAATCGCGACGCGCAAGACGCCCGGCAGCGTCCACGAGTGCTCGCCCCCGGCGTCGCTAGCAACTTTCGAGCAGCCGGCAAGGAGCCCGGCGAGGAGGGCGAGGGCAAACAGGGGTTTCACGAAGCGAAAAAGCCTCCCAGGATTCAGCTGCGCTGAATCCGCGGGGTTCTGCCTGGGGGCCGAGCCGCGGTATTTCAGCGAAAGCGTATATTAGACCGTTGCTTTGGGAGCGACCTTGTTGCCTTGCACGGGGTCGTAGCGCTCATGCCGAGAGGCAAACGTGCCCAGTCCCTGGGTACCGGTGCGCAATTCGGTGATGTAACGCGAGAGCTCCACCTGTGGGACGTCGGCCTCGACCACGTCAAAGCCCGGTGTCCCCGCCGGGTTCATTCCAAGGATCTGCCCGCGCTTTCCGGTCAGTTGCTGGATTACGGTCGAGGTGTACTGCGTCGGCACGGTTACGCTCACGCGCGAGATCGGCTCGAGCACGACGGGATGGCATTTGGGCAGCGCCTCGCGCACGCCCATACTGGCCGCGGTCCTGAACGACTGCTCGCTCGAATCGACGTCGTGATATTGGCCGTCGAAGAGGGTCACGTGAACGTCGCTGACCGGATAGCCGCCCGGTCCGTGCGCCAGCGCCTCGCGCACGCCTTTTTCGACCGCCGGAACGAACTGACGTGGCACGACGCCGCCGACGATTTTGTCTTCGAACGTCACCCCAGAACCTCGTTCACGCGGTTCGAAGCGCAGCCAGACATCGCCGAATTGTCCGTGGCCACCGGTTTGATGCTTGTAGCGCGAGTGAACCTCGGTGCCTGCGCTGATCGTCTCCTGATACGGGATTTGCGGCGCCGCGGTCTCGACTTCGACTTTATACTTACGCCCTAGCCGTTCGACGGCGATTGTGACGTGTTGCTCGCCGCTTCCAAGCAGCAACAATTCGCCCGTGATCTCGGCGCGCGTCAAGCGCAGCGACGGATCCTCATCGACGATGCGCGCGAGCATGGCAAAGATCTTGGCTTCGTCGATGCGCTCCTTTGGCTTAACCGCAATCGCGAAGCATGGTTCGCTGAGCGTGACGCGTGACAGCAACACTTTGTGCCCGTTGCTGGCAAGCACGTCACCAGTCTTCACGGACTCGAGGCGTGCGATGGCGACGACTGCACCGGGCCCGGCCTCGGGAATGGCCTCTTGCTTCTTGCCCTGCAAACGGTAGAGACCGCCCGAGCGCGCTTTCTCATCGCCCTGCGAAATATTGGTGAGCGTGGCGTCGGATTTTAGCGTGCCCGAGACGACGCGAACGATCGAGAGCTTGCCGGATTGCGGATGGATCGTCGTTTTTATGACGTGCGCGATCACGGCGGCCGCTGGATCGGCTGGAATCGGCCGGCCTTCCGCGTCAAGAACCGGAGCTTCTGCCGGTGATGGGAACCAGCGCTCGAGCGCGCGCATCAAAGCGGAGACGCCGGCACCCGTCCCGCCGGCGGCGACGAGAACCGGAACGATTTGGTCGTGCGAGCACTCGTTGCATAGATCGCGCTCGACCTCGTCGAGGGGCGGCTCAACGCCTTCCAGCAACTCTTCCATCAAGTGGTCGTCGAAGTCAGCCATCGCCTCGAGCAGCTCGCCGTGCGCCGTGCGCACTCGCTCGAGAATGTCGCCGGGGACCGCGCCTTCGCGCTCTTTTTCGCCGTCGTACGTGTAGGTCTTCATATCGGCGAGATCGACGTAGCCCGTAAATCCGCTGTTTTTCTCGGTCGCTGCCGAGCGCGTGAAGATCGGCCACTGCTCGGCTACGACGTGCCGTCCGTACAAGCTCTGCAAGGCCGCAAGCGTCCCCTCGAAATCGGCGCCGGGCCGATCGAGCTTGTTGATAACGAAGCAGTGAGGCATTGTGCGCGACTCGAGATAATCGAGCAGCGCTTTGGTTTGCACGACGCGCGCGGGATCGGCTTCGACCACGACGACGGCACCGTCAGCACCGCGCAACGCAAGCTTCGTCTCTTCGAAAAAGTCGATGAAGCCCGGCGCGTCGAGGATGGTGACGTCGACCTGGCCGCTGGAACAGTGGGCGAAGCCCACCGTCGTGGATTGCGCGTGCGCAATGTCTTCGGGTTCATGATCGGTGACGGTGGTACCGTCGGCAATTGATCCTCGTCGCCCGATTGCGCCTCCATGTGCAAGCACGGCCTCGACTAGCGTGGTCTTACCCGCGTGATGCGGGCCCACAAAAGCGATGTTGCGTTGCCGCTCGATGTCCATGCCAGCGTACCTCGTCGCCTAACGGCGTTTAACGGTTTTCTTTTTGGTCGTTCCCTTCGACGGTTTCGAAGCTGGTTTTGCAGATTTCTTGGCTACCGGTTTCGCTGCCGGTTTTTTCGCCGGAGCCGGTTTCTTGACCACCGGCTTGGCGCTCTTCTTGGCTGCGGCGGCTTTTGCCGGCGCAGCCTTCTTGACGGGCGCGGCCTTCTTCACCGCCGTCTTTTTGAGCGGTGCGGCCTTTTTCACGGGCGCGGCCTTCTTGGCCGGCGCCTTTTTCACGGGCGCGACCTTCTTGGCGGGCACAGGTTTCTTGACGGGCGCGGCCTTTTTGGCCGGAGCGGCCTTTTTCACGGGCTCGGCTTTTTTGACCGGCGCAGTCTTTTTTACCGGCGGCTTGGCGACGCTCTTGGTCTCTTTGCTTTTTGCTGATGAGGCGGACGATTCGGCGCTGCGCTTCGACGTCGATTTGGGCGACGCCGCGGCGGCGGGCTTCTTCGTTGTTCGTTCCGGGCTGCTCGCGCGCTTTTTGGGGCCGGCATCCCGCGCAGCTTGCGCGCTCGCGCGCGACACGCGCGGTTGGAGCTCGGGCTGGTCGGGGAGGCCGAGTTCCGCTCGGCTAAAGCCGCTGATACTGCTTCCGGGTTGCACCGGCTCGGGCGAGCGCTGCGCGTGCGCTTCGAGATGTTCGCGCGTGGCGCGCAGCACGACGCGTGCCAGGCGTCCGCCAACCGGGAAAACGACCTCGTTGATACCGCACTCGTCGAGCATAGAAAGTACCGCGTCGAACGCGCCGCCCTGGTCCTTGGGACTGTGCGCATCGGAGCCGATGGCGATGCCGACGCCGCGGGCCTGAGCCTTGCGCATTAGGCGCTTGTTCGCGGCGATGTACTTGGCGCGCTGTTCTTCGTTTTCGGCGCGGTAGATGCCGCGTGAGTTGATCTCGACGGCCATTCCGCGCGCATGGGCAAGATCGAGGAGCCGATCCTCGTATTTTTCCAGCGTTTTCTCGTCGGGCCAATGGCCGAAACTTGCCGGGCGATAGAAGTGGCCGATCACGTGTCCGGGCAGCTTTTCGATGTCGTCGAAGAGACGCGCGGTGTAGAGCTCCCACGTACGCTCGACGCCGACGTGGTCGAAGAGATGCGTAAACTCCGGATTGTCGTAGGGCCACATATAGTCGGCCCCTTTCTCCGGATGGTCGATCGGTAAGAAATGGACCGAGCGGATGATTCCGTCCGGTCGCATCGCGTCAACGATGTTCTGCGCATCCGGTCTTGCGCGCGGGTCATTATCGACCTCGGCACCGATCGAAAAGCGCATGCCGCGTCGCAAACTTTCGCCGACCACCGCGGCATGGGTCACATCGACGCCGGCGGTTTCCGCTGCGCCATAGAGATCGCCCGCGTGGGCGAGCTTCAGCGCGCGCCGCACGGTATGCACGGCGCCGGGGTCCTCGAATGTTAGATAATTGATGTGATCCGAGACCATGAGAAAGCGCGGCGAATTTCGCCGGCAGGCATGGTAGAACCACAAGAACAGCATTCGGGGGGAATATGCGATCGGCCGTTCCTCGGCAAAAGAACGATGTTCGCCCTTCGCGTGACCGTGGACGTCGGGGATCGCCGCAATACGAGGGTCGCTCAGCGTTCTACTTCCTTTACACCGCGAGGGATCCAAGCCGACGGCTTCGAGCCGACGCGAGGCTTCGAGGATTCGGGCGTGCGCCCGTCGACCCACGGCACGAGTGTCTCGGCCATGATTTCGATACCCTTTTTCATCACGTCGAACGACATCGAGGGATTCGAGTCGCTTCCGGCGGCAATGGCCTGCGCGGGGAGATAGGGCAGATGCACCAATCCGACGATCGCCGGTGGTACGGAATTTTCGGTAAGCGCCAGCATCTCATAGAGCGCCTGGTTGCCGATAAACGTGCCGGCCGAATTGGACACAAAACCCGGGACGCCGGCGGCCGCCCACGCCTCGACGATCTTCTCGAAAGGAAGATTCGAGATGCGCGCTTCGGGACCGCCGCGCGCGACGACGTCGCCCTTGCGCATCACGCCGACATTGTCGGGCGTTTCAAAGTCCAGCACATTCACGGCGACGCGTTCAAGCGAGAGTGCCGTGCGGCCACCGAGTTGCGAGAGCAAGATGACGATGTCGGGCTGATCGACGAGCAGAGCCTGCTCGAAACGCTCGCGAACGTTGCGCGTCTCGACGGGGATGACCCGCGACGCGACCGAGCGTCCGGAAAGCAGCGCGCCCTCAAAGCTGCGCGCCACCATCTCGCTGGGGTTGATCTTGTCACCGGCAAAGGGCTCGAACCCCGCGATGAGGATGTGTCTGGCCACTGCCGCGATAGGTTACAGCTTTCGCGCGATGTAGCCTTCCATCTTGAGTAGCCGCGCCTTCATCTCGATCCCGTAACCGTAGTTATGGAGTTCGCCCTGCGCGTCGACGACGCGGTGGCAGGGGAAAAGCAGCGCGAGCGGATTACGGGCCATGACCTGTCCGACGGCGCGCGCGGCGCGCGGGCGGCCGATTTGCGTGGCGACCCACGAATAGGAGCGCACCTCGCCGGGCGGGATTTGGGCTGCGGCCCGGAGCGCCGCCTGTTCGAACGGGGTCAGATCCTCGATGTCCATGATCCGGTCATCGACACTCCAAGTGTTAAAGAATTGTTCGAGCGTGCGGCTCAACCAGGTCGGTGCCTCCCCCGCGATGACGGGGCGCCGCAGCCGGCTTTCGACGCGCGCGCGCACCAACTCAAAATCTTCACCGGTATCGATGCCTACATAGGCGATGCGCGCTTCTTTGAAGCCGACATAAAGTCGGCCGATCGGCGTTTGCGCCGACGCCAACACGACCGGCGTCGTGCGTTCGCGCTGTTTGATCAACGCGATGTGTTCGACGACGCGTTTGGTGAGATCGCACGATGCTTCGGGCTTCGGAAGACAAGAGAGGCAAAACGCGACACCTTCGAACTCTTCAAAGAGCTCTTGGCAATGGGGGCAGGCGCGTAGGTGAATGTCGACGGCTTCCTTGAGCGACTCTCCGCAGTCCTCGCGGACTTCGTCCCAGAGTGCTTCGACGTCACGACAGCGCATGTAAGGGATCTCCTTCGGGGGCAGTGCGTCCGATTTGCGGACCAAGAATGCGACGCAAGATCCGCACGGCGCGATGAACGTGCGACTTCACCGTACCGATCGGTTGATGCAGAATTTCGGCGATTTCCGGATGGCTGCGACCTTCGATAAAACGCAGCGTCGCCGCGGCACGTAAATGCATCGGCAGCTGCAGAAGCGCTCGTTCTACCAGCGCGACCTCGGCGTTCTGCTCGACGATGGTCTCGGGCTGTGGCGGCCCCTCATGCGAGTCGCGTAAGAGGGCATCCGGGTCGGCGAGAGCGTCGAGCGCAACGTTGGTCGGCCGTTTGCTGCGCAGGCGGTTGCGTGTCACGTTGAGCGTAATGGTGTAGAGCCACGGCTGCAGGCGCAGATCGGCCCGCTGTTCGAGCGACATTTTACCCAGCGCGCGATAGGCTCGGACGAAAGCGTCCTGCACGATCTCTTCGGCGTCTTCGCGATTGCCGGTCATACGCAGGGCGAAACCATACAGGCGGCGCTGATAGTCATCGACGATGCGATCGAAGGTTTCGACGCTCGGTGCAGCCTTATCCGACGTCCGGCTGGACGGCGGCTTGGTCTGCTGGGCCGCAGATGGCACGTGGACTCCCCATGGGAGTGGTGCGAGCACGCTCATACGGTGATCCTGACCACTTCCCGCCTCCTGCGGGTTTCACGCTGCGCGCGGAAAATCCTGAAGGTGGGTCGCCAGGGCCACCGACCGCCGCGAGGGAACCTTTCGAGCATGGTACACGACGTGCCGCACGCACCAGTTTTTCAACCGCCGGTCGCTCCAAGCGACGCGGCGGTTGTTGTTTTACGGCACATGGAGAGGAACGCCCATGCAGCAGACGATCGAGCCGACGGAGATCTCATTCGACGCGTACACTCTGTGTAGTTTTCTGCCCAATCTCGATTCATCGCGAGCAATTCCGCTCGTGCTCATCGGGTACCGTCGAAATCAGGATCCGTGGTTCGTGTGGCTCGTTCCAAAAGAAGGCATTAGTGCCGTCGGTTTAACTGACGATCCGTACTACGCAAAGGTGCTGCACGATCCGCACACCTATTTCATGAAGAAGCTTTCAAAGTACATCGAAGAGACGGGCTGCGTTAAGCGCGGCATTGAGATGCTCATCGATTGTCACCAAAGCCATCTCGCGTTTACGCCGGTCACGAACTTGTCGTTGATGCCGTTTCGGCACCCTTTAGAAGTTCAACTCGTGGGAGCCTATTGATCGGGCCGCGCCGGCCCTAGTTTGCGCAGCGGATCACGCGGTGGTAGATGATGCGCACCGGCACGCTGTCGTGGCCGCTTTGGAGCTTGCCGTCGATGGTAAGGGTTGCGTCGAGCGCGAGTAAGAGCGCTCCGTGCTGAGCATAGTAGGCGGTTCCGTCCATGTGCATGTTCCCCGAGAGGAGTGCGTCGGGATGCTCGGGCAGCGTCCCGGTCATTGGTCCCGTGGCCTCGAAGCGCACGCCGACGACCTGGTGTCCGCTGACCATTCCGGGCGGTGCGGAGCGCAGATACCCGGAGAGACGCGATCCGCCCAGCGGCGAGGCCGCCTGAAATGGAACCATCCCGTGAAGCCGTGTGAGATCGCGCAGTGTCGTTGCGTCGAGCTGCACGGCGAACGGTTGGTTGAGGATCGTCAGAAAGTCCGGATCCTCATCGGTGCCATCCTCGAACGTGCCGTCGCCAAGAAGCTCCTGCTCGAATTTTCCGCGAACTGACGCTTTGCCCGCATCGTCGACCCGCGTGTAGGTGACGTCAGCGACGTAACGGCGCCCATGGCTATCGGTTGCGACGCCGAGATGCTCGACGCCGCGATAGGTGATGTGCGTCTCGCTAACCACCCGTCCTATGCGATACGTGTCCTCTCCGGCGACGCCGTAGACCTGATCGGCGAGCGCGTGCAGAGTGAGCGAGGGGATCAGCGCGGCAGCGACGACGGCGACCCGAATCGGGAATTGCATCTCCTACCTTTAGACTATCATCGGCTGCAAGTGTGCTTTGATTCATACCCGATTAAGTCGAGGTACACATAGGTGCAAAACGCTTGCACAGGCGCCAAGAGAAGCACAACGGTCACCGCGTTTGCCCAAAACGGCGCTTGCGGCACGTGGCGTTTGTCGAGCGCGGCCACCGCGAGCAAGCTTAGCAGCGTTGGCACCAACATCTGGAGCGCGAAGAGAATGATTGCGCGAGCGAAGGCAAGGCCTTGCCATACGACGACCATACTCGCGCTGAGCGATCGCGGCACGAGCAGCCACCATGGTTCGGCATCATCGATCACGGTTGCGTGAACGTCGGCAAAAATGAGCGAGATAGCGACGACGAGGACCGCGGCCCCAAGCAGCTTTTGAAACGGATCGGCGATGGCTATTGATTGAAAGCCCAGAGCCGCGACCAGGTTGACTAAGAGCCCGATCACGAGCACCGCCCACGAGCGTTCGAGGACGCGAAGCCACACGGCTCCCATTGGAAAATCTACTCTGACGTCGGCATAGGTAAAAGCGGTGACGATCGCGACAAAAAATGGCTCAACCACGACGCTTGCAACCGGCAGCGTTACGGCTATATTCGCCCGCCACGTGAATACGATGGCGGCTTCCAGCGCAATGACCACGACGGCGCTAATGAAATAGACCAGCGCGTGACGCGCGAGCGACTGCAGGGCGCGCCGGGCTAAGACAAGGAGCGGCGCATGCGGCGTCGGCGTTGGTGAAGGATCTACGGCTGTAGCTCGAGGCCCGCGCGTCGACCGCGGCTAACGAAGAAGCGCACGGCGACCGAACCTTCGCACACGACGACCGCCTCGCCATCGGCGAAAAGGCGGCCGTCGATGTCGACCGTAAAGTCGCCTGCGGCGAGCCCTGCGAGCGTGCGGACCATGCTGCGCTGGAATTTGTCGTGCGGCGCGCGTGGCCCGATCGATTCGCGCACGGCGAGCGCAAGGAGATCGCGAATGCGTAACGGCGTCGCGAGGGCAAACGCCGCCGAGCCGGCAGCGGTGACGGCGTGGAGATCGAGCGGCACGCGAACGCGAATCACGACGTATCTTTTGGCGCATCTTCGAGGAGCCGCCTGCCGCGAGGGAGTACCGTACTCTCCGATGCCTCCCTTTGGGAACGTGCCGGTGCAGACGCTGGTCGATGCGGTCGAAAAGCATGTTGCGCGCATGGATGACGCCGCTCTGGCCGATGTCCTGCGTGGCGGCGTCTCCTCGATGCCGCACAACGCCCTACACGCGCTGGTAACATCGATTTTCAATGCATTTCGCGACCGCGGCGAATCGTCGGAGGATGCGGCCGAGGGCGCGAACGCTGCGCTCGATCGGCTCCAAAGCGCCGACATTCACGCGGTGGCTGCACTTATCGACTATGCGCGAGTCAATCCTGGACTCCTCAAGGAAGCGATGACGCACTACGCCGAGGAGAACCCGAGCGAATTGGGCGAGTTGCCTGCACCACTGGTCGACGGCATCTCGGGCGCCCTTTAGTGGCCACTAACGCTTGAGCGATTATCCGCGCCGTCGCAGGCTTGAACCCGAACCACCCAAACGCGGTGGAATTCCCATCATTCCATTGATGGTGTTGGTGATTCTGGGTGGGTTGCTTCTCGGCGGTTTGCTTACGAAAGTTTTTGGTTCGGGTGGTCCCGTGCAGGCACCGACCGCGCGTCCAAGCTTCACGCCTCTCCCGGAGAGCACCGCGACATTTGCGCCCAGGACGTCGCCGACGCCCTCACATACAGCCGCGCTGTCTCATACGCCATCGCCGAGCGGGCCGGGATCGCCGAGCGCATCAGCATCGGCGAGCGCGTCACCGAGCGCAAAGCCCTCCCCGAGCGCAAAAGCGCTTGCGACGGCGCGTCCAACGACGCATGCCACGCCGGCAATCGTGATCCTCACACCCACGCCGAGCGCCACCCGCGTAACGTTCGCCACGCGACCCGCGCCTGCAACAGCGCCGCCGACCGCACCGCCGGCGTTCGCGCCGACCACGGCGTCGATTGCGACGTCGACGCCGGTCCTTATTACCGGTGCAAACAGCGCCGAACACGCCGCGGCGATCGTGCGCGCCTACATCTCCTCGCTCGCGCGCGGGGATTCGGCGACGGCAGCAGGCTATTTGGCCGGTGGATTGCCGACCGAGTCGTTCATCAATCCGGAGGTGACGGTCAACGTGGCCGACCTACGCACGAGCCGCACTGACAACGGCGCCTACGCCGTCACCGCGCAGATCGTAACGTCGAAAGGGACCTATATTGCGAGCTTCACGCTACGCATGGGGACGTACGGCATGCAAATCACCGGCCACTCCGCAACTCACATATAGCGCGAGCGAAGCCGCGCGACTAGAGCCGTGGTGGCTCGCTGCGCTCGCGCACGCTAAATCTCTGCTCCTATTCCAGTGTTGGCTCTTACTTGGAGCTGATTGAACATTGCCTCAGATTCGGGGTCGCGTGCGATGAACGTGCCGAGGATCGCAGCAATGAAGCCCAGCGGAATTGAGACGATACCCGGATTGCGCAGCGGGAAGATCGCGTGATCGCCCATGACGGCGGGACTGATCGCCATCAGCACCAGCGATGAAATCAATCCTGCGAGCATCCCGCAAATCGCTCCGGTACGCGAGAAGCGCCGCCAGGTGAGCGCGAGAATCAAGGCGGGCGCGTTCGTGCTTGCCGCGACCGCAAAAGCGAGGCCGACCAAGAACGCGACGTTGACGGTTCGTAGCCCAACCGAAAGAAAGATCGCAGTAAAGCCGACGACCAACGCGGCGCTCCGCGCCACAAAGATATGCTCGCTCTCGGTCCCCGCGCCGCTTCGAATCAAGCTATACCAAATGTCGTGCGCAAAGGACGATGCAGCGGCGATCGTCAACCCGGCGACGACGGCAAGGATCGTCGCGAAAGCGACCGCCGCGACGAACGCGGTGAGTAACGGGCCGCCGAGCTTGTCGGCTAGCAACGGCGCTGCCAAGTTGCTGTTCTCTATGGGAACGATGTAGCCCTGATTACGCACCAACTCGGCATTGAGCTGCGTCGCCTGTCCGGGATGACTGATGATGTAACGGAGCGCTTGTGTGTCGCGCAGATGTTTACCGATGTCGGCTTGTCCGACGATCGTTCCCGCACCCAGGCCCATAATCGTCGTCAAGATATAGAAAGCGCCGATGAGACCCATCGCCCAGCCAACCGAAATGCGCGCCGCGCGCGCGGTTGGAACCGTGAAAAAGCGCATCAAGACGTGCGGAAGTCCTGCGGTTCCTAGTACGAGCGCGAGGCCGAGCGAAACGACGTCGAATGCGCCGTGCGGACCGGAAAAGAAGAGTCCCGTATGAAGCAGGTCGACCGTATGGCCGCCTGCGCTCGTGGACATTGCAGCGTCACGAAACGCGAAAAGCGAGAAGCCGAAGTGCGCGAGCACAAGGAGGCTCAGCGCAATCGAGGCTGCAAGCAAAAGCGCGGCCTTGATAATCTGCACCCACGTAGTCGCAAGCATGCCGCCGAACAGCACGTAGATCAACATCAGCAGACCGACGACGATGATCGCGTCAGTTTCGTTGATGCGTTGGACCAGGAGGTTGATGAGCGACCCGGCACCGACCATCTGGGCTACCATGTAGAAGAGCGTGATGATGAGCGTGGTGACGGCCGCAATCGCCCGCACGCCTCGCCCGCGTAGTCGAAACGCAATCACGTCGGCGACCGTGTAGCGCCCGGTGTTGCGTAACGGCTCGGCCAGTAGCAAAAGAACGGTGAGGTAGGCGACGAGCCATCCGATTGAATACATGAACCCGTCGAAGCCGTAGAATGCGATGAGGCCGGTGATGCCCAGAAAGGACGTCGCCGACATGTAGTCGCCGGCGATGGCCCAACCGTTTTGCACGCCGCTGATCTCCCGGTGCGCGGTGTAGAAGCCGCGACGCGAGGTGCTGCGCCCGGCGGCCCAATACGTGATGACCAGCGCCATCGCGACAAAGATCGCGAACATTACGAGTGTCGCCTGGGTCATTTCGCGAGCTCAGCCGTCAACCGGTCGACCAGCGTTTGCGCGCGGTCATCGAACGAACGGGCGGCGTGCATATACGCTGCGAGCAAGACCCACGCCATGATGAACTGGGCAAAGCCGTAGAGGTTGGCGATCGTCAAGGACTCGAGCACGGGCTGGTTCATGAACGCGGGCGCAACCGCGATGCCGACGGGCAGCGCGAGGTAGAAGAGCAGAAAGAAGACCGTCGAGGGGACGACGAACCGTCGCCGCGCGCGCAGCAATGCAAGGTACTCCGGGTCCTTCGCAAGCGTATCCCATTCGCTCGCCGTCAAATGGTGGTGCTGCATCGGCGGGGCATTCGCTGCCCGGTCGCGGGGCTACTCTTCGTCCGGCCAGCCGGCGATTTCGCCGATCGCGGCACTCTTGGCCACGCGAAGGCCAAGCGTGGCGCACTTCATCCGTGTCGGACTGATGCCGATGCCGACGTTTTCGAGAACGACGTCCTTTGAGAGCTTCGCGACCTCTTCGAGTCGCATCCCCTTGATGGTCTCGGTGAGCATCGATGCGGAGGCCTGGCTGATCGCACAGCCGCGGCCCGAAAAGCGCACGTCGCGTACGATGCCGTCGTCGACGTCGAACTCCATCCGGATCGTATCGCCGCAAAGCGGATTGAGATCTTCCGCAGATGCGGCGGGCTGATCGAGGTGCCCGAAGTTGCGCGGATTGCGGTAATGGTCAAGGATGAAGTCGCGGTAAAAATCGTCCATTAGTGAAACACCAAGGTCTTAGATCTTGAAGACGCGTGCTGCCTTCTCGATGCCCTCAGCAAGTGCATCGATGTCGGCGTTCGAATTGTAAATGTAGAATGATGCGCGCGCGGTTGCCGGCCAACCCATCTTTTCCATCAGTGGCATCGTACAATGATGCCCGGCGCGAACGCAGATGCCTTCGGTGTCGAGGATCGAGGCCAGGTCGTGCGCATGAACGTCGGCGAAGTTGAAGGAGAGCACGCCCGAGGCGAGTGCCGGATCCTTGGGCCCATAGAGCGCGAGACCCCGCGATTGAAGTGGTGCAAGACGTTCGAGCGCGTAGCCGAGCAGCTCGCGTTCGTGCGCGCGTACCCAATCCATCCCGAGATCCGAGAGATAGTCAACCGCGGTGGCAAGCGCGATGGCGTCGGCGATGTTGCTCGTGCCGGCCTCGAACTTCCACGGGAGATCGTTGAAGGTCGTGTGATCGTACTCGACCTTGCGGATCATATCGCCACCGGCAAGGAACGGCGGCATCGCTTCGAGCAGCTCGCGCTTGCCGTAGAGCACGCCGATGCCGGTCGGACCGAGCATTTTGTGACCGCTGAACGCGTAGAAGTCGACATCGAGCGCTTTCACGTCGACCGCAAGATGCGGAATGCCTTGCGCGCCGTCGACCAGGATCGTCGCGCCGGCTGCGCGCGCCGCCGGCACGATGCGCTCGAGCGGCGTGATCGTTCCAAGCGTGTTACTCACCTGCGAGATCGCGAGCAACTTTGCTCCGTCGAGCAGCTGGTCCAGATTGTCGAGCTGTAAAATGCCGCGATCGTCGGCAGTGATGAAGCGCAGCGTCGCGCCGGTTTTCTCGGCCAGCAGTTGCCAAGGCACGAGGTTGGAGTGATGTTCGAGCTGCGAGGTAAGAATCACATCACCGGGTTTCACGTTTTGCAAGCCCCAGCTATACCCGACTAGGTTGATCGCCTCGGTGGCGTTACGCGTCCAGATCACCTCGCGATGATCGGCGTTGATAAAGTGAGCTACCGTACTGCGCGCCGTTTCGAAGGCCTCGGTCGCGCGCTCGGCGATCTCATACACGCCGCGGTGAATGTTGGCGTTGTACTCACTGTAGTACGTAACCAGCGTATCGATAACGGCTTGTGGTTTCTGCGAGGTCGCGGCCGAATCAAGATACACCAGCCGCTTGCCGCGCGAGGTCAACTTGTGGAGAATCGGAAAATCCGCGGCAATCGCCTCGGGCGTGCGAATCGCGATCATGAAATCACCTTGGCCTGGAGGGCAACGCGCAGTTCTTCACGCAGCGCCTCGGTCGGGAAGCGGTCGATCGCGGGTTCAAAGAACCCGAGCGCGATCATGCGCTCCGCCGCCGCGCGTTCGATGCCTCGAGTCGTCATATAAAAGATGCTCTCGTCGTCGAGCGCGCCGACGGTTGCGCCGTGATAGGCTTTCACGTCGTTAGCGGCGATTTCCAGCGCGGGAACCGAATCGATGTGCGCCGTTTTCGAGAGGAGCAGCGCGTCATCGCGCAGCGACGCATCGCTGCGCTGGGCGTGCGCGGCGATCCGGATGTTGCCGAGGTAGCGCCCTTGTCCGCGACCGGACGCGGCACTTTTGACCAACGTTTCGGAAGTTGCGTCGCCGGTGCGGTGATCGACACTGCTTAGGACGTCCACGTGTTGCGAGCCGGTGGGGAAGAAGAGTGTCGCGATTTTCGCATCGACGCCTGGCTGCGCGATCGTAATCGCGAGTTCGCTAACCGAGAGCGCCGCACCGAGCTCAGCGCAGGCCCACGCGACGCGTGCATCGCGGCCGGGGCGCGCGACGCGCGTGAAGAGTACGCGCGCATCCTGTGGAGCAAATTGCGCGGATGCATAGGTCACGTCGGAGCCATCTTCGGTAACGACTTCGGCGACGCCGCAGGCAAACGTGCCGGAGCCGAGGTCGAGACGCTCAATGATCGTTACGCGCGCGCCGCGTTCAGCCAGGACGACGGTATACGGAAAGATCGTCTCGCCGTCAGCCGCGCGGTAGCGCACGACGATCGGCTCATCGATTGCGCAGTCCGCCGGGACATAGATGAACGCGCCGAGGCGCGCGTTGGCGAGCGCCAGGTGCGCAAACTTGTGCTGCGGTTCGATCGCCTGACGAAACGCGCGCGCGAGCAGCGCTGCGTGGTCGCGCGCCGCCGTTTGCAGGTCGCACGCAATCGCGCGCTGCGACGCGCTCTCGATCGCGACCTCACCGGCCGCGCCGTCTGCCGCTGCGTTCGGCACGAGGCGTTCGAGATCGACCTTCCAATATTGGCTGGGTTTTTCGCGGCCGGTGCGCGTCGTCGCGAAGGCGTCGAGCGCCACGTCGCGCTCCTGCGGCGTGAGAAGACTAGGCAAGTGCGCCGCTCTCTTCGCGCAGTGCGTCGTATCCTTCGCGTTCGATACGCTGCGCGAGATCCGGGCCGCCGGTCTTGACGATGCGACCGTCGATCATGACGTGCACCACGTCGGGCGTGATGTGTTGCAGAATGCGCGGATAATGCGTAATGATCAAAAAGCCGGTGGCGTTGCCCTCGTCGCTCGCGCGTAAGGCTTGTATCGTGTCGCCGACGTCCTGCAGCGCGTCGACGTCGAGTCCGGAATCAGTCTCGTCGAGGATCGCATACTTGGGCGCGAGTACAGCCATCTGCAGCATCTCGAGCCGCTTCTTTTCACCGCCGGAGAAACCGTCATTGAGATAGCGTCCGAGAAACGAGGGGTCCATGCCAAGCACGTCCATTTTCTCGAGCAGCAGCGCGCGGAATTTCGCCGGGGTGAGTTCGCCCGGCCGCACCGCTTGACGCGCGGCGTAGAGAAAGTTTGGAACTTTCACCCCCGGAATCGCGGCGGGATATTGGAACGAGAGAAAGAGTCCGGCGCGTGCGCGCTTATCGGGGGCGAGTCCGAGCAGATCCTCGCCGTCAAGGGTCGCGGTCCCCGCAGTGACGTCGTAGTGCGGGTGACCGGCTAGCGAGAAGGCGAGCGTTGACTTGCCGCTGCCGTTAGGGCCCATCAGGGCATGGACTTTCCCGCGCTCGACCACCAGGTCGATACCTTTGAGGATCTCGTTCCCCTCGACGCTCGCGCGTAGACCGGCGATGCGGAGCCCTTGATCGGCCACTGTTTCCTCCAAGATTAGATATTGCCGCACGAGGCGGCCAAAGATTCCGAGCGCACAATGCGCGATCGGCGAAAAGCCGACGGAATCCAGCTTATGGTAGGCGCCCGCAGAAAGTCAAGGATTTACTTTACTATCTGTCCCACGCCATGGTAGGATACCGTCGAACGCCATGCAGGTCGACCGCTTTTTCCAGACTACCCGCGGCAAGATCGTTGCCGAGCTGCGCGAGCGAGGCACTGCCTCTGCCGCCGAGCTTGCCGCGCTCTTCGGGCTCTCACCCAACGCGGTGCGCCAGCAGTTGGTCGTCCTCGAACGCGATGGTCTGGTCGAGGAACACGCCGTGCGGCGCGGACCGACCAAACCGACGCTCGAATTCTCGCTCACGCCCCAAGCGGATACCCTCTTCCCGCAGCAGTACGACAAGATGCTCGCCGCGGTGCTTCGCGACGTCAAGGAGCGGTACGGACCGCCGGCGGTCGCGCAAATCTTCGATCGCATCGCGCGCCGGACGGTCGAGCGCGTAAAGAACAGGGTCACCGCGAAAGATCCCGAGGGCAAAGTTGCTCAGCTCACGCAAGTTTTGCGCGATCGGGGCGTCGTAGCCGAATACAGTTTGGTCGACGGGGGGTTCTTGTTACAAGAGCACACCTGTCCCTACTCAGGTGTGGTGAAAGAACATCCCGAAGTCTGCTCGGTGATCCATCACGTTCTCGAAGAGACGATCGGTGGTGAACACGAGCAGATCGAGTCGCTCGCGACCGGTGGGAAAGCCTGCACGTTCCAACTCAAGGGAGTAAGTTAACTCGTGGATTTTGCCAAGTTTCAACAGCTCGTGGAAGCCCGCCCGGGATTCCAAACGATGGATGCGCCGACGGCGAGCGGTGAATATTTCAGCGACTCGTGTGGCGACATGTACAACTTTTTTTTGAAGGTCGGGCCGGGCGCGGTAATCGAGGACATTTCCTATTTCACCACGGGTTGCGGCTTCGGGACCGCTACGTGCAGCTTGGTCGTCGAACTCGCCAAGGGCAAGACGATCGAGGAAGCCGGCGCGATTACGACAGCGCAGGTCGAAGCCGAACTCTCGGGCTATCCTGAAAAGAAGAAAGACTATCCCGAGCGAGCGCTCGAGGCGCTGAAGGTCGCGATCGACGACTACCGCGCCAAGGTCGCAAGTGGTGCCGTGCCGGATTTCGGTGCGATGGAAGCTGCGCCGCGAGCCTCGCGTCCGGCAGCTTCGCCACCGCAAGCGGTTGCCGACGGCAAACTCACCATTTCATTGCGCTAAAGGCCTTGCCGCTGCGAGGCTGTGGCGTGATAGGTACCGAGTCTCAGGAAAAGGTGATAAGCTGATCCGGTAAGGAGGTGAAAATCTATGATAGACCTCAAGGCCAAGGGCAAGAAACGGAAAGCCGCACACTAACCCCGCCTAAGTAGCGGGGTTTTTCTTTTGTCCAATGTCAAGATTATCGTTCCGGCTCGCTTGCGGGCTCATCCTGTTGATCGGTTTGGTCGCATCGGGGTGGCTCATATATGAGGGATACCCTGGTAACATTTGGCACGCGGCGCCGATCATCGGCTCATTGCTTGTAGCGGCGGGATGGATGGTTACGAATCTCAACACGATGAGGAGCAACGAGATTGAGCATACGCTCAAGCTCTTAGAACGGTATGGCTTGAGTACCGAGAGCATCCGGCGCTGGGACATAATCAACTCTTATGACCCCGAGACAACCGTGTTGGAACCGCCCGGTGAGTATGTCACTGTCCCACGCGACAGAGACGTTTATGAAGCACTAGATGGCGAGTTAGACGATTGTGAGTACATCGCTACAGGGGTGCTGAAAGGCGTCTATGATGACAAGATGCTGCGGCACGAGCTTGAGCAAAGCTTCTTCACGCTTTACCGGTTCGGCCGAAAGTACATCGCCCACGAGCGTCTTGAAGATAAGCTGTATTGGATTCGTTTCACTACTGTTTGCGAGAAATGGAGAGTTAACAAGGCGCCTTACTGAAGGTACGGATTGTTTGCGCGTTCGTGCCCGATCGTCGTGAACGAGCCGTGGCCCGGAACGACCGGCGTCGCATCGGGATAGTCCATCAGCTTGCGGTGAATCGACGCGACGATGTCTTCCATCGACGTGCCGCCCAAATCCCAACGTCCGATTGCGCCGGCAAAGAGCGTGTCACCGGTGAGGAGTCGCGTAGCACCGCCGCCTTCGATGGCAAAGCAGACGCTGCCCGGCGTGTGTCCTGGCGTATGCAAGACGTCGCAGGTGACCTTACCGATGGACATTCGATAGCCGTCTTCCAAGTCGCCGTCGAGTGCCACGACGGGTGGCATCGACGGCAACCCAAACAGTTTGAGTAGTCGCGGCTGGTCGTGATAGATCGGCAGGTCATCGTGGTGGAGTAATGCCAGAGCGCGCGTGGCTTCGCGCAGACGCCCGACATCCGCAATATGATCGAAGTGAGCGTGGGTGTGCACAAGGTAACGCGCACGTAATCCGAGCTGCTTGAGCCGTGTGAGAACGTCATCGACGCCGTCGCCGCCGTCGATGACGATCGCGTCGCGCGTCTCCTCGTCGCCGACGATCGTCGCGTTACAGGCCAGCAAGCCAACGGGGAAGGTCTCGACGATCATCGTTTGCTCGCAGATGGAAGTCGCGGAAGGCGCCTTCGTAGTAACCTAGCGGTGCGCCCTCGCGCGCCGAGCACGCGAGCACCTTGCCGATGAGGATCGAGTGCGACCCGGCGTGGTGTTCGGCCTCCACCACGCAATCGAAATGTCCGATTGTTCCGGCAAGCACCGGCGCCCCGGTTACATCGGTCGACCACGCAATGTCGTCGAACTGATGTTCCTTGATGCGGCCGGAGAAGCGCTCGGCGAGTTCACGCTGCTCCACGGCAAGGAGGTTGACGCAGAAGATCCGCGAGCTCGCAGATATACAAATACGAGCGGGCCTTGCGGTTCACGCAGATCAGAAGCATCGGCGGGTCTGTCGAGACGCTCGCAAACGCGCTCAGCGTAATGCCGCGCGGCTCGCCCTCCCTTAGCGATGTCACGACGGTGACGCCCGATGGATGGCGTCGCATCGCCGTTCTGAACGCGGCCGGATCGGCCGCGCGGGCGTTCACTTGATACGCGCTCCGATACCGGTTCCGTTACCAAGCGGAAGAATGGTCGCGTCGAGATCCGGATGCGACAGGAAATATTCGTTGAACTCGTCGAGCTCGCCGATGAGACAATCGTCGACGACGACGATGCCGGAAAGCTTGAGCATTGGGATAACCAAATCGAGATACGCGCGATATAGGTGACGATCGGCGTCGATGAAGACGATATCGAGGTTGCGCTGCTGAAAATTTTCGAGCAGCTCGAGCGCATCCTGGTTGAAGATCGTAATGTAGTCGTCTTCACCTGCGCGGCGGAAGTAGGAGTTGGCGATGTCGTTCGTTCGCTATCGGGATCGATCGTCCAAATCTTGCCCATCGGCGGCTGCGCCAGCGCCATCCAGAGCGTGGAATAGCCGTAGCCGGTGCCGATTTCTAAAATGCGATTAGCCTGCATCATGTGGACGACGACCGAGAGAAGGCGTCCGGCCTCGCGCGAGACGATCGTGAACGCCGTCTTTGCGGCCATGCTGCTCCAGCTCGAGCAGCAACGGGTGTTGCTCAGGATGCAGGGCGTCGAGATAACGCTTAAAGTCGTCCATCGTACGGCTCTCCAGTTAGCGGGGAACCTCCGCCAACCTGCCCGAATCAAGGTCCCCTCTATGGCTCGGCGTTTGCGGCTCTTCCCACTGAACTCGGTGCTGTTTCCGGGCGCCGTGCTCAACCTTCATATTTTCGAGCCGCGCTACAAGCAAATGATCAACGAGTGCCTGGAATCCGGAGAAGGTTTCGGCGTCGCGCTGATCGCCGAAGGGGCTGAGGCGGGCGATCCTAACGTACTGCCGCATGAGGTCGGTTCGATCGCCGAGATCCTCGACGTGCAGCCGCTTCCTTTTGGGCGCTTTTTTGTCTCGACCGTCGGGCGCACGCGTTTTCGCATCACGCGAAGTCATCAGCCGCGAACCGTACTTGATTGCCGACGTCGACGTGATCGAGGAACCGGAACAGACAGCCGATCGACGAAGTCGACGAGTTGCTACCGACGCGTGCGCGAGCGTTTCGAAGAGTACATCGCGATGCTCGTCGAGTTCTCGGGTCAGGAGAGCACGGTCGCTCTGCCCGACGATCCGCGCAGGCACGTCGTACCTGATCGGCGACACGCTTCAGGTCGCCGAGCGCGTCAAGCAGCGTTTGCTCGAATTCTCGACACGAAGGCGCGCCTGCGCGCCGAGTACGACTTCCTCGAGCGCCTGCTGCCGCAATTGCGCCGGCTGCTCGAACGTCGCCGCAGTGGAATTACGCGAGCGCGAGCGAAAACGGCGAAGACCTCTCGTACCGCCCCGGCCAAGAGAAGTTCTTCGGAAAGTACTTCTCACTGAACTAGCAGCCGTTAGCGCGAGCGAAGCGGAGAGGCCCATCTTTTCGGCGCTCTTGACGACGTTGCGCAGCAGCGCGACGTTGGTGACCGGGCCGACGCCGCCGGGAACCGGCGTGATCGCGCCGGCGACTTTTACCGCGCTTTCGAAATCGACGTCGCCTTTGAGCACGCCGTCGACGACCGTCGTGCCGACGTCGATGACTGTTGCGCCGGGCATGATGTCGTCGCCGGTGATCAGTCCCGGCACGCCGGTCGCGACGACGACGATCTCCGCGTTCTTTACGTCACGGCGCATCTCGCGCGTCTCTTTGTGCAGGACGGTGACGGTCGCGTCCTGGGCGAGCATCAGCATCGCGACCGGTGCGCCGACGACGATCGATCGGCCGATCATCACGGCGCGACGGCCGCGCAGCGGCCAATGCGGGCTGCGTTCGAGCAGCAGCATAACCGCGGCCGGCGTCGCGGGCACGTATTCGGTGCCGCTGCCGAACGCGAGGTGTCCCTGATTCATCGGATGCGTGCCGTCGACGTCTTTGTGCGCCGGGATCGCGTCGGCGATCTCGCGGATCGAAAGATGCGGCGGGAGCGGCTGCTGGAGCATGACGCCGTGGACCGAACGGTCGTCATGCAGCCGCTCGAGCCGTGCGCGCACCTCGGCCGCGGTCGCAGCTCGGGCAGGCGGTCGACGTCGACCGCGATCCCGACGCGCTCGGCCGTTTTGACCAGATTTCTGACGTAGGCGACGCTCGACTCGTTTTCACCCACGAAAACGATGACCAGCTTGGGATGAATACCGGCATCCCGCAGCGCATTGGTACGCGCGAGCAGTTCCGTGCGCAATTCGGCGGCAAGAGCTTTTCCGTCGAGTATTCGGGCGGGCACGCCGTCGCGATTTCTCCGTAACCGAGGAGGCATCCCTGGAACGCGTCCGACGCGAGATCGTTCTCGAAGCCCGCTTTGGGGCCGTGAGTTCGAGCGCGCGTACGAAAGTTTCGTCGAGACCTATAACGTCGCGCCGCACGTGGCGCGCTGCAGCCCCGACGTGCTGGATCGCTACTGCCGGCTCTTCGAGTCTCGGCGACGAAGCGGCGCGGCAGCGCGAGGTTCGCTTTCGCGACATGCCGTTTTTCGCGGCGGTTTTGCCCAGCGGAACGGTCGTCTTCGAAGGCGAAGTCGACGAAGATCGGATGGGCGATTGGTGAGTCCGCGCGCCCGTTGGCTGCTGTCGTTCGCGGCGATCGCGGTCGCGGCTGCTCATATTGTCCCGCTGTTTCGCGCCCGGGGCGCGCCCGGCCGGGTCCCGCTGGATTGGTCGGGCGATCCGCTCCCGTCTTTGCGCTTCGCGACGATCGCGGCGTCGCCGGTCTCGCTGACGCAGTATCGCGGCAAAATCGTCGTGATGAATCTATGGGCCTCGTGGTGTCCGCCTTGCCGTGCCGAGATGCCGGATCTGCAAACCGTCGCGCGCGAGTACGCGAAAGACGGCGTGGCGGTCGTCGGCGTGAATCAGGGCGAATCGGCGGCGCGCGCTGCGGCGTTCGCGCGTTCGCTCGGTATCGTGTTCCCGATTTGGATCGACGATGCCCAGCAATATGGACGGGTCTTTTCGGCGCTTGGGATTGCCGACGACGGTGGTGATCGACCGGCGTGGTATCGTCGAGCGCGGATTCGATGGGCCGCTTACCATCGAACAGATGCGTTCGGCGATCGGTCAAGCCGTGCGCGCTACGTGAGGAGCGCAACGCTCCTCGCGGCGCTCGTTGTGCTCGCGGTCGTGTTTGAGGTGGTTCTGCCCGGACGCGCAGTCTATCACGCAGGATGGTACAACGTAGGACTTGCCGCCCTTGCGATGTGGGCGATCGCGGGCATGCGCCGCGCCCCGTTGGTCGCGTTTGGCGTTGGTGCAATCGCGTTCGCCGGGATAGCGAGCGGGCTGCTCGGTCCGGATACGCGGACGGTTATCGGTGCTCCCGGCACGAGTTTGAAGGTCGACGAAGCTGGCGGAGCGATGAGATTTCCGCCGTTGCATGCGCAGCCGATCGCCGCGTGGCGCTACACCGCCACGGCGTTGCTGCGCAGCGTGCCGCGCACCGTGCTTGGCGTCGAGGCCTTCGATCAGCGCGGCGCGCATTTGACGATCACGCAGCCGACTGGGAGCGCCTTCCTCTCACCGGTGCTACTGATGGAAAACACGCAGACGATCGCAGGTTTCTCGTTACCATATGATACGTTTGCAGTTCCAGCGGCACACCGCGTTGTCAAGGCGGTACTATTTTCGGCGGCACAAGCGGCGTCAATCCCGGCGCTGTCGACGATCCATGGACCGGTTGTTCTCTTCGATCTCGAGGACGAGACCGGAGCGCCGGTTCGGCACGGTATCGGCGTCGCGCCTGACGGCCAAGCGGTGCTCTTGGGCGGATTGAGATTGCGCGCCAGCGTCCTTTCCTATCCGGCGATCGAGGTGGTGTCGATTCCCGATCTGGCGGTCGTTGCTGCGGGGTTTCTCGCCTTATTCATTGGAGTGCTCTTGACGCGCAGGCGCGCGGCAGGGTAAGATCGCCGGACAATGACGTACGTGCACATCCCGCCGTGCCCGCCGCAGCCGCATCAGGAGATGCCGGTTCGGTAGCGCGCGTCGTCAAAGCACTTTGCGACGAACCGCTCCGGTTACCGGGGCGGTTCGTCTTTTTTATTAATTGAGGGAAACATGCGGATCGGCATCATCGGTCGTGGAACGCTTGGGGGTGCGCTGCAGCGGGGCTTCGAGCGCAATCCACAAGTGCGCGAGATCGACTCGACCACGCGCGCGTCGGCGCTACGTAACTGCGCCGTTGCAGCGGGAAGCGACATCGTCGTGGTCTGCGTGAAGCCGCGCGACGCCGCCGAGGTCTGCACGCAGATCGCACCGGTGCTACGCGAAGATCAGATCCTCGTTTCGGCGGTCGCGGCGGTCGAGACCGGATCGCTGCGCGACTGGACGGCGAATCGAGCGCGGATCGTGCGAGTGATGCCGAATACGCCCGCGCGCGTCTCGTCTGCGATGACGGTGCTCGCACGCGCCCGCGAGAGCAACGAAGAAGCGCTGGAGCAAACGCGAGGGCTGTTCGATACCTTCGGCCGTACGCTCGTGCTCGACGAATCGTTGATGGACGCGGTTACCGCGATTAGCGGATGCGGACCGGCTTTCATCTTTGTTGTGATCGAAGCACTGATCGATGCTGCGATCGCGCTTGGCATTCCGTACGAACAGGCGCGCGTATTGGTCGCGCAAACCGTGCTTGGCTCGGGACGCCTTGTATTGGAGAGCGAAACCCATCCGGGCGCGCTCAAACATGAGGTAACGACGCCGGGAGGACGCACGATCCGTGGATTGTTCGAACTCGAAGACGGCAAACTCCGCGCCACACTGATGAAGGCAGCCCTGGCAGCGGGAGGGCGGTAGAGAAAATCTGCGGATCGGCCCGAAGGGCCGTTAAAAGTCGGTTGTGCTAGTAAAGGTGAAGCGGTCGATCTTCGCGGTCGGGACGACCAGTGATCCCGCGTAGGATCCCGTGCGCTTTTGCGCGTTTGAGAATTCAACCGAGCCGAGGGCCTCGACGATACTTTGATTGAAGCGCATGTTGCGCACGCCGCCCGCAATCTTGCCGTTTTCGATCAAGAACGTGCCGTCGCGCGTCATCCCGGTCACGATCGCGCGTTTTTGATCGACCGTGCGAATGTACCAGAAGCGCGAAATCAAGAGCCCGCGCTTCGTACCTGCAATCAGGTCTTGCGTGCTTTGCGTCCCCGGCGCAACGACGACGTTGAGCGGCTGGGGACCGTATGCGTTGGGTGCGGGAAGCGCATGACCGGTGTCGGGCCGGCCAAGCTTTTTTGCATAGTAGCTGTCGGTCACGACGTTACGCACCACGCCGGCCACGACGAGCGCGACTTTTGACTTCGGCTGTCCCTCGTAATCGAATGGCATCGCCGGTGCAAGCGGATGGCTGAAGTCGTCAGCCATCGTAACGCGTTCGTCAAAGTATTTGCGATCGAGTCCATCGGAGCAGAATGACGAGCCGTCGCTGAAATTTTGGGCCGAAAAATGCGCGAGCAGATAGGTCAGAAGCTCGCCGAAGGCCGGTGGCTCTAAGATCACCGTCCATGGTCCAGGCTCGACCGCGCGCGGTTGCGCGCTTGCCCGCGCGAGCTCTACCGCTTGCGCACCGACTCCGCTCCCGTCGAGCTCTCGTACGTCGACGGTGTAATGCTCGGCAAAGCCGGTCGAGTCCGGGGCCGTCGCCTTGACGTTGACCTGTGCGTCGGTGCCGTCGAACGAGGCAAGCGCACCGGAAGAGTTGGCGATTGTCGTCCCGCCGCTCGAAGTGGACACGTATCCTGCGCACCAATAACGCTCGTGCTCCACTCGCGTCAAAATGGCGTCCGCGATCGTTCCTCGAGTTGCCGGGTCGCACGTCGCCGTCGCCTCGACGTAACATCCGGCCGGCGCTTGGGCCGGACCGCCCTCCGGCAACACTGGCACGAGCGGGTCGCTGGGCGCGAACGAGGCCATGTCGAGCGCTTGCGCGAGCAACGCGTCGACCGCCGCATCGCTAGTGTCGTTGGAGGTCGCGACGCCGGTACGTCCGTCGACGATCGCTCGAATCGAAATCGTCACATCCTCGGCTGCGACGTTTTGGTTCGAGATGCCGCGCGTGAAGCGGGTGAGCGACTCGTCGCTGCAACTGATGCGGACCTCGGTCTGATCCGCGCGCGAGCGTTCCACTGCGCGCCGCGCGATCGCCTCCCGCTCCGGCGCTTTCACTGGTAACCGACTCCGACGCTCACCTGTCGAAAACGCGCCGGCGAGGCGGCTTGCGTTGTGCGCCCGGACTGCATCGGTTCACCCTTGCCGCAGTTCGGCGTCCCCCACGCGTTCCATGACGCCACGTCAGCGATCGCGTCGCACGCGTTCCAAAATTGCGGAGTGACGCCCGCGTACGTGGGATTCTTGAGCATGCGGCCGCGCTTTCCGTTCTTGATCTCCCAGCCGATTTGGCAACCGAATTGGAAGTTCAAGCGCCGATCGTCGATCGACCATGACCGATTGCCTTCCATATAAATACCGTCGCGCACCCCGTCGAAGAGCCCCTCGAACGGGACGTCGCCCGGCAGAAGGTTCAGGTTGCACATGCGGATCATGGGCACGAACTCCCAGCTCTGGGCCCGCACGCACGCGTTGCTGGTGCGTCCGATCGCACGCGCCGTATCGTTGCTCATCTCGTATCCGCGCAGCACGCCGTCGCGCACGACGTCCGAGGTGCCGGATTTGGTTCCCTCGTCATCGTAGCCGCATGTCGCCATCCCTGAGGGCAGGTTGTTGTCGACCACGATCGTGACGGCCGGGGATCCGTACCGCAGCTTGTCGAGTTGCGAAACCTCGAGAAAACTCGTGCCGGAAAAATTGGCTTCCCATCCCATCACGCGATCCAGTTCGGCTGGATGGCCGCATGATTCGTGAATCTGCAGCGAAACCTGCGAGCCGCCGAGGATGATATCGAAGGTGCCGCTTGGACATTGTGGAGCGCTAAGCAGCGCGGCGGCTTCCTCGCCGATGCGCTGCGCGTTTTGCGTGAGCGCTGCTTCCTCGACGATCTCCCAACCGCCCGACTTGTAAAGGCCGATGTCGCCGGGAAAGGCGCGCGTCTGAACGTCGCCGTCACCGACCGCCATCGCTTGCACACCGCTTCCCGTCTGCACGATCGTTTGCTCGATCGCGGATCCGATGGTGCTATAAAAGAACTTCTCGGTTCGCCACAAGTCCAGCCACGCGCGTCCGACGGCGATACGCTCGCCGGCATGAACGAGTTTCTCGGCTTCGAGGAGAAGCGCAACGCGTTCGCCGAGC
Organism: Vulcanimicrobiota bacterium; assembly: GCA_963833095.1. Lineage (GTDB taxonomy): Bacteria > Vulcanimicrobiota > Vulcanimicrobiia > Vulcanimicrobiales > Vulcanimicrobiaceae > Aquilonibacter. The sequence goes on along the minus strand of CAWHWQ010000005.1, from coordinate 333,398 downwards.
GGGACCTTGCGCGGATCGCGCACGATCGGGGTATGATAGCGATCGATGTACGCATGGAGCGGAGCCTCGCCGAAGCGTTCGCGCGCTATCGCTGCGCTGGCTCGCGCGATCGCGACCGCGCGAGCCGCGGTCCGATCGACGCCGGAATCGGAAAGGTCACTGCTCGCGGCGAATCCCCAGGCACCGTCAATGAGCGCGCGAATCCCGTAGCCGCAACTCTGCCCGTCGGCGAGTGACGCCACGACACCATTACGCACCTCGATGCGTTCACCGTGCACGTTTTCGAAACGAATGTCGGCGTAATGGGCACCACGAGTGCTCGCCGTGTCAAGCGCCCGGCGACCAAGAGCCTCAAACCCCATGGACTCGGTTTTAGGGTCGACTCGACTCCTGGCCTGCTACAACAGCGTGAAGATTCCTTACCGAAATGTTGCCGCGCAGCAAAGCCGAAGCGCTCGATCCGATGACGTAGATCGCGACGAGGCGCGCTGGTTGCGCGAGCCCGGATGGCAGCCGCACCTCTACCGCCCGCCAACCGGGATGATTCATGACACCTGCCGAGAGTAGAACTTCTTCGTTAATCGCATTGCGCAGCGCGAGCTTAAGCTGCTCTCCCTCACCGTCGTCGAAGACCTCGAACGCGATTCCGACGCTATCTTGTGGTAGCGTGACGTCGGTGACGAGGTATGCCGCTCGTTCCTGCGGCCCGAGCGAGTAGCGAAGCTGGGTGCACGACGCGCACTCGGGACTCGGCCCGGCAGCGCCATCGCCGCCGCGTGGCGCGGTCATAAACGAAGGCGTGAAGGCGAGGGCCGCGTCGTGAAACCCGACGGTGACACGAGCGTTTGCCAGATGGTCGCCGAGAAGCAGCGAGACAAGAACGTTCGTGTTTCCCGCGTCGAGCGTTCCATTTGCGTCGATCGATGCGCCCTGTGCGCGCCAGGGCAGTTGCGCGGGCAATGCAAGAGCATACCCTTGCGCGTCGTACGCGCGCGCTTGTAGCGTCAGGCGCCCGCCCTGCGCAACACTTGGAACCTGCGGAAGAATCGCGAGCCGCGCCGGCTCGGCGACAACGTGCACGGGTACTTTTTGAATCAGCGCGCCGGCACGTGCGACGAGCGCGCCCTCGCCGGGTTCCGCGGCGGTGAACGTCCCATCGCGATACGTCCCCAGCGTTGACGGCTCGACGTGCACGTCGATAGGCTGCGGAAGGGCAACGACGTGTTGCGCAGCGTCGGCGCCGACGAAATGCACGCTCACGCTTGCCCCGGGGAGCGCGCGAACCGCCGGCTGTGCGGCGAGAAGCTGCGACGCGGGCCCAAGCGGAGCCGTGTCATACACGAAGATTCCGTCGGCAACTTTACGCTCGTGTCCATCCGAGGGCATCGTCACGAGTGACGCGTTCGTCTCGCCCGGTATGCGTGCCACCAACTCAGACGACCCGCCACCATCGAAAGCCATCCCGCGTACGCCACCAAACGCCCGCATCAATGCGGCAAACTCCGGGCGCGTGATGCCGACGGAGAGTTCGGGTTGCCGCCCATCTACCTCGAGAAGGTACAAGGTGCCGTCGCTGCTCAGCGCCGCGCCGCTGCAAGGAATGCGTTGCGCAAATTCGCCACCGCTGGGCCCATCGGGGTCGTCGATCCACGAACCAGCGCTCAAGATGAGCGGACCACCGCCAACTGCCGCTGTGAGACTAGCGAGCGGGAAGGGCGCGAGATCGCCGCTCGCCGCAATCGCGTCGCCGGGATTGGGCACGCCCACCTGCGCGTATGCATCGAGGCCGATTACAAGATAGTATCCAGGCGGCTGCGCGATCGTGTTGTCGAGAACAGCGCTGACGCGATATGTTGCAAACGGTGGATTTCCACTGGTCGGCGTCAGTGCCAGCAGGGTGACGTTGTCATGCGGTGCGACCGAACCAAATGCCGGTGTCAGTAGCGACGTTCCATCGTTGGACATTCGGTTGACCGCGTCGAGCGACACCGTGCGATCGGCAAGTTGCAGCGTCCCCGTAAAGGTCATCTCGATGATTTGCGGAGTGTCGTTACTGCCGATCATGAGTGCGTAGCGCTTCGTTGGAGTGCTCAGTAGCGCTCCGCGACGCACGACGATGTTGGTTGGACGATTGGTGTTTCCGATATCGAAGTAATCGGCGTTAATCCCGGCGATGGCGCCCGTGCGCCGCGCCATCGACGAAACCGTTTCGCCGGTTGACTGCAATGCGTCGGAGGCAAGCACGGTGTTCAGTTCGATCTGCGGCGTCTGCGGTGCAACCGCGATCGCGTGAACGACAATCGGACCGGCGCTGGTTATAAGATCGTACTCGCCGTACTCGACGCCGGGCGCGACTCGCTGGATGGTCGGCGCGTCGAAGGCGATCCGCGGAAACGGCGGCGCGGGATCGAGATGCACCGGCAGAATCGCAAAGAGAAGAGGAAAGAGCATTTTAGGTGGGATTCCACACGGCCACCGAAAGCGGATAGCCGCCGGTTGCAAATGGAGCTCCGGGCACGCGCCGCAGCGTTGCTGTGTCGAAGACGTCGACCTGATCGCTTCCGGCGCACGGCACGAAGAGCCAATGTCCATCGACCGTAGGCTTCCACGGCGTTATGCACGTGCGTAACGGCGAGTGCGCGGCGCGCAACGTGCGCGCATCAAGGACGTCGACCGCATCCGTATCTTCATCGGTCACGTAGAGGCGGTGGTGCGCGCCGTCGAACGCGATCCCGATCGGGAACGTCAGAGGTTCACTTCGGGCCGTGACGTGCGGGACAGCGGCAATGACGTCGACGGCGACAACGCTGCCGGGGGCCGAAAACGGCGATCCCAGGCTTTGATTCGAAACTGCAAACAGACGCGATCCGTCGTCTGAGAGAGCGAGTGAGAAGACGCGCGCGACAACCGCAAAGCGACGTAACTCAACCATGCTCGTTGCATCGACTATGGAAACGGTACCGTCGTTGACGTTCGCGACATAGACGCGCTCACGCTTCGGGTCGATGGCAAGGCCTTCGGCGGTCAGCCCGAGGACTCGGTGAGAAACCGTGCCGTCGGCTGCGATGCGGGTGAGGGCTCCGAAGCCGTCTATATCGCGGTTGGTAACGAAGAGCGCGTTACTGCGCGAATCGAAGTCGAGCTCATCGCCGAGCGCTACGCCCGTGAAGCGGCGAACTTGCCAAGGGGTAAGCGAAGCAATGGTCGCGCTGTCACCATCGGTTGCGGTCGTCGCAATTGCACCGTTGCGATCGATCGCAACGTCGCCGGGAGCGCCGCCGATTCCGAGTGCCGCGCGCGCGCGAAATGGGGGCATGGAATCGTGCAAAACGATCCCGTCGTCGTAGCTTGCAACGGCGATAAAGGCGCGGCGCGGATCCGGTGTTGGCGCGATCGCAATGGTGCGCACCGCCAGGCCGTGCGCGCCGGATGCAATGAGCGTGCTCTGCTTCCCGCCGGTCGAAACGCGATAGGTACTCCCGTCGACGCTTCCTGGGCCGCTGACGAAGAGTGTGAAAGGCGGCCTGAAGCCGTCGACCCGAATCGACAGTGTACTGCCCGGAAGATAGGGAAGCGCAGCCGCGGCAATCGATCCGACCGCGCGGTCAACGGGAAGCGCGCGCGGCGCGGCCGCGACTGCCAGTCCAAGAAGCGCGAGCGCGAACCGGCGTTTCAATGCGCTTGAAAGTACCCGATAATACCGAGGACCATGCCGATCGCGGTCAGTCCGATGCCGAACCACAAGGGAATGCGTGCGTCAGTGAGGGCGGCGATGGACGCGAACGCGATGGAGATTTCGAAGAGTGTTGTCGCGATCTCGAGCGTTTCAAACGACGTCAAAAGGGCTTCGGCATGATCTTGTTCGCGATCGGCTTGCTCCTCGAGATGTTTAGCCGCGGTATACACGGCGAGCGACGAGCGCTGCTCGTTCGACGCATCTTTGGGCAACTTGAGCGCTTGATAGAGCGTGACCCGCAGCAGTTTGCTCTGATAGTACTGGTACTGGTCCGAGGCCTTTTGCGTCAGGAGCACCGCATCGTTGCGTAGCGCCAGCGCCTGGATGGACCGGTGATGCGAATAGAGGGTACCGAGTGCCGCGAGAACGGCGACGACGGCGGTGAAGAATGGAACGAGGCGTTCGTGCTGGGGCTGCGCAGAAGGGTGGATCACGAAACGCTCGCCGCGCGTTGCGAAAGTGACTGTACCAGCGCGACGCCATCGGCGACGTCGGTGTGGGGGGCCACGAGCGTTTGCGCGGTGCGGCGCGAATCGAGTGCAAAGCTTGCGATCTCGTAGCCGTCGAACGTACCGGCGACGATCGCACCGTCCGGATCGATCGCATAAGCGCGCGGCGCTGCCCGGTCAAAGACGATGACGTACAGCCGCAGCTCGGCTGCGCGCGCGCGAGCAACGCGCTCGAGCCACGGGTGTGACGACGCCGCATCCAGGATAGCGAGCCGGTATCCGGCCATACGGTATTGGAGGAGCAGTCCGGGGTCAAAGGCGTCGGTGGCATCGACGCGCACCGCAGGCAACACGGCGTCGACTGCAACGAAGTCATCCGCGCCGCTCGACGCTAGCGCCACGTCGGCCTCGAGGATGCGCAAGCGCTCCGCCAAATTCGGCGGCAACGCGTGAGCCGCTAACGCGACTCGCAGCACGCGCTCGCTTTGCTCGGCGCGCTTCTGCGGCGATGGAACGCGTGCGCGCTTCGGCGCGGGAACGGCCAATTCTACCCGCGCGCTGACGAGTTCTTCCTCGGCCTGCGACGCGATCGCAAGCAGGGCACCTGCAGCACTGACGATCTGCGATTTTCCGCAGTAGGCAACCATCTGCAGCTCGACCCCGCACTTATTGGCTGCGACGAACGGCACGCCGTTCTCAAAGGCGCGCACCTGCGCGAGGAGATCGGCTTGCAAATTTTCGAGTTCGTGTGGATTACGCCCCGAAGTTACCCATGCAGTCGGCATGACGAGAAGTTCTGCGCCGCCGTCGACCAGCGCGCGACCGATTCCGGGCATGCGACCATCGGCGCAGATCAGGACGCCTAGGCGTCCGAGCGAAGTATCGATCGGCGCAATCGCGGATCCCGGCGCGAACCATTGCCGGTCGAAGTGCCAGAGGAAGATCTTTTCCGCCGACCCGGCGATCGACCCATCGCGGTCTACGACGACCGCGCTGTTGTAGAGAGCGTCGTCACGACGCATCGCAGCGCCCGCGACGATTACGCAGGAGGTGGTACGCGCAATCTGCGCCAGCTCGGCCAGCGTGTCCGCAACCAAGCGATCGTCGATTCCCGCGTCGCCGAGCACATAGGACGGGAAGGTCCCTTCGGGAAGCACGAGGAGATCGTGTCCACGAGCGGCTCGCTCGATGCGCTCGATAATGGAAGCGCGCAGGCGCTCATAATCACCGCGATCGTGCGCGCGCAACTGCAGCGCCGCAAGGCGAATCACCTGAGAGGTCACAGAAGAACAATTCTACGCGGGAGGCGCTCCTGGCCTTGCGAATACCTGCAATCGATAAAGCTGCCCCTACGGGCATCGACTAGGGAGACACCTTGGTGAAACTTACTCCGTTCTTTGCGTGTGCCGCGTCCCTTGCACTGAGCGTCGCGCTCGGTTCCGCTGCGATGGCGGCGAGCGCGCCCAAACCGGCCGCGACGCCGGCTTCGAAAGATAAATGCGCGAGCCTCAAGAGCAAGTGGGAAAAGCAGCAATGCGAAAATTACAGCCACTCGGCCCCCGGCGACGAGTATTTCGGCCGCATGAAGATGAGCTTTCTCGGCATCAACAACACGTTCCACGATGAGACGATTCGCGCCGGCGACTATACGACCGACTCGGGCATCATCAACAAAGTCGCTTTTGCGGACGAAGCGCTCGAACAGTGGTCGCATCGTTACCCGGGCGATCCACAGTTGGCGCGCAGCTATTATCTGGCGATCGTGATGTATAGGAAAATCTATACGCAAGATGCGCAGCAAAAGGCGTGGACGTACATGCACGTCCTTACGTCGCGTTTCGGCGGGACGTATTTCGGAAAGCTCGAGAAGGCCGATATCGCGCGCGGATTCACCGAGCACTATTTTGCAAATGCGCAGCTCTGCCCGACGCCTCTCCCAAGCGGGGTTGTCGTGCCGGCGGAGGTCGCGCCTTCCGCGACCGCGACGCCGCCGCGAGCGGCGGGACAGCCGAGTGTCGACATCATCACGCCGCCATGCGTTCAGCCCTCGCCGGTTCCGACCGACCAGCCGATGCAGGCACCGACTCCGACGCCGACGCCGAAGCATTAAAATAAAGAGGCCCCCGATTTCTCGGAGGCCTCTTTGTTTTTCCTAACCCACCACGAGGTGGGTGAAGGTTCGGAGGATAGGGTGTGCGACCCGGCCGTTGGGCCGGGTCGTACCGTTTCAGAACTTGAGGCCGAGTCCGATGAACGGTCCAAAGTTGGACGCGTTGCTCGGAGCATTGCTCTTGTTCTTGATCTCTTGACCGACGAGTCCACCTTCGATGAAGAGCGGGCTCGTGCCGAACACGTACGTGAGACCGAGCTGGTAGTTGAGAATGTTGTACGCAAGCGCGTACGAATTCCCCGATGGATCGGTGAAGTTGCCCTTCACGTTACCGTAGTACCACACACTCCCGTAGACCGAGAACGGCTTATCGAGGTCGGGCAGTTTTTCCAGCCCGAAGCCGATGTTCCCGAGCTTGGGATATCCCACGTTGTTCGAACGCCACAGATAGCCGACGCCGATGTAGATGCGCGGATCGGCAATCTTGAGTCCGAGTTTTCCTTCGAAGTCGTAGTCACGAACGGTTGTCGCCGGAACCGCGGTTGAACCGAGGCCGCCGATCGTCGTAACGTAGCAGTTCGCCTGCGGCGCGAAGGTTGTCGAATCGACGCTGCAGTTATGCGGGTAATTGAGCTGCTGGTAGTTGCCTTCGAGCATCCAGGGCAGACCGAAGAGATTAAACTCAGCGGCTCCATGGACACCGAACGAGAATCCGTTGTTGTTGCCCCACGCGTTATTGCCCGGGCTGAACTCGTCGTAGACCTTTTGCGACGCGAGGTAATCACCCGCGACGAAGAGATCCTTGTACGGCGTTGCAACCGGCGCCGGGGTCGGCGTCGGCGGTGCAGTTGCCGGCGGCGGCGGGGGCGGCGGGGTCGGAGTCGGCGGCGGCGTCGGCGGGATGTACCGCACGACGACAATCTGCCGGTCGGGCACCCACTGAACGTACGCGCCCATTCCTTCCGAAATTACACGGACCGGAACGAGCACATGCCCTTGGTACATGATCGGCGGCACGTCCAACGGACGCGATTCACCGTTGATGACCACTTCCGGTTTGCCGACCGTGACCTTCACGTCGGCGCCGGGCTTACTAACGTCCACCGTCTTGCTTGACGCGTCGTACGAAACGGTCGCGCCCATTTGCTCAAACATCGAACGAAGCGGGATGAGCACGGTACCGCCGCGCACGAGCGCAGCGAGCACGCGACCCTGCTTGAGGACGTCGGGCTTGGCATAGACATGGTGGTCGTTGAAGAGAATCGGGATCTGCCCCGACGGCGGGGAACCGAAGTTCGCCGGCGGAGCCTCCATGGCGCCACCCGAGGCCTGCGCAATCGCGTTGGTTCCAATGTTTCCATGCGATGCGGAGGTCGGAGCAGCAACCGCGTTAAGTCCCAAACCGGCCGTTAACAGCGCGGCGAGGACTCCGGTGCTCAGTCGCTTCAATGTTTCCTCCTAGATTTCGAGTATTCTATGAGTCCACGAGTTGTCTCGAGGCAGCGGCCAAAAAAGGGCACGGCCCGGAGACAATCCTTCTTAATGTGTTCGGGAGGCCGTTTGCCCCCCCTGCAGTGAGACCCAGGCTGCCTTTAGTTTCTTTAACCCTAGCCCGAGGCGAGCTTTTCTTCAAGCTTTGCGAGAAATTTCGACCGTTCGATCAAATAGCGTTCGTGCGTGCCCTCGGCGACGGCTTCCCGCTCGTCGAACACTGCGACAGCAAAACTCAAGCGCGGTCCATCGACCATCACGACCTCGACTTCGGTGCGGACAATGAAACCGACTGGAACGGGTTTATGGTGTTCCAGGTCGATATGAGTCCCTAGCGAGATGAACGCGGGGTCGAGCCCAGGCTCGATGCATGCGAGCGCGGCGGTTTCGACCAGCTGCACCAGCATCGAGGTCGAGAGAACATCGACGCCCTTGTTGCCGGCCTTCTCGGCGGTCATCCATTCTTCGACCCGGGTTTGAAGGCTGTACGCGCGGCCGATCTCCAGTTTCGCGCTCATGCCCGGGGAGAATACGCGGAAACCGAGCTTGCTCCTAGCGATGTTCCGGGAGTTATCAGGATTTCGACCCAGGATCATGAATCAAAGCGGGCGGGTCGACCGTATCCAGCCATAGACAAGCGATCCGTCAAAAAGATAGGGAGTACCATGCATTACCAGCGAGCTGCGGTCTTCGCACTTGGCGCCACACTCACGTTGAGTGCGTGCGGCCACAGTCCGCAGCGTCAAATGCCGCCTTTGAGCGTCGACGTTGCGCCCGCGACGCGACAGAACATCGCAACGTACGTGTCGCTCGATGGCCAGGTGGCGCCGCTCGAGCAGTCAGTGCTGGCGTTCCAACAGAACGGGACCATCACATCGATTTCAGTCAATGTGGGCGACCAGGTGCGTGCCGGCCAGGTGCTCGCTCGGATCGACGACACGGTGTTGCGCGCGCAATATTCGCAAGCGCAGGCGATGGCGCAGCAACAATCCGCGACCGCGACCGGCTCTCAAGTCGGCCTGCCGGTGCTAGTCGAGACAAACCAGGCCACGCTTGCGACTGCGCAGGCGGCCTTGCGCAACGCTAAACTCGTCTACGACCAAGACACCGAGCTTTATAAGAGCGGCTACGTTTCGCAGTCGCAACTCGAGGCCGCGCGCGCAGCCTATGTCCAGGCCGAGAACGCCTACAACACAGCCCAGATCGGCTTGCGCAACAATACCGTGAGCGCGCAAAACACCAAGGCGGCGGTGGCTGCGGCGCAAGCTGCAGCGGCCAACGCGCGAACGCTTGGCACGCAGGTCTCGCAGACCACGCTCTATGCGCCCTACAACGGGGTGATCACTCAGCGTTTGCTTGACCCGGGCGCGTACGCCGGACCGCAAGCGCCGGTGCTGGCGATCTCGCGCGTCGACACGGTCTGGATCAACATCAACGTGCCGGATACGGATCTTCCCTACGTGCGTGCCGGTTCGACGGTGAGTTTTACCTCGACGTCCTTGCCGGGGCGTACCTTTCAAGCGCGCGTGAGTACGGTGAATGCGGTGCCCACGGCCGGAACGCTCTCGTACCTGGCACGCATTCAAATGCCCAACGCCGGCGACGTGCTGCGCGGCGGCATGCTGGTTACCGCGACGGTTCCACGCCAGGCCCATGAAAATACCATCGTCGTGCCGCGGTCGGCGGTAGCCCAAACCGAGAATGGGTATGCAGTGTATATCGTCGGCTCGGACAACAAGGCGCAAGAGGTTCCGGTCCGCCTTGGCGTGCAGACCGACACCCTGTCGGAAGTGATCTCGCCCAAGGTTCAGGCGGGAACCAAAGTGATCACGACCCGCCCTGATACCCTCAAAGACGGCAGTACCGTCGCCGTCAATTCAACGAACGCTCAGGCTCCGGCCAATGGGGGAAGCTCCTCGCAATGACCTCTGCTCGCCGTTTTATGGCGCGATCGCTGCCGGTTGCCCTCGCGCTGGGTTTGTGCGCGCCGCTTGCGGTCGGCGCAGCGCCGTCGCAAGCGCCGATCGCCGTTCCAACGCCTGCTCCTATGCCAACCATGTCGGGTACGCCGATTCCCTATCCGGCGTACGGATCGCCCGCACCCGATGTCGCGGCGCAAATCGCGAAGCCGGGCATTCCGATGTCGGTGACGTTGAACCAAGCCATCGACATTGCCGTGGCGCAATCGCCGACGTTTTCTTCCGAGCGCGCGCAATACCGCGCCATCGCCGCACGGTACGGCGCCGAACAGGGCGCGCTGCTCCCAGCCGTTTCGGCAAATGCCTCCGCTAATCGCTCGTTCGGATCGATCGGCGGTGGCAATAACAACGGGGCGACGGCCGCACCGGGCAGCACGACGGCGCCGAACGGCGCGACAAGCACGTCGCTCTCGGCTCAGATAACGATCAGCGAGTTGATCTTTGACGGCGGACGTACGGTCGCGGGCATTCGAAGCGCGAAAGAAGCCGACTTTGCGGGCCGCGACACGCTCTTACGCCAACTACAACTCCTCGCGTTCACGGTCGCGACCGACTACTACACGCTCCTCGAGGACAACGCATCGGTTGCTTCGGACGCCGCGCTGGTGCGCGAATTCGAGATCAACGAGCAGTACGTCGAAGCGCAGATTCGTACCGGGGCCGCGCCTCGTTCCGATCTAGCTGCAGCGCAATTTCAGACCGCGCAGGCGCGCGGAGTACTCATCACCGCGCAAGGCCTGGCGATTGCAGCCCAAGCGACGTTCACGACGGCGCTCGGACTCGACGCGGATACGCAGATCAATCCACAATTGCTTGCAGCGTCGCCGGCCCAGGCCAAAGTGCTGAGTTACGCGCAATCGCTTCAGCAAGCTTTTACGCTTCGTCCCGATTTTATTGCGGCGGAGCATACGGTCGAAGCGGATAAAGAGAATCTGCGCTTTGCCAAGCTTGCGCGCTTCCCGTCACTGACCGCCGACGCCAGCGCCGGCAAGAGCCGGACCATCATCAGCGGCGAGAACGCGTCGCTGCCTTATTCGACGCCGCAGTCGATCGGCGCCACCTTGAGCATCCCGATCTACGATCAGGGGCAGACCAATTACAACGTCGCCGTCGCAGCCGCGACACTCGATGAAGGCAGCGCCGCATTGACTGCGGAGCGACTGCAAGTGCAGTCCGACGTACGCGGCGGCCTCGCCAATCTGATCTCGGCGCGGGCCACGCTGGTGCAGGCGCAAGCCGAGGTGACCAGCGCTACGGTGAGCCTCCAAGCCACGCAGGCACAATATAAGGTGGGTGCGTCGACGATCACCGCAATCGTGATCGCCGAAGCAAACCTCGCGACCGCGCAGCGCGACTACGTCGCCGGACTCTATGGCGAGCGTCTGGCCGAACAGCAGTACTACTACGCGCTAGGGGCGAGCGACCTGAGCCTTTAGGCGGGTTCGGTCGTGGGCTGCGTCCGGTCGCAGCTCCTGTTGCTCCGAACCTTCACCTGCATCGCGCAGGTAGCAAGGGCGATCTCGGCGCGCAGTCAAAGGCTGCGCTCATGTCCTCGCAGCCCACCGTTCCAGCCGCGGTCTCCGACCCGGTCAACGCCGCAATCCTGGCGGTCTCTGAAGATCGCCTCCAGGGCTTCCAAGAGGATCCGTTCGGTGAGATCGCCGCGCGCAGCGGGATCGCGCCGGACACCGTCATCGAGCGCGTGGTCGCGATGCTGCGCGCAGGGACGATCCGGCGCGTGCGCCAGACCTTGATGTCGACGAACCTTGCGCGAGGCGCGCTCGTGGCGTGGCAGGTCCCAGCCGATCGGCTCGATCGCGCCTTTGACTATATGTTCAAGGAAGATCCGTTTTCGGGCCACGTGGTGATACGGTCCACCGACACCGCGACGCCGGGGAGCACCTACCGTCTTTGGACGACGCTCAAGGTGCCCCAGGGCTACTCGCTGCAAAAGCACGCCGAGTTTCTCGCCGGCAAAGTGGGCGCTGATCACTTTGCGTTGATGCCCGCGAAGATGGTCTTCGCGCTGGGCGTCGGGCACATGCGCCGTCGCGGCCTCGAGCCGGGCGCGCGCGCGGATGCGCTCGCCGAGCCGAACAATACGGCAATCGTCGAGCTCTCGCCGCTCGAGTGGCGTGTGCTCACGGCGCTCAAACGCGAATTTGCGCCGGAGGAGATCGTTCGCGACGTCTGGCTCGCGCGCGCGAGCGAAGCCGGCGTAAGCCCTGAGGAATTTGCGCGCGTGGCGCGCGGACTCAACGAGCAGCGGGTGATCGGGCGGTTTTCGACCTTCCTCGAACACGTCAAGGCGACCGCGAACGACGAGCGCGTCACCCGCTACAACGCGCTGTTCCACTGGGCCGTTCCGCCCGGGCGCGAGATCGAGGCGGGGCGTGAAGTCGGGCGGCACTTCGTGATAACGCACGCCTATTGGCGCGAGGGCGGTCCGGAATTTCAAGAACGTGAACGTCATGGCGGTAGCGCACGGAATGGAAAAGGAACGCGTGCTTGCGCACAAAGCTGCGATCGACGAGCATCTGCGCGAAGCCGGCATTGATTTTTCGTATACGAACGTCTTTTGGGGCGGACGCAGCGAGATCAAACCCTCGGAGATCACGCCACAGGCTTACCGGGAATTTTGCGCCCTCCACGGCATCGATCCCGAATCGATGCTCGGCAGCAACGCTTGATCCGACGATTTGCTCGCGCGCTGGCGGCGCTCGTCCTGGTCGCGTGCGGCGTGGCGGCGTGCTCAAAGACGGACCAAGGCGCAACGGGCGGACGGCATCCTTGGACGCGTCCCGGCGTACTGCGCATCGGTGAAGCGTACGACGTAAAATCACTCAATCCGGCGCTCGACACCAGTGTGATCAGCCTCGACGTGTCGATGTTTATTTTCTCGTATGCGATACGCTACGACGGCAAGGGCAATCCGGTGCCCGACGCGCTGCGTGAGGTACCCTCGCTGACGAACGGCGATGTAAGCAAAGATGGCCTGACGCTCAAGTATAAGTTGCGCCCAAACATTACGTGGCAGGACGGCAAACCGTTGACCTGCGAGGATCTCAAATTCACCTGGCGTTACGTGATGAATCCGAAGACGAACGTGGCGATCACCGACGGCTACCGCGATATCGGTTCGATCGATTGCGGCGACGAGCACGTGGCAGTCATTCACATGAAGCGCCTCTACGCGCCCTTTCTGGAACAGCTTTGGGGCGTAAACAGCAGCACGCCGATCCTTCCCGAGCATATCCTGGCGCCCTTTGTCGCCGCGGGCACGCAGAACTCGGCGCCGTTCAACGCGATGCCGATCGGCAGCGGACCGTTTCGCGTGATTCAGTGGGAGCGCGGCACCGTTGTGCGCATGGCCGCCAATCCGGATTATTATTTAGGTAAACCCAAGCTCAACGAGGTCGACCTTTATTCGGAACCCGACGAGAATACACTTGAGACGCAGGTTCAAACACACGCGATCGACGTGCTCGCACGCGGTACGGCAATCAATTGGCCGCGCTATCAGGCGCTGGCCGCATCGCCCAACAGCGGCCTGCAGGCGATCACCGTCGACTCGTACGCGTACGATCACATCGACTTCAATTTACACAATCCGATCCTCGCCGACGTCGATGTGCGCCGTGCGCTGATCTACGCGACCAACCGTCCGGAGATCATCGCCAAGATCATGCACGGCGAGGATACCCCCTCGGACAGTCCTGAGCATCCGGCGCTTTCATGGGGCTACACCGCGAACACGACGCATTATCCGTTCGATCCGGCCAAGGCGCGCGCCATGCTCGACGCGGACGGTTGGCGTGTCGGGGCCGACGGCGTGCGGTTGAAAGCGGGTCGCCGTTTAGAATTCAATCTCGAGCTCGGCGACGGAGGGAACCCTGGATAAGGCGATTCAAGCGGTCGTACAGCGAGAATGGCACGACGTTGGCGTTCAGGCCGACGTCAAGAACTACCCCGCCGCGCAGTTCTTTGCCAACGGCCCCGATTCGGTACTTCTCGGCGGTCACTACGACGTCGCCATCTATGCCTGGTCCAATGCTGCCGACCCCGATTTGAATCCACTCTATTCGGCTGATAATCTCGCCCCGCGCGGACAGAACTCACTCTTCTGGGTGAACCGCGCAGCGACCAAGGCGCTGGGCGACGCGCTAAGCACTATCGATCAGTCGCGTCGCAAAGCTGACTATGTGATCTTTCAACAGCAACTTGCGCTCGATGTGCCGACCATCGTAATCGGTTTTCGCAAGATGCCGTACATTTACAACACCGACTTGCAAGGGTTCGACCCCTCGCCGGTGATCTCGCCGTTCTGGAATTCATGGGAGTACTCGATATGAAGCGTTTAGCTGTAACGTTGCTTGCGGGAGCACTCGCAATGAGTGCGTGTTCGAAAGCCGCGCAGACCGGCGAAGGTGGACGGGCCAACTCTTGGACGATTCCGCATACGTTGCGGTACGCCAACGCAGAAGACATCAGCACGCTCAATACGCTGCTCAATCAGCAGGCCACCCTGGGTTACCTGTCGTCGATGACGGCGGCATACTTGATCAAGTGGGACGCGCACAATCTTCCGTATCCCGAGCTTGCGACGCAGGTGCCGAGCAAGGCGAATGGCGGCATCAGCCAAGACGGCTTGACGATCACCTATCATCTTCGAAAAGGGCTGAAATGGTCAGACGGAGCCCCCCTCAACGCCGACGACGTGGTCTTCACCTACCATGAGGTGATGAATCCGGCGAACAATATCACCAGCCGTTCGGGTTGGGATCTCATCACCAAAGTCGATGAGCCCGACAAATACACCGTTGCCTTCCACCTGAGGAAGCCCTACTCGCCGTTCATCGTCACGTTCTTCTCGAGCGCGGGCGGCAACCCGTCGATACTGCCCAAACATCTGCTTGCGCAGTATCCCAACATCAACAGCGTGGCTTTTAACGCCCTGCCGGTCGGCGCCGGTCCGTTCAAGTATAAGGAGTGGGTTCGCGCGCAGAAAGTTGTGATGGTTCCGAACCCATACTATTTCCGTGGGCAGCCCAAGCTCACGGAAGTCGACTTCGAGATCGTACCCAGTCGCGACACGGTCCTGGCCCAGATCCAGGGACACGAGCTCGACATGTGGACCAATGTTCCCGGCGCGTACTTCGATCGCGTGAGCAATCTCGACGGTTACACAGCGATGCACCAGCCTAGTTACACCTGGGGTCATCTCGATTTCAATCTCACCCATCCGGGGGTCTCGGATCCGGTCGTCCGCCGCGCGATCGAGCTCGCAACCGATCGCGTCGCACTCAATCAAAAATTCCAGCACGGCATTCAAACAGTGCAGGAAACGCCGGCCTCGAAAGCCGCTCCTTATTACGATTCGAATATTCCGCTCGTTCCCTTCAACATTGCTAAGGCCAACGCCATGCTCGACGCCGCCGGATGGAAACGTGGCGCGGACGGCATTCGCGCGAAGAACGGCGTCAAGCTGAACCTCACGATGGTCGAGCAGACAGGGGCGGTCAACGTTGATCACGAGATCGAGTTCTTCCGGTCGACCTGGCAACAGATCGGCGTCGGTATCAACGTGCACCAGTATCCCGCGCCGATGCTCTTCGCACCCTATGGTGACGGCGGCATCCTTTACAACGGGAAATGGGATGTCATCTTGTTCAATTGGATCGGCGATCCGATCGGAGACTATTCACCCCTCTTCGCCTGCAATCAGGTTCCGCCAAAGGGCCAAAACGACGTGCATTGGTGTAATCCCGCGGCCAACGCCGCGATTCAGGCGATCTTCGGGCACTATGACCAGGCGCAGCGCAATACCGACGATCGCGTGGTTTTGGAACAGTTGGCCAAAGATCTTCCCGAGATCGTGTTGTACAGCGTTTCTGATCTCTACGTGTACAACAAAGATTTAAAGGGCTTCCACCCCAACAGCGTTACGCCGTTCGACGACATGATGAACGTCGACATCTAGGAAAACTCTGATTTAGTCCGGGCTTGTCGTCAGCTTCGCTTCCTCGATCCGAACTAAATCAGAGCTTTCCATTTTGCATAGTAGAATCAGAAGTGTCGCGGAGCCGGCGAGCGGGAGCATGCGTAGTAACGCGCTCGCAGGATTGGGCATCAGCAGGCCCGTGGCCGCAAGCTCGTCGTGCCATAGGTGCGTGGCCCCCGCGTGTGCGGGAAAGACGATGCCCGGAAAGCCGTCGGGCCACAACGGAATCGGATGCATTGCGCCGAGCCACGCGCCGATGGCGAGAAATGCGACATTCCCGAGGGCATAAAGCACGAGCTTCGCGCTGATGCCCGAAAAGAGCGCGAGACAAGCCGCGATCAATCCGCAACCCAGCACGAGATCTTGCGCGAGCGCGTGCGGCGACGCAGCGAAGTCAAGCCAGTTCCCGCCGATCGCGATCGTCGCGCACAACGCGAGGCCTTGGACCCGCGCCGGCGCACTACGAAGCGCGATCATCGCGGGCGCGAAGAGCGCAGTGAAATTTTGCGCGTGGAAGTAGCTGCAGACAAAGGGGAGCGCGCACGAAATTGCGGCGAAGGCAAGACGTTCGTTGCGACTTCGCCACGCGGCGATAGCTGCCGCGACGAGCGCCGCAAGCGCCGCTAGAATCGCGACCGTGCCGGCGGACGCCGGCGTGGCGCCGAATCCGTAGGCGATCGCTCCGGGCGTAAGCTGCATGACGGAGCGGCCCTCTGCCGCCGATTGATCGACGAGAAGATGCGCGTAGGCGATCGGCCAGAGCGGGCCGCTTTCAATCCCACCGCACGCATAGAGTGCAACGATCGCAAGCCCGATCCACACACCTCCGCGGCGCAGTGCGGCCAGCAAGCCGAGTGCCGTATTGGGTTGGAACGCGAGCGCGATGAAGGATCCGGTCGCGAGCGCCGCAGACGTGCGCAGCGCCAGAGCCAAGGCGGCGGCAGCTGCCCCGACGATCGCCGTCTGTCCGAGCGCGAGCGCCGTAGTGTTTGGCGCAAAGGCGAGTGTTCCAAGCGCGATGCAAAGGAGCTCGAAGGGCGATCGTACACGAGCGAGCATCGCAGTGCCGAGTGAGAGCGCAAGGAGGGCGCAAGCCAGGAGCAGTTTCCACAAAGCGGTCGCCGCCGGATCGGAAAGGCGCGCAAAGAATCGCCAAAACGGGAGCGTTGCCGGGGTGCTTACGAACTGCATCATCGCTCCGTGCGGCAACGCCGGTTCATAGCGCGCGACCGCCGCAGAATACGGATCCCCGCGGTCCGCGGCAACGGCGCCGGCGGCTCGATAGACTTGGAAGTCGCGTAGCGATCCGCCCGCACGCTCCGGAGGGCGAAGTGCGAGCAACGCAACGGCAATAAGGATCGCGGCCAGCGCTGCGCAGATGATGCGCGGCGTCATGCCTGCAGGGTGTAAAGTGCCAGCCGTTCGATGGTGCCATCGTTGCCCATCGCGTAGGCTGCGCCGCCCGGAAAACGCGCTTCGAACATAGCTTCGTAGGGACCGATGCGCGTCGGCATCCCATTCATGGGACCGAAGTGTTCGGGTAGCGACGTGAATTGCATGCCGACTTCGATCTCGCCGGGGACCAGACGGAAATGCGCGTCCTGCGGTTCGAGTTTTGGCGCACGATCGACCTTGGGCAGATAGAGTTCAGCCGACGCAAGGCGCTGCTTCGAATAAAAGATGCTCAAGAGCAAACGCGCGCCGTCGCGGCCGCGTACACCGTACGTGTGCCATCCACGCGTGGGATAGCTAAAGGCGATGCCGAGTTGACGCTCGACGTCGGGGCGTGTCGTGGTATTCACGTCGAGCGCGAGTCCTTCGCTGAACATCAGAATCGGCTTGTCGGAGGGAGGCGGCGGCGCGTTGTCCAGCTTATGCTGACGCTCGTAAATACTCGCGAGAATCTCGACTGCGCGCTGCATCGCAAAATCCGGCGGTTGCTCGCTCATAGCGCTCCCGGGTGGGTCAGGCCGCCGTGCGATTGGCCGACGATGTACATCAGACCAATGATCGTCGCAAGATACCAAACGCCGACGCGCGCGCGGGCGGCGTTCGTCATCGCGGCGGCGCGCGGATCTGCATGCCCGCGGAGTGCCGAAATCATCGCCGGCAATCCGAGCAGCCCGATGAGCAATACAAAGATGATTGGTACGCCGAGCCAAAAGGCGGCCGCAACAAAGAGCACGACGCCGCCGATCCACAGCGGCGGCCAGATCGCGCCTATGACGCGTCCGCCGTCGAACGGCAACACCGGGAGCATGTTGAAGAGGTTCAAGAAGGCGCCGATGTCGGCGCAGGCAAGCCAAAAGCGATCGTTGGTTGCCGATCCCAGCGCAAAGCACGCGCCGGCGAGAACGAAACCGGTGAGCGGCCCCGCAAGCGCGATGTACGCGTCGGCTTCGAGATCGGGTGCGATTGCGCCGGCCGTATAGGCACCGAGAAATGGAACGAAGACCGGCGCGCGCACCGGCAAGCCGTAGGCGCGGTAGGCAAAGTAGTGACCGAGTTCATGCGCGGCGATCAATAGCACCAAGACGACGCCGATCCGCCATCCGAACGCCACGACATAGAAGGCCAGCGAGAGAATGAACGTCCAGCTCACGGCAAACAGCTTCGCGCCGATCAGCACGAATTTGAAGTTCAAAAGGATGGCGAGCAGCGCTTTGAATTTTAGCGCGAGGACGCCGAGTCCCGCGGCGATCGTGCCGAGCCCGCCCGCGCGGCGACCAGCCTTCTTTTGCGGCGCGCCCGGCGCAGGCGGAACGGCAGGGGCTTGGTACTCTCCCTCGACGGGTTGCTCGTCGTGCATGGCAGAAGAGCATTCAGATGAACCGTTCGTCACGTCCTGCGCGAATCGTCATTCTCGGCGGCGGGTTCGGCGGCATCGCGGTTGCTCAGCGTCTCGAACGAAGGCTGCGTCCCGGCGAGGGCGAGATCACGTTGATCAGCCGTGAGAATTTTTCGCTATTCACCCCGATGCTGCCCGAAGTCAGTTCGGGCGCGCTTGACATTCGTCACGTCGTAACGCCGATTCGCTCGCAACTGGGTCGCACGCAGTTTGTGCTGGCCGACGTTCGCGCGCTCAACATCGCTACGGGCGAGGTTGAAATCACGCATACGCTCACTGGTGACCGCGAACGTATCGCCTACGATCAATTGGTGATAGCGCTCGGTTCATCGACGTCAACCTTCGGGTTGCCTGGTGTCGCCGAGCGCGTCTTCGCGCTCAAGACGCTCGAAGACGCGGGTATCCTGCGCAATCGCTTGGTGTGGTTGCTCGAATTGGCCGACACGACCGCCGATGACACACTGCGCCGGCGCTATCTCACCGTCGTTGTCGTGGGCGGCGGCTTCACCGGCGTCGAGGCAACGGGCGAGTTCGTGGAACTGTTCCACAGCGTTCTGCGCTTCTATCCGAGCATCGACCGCGCGATGGTGCGCATCGTGTTGATCGAAGGCGGTCCGGTACTCTTGCCTGGCCTTCCGCCACGCATGGGTAGCTACTCGGCGGATTTCTTGCGCAAGCGCGGCGTCGAGATTCGCACGGGCGACGGCGTCGCCAGCGCGGACGACGACGGTATCGTGTTGCAGAGCGGCGCGCGTATCGAGACGGCGACGATCGTGTGGAGTGCCGGCGTTGCACCGGCTCCGACGATCGGCGGCTCTCCGTTGCCGCGCAGCAAGCGGGGTGCGATCGTCGTGGGACGCGACTTTGCCGTCGAGGGCCTACGTGATATCTGGGCGCTCGGCGATTGCGCAGCGATCCCTGACGACGCCGGCGGCTTCTTTCCGCTGACCGCGCAGCACGCGATTCGCGAGGGACCGGCTTTGGCCGACAATATCGTGGCGACGTTGCGCGGTAAAGCAACAAAACCGTTTCACTACACGGCCCTAGGCATGATGGCATCGCTGGGTGCAAGGCGCGCGGTGGCGCAACTGCCTGGCGGACACGTGCTCACCGGATTCCTCGCGTGGTTCCTATGGCGCTCGTACTATCTCTCGCGTTTGCCCGGGCTTGATCGCAAGCTGCGCGTGGCCTTCGACTGGACGCTTGAGATGCTTTTCCCGCGCGACATCGCCGAATTGCGCGTCTATTCGCGCGAAGCCCAATCGAGCGCGGCGACCGACGCGGGCTTAGCGCCGCGCGACGAGTTGCCACATCTCTAAAACCGCGATCGCCTTTGTCATCCCGAGCGTCGGCGCATTGCGCCGAAGTCGAGGGATCGACTCACGTCGCCGCCTTCGACATTCGGCCTCACTAAGCGCCTCGCGTTTCGCACAAGGCTACATTGTCAGGGTGCTCACCGCTCGGCTAACCCGTTCGACCGAACGTCGAAGGCCGCACATTGCGTCGATCCCTCGACTTCGCTGCTTCGCGGCGACGCTCGGGATAACAAGGGTGGCTACACCCACATTTCGTGCGAGCCGGCGTAGACCTGATCATACAGGGTCGACGGCTCGGGTGACGGCTCGTTTTCGACGGCGTCGGTGGTAGCGTTGACGCGCGCGGCGATGGCCTTGCGCATCTCCTCGATGCGCTCCGGCGTTAAGATTCCTTCGTTAATGAGCCGCTGCTCAAAGCGCGGGACCGGATCGTTGACGCGTTGCCCCGCAACTTCTTCGCGCGTGCGATAGGTACGTTCGTCATCATCGGTGGTGTGCGAAAGAAAGCGATAGCACATGGCTTCGACCAGGGTCGGGCCGCCGCCGCTCACCGCTTTCTCGCGCGCGCGATGAACCGCGTCGTACACGGCGACCGGATCGAAACCATCGACCACCACGCCCTCGATGCCATAGCCTTCGGCGCGCGAGGCGACGCTGGGATTTCCCATTTGTTTAGAAATCGGGGTCGAGATCGCCCATTGGTTGTTTTCGCATAGGAAAACGACCGGCACTTTGGCGATCGCCGCGAAGTTGATCGACTCGTGCCACTCGCCTTCGCTGGTCGAGCCTTCTCCGAACTGACAGAGCACCATGCGATCGCGCTCGCCCCGATATTTGATCGCGTAGGCCGCGCCGACAGCATGGGGACACTGTGCCGCGAGGATGGAGGAGATCGTCGCAATGCCTTTGGCTTTGTCGGTCACGTGATTGATAATCGACTTGCCGCCCGTCGTATCGGTCGCGCGCGCGAATTGCGAGCGAAATACGTCTTCCAATGCAAAGCCGCATGCGAGTGTAATGCCGGTGTTGCGGTAATACGGATACAGGAGATCCTTACCGCGTTCGAAGGCCATCCCGGCCCCCGCCTGCGCGGCCTCATGCCCTTCGGATCCCATCGCGATACCGATTTTGCCTTGCCGGTTCAGCTGGAAGCCGCGGGTGTCGACCGCGCGCTGCAGGAGCATGTTTTCGAGCATCTTGACGAGCTGATCGTTGGAGAGCATAGCGCCAATCGTTCCGACGGCGGAGGTGAGGGGCCCTTCCGGTTCGCATACGGGCGGGATGGAAGCGCGCCGCCCCTACGACATCGACTCGGTCACCGACGTGGCCTTCCACATCTTTGCCGAACGCGGCTTCGACGCCGCTTCGATGGAAGACGTCGCGCGCGCCGCGGGAATCACCAAGGCGAGTATCTATCACCACGTTCCGAGCAAGGAAGCGTTGCTCGCGCGCGGGCTCGAACGCGCGCTGACCGCGCTCTTCGGGGTGCTCGATGAACCAGCGGCACGCACCGGAAGTGCGCGCGAGCGCCTTGCGACGATCGTGCGCCGGGTTGCAGAGATCACGATGTCGATGCGCGCCGAGGTTAGCGTCCTTTTCCGCGTGCGCGGCAACTCGACGACCGAGCGCGAGGCAATGGAACGCCGGCGCACATTTGACGCGCGCGTCGCCGAACTCGTCCGGGAGGCGCAGGCTTCGGGCGAGATCCGCGCCGACGTCGAGGCGCCCTTGGTCGTCCGTCTGATATTCGGGATGTCCAACTCCGTCGTGGAGTGGTATCGTCCCGGCGGCCGCATGCCCGCCTCGGTTATCGCTGAAGCGATCGAGCGCATAGCGTTCCATGGCGTCGGAGCGGATTGGGCCGTAGGCCCAAACGCCACAGATTCAGCCGAAGGCTGAATCCTGTTGATTTTGAGGCGGGGGCAAGGTAGAATTTAGGCTGACCTACCGTTCGGTAGGGCGGAGGCGTGATGAAACTGCGTAGCTATGTCGCGGGTGGGTGGCACGAGGCCCCGGACGGGTTCACCGAGGTCCTCTCGGCGGTCGACAGCCGGAGCGTGGCGCTGGTTTCGAGTAAAGGCGTCGATTTTCAACGCGTCCTGGATCATGCGCGCGGTCCGGGCGGAACGGCGCTGCGCGCCCTAACCTTTCATCAGCGCGCCGACCTGGTCAAACGCCTCGCCCTCCATCTCGATGCGCGCAAAGAGCGGTTCTACGAATTGGCTTTTGAAACAGGCGCGACGCGCAAAGACAACTTCGTCGACATCGACGGCGGAATCATGACGCTCTTTGCGTTCGCGTCAAAGGCGCGGCGTGAGTTGCCGGACGCATGCGTTGCCGTTGATGGCGCGCTCGAACCGCTCTCGAAAGGCGGGACGTTTGCCGCGCGTCATATCATGACCCCGCTGCGCGGTGCCGCAGTGCATATCAACGCGTATAATTTCCCGACCTGGGGCATGCTCGAGAAACTCGCGCCTGCGATCATCGCAGGCGTGCCGGCGATCGTCAAACCCGCGACGCAATCGGCGTATGTTGCGCATGCGGTGTTCGAGGAGATCGTCGCGTCGGGCATTTTACCCGAGGGCAGCGTGCAGCTCATTGCCGGCAGCGTAGGCGATCTGCTGGATCGCTTGACCGGGCAAGACGTCGTGTCATTCACCGGCTCTGCGCAGACCGCTGCCAAGTTGCAGCGCACGCCTGCCATCCTCGCGAACAGCGTGCGCTTCATCGCCGAACAGGATTCGCTCAACGCGGCAATTCTCGGCCCGGACATCGAGGCCGATGCGCCGGAGTTTGAGCTCTTCATCAAAGAAGTGGCGCGCGAGATTACGACCAAAGCGGGCCAGCGTTGCACCTGCATTCGGCGCGCGATCGTGCCGCGCGCGATGATGGATCGCGTGCAAAGCGCGCTCAGCGCGCGTTTGGATCGGGCGATCCTCGGCAATCCGCGCAGCGAGGGGGTGACGATCGGTGCGCTAGTCAGTCAAGGGCAACGGGATGACGTCTTAGCTGCGGTTGCGGAGCTTGCGAAAGAGGCGCGGATCGTTTATGGCGATCCGTCTGCGACGCCACGTGTCACCGACGGCGACGTGCGAGCTGGAGCGTATATGGCGCCGGTCGTGCTTCGTTGCGATTTGCCTTTGGAATCGGTAAGCGTTCACAGCATCGAAGCATTCGGTCCGGTCACGACCCTTATGGCGTACGACACCATCGACGACGCGATCGAGATTGCCAACCGCGGCGAAGGCAGTCTCGTCGCGTCGGTCTTTTCGTACGACGCTGCGACGGCCGACGCCCTCGTGCTGGGCATCGCGCCGTTTCACGGACGAGTGCTCGTGGTCGATCGCGACGACGCCAAGGAACAAACCGGCCACGGCACGCCGCTTGCCCCGCTCGTGCACGGGGGTCCCGGCCGCGCCGGCGGAAGCGAAGAGATGGGCGGCATCCGCGGTGTCTTCCACTATATGCAGCGCACTGCCGTGCAAGGGACGCCGCAACGCATTGCGACCGTGAGCGGCGTGTGGAACCCCGGTGCAGCCGAAACGCAAACCGCCAGTCATCCGTTCGAGCGGCCCTTTGAAGCGCTGCACGTCGGCGAGACATTCTACACCGCGTCGCGCGAAATCACGATCGAGGATATCGAGCGCTTTGCGGAGTTCACCGGCGATACGTTCTACGCGCACATGGATGAGGCGGCCGCCAAAGTCAGCCCCTTCTTCGAAGGTCGTGTCGCACACGGGTATCTGGTGCTCTCGTTTGCCGCCGGACTCTTCGTGCGGTCGCAGCTCGGCCCGGTGCTGGCGAACTACGGTCTCGAAAATCTGCGCTTCGTCAAGCCGGTCTATCCCGGTGATGCGATTCATGTGCGGCTCACGGTGAAAGAGAAGACGCCGCGCAAGCCTGAGTACGGTGAGGTCCGGTGGTCCGTCACCGTCTTCAATCAAAATGATGAAATCGCAGCGGCGTACGATCTGCTGACGATGAACGCAACAGCCGCGCACGTGCCGGCGCTGGAGGCGGTGTAATGTATACGTCAATTAGCGACGGCATCGTCGGCGGCCAGGGATCGGGCGACGAGCGCGAGGCGGCGTTCAACGGGCGGCTCGACCGTTCGGTGAAAGTCGAGCCAAACGATTGGATGCCCGAACCGTATCGCAAAACGCTGCTGCGTCAGATCTCGCAGCACGCGCACTCCGAGATCGTCGGTATGTTGCCCGAGGGCAACTGGATTACGCGAGCGCCGTCCTTGTTGCGCAAGCTGATTTTACTGGCCAAGGTGCAAGACGAGGCGGGCCATGGGCTGTATCTCTATAGCGCGGCCGAGACACTGGGCACGCCGCGCGACGCGATGGTCGAGGCGCTCTTGAGCGGCAAAGCCAAGTATTCGAGCATCTTCAACTATCCGACGTTGACCTGGGCCGATGTCGGCGCAATCGGTTGGCTGGTGGATGGCGCCGCGATCATCAACCAGATTCCACTGACCCGTTGCTCCTACGGACCGTACGCGCGCGCGATGGTACGCATTTGTAAGGAAGAGAGTTTCCATCAGCGCCAAGGTTTCGACGTGATGTGGAAGCTCGCGCACGGGATGCCCGAGCAGCATGCGATGGCGCAGGATGCGCTCGACCGCTGGTGGTGGCCTTCGGTGATGATGTTCGGACCGCCCGATTCCGCTTCGCCGCACAATGAGCAGTCGATGCGTTGGAAGATCAAGCTCTTTACCAACGACGAATTACGCCAGAAGTTCATCGATCAAACCGTGCCGCAGGCTGAGCAACTCGGTCTAACGATCCCGGATTCCGATCTGCGCTGGAACGAAGCAACGCAGCACTACGACATCGGGGCGATCGAATGGGACGAGTTCTATCGCGTCATCAAGGGCGATGGGCCGTGCAATCGCGAGCGGCTGCAGGCGCGCATCGATGCGTGGGACGACGGCGCCTGGGTGCGCGATGCGGCCCTAGCCTATGCCGGCAAATGTCTGGGCCGCGCGTGAGTAAAGCATGGCCGCTTTGGGAAATTTTCGTGCGCAGCGAAAACGGCCTTGCGCACAAACACGTGGGCAGCTTGCACGCCGCCGATTCCGAGATGGCGGTGCAAAATGCCCGCGACCTCTACACGCGCCGTAACGAGGGAGTGAGCATCTGGGTCGTCAAGTCGAGCGACATCGTCGCGACCGATCCGTCACAGAGCGAAGCGCTTTTCGAACCCTCGGAAGATAAAGGGTACCGGCATGCGACGTTCTATCACGTCCCCGACGGTGTGAAGCACCTGTGACCGACCGCTCTGAATATCTGCTCCGCGTGGGCGATTCGGCGCTCGTACTGGCGCAACGCACCGCCGCGTGGGTAGCGCACGCACCGATCATGGAAGAAGACGTTGCGCTCGCCAACATTGCGCTCGATCTCTTCGGGCAAGCCAAACTCTGGCTGGACTACGCGGGTGAGATCGAAGGCGCCGGCCGCGATGCGGATGCGCTAGCTTTCCATCGCGACGCGGACGCGTATCGCAACGTCTTGCTGGTTGAGCAAGCGAACGGCAATTTCGCCGACACGATCGTGCGCGGATATTTCTACGATGTATGGATGCATTTGCAACTTACAGCGCTTTCGCAGTCGAGCGACGAGCGCATCGCCGCGATCGCCGCGAAGGCGGCGAAGGAGACGGCGTACCATCTTCGGCGCAGTGAGGACTGGCTCGTGCGCTTGGGCGACGGTACCGGGCTGAGCCGCGAACGCGCGCAGCGCGCGATTGACCACCTCTGGCGCTTCACGGGCGAGCTCTTTCTCGGCGACGAGATCGACGTCGCAATGATCACGTTAGGCATCGGCGTCGATCCGGCAACGCTGCGCGAACCGTTCCTCGAGCGCGTGGAAGCGGCGCTCAAGACCGCGACCCTCGCATTGCCGGCTGACGTCTGGATGCAAAGGGGCGGCAAACAAGGGCGCCATAGTGAAGCCCTAAGCTACATGCTGGCCGAGATGCAGGTCTTACCTCGCAGCTATCCGGGCGCACAATGGTGACGCAAGAGTGGAAATGGCTCGATGCAGTTCCGGATCCTGAGCTGCCGTCTATCTCAATTACCGATCTCGGGATCGTTCGTGACGTGCGCTGGGACGGCGACGAGTTGGTTGTCGCGCTGACGCCGACCTATTCGGGCTGTCCCGCGACCGCGGTGATCGAAGCCGACGTTATGCGCGCGCTGCACGATCATGGCGTGCGAAACGTCCGCATCGAACGACGCCTCGCGCCCGCGTGGACGACCGATTGGATCACGCCGCGCGGCCGAGCACGCTTGAGCGAGCATGGCATTGCTCCCCCCAAAAACGACGTTGGCTCCGGCCTTGTCATCCTGACTGTAGCGAGTGAAACGAGCGAAGTCGAAGGACATATCCAATGCCCGCGTTGTTCCTCCGGAAATACGACAGAGATCAGTCACTTCGGTTCGACACCATGCAAGGCGCTCTACCGCTGCGAAAGCTGCCGCGAACCCTTCGATTACGTGAAGCCGCACTAGCATGGATTTTTATCGTTTACCGATTCGTCACGTGCGCAAAGACACGCGCGATAGCGTGGTCGTCGAGTTTGGCGTTCCCGAAGATTTGCGCGAGGCGTTTGCGTTTACGCAAGGGCAATACCTCACCCTGCGCGCGGCGATCGGCGGCGAAGAGCAGCGGCGGTCCTATTCGATCTGCGCAAGCCCGCACTCGGGACGCTTGCGTGTCGCCATCAAGCGCGTCGACGACGGCATCTTCTCGAGTTGGGCGCACGGATCGCTGCGCGAAGGCGACGAACTAGAGGTCGGCTCGCCGGCGGGGCGCTTCTTCGTGCCGCTCGATCCGAGCAGCGCGCGCAACTATCTCGCCTTCGCAGCGGGGAGCGGAATTACACCCGTGCTCTCATTGATCGAAACGACCCTCGAGCGCGAGCCCCGAAGCGCGTTCACGCTGGTCTACGGAAACCGCTCGGCCTCTTCGACGATGTTCCGCGAGGAGTTGCAGCATCTCAAGGACCGTCACCTCGAGCGGCTCGCCTTGATCTTTGTCACCAGTCGCGAGCGCCAGGAGATCGATGCCTTCAACGGCCGGATCGATCGCGAGCGCGTGCTGGAATTGTGCAAGGGCTGGATCGACCTCGATGCCACGGACTATGCGTTTATCTGTGGCCCTGAATCGATGATGGAGGGTGTAGCGGCGGCACTCGACGATCGCGGGTTTCCGCGGGAGCGAACCGTCATCGAACGCTTTGTCACCGATGGGCGTGTCGCACGCGAACGGCGCGAACGCGCGAGCAGCCAGCCGGAACGCATCGCTCACGCCACCGTCGTCCTCGACGGGACCGTACGAACGTTCGAGATTCGCAAAGACACCGAGTCGGTGCTCGAAGCGGGTCTGCGGCAAGGGATCGATCTGCCGTTCTCGTGCAAGGGCGGCGTTTGTTCGACCTGCCGCGCGCAATTGACGGCGGGAGAGGTAGATATGGACGTGCATTTTGCCCTCGAGGACTACGAAGTGCGTAGCGGCGTCGTGCTCATGTGCCAGAGCCACCCGGTCAGCGATGACCTAGCGCTCGACGTCGACGCGATTGCGGCGCAACTGGTATGAGCGGGCTGCTGGTCACGCGCGACGCCGGCGTTTTGCGCATCACGCTCGATCGCCCCGAAAAACTCAACGCAATCGACGGAGCGCTGGCGCGCGCGGCGCGCGAGGCCTTGGAAGACGCGGCGGGAGTCGACGGCGTACGTGTCGTGGTGCTGACCGGAAACGGTCGCGCGTTTTGCGCGGGACAGGATCTGGCCGATCCTGCCGTAGCGCCGGGGCGTGACCTCGGAGAGATGATCGAACTGTATTACAATCCGTTGATTCGTGCGATGCGCGCGCTACCCAAACCGATCGTGGCGCGCGTTAACGGCGTTGCCGCGGGGGCGGGCGCGAACCTGGCTTTTGCAGCCGACTTTATCGTCGCAGCGCGCTCCGCATCGTTCATCGAATCGTTCTCGCGCATCGGCCTCTTGCCGGATTCGGGCGGGACGTGGATGCTGCCGCGCCTGTTCGGGCACGCGCGCGCGGTCGGGATCGCGATGCTGGGCGAGCGCATTAGCGCCGAACAAGCCCATATGTGGGGAGCAATCTGGCAAGTCGTCGATGACGACGGGCTCGATGACGCGTGCAATACGCTCGCGCACACGCTCGCGCAAGCACCGACGCGAGCGCTTGGAGCGATCAAGGCGGCGTTTGACGCGAGCGCGGTCTCGACACTCGACGCAGCGCTCGAGCGCGAGCGTGAATTACAACGTTTGCTCGGCGCAACTCGTGACTATCGCGAAGGCGTCGAGGCGTTTGCAGCCAAACGCAAGCCCGAGTTCGAGGGTCGATGATAGACGAAGCTCAAACGCTCGCGGAGCGATGCGCCCAGGCGATGTTCGCTCGTGATCGCGCCTCGCAAACGGCGGGGATGACCATCGACGCGGTTGCGCCGGGATACGCAAAGCTCTCGATGACCTTGCTGCCCGAGATGATCAACGGTCATCACACGGCGCACGGCGGCGCGATCTTTGCGTTGGCCGACAGCGCGTTCGCCTTCGCCTGCAACTCGCGCAATGTCGCCTCGGTGGCGCAGCACTGCTCGATCACCTACGTGACGGCAGGCCGCGAGGGTGAGCGGTTGGTCGTGGAGTGCCGGGAAACGAATTTGACCGGGCGCTTTGGCATTTACGACGCGACGGTTACCGGCGGTGACGGACGCGTCATCGCGCTTTTTCGCGGATACTCGGCTGCCGTGCGCGGCAATGTACTTGATGGAAAGGATCCTTGGTGAACGGGAACGCGGCTTTTATTTGCGATGGGGTGCGCACGCCGATCGGGCGCTACGGCGGCAGTCTTGCCACGGTGCGAACCGACGATCTCGGAGCGCTTCCGATCGCCGCGCTGCTCGCGCGCAATCCTCTGCTCGATCCTTCCGCGATCGACGACGTCTTCTACGGATGCGCGAACCAAGCGGGAGAGGATAATCGCAACGTCGCGCGCATGGCGGCGTTACTTGCGGGGCTGCCCGAACGTGTCCCCGGCGCCACGATCAATCGTCTCTGCGGGTCGGGGCTCGATGCGGTGGCGAGCGCGGCACGCGCGATCGCCGCAGGCGACATCGACCTCGCGATTGCCGGCGGTGTCGAAAGCATGACGCGCGCACCCTTCGTCATGCCCAAGCCTAGCGCGGCATTCTCCCGCGAGAACGCTGTGTTCGATACGACCATCGGGTGGCGCTTCGTCAATCCGACGCATGAAGGAACGCTACGGCATCGACAGTATGCCGGAGACGGGCGAAAACGTTGCCGCCGAATTCAACGTCAGCCGTGACGATCAAGATGCCTTCGCGCTGCGTTCGCAACAGCGCGCCTCGGCGGCGATCACTTCGGGACGGCTTGCCAAAGAGATCGTACCGGTCGAGGTGCGCAACGGCAAAGCAACGGCGACCGTCGATCGCGACGAGCATCCGCGCGAGACCTCGCTCGAAAAACTCGCGTCGTTGCCGACGCCGTTCCGCAACAACGGCACCGTCACCGCCGGGAACTCGTCGGGCGTCAACGACGGCGCGGCCGCGTTGATCGTCGCTTCGGAGCAGGCGGTTGAGCGCTTCGGACTGACGCCGCGCGCTCGGGTGATTGCCACGGCGACGGCCGGCGTCGCGCCACGGATCATGGGCATCGGACCGATCTTTGCAACGCGCAAGCTGCTGGCGCGTACCGGCCTCGTGCTAACGGATTTCGACGTGATCGAACTCAACGAGGCATTTGCCTCGCAGGCGCTCGCGACGATGCGCGAACTTGGACTTCCCGACGATGCCGCGCAGGTCAATCCAAACGGCGGCGCAATCGCGCTGGGTCATCCGCTCGGCATGAGCGGCGCGCGGCTCGCGCTCACGGCATCGATTGAGCTGATCGAGCGCGGCGGCAAGCGCGCGCTGTGCACGATGTGCATCGGCGTGGGTCAGGGCATCGCGCTCGCGATGGAACGGGTGTGAGCACGGCGCAGCTCGATTCAATCGAACGCGCGAGCCGCGATGAGCTCGCGGCGCTCCAACTCACGCGCTTGCAGACGGCGCTGTTGCGCGCGTACGACGGTGTGCCATTCTATCGCGAGGCCTTCGATCGTGCCGGCGCGCATCCGAGGGACGTGCGCGACCTCGCCGACCTTGCGCGCTTTCCGTTCTTGGAGAAGCGCCACTTCCGCGAACAGTATCCCTTTGGACTCTTTGCCGTGCCGCGCGAGCAGACGGTTCGTCTGCACGCCTCGAGCGGCACGACCGGAAAGCCGACGGTCGTCGGCTACACGCAAGGGGACATCGATACCTGGGCAAACTTGATGGCGCGTTCGATTCGGGCAGCCGGCGGACGTCCTGGTGACATCGTTCACGTCTCCTATGGTTATGGGCTCTTTACCGGTGGGCTCGGCGCCCACTACGGTGCTGAGCGTCTCGGTTGCACGGTGATTCCGATGTCCGGCGGACAAACGGAAAAACAGGTGCAACTCATCACCGATTTGCGCCCGCGCATTATCATGGTAACGCCGAGTTACATGCTTGCGATCGCCGAGGAGATGGTGCGCCAAGGCCTCGATCCGCGCGCGTGCAGCTTGGAGATCGGCATCTTCGGTGCCGAACCGTGGACGGAGCAGATGCGCGTCGAGATCGAAAGCCTGATCGGCATCGATGCCGTCGACATCTACGGACTCTCCGAAATCATGGGCCCGGGCGTCGGTGTCGAATGCATCGAGACAAAAGATGGCCTCACGTTGTGGGAGGATCACTTCTATCCCGAAATCATCGATCCCGAAACCGGCGCGGTGCTACCCGAAGGCGAGTTCGGCGAGCTGGTACTGACGACGTTGACCAAAGAAGCGCTTCCGGCGATTCGTTACCGCACGCGCGACCTCACGCGGCTGTTGCCCGGGACGGCACGCCCGATGCGCCGCTTGCAGCGCATAACGGGTCGTTCGGACGATATGCTAATCGTGCGCGGCGTCAACGTCTTTCCCTCGCAGATAGAAGAGCTCATTGCGCGTGACGATCGGCTAACGCTTCACTACCAGATTCATCTCACGCGAGAGGGAGCACTCGACGAGGTTGCGCTGCACGTCGAAACGCATCCGGCGGTGCCGGAGAGCGATCGCTACGATTGCGCGGCCGCGCTCGCAGCGACGATCAAGAGCTACGCCGGCGTGACGATGCGCGTGGAAATCGTTTCGCCCGGCACGATTCCGCGATCACAAGGAAAAGCCGTGCGAGTGGTCGATCAGCGCAAGCGCGCGTAGAGCAGACGCGGCACGCGCACGTTGAGGGACGGGTAGAAGCCGTTCCGTTCGATCGTCGCGAGGTCGATGCCGGTAGCAACGAGTGCCTTGATCGCGACGCTCGCGATCGTGATGGCCAAGCGCGACGCGATGCACGCATGGATGCCGGCACCAAACGTAAGCGTACGGCCCGCAGCGGCCGGGTCGCAGTTGGCGGCCGCGAGGAGGACGAGCACACTTTCGTTTTCGCGGAGTAGCGCGTCGTCGATGGTGATGTCGGCGGCGGCAAAGCGACGCGTGTTGTGGACCGGTGGGTCGAGCCTCGCGACTTCGCCCACGAAGCCCGCAAGTGTCGGCGCGTCCTGCACGATGCGCGCCGCAATCACGGGCTGGGCGATCGCAAGGTGGTGGAGCGTGTTACCGATCAAGCCGGCGGTCCCGTCATAGGTTTGGAAGAGCAAGCCGATCGCGGCATATCGCTGCTGCTCGTCAGAAAAACGCTCAGCAAAGATCGCACTGAGCGCTTCGACAGCTCGCGATGCGGGTGCCGCGGTTTCCGGTTGCGCCCCCGGCGCGATGGCGCGCGCTAACGCGCGGGCATGCACCTCGATGCCGTCGACGTCGCTTGGAGCAATGCCCAGCAGCGTAGCGATCGCGCGCGATGGGAAAGCGAACATCAATGTATCAAGTGGCGCCGCGCGCAAATCGGGCAGTGCTGAGGCGATCCCCGCGACGTTGATGCTTTCGAGCAACTGCTCGGCGCTGCGCCGGCGCGACGCGTGCATTGGTCCATCGGTCATGCGTACCATGCCGGAGAAGAGTTCGCCAAGTGCGCTGCCGCGCATTGCCGGCGGTACCACCTCGTTGACGGGCCGAACGTGGAATGCCGCGTTGTTGAGCACTTCCTCAACTGCGTGGGTGCTCGCGGCAACCCAACAGTTCAAGTCGCCATCGAAGTGCAGCGGATGCTCGACGGCTAGGCCTGCGTAGTACGGATATGGGTCCTCGGCAGTCACCGCCGTGGTCGGCGTGAGCGTTACCATGCGAGGTCGAACCTCGCGCGCAACGCACTTGCACCTTCGGGCGTAATGTGCAGGGCGCGATCTTTCGCATTGCGCGTAACCCAGCGGTTATGGAGAAACAGTTTGAGTACCGCTGCGCCGAGACTGCCCGCGATATGCGGACGCCGCTCGGTCCAATCGGTGCAGACGCGCGCGAAAGATCGCCGTTGTGCGCCGGCTCCTGCAAGGTCGACTCCCAACTCGGAAAAGACCGCGTTCGCACGCGCTCCGAGCGCAAAATCTTTTCCACGTTGCGAGATCGCGCCGCGTTCGATCAAACGATCGGTGACACCGACGCCCAAGCGCCCGGCCAAGTGGTCGTAACACGAACGGGCCAAACGCATGCGCTCGAAGGATGTGCTCTGATCGAGGGCAACGATGCGGGCCGGCCTGGCGATGGCGGTCAGCGCTTCGATCGCGTGCGCGACATCGGCAGAGGTGAGGCCAAAGAAGCGATTGCGGCCTTGCGCGCGTCCGGTGAGCAGTCCGGCGGCGACCAATTTCTTGAGATGTGCGGTCGCGGCTTGCGGCGTCATCCCCGCTCGCAGCGCGAGGTCCGACGCGGTCAGTTCGCGCCCGTCGAAGAGCGCAAGCAGCATCGCGGCTCGGCCTGGGTCACCGATCAGCGCCGCAACTTCGGCAATATGGGGTTCGGCAGTGCGTACGTTCCGTTTCGTGGCCATGTCACCATGATACCGCATCGACACTTCAGCATGGCATGAAGTTAGAAATCTCGCGTTAAGCGAGCGCTCCCAGACGGAACGTCGCGACGAAGGCCTTGAAAACCGTACGAATATCTGGATCGGCGAACCGCACTTCACGCGGCCCCGAGCGCTCGAACCCCGGGATCAGTTCGACGTAATCGGCTTGCTCGGTCTTAGCGAGCGTGACGTGCATTTCGATCGGCGGTTCGAGCACGAAGGGCGTCGCCTTCGCCGCGTTCGCAACGGCCTGTGCGGCGCCTTCCGCGATGGCGCGCTGCGCGGCGGCCGGCGACATCGAGTCGGCACTCAACGTACCGATCGATTCCTTGACGATCACTCCGTGTACCCACGGCATCTGCGCTTGAACGCCTTCAACCGTCGTGCGGTCGCCGGTAATCATCAACAGCGGTACGCCATACGAACCGAGCAGCGCGGCGTTGAGCGTGGCTTCGCCGCAAACCAGGCCGTTGAGGCGCAGTTCGTAGATGACCGAGGGTGTGTAGGTGTGACAGAGCACCGCGTTACGATCGCCGATGGCGCCGTGATAGCCGATGAAGAACGCACCACCGAAGCTCGCGTCGGCGTCTTGCACCATCGAGTAGGGCTTACGATTGCCGAAGACCACGCGGATGTCACTGGGGAGATCGTCGAAGAGTAGGTTGCGCATCGGGCCGTGCGAGTCGTTGACCAGCACGTCACGCGCGCCGGCGCGTCGCGCACCCTCGATCGCCGCAGCGACCTCCAGCGTGTAATATCGTCGATAGATCGCGTACTCGGGATGCGGCGTTCTGGCGTCGACCTGCTCCCAGCCGCTGACGCCGGCGACGCCCTCCATGTCGGTAGAACAGTAGAGCTTCATGCCGGCAGATTCGCCGCGCCACCCAGGCGCATTGCGGCCAGGAACGCGCGAAAGACCATGAAGTAGTCGCTGTGGCGAAAGCGAACCGCACGTCCGCCGATGCGCTCGACCTGCGGCAGGAGTTCCATGAAATCGGCCTGTTCAGTTTTGACCGTTTCGATGATCAACTCGATCGGTGCGTCGAACGTGAAGGGCTTAGCGTGTGAGAGCGTGACCAGCGCTTCGCGCGCGCCTTCGCGAATCGCCGCGCACGCCGTCGCCGGTGTAAGCGTGTTCGCGCTATAATAGCCGATGGCGTCCTTGACCACGACGCCGACGATCCAGGGCAGCGTTTTTGCGACACTCTCGATCGTCGTGCGATCGCCGGTAACCAGAACGACCGGCGTGCCGTAGAGCCCGAGCAGCGCCGCGTTGAGCAACGCTTCGGTGCACGCGATGCCGTTTACGTGCACGTCGTACAGCGTCGCATCGCTGTAAGTGTGCGAGAGCACGGCGTTTGCCTCGCCGATCTTGGCGTGATAACCAGTGAAAAACGCGGCGTCAAAGCGTTGCTCCGCACCTTGGGCCATCGAAAGCGGTTTGCGCGCACCCGAGATCATGCGCGCGTCCTCCGGCAGCTCGTCCCACAGGAGGTTGCGCATGTTCCAGTGCGCGTCGTTTATGAGGAACTCGCGTCCCCCGGACACGCGCGCGCCTTCGATTGCGGCGGCAACCTCGCGCGTCATGTAGCGCCGGTAGACGGGATACTCGTGCGTGTTCGAGGGATCGACCTGCGCCCACGATACGACGCCTGCCGTGCCTTCCATATCGGCGCTGATATAGATTCTCACTGCTGCGCCTCGCGGGCGCTTTCACGCGCTTCCGCAAGGCCGGTCTGCGCGGCGACGTTCTTCGGGTTGATCGCAAGCGCGCGCCGATAGAAGGGAATCGCCTGGGCGAATTTCCCGGCCGCAAGATATTCGTCGCCGAGCTGGGTGATGGCGACGTCGTCGTTCGGATGCGCGGCGATGCGCGCGCGCAGCGTCGAGAGCTGCTCCATCACAGCGGCCGGCGGTCCACCGCCTTGGACGCTCGTCGCTGAGCCTGCCGAACTGCCGACGGCGCCGTTGCCGCTTTTACCGAAGACCGAGCCGGTCACGCCGAAGCCGATGGCGACCAAATAGCCCATCAATCCAAGGAAGAGGACGGCGATCGCGGCGACGATCGGAAGGTAGATGCGCGGGGGGAGGCCACGCTCGCTCTGCTCTGGCACGAAGAATCGTTTGGACATAAGACGAAAACAATCATCCGTGTTCCCCCTAGAAGCCGATCTCCAACTCTTGTTCGCCCGCCTCAACTACCAGCATTTCAACGGCGAAATCCCAGACTGTCGCATCCGTTACAACGCGCGCTTTTCCAATTCGGCCGGCCGCATCACCTACGGCCATCCGCTGTTGATCGAGCTTTCGCCCAAGCATTTTCGCAAGTACCCCCAAGCGCTCGAAGAAACGCTGCTGCACGAGATGGTTCATGCGTGGTGCTATACGCACTTTCGCGATACCGGCCACGGGCCACGCTTTAAGAAGAAGATGCGCGAATGCGGGATCACCTCGATCTATCATGACCTAGGTAATGTCCGGCCGCTCAACGAGTCGAGCAAACGCTACATCCTGCGGTGTGAAGAATGCGCGTTTGAGGTCTTGCGCCGCAAACGGCCCGGCAAACCGGCGAGTTGCCCGCGTTGCGATCGGCGCCGCTTCAATCCCAGGTTCCCGCTGACGATCTACGAGATCACCGGGATGGACGCGGTGGGGGACACGGTCCAGGGACTCAAGGCGGCCCGGCGCGCAGCGCCTTAGCGATCGCGTCGAGCTGCGTGCGGAGCGGCGCGAGCTCAGAGCGCATGGCGTCGGCGATTGCCGTGTGAGACGCCGCATCGTCAACCGCAAGCACGTCAAGGGCGCTGCTGACACCCTGCGACATCGACGCGAGTGCTGCAATTTCATCCGGTGCATAGGCTTCGCCACCGGAGCGCTCGCCCAAAAGCACGACGCCCAGCAACCGCCCACGCGCGAGCATAGGAAGTGCGAGCGCACCATGCAACGCGCTCGTGTAGCGATGTGGGTCGATCGGCGCGTGGTGGGCTTTGAGCGCAAGCACCGCAGCGTCATTCTCGTCGATTGCTGATTGAACGCCCTCGCCGAACGAACGCGCTGCCGCGAAATGCCCGGTGCCGTCGACGAAAATCGCGGCGCTGCGCGCGTCGGTGTGCTCGCGAAGATTCTCGATCGCGCGGTCGAGCAGCGCGTCTGAATTCGTCACAAAGACCGCTTCGTGTCCGAACTCGACGAGCGCGCGTTCATCCTCGTGGCGCTTATGAAAGAGCACGCGCTCGACGGTTTGGTCGACGCGTTTGTGCAACGGGTTGAGCGTGAGCCCGAGCAGTAGCGCAAGCGCAGCGTTGGCGACAAGACCGGTCGCGTGGCTTACCCCCGTGAGCACCGTATTCAGCACAAATTCGAGTAAGATGAACGACGCGACAACGATCGCCGAAATCGTCGCTACCACAACGGTGCGGCTGAGCACGAATTCGAAGTCGAGCACGCGGCGCTTGAGCAGCGCGTAGGTGACGAGTCCCGCGCTCAGCAGGTAGATACTGTTGGATGCGCTGATGATAGCGACGTTGACAAACCAGGAGGTAATAAAGACGGCGATTGTCTGCGTGAAGGCGTGGGCAACGAACGCTATCGGCAGCGGCAGTAGCAGCCATGCTGCGCGCGGCCGTTCGTCGGCCGGTGTTGCACGGACCGCGGCAAATGCCGCCAGAGCCACCAAGGCGTACGTGACGACGTCGATCGAGAGGCGTAAGGGCGATACCCGGTAGATAAACGGCAGTGGATCGAACCAGAGCGTTGCAATGCCGGTCGCAGCCGCAACGTCGGCGAGAAAACCGATACCGACCACGGTGATCGCCGCGCATGTCACGATCGTACGCTGGCGCGATGGTTGGCCGGTGCGAAACGAAAGACGCAACAGCAGCAGCGGAGCAATTGCCAAGCATGCATGCGTGAGGATGAATAGCACGAGCTGGAGTGTCGCTGAAGGCGGAACGAAGTAGCGTGGGTCCAGTAGTAGCGTCGAGAAGCACAGGAGCGTCAGGATTAGCAGCCTTGCATCGGGACGCGACCATTGGCGCAACGCCAGCACGAGGGCGCAAATGCCGAACCAGAGCGCGGCAATCGACGTGAGGATTTGGGGCGGCAGCTTCCACTGCGCGGCACCTTCCCACGATGTGCTTCCGATGACGCTATGAATCGAGCGGTTGCCGCCCCGCTCGACGGTTACGATCGTCGGACGCGTGGCGCTAAGTTGGGACACGACGGCAATGCGCGATCCGAGCGACTGCTCGCGTAAATCGATGAGGTCGCCGCCGCGAATTCCTGCGCGCTCGGTCGCGCCGCCCGGACGGGGCTCGACGATTCGCACGGTGTAGGGTGCAGCGCGGAGCGCATTGGAGTCCCACCAGCCGAACCACGGGCGCCCCCCGATGCCGAAGAGCGTGGCGGTCACGAAAAGGGTGACCGACAGCGAGAGCAGGGACAGGGAAACCAATCTCCAGCGCATCAAACCGTCCGTTAGCTTGGCAAAGAGGGGTTCCTTCCCCGACCTAAGTCCAGGCCGGAAATCCCTAAAAAGGGTGAAGATAGGTGTTGCAATGACGACTGTAAACAGCACCACCAACGGGGCGGCCAAAACGCGCGTCGAGTCCGACTCGATGGGCAAGATCGACGTCCCGGCCGACAAGTACTACGGCGCGCAATCGGCGCGTTCGCTCATCCACTTCGACATCGGCGACGGCACGTGGCCGCGCGACGTCATGCCGAAGCAAGTCATCAAAGCGATGGCGACCTTGAAAAAGGCCGCCGCGCTCGTCAATCACGATCTCGGCAAACTCGACGAAGAGAAGACCGATCTTGATCGTGCAAGGCTGCCGACGAAGTCATCGCCGGCAAACTCGACGCGCACTTCCCGCTGCGCGTGTGGCAGACCGGCTCGGGCACGCAGACCAACATGAACGTCAACGAAGTGATCTCGAACCGCGCGATCGAGATCGCCGGCGGCGAGATGGGTTCGAAGAAGCCGGTCCACCCGAACGATCACGTGAACATGTCGCAGTCGTCGAACGACACGTTCCCGACCGCGATGCACATGGCCGCCGCCGAAGCGATGGTCGACATGCTGCCCGCGGTCGAGAAGCTGCGCGACGCGCTCGACGTCAAAGCCAAGCAGTGGAATCACATCGTCAAAGTCGGCCGCACGCATCTTGCAAGATGCGACGCCGCTCACGCTCGGACAAGAGTTCTCCGGCTACGTGACGCAGCTCGATCGCGCGATGGTCGCGATCAAAGAATCGCTGCACCACCTCTACGACCTCGCGATCGGCGGCACCGCCGTCGGCACCGGTCTCAACGCGCATCCCGAGTTCGGCCGAGCGCACGGCCAAGAAACTCGCCGAACTCACCGGCCTGCCGTTCCGTTCGCATCCGAACAAGTTCACCGCGCTCGCGTCGCACGACGATTTCGTCTTCGCCTCGGGCGCGCTCAAGACGCTCGGCTGCCGCGCTGATGAAAATTGCCAACGACATTCGCTGGCTCGCCTCGGGCCCGCGTGCCGGTATCGGCGAGCTCATGCTTCCGGAAAACGAGCCGGGCAGCTCGATCATGCCGGGCAAGGTGAACCCGACGCAGTCCGAAGCGATGACGATGGTCGTCGCGCAAGTGTACGGCAACGACCTCGCGATCAGCTTCGGCGCGTCGCAGGGCAACTTCGAACTCAACGTCTTTAACCCGGTGATGATCTACAACTTCCTGCACTCGACGACGCTGCTGCGCGACGCGATGCACGATGTTCCGCGAGCACGCGGTCGAAGGGCTCGCAAGCCAACGAAGACGGTCATCAAGAAGTACCTCGACGAATCGCTGATGGTCGTGACGGCGCTTGTCGCCGCACATCGGCTACGACAAAGCTGCCGAGATCGCCAAGCACGCGCATCACAGGAAGAGCACGCTCAAAGAAGCCGCGCTCGAGCTCGGCCACGTCACCTCCGAACGAATACGACAAGTTCGTCGTTCCGAAAGAGATGACCTACCCGAAGTAGCCACTGATTCCGCCGGCTCTTCGTCAGCCTCGTTCGAACAAAATCAGTTGCTATTCAGTCTGAGTATGAGAATCAACGAAGCGCGCGATAATATCGTGCGCTTCGTTTGTCACGTGGTAGAAGGCGACGTTATAGCTGTCACTCTGCCGCTGGTGCGCGACGATACGTCCGTGCACGCTGACATGTTCGGCACTAAGGGGAATCTGCAGCTCGATCGATGCGCCGACCGACAGCTCGTCGGTGCTCTTCATCAGCACGCCGCCGGTCGAAATGTTCGTCGCCCGAGCGACGCGCGACGGCGAACCCGAATGCGTATAGCGCACTTCGGCGTCGATGGGAACGCGAACGCTTGCGCGCGTGAGCCCGTCCCCGGTATGCACGTCGGGAGTATGGGCCGGGTCCGCCCCGGCGCGGTCTGGGTGGCCTTCACGATTGCTTCCGCTTGCGTGGGCGCCGGCAGCAGCGCGAGCACGTAGGCATAGCGCGGGCCGATTTGCCTGCGATTGACGACCGTGCCCGACAGCGCAATCGTCGGTGTTCCGTGAATGGAAAGCGGGAATTCGAGCCGGTCGCCCACATTGAAGACGTTCATCGATCGCATGCGGCACTCGCTCTGAGAAGCATATTCGATGATCGCCATGACGGGCGCGTTGCCGTCGACGCTTACCATCGTGGGCGCCTCCAGCGATGCCGGCGCGGCTGATTGAGGATCGGGCAAGTCTTTCCACCTTCAGAAGACAAGCGAAGACAGGGAAGCCGCCTGACAGTAATCCCTAAGCGGCTTTGCTGTGATACTCGATGAAGCGCCTGATACTCTCGCGCGCCTCGTCGCTCATTTCGTAGAACGCGACGTTGTAGTTGGGGCTCATCTCCTGGTGAGCCACGATGCGCCCTGTAACGGCGACGCGTTCGTCGCCGAGCGGAAACTTCATCTCAATGGACGCGCCGACCGGAAGTTCGGCAGTCGTGTTCATCAATACGCCGCCGATTGAAATATTGGTGGCGCGCGCCGACCGTGCCGTCGCGCCTGAGA
Source organism: Vulcanimicrobiota bacterium (assembly GCA_963833095.1). Taxonomy (GTDB): domain Bacteria; phylum Vulcanimicrobiota; class Vulcanimicrobiia; order Vulcanimicrobiales; family Vulcanimicrobiaceae; genus Aquilonibacter. Next base: position 293,385 of record CAWHWQ010000005.1, on the reverse strand, counting down.
GCGTGTAGAAGAGGTCGAAATCGACGGCGATGCGCAATGCCGCGCGGGTGAGGCCGTTTTCGGTGCGAACGTCCGGGGCGTGTTTCGCGCGATGGCGAGCGGCGTCGTTGGCCTTTGCGATTGCCTCGTTCTGCACGAGCGTGGTCGCGAGGGCGAGGACATAAGCGTGGCGAGCGCCGTTCTCTTTCCGTGTGACGACTTTGCCGGAGAGCGCGATCGTCGGTGCGCCGTGTACGGAAACAGTAAAGTCCAGGCGCTGACCGATTTCAAAAACGCTGACTGCGCGCAGGCGGCATTCATGCGCGCTCACGTGTTCGATGATCGCCATCACCGGTGCCGAGCCGTCGACACGGATCATCGAAGGAGCCTCTAACGACGCCAGCGTCGTCTCCGGATCCGACATGTCATACCACCTTCGAAAGGCAAAACAAAAAGGGACAACGGTACTATAAAATGCTTCGGCTACCTAGCGAGCGATCCTTAGTGTCCTAATGCAGGGAAGTGTATCGTTATCTTGCAAGTGCGACACATGAGTTTGCGCGATTTTTACGATCGCAGCGACGCGATCGAGATCGCTCGCGCGGTGCGCGCGCGTGAGGTTACGCCTAGCGAAGTGCTCGACGAGGCGATTGCGCGAGCGGACCGGGTAAATCCACGCCTGAATGCGCTTGCCGCTCGCGATTACGAACGCGCGCGCGAGAGCGCGCGGACCGTTGCGGCGGACGGCCCATTAGCCGGAGTGCCCGTGCTGGTCAAGGACCTCGGGCCGCCGCTTGCCGGCGTGCCGATGACGATGGGCAGTAGGTATTTTGCCTCGTATGTGCCCCAGGCAGATCACGAATTCTTAACGCGCTTGAAGAGCGCCGGAACCGTGCTCTTTGCAAAGACGACGGCGCCGGAGTTCGGCCTTCTCCCCTACACGGAAAGTGCGTTATTTGGCCCGACGCGCAATCCATGGGATCTCGCGCGGACGCCCGGCGGGTCCAGCGGCGGGAGTGCGGCGCTTTGCGCGGCAGGTGTGGTGCCCGTCGCGCACGGCAACGACATGGGTGGTTCGATTCGCATACCGGCGAGTTGCACGGGATTGTTTGGACTCAAACCCAGTCGCGGACGCGCGCCGACCACCGGGGGCATCATTGGTTCGGCCAATGTCGATCACGCACTTTCCCGCACCGTACGCGACAGCGCGGCGTTTCTCGATGCCGTGCGCAGTGACGCCGGGCCGCGCTTTCTTGACGAAACTCAGCGCGATCCCGTGCGCCTGCGTATTGCGCTCATGCGCGGGCCGGGCCTCGGGCACGGAATCTCAGCGCAATCGCGAGCTGCCGTCGATCGCGTTGCCGCGCTGTGCGAGTCGCTCGGGCACACCGTCGTCGAGGCCGAGCCCGTAGGCATCGATTACCGGGATGTGAGCTATGCGCTGCTGCTGATCTTTGCAAGTCAAATCGGATGGCATCTCGGGTCGGGCAACCCGACGCCGCAGCATCGGCTCAAACGCGGTGACATCGAGCCGGCGACGCTTGCGATGCTCACGATCGCGCAAGTGCTGGCGCTCGACGAACTAACCGGCGCGGTCGTGACCCAACGGAAGCTGCGCGCCGCCTACGATGCGTTTATGGAGCGCTACGACATCATCCTTACGCCGACGCTGGCGGCACCGCCGGTGCGCATCGGGGAGCTAGCCTTGACGCGCGCTGAAATCATCCAATGCGAAGTCCTCGCGCGATTGCGGATGCCTGCGCTCATTCGCAAAGCTGCGCGCGATATCTCGGCACCGATGTTCGACTGGCTGCCGTACACGCCGATCTTCAATCTCACCGGCGCGCCCGCGATGTCGGCGCCGCTGCACTGGAGCGACGAGGGGCTTCCGGTCGGCGTACAGTTCGCCGGGCGTTTTGACGACGAAGCGACGCTCTTCCGGTTGGCCGGGCAACTCGAGCGCGCGCAGCCGTGGCGCGAACGCCGTCCGCCGGTCTGGAGCGGTATTCCTTAGCTAGGACGCATTACCAAAGGAACGGTACGAACCGTTTCGTGCGCGCCATGTAGTCGCGATACGGCTCGCCGATGACCGACAGCAGAGCGCGTTCTTCGACCCTCACGCGATAACCGAAGGCGAGCGCGACGCCTGCCATGATGATCAGCACCGCGATCCAGTTCCCCAGCGCCAATCCGATGCCGAGATAGATGAGGGCTGCGGCCGTGTACGACGGGTGCCGAACGTAGCGGTACGCCCCGCGTTCGATTACCTCGTGACCGTCACGCACGATCACCGCTCCGGTGAAACTCGAGCCGAGCATCCGCCGGCAATGGTAACGCACGAGACTACCTGCGACCATGGTTGCTACCCCGAGCCAGAACCACCGAACCGGGTGCGCGAGCGACCCCGACCGCGCGAGAAACGCAACGGCAAACCCCGTTACCATCGCGATGAACTGACCGCTCACAAGGATACTCTTTGAGTGCGCATCTTGCGGCGTCGCCGACGGTTCACGCCCTCGGGCGGCGATGGCAGATTCCGGCGCAAAAACGCAGATGAAGACGGTCCAGAAAGCCAGGGAATAAGGCAACGTGTAAACGAGCAGTTGCGGCACCATTAGTGAATCAGGTGGCGCAGCGCGAGCGAGCCCGCCACGAACACGAGAGCAATGCCGACCACCATGAGCAGTTGCGGTGATTTGAGGCGAAGCGAGAGGCGCGCACCGACCGGCCCTCCCAAGAGGCCGCCCGCGACGAGCGGGACCACGTCGGAAATTTTGACGTCATGCTGCAACGCGTGCACGACGAGCCCAGTTGGCGAGGTGAGGATCAGCACGAAATGCGAAGTCGCGCTAATGGCGTGCGCAGGCAACGTTGAGAAGTAGAGCATCGAGGGAACGGTGACCACGCCGCCGCCGATGCCGAAAAGGCTCGAGACCAGCCCAACCAAAAATCCGAGACCGACCGCCGCGCGATACGACATTGGTTTCGACCCGCCGGCCGGATGCTCGACGCGCCCCGCGACGCGCAGTTTCGCGTTGAAGATCATGTCGGCAGCGATCAACAGCAAGAACCCGCTGAAAATCCAATCGAATGCGGGCCCCGAGATGTACTTGGTTACGATCGCGCCGGCAATGCTCCCGGGAAGCCCACCGCACGCGAAGATCAGCCCGAGGCGCACGTTGACTTGGCGCTGCAAGAAATAGGTGAAGGCGCCGGCGGCGCTATTCGCGGTAACGAGCACCAGCGACGTGCCGGCGGCTTCCGCCGGAGGAAGGGCAAAGACCAGGCGCAGCAACGGAACGAGAATGAAGCCGCCGCCCAGACCCACCATCGATCCGCAGACGCTTGCGATGAACGCAGCGGCGAAGAGTTCTACACTCGGGGGCATACCCCAGATTATGCCGGAGTGGGCTGGGTGATTGCCGCACCATTGGTCGCAGGTACCGGTGCGTCTTTGACGTCGCGGATGTTGTAGATGCGGATTGGGTCCTTCTTGCCTTTGACGGTCACCGGTTCGAGTTCGTCGGCTACGACGAAGTCTTTGACTTCCTGATAGGTGTAGTCGCTGATGATGATTTCGCCGGCCTTGGCAACATTGTAGAGCCGCGCGGCCAGGTTGACGTTGTCGCCGATGACGGTGTAGTTCATGCGCTGAGCTCGCACCGAGATTGCCCATCACGACGTCGCCGGTATTTACGCCCATGCCCACGGTGAACTCGCGCTTGCCCTCGCCTTCCACTTCTCGGCGAGTTCGAGGATCTTTTTCTGCTGCGCGACCGCCGCGCGCACCGCGTTCGCGGCATCATCGGGCGTCTGATACGGCGCCGAGAAGACCGCCATCACGCAGTCGCCGATGAACTTATCGACGTAGCCGCCATACTGGAAGATGATCGCGCACATCTCTTCGAAGTACTCGTTGAGTTGATTGTAGATTTCCTCGGGCGTCATGTTCTCCGACATCGCGGTGAAACCGCGAATATCGCTGTAGAAGATCGTGGCCTTGCACTTCTTGCCCTTGAGCGCAAGCGCATTGCGCGGATCCTCGTGCGAGAGGATGTCGCTGACGATTGCCGGGCTGACGTGCATGCCGAAGAGGTTGGTGACCATGCGCCGCTGCGCGCCTTCGTAAAGCACGCGATAGATGCCGACAAAGATCGTGGCCGTCACCATCGCAATCACGACGTGAATGAGGTCGAGCCAGTAGAGCCGCTTGACGAAGAGCGACTCGTTGACGTAGGCATACACGACGGTTGCGCCGAGCGACATGACGATGGCGATCGGCGTCTGCATGAAGTTGAACGCAAGCGCGATCGCCAGCGGCAGCAACACGATCAGCAAAATCTCGAGCCAGAGCGGCGCCTCGGTGATATAGATGTGGCGCATGAGCTGGTCGGCTAGGCGCGCGTTGGCGAAGAGGCCCGGAAATTCGGCGGAGCGCGCGGTGTGCGCGAAGTCGCCTTGCGCTTGCGCGGTGTAGCCGATGTAGACGAGCGCGCCGTTGACCGACTGACGCAGATCCGGAATCGACAGTGAGTACGCGTCCGAGAACGAGAGCTGATTAGCGACGAAGTCCTGCGTGTGCTCTTCGACCTGCTGACCGTGATCGGTCGTGACTTGCTTGACCGCAACGCGGGGCACGACCAGCAAGAAGCGACCGTCTTCGTCGGTGGGCAACTTTGAGATATCGATCGTTTGGCCGGTGAGCTGTTCGGTTCCGGCAGCGGCTAATGACAAAAACGTGCGGTTGCTGTACTGCCCGGTTGAAGCGGTGTGAATCTGCATCGCTTGGCCGATGAGCACGTTGCCGGGAAAATCGACCGAAGAGTACCCGATGCCTTTGGCGTACGGCATCAGCGTCGGGGACGGCAATTCGATGCCGAGTTGCCCGGTGCTGGTTGTATCGATCGGAAACGCCAGGATCGTCGGCATGCCGCGCATGCCCGCCGCGAAGGCTTGATCCTGCGTCGGGTCGGCCGCAGGCTCGATGAAATCGATATCGAACGCGACGACTTTTGCTCCGGCTGCCGCAAGATGCTTGAGCATCGTTCCGTAGATATGCCGCGGCAGCGGATACTGATGAAGCTCGGGAACGTTGCTGCCGAAGGTCACTTCGTCGATCGGTATGATGACGATCTTGCTGTTTTTGTCGTCGCTGCGGTCATACCAAGGGGTACCGAAGCCGAGTTGGGGCGCGCATTGAGCGCCGCGTAATGCGACCGCAAATCGGTGACGCGATGGAAGAGCGGGATATCGTCCTTCTTGACGAGGAGGAGCGTCAACGCGATCGCACTCGCTACCATGCCGAGAAGTAGGGCGATGAGTAGCGACTTCACGCGAGCGGACATGGCGCCTCCTTAGATAACTACGAGTTCACGCGGCCGATATAGCGGCGATCGCGTGTGTCGATCTTAATGACGTCGTCCTGATTCACGAACAGCGGCACGTTGACCGTCGCGCCGGTCTCGAGCTTGGCCGGCTTGCCCGTGTTGGTCGCCGTGTCCCCTTTGAACCCGGGATCGGTTTCGACGACCCGCAGTTCGACGTGCGGCGGAAGATCGACGCCGATCGGCACGCCGTCGTGATGCTGCACGTCGACGACCATCCCGTCTTTGAGGAAATCCGCCGGGTCGCCGATCAGTTCGCGCTGGATCGTGATGTTCTCGAACGACTCCTGATCCATGAAATGGAATCCGTCGGCATCGTTGTAGAGCATCTGCATCTGGCGGTTGTCCACGGTGGCGCGCTCGAGTTTTTCGCCTGCGCGGAACGTGCGCTCGAGGGTCGTGCCGGTTTTCACGTTCTTTAGGCGCGTGCGCACGAAGGCCGCGCCTTTGCCCGGCTTGACGTGGAGGAACTCGATGACGGTCCAAAGGTTGCCGTCGACGAGGATGGTGACGCCGTTGCGGAGTTCGTTCGAGGAAATCATGACCCGCGTCTATACGGGTCCCGCGCATAGGGTTCCTAGGCGAGAGGGACCTTGCGCTCAAACAGGCCGATCGGCCCCTCGGTCCCCGGGCGCAGTCGAGCGATGTTTTCGCGATGCGTCAACAGGATAAGCAGGGCAATGAAGGCGCCGTAGAGCGTCTGCGCCGGCGAGCGTGTAGAACCGTACAGCGCGAACGGTGCGACGATCATGGCGAGCATCGACCCGACCGACGAGTAGCGTGTAACGACAAGCGCGCCGAACAGCCAGGCGCCGACGCAGACCAGCCCAGCCGGCCAACAGAGTGCGAAGATCGCGCCGAACGCGGTCGCAACGCCCTTGCCGCCTTTCCACCCCAGCCAAGGTGAGAAGCAATGTCCGAGCACGGCACAGGCACCCGCGATGCTTGCAGAGATCCGTGGTGTGGACGCCGAACGTGATACCGCGTACGATGCGCGCACGCGGCGACGGACGACGCCTTTGGCGGCATCGAGCAACAGCACCGCGACGGCGCCGCTTTTGCCGAGCGTGCGCAGCGCGTTCATCGCACCGATATTGCCGGAGCCGTGTTGGCGCATATCGGTGCGATAGACGAAGCGTCCGATCAGATACCCGAACGGAATCGAACCAATCAAAAATGCGACGATCGGCAGCATGATGCGCCGAGAATCACAGTAGCTCGCGTCCGTCGCCTCGTCTTCTCCGCGTCGCGGCCGAAATTCGAGCGTGAGCGGAACGCCCTCGAAATCGAACTGTTGGCGAATCGTGTTTTCCAAGAACCGCTTGTAGTGACGGCTGCACGAGTTCGGGATCGTTGCAGGAGAAGACGAAGAGCGGCGGATGCGTCGCCGGCTGGGTCGCGTAATATACCTTGAACAGCTTGCCGCTGAGCGCGGGCGCGCGGATGCGCGAGCACCGCGTCGCGGATCAACGCGTTCAACTGCGCGGTCGGAATGCGGCGGTCGAGATTTTCTGCGACGCGGTTCGACGAGCGGCATCAGGCTGCCCAAGCGGCGTTTGCGTCTTGGCCGAAAGAAACGTGATCGGCGCGAATCGCGCGAACGGAATCAGATCGTGAATCGACGTCGGCGAGTTCGTTCTGGCTGAATTCGCCCTGTTGCTCGCGCGCGAGATCCCACTTGTTTCCGACGATGATCAGGCCTTTGCGCTCTTCGATCGCGATGCCGGCGAGACGACGGTCTTGCGCCGTAACGCCGACCATCGAATCGAAGACCAGCAGCGCGATGTCGCAGCGCGAGATGGCTTTGAGCGAGCGCAGCGCCGCGTAGTATTCGATCGCGCCGTGCGCTTCGGGTTTCTTGCGTACGCCGGCGGTGTCGATCAGCCGGATCGTGCGATCGTTGCCAGTGGAGCAGCGTGTCGATCGCGTCGCGCGTCGTTCCGGGAACCTCGGAGACGATCGCGCGCTCTTCACCGAGCAGCGCGTTGAGCAGCGAGCTCTTGCCGACGTTCGGACGGCCGATGATCGCGAGCGCGAGCTCGCTCGCCGAGCACGGCGTTCGGCGCGTCGGGCGGAAGCAGGTCGACGACGCGATCGAGCAGATCGCCGGTGCCTTCGCCGTGGATCGCCGAAACGGCGACCGGCTCGCCGAATCCCAGACGCGAAAATTCGCCGTGCACCGAGGCAAGCGCGCTCGGCGACTCGGATTTATTTGCGACCAATACGATTCGGCGTCGCGTTGCGCGCAAAATCTGCGCGACGTCTTCGTCGAGCGGATGCAATCCGCCCTGCGCATCGACGACGAACACGATTACGTCGGCTTCGGCGCCGCGGCTTCGGCTTGGCGGCGCGTTGCTTCGGCGAAGACTTCGCCGTGCGCGGCATCGGCGTCCGGATCGATGCCGGCCGTGTCGACCATGCTGAAGGTGCGCCCGCGCCACTCGCACAGCGCGTAAAGCCGGTCGCGGGTAACGCCCGGCGTGTCCTCGACGATCGCGAGGCGCTGGCCGATCAAGCGGTTGAAGAGGGCGCTCTTTCCGACGTTCGGACGGCCGACGATGGCGACGGTTGCCGGGCGGAGCATGGTGCCCGCCGGGGTCGGAGTCTCTTGCACTGGCCCATGATTCGGAGTAACGCCCCTAGAACCCACCCCGCGGTCCTATATGGCGAGGATCTACATCGAAACGTTCGGCTGTCAGATGAATGAGGCCGACTCGCAGTACATCGCCGACCGCGCGCAACTCGGCCGGCTATGAGATCGCGACCAAGGCCGGAAGACGCCAACGTGCTCGTGCTCAACACGTGCACCGTGCGCGACAACGCCGAGCGGCGCGCCTACGGGCGGATGGAGCACTTCAAGGTGCTCAAAGACGCGCGATCCGCGGTGCGCCTGGTCGTGATGGGCTGCCTGGCCGAACAAGATCGCGATCGCATGCAGAAGCTTGCGCCACACGTCGACGCGGTCTTCGGCACGCAAAGAACTGGTGCAGCTCGGCGATCAGCTCGCAGCGTGGCAGCCGGACTTCGCCGATGCGCCGGAACAAGACGATGCGAAGCGCTGAAGCGTCGTTTCGGGCCATCGGCGGCACGGCCGACGCGCGTCGTCGACGCGTTCTCGCATCTGCGCGCGTTCGTCACCGTGCAGCGCGGCTGTTCGTACTACTGCACGTTCTGCATCGTGCCGCACGTGCGCGGCCGCTTCGATCACCGCCCGATGCGCGAGATCGTCGCCGAAGTGCGCGACACACATCGCGAGCGGCGCGCGCGAGGTCATGCTGGTCGGGCAGACCGTCAACGCCTGGAGCGATCCCGCGACCGGCGCCGATTTCGGCGATCTCTGCAAGCCGGTCGCCGCATTCCGGGGCTCGAGCGCCTGACGTTCATCTCGCCGCATCCCAAGGATTTTACCGAAAAGATCATCGCGGATCTGGCGCCACGTGCCGCAGCTCAATCCGCGCGTGCATCTGCCGCTGCAATCGGGCAGCGACGCGATGCTGCGCCGGATGAACCGCAAGTACACGCCGCGCGCAGTTCGAAGAAAGGCTCGCACTGTTTCGGCGCTATCTTCCGGACTGGGCGATCACGACCGATATCATCGTCGGGTTCCCGGGCGAGACCGACGCCGATTTCGAGGCAACGCTCGAGTTGCGTTACCAACGAGGTGTTTGCCAATGCGTTCACGTTCATCTATTCCATCCGGCGCGGCACGCCGGCCGCGCACTGGGAGCAAGTGCCAGGCGAGGTGTCCGCGCGCGCGCTTCGCACGGTTGCTCGACGCGCAGAATGCGGCGACGCGCGCGTATCACGATCGCAAGATCGGCACGACGCGTCCGCGCGCTGATCCAAGGTCCCTCGAAAAAAGATCCCGCGAAACTCGCCGCCAAAACGCTCGACAACGTGACCGTGATCGCCCCTATGCCGCCGGATTACGACGAGACGCTCTACGCGCGCGAGCCGTGGCTCGATATCGCGATCGAGACGCGCGCACGTGTGGGGCTGCACCGGCACGATCGTCGCGCCGCGCCGCGCGTTTCGACGATGTGGGCACGGCCGTCGCCGCGCCGGTGATCGATCTCGTCAGCGGGCTAGCGCGCCTGGCATGACCGACACAATCAAGTACTCGCCGATGCTCGAGCAGTACTTCGGGATGAAAACTAAGCATCCCGAGGCGATCCTGCTCTCGCGCGTCGGCGATTTTTACGAAGCGTACGGCGACGACGCCGAAGACGATCGCGCGGGCGCTGCAGATCGCGCTGACCAGCAAGGAGCCGGCGGCGGCCAGCGCGTCGCGATGGCCGGCGTGCCGCATCACGCGCTCGCGGGCTACCTGCACAAGCTCGTCGCGCAGCGCTTTATCGTCGCGCTCGCCGAACAGCTCGAAGCCCCGATGCCGAACAAGTTGGTGCGGCGCGACGTCGTGCGCATCGTCACGCCCGGCACGCTTGATCGAAGAGCAGTTGCTCGACGGCAAAGCACACAACTACCTGGCGGCCGTCGCGGCGGTCGATGACGCGTTCGCCTTGGCCTACGCCGACGTTTCGACCGGGCACGGCGCCGCGACCGCGATGTCGGGCCGAGGACGCGTACGACGAAGTGCTAGCCGAACTCGCGCGCGTCGGCCCGGCGGAGATCGTCGCCGACGTGCCGGCGGGCGTGCGCGCGCGATGTCGCGGCGCGCTCGAAGCGAGTGGCGCGCGCATTGCCGCGCCGCCGCTCGGCCTGGTGGATGCACGCGAGCGGCATTGTCGTCGACGGCTTCTCACTCGGACGAATCGCTGGCGATGCATCGCGCGCTCGACGCGCTCGGCGGATTCGTCAAGCGTACGGCGATCGCCGGTAACGGTGAGAGCCTGCGCGCGGTGCCGCAGTTTTATCGTCATCGCAACTTCCTGGCGCTCGATCCCGCGACGCGCAAGCATCTCGAACTGACCAGGGCACAAGGCCAGAATCCGCGCGCGACGCTGCTCGCGACGCTCGACCGCTGCGCGACGTCGATGGGCTCGCGGATGCTCGGCGCGCTGGATCCTCAGCACCGCTGGTCGATCGCGACGACGATCGTCGGACGACAGGATGCGGTGCAGCGTTACTCGACGAGCACGCGCGTCGCGAAGCGATCCGCGAGTTGCTCGCCGGATGCTTCGATTTGGAACGCATCGCACAGAAGGTGCGCTTCCGGCGCGCGTCTGCCGCGCGATCTCGCGTCGCTGCGGCGCACGCTCGACGTGCTGCGTCCCCTGCGCGCAAGTCGCGCCCCCGGCGCTCGCCGCGATCGTCGCGAACGCTCGGCGACTTCTGCGCGACCTGCATGACGATCTCGCAGCGAACGCTGGTCGACGAACCGCCGGCGCAGCTCGCCGACGGCGGCGTCATTCGGCCCGAAGCCGTGCCGAACTTGCGCGAATGCGTCGCGCTTGCGCACCGACGCGCGCTCGAGCCTCTCGGCAGCTCGAGGAGCGCGAGCGGGAGCGCACCGGCATCAAGTCCCTGCAAGATCAAGTACGCTAGCGCGTTCGGCTACGCGATCGAGATCAGCAAAGCGCAGGCCGCTAACGTGCCCGCCGACTACGTGCGCAAGCAGACGCTGACGAACGGCGAACGCTACGTCACGCCGGAGCTCAAAGAACTCGAACCCGCGATCTCGACCGCGCAGTCGCGCCAACAGCGACTGGAAGAGCGACTCTACGCCGAGCTGCTCGAGCGCGTCGCGGCCAGCGCTGACGATTTGCTCGCTGCCGCCGACGCGGTGGCCCAGCTCGATGTCTTTGGCGCGCTCGCGCAATGCGCCGCCGAGCGCGGGTACGTGCGCCCGCAGTTCGTCGACGAAAGCACCATCGCGATCGAAGACGGCCGCCATCCGGTCATGGAGGCGCTGCTGCATGCGCACTTCGTTCCCAACGATTTGCGTCTGCGAGCCGGCGACCCACCGCTTCATCTCTACTGACCGGCCCGAACATGGGCGGCAAGTCGACGTATCTGCGGCAGGCCGGCCTGCTGACGATCATGGCGCAGATCGGTTCGTTACGTCCCGGCAAAAGCGATGCGCGCTCGGCATCGTCGACCGCATCTTCACGCGCATCGGCGCCGGCGACGATCTGGCTTCGGGACAATCGACCTTCTATATGGAGATGGCCGAAGCGGCGAACATCTTGCGCCGCAGCACGCGCCGCTCGCTGCTGCTCATCGATGAGGTCGGCCGCGGCACCGGCACGATCGACGGCCTCGCGATCGCGCAGGCGATCTGCGAGTATCTTGCTCGGGCTCGACGCGCAAGCGCCGATGGCGCTCTTCGCCACGCACTTCCACGAGTTGTGCGCGCTGGCCGACCACTGGCCGCTGGTCGCCAACTACCATATTACCGCGGTCGAGAACACCGCGCGCGACGGGGCCCCGGTCTTCTCGCATCGCGTTCAGCCGGGGAGCTCCTCGCGTTCCTTCGGTATCGAGGTTGCGCGCATGGCCGGATTGCCGCCGGCAGTCGTCGAGCGGGCCCAGGAAATCGCGGATGCCCTCTCCGGCCAACCCGACGTCGAACAAACCGCCCCGCTACGGCGCCGACTGTCCCGCGCCGGCGAGGCAGAAGAGCAATTGTCCTTCCTGAACCTTGAATAAGTAGAGAACCGCGGAGACGTCCAACGCCGTTTCATCCCCGGAAAGCACGATATCGCCGGGGGCGGGCGCGGTGTTACGGTTGGTTCCATGGATGAGCCGACTACTTGATTGCGGTTACGTCATCCGGTGTTACCGGACTCGCTTTGTTACCCCACGCCGATCGAATGTACGTTGCGACCGCCGCGATATCGCTTGCGGAGAGCTGGCCTCGCCACGATGGCATGAGGTTGCGTCCTTGTTCGATCGTCTTGATCAGCACGGCTGGGTCGGATGCGGTAACGAACGTGTCACCTGCGAGCGCGGGGCCCGCGCCGCCTTTGCCGCTAGCATCATGGCAGGTTGCACAGTGCGTTGCATAAACCGACGCTCCGACTTCCTGCGAAACGGGCGCACCCGCGGTGGCGACTTCTTGCTCGGTCACGGGCGAAGCGTTGTTGCCCCACGCGGAGCGAACGAAGCTTGCAACCGCAGCGATGTCGGCGTTGGTGAGCTGCCCCTTCCAGGTCGGCATTTTTCCGTTGAACGTCTTACCGTTGACGGTCAGTGGTCCCGAACGGCCGTTGACGATAATGGCGATCATCGGCTTGGGGTCGGCGGCGGTAACGACGGGGTTGCCCGCGAGCGGCGGAAACGCGTCGGTTCCTTGACCCGCGGCTTGATGGCACGTCGCGCATTTCGTTGCGAACAACGCGGCACCGCTCAAGGCTTTGGGCGCGCTCGCAGCGGCGACTTGATCTTCGGAAACGGCCGGTGCTTTATTGCTCCACGCGGAGCGAATGTAGGTGAGCACGGAAGCAATCTGCGCATTGGAGAGTTGACCGCGCCATGCCGGCATATTTCCGCCGTACTGCTTGCCGTTGACCGTGATCGGTCCCGTGCGTCCGTTCAGAACGGTCGCGACGATATTGGAACTGTCGGCTTTGGTAACGTCGGGATTACCGGCCAAGGGCGGAAACGGACCGAGGCCTTGACCACTTGCTTGATGGCACGCGGAGCATTTGGCGAGATAGACGGACTTGCCGTCGGTTTGCCCTCGCGCGGCATTGGTTCCAAAATTGGCGAGCGTCAAGCCGGCGAAGATGCCGACCGCGAGTACGACCAGTGTGGTGCGGCTTTTCAACGTGTGACCCTCAGTTCGTACCAGTGTATTCTTCAATCGTTCACAAGTTCTTCGTCTTCGCGGAAGATGCCGCGGGTAGGCTTGCTTTAGGTCGCTAGACGTTCGAGGAGATGTATATGCCGTTGCGCTTCCGGGATAGATTTGCGCGATTCGTCGTCCGAGCCGCCGTAGCGCTGGCCGTGCTTTTCGTTGCGCTCACGCCTAAGGCACAGGCGATGCCAAATTTTGCGCAAGCGTATGGCGTACAGTGTTCCGTCTGTCACACACAAGTACCCGCGCTCAATGCGTACGGACGGTATATTCAGCGAACCGGCTATGCTGCGCTCAATCCGCACGTGCTCAAAAAAGAGTACCCGTTGTGGGTCGACTATTCGACGACGTATACCGAACAAACGCCCAACGCGGCGCAGTGGCAAGGCGGCAATCTCGGCATTCACGCCGACGGAACTATCGGTCCGGGTGTTACCAATTGGAGCTACCACGTGCAACAATGGCTCTGGGAGGGCAATCAGGCGGGTGGGCTCGATACGGCGTGGGTTGCATATCACAATCTGCTCGGCCGTTCGGGGCACCTCTTCGTCGGAAAAGTCGAGTCACCGGGGCCCTCGGAGTACAGCCAGTGGTTCGACGTGACTGGTCTTACGATCAACTCGCCAGCCGAGATGACGGTCGGCGAACACGCCTATCAACTCGACGCGAACCGGTGGGGTTCGAAGTTCGTGTACGACCGCGGCTCGTTTTACGGTCAGGTTGCCTATCTCACATCGACTGCCGATATCTCCGGCTTCAATGACTACAGCGGCGATACCGACAAGACGCTGGAATATCAAGTCGCTTTTGCGAATCCGAAAAAACCGCTCGAAGCCGGGTACGTCGGCACACGTGGGAGTTGGCCATTAGCCGAGGGCGGCTTCGATCAGTACTACAGCAACACGCTTTACGTCGAGCGCGATCCGGTCCATTATATCCCCGGTGTTTTGGTGACGTATCAAATGGCCTACGACGGCAACCCCGGGAGCGGTGCGCCGCCCGCCGCGAGCAACGGCGCATCGTTGGAAATCTACGATAACATCGGCCAGCGCGGCATGCTTTCGATCGGCAAGCAATTCACTAATGACGGCATGGGTAATCAACTGCAGATCGGCAACATCGACGCGTCCTATCACGTCATGCGCTTTGTCTTCATCTACGTGGAAGCAGCGTTCAACCAGCAGCAAAAGCCCACGTGGAATGGGCTGATCTGGTTGCCGCTTCCGATCGGGCCGATCTAGGCCTCACGCGGGAAATCGGCATGCCGGGCGAATACGCCCGGCATGCACGCGACCTCGATCCATCTTCTCGATCCCGTGACGGTGGGACAGATTGCGGCCGGCGAGGTTATCGAACGGCCACAATCGATCGTCAAAGAGTTGGTCGAGAACGCGGTCGACGCCGGCGCGTCGCGTGTGACCGTCGTGCTCGAGCGCGGGGGCACCGAGCGTATCGAGGTGATCGACGACGGGAACGGCATTGCCTCCGGCGACCTTGAACTCGCCGCGCGTCGTCACGCGACCAGCAAGCTGACGCGCGCGGAGGATCTCGAATCGGTTGCGACGCTCGGGTTTCGCGGCGAGGGTCTCGCGTCAATCGCGGCGGTCGCGCATCTGGAGTTGCACTCTCGGACAGCGGGCGAACAGATCGGCTCGCGTATCATCGCGCACGCCGAGGCTGCGGGGCCGGTCGAGCCGGTTGCGACAGCGCCGGGCACGCGAGCCGTCGTGACGGAACTCTTCGCCAACGTCCCGGTTCGCCGCGAATATCTCAAAGGCGCCAGCGCCGAATTTACCCGTATTTCGAGCTGGCTTTCGACCTTCGCGCTCGCCTATCCAAACGTCACGTTCACCCTGCGGCACGACGGCCGAGACGTGTGGGTGCTGCCTGCGACCGGCGATCCGCGCGAACGTTTGGCCATGGTCTTCGGACGCGAAGCGGCTGCTGGTTTGATTCCGCTCGAGCCGGAAGCGGCGCGCATGCTCGACGGTAGCCTGCGCGGGTTCATTAGCGCGCCGGGGAACGACCGCGGCGATCGGCGCATGCAGTTGCTTTTTGTCAACGGACGATTGCTGCGCAGCACGCTGCTCGCCGGCGCGTGGACCGCGGGCTACGCGACGTTTGCGATGATCGGCCGTCAACCGTATGGCGTGCTGATGCTCGATCTTCCGCCCGAACACGTTGATCCGAACGTGCATCCGACAAAAAGTGACGTTCGGTTGCGTTACGGCGCGCAGGTCTTCGATGCCGTGCGCCGCGCGATAGCGGCAACACTCCATCATCATGCCACGGCGCGCTTCGCCGACTCTACGGGAGCCACGCCGTTCTCGGTCGCGCCGCAGGGTATCGATACCTCGTTGCCGCACCTGCAGGCGCTCTTCGAAGCGCCGCTTGGCGATGCAAGCGACGTCCCCGGCCATCGCATGCGTGTCCTTGCGCAGGTGCATCGCACGTACATCCTTGCAAGTGACGGCGAAGGACTCTTGTTGCTCGATCAGCATGCGGCACACGAGCGCATCGCCTACGAATCGATCGTCGAGCGTGCCCGCGAACGTGCGCCGAGCGAACCGCTGCTCGTGCCGATCGTGGTCGAACTCGACGCGCAGCAGAGCGTCGCGCTTCATAGGACACTCGAACCGCTTCGCGAGGGTGGCCTCGACATCGAGCCGTTCGGCGAGCGCGCGTACCGCATCACTGCCACGCCGGCCGGGTACCGGGCGCGTGCCTTCGATCTGGCCGGATTTCTCGACGACCTTTCGGAGGAGCCAAAACAGCGCAGCGTGCGCGAGCGGATCTGGGCGTCGCTGGCATGCCACTCGGTCACCGTTGCTGGGGAGCGCTTGGACTTCGACGAGATGACGAGTTTGGTCGAACGGCTCGCCGTGTGCGCCAATCCGATGCACTGTCCGCACGGCCGCCCGACGATGGTGCGCCTGGCTTCGAGCGACATCGCCAAGATGTTCAAACGGATCTGATGCGTGCGCTCGGCGTTCTTGTTCTCGCCGGAGCGACGGCGTCGGGAAAGACCGATCTGGCGATCGATCTTGCGCAGCGCTTCGATGCGGAGATCGTCGGCGCCGATTCGCGACAGATCTATCGCGGTATGCCGATCGGCACCGCGGCGCCGACCCCAGCGCAGCTGGAGGCCGCACCGCATCATCTTATTGCGTTTCTCGACCCACACGAACGGTATTCGGCTGCGCGGTACGCGCATGATGCGGTTCGCGCGATCGAAGCGATCCACGCACGCGGGCGTCGAGCAATCGTGGTGGGCGGAACAGGGTTCTATCTTCGCGCGTTGACCGGCGACGTAACGCTTGCGCCGCAACGGGACGACGTGTTACGTGAGCGGCTCGTGCGCGAGTCGCGCGCGCACCCCGCGCCGGTGTTGTGGGAGTGGCTAGCAACACGCGACCCGCGGCGCGCAGCCGCTCTCGATCCGAACGACGGCTATCGCGTGCTGCGCGCGCTCGAGATCGCGCTTGCGCCGGAGAGAGCGCCGGATGCCGCCTCTGGAGTAACGCTGCGCTCAGCCGATATTGCCTTTGTCAAGCTTGCACTCGACGTGCCAATGGCGACGATCGACGAGCGCATCGAGCGCCGCGCGGACGCGATGCTCGCCGGCGGACTGCTCGATGAAGCCGAGCGCATCGGTGTGGCGGCGCTCGCGGCAAATGCCGTCGGCTATCCGCAAGCGCTTGCGTTCCTGCGTGGATGGAACACGCACAGCGAGCTACGTGCGTCGCTTGTGCGCGCAACGCGGCGCTATGCGCGGCGCCAGCGTTCGTGGTTCCGCGCCGAGCCGGGCATCACGTGGGTGTCGCCCGCGCTCATTGAAGGCGTGGCAAGGGAAAAGCTCGGTTGGTCGTAAACAGCAAATTAGTGAGCCTCGCCCGATATTCCACTATTTATGCTTCGGCCCAGCCCTTCGGGTTGCCGTGTCGTGTGCGCCGGGATCGTTGCTCCTCGCTCGCAAAGCGCTGCTTTTGCCGCTCGTCGCGCCTTGCCGGCGCACACGATGCGTGCAACATAAACAGCGGAATATCCGGCGAGGCTTACTAGTCATGCCCGGCAGTCTTCAAGACGGCTTTCTCGCGGAATGCCGACGCGGCAGTACCGCCGTAACCGTTTACCTCATGAACGGATTTCAATTGCGTGGAACCGTCAAAGGCTTCGACCCCTTTACGGTGCTGTTGGAATACGAGGGGAAGACGCATTTGATTTACAAGCACGCGATCTCGACGATTTCTCCCGCGGAGCCGGTCGCGTTCAATGAGAACGGTCAATAAGTACCACGGAGCGCGCAACGACTTCATCGTCCTCGATGCGCGCACGAAACCCGTCGACAACGTTCGCGCATTTGCGTTGCGCTGGTGCGACCGCCATTCTGGAATCGGCGCCGACGGTGTCCTAGTGTTGGGCACGTCCGACCGCGCGCCGGTCTCGATGCGTGTGATCAACTCGGACGGCAGCGAAGCCGAGATGTGCGGTAATGGCGTACGCTGCGTGGCCCGCTACCTCGATGAACGGGGAGAGGGTGGGCAGTTCGACGTCGATACCCTCGCCGGAATCATTCACACTGACGTCATCGAGCGTGGCGATGTGTATCGCGTGCGAGTCAATATGGGCCGGCCGCGCGTCATCAGCGTGAACGAAAGCGAGCCAAACAGTGCAATCGTCGAAACCGGAAATCGGCACTTGGTGCTGTTCCGCGAGGAGATCGATAGCTTCGACCTGTGGGCGCTCGGTGAAGCAACAAAAGGCGATCGCCGGTACCCGGATGGGATCAACGTGCACTTGGCTGAGGTCGAAGGCCCTTCGGCGTTGCGTGTGCGTCACTACGAACGTGGTGCCGGCTTGACGATGGCCTGCGGAACCGGCGCGGTCGCGAGTGCCGTCGCCGCGATCACCCGTGGTGATGTTTCGAGCCCGGTAACGGTGCGCGTTCCGGGCGGTGAATTGACGATTGAATGGGATGGAAGCGGACACGCGTTCATGACCGGGCCGGCGGTGCACGTTTTCGACACGACGATATGATCGGTCTCGCCTATTGCGATCGTGCCGGACGCATCTATTACGACGAAACGCGGACGCCGCTGGCCGACGGCGGTCTTATTCGCGAAGCGCACAGGGATGAATTGATTCCCGCGCCTCCCGGAACGGTCCAGATGATCCTTCCCGGCCGCCGTGCGCGCAGCACTTGGGGAGCAACGCGCGGGCGCTACGCGCTTGCCGTGATGCTGCCGGCAGGGTATACGCGTCTGCTCGTTCCCGCATACGACAGAGAAGAAGACGCGCCGACGCTGCCGCTCTTCGGCTACACGTTCGCCTGCGTGGTGGATGATGAACTCTACGTTGCCGCGATGCGAACCGATGAGAGCGAGGACTGGCAGCCGCGCACATTCGGCCCGGGCGAACTGGAGGTGATTCTCGAGCGGCGCATGCGCCTCGATCCGGGCAATCAAGTGCTCGCACAAGTCGCCCTCTGCTCGCGCGAATACGGTTGCTTCACCGCGCAGAATGTGTTTCTCGAGCGGGGCGAAGCGGCGCTTCCGGTTTCACCCAAATGCAATGCGCGCTGCGTCGGCTGCATATCCGAGCAGGAACCGGATGCGGGTCTTCCTTCGCCACAGACACGGATTAGCTATGAAACCACTGCCGATGAGCTTGCGCGCATCGCGATCCATCATTTGGAACGGGTAGAGGACGGCATCGTCTCATTCGGACAAGGGTGCGAAGGCGAACCACTGCTGCGCTCGATCGCGATTGCCTCGGCGACCGAACGGATACGCGAGGCGCTTCCGAACGGCACGATCAATCTGAATACGAACGGCAGTATGCCAAGCGCGCTCGAGCGCTGCATCGACGCGGGCCTTGCGGCGGTGAGGATCAGCCTCAATTCGTTTCGCCCGCACGTCTATGCTGCGTACTATCGCCCGATCGGGTATACGCTCGACGACGTCTTCGAATCGATCCGTCTAGCCGTGCGGCGCGGTTTGCGTGTCAGTCTGAACCTCCTCACGCACCCGGGCGTCACCGACGACGAGGACGAGGTTAGCGCAATGCAGGCGTTCCTCGCGCAAACGCCGGTCGCGATGATTCAGACGCGCACGCTCAACATCGATCCCGAGTGGTATTTCGATACGGTGGGTCGCCCGCATAACGCGATCGGCATGCGCGCCACAATCGGAATGATTCGGCATCTGCACGTTGCCGTCGGCAACTTTACCCACACCCATTGAAGCTCTGGCATATCGTCGTACTGGTGCTGGCCGGTGTCGCTTATGGCGAGATTGAACCCGGACGACTAACCTACGCGTTCGGGCATGCGACGCTCTACGTCTTGCTGCCGGCGTTGTTGTTTGAGGCGGCGTGGAATCTCCGCTATCGCGCGATGATCCGCGCATGGCGCGCCATTGCCGTGCTCGCCGTTCCAGGCGTGCTGTTGACGGCGCTGCTCATCGCCGGAGCCCTCGCCGTCGTGGGGGTTCCACTGCGCACCGGCTTGCTCGCCGGCGCGATCCTTTCGGCGACCGACCCGATCGCGGTGGTCGCGATCTTCCGCCGCATGCGCGTACCGGCGTTGCTCAGCACAATCGTCGAATGCGAGTCACTTTTCAATGACGCAGTCGCCGTGGCTCTCTACCGCGCAGTGCTGGTCGCGGTGCTCGCCGGATCCGTCGACGCCGCCGGCGTGGCGAGAATCAGCGCCGGCGCGATCCTGGGCGTCGGAGGCGGTATCGCGATCGGCATCGCGGTTGCGTTTCTCGCGGCGGCCGCCATTCGAAACCGCAGCAACGACACGTTGCAGATTATCGCAACGGGTTTGTGCGCGTACGTTTCTTACTTTGCGGCCGACCGGCTCGAGTGTTCGGGCATCTTTGCCACGATTGCTTGCGGCATCGCGCTGCGCTCGTTCGAGCGGCGCTGGATTAGTCTGCGTGTCGCCGACGACGTCAACCGGTTCTGGGACGTGGCCGCTTTGGTCGCCAACGCGCTGGTCTTCTTTCTCGTCGGAGCGGCGTTGAACGTCGCGATCATTGCTCGCGACCCGGCCTTCGTGATCGCGACGTTGGCCGGCGTCCTGGTGGCGCGTTTTGCGGTCGCCGGCCTGCTGCTGCCTTCGGGCTACCCGCGTGAATGGCTCGACGTCATCCGCGTCGCCGGGATGCGCGGAGCGCTTTCGCTCGCGCTGGCAATAGCGTTGCCTCCCGAAGTGCCGCAGCGCGAAACGATCATCGCCGCAACGTTCGCCGTCGCGCTTGCGACGATCATCTCATCGGGGCTTACCGTGCCGCCCGTCGTGGCCCGAGCCGCGCGCTCGCGGCGGTAACGGTTCATCCGAACGGACTATCCGTTCGGAGGCTGGGCACGTCCGCTCGCCTGCGATACGCTACCAGCGATGTTCCAGGCCCTCGTTCTGGCAACGATCGTCGCTGCCTCACCCTCACCTAGCGTCAGCCCGAGTCCAGTACCGACAGCGCGTCCGACGCCCACGCCGCTCTATTCACTTCATGGCGCTTTCTCGCTCTATAGCGACTTCAAGAGTACGACCGATTTGAGTAATGCACTTTTGACGTTTTCGAAGAACACCGGCCTGTTGCAAGGCAGCGTGACGGTCGGCCCCTATGCGTTTCCGGTGGTCGGTCAAACGCTGCTGCCGACGACGCAGCAAAGCGCGAACACATCGCTTTACGGATATGTGCCGGCGTACGATCTCGCGTACGTTCCAAACGGCAACGTGACGGTCAGCGCGGGTCAACTTGCGACGCTGCTCGGTCAAGAGAACGGCTTTACGTTCCAGAATTTCAACATTCAACGCGGGCTCGTGTGGGCCGCGGAGCCGACCTACAGCCGCGGCGCGCGTTTGGCGTACACCAACGGCAAGATCTCGGGCGATCTGGAGTACGACGACGGCTATTACTCTGGCGATACCGGACGCGCCGTCGAGGGTCTGGCCGGATGGGCGCCGGCTTCTAATACGAATTGGTCGTTCGCGTTCATCGTTCCGGGTGCGAATACGCCGCCGAACGTGACCGCCGCTGTGGCTAACAAGCGTGAGTTTGATTTTATGCTCACGCAAGAGTTTGGCAAACTGCAGCTCGAGCCGTACGTGCTCTACATCCAATCGCCCGCATCAGCTACGCTCGGGTACAGCAATAGCGAAAGCGCGCTAGGCGCTGTCGTGCTCGCCAACTACGCCTTTAACGGTGTCTATTCACTCGGTGGGCGCTTCGAGTCGTTTGCCAACCACAGTGCGGCGTCGGATACCTCGCTCAACGCGGATCTGGTCGGCTACGGGCCGGGAAGCCGCGCGACGACCTGGACGATCACGCCTGAATATCACCCCGGACCGTTCTTCGCGCGTGGCGAGTACTCGCTCATGAGCGGCTCGTTTAATCAATCGCGGTTTCTCGGCGAACTTGGAGTTCAATTCTGATGTTGGAAGCGGCAATCGTTATTCTGTCGATCGTGTGTTTTGTACTGATGGATCGATACGTCATAGGCTGCGACAAGGTATAGAATCATGCAATTCGACGATATCCTCGGCCTCATCTTGACCCTTGCCGGCCTCGTATACTGCACGTATGCGATGCTTCGCCCAGAGAAGTTTTAGGAGCAGATCATGACCGCCATCGGTTGGCTGCAAATCGCTGTCCTTTTTGTCCTGGTCCTCGTCTGCGTCAAGCCGCTTGGCGCATTCATGGCGAAGGTCTTTGCGGGCGAGCGCACCTTCCTTACGCCGGTCCTCGGCCCGGTCGAGAACGCGATTTATCGCCTGTGCCGGATCGACCCGAACGCGGAGATGACGTGGTATACGTACCTCTTTGCGGTGCTGGGGTTCACCTTCGTCGGGTTCGCGTACCTTTACATCTTACTGCGCACGCAACAGTGGCTACCGCTCAATCCGCAAGGCTTCGGTCCGATGTCGCCCGATCTCGCGTTCAATACGGCGATCAGCTTCGTTACCAACACGAACTGGCAGTTCTATTCGGGCGAAAACACGCTGAGCTACCTTTCACAGATGATGGGTCTTGCGTGGCATAACTTTATTTCCGCAGGTCTGGGCATCGCAGTCGCGATCGCCTTTATTCGCGGACTTGCGCGGACGAGTGCGAAGACGCTGGGCAACTTCTGGGCCGACCTGACACGCGCGTGTCTCTACGTGCTCCTGCCGATCTCGATCGTTGCGGGTCTCGTGCTCGTCTACACCGGTGTGCCGCAGAATTTCCACCCCTACCAGAACGTCGTCTCGCTGGAAGGCTTCAAGCAACAGATCACCGGCGGCCCGATGGCTTCGCAAGAAGCGATTAAAGAGCTCGGCACCAACGGCGGCGGCTTCGTCGGTCAGAACTCGTCCTCGCCGAACGAGAACCCCACGCCGTTGAGCGATCTCTTCGAGATGTGGCTGTTCATCATTATTGCCGCCGCGCTGACGTATACGTTCGGGCGGATGGTCAAGGATCAACGTCAAGGCTGGGCGCTGTTCGTCGCGATGTCGATCATGTGGGTCGGCGGAGTGTGGATCGCCTACTGGGCCGAAGCTGCGGGAAATCCACTCATCCATCAGCTCGGCGTGCTCGGCGGAAACATGGAGGGCAAGGAGGTGCGATTCGGCATCGTGGCCTCCGCGCTCTGGGCCGTGTCGACGACGGCGACGTCGTGCGGTGCGGTCAACGCCATGCACGACTCGTTTACGGCGCTGGGTGGCCTCATTCCGATGGTAAACATGCAGCTTGGCGAGATTATCTTCGGCGGTGTCGGCAGCGGTATCTACGGCAAGCTGGTCTTCGTCGTGATCACCGTGTTTATTGCGGGGCTCATGGTTGGCCGCACGCCGGAATACCTTGGCAAGAAAATCGAGCGCAAAGAAGTGCAGCTCGCGATCCTCTTCATCATCGTGACACCGGTGCTGGTCTTGGTGCCGACCGCTATTGCTGCGATTACGCCGGTTGGTCTTGCGACCCTGAGCAATGCGGGGCCGCATGGATTCTCCGAGATCCTGTACGCGTTCTCGTCCGCCAACGGCAATAACGGAAGCGCATTTGCCGGGCTCGGGCCCAACTTGTTCTACAACCTCACGATGGGTGTCGATATGTTCTTTTCGCGTTATGCGGAAATTGTGCCGCTGCTTGCTCTTGCGGGCATTCTCGCCGGAAAGAAAGCCGTGGCGGAATCCGCAGGCACGTTTACGACCTATTCGCCGATCTTCGTCGCACTCCTGATCGGAACGATCCTTATCGTCGGAGCCCTAGTCTTTTTCCCGGCCGACGCGCTCGGACCGATCGTCGAACATCTGCTCAATCTGCAAGGAAAAACGTTTTAACATGATCTCGCAACGACGGATCGAGCGTCGCCCGAAAGCACGCTCCCTGTTCGACGGAGAAATTCTCGGCCGAGCGGTGGTCGACTCGTTCACGAAACTCGATCCGCGCTGGCAGTTTCGCAATCCGGTCATGTTCGTCTGCGAAGTCGGCGCGCTCGTCACCCTGCTCTTCTTCGTGCGCGACCTTGCTAGTCACGGGCCGGCCGGATTCGATTTCGCGATTTCGATCTGGCTGTGGTTCACGGTGCTCTTCGCAAACTTCGCCGAAGCCGTGGCCGAAGGGCGCGGCAAGGCGCAAGCCGACGCGCTGCGCAAGACGCGGACCGAAACGCTGGCCAAACTGGTCGTCGGCGATGGCGTCGAAAGCGTCCCGTCGAGCAATCTGCGCAAGGGCGACGTGGTGCGCGTAGCGGCCGGCGAGCTGATCCCGGGCGACGGCGACGTGTCGCATGGCGCCGCGATGGTCGACGAATCGGCGATCACCGGCGAGTCGGCGCCCGTCATTCGCGAGGCCGGCGGCGACCGCAGCGCGGTCACCGGCGGTACGCGCGTGCTCTCGGATCAAATCGACATTCGCATCACGGCGAACCCGGGCGAATCGTTCCTCGATCGCATGATCGGCCTGGTCGAGGGCGCGCCGCGGAAGAAGACGCCCAACGAAATCGCGCTCTCGATCCTGCTCGCCGGCTTGACGATCATCTTCTTGATCGCCGTGGCGACACTCTCGCCGTTTTCCATGTACGCGGGCCAACACCTCATCGTTACGGTCCTGATCGCGCTGCTCGTGTGTCTCATTCCGACGACGATCGGCGGACTGCTCTCGGCGATCGGCATCGCCGGCATGGACCGCGTGATGCAACGCAACGTGCTCGCGATGAGCGGCCGCGCGGTCGAAGCCGCCGGCGATGTCGATACGTTGCTGCTCGACAAGACCGGAACGATCACGCTCGGCAACCGCCAAGCGAGCGAGTTCATCGCCGCCGACGGCGTCGCGTCGCTTGACGCGTACAGCGTCGCCTATCTCCCTCGCTGCCCGACGAGACGCCCGAGGGCCGCTCGATCGTGACGCTTGCGCAATCCAACGGTATCAACGACGCGGAGCCCGCCGGCGCGACGTTCGTGCCGTTCAGCGCGTACACGCGCATGAGCGGGCTCGATCTCGCCGACGGAGCCAAGATTCCGCAAAGGCGCACCGGATGCGGTCCGGCGTGGGTACGCGAGCAAGGCGGCAAGCCTGTCGACGGCCTTGCGCAGCAGGTCGAACGGATCGCGCGCGCCGGCGGCACGCCGCTGCTGCTCGCGCGCAACGCGCAAATCCTGGGCGTCATCTACCTCAAAGACATCCTCAAGCCGAACATGAAAGTGCGCTTCGACCGCTTGCGCGCGATGGGCATCCGCACGGTGATGATCACCGGCGACAATCCGCTGACCGCGGCGGCGATCGCGGGCGAGTCGGGCGTCGACGACTTCCTCGCCGAGGCAACGCCCGAGACGAAGATGGCGCTCATCAAGCGCGAGCAGGCCTCGGGCCGGCTCGTCGCGATGACCGGCGACGGCACGAACGACGCGCCGGCGCTCGCCCAAGCCGACGTCGGCGTCGCGATGAACTCCGGCACGCAGGCGGCCAAAGAGGCCGGCAACATGGTCGACCTCGATTCCGATCCGACGAAGCTCATCGAGGTCGTCGAGATCGGCAAGCAGCTGCTGATGACCCGCGGCGCGCTGACGACGTTCTCGATCGCCAACGACGTTGCGAAGTACTTCGCCATTCTCCCGGCGATGTTCGCGACCGCCTATCCGGCGATGAACGCGTTGAACGTCATGCGGCTCGTCGACGCCGCAGAGCGCGATCCTCTCGGCGGTCATCTTCAACGCGCTCATCATCATCGCGCTCATTCCGCTCGCCCTGCGCGGCGTCGCCTACCGGCCGCGCGGCGCGAACGCGGTCCTGCGGGAGAACGTGCTGATCTACGGCGTCGGCGGCATCATCGTGCCCTTCATCGGCATCAAGCTCATCGACATGATCCTGCGGCGCTCCATCTCACGTAAGGTAACGCATCATGGCAAAAGCATAGCAAATCACAGACAATACGCTCAGCATCTCGTCACGTCGGTGATCTTCACGATCGTGACCGTGATCGCGCTCGGCTCGATCTATCCGCTCGTGATGACCGGCATCGCGCAGCTTCTTCCCGACCAGGCGAACGGCTCGTTGGTCACGTCAACGGGAAAGTCAGTCGGCTCAGCGATCATCGGCCAACTCTGGACGAAACCGCAGTACTTCCAGGGCCGGCCGTCGGCCGCCGGGAAGAGGCTACGATCCGACCTCGACCGGCGGCCCAACCTCGGGCCGACATCGAAGAAGCTGATCGACGCGACCAAAGCGACGATCGCCGCGCTGAAGAAGGCCAACCCCGACGCAAACGGTGCCGTTCCGATGGACCTCGTGACCTCGAGCGCGAGCGGCATCGATCCCGACATCAGGCCCGAGGGCGCATACTATCAGGCCCCGCGGGTCGCCAAGGCGCGCAACATTCCAGTCGCGACCGTGAACGCGTTGATTGCACGCCTGGTTGAGTCGCGCACCTTCGGGTTTCTCGGCGAGCCCCGTGTCAACGTGCTCGAGCTCAACCTGGCGCTCGACGCCTGCATTAGGCGTCTTCGGCGGGGGTTTCGACGATCGCCTTCGGACGCGCGAGCACGAGCAGCTCGCGCGCGCCTGCATCGAGCAAACGGCGCGCGAAGGAGTTGCGTGCCGGCCAGCGGGGCTTACGATGCGTGCCACCGATCGCGATCCGGTTTCGGGAGCGCGAGCGCGCGATCCGCGAGGAGGCGCGTCGCCGCGTCATCCACGTTGCGCTCGTCTATCCAATCGACGTTGAGCACACGGCGTCGCGCGCTCGAACTCCACTAGGATCGTTTCTTCGACCCGGTCACGCGCTCGGCGATGTGAGCGACCGCGAAATCGACTTCGAGACGCGCAGCCATCCGCGCGCCTTCGAGCAGCAGCAAGTCTTCGCGGCGTCCGACGACCGAGAGCAAAATGCGCTCGAACGGCGCAGCGATGCGCTCGCGCGTCTCGGCGCGCAATACTTCGCGAATCGCGAGTTCGCGCAACGCTGCGAGGTTCTCGGTGCGAAAGAAATTTGCCAGCGCCGGCTCGATGCGCTCTCGCGGATAGATCTTGCCGGCGCGCAGACGTTCGCGCAACGTCTCCGGCGAAACGTCGATGAGAATCACCTCGTCGGCCAGCGGCAGGATGCCGTCGGGCAACGTTTCACGTACGAGCGTTCCGGTCAAACGATAGACCGCGTCGCTCGAGCGCCTCCAAATGCTGAATGTTGAGCGTCGTGATCACGTCGATGCCCGCGCGCAAAAACGCGAGCACGTCGAGGAAGCGTTTGGGGGCGAGGGAGCCGGGCTCGTTGGTATGCGCGAGTTCGTCGACCAGCACTACGCGGGCTTGCGCGCCAGGATCGCCTCGCGATCCATTTCGGTTAGGTGATGCCGTCCGCCTGGACTGCCTTGCGTGGAATGATCGGAAGGTCGCCGATCATTGCTTCGGTTTCGACGCGCTTGTGTGTTTCGACCTAGCCGATTACGATGTCGACGCCTTCGCTGCGCAGTTGGTGCCCGCGATCGAGCATCGCGTACGTTTTTCCGCGCCGGCGGCCGCGCCGAGATAGACCGTGAGCTTGCCGTAACCGACACCCATCCGATCGCCCAGCGTACCGGAAAGCGGCGTCGTGAGCGCAGTGCGCTCGATGTACGACTGTTCGGTGTCCAAAATCGCGATATCGCGCTCGACCGGCGAATTGACGAGGCGCGCAGCCAGCTTTCCTCGCGGCAGGATGAACAGCGAGGCGCGATAACTCGAAAAGTCGACGCTTTCCGGCCCAGCGGCTGGCAGCACTTCGGCGTTGAATTCGGCCCCGACGCGAGCCACCTCGGCTTGATCGCACGCCGGGTCGGGAAGAAGTTCAAGCGCCAAATCGAGCGCGGCAGCGAGCGGCGCGCAGCGCCGAACGAACTGCTCGCAGTCGACACCGTTTGGAACGATCGTCAAAGCACTCGAGGTTACCGCGGCCGAAACGGTCGGAATCGTCAACTGATCGATCGTGCGTAGCAGCAGCTCGCGCATCATGATCAGCGTCGATTCTTTATAAAGGCCGCTTTGCGCGCGCGCGATATCTCCGTCGCGAACAATCATCCCGCTTTGCAGGCGTTCGCGAAGGATCTCGGGCGATGCGTCGAGTGCGATCACTTCGTCTGCGGTCTTCAAGAATGAAAGCGGAACGATCTCGCGGACGGGATAGCCGATCAGCCGTTCGGCAGTCGCCGAGACCGTCTCCAGATGCGAGATATTGAATGCGCCCAGCACGGAAATACCGGCCGCGCGCAGGTCGAGCGCATCTTGCCAGCGTTTGCCGTTGCGCGCGTCACCAAGGTTGTCGTGCGCAAGCTCGTCCATGAGGATGACATCCGGGTGAGCGTCGAGCGCAGCATCGAGATCGAATTCCTTGAAGTGGTTGGCGCCGAACGTCACATCGCGCGGAGGAATGCGCGGGATTCCCTCGCAAAGACGTTCGAGATCGGGACGACCCTTGGTTTCGATCCAGCCGATTGCGACGCGCTTTCCCGTCGCTTGCAAGCGGCGCGCGTCGGTCAGCAATCGCCGTGTCTTTCCGGCGCCCGGCGCCGCGGCGACGTAGACGACGAGGCGCGCTCGCTCGCCAAACTCCCGCAAAAGCTCTTCCGCCGAGCGGCGCCGCGCGGCTTCGCGTTCGTCTGCCGAGTGATCCATGGACCGGGCCGGTTCGTCAAAATGAACGGGGTCCCCGCTGCGCGAAGCGGCATAGGAATGGTCGCTCTCTGCTACGCGCTCTTGCTGGTTGCGTGGGTCATCGATCTCATCACGCCGCAGCTTTTTGTCGCAGCGATTTTGCTCAACGGACCGATTGCGCTTTCGGCGCTTGCATTGCGTCCCTCGCTCACGATTCGGCTCGTGGTGCTGGCGGAAATCGCGAACATCGTCGCGGGATACACCAACGGTCTTGTCGCGGGGCACCATTGGGACACGATCGCCGTCGGCGATCGCTTGCTGCTGGCGGCAAGCTTTCTGCTCGTCGGAACGTTGACGCTGCGCGCCCAGCAGAGCGCGCGACGCGCCGGTGAAAGCGCCGAGCGCGAGCGCCAATTTGAACGTGAGCGCGCTCTGCGCCGCGCGATGGAGCAAGTGCGCGCGAGTTTGAATACCGAAGTCGTAATGCGCAACGCGGTGCGTGAGGCCAAGCGCATCACGGCGGCATCGAGCGTGCTCTTAGTGACGCGAGCGACCTCGCTCGACGTGCCCGATTTGTACGAAGCGGTAGACGGCGACGTGACGCTCAAACGTGAGCCGCTCGCTCCAGAACTCGCGTCGGTGATCGAAAATGCGCGTTCGCGCGGCCGCGCGGTAACGGTTGGCGTCAACGATCCGCTGGCCAGCATGTTGCGCGGATCGGTGACGGCGGCGACCGTCGAACTCGACAATGGCCTCGTGGCGCTGGTCATCGGCTGGGGCCCGCGCACACCGTCACCGGACGAACAAGAGGCGGTCCAAGATTTCGCCGACAACCTAGCTGTCGCGCTTCAGCAGGGGCGCCTATTCATCCGACTGGCGGAGCAGAACGAGGAGATTCTGCGCGGTCGTAGCGAGTTGCAAGATCGCAGTGACGTTATTCGCGACATCGTGTATGCGCTCGCTCACGATTTACGGACGCCGCTGGTGGCAGCCGATGTCACTATGAGTCAAGCCCTCGATGGCGCATATGGCGATCTCCCCGAGCGCTATAAACACATCCTTGAGACGACCCGCGTGTCGACGGCGAGTCTGCGCCGTTTGGTCGAGACGCTGTTGTTGGTAGCGCGATATGAGTCGGGCGAGGACTCGCACCGATCCCGGCGCGAGGAGATCGCGCCGCTGATCCAACGAGTGACGGCGGAGTTGCAACCGGTCGCTCAGGCTAAGGGGGTGGTGCTGACGGTGCAATCAGTTCCAGCGGATGCGGCCATCGACGCGGACGAAGACGAGATTGGCCGTGCCCTCACGAATCTGGTTGCCAATGCGATCGAAGCAACCCCGGCGGAGGGCCGCGTGAAGGTTGAAGCTGCGGTGCGCGACGGCGTGCTTACGATCGCAGTTATCGATGACGGCTACGGGGTTCCCCTTGAGCGCCGCGACGCGCTCTTTCAACGCTTTGGCGGCGTGCGGGCGGGCGGTGGAACGGGGCTTGGGCTCTACATCGTCAGACGGATCGCGGAAAAATACGGCGGCCGCGCCGGATATCAACCGCGCGACGAACGCGGCAGCCTTTTCTTCGTCGAGCTGCCACTTGCAAAACACGGAAGCACGACGTGAGCGGGCGGATACGGGTCGCGATCGTTGAGGATCATGCACTCACGCGAGAGGGCATGAAAACGGCGTTGCAAACGGCATTCGACGTTGTAGGCGAAGCACCCGACGGCGTCAGCGGTTACGAACTGGTGGCGCGCGATCGGCCCGACGTCGCCGTGGTCGACCTCGGCCTTCCCGGTATGGACGGGATCGCACTCACGCAGCGCATTCGCGCTGACGTGCCCGGAACGCACGTGGTGATCGTGACGATGATCGATGTCGAGGATGAAGTGCTCGCGGCGCTCGCCGCTGGTGCGGACGCTTACTGCCTCAAGTCGTCACCGGCGTCGACGCTCATCGACGCGGTCCGCATTGCAAGCGAAGGCGGGGCATATTTCGATCCACAGATCGCGCATGTCGTGCTCGCGCGCTTCTCGCCGCGCCTGGCGACGGTCAATCAGAGTTCGCCGCTTACACCACGCGAATCGGACGTCCTGCGCCTTATCGCTGAGGGCAAAGCCAACACCGAGATCGCTTCGATCCTCAACATCGGTCTCGGTACGGTGAAGGGGCACATCCGCGACATTCTCGAGAAACTCTCCGCCGCCGACCGCACCCAAGCCGCCGTCGTCGCACTACGCAAGGGCTTTATCTGATTGTCACCCTTAGCGTTACTTCGCTATTGCGGGGGCGTTGAAGACGGCTTGGAGTTTCTCGGCGGCGCCGTTCTTTACGACCGCGACGATGCGATCGCCGGCGTGCAGCTGCGTATCACCGGTGGGGATCACGATGCTCTCGTCGTTGTCGCGCTCGATCGCGACGATCACGCTGTTACGGGGCAGGTTGAGATCGCACAGCGGTTTGTCGGCGACCGGTGACCCGGCCGGCACGCTGATGCGCACCAGGCTCAGATTGCCTTTGCCAAAGAGGTGCATCGTCTCGAGTGCCGCCGTGTAGCTCGACGCGTTGACATGTTCGTTGAGCACGTCGAGGATGATCTCGGTCGAGGAGATCACGGTCACCGGATCGGCCGGATCGAGCGATTCGAAGATCTGCCTGTTACGCGGGTTGTTGACGCGCGCGATACAGCGGGCCTTCGATTTCTTTTTGGTCAGCAAGATGACGACCAAATTGTCTTCGTCATCACCGGTATCGGCGACGACGACGTCGGCGCGCGCGACGCCGGCGGCTTCGAGCACCATCGGATCGCATCCGTCGCCGAGCATGGTGACTTGGCGATCGACCAGCGTGTCGAGCTGTTTGGCTTTCTTGTCGTATTTTTCGACGACGACGACTTCGTGATGTTGCTGGAGTAGCGCGCGGGTCAGATAGGATCCGACTTTGCCGCCG
The DNA here is from genome assembly GCA_963833095.1 of Vulcanimicrobiota bacterium. Taxonomy (GTDB): domain Bacteria; phylum Vulcanimicrobiota; class Vulcanimicrobiia; order Vulcanimicrobiales; family Vulcanimicrobiaceae; genus Aquilonibacter. The sequence goes on along the minus strand of CAWHWQ010000005.1, from coordinate 262,210 downwards.
CCGACGATGAGAATGAACACTATGCGTTAACTGCCTCGGCGTGAACAACCGGCAAACATTTTTGCAAACTCGCTGATCGCTTCGGGTGCGACGATCGCGTTGATCTGATCGCCCTCTTCGAGTACCAGATCGTTTGAGGCGACCATCACGCCGGAACTTTCGCGGCGGATCGCGGCGACGCGAATGCGTCCGGGCCGTTCGATTTCGCCAATGCTCTTACCGGCTTCGCTCGGGCGGAACCGTTGCCGAGAGCGAGGTGACCTTGCCGAAGTCAAAGGTATGAACCGGATCCCACGGCGCTTGCATCAAGGTGTCGCGAATCATCTTGGCGCCGACTGTGGTCGGAACGACCGTCTGGATGCCAAGCTCGCGGTACATCTGACCGCGCGGCGGATCGTAGATGCGGCAGACGACTCGCTCGATTTTGAACATCCGCTGCGCGATGAGCGCGGCCATGATGTTGCGGTTGTCGCCGTCGGTCACCGCGACGAAGCCGTCCGCGGTGGATGCGCCCGCTCGCTTGAGCACGTCGTAGTCGATACCGGTACCGACCACGACATGGCCGCGGAAATTGGTTCCGAGACGTTTGAAGGCGGTGGGGTTCTCGTCGACGACGATCACTTCGTGGCCGTCGGCATCGAGGAGTTTCGCAAGTGCGGAGCCGACGCGTCCGCACCCGACGATGAGATATCGCATGGACGAGGAAGAGCGTTCCCAAGAGGCGGGCTTTTCCCCTTGATTGGGAGCCCGCTCGCCAAAGCAGGAGGGGCGGCCGAAGGTAAGAATAGACGGGAGTTTTGTCGGGGCGTGGCTCAGCTTGGTAGAGCGCTTCGTTCGGGACGAAGAGGTCGCTGGTTCGAATCCAGTCGCCCCGACCACTCCCACTAAGGTCTTGCGTTGTTCGAGAGATTCGGTCAGGCCTCGCTACGCGTCTTGCGCGTTGCCGAACAAGAATGCCGTAACCACAACCATTATTACGTCGGTGCCGAGCACCTGATGGTGGCGCTGCTCGAAGAACGCGACCCGCAATTCTCGCACGACCTTGACGCCGATGGTATCGACGTGCGCGAGTTGCACGCCGACGTGCGGCGTCATCTTGGGCGCCGGCGAGGATCGCTTGTGGGAAGGAATCCTGGTGACGCCGCGCGTGCGTAAAATCATTATCCTCGCCGAGGGCTATGCGGGTGACGCCGCACGTCGAGCCGGTCGCACCTGCTGCGAGCGCTCCGGGCCGAAGGCGGAAGCCTGGCCGCCGAGATTCTGCGGCGCAGCGGCGTCCGAAACTCCGCCGCGAGTAGCTAGGTACACTAGAGCCTGTGGAGCATTTTCAGCAGATCGCCATTTCGCTGATCGATCACTACGGGTATTGCGGACTCTTCATCGTGATGGTCCTGGGGAATATCGGAGCGCCGGTCGGCGCCGAGATCGCTCATGCCGCTAGCTGGTGCGCTGGCCGCAACGGGGCATCTTCCCTACCTCTGGCTCGACTATTGTGGTCGCGGTGGCGGGCGAACTCGGCGGCGGAATCGATCGGTTACGCGGTCGGGCGCTTCGGCGGACGGCCGTTGGTCGACCGGTTCGGGCGGTACGTGCATCTCACGCACGAGCAACTCGACCGCGTGCACGGGTTCTTCGAACGCTATGGCAGCTTCGCGATCTTTGTCTGCCGCTTCGTCCCGGTGATCCGCGGGATCATCTCGATTCCGGCGGGTATGGCGCGAGATGAATCTGATGCATTTCTACCTTTGGACGTGCTTGGCTCGGTGGTCTTCTGCGGCGGGCTCGTGTGGCTCGGCGTAGCGCTCGGGCGACCATCTCGACGTGATCTTCCGCTCATCCATAAGGCGGGACTGATCGTCGCTGCTGCTGGCCCTCGTCGCGGCGATCGTGGTAGTCTGGATTGTCATGCGTCAGCGCGGAGACGATGAGCGCGACGCGCGTCGCTCGAACACACGCTCTCGCAAATCCCCGATGCGCCGGGCGTCTATCAGATGATCGGGCGCGACGGGGAGATTCTCTATATCGGCAAAGCCGTCTCGCTGCGCAACCGCGTGCGCTCGTACTTTCAGGACGCGCAGCGCACCATATCCGCACGGAGGCGATGGTCGAGCGCGTCGTCGACGTGCGCACGATCGTCGTCACCAACGAGATCGAAGCGCTGATCCTCGAAGCGAACCTGATCAAGCGCCATCAGCCGCCGTTCAACGTGCGGCTGCGCGACGACAAGCGCTATCCCGTATCTCAAAGTGACGAACGAGCCGTTTCCGCGCGTCGTCTTCACGCGCGTCGTGAACGACGACGGCGCGCGCTACTTCGGCCCGTACACCAACGCGCACGGGCTGCGCGAGCTGATCGATCTCGTGCGCCTCGTCTTTCCGCTGCGCACCTGCCGCGAGCCGATCGACGGCAGGCGCAAGCGCCCGTGCCTGCAATATCACATCAAGCGCTGCCTGGCGCCGTGCGTCGGCTATCAGACCGAAGCCGACTACGATGCGATGATCGACGAAGTCGTGCTCTTCCTCGAAGGCAAGCAAGAATCGCTGCTCGCGCGGCTGCAGCACGAGATGACGGAGGCGGCCGAGCACTTCAACTTCGAGGCCGCGGCGCGCCTGCGCGACCGCATCGTGCACGTGCGCCGCGTGACCGAAGGCCAGAAGGTCGTCTGGAAATCGCGCCTCGACATGGACCTAATCGCGGTCGCGCGCGCGCGCAGGGACAAGCCTGCATGCAAGTCTTCATGGTGCGCGGCGGCAAGCTGATCGGGCAGGAGCACTTCATCCTCGACGGCGTGCACGATCAGCCCGACGACGAGCTGTTCGCCGAATTCCTCAAGCAATTCTACACCGCGCGCACGGCAAGCGCGTACGATCAGCCCGGCCGCTTCAGCCTTGACGCGCATCGCGCGCGACAATGAGTCTGCCGGTGCCGCGAAAAGCGCGCGCGCGCGCGCGCAGCGCGTCGTCGCGGCCGCGGCTATTCCGAAAGAAATTCTGGTGCAGCGCTGCCCGACGAAGATCACGGCGTATCGAGTCGTGGCTCACCGAAGTCAAGGGCCAGCGCGTGCGCATCCTGCGAGCCGCAGCGCGGCGAACGCGCCGAGTATCTGCGCCTCGTGCAAAGAACGCCGAGCAGAATCTCAAAGCGTTTCTCGCGCATCAGGAAGTGCAAGAAACGCGCCCAGGCCCGCGCGCTCACCGAACTCGCCGACGCGCTCGAGCTTCCCGAGCCGCCGCATCGCATCGAGTGCTACGACATCTCGAACATCCAAGGCACCAACCCGGTCGCCTCGATGGTCGTGTTCGTCGAGGGGCGGGCGAAGAAGAGCGACTACCGCAATTTCAAGATTCAATACGACACGGCCCCAACGACTTCGCGATGATGCAAGAAACGCTGCGCCGGCGCTTGCGCTATCTGCGCGCGAGACCGACGAGACGTCGACGACGTCGACCGAACAAGGAGCTCGCGAAGAAAGAGAAATTCAACAAGAAGCCGGATCTGCTGCTGATCGACGGCGGCAAAGGACAACTCGAGCGCGGTCGTCGAGGTGATCGAAGAAATCGACATGACCGGCATTCCGGTCGCCGGCTTGGCCAAAGAGCACGAGTGGCTCTACGTGCCGGGCAATCCGGACCCGATCGTGCTGCCGCCGAACTCGCCGGGTCTGCATCTGGTCATGCGCATTCGCGACGAAGCGCACCGCTTCGCCATCACCTATCACCGCCAGCGGCGCGCCAAGGCGATGACGCAATCCGCGCTCGACGCGCTGGCCGGCGTCGGCCCGGTGCGCCGAAAACGGCTCTTGGCTACTTCGGTTCGGTCGCCGCGATCAAGCGCGCGAGCGTCGATGAGATCGCGGCGGTCAAAGGCATGACCCCGGCGCTCGCTGCGCAAATCAAAACGGCTCTGGAAGGGGGTTCCTGAATGCACTGGTTGCTTCGCTTTCTGATCACCGCAGCCGCCCTATGGGCAGTCGCGATGTACGTCCCGGGTTTTCACATGAACTCGTGGGTCGATGCCTTAATTGCTGCGATCATCTTCGGCCTGGTCAATGCGATCATCGGCCCGATCCTCAAACTGATCTCGTTGCCGATTACCATCTTGACGATCGGACTATTCTCGATCGTCATCAACTGGGGGCTCTTTGCGCTTGCGGTTTGGCTCTCGCCGGGCTTCAAAGCCACCGGTGTGCCGTGGCCGGTATGGGAATCGACGCTGGTTGGTTCGCTCGTGATGATGCTGATCTCGATCTTCGTTACGGCACCGTTGACTCGCTCGGAAGCCTAAACTGCGCATTCTGGTCACCAACGACGACGGCGTTGAGAGCCCGGGCATCACCGTGCTCGCGCAGGCGCTGCGCGAGCTCGGCGACGTTGTCGTGGTTGCACCCGACGGCGATCGTAGCGGCGTCGCGCATTCGCTGTCGATCCATTCTCCGGTGCGCCTGCGCGAGCTGCGCGGACGTCCCGTGCCGACCTACGTCTGTTTCGGAACGCCGGCGGATTGCGTCGTCGTCGGATCCTACGAGATCTTCAAGACGCTGCCGGACTTGGTGGTGAGTGGCATCAACCGCGGTGCCAACGCGGGCGACGACATCACCTATTCGGGAACGATCGCGGCAGCCAATGAGTCGCTTCTCGTCGGCGTGCCGGCGATCGCGGTTTCGCTGGCGATTTCTTGGCCGATTTCCGATGACGAGCCGCAGTGGCAGACCGCCGCGCGCTGCGCCGTCGAACTCGCCGCAAAAGCGCACAGCTTCAACTTGCCCGCGACCACGCTGCTCAATCTCAATGTGCCCAACGTCGAGCCGGCTCTCTTGCGCGGCGTGACGTTCACCTCGCAGGCGCGCAAGCGCTATCGCGACCGCACCGATCGCCGCCTCGATCCGCGCGGCGAGACCTACGTCTGGATTTGGGGCAGCCACAACGCCGACAAGATCGAAGAGGGCAGCGATTTGGCCGCCCTCCGCGATGGCTACGCCAGCGTCACGCCGATCACGATCGATCGGACCGACGACGCCACGCTCGCGCGCTTGCGCCAGAGCATGTAACCGAGCCTCTTGCCAGCTGTGTTATAGTGGGTGTTCGGTCACGGCCGAAATCGAGGGGCTGAACTAGGCTCGACGAGGAGATCCGTGGTCGGCGTTAGCAAGCGGAGTTGCGAGCTCTCCTAAAACGATCGCAACGGCTTAACTGCCAACAACGAATACGCACTAGCTGCTTAATCTAAGTTAGCTACCGGACGCAGAGAGTCGGCCCGAACCGCTCTGCACTCCGGCCATAAACTCGGGCTGGTACATGCGCGTGATTCGACGCACGTACGAGATCAAGGATCTGCTGCGTACGGTAAGTCCCGCTTTGAGACGTCCGTCCGAGTAAGTCAAAGTCAAAGCTGAGCTTGGAGAATGCGCCGGTTAGGCTTTTCGGACTCGGGGGGCAGTACCCCGACAGCTCCACCAATTACAAACGCTCCACCCCTACGGGTGGAGCGTTTTCGTCGATAGGCGCCCTGTCAACGTCAGCGATTACAATTCGAGCCGTGTTGGATGATGGAGTAGCCGTTTTTTCGATTGCCGCAAATCCAGGCTCTATCCGCAGCGTTTTTCCAAAAATCGGCCAGCACGGGATGGCGGCAGCCCGCGTTCGCGGTCACCTCAAAGCGCTGCCTCGCCTGCTTGCCATTCGTGACCATACCGTTCCACCGCTGCCCCGGATTTACGCAAAAATGCTCGGCGATGCCACTGCTGCCGTTCGTGTATATCGTTACCCAGGCCCAGGCGTCGTTGGTGTAATTAAAAACAGTGAACGTGTACCTGGGGGTTTGGGCGAGAGTAACGTTGGTGCTTGCGACGATGAAAAGGCAAGCCAACACTGTTAGTGCAAAGTGTCTCATATATTCGGTACTCTCCCTTCCGTCGTTTCGTGTTTGCGTACATCCGCGTGGGCTTCCTGGCAAAGGAGAACATCGTGTTGTTCGAGGGCTTTGAGAGACGCACTGTCCGGGTGCCTTTTGGTAACCTTTTCGCCGCAATCGGTGGCTCGGGACCGCCGCTGGTGCTGTTGCATGGGTACCCGCAGACGCATCTCTGCTGGCACGCCGTTGTCGCGGATCTCGCGCGGCACTTTACGGTTATCGCCTTCGATCTGCCAGGCTATGGCGCAAGCGGCAAGCCTCCCGCGGATGCGTCGCTGCAACCGTATACGAAGCGCGCGATGGCCGCTGCGATCGTCAGTGCGATGTCATCGCTTGGATTCGAACGATTCGCCGTGGCGGGGCACGATCGCGGCGGACGCGCTGCGTATCGTATGGCGCTCGATCATCCGCAGCGCGTAACCAAAATTGCGGTGCTCGATATCGTGCCGACGATTGAGACCTTCGAGCGGCTCGACCGTCAAAGTGGCGTTGGATCGTTTCATTGGTTCTTTCTCGCGCTGGCCTCGGATTTGCCCGCGCGTATGATTGCCGCCGATCCGGACCTGTGGCTCGATCGGATGGCGCCGGCTTGGGCTGGACCGAACGTTGCGTTCAATGCCGAAGCGATGGCCGAATACCGGCGCGCATTTCACGATCCCGCCGTAATTGCCGCGACCTGCGCCGACTATCGCGCCGGCGCAACGATCGATTCGGAAAACGATCTCGCCGACCGCGGGACGCGCAAAATTGCGGCTCCGCTGCTCACCCTTTGGGGGACATCCCGGCTGCGAAAGCCCTGGGATTTCCTCGAAATCTGGCGCGGCTGGGCCGACGACGTGCGGGGCGAAGCACTCGACTGCGGCCACTTCTTACCCGAAGAGAAGCCGGCCGACGTGGCGCGTCACTTCATCGAGTTTTTTGGCGGCTAGCGGCGCGAACAAGTATCGATGGACGTGATCGTCTTGCTACCTGAGCGTACCGTTGCGTGCAGCGTGTACTCCCTCGCCGAGACGCGATCGAACGTTACGGCGAGGCTCTTGTCGGGGTAGATGCTGCGGTAGGCGATCTTGTTTGGATTGCTGCCGCTCGCGCGCAGGATCGTGGTCGTTCCTTGGTCTTCGAACACGACCGCCGTCCAGGCATGGTGGCGCGCATCATACGCCAGTAACTCTTCGTCGCCGCCGCCCGTCCAGGAAGCCGTCTCCCGCAAGGTGTGACCGCCGCGATCGTGCGCGTAGATGGCAGTGTAGGTCAAGTGTGCTGCTCCCGCGCGATACGTGCAATTCCACGTCCCGACGAGATAGTGCGCGAGCATCATCAAAATATCGATCGAACTACACCACGGTGATGTGCGGCTTAAAGTCGGCTGCAAACAGGCTCTTCGGAATCATCGCGTGCACGCCGCGCACGATGTCGACCACTTGCGTGACGCGGAAGTTACCTGCGATGCTGAGCAACGCATAAGCATCGAGCTCGGTCATGTTCGCGCGCGTTGAGAGGAACTTGATCGCGTTGCGCGCAGCCGAGGCCATCGCCACGTTGAGATCCTTATCCAACCCGAGGATCATCCAGTGCGTCGACGTTTCGGCGATCGGCCATGCGAAGTTCTTATTCTTGTGCAGCACCACCTGAATGCGCATTTCCTTCATCCCCGTTTCCAGCGCGCTCAGATTGATTTCGCCGTCGCCTTGCACCGCGTGCGAGTCGCCGGTGAAGATGAGGGCGCCCGGTTTCCACACCGGGATGTACATGATCGAGCCTTCCGACATCTCGTTGAGGTCGGTGTTCCCGCCGTGCGGTCCGGGCGGCACCGAATTCGTGACCCCGGGTCGCAGCGGTGGAAAATATCCGTCGGGTGGCGCGACCCCGAGCGTCCCCTGAAAGGGTTTGAGAGGCACGTGAATGTTGGGGAGAAACTCGGTGCGCATGTTCGTCAAATCTAGATCGACGTATTTGACTTGACCTTGCGGGAAATCGGTGGGCAGGAGTCCCGTCCCGAGTGCCCCTGGATTATTGAAGACGGCGGCCCAGCTGTTCGGCTCGAATCGCTGGTAGCGGATCTCGAGCACGTCGCCGGGCTGCGCGTCGTTCACCCAGATCGGTCCGATGATGGAGTGCGGACCGTGCCCTGGATTGGCGACGCGAATCGCGGCGAGTTTCTCGATCGGCACACCGGGTTGCAATTGATTGAGGAAATGCGACCACGTATTGCGGTAACTGACGACGTCCCCGGAATCGATTTTGAGGATCGGCGGCAAGGTCGTATCGTAGATCCCGAGTTTGGTCGTTTCATCGGTGCATTCGACCACGTGCACGCGGCCGTCGCCTTCGGCTACGCGCCGCGACGGGGGCCGCCCCCGTCGGCGGCAATCGCCGGCCGCGCAAACCAGGGTCCGATCGCCGCGAGCACCCCCATGAATGCGCTCGATTTCAAAAGGTCGCGCCGCGAGCGTCCCCGCGCCGTCAAATAACCGTCGAACGTTCCGCGATCGATCTCGTCCATATGGGTGAGACGGTCCGCGGCCCGCGCGTCGTACGAGCGCTCCACCAGGTCTTGGCGCAGCACGCCCTGGCCCTGCTCCTCACCACAACCGAAAAAGCTCCCGCACTCATGACGATGTCCGTCGCTCATTGGTACCTCCTGACGATAGGCGCAATGGTTCAGCGCGTTCGCCCCAGCACCCGTCTCCGATGGTGTGACTTCGTTCGTTTCAACTGGACAAAAGGACAATATCATGCGGCAAGGGCCCGGTCGGCATGATTTCGGCTCTCCTACGACAATCCAACGACCAGCGTCAACTCTTTGGTTGTCGCGCTTCCCTCGGATTACCCATGACATTCGACGAACGCGTCCACGTAGAGCCGGTTGTTACGCAGCCGGAGCCCTCGCCCGTGGAAGAGTTGGCAGCGCAGGAGCCCCCGGCCAACGGCCATCTGGCGCGCGAGGATCGGGCATCTGCCGAGGTGCTCATGCGGCACCTGTTCGCTCCGTCCGAGCATGAAATCGACGGCATCGAATACCACGTGGCCTACGTGCTCGCCGAGCGCGCGATCGGCGGCGATATCGTCGATGTCTATCATTTCGACAATGGCAACGTTGCACTTTCCATTGCCGACATCTCCGGCAAAGGCGCTTCCGCAGCGATTCACGCGGCGCTGGTCAAGTATGGACTGCGCTGTTACGCATCGGAGGGTCTGACGGCCGAACGTGTGATCCGATCGCTCGACCGCGCCTACATCGAAAACAACGCGTTCGAACGAACCGAGTCGTTCGCAAGCCTCTTCATGGGAATTCTCGACCACGACCGGCGCTCCATGAACTATGCTTCCGCCGGACACGAACCAGTGATCTTGTACAGACCCGGAGCGGGCGTGGAGGTCCTTGAACCGACCGCTCCCATCATCGGCGTATTCGACGACCAGCACCATCTCTTCAAACAGCGCCATGTCGACATCACCCCGGGAACGATTCTCGTCGCGACGACGGACGGCGTCACCGAAGCGCGATCGCCGGACGGCGATCTGTACGGCATTGAGCGGCTTGTCGCGTCGGTGTCGATGGCGGTGCGCGCTGCACCGTCTATGGTGAGCCTCGTCGAGCACGTCCTCGCCGACGTAAACCGCTTTTGCGACGGCCGGCTACGCGACGACATCGCTGCGCTCGCCGTTCGAATTTTCTAGCGAGGTGTTTTACGAAGCCTGCGCTGCCGCAGCCGCGATCATCCTCGTCGAAAGCGCTTCGTATGCAGCCGACCACGCGGCCTTGACGTCCTCTGCGAACGCCGGCCCCAGGTGCTGTTCTAAAGACCAAAGCAGCGCATCGCAAACGGTATCGTAATCTTTTGTTTTGACGCCGTAGCCCCCATGTCGTCGGCCAAGTGTCTCGACGAACGGCGCGATCTCGTCGAGATCTTCGAGCCCCTTTACGGCAATGGCGAGCTTTTCCATAAAACGCGCGCCTTGGGTGGTCATATCGACTTTGAACAGCGGCGCGAGCGTCGGGTCCAGCTCGAAGAGCCGCTGATAAAACAGCGCGGCGACGCGACTGGCCACCGGATCGATCTGCGCGAAGCTCGCTTGAACGAGCCGGCATTCCTCAGGCGTCAGCTGGTTTCGCATCGCGCTTTCGCGCCATACTTAGATGGCGGCTGCGGGGCGGTTTGGGGGCCGCCTTTTCCAGCAAGGTGAGATAAATGGCCGTCGCAAGCGCGCGCCCCGCGGAGGCCTGAGCGAAGCGAAGTTGCTCCTGCGCCTCGCGAAGCCGTTCTTGCGCGACGAGTTGGCGGTAGATCGCCGAAGAGATGGCCCGCCCGGCGGCTGCGTGGACGTGCCGCGCCACCGCGGCCGCCTCGGGAAGTGCCAGCTCGAAGAGCCGCATGCGCTCGGGATCGGAAAGGCGCAAGACGTCCGCGACGCGCTGCACGAAGGCTGTCGAGAAGCGACGCCGCCCGTCACCGGCCTCGAATGATGCGTACCATCGCGGCGATACTCCGACGAGTTCGGCGACCTCTTCGCGGCGCAAACCCGGAAGGCGCCGATGCCCAAGGATCGGAAGCCCAACATCCCTGGGCCGCAAGCGTGCTCGGGCGGTGGCCAGAAACGACCGCAGCTCGGTTTGGCGTGCCCGCTCATTCATGGTCGTTTATCGTACCACGAACTCTCAGTTCATAGATTCTCACGGGCGACGCGTATTACGATGCGGCTATGATGTTGATGACGGTCGACCGGGTTGCGGGGCAATCGTCGGTCAGTAACCTGCTAAGGCTGCTCCGGGGACGTATCCCCCCGGAGTCGACGGCGCTTGGGCCGTACAAGCGGCTTCCGGTCCGGTGCGGGCGGCGCGTGACACAGGAAGAGATCGCCGAGGTGGTCGGCGTCACGCGCGGCTGGTATCGTCTGCTCGAGAGCGGCGCGACGGTGCGCGCCTCGATGAAGCTGCTGGACCGGCTTGCGAATGCGTTGACGTTGACCCCCGACGAGCGGGTAGCGCTGTTTATGCTCGCGATACCGGAGATGCGGCTCGCGGCGCGCCGATCGTGATAAGGGTCGTGATGGAGGCGAGAGCGGCGACGCCGGCCGCCGCCAGAAGCGCGGGGTTGTAGGAGTTAAAGCGCAGCGCTAGTTGCGTCGCAAGGATCGGGCCGACGATTTGGCCGACGCTGTAAAACACGGTAAGGCGGCTCACCGCGTCGTTGGTTTTGTGGGGGAAGATATCGCGTCCGAGCCCTGCAGCGAAGAGGGTGATGGCGATAAACGTTCCGCCTAGCGCAACGGCCGCGACGACGACGGCTGTAGGGCTTTGTGAAAATACTGGTGCCGCGATGCCGATCGCTTGAATACCGAATGCAACCGCGAGGGCGCGCGCCTTACCCATTCGGGCCGCGACGTGAATCCACGGAAACGTCGCGAATGCCGCCGCCAAACCAACGAATACCCAAGAGAGTGCCGCGTAGCGCGTGAGCTCCGGGATTCGCGCCACGATCGCAACCAGGAACGTAGCCGGAATGATGTAGGCAAACGCTTCTGCCGTGTACACCGCTAAGAGCCACGCGAAAGTCGTGCGGCGCGGTAGCGGTGCATCGATGCCGGCTTGCGCAATGCTCGACGACGGCGCATCGTCGGTAAACCATCGCGCGCTTACGAGCAACGCGATGCCACTGACGGTCGCGATGCCGACCCATGCAGCGCGCGAACCGCCGTACGCGACGAACGCTGGAACCGCAACCCCCGAAAATGCGATCCCGAGCCCGACGCCCGAGAAAAAGAGCGGCGGCCACGAGGGCGCGCGCGCGTGAGCGGCGCGCTCGAGCACGATGCTCGATGCAAACACCAGCACAAAGCCGCTGCAGATGCCGGTCAAGAAGCGCAGCGGTAACCACAGCTGCGCGGCCGTGGCCATCAGCGCCGTCGTCACAATCACGCCGGCAAGGCTCCAGCGCAGGATTGCCAGGCGCCTGCGATGCGTAACCGGATGCATCGCCAGCGACGCGCCCACGAGATATCCAAAGAGGTTTGAGGATGCCAAAGTGCCGGCCATGGAGACACCCAGGCCGGCGTCGTGTTCCATGACCGGTAACAACGGCGTATACGCGAAACGGCCGACGCCCATCGCCACCGCGAGCGCGATCGCACCGCCGGCAATGAAGCGCGCGTCGATCGCGCGCATTAGATCGGAAAAACGGTCTCGGCGATTCGTTGCTTGGCGAGCGGCCGTACACCATTGAGCGCGAGGCGCCCGAAGTGTTCGGTGGCCTTGTGGGCTTCCACGGCCGCCTCATCGCGATACTCTTCCCAGAGGGCGAAGACATTGGGGTGTTCTTTGCTGCGCGCGACGTCAAAGGTGATCATGCCTTCCTCTTTGCGCGAGGCATCCCGTAACTCGCGCAGGATCACTTCGGCCTTGTCGGCGTCTTCGGGCGCGAACGTATAGATGATCGTTTGAATCAGCATAGCCCCTTTAGCTTATCACGCGGCCCCGGCTCGCACTGTTTTGAATGTCGCACGAATGTCTTCGCTAAAAAGCTGCGGTTGTTCCCAGGCGGCAAAGTGCCCACCGATGTCGTGCCGCTTGTAATAAGCGAGGTTTGGATACGCCTTTTCCGACCAGCTCTTTGGCGCTTGGTAGAGCTCGTAGCGAAACGCGCTGACGCCGACGGGTTGCTTGACGCCTTTGATGTCGAAGAAGTCAAGCTTATTCTCCCAGTAGAAGCGAGCCGAGGGAATCCCCGTGTTCGTGAACCAGTAGAGCGAGGCGTTATCCAAGATGTCGTCGCGTGACAGCCCGCCCGGATCTCCAAAAAACGCCGGCCGGATCATCTCGTAACTGTCCTTGTCGTGGTCGAGCATCCAGGACACGAGCGCAATCGGCGAGTCGCTCAGGCCGTAGAGCGTTTGCGGGCGGTTGGTCATTTCGACTGCATAGCCGAGGTGCTTGGCATAAAAATCGCTCAACTGGTTAAATGCTTGAAGCTCGTCACCCGAAAGCGGAACCGGGGATTTGGCGCCGGACTTCGCGGCAGCCAAAATATCTGCCGGAACGGTACCCGGCATGTTCGTGTGGATGGCGATCACCTTTTCGGGCGCGAGCAACGCCAGTTCTTGCGTCACGTTCGCGCCCCAATCGCCACCTTGCGCGACGAAGCGATCGTAACCCAGCCGGTCCATGAGGACGGCCCAAGCCTTTGCGACGCGCACGGGATCCCAGCCCAGCACGGTCGGCGCCGGCGAGAAGCCGTGTCCCGGCAACGACGGGATGACGAGATCGAATGCATCCGACGCGCTCGCGCCGTGCGCGGTGGGATCGGTGAGCAGCGGGATGACTTTCTCTTGCTCGATGATCGAGCCGGGCCACCCGTGCGTAATGATGAGCGGCAACGCATGTTCGTTCTTAGAGCGAACGTGAATGAAGTGGATCTCCTGTCCGTCGATCTCGGTGATGAACTGGGGTAGGGCATTTTGCTTCGCTTCGCACTTGCGCCAATCGTAATCGGACCCCCAATATTGCGCGAGCGCCTGCATCATCGCCAACTGGACACCTTGCGATTGGTCGGGTACCAGTTCACGTGATGACGGCCACCGCGTGGCTTTGATGCGCCCACGGAGATCGTCGAGTTCCGCTTGCGCGACGTTCAATGTTGGAAACAGGCGGATGGCGGTCGTTCCGCTGCCCGTGGGTTGTGCAACTTGTGTCATGGAATTCGCCTCTCTTGACAGCCGACGAGGCTAAAGGGAACCGCAGCAAACGTCGCCACAGCTGCGCCGAGAAAGCCACGGCGATCGTAATGCATGCCATCACCATAGCAGGCGCGCTGCCGAAAAGCTGCACACTATTAGTGCGCAGAAGCGCGTCGCTAAACGCCTGCTGCGGTCAGGACGCTGGAGATCCACACCGGTGTCGGAGACTCCGTCTTGCGCACGCGGATGCGGTGGCGCGGCGCTGGGTTATCACCGGTGCAGGCACGATCAAGGATCACGGGTGTACCGTCCTTTGGAAGGGCTTCATCGAGGGTGGCAACCACGCGAGCGAACGTGAAGATGTAGAGAAGCGCGAAGATTTTCTTGACGATTGGCCCGGCGCGCACGATCGTCAGCCGGTCGCAGACACGTTCGGCTCGTTTTTCATGAAGTCGTATGAGTTCAGAAATAAATGTTGAGTCGAGATAGGTTACAGCGCTCATATCTAAGACAAGGCGATTTTCAGCGTGCAGCGCATCGAACTCGGCCCGCAACCGCGCCTTGTGCGTGAGGTCGTATTCCCCGGCGAAGACCTTGACGATCGTAGCCATTCGTATCCCCCTCCCGTGAAGGCCGCTCGGCTGCTTCCGATCCTAAAGCGTACGTCTCAATGAGCCCCCCAGGCATAGCGTTTTTCACGATTGAAGCGAACGTTCGGCAGTGATGTTCTTCTTGCTCGCGGCGGTGACGCCGCTCGTGGTCGCGCTCGGCGATTCGATCACGTACGGGTACGGGCTTGCCGCGCCTTCAGCGCAGAACTATGCGGTGCGCTACACGCGGCGTATCCACGGCAGGCTTGCGAACCTCGCCATTCCCGGGTCTCAATGTGAAGATGTAGTAGACAACCAGGTTCCGAGGATGCCGCGCGGCGCGTCAATCGTCATCCTCAATTGTGGATCCAATGACATCGGCGGGTTCGGTTATACGCCTGAGGGCAAACCCGACGGCACCAAACGCACGGCTTCGGCAAACGATGCGGAGCTGGAGGCGGCGCGGCGCGACTTCGTGCACGCGCTCACGCTGATTCACCGCCAAGAGCCCGCCGCAACGATCTATCTGGTGAACTTGCGTCACTGGCAACGCATGACCGGTGCCGAGGCGCCGCAATTCGCCAAAGACGTGAACGCCTGGAACGCTATGTTGTCCGCCACGGGCCTGCCTGTCGTCGACCTGAGCAGCGATCCGCGCATGTATCGCGCCGCCTACGTCCAGGCTGATCTGTTGCATCCAAACGTGGAAGGAAACGCGGCGATCGCAAGCGACTTCCATTAGCTCTATGGACGACGCAAAGCGCCTGGCCGCAGCCCTCAACACGGCCGTCAAGAGCCCGCAATTCTCCAACAGCAAGGCACGCGCAGTGGCGCGTCAGGAGCCGGCGGTGAATTGGCCCGCGACCAAGGCACTCAATACCGACTTCAATCCCGATGTCGACGGCTTTGAATCGTTTGTCATGAACGACGGCAGCACGTGCGGCTGGTCGTCCGGCCAATTTCGGTACGTCGCGCGCTAGAGTCTAAGGTCCGAAGGCATTACGGCTTCTTTCGCCAAGCACGGTTGGATAGCTGGGGGAGGGACCATCTCTTGAAGCGGTTGAGTGTAAGCATTCTTGGTTTGGTATTTGCGGCGGCGTTTTCGAACGTTGCCGTGGCGCTCGCGCAGGGGCAAGGCGCAACGATGGCGCCGCCGGCGACCTTTGGCTCGCCGCCGTCAGGGCAGATTCCGATTCTCTTCAATGATCACCACGTATACGCAAAGCCGGACACGCTCAAGCAGGGCCGGGTGCTCGCTGCGCTCGTGCGTGGGGGCACCGTCCTCATCCCGCTGCGGTCGATGTTCGAGCAGATGGGTGCCACCGTTTCCTATGACGGCGCCAGCAAGACGGTCGACGTCAGCAAGGCCGGTTCCGACGTGAAGGTCACGGTGGGTCGGCCGGAGGTGGTGATCAACGGCGAGTCGCGTCCCCTCGACGTACCTCCGATGGTGTACCAAGGACACGTCCTCGTGCCGATTCGCGTAATCTCCGAAGGCATGGGCGCATACGTTCAATGGGTTCCCGACAAGCAGATCGTGGTCGTACGCTACATCGCTGCGACTCCACCGCCGTCGCCCACGCCGGTTCCGCCGCCGCCTGCCGAACCAGCGCCGGTCGTGACGCCCACACCGGCACCGTCGCCCACCCCGTTCCTCAAGGTGTACGTCGCCGGCGACTACCTTTCGCCGAAGGTCTACAACGAGTTTAGTTCAGGGCAAACCAACGCGAATCAAGACGGCTTTTCGTACGCGGTTCACGGAAATGCGGCCTTTAGTCTTGCCGGGATTCCGATGATACTCGGAGGCAGCTTAACCCAATACAACTACGCGCACACGTGCAATTTTAGCGGAGTCTATGCTCCGAACTGTTACGTGACGACGATCGGCGACGCTGGTTCGACCGCAGTTCCGGCCTTCACCGCGCGTAACTATTTGGCGGATGCGCACCTCGGTCTCAACTTGATCGTGCCGCATCTCTATATCGACATCAGTTACCTGTGGGTGGGCAATAACGCCGGGTACCCATGGTTGAAGGGGCAAGGTTCGGGGATCGAGCTAACGCCCGACTTCGACCGTCCGTTCTCGGTGTATGGGAACTACAGCTACTTCGGGAACGTGTCGGCCACGACCAATCCCAGCTTCACGGGCGGCAACGCGATCAAGTTCGCCTACATTGTGACAAGATACGATCTCGGCGTTACCTACGCGTTCTCGACCATACCGTTCTTCATCGAGGGGGGCTATAAAGGCGATGCCTGGCACGAGAGGTACAACGCTCCGAGCAGCGTGACCGAGGGCGGCCCGTACGTTGGCCTCGGTCTGCACTTCTAATCGCTTTAGCCCATGACGAGGAACGTCGTCGCATCCTTGCTCGTCGCGTTCACGCTGTCGAGCACAGCTCACGCTGGGGATGCGCCGAAAACCACGCCAGCAGATAAGGCCGTGCGCGGCGATCGCGCCGAGGGGTGGCTCCCTCAAAGCCGCTCCCCGGTGCTCGCGCGCAACGGCATGGTCGTAACGAGTCAGCCGCTGGCGGCGCAAGCGGGATTGCGTATCTTGATGCAAGGCGGCAACGCTATCGATGCCGCCGTTGCCACCGTCGCGACGCTCAACGTGGTCGAGCCGATGATGGTCGGTATGGGCGGCGACGTGTTTGCCATCATTTATATCGCCAAAGATCACCGCTACTACGTGCTCAATGCTAGCGGTAAAGCGCCGAGCGGTGCGACGATTGCGCGTTTCAATGCCCTAGGCTACCACGCTGACTCCAAAAATTGGGGTCCCGGTTCCGGTATGCCGCACGGCGGCATCCTCGATGTGACGGTTCCGGGTTCGGTGTGGGGATGGTCCGAAGCGCTACGGCGCTTCGGCACGATGAAGTTCGACCGCGTGCTTGCGCCGGCGATCGACTACGCGCAAAACGGCTATCCAGTTTCCGAGCGCATCGCGCACGACTGGAGACTCCCCAATGCGCTCCCGTTGCGTGGATGCTGTACGCAACTCGATCCTGATTCGGTGCGCACCTGGTATCCGGGCGGCGCTGCTCCGAAAACGGGGCAAATCTTCCGCAATCCGGACCTGGCACACTCGTTCCGGCTGTTACAGAAGTACGGGCGCGAGGTATTTTACCGCGGCGAAATCGCACGCGCGATCGTTGCGAAGTCGCGCGCATTGGGCGGCACGATGACGCTCGACGACCTCGCGAGCTACAGCGGCGAATGGATGCAGCCTGTCGATACGGTGTATCACGGCTCCCATGTCCTGGAACTTCCGCCGCCTTCGCAAGGCTTTGCCACCAACGAAGCGCTGGGCATTCTCGAAGAGTGCGCACCGAAGGTTTATCCGGGTGAATCTCTCGCCTCGCTCGGGCCGGCGAATCCGCAATATTGGCACCTGCTGGTGGAAGCCAAGAAGCTCGCGTACGCTGATCTCTACCACTACGACGCCGATCCCGACGTTGAAAACGTTCCGCTTGCGCGACTGCTCTCACGCGAACATGCAGAATCGCTCTGCGCGAAGATCGATCCGAATCGCGCGGCGCCGATTGCAGCACCTGGCAGTATCGCCGGTGCCGGCGATACGATCGTGCTTTCCACGGCGGATCGCTTCGGCAACATGGTGTCGTGGGTCAACAGCAACTACGATGAGTTTGGATCGGGTCTGACCGTGCCGGGCTACGGTTTCATCCTACACGATCGCGGTGGCCTCTTTACGCTCGAGCCAAAAAGTCCCAATGCGATCGCCCCGCACAAACGGCCGTTCAACACGTTGATGGCGGGATTTATTGCAAAGAATGGGCGCCCGCTGATGACGCTCGGATTGATGGGCGGCGACATGCAGGCCCAAGGGCACGAACAAATCGCCGTGGACATCGTCGATCTCGGCGCGAACGTGCAACAGGCGGGTGATATGGCACGTTTCCGGCACGCCGAGATCTCCGACGTGCTGTCGCTCGAGTCACCGCTCTACGATCTCGTCGGCGAACCACTGCGCGCGATGGGCTACACGGTGCAATCGACGAATCGTGGGCCGATGGGCGGCTATCAAGCGATTATGCTGCTGCCCAACGGCGCTTACGCAGGCGGCTCGGATTTCGGAAAAGATGGTGAAGCCGTTGGGTGGTGACGCCTCAGCCGCCGTGTAGTTGCTGCGCGGCAAAGATCGCGGCAAGCGCGATCAATACGATGCCGGCGGCTTTCTCTGCGTTCTTTTCGAAGACGTGACCCAGCATCGCGCCGAAGGCGAGGCCCGCGAGCGTAAAGCACACCGTCGAGACGGCCACGGTGCAGAGCAGTGGCACGATCGGCAAGTGCAGCGCCGGTAACGCGAAGCCGACCCCGAGCGAATCGAGACTGATCGATAGCGAAGCGAGAAGAAGACCGCCGAGCGTGTTGACGTTGAACTCGCGATCCGCTTCGTGGGAGAATCCTTCGCGTAGAATCCAGGCGCCGATTCCCGCGAGCACGACCAGGCCGATCCAAGTCGCAATCGTGCCGACGAGACGCCCAAGTCCCGTGCCCAGCGTGAGCCCGAGGATCTGCATAAGAATCTCGGCTGACGAGAAGGCGACCCCGAGGCGCGCGCGCTGCCGCCAGGGAGGCTCTTTGATACCGATTGCGATCGAGAGCGCGAGCACGTCGAGCCCAATAGCAAGGGCGACGCCGAGTACGCGCAGTCCGGTTTCCACCGCCCTCACTTTAAGAATTAGTTGACAAGCCCCTCCCCGCGCGGTATCATCAACTAAGAATTTAGTTCCGGAGGTTGCCGTGCGAATTCTGGCAGTGAGTCTGGCTTGTTTACTCGGGTGTCTCGCGGGGACGTTGCACGGTGCGGCAGTCGCGGGCAATTACGACGACGCGAGCCACAATTGCGTCATAACCGATGCGCAGAACGCGAATTGGGCCGGCCGCGACTTGCGCGGGCAGCACCTCGAAAATACCGATCTTCGCGGCGCGAATCTGCAAAACGTCAACTTGCGTAACGCGCATTTGAAATGTATCGATTTGCGTGGCGCGGATTTACGCGGCGCGGATCTGCGCGGCGCCGAGCTCTACGGGGTTGACTTTGCCGATGCGCGGCTCGAGAATGTCGCGTTCGACGGCGTTCACGGCGTGGGCATCAGCCTGCCGGGCGCGACGCTGCGGCCGGTCTCCGAGGCGCAAATTCGCGCCATCATGAGCGACTGCACGGGTTGCAACTTTGCGCAGTCGGATCTGCCCGGTCGTACTCTGACGAATATCAAATTGACCGGCGCGAACTTTGCGCAAGCAAACCTTCGCGGGGCGGACCTGCGCGGTGCGGTGTTCACCGGTGTGAATTTTTCCGGCGCTCAGCTGGCCGGCGCACGACTCCAAGACGCCGCGCTCGTCGGCTGCAACTTTCATGGCGTCGACCTGTCAACGGTCGATCTCTCCAGCGCGCGGATGACGGGCGACAACTTCAGCAATCGTCTGTAGTTTAGCAAAACAGGGCTCGCTCGTTCGCTGTCGTTCGTTGGAGTGCTTTATTATGTTTGCGTGATGCAATCGCTTCGAACGTTAACGCGCGATTATTGGTCCGACTACTAACCCTCCGCGCATTTTACTAGATTTGACGCATACCCGTTTCGCTTCAGATTGGAGGTAGCGACAGTATGCGTCGTTTAGCTGCGGGTCTTGTCGTCTTGACGTCGTCGTGGTTACTTACCGGGTGCGGTGGCGGCGGAGCGGGCGGTGTTGCAAACAGCATCACCGGCGGCGCCGCGGGAGTCGCGTCGGTCACACAACCGCAGAGCGCGCAAGCCGAAGAGGCTCAGATCGCCGGCCGCTACGGCCCCCGGGGATCTACCAATATCGAGGCCTTGGTGCACGCCAAGGTCAAGCACGTGTTCGTACTGATTCAAGAGAATCACACCTTTGATTCATACTTTGGGCTCTTTCCCGGCGTCAACGGCCAATCGGTCGAGAATCTCGCAAGCGCCACCGCGCGTGCCGATGATTGCGAACCGGATCCGGTGGCCGGCGGCTGTCAACGGCCGTTCTTGATCTCGGCAAACCCGAGGAGTCCAAACTACGTCGCGGACGCTCCCGATATTACCGGGGGCGCAAACGACCGCAACGACCAAGAGGCCGGCATCGACCACGGTCGCATGGACGGCTTTCTTTCCGATATTGAAACGGGAACGCCGCCGCTCGGACCGACGCCGAGCCCCGCGCAAATACAAGCGCATAACGAAGCGATCGGCATTGAAGGCGTGTACGACTGCGACACCGTGCCGTATCTCTGGTACTATGCGAAGAACTTCGCGCTCTTCGATCACTACTTCCAAGCCGACACTGGTCAATCGACACCCGGTAACATTCAGCTCTTCGCAGGCCAGATCGGCCAGACGGAAGCGGCGGCCGGCGAAGGTACGCCCTCGGTCCCCGTAGCGGGCGGCGGTTACAGCGACGGCGTGCCGATCTCCAACGATAACAATCCGCCGGCGTCGAATCTTTCGTTCGTGGGTCCCTACTCGCCTGACAACAGCACCTACCAGAGCTATGTGACAATGCCGGTGCTGCTCGATCCGACGATGGATCAGCAAGCACTCAAAGCCAACGATCTCGGGCTCATTCGCAATTCTATTGCGCTCGAGTCGAGCGCGTTCTATCGCCCGTCGATCTCGTGGGCCTGGTATGAAGAAGGCCTCGCTACCGGCGCAAACGGGTTCAGTGCGCATCACACCGCGCCGCTCTACTTCGACTACATCAATCACGCCGGGTCGCCGTACGCAACGACGAGCTCGTTGCGAGACAATACGTCGAGCAGTGGTTTGATCTCCGATATTCAGAACGGGTCACTGCCCCCAGAAGGCGTCTTCTGGGTCAAGGGCGGCAACGCGAACACGTACGGACTACGGCCGGCCGACCCGATCTTCACCAGTAATTCAACCGGCAAGCAATATTATGTCGGCGATGACGATCATCCGGGGAGCGGCAGCTCCGACCATGCTGTCGCGGAAGCCTATCTCGCGCAAGTGATCAATGCGATTGCATCGAGCAAGTACTGGAAAGACTCAGTGATCATCGTCACGTGGGACGACAGCGGCGGTTTCTACGACCACGCTCCTCCGCCGAGCTTCGGACGCACCTGCCCGCAAGACCAAACCGGACCTGAAGCGGGTTACGCGTGCGGTAACGGCGTGCGTTTACCCGCGTTCATTATCTCGCCGTTCTCCAAGACCGGCGTAGTCGTGCATGACTATGCCGATCACGGCTCAGTGTCGAAGTTCATCGAGACCGTGTTCGGACTGCCCGGCTTCGGCTGGATGCCGGACGCGCTCAAAGGCGATCTCGCCGGATTGGCTCCTGCAGACGCCAATCCGCAAACCTCGGATCTCACCGACGCGCTCGACGCCGGAAAACTCGCCGGCACGTCGGCTCCAAATCCGGCGTCGATGGCGACGATCGCCGCGCCAAGCAGCACGCCGAGCATAAGTTGCGCGACGCTCGGGATTACACCGATCCCGGCGCCCGCGCCGCTTCCGCCGGGCTACGAAACGGCGGGCTGGTATCTGCATCAAGCGCTGTTGGGCGATCCGACCGCGCAAGCACTACCGGTACGTAACGACAGCGACGACTAGCGAGTAACGGCACGCCGCGGCGAGATCCGCGGCGTGTCTACTCCAAACTCACCAGGCCCAAGCGCAACGCCTTGGCGATCGCGCGCGAGCGCGACCCGACCTCGAGCTTGCCGAGCACGCGCTCGACGTGCGTCTCGATTGTGCGCGGACTAACGACTAGCCGTTGCGCAATCTCCTTATTGCTGAGACCGTCCACGAGCAAGGCAAGAATTTCGCGTTCGCGCGCAGTGAGGTCCACGGTGTGCGGTTGCACTTCGGCGCGACGTCTGGGCCGAATAAACGTGGAAGCGTAAGCGCGCGCGAGGCGCGCCTCAAAGCGCGGTCCCTCGCGTGTCAGCAAATCGAGCGCAGTTTCGAACGCGGTCGTGCCACGGCTTTCACCGCGGCGCGCGTTGCCGACCGCGACGCCGGCAAGCTCCAGCGAGACCAGGCCGCCACGCTGCGCCAGTAGTCCCGCAAAGGGCGCGCACGCCGCCGGCGATTCACGCGGTGTTTCGCCGTTTGCCGCGGCAAGAAATGCCAGGAGCTCGTGCGCGTGCGCGAGGCCAACCGCATCGTAGGCGTCGAGGGGCCGCGCTTGCGCGATTGCGTCGTGCGCGCGAGCGATGAGGTCCGCCGCCGATTCGGGCTTGTACAGCAACGCGTAGAATGCGGCTTCGGTCAGCGCGATCGCCTGTTGCACGGCGGGAACGTCGGGATGCTTTGCGGCCCGTTGCGCCAAGTCGAGCGCGATGGCATTGTCGTGGCCCAGAAATGCTGCGCGGGCGAGCACTATTTCCGAAAAAGCGCGAACGCGCGCGACGTCGGCGGCATACCAGGCGCGATCTGCGTGTTCGAGCGCTCGCTGTGCATGACGCACTGCGCTCTCGACATCGCCGTTATGCGTCGCGATCTCGGCAAGCGCGATATAGAGCGCCGCCTCCTCAGCTCGCAGATCGAGCGCGGCGGCGAGGCGTGCCGCCTGCCCTGCCGAATCAGCGGCGGCATTCGTACGTCCCCACAGAAGCGCAAGTCGCGCGAACCACACCAGCGTTAACGTTTGAAGGACAGCGCGGTCGTCATCTTCGAGCAGTCGCGTGAGTTCGTCGAGCGTGTCCTGTGCGGCGTCGATCTCGCCCAGTGCCGTTTGCGCGTAGGCGCGAAGAATCGCGCTATTGAAACGCGCGGCCGCATCGGGAATGTCGCCGAGCTGCGCAAGCTCGTCGAGCGCCGCTCGAAAATCAAACGCGACGGCACGCGCCCAGCCGCGCAACACTGCCACTGTGATGGGCGCCCCGGAACCGACCGATGCGGCGCGATGTTCCAAGTCGTCGAGTTCTCGCGCGTCGATCGCGACCAAATGGCCGATGTCGTATTCGAGCATCTGCGCGCGCGCGTCGAAGGCAATCGCGTCGTCGTGGGAGTCGGCCGCTGCTATTGCAGCTTGCGCAAAGGCGCCCCGTGCTTGTGAGGAGGCCGCTGCTTTGTCGAGCAAGCCTTCGGTGTACCAGCGTACATCGTTATCGGGTCCGCAAGGGTCAATCCGCATGGCAAGCGATCGCACACGCGCGCGGTCTCCGGTGGCGATCGCGGCTTGCGCGTGCAGCCGCAAGAACGCGCCCGCCGTCGCCGCGTCGCCCGCGGAATCGGCGTGATGCAGCGCGGCGGCGAGATGGCCCGTTCCCGCATGCGCTTCGGCGGCGTGACGGTGCGCAGCGGCCTCGCCGTCACGCGCGCGCAACTGGGTGCGTGCCAGGTCTCGCACGAGTGGATGCACGCGGTACCTGCCGTTTCCTATCTCGGTGATCGGTGCGCCGCGCGCAAGCATGTCGGTCAGCGATTGGCGAACGCCGCCGAAGACGTCGTGCCGCGCTAACATGCCGGCGTCGATCGTTTGCAACACGCTGAGTTCTTCGAGCACACGAAGGTTCTCCGGCCCGAGCTCGGAGAGAATCTGTTTGGCGAGCTCCGGTTCGCGCCAACCGGCAAGCGCCAGCGCCGCGCCGGCCACCCAGCCTTCAGTGAGACGCGCGGTGTGCTCCAGTTCGTCGTCGTCGAGTTCGCGACCGAAGGCGCGCGCGAGCGCGCGTAATTCTTCCGCGTCGAGTGCAAGAAAGCTCCCGTCCAGGATCGCGACCCCTGCAGCAAGCGCCGTAGCGGGAGCAACCTCCGGAACCGCGCGTCCGAGCACGAGGACGTGCACGAACGAAGGGAGTTCGCCGATGGCTCCGTCGAGGAATTCTGCGAAGGAACTGTCGGCGGTGAGCGTCTGCGCATTGTCGATGATGAGCGTGAGCGGACGATTGACGTGGGCAAGTTCGGACGCAAAGGTTCGGCCAACGTGCTGCGCCGATGCTTGCGCTTCGAACGCGCCCAGTGTCAGACGTCCGAATTCGGGGCGGAGCGATCGCACGGAGTCGACCAGCGCGGTTGCAAAAGCTGCGCGATGCCACGGCCGCGCGTCGAGCCATACCGTGCCGGAGTCGGGCCCAAAGGCGAGCGCCGCGGCCACACTCTTGCCGGCGCCCATTGGCGCTTGGACGAGTGTTAGCGGCGCGCGTGCAACCGCTTCGAGCAGTCGCCGCTCGACGCGTGGGCGGGGGACGAGCTCAGCCAGACGGGTCCTCGTGCATGCAGCGCGATGGGAGATGCTGCAACAGATACACGAGCGCTCGCCGCAGACCTGCGAATGTCCGCTCTGCGAGCTTGCGACCAACGGCTTCGAAGAAGAGCCGTTCGGGGACATCGAGCCCGCACGCATAGTGCGCGTGGACCGAGAGGATCAGCAGCGGGCCGATCCGCCGAAATGAAATCGTGCCGCTCATGGAAGGCAGCGGTGCGTCATCGTCGTGCGTCCACGTGAACGCAAGCGCACGCGCGTTGCGCCCATCCGCAATAAAGCGAAATCGCGCTTCGATTGCCGCGCCGCGCGTACCCCCGCGCAGGCGCAGCGCAAAATGGTCTTGTGTCTGCGCTCCGTGCCCACAGCCGGCCAGCGTCTCGAGCGGATCGAGCGTTGCATGCAAGATCCACACCGCGGATTGCAGTTCCGCGAGCCCATCGCGCGTGCGCAGCTTCGACATCGGGCGGCCTCCGTCTAAGGTGCTTCGCGGTTATTCGCGGCGCTCCCCGGCGCTCGATTCCCCAAGCAGGTGGGCCCGCGTTTTTGTATATTGCTCTATTCTACACACTGCAACTTTTCGTGGAGGCCTTTTTCATATGGTATCACCACCGAAAATAGCGAACCCGGCCGCGTTAGGGCTCGCTGGCTTTGCACTTACGACCTTCTTGCTCTCAGCAAAGAACGCGGGAATGCCCGTCGGCGACGCGTTTCTCGGATTCGCGTTCTTCTACGGCGGCGCAGCGCAGCTGCTGGCCGGCATGTGGGAGTTCCCCTCGGGGAACACCTTTGGCGCGCTAGCCTTTACGTCGTATGGTGCGTTCTGGATGGGCACGGGATTCTGGGCGATGTTCGTCACTCCGAAGAACCCGAACGATCTCGCCTACATTCTCTTCGCATGGATGATCTTCACGCTGTACATGACGATCGAAGCGGTCCGCCATACGGCGCTGCCGGTGAAGCTGGTCTTCATCGTGCTGTCGATCACGTTCATCCTGCTTTGGATCGGTGCGGGTTTCGGCGTACCCTCGATGATCCAATTCGGCGGCTACGCTGGTATCTTGACCGCGGCGCTGGCCTTCTACGCGTCATGGAAAGCCGTGCACGACGCGCATCCGTCCCTGCCGGTCTAAGGCGAGGGTGACGCTTCGGGCTTCGCGGTAAACACGTACTGCTTGCCCGACGGGCCGGCCGGCGCGCCGACGCCCGTGATCGTCCCGTCACCCTTCACCGTTCCTTGGATGTGGACGCCGCCAAGGGTCGCGATATCGAACCAGATATCCGATCCTTGGCTTCCTCCGCGAACCGGAGTTAGCGTGCCACCCGTGTCGGGACGGTACGTTCCGTTCACGTAACCATCAACGATTGTGATGCGCATTTCGCCGGCGTAACCGAACGACTCGAAGCGCGGGCGAATGTAGGTTCGGTACGTCAGCGTTGTCGGCGTGGGCGTTGCTTGCGCGACCGCCGACGTCAAGCTGGGATGAACGAGGGCAAGTAACAGCGCAAGAAGCATTGTGCACCATGATAGCATGATCGACTTGCGGTTTCCTGAACTGGTGGAGCACTCGGTTGCACCGCCGGCGCTCACCTCGTTTCGCGGTATTGACGAAGCCCAGCGCGAGCTTTCGTCGCGCTGCTCCGGCGGAGATGCCGCCTCACACGATTTGGCAATGCTCGGGAACGTCTTGGTTCGTCGCGGGCGCTACGTCGATGCGCTCGAGGCGTATCGTGCTGCAGCCGATTTGGATCCGTCCGCCGCGCTCGCGCACTGGGCATGCGGCGAAATCGCGCACGTGCTCGACGACGCGCCGACAAGCCACGAGCATCGCGCGCTGGCGCTTGCGCTACAGCGCGTCTATCCCGATCCATTGCCGGTCGGCAACCGGACGCCGATCCTCTTGTTGTTGCGCGATGCGCCCTACAGCGTCAACGCTCCGCTCGAGCTTTTGCTCGATCGCTCGCGCTTCGCGGTCCACAAATACTACGTCGAGGGCGAGGCACAGCCGGCATTACCACCCTTTGCCCTTGCATTTTGCGCGTTCGGTGCTGCCAACGCCGCGCGTGATGCGGCCCGCCGCGCGGTCGCCTTTCTCGATGGAGCGCAATCGTCGCTCAACGACCCGGGCCGGTTGCACGGGACAGCGCGTGAATCACTGGCGCGCACGCTCGCCGGGATTGACGGCATCGTGCCGGCCGACGCAACGATCGTTACGAGCGCGCAAGTCCGCTCGATCGAGCTGCCCGCACTGGTTCGTCCGATCGATACCCATGCGGGTGATGGTTTTGCGCACGTGGCCGAAGCGCCCGACCTCCAACGGCATGTGCAGCGATTCCCGGCCGAACGCTATTACGTTTCACGGTTTCTTGACTACCGCAGCCCTGACGGACTTTATCGAAAGTTTCGGGCGATTTTCGTCGACGGCGTGGCCTATCCGTACCACCTTGCGATCGCGCCACAGTGGATGGTGCACTATCAAAGTAGTCCAATGCGCGAATCGCGCGCACTTCGCGACGAGGAGCGGCGCTTTCTCGAAGCGCCGGCGCGAATGATGGCGTCGTGGGATCGGGTGATGCCGCAAATCGCACGCGCGGTGGGACTCGATTACTTCGGGATCGACGCTACGGTGCTCCCCGACGGGCAGCTTTTCGTCTTTGAAGCCGATGCGGCAATGCTCGTGCATGATGAGGACGCGCGCGACGTCTTTGCCTACAAGCGGCCGTTCGTCGCGCGCATTCGTGAAGCGCTACATGCCGCTATAACAAGCCGTACGCATCGAGAAACGCGTTGACCAGCGCCATTGCCTGGCGTGAGGCGATCTCGTTGTAGCTCGCGCGCGCGTCGCAGAAGAAGCCGTGATCGGCTTGGCTGAACACAACTTGCTCGTGAGTTGCCTTCGCCGCCGTGAGCGCATCGGCGACCGCGCGGTACTGCTCGGGTAGTATATGCGCATCGAGGCCTCCCCAAAACATCAGGATCGGCGCACGTTGCGCTTGTGCCAGGGGAAGAAGATCCGGCACAATGCCACCCCCATAGAACGAAATCGCCGCGCCGAGTTGCACGCGTTCGTTTGCTATGTATGCGACTCGCCCACCCATGCAGAATCCAATGGCACCGATTCGCGGGGCATCGATGCCCTGTCCGCGTAGCCACGTGTACGCCGCGTCGATGTCCGCGCGCAGTCCATCGGTGGTCAGCGCAGCCATGTGCGGACGAACCGCCTCGAAATCGGTATAGCTGCCCTCAAAACCGGGGCCGGTGCGGTGAAACAGCTCGGGTGTAATTCCCAAGAATCCGAGTGCCGCGAAGCGGTCCGTGACGTCGCGCATATACGCGTTCACGCCAAAGGCCTCCTGAAAGACCAGCATACCGGCAGTAGGCGTGCCGGATTTTGGACGTGAGACATAGGCGCTCATCGTGGTTCCGTCTGAAACACTCAGCGATACGCGATCGGTAGAAGAGGACACGGATTCTCCTTTTCGGTACATGGGATTGTAATGGAAGTCTTTAATGCGGTTCTTACGATCCACTTGGTGCTGGCCTTCTTGGCCGCGCTCTGCGCCGTCGTGTTTAGTTGGACGTCCAACGGGCGTCGCGTCGTCAACGCCGTGGTTGCGCTGCAATTCCTGGTCGGTCTGGCGCTGGCCGGCATCATGGGCGCGAGCCATCAAACGATCCCGCCCCAGGTTTGGCTGCACCTGCTCGTCGGCGTGTTGATTTTGGCGTCGTACGGCATGGCAATGCGCTTTGGAAAACGGGCGGGCGGCGCGACGCTTGCGCTGGTGTTCTCGCTCGTTGGGATCGCGTTGATCGTTCTCAACATCGTCATGGGCTGGCGCATCGCAATGCCGGGAGTACTCTAGCGTGCGGGTTCCGCGCTTCTTTTTCGTCCTTGTCGCCCTTGCGGTCGCGGCGGCTGCGGGCTGGTATTTTTCGCGACCGCACGCGCCGGCTTCGGGGCCGGCCGTTACGGTCTACTACACCAAGCTCGACGGGACGACGCTTGGCACGTGGGATGTTTCGTTCCGGGCCGCGCAACCAGGGGAGAGCGACGCGCAGCGCTTGCACGACCTCGCCACGTACGCGGCGCTTCAAGCGGTTGCCGGCCCGCCGTCCGACATCGCCGCGGTACACTTTCCGGCCGGCACGCGCGTGCGCGACGTCAGCGTCAACGGGTCAACAGCGACCGTCGATCTGAGTCGCGACGTCGGCTCGGCGAGCGGCGGTACATTCCAAGAAAACGCCGAGTTCAAAGGTCTGGTGTATACGCTAACGGGAATCCCTTCTGTTAATGCGGTCCAGATTACGATCGAGGGCCAAACTGTAGGGACCCTTCCGGGGGGACATCTTGAGCTCGATGCACCGCTTCGCCGCTCGGATTGGTAGCGCGTTTGCGATCCTCGTGCTGCTCGCAACGACCGTGGTCCGCGCGGACACGGTCAGCTACGCATTCGAACGCTCCTCAATAACCTTCACCCATATCGCGCGCACGCCAAACGGAATGGCCGTCGGCATCAACGATCCGGCGCTCCGCGCGCTGTTCAAAGCACTCGGCGCGACGCTGACCTGGCACGCCGGCGAACGCATGGTGCTGATCACGACGTCCGCGCCGGAAGTCATCGGGTTCGGTGTAGGCAATGCGCAATATAGCGTCGGGCCGGTCACCGCGCAAGCCCGCTTCGCGGCATATATGAACGGGGACGAAGTCTATCTTCCGCTCGACGACGTGCTCCACGCGCTCGGCGTCTCGGCGCAGGACGGCGTGCTCGAACGGCTGCTCACCTCGCTCGACGTGCAAGGCTATGGCGTGCAAGCGGTCCTCGTCGCGCACGGCGGCGGCATTCTTCGCCCGCGGCTGGTCACCGACGCACCGGATCGCGTCGTCTATGAATTTGATGGCGTCGGCACGACGCTTGCGGCGCAGCGCACGGTCAATGCCGGCGGCATCCGCTCGGTCGAAATTACTTCGTCGGGAACCGCGCGCGATCCGAAGACGGTGGTGACGATCGATCTTCTGCCCGGGACGCGGCACGATCCGCCGCAATCCGGCAGTGGCGAGTTCGAAGTCGCCTTCGGCGCAAACGGCAGCGCGCCGCCGTTGGTCGAACCGCTCCAACAATCGGTGGCGGCAGCGCCGCAATCCGTCGCCGCAACGCCGCCTCCGCCGCCTGGCGACATGACGAATGGCACGCCGCCGCCTTCTTCCGGTCCGTCGGCGCAGGCGACCGGCAACGCGACGGTCGGCACGGTAAGCGTGCAAGCCGGAAGCGACGGCAGCCAAACCGTCGCGATCGCGGTAACCGGCGATGCTACCTACGAATGGCATCGTTTGCGCGCACCCGACAACCGCTTTTGGATTGACATCAAGAACGCGCAGCTCGCCGGCGGTCCCCAAGATCAAGCCGAAGCGGATCCGCTCATCGCGCTGCGCGTGCGCCAAATCGATCCGCAAACCGTTCGTATCGCGGTCTCGCTTGCCGGCGATAACGCGCTCGACGTCTCTCCGGCGGCGACGGGAATTACGCTGAACGTCGGCACCGCGATGGTTGCCGATACCGCGCCGCGCAGCGGCACCGGCTCGATCGGCGCCGTTGTTTCGGCGAGCGAACCGCAGACGCTAGTGACGCCCGTGCCGGCCGATGAATACGGGCCGAGCGGCAGCAACGATCAAGGAAGCTGGAAATTCGGGACGCAAGGCTACGTGCCGACCAATCCCAAGCTGATCGTGCTCGATCCCGGGCACGGCGGCACCGATCGCGGTTCGATGCACGGCGACTTGCAGGAAGCCATTCTCACCCTCGACATGGCAAAGCGCGTGCAGGCGATTCTGATCGCGCGCGGCTGGCAAGTCAAGATGACGCGGACGATCGATCATGACGTCGATCCGACCCCGCGGAGCACGCAAGAGGCGATCGGCATCGGCCATGACAACGTCGACGCCTACGCTCTCCAAGCGCGCGACGACATCGCCAACGAGGCTGGTGCGCGGCTCTTTGTCAGCATTCATTGCAATGCCTATTTGAACAGCGGGCCAAACGGTGCGACGGTCTATTACTCCAAGCCGATCGACCAGCCGCTGGCGCAGGTCATGGATCGCGACATTGCGATGAGCGATCTAGGCGTCAAGGACGACGGTACCGTCAAGAGCCATTTGTACGTGACCTTGCATGCGAATATGCCGGCGATTCTGATCGAGACCGCGTTTCTTTCCAACCCGTCCGACTATGCGAAGCTCGCGTCGTCCGATTGGCGCCAGCAGATGGCCGAAGCCATTGCCGACGGGATCGACAAGTACGCGCAACAGAATCCAGTCGCGGGCAGCGCGCAGTAATGATCGGACTCTTTGACTCGGGGCTGGGCGGCCTTACCGTCATTCGACGCGTACGCGAGCGTCTACCCGACGTCGACCTGCTCTACTATGCCGACCAGGCGCACGTGCCGTACGGTGGTCGCACACCCGACGATCTCTTCGCGCTGCTACAAAACAATCTGGCGTGGCTCGATGAACGCGGTGTCGAAGCGATCGTCATGGCTTGCAACACTTCGTGCGCGATCGCGGACGTGTACGGCTGGCCCACCACGCGCGCCGAGGTCTTCGATCTCCTCGATTCGGCGACGATTGCGCTCCAACGCTCGGGTGCGCGGCGCATCGGTATTGTGGCGACCGAGGCGACGGTGCGCTCCGGAGCCTACGGCCGGCGCGTTCGCAACGCGATTCACGAAAGTGAAGTGTGGGAGGTTCCCGCGCCCGAACTCGTCCCGCTCGTCGAAGCGGGTCAGCACAGCGGCCCAGCGGCTCGCGACGCCGTGGCGCGCGCCTGCGCGGCGCTTCCGCCAGATCTCGACGCCGTGGTCTACGGCTGCACCCACTATCCGGTGTTAGAACAACATTTTCGCGCGGCGCTTAACGATCGGGTCGATTTGATCGATCCGGCGTTCGTGCAAGCGACGCGTTTGGCTGATTTTCTCGCACTCGATGAAACGCAGGCCGGATCCGGAACAACGCGTTATGTTACCAGCGGCGATGCACAACGCTTCCGCGCGAGCGTCGCGCAAATCATGGAAGAACAGACCCCGGTCGTGCTCGAGTACTAGCTGTTGTCACGCTGAGGCCAGCGTTTGTCACCCTGAGGTGCGAGCGGAAGCGAGCCTCGAAGCGCGAGACGGGTTGTCTAAGAGACGCCCCCTGCGATGCGTGCATGTTTCGGAATTTGCGAACTTCGATGACGCCGTTGCCTGGGAAAAGCATCTCAAAGGCTGGAGCCGCGCTAAAAAGATTGCATTTTCAAACGGAGATTGGGGAGAAGTCCGCAGAATGGCAAAACGTCCGAGGGCGCACCCTTCGAGGCGGCCCTAAGGGCCGCACCTCAGGGTGACAGGGGCCGCACCTCAGGATGACGGCTATTGGAACAGGGCGCGGCGTTGGCGTTCGAGTTCGACCGTTGAGCTGAGTGCAGCGCGGCTGTCCTGCGCGTGCGATTCAACCAGCGCAGCCATCTGCGAGTAATCACCGTACATCGCGTACGCGCGCCGCGCTTCATCGTTCGCGGCATCCTGGGCTTGCTCGAGCGTAAACTGGGCAGAGCTGGCGAACTGCTCGATACGTCCGAATGCCTCTTGCGCCATGCGCGCCTGACGCGCGCTATGCTCGGCTTTCGCCACGCCGTTCTCGATTGCAACGCCCGCGGATTTGCCCCGCGCTTCGAGATCGCTCAAGACTTTGCGAATATTCACCGTCGACGCTTTGGTCTTATCGGCCAGGCCGCGCACCTCTCCCGCGACGACGTTAAAGCCCTTGCCGTGGTCGCCCGCGCGTGCCGCCTCGATCGCGGCGTTGAGCGCGAGTAGATTGGTCTTATCCGACACCGAGCGCACCAAGTTGATGATGTTGAAAATCTGATGCATTGACTTGGCGAATTGATCGAGCGCATTGCGGCTTTGTATCGCCATCGACGAAAGGACGTTGATCGTGTCGATCAACTCGCCGACGGTATCGCGCATGATGCGAACCTGGGGGGCGACCTGCTCGAAACGGTCGCCCAGCCCCAAAAAAGCCTTGGCAAGCTGCTCGTTCGATCCGCTCAGCTCCATAGATTGCTGCGAAAGCGCATTGAGGCTGGCAATCTGCGAGCGCGACTGCGTGCCGATCGTATCGCCGGTCGCGCGCACCGAACTGACCGATCGGTCGATCGATTCGACGATGTCGTTGAGCGTAAATCCATGGGTCGACGCGTGGGCGCCGAGATTGACGCGCGGGCGCCAGGTTTCCAAGTTGCGGTTGAGGAGCAAGCGGAACACGTCGGTCGGAAAGAGCGGTTCCATGCGCTCCCACACAAAGCGCGAGGTCTTCACGAAATCCTCGCGTTCATCAGGCTGCAGTTCATGCACTTCGAGGTGTTTGCGCAGTTCGGCGAGCGCGTGCTGGTCGTCATCGCCGGAGACGCGGCGATGAAAGTCGGTTGCTTCTTTGAAGGCTTGCTGGATGATCTCGCGGTCTTGCGCCGGAAGCGAACGCCAGCGCTCGATATTCCCAAGCACGATCTGCGTGTTATAGGTGTGAGCGGTGAGCGAGAGATAACGCTGCACTTCATGGAGCCGCGCGCCCAGCGTGTTGGGGAGAGGATTTTCCTGCGCGTCGACTTCGTGGTTCTGGAGCGAACGATAAACATCGCCGAAGGGAATGACCTTCGGGGATGCTCCAAGCGCGTGCATGAGCGCGAGATAGACGACCGAGTCCTGGATGCGCACGCGCATCTTGCGCATATCCGACGGCCGGCGAATCGGGTGCAGGCTGTTGGTGAAATGCCGCATCCCGTTTTCGAAAAACGCGAGCCCATGTAAGCCGAACGACTCGAACGACTCGAGGATGGTCTGGCCGAGCGGGCCGTCGAGCAGACGGTGCGCCGACTCGCGATCCGGAAAAACAAAGGGCAGGTCGAGCAATTGCGCCAGCGGCACCAGCGCGCCGGCGACGTAGGTCGTGACGCTTACCATGTCGATCTCGCCGGAACGTACGCGCAACAGTGCTTCCATCTCATTGCCGCCGGTGAACGGAATCTCCAACTCGAAGCGCAAGCGTCCTTCTGAGAGTTCCAAGGCGCGTTGCGCGACAAACTCCCATGCCCGCGACGGCGGATAGCCTGGCGGCAGCAGCGTCGCAATCTTGATCGTCGTGTGATCGCTCTTGGATGCCGTGCGCGAACGCGAGATGTACTCGATCTCAGCGCCGTAATAGGCGAGGCGCTGCGTCGCGAACGCGGATTCGAGCGCTTCGCGGCCCTGCGCGGCAGCAACATTGGCAAGGCCATCAGTCGACTTGCGCATTTGCTCGGCGGCATGGCTGTGATCGCGGCCGCTGATAACGGCGCGATCAATGGTTACCGAAAGATCAGCGGCGAGTTCGGCGATCTCGGCAAGCGAACTGCGCGCAACGTCCGCGAGCGGCGTCGACGCGGCCGAACGCTCGGCGTTAGCGCGCACCGCTTGAATCGTGGCCTCAGCTTCGCGCTGAATCTCGACGACGAGCGTCTTGATCGCCGTGGTGGATTCGTTCGTTGTCTTTGCGAGACGGCCGACTTCACCGGCGACGACGGCGAAGCCCAACCCGTGTTGTCCGGCGCGCGCGGCTTCGATTGCCGCGTTGAGTGCGAGCAGCTGCGTTTCATCGCTGACGTCTTCGACGAATTCGGTCATCCGGCCGATCTCACTCATGAGCCGGCCGAAGTCGTCCATCGCAGTCGCGGTGTCGGCGGAAAGTTCAGCCAGCTGCTGCACCGACGTCAACAAATTCTCGACGACTTCAAAGGAGTTTCCGAGGTCCGAAGCTGCCGCGCGCGCCGAGGATTGAGCGCTTTGTAACCGCTCGGCCGTCTCGCGGGAGGCCGAGGCAAGGGTACCGGCCGTATCGGAGAGCGCGACCATCAGCGTCGTTTGCTCTTGCGCGGTGGCGGCAATAGCCTCCGACGCCTGGCGTACGGCATCGACCGCGGTCGCGACACTCGCGTTGAAGCGGTCGAACAGCGCGCCATCAACGCGCTCGTCGGAGCGAATCACTCTGCGTACTACGGGTGGTTGCCGAGGGTTCCTGCCGCAATCATTGTAAAGCCTCTGGAGGTGCGTATTCTCATCGTCGAAGACGACGTTCGACTTGCCGACGCCTTACAACGTGGTTTGCGCGAGCGCGGGCACATCGTCGAGCACGCTTCCGACGGCGAGGAGGGAGAGGTGTTGGCCGTTGCAGGCGGGTTTGACGCGATCGTTCTCGACTTGAATTTGCCCGGGCGCGACGGGCTCGATGTCTTGCGCGCGTTGCGTGCTCGAAACGTTACGACACCGCTGCTCATCGCTACGTCGCGCGATGAAACCGAAGACGTCGTCGCCGGGCTCGATGCGGGGGCCGACGATTACATACGCAAGCCGTTTGCCCTTCGCGAACTCGAAGCGCGATTGCGGTCTGTTCTCCGCCGGCCTGCGGTGTCGGTGGAGAACAGCCTTCAAGTGGGAAACCTGATGTATGATTTGGCTTCGCATCGCGTCACGCGGGGCGACCGCGTTATCGAGTGTACCGCGCGCGAACTCGCGTTTCTCGAGTACTTCATGCGAAACGCGGGGCGCGTGTTGACGCGCCCCATGATCGAGAACGCCTTGTGGGACCGTTCGAACGAGACGATCTCTAACGTCGTCGACGTCTACGTGCGCCGCCTGCGCGTCAAGATCGACGTCGACCAGGAGCCCGCACTGATACACACCGTTCGCGGCATGGGCTATCGCATGGGGACGGAATGAAGCTGCGAACGCGGCTCGCCTGGACCTACGGTATCGCAGTAACAATCGCTGTCGCGATCGTTGCCGTCGTTTCGTTTACCGCGATCGATCGCACCCTGCGCGGATCGCTCGACGCACGGCTTGCAACCACGGCTTCCGCCGTCGCGGCCTTGGTCGACGTTCGCAACGGCGCGCTTTTGTTCGACGCGGAGGACCGCGAGCAGATGATCGGTGCCCTTGCTCCCGCGATGAGCGGTGCGGTTTTCACCCGGAACGG
This sequence comes from Vulcanimicrobiota bacterium, assembly GCA_963833095.1. Classification (GTDB taxonomy): domain Bacteria; phylum Vulcanimicrobiota; class Vulcanimicrobiia; order Vulcanimicrobiales; family Vulcanimicrobiaceae; genus Aquilonibacter. The sequence goes on along the minus strand of CAWHWQ010000005.1, from coordinate 226,791 downwards.
AGCGCCGTTCGTGACCTCGACCGCCTCGACTCCCGCCGAGATTCTCCGCGCTGCGCGCCGTGGAGTTTATGCGGCGGTTCCCGTAACTGCGATCGACCGGGGCCAGCGCCTGCGCGTCTCTTGCCGCCCGATCGCTCGCGGGTCGATCATCTACGGTCATGCCTGCGTGTGGGAGAGCGCGGCGTATATCGACGACGTCGATCGCGACGCGATCCTAGCGATTGCGCTTTCAGCGGCGCTCGCTGGGGGTGCGGTCGTGGTGCTTTCTGCGACCTTGGCGCGCCGAGCGCTTGCGCCGCTGCACGCCTTCAGCGATCTCGCCACCGAGATCGAAGCGCATGACCTTTCGCGACGCGTTCGCCATGGCGGTGAGGACGAGCTTGGGCGTTTGGGGTCGGCCTTCGATCGCATGCTCGATCGGCTGGAATCGGCATTTGCACGGCAGCGGCGTTTCACCGCCGATGCCTCGCATGAGCTGCGCGCTCCGCTGGCAGTCATCCGTGCCGAAGCGGACGCGGCGCTCGAAGGTGAACCTGCGACCGCGCAGTATCGTTCTGCGCTCCAAACGATCGTCTCGGAGGTCGAACGCATCGACGCGATCGTCGACGCGTTGCTGTTGGCCGCGCGAGCGGATTCGGCGCGATTGCATTTCGAGCCGGTCGATTTGGCGGCCATCGCGGCGTTGCTCACCGAGCGCTTTGCCGGGGCTGCCGCGCAGCGCGGCGTGTCGATCGCGGTGAGGGGGGAGTCGGCACTCATTTCGGGCGACGCCCGCGCCCTCGAACGCGCCTTTGCCGGCATTCTTCATAATGCGATTGAGTTCGCCGCTCACCAAGCCGAGCTCGAGACGGCGCGGGAGGGCAACTGCGTCCGGTTCACGGTCCGCGACGACGGTCCAGGCTTCTCGAGCGATGCGCTGGCTCACGCGGTGCAGCGGTTTTGGCGCGGTGCTCGCGGCGGACGCGACGGAACGGGGTTGGGCCTGGCAATCGCGGACGCGGTGGTCCAGGCACACGGCGGTGAATTGCTCCTGGCCAATCAACCCGGCGGCGGTGCCTCAGTGAGTGTCATCATGCCCCATTCATCCTAGCGTCATCTCCCCGTGCGACGATGCGCCGTGTGAACCTTGCGGCGTTCGGACTCCGGTTTGAAAAAGTCATCGTTTTTCTCGTTGCCGCGCTGGCTATTTTCGGAGTCGCGGCGTACACACAGATCCCGGCCAGTATTTTCCCGACGATGTCGTTTTCGCGGATCGACGTGGTTGCTGACGCGGGTAACCTGCCGCCGGATCAAGTTCGCGTCGCGGTCACATTGCCGCTCGAGCGCGCGCTTTCGGGATTGCCGTCCGTTACGCGCGTGTTCGCGACATCGAGCCAAGGCAACGCCGAGATCATCGTCGAGTTCGATCCGAAGACCACCGTACAGGGCGACCTCACCTATGTCGACCAGGCGATAGCGCAGGCTCGCGCCGCTTTGCCCCAAAACGTCAGCGTGCAATCCAATATCATCAATCCCAATAGCGAACCGATCGTCTCTTACGCGCTGACGTCGAACGTTATGTCGCAAACGCTGCTGCACGAACTCGCGCAGCAATCGATGGTGCCGCGATTCTACGGAACGCCGGGGCTGGCGCGAGTGAGCGTAGCGGGTGGACCGCCGCGCGAATACCACGTCGACCTCGATCCCAACGCGCTCGCGCAGTACGGTCTCACCGCGGGCGATGTCGAACAGGCGCTCGGCGAAGCGACGGCCGTCACTGCGGTTGGGCTGCAAGTGCGTCACTACACGCGCAGTGTCGTTGTGGTTGACGCCGGCATCCGCACCGCTGCCGACCTTACGCGCGTCGAGATCTTCACCAAACACGGTTCTGTGCCGATCGGCGCGGTCGGTGATGTGAAGTTGGGCGTGGCGCCCGTGACCGATCAAGTGAGTTTCGACGCCCACAACGGCGTGATCGTCAGTTTCTATGCGCTTCCAGGATCCGATGCCGTACGTATGGCGCAGGATGTAGCCGCGCGCGCGAAGGCCATCAACGCGGCCCTCCCCATGGGCGCGGTCTTCACGCGTTTCTGGGACCAGACGACGCTGGTGAAAGACTCCCAAGCGTCATTGCGCGACGCGATCCTGATCGGCGCGCTCCTCGCTGTCGCTGTTATCTATCTATTCTTGCGCAGTCTGCGGATGACGCTGGTCGCCGCTGCGGTGATTCCGCTCGCGATCGCGATTGCAATCTTCGCTATCGGTCGCGCCGGCGAGACGCTCAACCTGATGAGCGTCGGCGGCCTGGCCATCGCGGTGGGGCTGATCATCGACGACGCGATCGTTGTGATCGAAAATATCGCGCGCAACCGGCGCGATCAGCCGGAACTGCCGCTGCGTGAGGTAGTGACGCTCTCGATGTCGCAGATTGGCGGGGCGATGATCGCATCGACGGCGACGACGGTCGTCGTCTTCGTTCCGCTGGCTCTACTTACCGGTGTTAGCGGATTCTTCTTCCGTTCGCTGGCGCTGACGCTTGCAACGTCGCTGATCGTCTCGCTGGCCCTTGCGCTGTTCTTTACACCGGTTCTCGCCAAGCTCTTCATACGATCGGAGAAGATGGACGACAGTGCGACCTTTGTTCATCGCGTGCTCGAACGCTACGAGCCGATCCTTCGTTGGTCGCTCGAGCACCGGCCCGTTATTTATGCCGCCTCGCTTGGCGTGTTGCTCGTGACCGTCGCGCTGCTTGCGCGCTTGCCGAGCGACTTTCTTCCGACTCTCGACGAGGGACAATTCGAGATCGATTACGTTCTTCCGGTCGGAACGAGTTTGGAGGCGTCGGACGCAGCGGCGCATCACGATGGAGCAGGTCGTCGCTGCGGATCCGGCCGTCGCGGGCGTCGGACGCTGGACCGGCCTCGACACTAACGGTTACTCGCCGACGCCCCGAAATGCCGGCATTTTGCGTGTGCGCCTGCGACCCGAGACCGAGCGCGCACCGTACCCGGTCGTAAGCGACCGGCTCCGTGACGAGTTGGCGCAGGCAGTTCCCGCCGCTCACTTCGATTTTCACCAGATTCTCGAGGATATGATCGACGACGTTTCGGGCGCGCCGGCGCCGCTCGAAGTCACGCTCGAAGGTCCGGATCAAGCCACGCTCGTCGCGCAAGCCAGCGCGCTCGCTGTTCGGCTCTCCGACGTGAAAGGTCTGGCTGACGTGTTCTCCGGCGTCGTCTACACCGATCCGGCAATACGCGTTTCACCGGATCGCCGGCTTCTCGCGCAACTTGGATGGACGCAATCCTCGCTCGCCGATTCGCTTGCGGCGCAAGCTCAAGGCGACGTTGCGGCCGAATTACCCGGGCCCTACAATCTCGTACCGGTGCGCGTGCTCGTCGACGCGCCAAGCGCTCCCGATCCACGGGTGGCGTCCCCCAGCGGACCGATTGGTCTCGACGCCATCGCGCGCATTGCTCCAGCTGCACTTGCAACCACGATGTACGAAGAAAATGGCGCGCGCGTCATCGTTCTCACCGCGAGCATTGCCGGCGCGAATCTTTCCTCTGTCGTTTCCGGCATGCGCGGCGCGATCTCCGCGCAGCAGCTGCCGGCTGGATATCGCGCGACGATCGGCGGCCAATATCGCGAGCAGCAAGACTCGTTCCGCCAGTTCGCCGGCGTCGTCGCCATCGCCATCGCGCTTGTGTACGCGGTAATGCTCGCGGCCTTCCGTTCGTACCGGCTGCCGCTCGTGATTCTCACCGCGATTCCGCTCGCCCTGATCGGCGTCGCGCTCGGGCTCTTCATAACGTCAACGCCCTTCAACGTCTCCTCCTTCATGGGGCTGTTGCTGCTCGTGGGTATCGTTGTCAAGAACGGCATTTTGTTGATCGACGTGGCAAACCGGCGCCGCGCCGCCGGCGACAGCGTCGAGGAGGCGCTCGTCGCCGCTGGACGCACGCGTTTGCGTCCGATCGTGATGACGACCTTTGCGGCGATCGGCGGACTCTTGCCGCTCGCGCTCGGAATCGGGTCGGGCGCGGCGATGGAGAAGCCGCTCGCGATCGCCGTGATCGGCGGTCTCTCGACGGCAACCGCGTTTACCTTGTTGGTAATTCCCGTGCTCTACGCCGGGTTCGCGGGAAAGGCTGCGGTCGAATGATCCATCTGCTCTTGGCGGTGGTCGTCGCGTCGTTTGGCCGGCTCACGCTCGACGATGCGCAGCGCGCCGCAATCGCCCATTCGCCGGACGTTGCGATGGCGCGTGCCAAGGTCGACGAAGCGCAGGCGCTGTTCGATGCCGCTCGCGCGCAGTACGCGCCCTCGCTTACTGCCGCCTACGCCGAAGCGCCGCAAGGCGGCGATCTGGGCCAAGTCGTCGCGCAGCGGCTCACGACGTTTGGAGCAACGATCGCGCTCGGCGATCTCTTCGCGGCATCGCCGGCAATCGCGCAGGCCGACGCATCGCTGCGCGTCGCGCAGTTCGACTTCGACGACGCGCGTCGCAACGAGCGCGTGGCCGTCATCGGGTATTACTATGGCGCCCTTGACGCGCTCGCGGCGGCGGACGCTCGTACGGCGGCGGTGCGCGATGCGCAAGCGCAGCTTCGCGCGGCCCATCTGCGCTTTAGCGCCGGTGATGCACCGCGGCTCGACGAGGTGCGCGCCGCGGTTGCACTCGCTAACGCGCAGGCGGACCTTGCTCGCGCTGCGGCCGATGCGCAGAACGCGACCGATGCTCTGGCGCTCGAAACGGCAGTCGATACCGTCACGCTGGTCGCGACGTCACGCGACGAGCCGATACCGCCGCTGGTTCCGTACGACGTGAATGCCGCCGTTCGCCAGGCGCTCGCGTCGCGCCCGGAAGTCGCGTCGGCTCAGGCCGACGTCGAAGCCGAGACGCACGCAGTCGACGTTGCGAAGCGCGCCGGTATTCCGGCGCTGACGCTGGCCGGTGGATACACGACCGGCGTCGATACCGGGATCAAGGTTTCCGGTCCGAGCGCCAATGTGACGATGACGGTTCCGCTGGGAGGCGCCGCCCATGACCGCGTCGTCGCGGAAGAAGCTCGCCTTGCGCAGGCCAAGGCGCAGCTGGAAAAAGTTCGCCGTAGCATCACCGTTTCGGTTGGTGCCGCGGTGCGGACGCAGACTGCTCAGGGCGTAGCTCTCGCCGCCGCAGAGCGCGCCCTGCGCGAAGCCAAAGCCGAATACGATGCGACGCAGATCGGCTATCGAAGCGGCGCGAGCTCCAGTCTCGACGTCGAATCGGCGCGAACGACATACGTCGCGGCACTCGTCGCGGAGCTTTCGGCATATTACGACGTCGTGCGCGCGCAAGCGACGCTGCAGATGTTGATGGGAGACGAACATGCGTAGGCAATACTGGTACGTCACAGGTGGCACCGTTCTCGCGCTCGGCATCGCCGCCTGGCTCGTCATGCACCGCGGCGGTTCGGACGCAGCGCAACGCGAGATGACGCCCGCGGTAGCGCTCGCCACGGTGCGTGAGGGTGAGTTTACGGTCGTCCTCGATGAGGGTGGATTCGTCGGGTCGCCCACCGCCGGGACATCGCAACTCGCCTTTGCGAATTCGGGGGTGTTGCGTCGCGTCTATGTGCGCGTCGGCGATCGCGTGAGCGCTGGCGAAGCCTTGGCAGCGCTCGATCTCGAGCCGCTGGCGCTGGAGGCACAAGGCGCGGAGGATGATGCGCGTGCCGCGACCGCTTCGGCGGCGGCCGCTGCGGTCAATCGGTACCAGCAACGCGTTGAGGCAGATCGAAGCGCCGCCGCGCGCGAAGAACGGCTCTATCGCGCCGGTGTCGTGGCGCTCAAAGATGTGCAGGATGCGCGCGCGACGCTCGCAACCGATTCGGCGGACGCGCAAAGCGCGGGCGCACTACGAACGGCTGCGCAAGCGCAGGCGGCCAGCGCTGCTGCCAAAGCGGCACTCGCGCAAAGCGATCTCAATCGCGCAACGCTGCGCAGCCCCTCAGACGGCATCGTCACAGCAATACTACATCGCCCGGGCGAACCGGTCGATCCGGGAACGGCCGTCGTGATTGTTGGCCCGAACATCCAAAACGAGGCGACGCTGCGCGTTCCCTCGAGTGACGCAGACCAAATTCAAATCGGCGATGCCGTCGATCTCGCAATCACCGGATTGACGGTCCGCGCTCGCGGGCGCGTCACCGCCGTCGTGCGCGCCCTCGATCCTACGACGCAGACGGCGACCGTCATCGTCGGCGGTCTCCCGCCGAATGCTTCGGCTGGAGCGGCGGTTCGCGCGCGCGTCACGGTTGCGCGCGTCGCCGGGCTGCTGGTTCCGCAGATTGCGATCGTCGCCGATCCGCAGACCGGCGACGACGTCGTGTTTTCGCAACAGCGTCAAAAGGACGGCTCGTTCAAATTCACCCAGGCGATCGTGAGCGTCCGGCACGAGAACGGAACGACTGCCCTGGTCGGCGCAGGCCTCAAGCCGGGCGAGCGCATCGCGGCCCAAGGGGCATTCGAATTGCTTGCGCCCGCAGGCGCCGGCGACTAGATGGCGACCGTTGCACCGACGTGAAAGATGTGAAAAAAGAGGATCGTTGAGACCGTTGCGAGCGCGGCACCGGCGATCACCTGCGCAGCGTGTGAGCTCGCAGGTAGACGCGCGCCCAGCACACGATCGGGATCAGGACCAGAAACGGGCAGCGGCGCGTTCCCTAGATCACGCACAGCGCGACCAGCGGCGCGGTGATGCCGAGCGCGTGCGTGGAGATCTTCCAATAGCGCGTGATCCACTGCACGACGAGCGTCGAGAGCGGTATAGCCGGCCATCGCGGCGATGATCATGCGCGGCGCGCCGATCAGCCACAGATCGATCGTGCCGAAGACGATAGAAGATCACGAACGCGCACGAAGACGTGCTCGCGTTCCTCGCGACTCGACATGTCGAGGTCGGAGATGCGGTCGCTCGCGTAGAGCCAGAAGACGTAGAGCATCGGCCCGATCGAGGTGAAGAACGTCGCTGTTGCAGAGCAGCACACCAGAAATCGGTGTTGGTCCGCGAGCGGGCGCCCGCCAGGATGACGAAGAGCAGCAAGCGCCGTCAGGAACGGGTTGCAGACCGTCGAGAAGATGCGCGCGAGGTCGGTCCAGACTTCGGGTCCGGACGCGGAGCGGGATCGGCGGCGGTCATGCATCCGAGGCTTCCTGGAGCTTGCACGGGCTTCGCGTTCGCGGCGTCGAAAAGCGGTCCATGTCTCGAACGTCTCGGGATCGCCCGCCGATCTGAGCGGCCTGAGCCGCACGGAGATCGACCACCTCGCCAAAGAAATCCGCAATGTCCTGATCCAGGTCTGTGCCGTCAACGGCGGCCATCTCGCGCCGAACCTGGGCGTCGTCGAACTGACGATGGCCCTGCACCGCGTGCTCGACATGCGCCAGCGACAAGTTGGTGTGGGACGTTCAGCCACCAGTCGTACGTGCACAAGATGCTCACCGGCCGGGCGCGAGCGAGTTCGACACGCTGCGCCAAGGCGGCGGCGTCTCCGGCTTCGCGATGCGCAGCGAATCGGAGTTCGATCCGTTCGGCGCGGGACATGCTTCGACGTCGATCTCGGCGGCGCTCGGCATGGCGACGGCGCGCGATCTGCGCGGCGGCGAGGAAACGGTCGTTGCGGTGATCGGCGACGGCGCGCTCACCGGCGGCCTGGCCTATGAAGCGATCAACAACGCCGGGCAGATGAAGACCAACTTCATCGTGATCCTCAACGATAACGAGATGTCGATCGCGCCCAACGTCGGCTCGATCGCCTCGTATCTCTCGGTGCTGCGCACGAAGCCGTTGGCCAACTTCGCGCGCGAAAAGGCCAAAGACGTCTTCGGCCACGTGCCGTTCGGCGGCACGGCGCGCAAAGCGTTCTGCAAGGCCGAAACTGGGCGCCATGAGTTTCGTTTCGCCCGACGACAAGACGGCGGTGATCTTCGAGGAAATGGGCTTCCGCTACATCGGCCCGATCGACGGCCACGACTATCGACGCGCTGTGCGACGTCGCTCGAAACGCGCGCAAGAGCATCGACCGGTCCGGTGCTGCTGCACGTGCGCACGGTCAAAGGCAAAGGCTTCGAGCCGGCCGAGAACGACTGCGCGCACGTTCCACGGCGTCTCGGTCTATTCGACGTCGAGAACGGCAAGCTCGAGATCAAGCCCGGCGCGCGACCGACGTTCTCGGATGCCTTCGCCGATGCGCTGATCGACTCGTCGCGCAGACCGATCCGAAAGTGATCGCGCATCACGGCGGCCATGCCCGACGGCACGGAGCTCGCGAAATTCGCCAAGGCGTTCCCCGAGCGCGTATCTTCGACGTCGGCATCGCCGAAGCGCACGCGGTGTGCTTCGCCGCGGGCGCGGCGACCAGCGGACTTCAAGCCGGTCTGCGCGATCTACTCGACGTTCTTGCAGCGCGCCTACGATCAGATCGTGCACGACGTGGCGTGCAAAATCTGCCGGTCGTGTTCGGCATGGATCGGGCCGGATTCGTCGGTGACGACGGTCCGACGCACATGGGTCTCTACGACATCGCGTATTTGCGCACGCTGCCGAACATGACGGTGATGGCGCCGCGCAACGAAGACGAAGTGCTCGCCGATGCTCGACGCACGCGCTGACTCGCGACGGCCCGGCCGCGATGCGCTATCCGCGCGGTTCGCACAAGCGGCCGCCATGGGACGATCCGCTCGCGCCGATCGTGGACGGGCGAGCCGAAGTGCTGCGCACGCGGCAGCGGGTGGCGATCCTCGCGCTGGGCAATACCGTCGACGCCGCGCTCGACGCCTACGATTGCTGCTAGCGACGATTCGGCCGTTCGGACCGGCTCCCGACCGTCGTCAACACGCGCTTCGCCAAGCCGCTCGACGAGACGCTGATCCTCGAGCTGGCCGAGACCATGCGCTTTTCTCACGTTGGAGGAACATTCGCTCGCAGGCGGCTTCGGTTCGGCGGTGGTAGAGAAGGTGTCGGATTCGGGCCTTCAAGTCCGGGTCGAGCGCGATCGGCGTCGCCGACGTGCTGGTGCATCACGACACGCAGCCCAGTCAACGCGCGCTGTTCGGGCTGACCGCGCAAGCAATCGCGGAGCGGCTCGCGCGCGCGCTCGACCGAGCATCAGGAGATACGTCGTTGACCTTTTTGTTCGCCGCTGTAGCGAACGGCGGTCCCCAAGCCGCCGCGAAAGCAGCCGCTCCACCCGCCCAAACCATCCAACTTCCGCCGCCGGCGGTGGCAGCCGCAGTCGGCACTGCAAGCGCACGCTGCGTGGCTGACCCACGGGCTCGCCGGCCTATTTGTCATCGCGGCCGTCGCGACTCGTCGTGCTGCTCGCGGTGCAAACGACGAAACAAGAGGGACTTTCGGGCACGATCGGCGGCCGCGTCGATTCGGCCTACGCGGCCGGCTCGGGTGCGAGGACAGATCAAGCGCGTCACCGGGTTCGCCGCGGTCGTGTTTGTTCTGACCCGCTCTTTCTCTCATTAACGGGGATCTGAACTCGCTGTCAGCCGCTGCTCGATGTCCGGAATCTCCGTACGACCTTTCGTACGGAAGATGGGCCGGTGACGGCCGTCAACGGGCTGTCGTTTTCGCTCGAAGCCGGCAAGACGCTCGGCATCGTCGGCGAATCGGGATCAGGAAAATCGGTGACCTCGCTATCGATCATGCGACTCCTGTTCACGCAACGCGACCGGGATCGAGCGACGGGATGCTCTTCGAGGGCGAAGACTTGCTGACAAAGAGCGAAGCCGCAGATGCGCAAGATTCGCGGCCACGAGATCGCGATGATCTTCCAAGACCCGATGACCTCGCTCAATCCGGTGCTGACCGTCGGCGAGCAGATCGCCGAAGCTGTGCGGCTGCATCTTGGCTTATTCGCGCAAGGAATCGCGCGACAAGGCCGTCGAGATGCTGCGGCAAAGTGCGCATTCCGGCGCCCGAGCGACGCATCGACGACTATCCGCACCAGTTTTCCGGCGGCATGCGCCAGCGAGTGATGATCGCCATGGCCCTGTCCTGCAATCCGCAAGTGCTGATCGCCGACGAACCGACGACCGCGCTCGACGTCACGATCCAAGCGCAAATTCTCGAGCTGATGAACGAGATGCAAGCGGAAACCGGTGCGGCGATCATCCTGATCACCCACGATCTCGGCGTGGTCGCCGAAGTCTGCAAGAACGTGCTGGTGATGTACGGCGGCAACATGGTGGAATACGGCACCGCCGACCAAATCTTCCACCAACCCAAGATGCCGTACACGCAAGGATTGCTCGCGTCGCTTCCGCGACTAGACGATTCCACGCAGCGCCGTCTGGAGCCGATCAAAGGTCAACCGCCGAATCTGCTCAACTTGCCGCCGGGCTGCGCTTTCGCGCCGCGCTGCGATGCGCGTATGCCGATCTGCGCCGAGCCGGTTGCGCTCTATGATTTCGGAGGGCCACGTGGCGCGCTGTTGCCTCTACGACGAACGCGCCGAGGGTCAGCGCAGCTCGAGGACGCCCCGCGTCACCGGAGGTCGCCATGATCGATCTAGTCGAGGTCCGCGACCTCCAGAAATACTTTCCGATTCATGCCGGACTGCTCCCGCGTCACGTCGGCGACGTCAAGGCCGTCGACGGCGTCAGCTTCGATATCGACGCCGGTGAGACGCTGGGTTTGGTGGGTGAGTCCGGCTCGGGGAAGACGACGGTCGGGCGGATGTTGCTCCATCTGCTGCCGGCGACAAAGGGCTGCGATCAGCTACGACGGCGCCGAGATCACCACGATGCGCGCCGACGAGATCCGGCGGCTGCGCCGGAGATGCAGATCATCTTCCAAGACCCGTACGCGTCGCTCAATCCGCGCATGACGGTCGGCGACATCATCGGCGAACCGCTGCGTATCCATGGTCTCGCGAGCGGAAAGGCCGCGCGGGAGCGGGTCCAGGAACTGCTGCGGCTGGTCGGCCTGCGCCCTATCACGCGAACCGCTATCCGCACGAGTTTTCCGGCGGCCAACGTCAGCGCGTCGGCATCGCGCGCGCTCTCGCAGTTGACCCCAAGTTCATCGTCTGCGACGAGCCGGTTTCCGCGCTCGACGTCTCGATTCAAGCGCAGGTGATCAACCTGCTCGAGGACCTGCAGAGGCCAGCTCGGCCTGACCTATCTCTTCATCGCGCACGACCTTTCGGTGGTGCGGCACATTTCGACCCGCGTCGCCGTCATGTACGTCGGCAAGATCGTCGAGCTCGCTCGACCGCGACCAGCTCTACGAGCGGCCCGTTGCATCCGTACACGCAGGCGCTGCTTTCGGCGATTCCGATCCCCGATCCGACGGCGAGCGCCGTCGCAAGCGCATCGTCCTGACCGGCGATATCCCCTCGCCCGTCAACCCGCCCTCAGGTTGCCGCTTCCACACGCGATGCCCGATCGCGTTCGAGCGCTGTGTGGTCGAAGATCCGGCCTTCAAAGACTACGGAGGCGGCCATTTCACGGCGTGTCACTGGGTCGAAGAACATAATGGCGCAGCCCCGACGTTAGTGAATGGTCCGGTCGTACTAAACCGGTCTTAATTCCGGGATAAGGCGCGGACGATATGCTCGTCTTGTGATCGTCGCGCAAATTTCGGATCTGCATATTCGCCGCCGCGGGCACGTGCTGCACCACATGCCCAATACGGCCGACTACCTTCGCCGCACGATTGCCCGCTTGCACGCAATGCAGCCTCGGCCCGACATCGTCCTCGCAACGGGCGACCTCACCGAAAGAGGTTCGCCGCACGAGTATCGACGATTGCGGTCGATCCTCGGGCGGCTCGAGATTCCGCACTTTTTGATTCCAGGAAACCATGATGATCGCGAATCGCTCCGCCGGGCCTTTCGCGATCATCGTTATTTGGGGACGTTCGCATCGCACGCGAGCTTCGCGATCGAGGCGTGGCCGCTGCGCATCATCGGCCTAGATTCCACGACCCCGGGTCGCGCTGGCGGATTCGTCGACGATGAACGTCTTGCTTGGCTCGACGCTGAGCTGCGTGCCCACCCGCGACGGCCGACGATCTTAGCGATGCATCACCCGCCCTTTCGCACCGGCCTGCCGGGCCTCGATGCGTATGGGTTTGAGAACGTCAACGGCCTGGCTGGCGTCGTGCGGGCCCATCCACAGATCGCTCGCATCATTGCCGGGCATCTGCACACGGTCCTGATGCACCCATGGAACGGGACCGTTGCGTGCACCGCGCCGAGCACGTCACCGCAGTTCGTACTCGGACGTTCACGCCTGGGAATTGGGCTCGAATCCGCCGGGCTTCTGATACACGAGTGGAGCTTCAATGCCGACGTGCACACCTTCATCGTCCGGCTCGACGGCGGCGTCGAACAACAGATAGCATAAGACGATTCGGCCGCCTTCGGCGGTCGCACATCCTGTGCTCCGAACCTTCAGCCGCATCGTGCGGCATAAGACGATTCGGCCGCCTTCGGCGGTCGCACATCCTGTGCTCCGAACCTTCAGCCGCATCGTGCGGCATAAGACGATTCGGCCGCCTTCGGCGGTCGCACATCCTGTGCTCCGAACCTTCAGCCGCATCGTGCGGCAAGAAAAAAATCAGGCGGACTTTCGTCCGCCTTCATTAAAAGCTAGGGTGATGAGCGCGTCAAAACGCTAGGCTTTTTTCTTCCGGGTCTTCTTGCGCCCGCCGGCCTTTTTGCGTCCAGCGGTCTTCTTGCGTCCGACGGCCTTTTTCTTGCGTCCGCCGGCTTTCTTACGTCCAGCGGCTTTCTTGCGCGTGCCGGCTTTTTTCTTGCGTCCGCCGGCTTTCTTCTTACGTCCGCCGGCCTTTTTGCGTCCAGCCTTCTTGCGCGTCGCCTTCTTGCGTCCGCCTGCGGCCTTCTTTCGCGTGGACTTCTTGCGTCCGCCGGCAGCTTTCTTTCGCGTCGCTTTCTTGCGTCCGCCGGCTGCCTTTTTGGCCGTCCCGGCCTTTTTGCGGCGAGCTTTACGGCGCGGCTTCTTAGCCTCGGCCATTGTCTCGCCGTTCATCATGGTATCGGAGTCCATTCATTCCTCCTCGTCCCCCGGGGGGACGAACAGCGTTATTTGGACAGCGCACGAATTGCGCTTTAAGCGCACTATAAAGGATTTTGACGCATCATGCAAATCGCGCGCACGTACGCGCACGCGTACGCGCGCACATACGCGTGCGCGTAGGGCCCAGCGGGTTTGCCCAGGTCTTGACCCCGGGAGTATACTTAGGCCCGTGAAAAAGCCCCTGATCATCGTGGAGTCGCCGACGAAGGCGCGGACGATCAAGAAGTTTCTCCCGCCGCGGTATCGTGGTCAAGGCGTCGGTCGGGCACGTGCGCGATCTGCCCAAGATCACGCTCGGCGTCGACGTGGAACACGATTTCACGCCCAAATATCTGACGATCAAGGGCAAGGGCGACGTCATCAAAGAGCTCAAGAGCGCGGTGAAAGCCGCGAGCGAGGTCTACCTCGCGACCGACCCCGACCGCGAAGGCGAAGCGATCGCATGGCATCTCGCCGAGCTGCTCAAGCTCCAAGACCCCAAGCGGATCGAACTTCACGAGATCACCAAAGACGCGGCGCTCGCCGCAATCAAATCCCGCATCAGATCGATATGGATCGCGTGAACGCGCAGCAGGCGCGACGCATTCTCGACCGGCTGGTCGGCTATAAAATTTCGCCGCTGCTCTGGGCCAAGGTCCGCGGCGGCCTCTCGGCCGGGCGCGTGCAGTCGGTGGCCGTCCGGCTGATCGTCGACCGCGAGCGCGAAATCAGGGCCTTCATTCCGCGCGAGTACTGGACCGTGACCGCGCAGCTCGCGACCGAGCGCGATCCGGCAATCGTCTTCCCGGCAGATCTGGTCTCGCATCGTGGCGAGAAGCTGGAGATCACCAACCAAGAACAGGCCGATGGGGTGATGCGCGCTCTGGAAGGCGCGGCGTTTTCGGTCGCGTCGGTCAAGCGCCGCGAGGTGCGCCGCAACGCTCCGGCGCCGTTCACCACCTCGACCCTGCAGCAAGAGGCCTCGCGCAAGTTGACGCTTGCGCGTCCGGCGCACCATGCAGATCGCGCAGGCTCTTTACGAAGGCGTCGATCTGGGCGGGGCCGACGGCACCCAAGGTCTGATCACCTACATGCGTACCGACTCGACGCGCATCGCCGACTCGGCGCGCGATGCGGCCCGCGAGTTCATCGACCGCGACCTACGGCGCAGAATTTCACGGTGGAGCGACCGTACAAGAGTGCGCGAAGGCGCGCAAGACGCGCACGAAGCGATCCGCCCGACCGTGTCTCTCGCACGCCCGATAGCGTCGCGCACGTGCTCAAACGCGACGAGCTGCGGCTGTACACGCTGATCTGGGAGCGCTTCGTCGCTTCGCAGATGGCGCCGGCGGTCTTCGACCAAACGACCGTCGATATCAGCGCCGCGCGATTACACGTTCCGCGCGACCGGCAGCTCGTGCAAGTTCGCCGGCTTCACCCGCGTATATGAAGAAGGCAAAGACGAAGACGCGCAAAATGGCGACGCTGCGGCCAAGACCAACGGCGCGCCGCAAAGGCAAGACCCGCGTGCGTTTGCCCGAATTGCTCGAGCGACGATGCGCTCGACCGCCGCGCGCATCGACCCGAAGCAGCATTTCACCGAGCCGCCGCCGCGCTACACCGAAGCCTCGCTGGTGAAGGCGCTCGAAGAGAACGGCATCGGCCGGCCCGTCGACCTACTGCACGATCGTCGATACGATTCAGGCTCGCGGCTACGTCGACGCAAGAAGAGCGCCGCTTTCACCGACCGAGATCGGCATCGCAGTCAACGACCTGCTGGCCGAGCACTTCAAAGACATCGTCGATCTCGACTTCACGGCCGCGATGGAGGGCGATCTCGACAAAGTCGCCGAGGGCGACGGCCGATTGGGTCGGCGTGCTGCGCGACGTTCTACGGACCGTTCGCCCTCGAGCTCGAGGACGCCGAGAAGAAGCTGCCGAAGTCTCGAGATCAACGCGACGAGCCGACCGACGAGATCTGCCCGAACTGCGAGCGGCCGATGGTCATCAAGACCGGCCGCTTCGGCAAGTTCATCTCGTGCACGGGCTATCCCGAGTGCAAGACGACGAAGCCGATCCTCAAAGACACCGGCGCGATCTGTCCCAAGGACGGCGGCATGATCGTCGAGCGCAAGTCGCGCAAGGGCCGCACGTTCTACGGCTGCGCCAACTATCCCGAAGTGCGACTTCGTCTCGTGGGATCGCGTCGTTCCCGCAGCCGTGCCCGGTCTGCGGCTCTACGTCGTCGCGAAAACCAAGCGCGGCGGCGTCGTGCGCTTCGAGTGCGCGCGCCGACAAGAAGCACGACGTGTCGTCGCTGGCAAGCGCCGCGCGAGACCGAGCGAAGCCGCGAACTCGCGAAGAGACGAGCCGGCGGCGCGATGCGCTTGGAATCCGCCGCTGCGGATCTCGATGCGCGCTGCTGACGACTCCGTCATCGGCGGCGGCCTCGCCGGCTGCGAAGCCGCGTGGCAGGCTCGCGCAGCGCGGGCGTCGACGTGCGATCTGTACGAGATGCGCCCGCATTCCAGCGGGCCCGCGCACCAGACCGACGCGCTGGCGGAACTGGTCTGCAGCAACTCGCTGCGCGGCGCGGCGCTCGAGAACGCCGTCGGCTTGCTGAAAGAAGAACTGGCGCGGCTCGATTCGCTGATCGTTACCTCGGCGCGCGAAGCGGCCGTGCCGGCCGGCGGCGCGTTGGCGGTCGACCGCGAGCGTTTCGCGCGATCGGTCGAGTCGCGGCTGCTCGGCGCACCCGCGCATCACGCTCATGCGCGAAGAAGTGACCGCGATTCCGCTGCGACCGTCCGGCGATCGTCGCCTGCGGGCCGCTGCCCGATCGACGCGCTTGCCGCGCATCGACTCGACGCGTCTCGTCGGCGAAGCGGCCGGCTGCACTATTACGATGCGGCCTCGCCGATCGTGGCGGCCGATTCGATCGACGAGTCGCCGATGTATCGCAAGTCGCGCTACGATAAGGGCGACGGCGACGACTATCTCAACATCCCGCTCGACCGCGAGCAGTACGCGCAGCTTCATCGCACGATCTGCGCACGCTGCCGCGGCACGAGCCCAAAGATTTCGAGTCGACGTCGCGCCGGCAAGTACCGTACTTCGAAGGCTGTCTGCCGATCGAAGAGATGGCCGAGCGCGGCGACGACGCGCTGCGCTTCGGCCCGCTCAAGCCGGTCGGCCTGCGCGATCCGCGGACCGGCAAGACGCCGCTACGCGGTCGTGCAACTGCGCAAAGAAAACGCGGACGGCACCGCGCTCAACCTCGTCGGCTTCCAAACGCGCCTGACGTGGCCGGCGCAAAAAGAAGCGTTCGGCAAACTGCCCGGCCTCGCGAACGCGGAGTGGCTGCGCCTGGGCGTGATGCACCGCAACACGTTCATCGACTCGCCGCGCCTGCTCGACGCGCAGCTTGCGCTTGCGCGGCGCACGACGCGCTCTACTTCGCGGGGCAGATCACCGGCGCCGAAGGCTACGTCGAGGCGGCCGCCTGCGGCGCGATGGCCGGTATCGCACGCGGCACGCAGCGCTGCTGGGCTTGCCGCCCGTCGAGTTCCCGCGCGACACCGCGCTCGGCGCGGTCGTCGCGCACCTGCAGAACGCCGCAGACCGCACGACTTCCAACCGGCCAACGTCACCTGGGCCTGGTTCTCGCCGCTCGATCGCGCCGGCAAGCGACGCCGCGATAAGCGGCGCGCGCCGCGCGCGCGCTGGCGGCAGCGGGCGCTGGCACGCGATCGATGCGCTGGCCAGGGACTCGCCGTCACGGCCAGCGAGAGCAAGCGCGCCGCTGAAACCGCCCAGTGCCCGCGCGGGTAGAGCGATGCGATGATGAGCATTCGCTCGACCACGATTCTCGCGGTTCGCCGCGACGGCAAGCTGGCGATCGCCGGCGACGGCCAAGTGACCCTCGACAAGACCGTCATGAAGCACGGCGCGCGCAAAGTGCGCCAGATCGCCGGCGGCACAGTGATCGCCGGCTTCGCCGGCTCGCGCCGCCGACGGCATCACGCTGCTCGAGAAGTTCGAGGACAAGCTCGACGAGTACAAGAGCAACCTGACGCGCGCCGCCGTCGAGCTGGCCAAGGATTGGCGCCAAGACCGCGCGCTGCGCCGCCTCGAGGCGCTGCTGATCGTCGGCACGCCCGAGCATCTGTTCGTGCTCTCGCGGCACCGGCGACGTGATCGAGCCCGACGAGGGCATCGCCGCGATCGGCAGCGGCGGACCCTACGCGCAAGCCGCGGCCGTGGCGCTGCTGCGCAACACCGACGCTCGTCCGCCGAAGAGATCGCGCGCAAGGCGCTCGAGATCGCCGGCGAAATCTGCATCTACACCAACGACGACATCACCGTCGAGACGCTGCCATGACAGCAGCGCTTCCGGATACCGCGAGCGCTCACGCCGCGCCAGATCGTCGCCGAACTCGACAAGTACATCGTCGGCCAGGCCAAGGCCAAACGCGCGGTCGCGATCGCGCTGCGCAACCGCTACCGCCGCGAGCAGCTGCGCGAAGATCTGCGCGACGAAATCATCCCGAAGAACATCCTGATGATCGGACCGACCGGCGTCGGCAAAACCGAGATCGCGCGCCGCCTGGCCGCGCTCGCCGGCGCGCCGTTCGTCAAAGTCGAAGCGACGAAATATACCGAGGTCGGCTACGTCGGACGCGACGTCGAGTCGATGGTGCGCGATCTGGTCGAAGTCGGCGATCCGCATGGTGAGCGAAGAGCGCCGCGCCGAAGTCGACGAGCTCGCCGAGCAAGCCGCGGTCGAGCGCATCATCGACGTGCTGCATCCCGAGACGCGCGCGCACGGACGCAATCCGCAGGGAAATCCGCTCGCGCGACGCTCGGCTCGATCTTCGGCACACTTGCCGGCGCCGCAGCCGCCAGCCGCAACCACGCCGCGCCGGAGCCGCCCGGCGACGTCGCGCGCGTTCGCGAGCAGGCGCGCGCCGACATCGAGCGCGGCTTCTACGACGTGCGGCTGATCGAGATCGAAGTCGAGGAAACGCCTAGCGTGCCGATCGGCATGATGGGCGTGCGATCGAGGGCTGGCGGCGCCGACATGGGCGAGATGCTCGGCGGTCTGCTGCCCAAGCGCAAGAACGCGCAGAAGCGCGTGACCGTCGCCGAAGCGCGGCGC
The DNA here is from genome assembly GCA_963833095.1 of Vulcanimicrobiota bacterium. Taxonomy (GTDB): domain Bacteria; phylum Vulcanimicrobiota; class Vulcanimicrobiia; order Vulcanimicrobiales; family Vulcanimicrobiaceae; genus Aquilonibacter. Next base: position 208,574 of record CAWHWQ010000005.1, on the reverse strand, counting down.
ATCTTCGCGCAAGAAGAAGCGAGCAAGCTCATCGACATGGACGCGGTCAAGCGCGAAGCGCTGCGCCGCGCCGGCGAAGACGGCATCATCTTCATCGACGAGATCGACAAGGTCGCCGGGCGCGAAGGCGTCGCGGCGGCCCCGACGTTTCGCGCGAAGGCGTGCAGCGCGACATTCTGCCGATCGTCGAAGGCAGCACGGTCAAGACCAAGCACGGCACGCTCAAGACCGATCACGTGCTCTTCATCGCGGCCGGCGCATTCCACATGAGCAAGCCGTCGGACCTGATCCCGGAACTGCAGGGCCGCTTTCCGATTCGCGTCGAGCTCGACTCGCTCACCGCCGAAGATTTCGAGACGATCCTCACCCAGCCGAAGAACGCGCTGATCGAACAGTACAAGCGCGCTGCTCGCGACCGAGGGCGTGCACGCTCGACTTCACCGAGGACGCGATCGACCAGCTCGCTCGTTTCGCGATGCAGGTCAACGAGCAGAGCGAGAACATCGGCGCCCGCCGCCTGCACACCGTGCTCGAGCGGCTGCTCGAAGACGTCAGCTTCGGCGCGCCGGAGGAACGCGGCGATGTCACCATTGACGCGGCCTACGTGCGCGAACGGCTCAAAGACGTCGTTGAGAACGCTGATCTTTCGGGATACATTCTCTAGCGATTCTCATCCTCAACCCAGGAAGGCCACGGTAGGATAATCTCATGTTGACCTTGCGCAGGCTCTTCGTTGGTTTGGGACTTTCCCTGTGCGCCGTAGTGTTTGCCGCCTGCGGCGGCGGCGCGACGGTGCTCGAACCCACGCCCGGCCCGACTTGTTCGCCGAGCGAGACCGTGCAGATGGTCTATCCGATTCCCGGCGCGACCGGCGTGCCCGACAACCCGCAGCAATTCGTGTTCGTCGTTGCCGCGCCGCTGCCAACCTACAACGCGATCTTCAACAGCGTCAATTCGTTGAGTGGCGGCTTTGCGACGTATGCGACAATGGCCACCATCACCCCGGGGCAGGTGCCATCCCCAGCCGCGACGCCGGCGATCGCGAATCCCGTCTATCAAAGCATTACCCTGCCCCGCGGCCTATCGCCCTCAGGTTCGACCTGGTACGTGTGGGTGAATGACACGACGAGCAACTGCACGCCGCTCGGACCGCTCGGAAGCTTTACTATCCAGTAGGATTCAGCTTCGCTGAATCTGTTACGTTCGGCCCTCCGGGCCGATCCGTGGCATGGTCGGCGTCTTGGAGAGTCGTATAAACCGGGCCATGCCCTATATCCGCGAGATCATCACGGACGGTCATCCCACGCTCCGAAAGATCGCCAAGAAGGTCGATCCCAAGGAACTTGAAGACCCGCTCATTCAGCAGCTCATCGACGATATGTTCGAAACGATGTACCATGCGCCGGGCGTCGGCCTTGCCGCGCCGCAGGTCAACGTTTCCAAGCGCATCTTCGTGATCGACGTGAATGACGACGAACACGAACCGGCGGTCGTCATCAACCCGAAGATCGAGCTTGCCGAAGAGGAAGTCGAATTGACCGAGGGCTGCCTCTCGGTTCCGGGATACGTGGGCGAAATCACGCGATTTCAATCGGCTCGCGGTCAGCGGTCTCGATCGCAACGGCGAGAAGATTCGGCTCGAGGGCGAAGGTCTGTTCGCGCAGTGTCTGCAGCACGAGATCGATCATCTCAACGGCGTGCTCTACATCGACAAAGCCAAGAACGTGCGCCTGCCGCAGACCGACGAGGAACGCGAAATCGTCGAAACCGGCCGAAGCGTTACGTTGCGTACGCTGTTCTTCGGAACGAGCGCCTTCGCGGTTCCAAGCCTGCACGTCATCGCTGAGAAAACGCAGCTTGGGGGGGTTGTAACCCAGCCGGACCGCCCTTCCGGGCGCGGCCACAAGTTGCAGCGGACGCCGGTGAAGACGGCGGCGCTCGACCTTGGGTTTCACGTCTACGAGCCCGCTTCACTCAAAGACCTCGTCGCGCAGCTCGCGCAAACACCGTACGATCTCTTCGCGCTTGCGTCGTACGGCAAGATTCTGCCGCAATCGTTGATCGATCTCCCCGCTCTCGGAGCGCTCAACGTGCATCCGTCGCTGTTGCCGAAGTACCGTGGCGCGACGCCGATTCAGAGCGCCCTGCTTGCCGGCGAAACGCGAACCGGCGTGTCGATCATGCTCATGGATGCGGGAATGGATACCGGCGACCTCGTGTTGCAAGAGCCGATCGAGATCAACGCCGACGACGACTACGGCGCGTTGCACGACCGACTGGCGCTGTTCGGCGCCGATCTGCTCGGTGATGCGATCGACCTGGCCCTACGCGGCCCGCTTCCGCGAACCGCGCAACACGGCGAGCCAAGCGTCACGCGCCCGCTTCGCAAAGAAGACCTAATGGTCGATTGGGCGTGGGCGCCGGAGCGCATCGTCAACACGGTGCGCGCGTTTGCGCCCACGCCCGGCGCGCGCGCAAGCATCGACGGCGAGAGCGTGAAGCTGTTGCGCGCGCACGTCGACGGCGATCGCGTCGTTATCGACGAGCTCATCGCACCCAACCGGGGGCGGATGAGCGGCGAGAGCTACGAACGCTCGCGTCACGACCGAGAGCCAAGGTTCCCTAGGTGAACGCGCGCGAGGTCGCGCTGCACACGGTGCGTGACGTGTTCGTTGCTCCCGGCGGCGGCACGGAGCGCGGGGCGCAGGAAGCGCTCGACTATCGTGCGCGCAAAGCCAATCTCGAAGCGCGCGATCGCGCGTTCGCAACCGAGCTCGCATATGGCGCGATCAAGATGCGGCGCGCCCTCGACTGGTATCTCGAGCCGTTCATCGGCGAACGCCGGGCGGACCTGCCGCCGGTGATCCTCGAAATTCTGCGCCTTGCCGTATACGAGCTGGTCTACACGCGGGCCGACACGCACGCGACGGTTTTCGAGTTTGTGAATCTGGCCAAGCGTTACGGTCACCGCGGCGTTGCCAATCTGGTTAACGCCGTGTTGCGCTCGTTCTTGCGCGATCGGCCGCCCGATCCGACCCGCGACCTCTTCGAAAATGACGACGAATATTTGGGTGTGCGCTATTCGTTGCCGACCTGGCTCGTACGCCAATGGCGGGCAGTATTCGGCGATCGGGCCGAAGCGATTTGCGCGGCGGTGAACGACCCGGCTCGCGCGGCGGTGACGGTCAACGGGCTGCGCACCACTCCCGATCAGGTCGTCGAGCAATTCACCGCCGAGCGCATCGGTGCCACTCCCTCGGCCTTCGTTCCCGAGTCGCTTCTGATCGATGAGGCGGCCGCGGTGCGTTCGCGCGAGGCCCGGGCGAGCGGCGCCTGGTGGATTCAGTCGGAGAGCTCCGCGATGCCGGTCGCGGTGCTCAACCCGCAACCCGAGGAGTCGATTGTCGACGTCTGCAGCGGCCGGGGCAATAAGGCGCTGCAAATAGGGGCGCGCATAGGCCCACAGGGCACGTTGCTTTGCATCGAGCGGGATACGCGTAAAGCCGCCGTCCTCGAGGCGCGCCTGGAAGGCGCTGGGGTGGCCGCAGACATCGTCGTCGGCGACGCTACGGCCCCCCTCCTCGAAGCGGGCCGGCGCTTCGACCGGGTTCTCGTCGACGCTCCGTGCTCGGGGGTCGGCGTGGTGGGCCGTCATCCCGAGGCCCGATGGAAGAAGCAGCCAGGCGACGGCGAACGGCTAGCCCTGACGCAGCGGGCTTTGCTCGAGGCGCTAGCTCCGTCGGTCCACGAGGGCGGCGCCCTTGTTTACGCGGTATGTTCGTCCGATCCGCGCGAGACGGTCGAAGTGGTCGAGTGGTTCCGGAGCAAGGCAAATTTTGAACGCGGATTGATTCCCGCAGCGTTTGAACCGTTCATTACTGAGGAGGGCGACATTCTCGTTCCCCCCGGGTTGGACGGCCGTGACGGGTTCTTTATCGCAAGACTGGAGCACCGGTAAACTCCACAACGCATGAGTTGGTTTGAACGGATCGAGCAAGCGTGCGCCGCGTTTATCGAGCGTACGTTTGCCAAGACATTTCCGAGTGATCTCGAGCCTGCTCAGATCGCGCGCAAGCTCGTCACGACCATGGAGGCACGCACGCGCGGCGACGACGGACACATGTTAGCTCCCGGTCTCTATATGGTCTTTGTCAGTCCCGATGACTTCACACGCTTGGCTGAACACCGCGCCTATCTCGAACGCGAGTGGGCCGAACTCTTGCGCGATATGGCTGCGCGCGTCGGCGTCTATTTCTTCGACGGTGGTCCCAACGTAGAGATGGTGTCACGCGAAAGTATTCCGCCCGGACTCGCCGACGTCGCGGTTGCGAGCGATGTGACGATCTCTATCCCTAATGCGCCGGCGCTGACGCCACCTAAGCGCTATCATCTGCGCATGATGAAAGGCGTGCCTGCCTACGGCGTGTACTTCATCGATAAATCCGCAACGATCGGCCGCAGTGAAGAGAGTGACATTTTTCTCGTCGATCCCAGCGTCTCGCGCAACCATGCGACGCTCGAAATCGCAAAGGACGCCGTCGAAGTCGAAGATCTCAATTCGACCAACGGCACGTTCGTCAACGGCGAGCGTATCTCGGGCATGCGCCGGGTCGTGTCGGGCGACGTGCTCACCTTCGGAAACACCCAGATGCGGCTCGAGGCACGCGAGTGACCTTCGCCGCGCAAATGCGCATCGGTACGCTCGAGATCACGGCCATGTTAGCGGCAGTTGCGGTGATTGCGGCGCGCCCGCGCGGCGGCAACCCAGCCGAGATTGCGAGCCTCGTCCCGGTCAATGCGGTGTTGCGCGTCATTGAACTCGGTCGCGAGCGACTCTTCGAAGGCCTGTGCCCCCTCAGTATCGGCCGAGATTCTAGCTGTGAACTCGTGCTCGCGGATGTCGAGGTCAGCCGCAAACACGCGCGGCTCGAGGCTGCGGGTGGAGTCGTTTTCGTGCGCGACCTCGAAAGTAGAAATGGGACGTTCCTCAACGGCCGGCGCCTGGAGACTGCGATCGAAGCACGAGTGGGCGACGAAATCGACGTGGGGACGACTAGACTGATCGTGGAGAAGTTAGAGCCATGGACGTAGCGATACGGGGCGACCGCGCTTCCTGTCTCTCGCTGCAGCTTGGGCCGCGCTCGTGGCTCTTTGCGGTTGCGCGCGGCTTCGGAACGGTTGACGGTATGGCGGCCGCGCCCGCGACGCTCGAGCGGCTACGTGCCGAATGCGAGCGACGCCTGCGAAGCGAACGTTTTCGGCGTGCGGTCGATCGTGTGCCGGCGGCACCGACTGCCGTGCTCGGCGCCCTGGCACGCGTTAACGGCGATCTCTTTTCGCGCAGTGCGTCGCATGCCGACTACGTGACCGCGGGTTGTTCGATCACGATTGCGGTGATCATTGGCGGATATGCCTGCGTGATTCACACGGGCGGCACCGCGGCGTACCTCGCGCATCGTGGCGATATTAGCGTGCTTACCGGCGATGACGCGCTCGGTGAAGCAACGCACGAGCTCCTCGGCCGCGCGCTTGGTACGAGCTCGTCATTGGACGTTTCGGTCTCAAGCGTCACCTTCGATGCGGGTGACGTGATGATTTTGATGGGACATCGCGTACGCGGTGATGTCGATCGCCGCACGCTCGTCTCACATGTCGAGCGCTCCGGTGAGAACGAACACCTTCTGGTCGTGCGCTTCGACGAGAGCGATCGCGCGATCGAGGAGCTTGGAACGCGTGAAATACCCGTGGTGGTCTATCGCGCCAATTTTCTCGCGCGGGCGGCCTTCGCCGCCGCCGTGACGACCGTAACTCTTGCGCTCTTAACTGCGTGGGCGCAATAGCGCTCCTCATTCGCCGGGCCCTCCCAATGCTCGTCGCGCTCGCAGCGACGGGGTTGATGCTCGCCTACGCGCCCGCAGGCTCGATCGGGCCGCCGTGGCTGCTCGGAGCGCTGGCGGTGCTCGCGCTCGCGTGGGTTGTATTGCAACCGGCGCGCACGCAGCGAGATGATTTGTTGCCGGCACTTGCAGTGGTGCTCGCGGGCCTTGGCCTGCTGCTCGTTGCGCGGCTTGCGCCCGACCTTGCGCAGCGGCAGCAGTGGTGGCTTTTGGTATCGTTGATCTTGGCCGTCGCCGCCGGCCCAGCGTTCACCAGCTTCCGGCGCTTCGCCAGTTACAAGTATCTCTGGGTTGTCGGGTCGCTGGTACTTTTCACGCTGTTGCTCTTGTTCGGTCAGGAAGTAAACGGCGCGCGCTTGTGGATTAAAATCGGGCCCGTGCAGTACGAACCGATCGAGCTTATCAAGCTCTTCATCGTGTTCTTTCTCGCCGCGTACCTGGGCGAAACAGCCGACGTAATCGCTCAGGCCCGTCCGTGGTCGGTCCGCGCAAATCTACGCTATCTCGGGCCGCTCTTTATCGGCTGGGGTGCATCGATGGCGATTCTCGTGCTGCAACGCGACCTTGGTATGGCGACGCTCCTGCTCGCGACCTTTGCGGCATTGCTCTACGTCGCGACGCGACGCGTCGATATCGTACTTGGCGGAATCGTCATCTTCGCGGTGGTGGCGTTTTGGGCGATCCATCATTACCCGTACGTGCAGACCCGTATAGCGGTGTGGCGCAATCCGTTTAGCGATCCGCTCGGTGCCGGCTATCAGTCGTCGCAGGCGTACTATGGCCTGGCAGCGGGCGGCCTTTTCGGAACGGGCCTGCGCCTGGGACATCCAGGATTCATTCCCGACGTGGCGACCGACTACGTGTTTGCAGCGTTCTGCGAAGAGTTTGGACTGCTCGGTGCGCTTGGGGTGATTGCCGTGTTCGTCGTGATGGTGCGCCGTATGTTCGCGACCGCTACCGCGCAACCGGATCTCTACGCCAAATTGCTCGGCGCTGGAATGGCTGCAACGCTCGGGTTTCAGGTCTTTATCATCATCGGCGGTGTGATCGGGCTCTTTCCGCTTACCGGCATCACCTTGCCATTTATATCCTACGGCGGCAGTTCACTAGTCGCCAACTTCTTGCTCGTCGCGCTCATTTGGGCGATGAGCTCGCGCGTGTGCGTTCCCAAGCCTTCTGGCTAGCGATTATCGCGCTAGCGCTCGCCGCGATCGTCGGAGGGTACATGAGCGGTCGCGCGACCGCGCCGCCGCCGCGCGCCAAGGTACAGCCGCGCGTCGCGCCGAGCGCGCACGCGGTGCTGCACGATCCCTCGGATTCGCGCGTTGACGATCTCTTTTCGACGGACGACGTGGTCATCGATCGTCCTGCGCTGGCTTCGGAACATTGGCTCACGCCGCAACTGGCGGTCGTGGTCGGCCTGTGCGGCACGACGCCATCGGTCGATGCGGCGTTCGTGCAGATGAACGTGCCGATCGCGTTCGACATCGATCCTTCGGCCGCGCAGGCCCCCATGGTGGCGCAGTTGGCTCACGAGGCCGGTGATCTGGTACTGCTTCACCTCGAGAACGCGCCGACGCAATGGCAGCTCGCGCAGTTGCGCAAGCGTTTCGGCAACTTCGACGGTGTGGCGTCGCGCTCGAGCGAGCGTTTCGTGCAATCGCTCGATGGAACCGGGCTGCTGTTCTTCGACGAACGGGGTAACGCGGATGCCGTCGAGTTCAGCGCGGCAGGCATTCCCATCGCGCAACGGGACGAAACGGTCGACGACCGAAGCGCGCGCGGCTATATTCGCTTCATGCTGGCTCGCGCAGTCCGGCGCTCGCAGCGCGAAGGACGCTCGGTTGTTTTGATGCGGCCGCAGCACCCTTCGCTCGACGCCTTGGAGGCGCTGATTGCAACGAGGAGTGTGCAATTCGTCGCGCTAACGCAACACCCATGAGACGCACTGGAACGACATGTGCGGCGCTTGCGCTCCTGATCGGCGGATTGGCCGGCTGTGCCAAGGGCGGAGGCAGCGCTGCGGCAACGAGCAGCCCTTCCGAGGCCGCCGGGGCGACGGCATCCGCCGCCGTAGCCCAAAATGGCGCAGCCGCCAACGACGGCGGAAAGTTGTACACGCAAAACTGCTCGAGCTGCCATCAGCCCAACGGCCAAGGCGTGGCGGGCACGTTCCCGCCGTTGGCCGGCAACGCCACCGTAACCGCCGATCCTTCGGTCGTGATTCGCATCGTCAAATACGGACTCAACGGCAAAGTCAGCGTGAAGGGAACCGATTATAACGGCATGATGCCGGCCTGGGGCCAATCACTTTCCAACGCCGACATCGCGTCGATCATCACGTACGTTCGCTCGGCCTGGGGCAATAAAGCAAGCGCCGTGACGCAAGCCGAAGTCACCGCCGTCTCACAATAGTTCGCGGGTATCGAGGGTTTGCTCTTTCCAGCGAACCTTGGTGCCGAAAAGACCCGCTGCCCATACCGCAAGGCCGAAGCAATCGCGCAATGGGATCAGCCAAAAGTGTTTCGCTTGGCCGCGAAGACCGAAGAGTGCGGCCATCATCGTGTGCACGTTCAGACGTAGTACGAATGCTATGGCAAGGGCAATCCATGCGGACGATTGCGTCGGTTCGAGGAGCGTGGTGAGGAGCGCGAAGGGCAATGGGAAGGTCAGAATCGTGCCGGCGTAACCGAGCGGGCGCATTGCGCGGATCGTTCGTGCCCAACGTAATTCGTGCCGCAGCATCGCGCCGACGCTCGGCTCGGTGACGATGTCGCGCACGATGTAGCGGCTAAGCCGTACGCGATGGCCCGCCTGGGTGACGAGGGCGCCGAGCATGTAATCGTCGGCGATCGTTCCAGCGAGCGCTTCGAGTCCGCCGATTTCTTCGAGCACCGTTCGCCGCACGGCCATCGTGGAGCCGAAGCAGAATTTCGGGTCGCTCAACAACGTCGCAACGAGCACGGACGGCGCAAATTGATCGTTGATCTGCATCACCGCGAGCAGCGAGGAAAGCCCGCCGCGCGGCTCGCCGGCATAAAGACAGGTTGCGGCGCCCGTGCGCTGGTCATCGAAGTCCGCGGCGATCGATGCAAGATAGCGCGGGTCCACGCGCATATCCGCGTCGGCGATGACGATGATCTCACCGTTTGCGTGCGGCAGCATGTTCGCGAGATTCGCGACCTTCGGATTGCCGGTATACGGCTTCGCTTCGACGACGAGCCGCAAGTCGCGGTCTGGAAATGCCGCGATAACGCGCTCGATCTCCGCAATGGCGGGGTCGCTGCGATCGCGCACGCCGAAGATCACCTCAAAGTGCGGATACTCCTGATTGCAGAACGTGCAGAGATTCTCGTAGAGCTCCGTTTCGAGACCGCGAATCGGCTTGAGGATCGTGACCGGAGGATACGAAAGCGGTAGATGCACGGCACGGGACAAAAAAAAGCGTAGCATGCCGAGGACGGCAACCGCGCTGTAGCAGATCCCCAAGCACGTGATGAACCCGAATACTAAACGGATGACTGTGAGCGCGATCACGCGCGCAGATCGGAATATGCCACCGCCTCCGCGCCAACCGCATCGATTTTCGCGCGCACGTCGGGACTGACAAGTGCGGCGAGTTCGCCGGCGAAATCATAGTCCGCGATCTGCGGATCGATGCCCGCCCACGCTCGGGTCGCCGGATGGAAGTACATTTCGGAAACTCCCGGAGCGAGCGAGTCGAGCAGCTCGAGGACCCGTTCGCGCGTCATGTGGCCGGAATCGCGTATGCCCAAAACGGCGTCGTTGGTCGTGATCCCCGCGCGTCGCAAGCGATAGCGCATCAGCGCGAGCCAGGGGCTAAGATAGGGCGCGCCGCCCCGTTCGCGCGGCACGCGTACGGCGTGCATGCCGTAGTCGCGTCCGACGTCGATGATGATGCCGAGAACGGTGGGATGCACGTGCATGTGATTCTGCGCATTGACGTGATCGAGCCGTAGACCGGTGCCCGCGAAGGCGTCGAATTGCGCGCGGATCTCGCCTTCGAGTGCGCGCCGCGCTCCCGGATGAAAGAAGAACCGCATCCCGGCCGCCACGAGATCGCTCTGAAAATTTCCATCGCGGTCGACCAGCGCGCGTACCCGCTGCGGCGGAAGCGCCGGACGCCCGTTGACGAGCACCACATGCAGCCCAACGCGCAACGATGGGAGCGCGCGAGCGCGCCGAATTGCATCCTGCGCGGCTGGTGCCGCAACCATCAGGCTTGCGGCCCGCAGGACGCCGTCGCGATGCGCGCGCTCAACCGCCTCATTTACTTCTAACGATAACCCGAAGTCGTCGGCAGAAACGATCAGCTGCTTGGTCATTGGAGGGCTATAGATAACACTAGCGAACGCATCGTTCCTTCGCGAGGACATAGGAGACGGCACCCTTTTGGAATTAGCTCTTCTGCGCGAACGGCAGGCGCGTACGCTAGAATATTTACGGGACGCGGACGTGCAATTCAGCACCGTTTTCGAACGCATCATGCGGCACTCGTTCGAGTACGCCGACCCGCTCTGCGCGAGTCTCGTGCTTTGGGCATGCGATGCCTGTGGCGGCGATTCGCGCACGGCGGTCCCCGTCGCGGCATCAGTCGAGTGTTTGCATCGGTTTTCGGTGCTTCACGACGAATTGCAGATGGCGCCGACGCTTTCGTTCGAACGCGAAACGACCTCGTCGATATGGGGCCTTGCGCAGACCTTAAACGCGGGCGATGCTTTCCATGCGCTCGGGCTAGGCTTGCTCGTAAAAGATGCGGTGCACGGCGATCGCGTGCTCGATGTGGGGTTCGTGCTTGCGCAAGCGGTTCTCCACGGAATCGAGCAGCGCAATCGGCTGATTAGCGCAAGCGTGCTCGCGCGGACGAGCCGGAGAATGCGCGTCGCATATGCAGGGACGCAGCCGCTAATGCTGGCGCTGAGTTTGCGGGCCGGCGCGATTATGGCCGGCACCTCTGCGCAACTGGAGGACGTCCTGGCTCGGGCCGGGCGGCTTCTGGGCGCGATCATGCAACTCGCAAGCCAGGCTCGGGGCGCTTCGAGCCCTTTGGCGAAGCGATATGCAGCGAAAGCCGTGTCCATCGTTGAATCCTCATCGCTGGATCGTGCCTATGTAGCGGAATTCAAGGAGATCACGTACGAGCTTGCAGCAGGGAACTGAGCGCGGCCGATCGGGGGACGGCAGCACGTCGAGAAAGGCTGAGCACTTACGGATCAATCTCGAGCAGGACGTTCGCGGAAAAGGCGTTAGCCCGGGTTTCGAGCGTTACCGATTCCAGCACTGCGCACTGCCGGAAATCGCCCTTGCCGACGTTGATCTGAGTGTCACGCATTTCGGTCGTACGCTGCGCGCACCGCTCTTGATCTCCTGTATGACCGGCGGAACGCCCGAAGCGACCGGCGTCAATCGGACGTTGGCGCGTATTGCCCAAGAATTCGGCTTCGCGATGGGTCTAGGTTCGGGGCGCGTCTTGCTCGAGGATCCAAGCACCATCGAAAGCTTCGATGTCCGCTCGGTCGCGCCCGACGTGTTGCTTTTTGCGAACCTCGGCGCGGTCCAGTTGAACAAGGGATACGGCGCCCCGCAATTACGCCACTTGATCAAGCTCGTGAACGCCGACGGGCTGATGCTCCATTTGAATCCCCTTCAGGAAGCACTGCAGGCCGAGGGTGATACCGACTTTCGCGGGCTGATGGAACGTATCGCAGACTTGTGCGACGGGTTAGATGTTCCGGTACTGGTCAAGGAGGTCGGGTGGGGCCTAAGCGCCGACGTCGTTCGCGCGCTCTTCGAGTGCGGCGTCGCCGGCGTCGATGTCGCCGGGGCCGGCGGCACCTCGTGGAGTGAAGTCGAACGTCATCGCACGCATGAATCGTGGCGCGTTCGCGTAGCCGCGCAGTTCGCGGCTTGGGGAATTCCGACGGCGGAATGCGTTCGGGAGGCGCGCGCCGCGGTGCCGGAAGGCCTCATTATTGCCAGCGGCGGCATTCGCGAGGGACTCGATGCGACCAAGGCGATCGCGCTCGGAGCGGACTTGATCGGTATCGCGGGTCCATTTTTGCGGGCGGCCGCGCAAGGCTTCGATGAAGTGCATGACCTCGCGCGCGAGATTATCGAAGTTATGCGCGTCGCGATGTTCGCGCTAGGCCTGCGCTCGATCGACGAGTTGAAGTTGACCGACATGCTGGTCGAACAATGAATGACGTAGCGCTCGCGGCAGCCGATGCATATTGCCGGGAGCTCACGCGGCGCCATTACGAGAACTTTATCGTCGCTTCGGGCCTGGTGCGTGCCGCCGTGCGGCGAGACCTGGCGCGCATCTACGCTTTCTGCCGAACGACCGATGATTTAGGCGACGAAAGCGCTTCGCCCGATGAGGCGCTAGAGCGACTCGACCGCTGGCAGACTGAGGCGCGCGCGATGTTTGCCGGCGTGACGCCGGTGCATCCGGTGCTCTTCGCGTTACGTGAAACGGTCGCGCGCGCCGCGATTTCGTCCGAACCGTTCTTCGATTTGATCGAGGCCAACCGGCTCGACCAGCAGGCCACGGCGTATCAAACCTGGCCGCAACTCGAGGCCTATTGCCGGCTTTCGGCCGCTCCGGTCGGGCGTATGGTCCTGGCGATCTTCGGCGTCAACGGTCCCGCCGCTCAGGCCCTCTCGGATGACGTGTGCATCGGGCTGCAACTGGCCAATCACGCCCAAGACGTCAAACGCGACGCCCTCATCGGCCGGCGTTATCTGCTCGGCGAGGACGTTGCCGCATCGGGAACGTCCGGCGCGGTTCGCGCACTGGTGGAGCGGGCGCGACGTTTGCTCGATTCAGGTCGAGCGCTCGAAACGATGGTGCCGTTCGCGCTCGCCTTGCAGCTCCGGCTCTATCGCATGGGCGGCCTTGCTATTTGCAAGGCCATCGAAGAGATTGACTACCACACCGAGGTGCGACGACCAACGGTGAGCGGGCGCGACCGGATCGCGATCCTGATGCGCGCGTTGGGCAGTTCGCTACGCGCCGGCAGAAGCGGGAGATATGTCGGTAGCACTTAGCCTCGCCGATGCCGAGCGATACTGCCATGATATGGCGCGGCGCGAGGCAAAAAACTTCTACTGGGGGTTCATCTCACTACCACGGGAGCAGCGTAACGCGATCTACGCGCTCTACGATTTCGCGCGCCAAGTCGACGACGAAGCGGATGCCGTCGCGCACGCGCCGGACTTGCCGGGTCGACTGCTGCGTCACCGCGAGCGTATCGCAAAGTGCGCGCGCGGAGAGTACGCAGACGACGACGCCGTTATGCAGGTGCTTGCCGTGGCCGTCAATCGTTTCGCCATTCCGCAGCGTGAGCTGCAGATGCTCATCGACGGCGTCGAGATGGACGCAAGCAAAGTTCGCTACCAAACTTGGGATGAGCTGCAGGTCTACTGCAACCTGGTTGCATCCGTTGTCGGGCGCATGTGCGTTCGGATTTTTGGCTTTGTGGACGAAGAAGCGCTCAAACGCGCCGACGACCTTGGCATCGCTCTGCAACTGACCAACATCTTGCGCGACGTGCGCGAGGATATGGGGCTTGGGCGCATTTATTTGCCGCAAGAAGATTTGCGCCGGTTCGGAATCGCGGAAGGCGCACTCTGTCATCCTGAGGAGCTCGCGCGTAGCGCGAGCCTCGAAGGGCGAGAAGGATGGGATGCGCTGATCGCTTTCGAGGCGCAGCGCGCGCGGGAGTATTTCGCGCGTGGCTATGAGGTCTTGCGCTACATTGACCGGCGGCCGGCGGCATGCGTGCGAACGATGGCCGGAATCTACGAGCGGATTCTCGAGAAGATCGAGCGCGATCCCGCGCTTCCCTTGCATGACCGCGCCGGCCTCTCGGGCACCGAGAAGATCGGGGCGATGGTTCGGGCGTGGCTGGGGCTGTGAGCCCAAAGCGTGTAGCGATCGTCGGTGCGGGCCTTGCCGGACTTTCGGCTGCGCTCGAGCTCGAAGAGCGCGGCTATGAGGTGGAAGTCTTCGAGCGCACGCGACTGCTCGGAGGACGCGCGACGTCATTTGAAGTCGGTGGGCGGGAAATCGACAACGGCCAGCACGTGTACCTGCACTGTTGCGATCGCTTCATTGCGTTCGTCGAACGCGTCGGCATGGGCTATGCGCTGCGCGAACAACCACGCTTCGATGCGCTGGTGCTCGCGCGCGACGGCACCAGTAGCCGGCTTCGGGCCGCGTCACTGCCCGCGCCCTTTCATCTGCTGGCCTCGTTCGCGGGCTACGCGCACCTCGACGCCGGAGGGCGCGTTCGCGTGGCGCGCGCTCTTGCAAGCGCGGCGGTCGCGCGCCATCCCGCTGCCGACCTCACCTTCGACCAGTGGCTCGCGCGTAACGGTCAGAACGATGCGACGCGGCGCGCCTTTTGGGATCCATTCTTTATTCCGGCTCTCAACGCGTCGTTCGATCGCGTGAGCGCGACCGATGCGCTCTTCGTGATCGCTACGGCGTTCCTTAGCAATGCGTCTGCGGCGCGATTTGGCTTTTCAACCGTGCCGCTGGCGCACGTCGCTGCCGCGGCTGCCGCGCGCATTTCGGCGGTGCATCTCTCGACCGGGGTCCTGGCGATGGAAGCCGGCGACGACGGGATCGAGTTGCTGCTGCCACAAGAGCTGCGCGTGCACTTTGACGCAGTGATACTGGCGGTCTCGCCACGCACGACCGCAAGGCTGCTCGGTTCGCCCGAGCGCTTTGGTGTTCGCGCCTTGGACACCTACGATCCGTATCCGATTGTTGACGTTCACCTTTGGCACGATCGCGGTGCGCTGGGCTTCGATTTTGCCGCGGTGCTCGATTCGCCGCTTCAGTGGATTTTCGAAAAAGACGAAGGATACGTGTGCTGTAGCATCAGCGCCGCCGGCGCCGTGCTCACCGTGCCGACTACCGAATTAGAACGGCTTGCCTGGCAAGAATTGTGCGCATTCGTTCCGGCATTACGCGGCGGGCGCGTCGAGCACGCAGCGGCGACGCGCAATCCCGAAGCAACGTACTTGCCCCGTCCCGGCGCGCAACGAACGCTGCAGCGCACGGCGCATCCGCGCGTGGCTATTGCAGGGTCATGGACGCAAACCGGATGGCCCGACACGATGGAGTCGGCGGTGCGTAGCGGAATCGCGGCCGCAGAGGTAATTATGGAGGTTCCCCGTGGCTGACGCGCTCGAACGCGGCATCGACTGGCTGCTTGCGCAACAGGCGCCGGAGGGCTGGTGGAGCGGCGAACTCGAGACCAACGTCACGATGACGGCGGAACAAATCTTGCTCTACCGTTTCCTTGGCATTGACGTAGAGCCGATCCGCGACGGGGCGATCGCGCACATGTTGGGCTGCCAACGCGAGGATGGCTCATGGGCACTCTACTACGATGGCCCAGCCGACGTAAGCACCACGATCGAAGCCTACGTTGCGCTCAAAGTCCTCGGAGTCGACGCCGGACGCGAACCGATGCAACGCGCGTTGCGCGTGATCCGGCGCATGGGCGGTCTCGCGCAAGCGCGCGTGTTCACCAAGATTTGGCTCGCGCTCTTTGGTGTGTATCCGTGGGATGGCATCCCGTCACTGCCGCCGGAGATGATCTATTTTCCGCTGTGGATGCCGTTCAACGTGTACGATTTCGCCTGCTGGGCGCGTGGAACGGTAGCGCCGCTGACGATCGTCGTCTCCAAGCGTCCTGTCCGGCCACTCGGTGTCGAGGTTGACGAAGTGATCAACCCCGGCACGCAGCGGGCGATGCACCACGTGCCGGGATCAGGTTGGATGTGGTGGCTCGACGCTGCACTAAAGTTCTACGATCGTTTTTCGAAAAATCGGTTGCGCGCGGCGGCGATGCGCAAGGTGACCGAGTGGATCGTGCAGCGCCAAGAAGCCGATGGCAGTTGGGGTGGGATTCAACCCCCGTGGGTCTATTCGTTGATCGCACTCGACCTCATGGGGTACGGGCTCGATCATCCGATCGTACGCAAGGGTCTTGGCGGTTTTCACCGCTTCATCATCAACGACCGCGAAGGCTGGCGCGTGCAGGCATGCATGTCGCCGGTCTGGGACACCGCGTGGGCGCTGCGCGCGCTTTCGCTCGCTGGGCTCAAACACGATCATCCGGCGATGCAACGGGCGGTGCGCTGGCTGTTGCGCGAGCAGATCGCCGCGGACGCTCCGGGCGATTGGCGCATGCGCAGCGATTTTCGCGGCGGCAACGGTTGGGCTTTCGAGTTTGATAACGATGCGTATCCCGACATCGACGACACTGCGATCGTCGTGCTCGCCCTCATCGATGCGGGCGAACCCGATATGGTGAGCGAAGCGGTGGAGAGCGGCGCGGCGTGGACGCTTGCGATGCGCTCGCGCAACGGAGCCTGGGCCGCGTTCGATCGCGACAATACACGTGAGTTGCTCTATCGCATGCCGTTTGCCGATTTCGGCGCGCTGATCGATCCGCCGACTGAAGATGTGACGGCGCACGTCGGCGAGATGCTGGCGTTCCTCGGACGCGACACGCGCGACGGTGATGTCGCAAGCGCCGTAAAATATCTGCGCACGACGCAGCGCGCCGACGGATCCTGGTGGGGCCGCTGGGGCGTGAACTTCATCTATGGGACGTGGTGCGCGATCTCGGCGCTCGGGGCGTTGCGCACCGGAAGCGATATGATCGAACGTGCCGCTGCCTGGCTGATCTCGAAGCAAAACGCGGACGGCGGCTGGGGCGAAAGCTGTCATTCGTACGTCGACGAATCGTTTGCCGGCGTGGGTGCGAGCACGGCCTCGCAAACTGCCTGGGCGGTCAACGCGCTGCAGATCGCAGGGCTAGGCGACCATGCGCCGGCGCAGCGGGGTCTTGCCTATATCAAGGAGACTCAAACCCACGATGGAACCTGGGAAGAACCGCATTTCACGGGGACCGGGTTTCCCCGCGATTTCTACCTGAACTATCATCTGTATCGCCACGTCTTCCCTTTGATGGCGCTGGCGACCGAGAAGCGAGACGCGATTGAGTTCGTTACAAGAGAAACTAACAGTCGGAAAGTACATCTTCGGTAAAAAGCTGCGTGGCGAGAAGAAGTATCCTCTCGTCCTGGAGCTCGAGCCCCTGCTGCAGTGCAACCTAGCTTGCGCCGGCTGCGGGAAGATTTCGCACCCGACCGACGTGCTACGCAAGCGTCTAAGCGTCGAGGAATGTATGGCGGCGGTCGATGAATGCGGCGCCCCGTGCGTCTCGATCGCCGGCGGCGAGCCATTGATCCACGATCAAATGCCGCAGATCGTCGAAGAACTGCTCAAGCGCAAGAAATTCGTCTTTCTCTGCACCAATGCGTTGCTGCTCGAAAAGAAGATCGATCAGTTCAAACCATCGCCCTACTTTTCGTGGATGATCCACCTCGACGGGCTCAAGGCGGAGCACGATGAGTCGGTCTGTCGCGAGGGCGTTTTCGAAAAAGCGATTTCCGCGATCAAAGTTGCAAAAGCGAAGGGCTTCAAGGTTATTACCAACACCACGTTCTTCGATCGCGACGACGCTAAGTCGATCCGCGCCGTGCTCGACTATCTCAATAACGATTTGAAAGTCGACATGATGCAAATCTCGCCCGGTTACGCGTACGAGAAGGCGCCCGATCAGGAACACTTCCTTGGCGTCGAGCGCACGCGCGATATTTTTCGTGAGGCATTCGCCGGCGACAAGCGCAAAGAGTGGCGCCTCAATCATAGTCCGCTCTATCTGGATTTCCTGGAGGGCAAGGTCGATTTCGAGTGCACGCCGTGGGGGATCCCCTGCTACACGGTGTTCGGCTGGCAGCGTCCATGCTATCTGATGAGCGACGCGCCTTACGCCAAGACGTACAAGGAATTGATCGAAGAGACCGATTGGGAAAAGTACGGTCGCGGTAAGCACCCCAGCTGCAACAACTGCATGGCGCACTGCGGATACGAGCCTACGGCAGTGATTCGGACCACCGGTTCGATCAAGGAATCGATTCGCGCGGCAATTGGAACCCGTTAAGATGGTTCCGCCATCGTGCGGGATTTAGTCTTCCTAACAGGCGGGTCAGGTTTCGTTGGAGCGCACGTTCTACGTGCGCTTCTTGATGCCGGCTACCGCGTCCGGGCTTTGGCCCGCGGGCCGATGGCGCCGGTGGAAGGCGCTGAAATCGTCAGCGGCGATCTGAACCGGCCCGGCGCACTGGCGCATGCGCTTGACGGCTGTCGCTATCTGGTGCATTGCGCCGCGCAGTACTCGTTCGGACCGCGGGACCGTACGGCGATGCGCCGGACCAACGTGCTCGGCACCGAGGGACTCTTCGCAGCGGCGCATCTCGCCGGGGTCGAACGCGCGGTGCTGACCTCGAGCTCGGCGACGCTCGACGGAGAAACGCACGCGTTTACTTCCCACGAACTCGATTACCACGCATCGAAGATCGTGCAAGAACGCGGTGCCTTTGCGAGCCGGCTCCCAACCGTCGCCGTGCTGCCTACTGCGCCGGTGGGCACGGGCGACTGGAAACCGACGCCGACCGGCGCGATGATCGTCGACTTCATGCGCGGCAAGATGATTGCGCGTCCGCCGGCGAGCGGCGGCATGAATCTCGTCGACGTCGAGCAAGTGGCCCAAGCGCACGTCGCCGCGCTCGAGCGCGGTGCCATCGGTGAACGATTCGTGATCGGCGGGGAGAACTTCAGCTTCGATGCGCTGTGGGATTTGCTTGCCGAGCTGACCGGCCGCGCGGCGCCTCGCATGCGAGCGCCGGTCCCGCTGATGTATGCCGCGGCCTGGTTTGACGAAGCGCGTTGCCGCGTGAGCGGTGCGACGCCCTTCGTTCCGTTGGAAGGCGTGCGGATGTCGCAAAAGCAAATGTTCGTCGACTCGGCTGACTCAGTGAAGACGGAGGAGGCGCTCGGCGTTCGCATGCGACCCGTCATCGATGCGCTGGTGAACGCCATCGTGTGGTATCGAGATCATGGCTACGCCGCCTGAAGAGCCGGCGATTGTCGCCGCGACCAGTCTCGAGGCGCGCGCGGTGCGACGCCACGCGCCGCAAGCGCGGGTTGTCGAGTCCGGTATCGGCCTTGCGCGACTCCGGGCGTCGGCACTTGGGCATCTTGCGATCAGTTGCGGACTTGCCGGCGGCTTACGCACGGATCTCCCGACGGGAACGGTGCTGATCCCGTCGTCTCTCAGCACGACTGACGGAGTAACGGTCGAGTGCGATCCGGACTGGACGCTGCGTTTGCGCCGGGCGGCACGAGAACTCGGGTGCGTGCCGGTGGACGCACCATTGCTCACCAGCGCGACCCTGATCAACGGCGCGCAGCGCGCCGTGTGGGCGCAACGCGGCTTCGCGGGGGTCGACATGGAGAGCGCACGGATTCTCGTCGAGTCACTTGCGGTCGTTCGCGTGATCCTCGACTCACCGCAGAACGAACTTTCCAGTGCGTGGCTGCATCCGGCCCGCGCGATTCTCAATCCGCGCAACTGGGGCGAGGCCATGTGGCTTTCGCGCGAAGCGCCGAAATGCGCAGACCTAGCCGGCCGTCTGGTTGCCGCCGCCTTGCGCCGTCGCTAACCCGTCCAACGTTTCGGCGTGAAAGTTTACCTGATACGCGATCATATCTTGTGTGCGCGCAAATTGCGGGTGCGTGCGCTCCGAGGTGAGCGTGTAAGCGCTGTCGCGAAGCTCGAGCGTGCGCAGACGAACCATCCCGCGCAGCGCGTCTCCGACGGCGGCATCGGGATTTGAGCGTAACTCCGGCACCGTGAACGCGGCAGCCGGCAAAAGCTGCACTTCCTGCGTGACACCGGCAGCGGCATCGCGCGCGGTGAAACTTCCGTCGTGTTGTGCAATCCACGTGCACAGTAGGGCGCTGGTCGTCACCGGACGCGCGGCCTTGAGCTGAGTATCCAGCGGAAGATCGCCGGTCGCCGGTGTTACGCGATAGAGCATCGTCAACCGTTGCCGGACGTACGGATCGTAGCTGATGGCCGCAAGCCAGACTGTCGCAAGCGGCACGAGGCGCGCGAGAATGCCACGCAGCGGGCGCATCTTGCCGTCGCCGCTATAGAAGCCCTCGGGCGTGAGAAAGATCGTTGCGCCGTCCCGCTGCAAATTCTCGAAATGCGCGATGTCGGCGTCGATGCTCGCACGCGTTGCGCGCATTACCCCTTCGCGATACGGTTCAAGAAGGTCGGAGATGCGCACGTAGGAGCGCGCAAACGCGAAGTGGCGCGCGGTAAGCAAATCGCTGAGCTTGCCGATGCCGGGCGGAAGTTGCGCGAGAGCCTTGTCGCGCAAGACGCTCTCAATCGGTAGATCGCCATGCAAGCCGATCAATGTGTAGGCGATGCTCGCGTACGGGCGTGATTGCAACTCGTTTTCGATCGGCTGCATGCCGATCGAGCCGAAGAGCCAACCGAAATTCGTCTCGCGCGCGATCGCGAGCCAGGGGATACGCTCGGCAAAGAACCCCGGCTCCCACATTCTCCGCGACGAGACGGTGAAAATCGGGTCGCGCCAAGAAAGCGATCGTAGCCCAAGGTCGGCAACGATCACCGGCGATTCGAGTTCGTGCTGATGGTTTGCAACGATCAGAGTCGGCCCGCGGTGGTACGGCAAGGCGCCCCATGAGCGAATCCGACACGTGACGCGGTAATAGGACGCGACGCAAATGTAGGCCATCCAGCGCAGCGGCTGGAGATACCACGGCGAGACCGCCCGGATTTCGTTACCCTTCACGCGCCTCTCCTCGAACAGCAAGGACCGATGACGAGCCGATGGCAAACGCGAGGGCGGCCAGAGCAAAGAGCGCGCGATAGCCGTTGAACGATCCGTTGAAATAGCGAATCATCGCGCCGCCGATGAGCGGAGCGATAATCGAGGGAATGTGCGTCGCCATGCCCCAGATCCCAAGATCGCGCGCGACGTCGCGCATAGCCGGCATCGCATCGAGCGCGAGCGCCCATCCGGTTGAGAGCACGCCGCCGTAGCCGATCCCGAAGAGCAGCGCGAAGATCCAAATCAACGATTCGTGCGGAGCGATCGCGTAGCCCATAGCGGCAACCGTCATGGGAATGCCGCACAATGCGGTGATCACTTTGCGATACGGCCGCACGCGATCCGACAAGACGCCGAGCGCGATGCTCGCCGCGGCCGCGCCGATCAGCGCCGCAATGCCGGTAATTCCCGTTCCCATCGACGGATTGGCTACGCGCAGCACGTCGCGGAAGAAGTAAAGCACGAACGTGGTGAGCAGGGAGAGTCCGAAGACGATGCAGGCGCGAGCGATAAAGACGACGATAAAATCGTGCCAGTCGCGAATGTGCGCTCGGTCATCGGCGGTTTGTTCGCGCGGCACAAGGCCGCGCAGCGTCACCGCGCCGATGGCGACGACGGCGGCGCAGGTGAGAAAGACAATGTTGGGGGCGAGCGCGCCGCCGAGCCCAAGACCGAAGACGGTGCCGATCAGCGTTGCGGCACCGCGCACGCCCGAGGCCACACCCCACGCCGCGCGCGCAATCGCTTCGGGCAGCATGGCCTGGTACGCGGTAGTGCTAACCGTGGCTCCAAACGTCGCTAAGATAATCGCGCCGCAAAAGGCTGTAAGCGACGTCGTGCTCGCAGCCAGCACCAGCCCGATAACGTTGATCGCGGCGCCCGCAAGAGCCAACGCTTGACGCGGCGTTCCCGTTCCGCGCAGGCGGTCGGAGAGCGCACCGACCGGCCAAGGCAAAAAGACACCGACCACCGAGATAAGGCTCGCGAGAATCGCATACGTGGCGACGTGGTTCTCTGGTGTTAGGCGTACGAGCGCCGCCGGAATCGCGATTGCGAGCAGGGCCGCTTCTTGCAGCGAGAGTGGAAGCCAGTAGATGTTGACGAGAACGATCGTAGCAATGTGGGCCTCCTTGCCGGTGCGCATCTAAGAAAAGAGTACCGAGAGCATCGAGACCGAACCGCCGTCGATTCCTTCGACGGGGAAGCTTACGCGATCGTTCTCGTCCGATGCGCCCATCGCATAGAGCAGCGGCAAGTAGTGATCCGGCGTCGGGGCGGACAGTCGCGCGTCTTCGCCGAGCGATTCGTAGTCGATCAGCGGATCGAAATTGCGGGCGACCAGAAGTTCTCGCGCTTTGGTTTCGAAGCGTTGCGCCCAGTCGAACGGCTTGACCGGATGCCGCCCCCAGGCGAACGCGTGCAGATTGTGCACGATGTTACCGCTCGCGACGATCATGACGCCGTCCTCGCGCAACGGCCGTAGCGCGGTGCCGATCTCGAAGTGCAGCGCCGGCCCAAGCGTTTCATCGATACTCAGTTGCACGACGGGAATATCGGCCTTGGGATAGACGTGGGCGAGGACGGACCACGTGCCGTGATCGAGTCCCCAATCCTTGTCACCCATCGCGTCGTACGGGGCGAGCAACTCGGTGACGCGCGCAGCGACGCCGAGATCGCCCGGAGCGGGATACTGCATCGCGTACAGCTCGGGCGGAAAACCGCCGAAGTCGTGGATCGTGCGGGGATATTCATTCGCGGTAACGAGCGTTGCGGGCACGTACCAATGCGCCGAGATGGCGAGAATCGCGCGTGGCCGCGGCAACTGCTCACCAAGCCCTTGCCATGCTTTCGCGTAGGGATTGTTGTCGAGTGCATTCATCGGGTTGCCGTGTCCGAAAAAGACGACGGGTAAGCGCGTGACCATCGCTCCAGGCTTCTACGCCTCGCTTGGAAACCACTCGCTACTGCGAAAAGAGTGCGTCGAGGTCGCCGGTCGTCACAACGTCGGATTGGCGCGGAAAGACTTTCTCCATGAGCAGGGTGTGTACGTCGGCCTGCGGGTCGGCGCAGGCGTCGGCAAGGACGACGAGCCGATAGTCGTGGTCGGCGGCATCGCGGATGGTCGAGAGCACGACGCCGCTCGTGCTAATGCCCGCAAGGATCAAAGTATCTATTCCACGCGAGCTCAATTGCCGCGCTAAAT
This sequence comes from Vulcanimicrobiota bacterium, assembly GCA_963833095.1. GTDB lineage: Bacteria > Vulcanimicrobiota > Vulcanimicrobiia > Vulcanimicrobiales > Vulcanimicrobiaceae > Aquilonibacter. The sequence continues at coordinate 185,657 of CAWHWQ010000005.1, read as the reverse complement.
CGGTCGTCGAAAACGCGCCGACGCGCGTCTTGCGCACAACGATATCGCCGTCTTGCGGCGCGATGCGCGTGTCGATCGCGGTGACCGGAGAATCGGTTGCGAAATCTCGGCCCGATGATTTGGCCGCCCAGAAGCCCTTGTTGCGTTCGGGGATCGCGTCGTAGTCCGCTTGCGCGAAGGCAACGCGAACGTAGCCGATGTGTCCACCGTGGCTGCGGACGGAGCGAATGGCATGCTGAGCGTTGGCCACGAGCGCGTCGGCATTCTCGACCATCGCGAGAATGCCCGTCTGATAGTCCATGATGAGCAGCGCCGCATGCGCGGGATCGATCTTCGGTGCGGTATCGGGCATGGTGGCTCCTTATGGTTCCTGCGGTGAAACGGGTAAGCTGCGCGCGCGGCTTCCGCGCATGAATGATGCGACGGCGCCGAAGAGCGACAGCGCGATTGCGAGCGTAAAGACGGCCGTCAACCCATAATGAAACGGCGTCGCGATCAAATGTGGGAAGAAGGTCGTTCCGGTGAGCGTCTCACGCTGCGTTGCGGAAAGATGCGAAAGTACGCCCGAGGGCGCAAGCAGATGCTCTAGCGGGTTGATGCCAAGAAATGCCGCGAAGAGCGACGACACCGGCGGAAGCGCGGCAATCTGCGTTGCGATGTGTACCGGGACGCCTTGCTGCGCGAGCCCAGCTATCATCGCTGGGGGAAGGCTTTTCGCGAGAACGCCGATCATCAGCGAGAAGAAGATGCCGATCGAGAGCAGATTTCCCGAGTTTTGAAAGGTCGAGCGCATCCCTGAAGCAACGCCGCGCTGAGCTGCCGGAACGCTGCTCATGACCGCAGACGTGTTGGGCGCGGCAAACATGCCGGTGCCGATTCCCGCGCAGGCGATAAGCGCTGCGAAGGTCCAGTACGAAAAGTCGATCGGCAAGAACAACAGTCCCAGCATACCTGCGCCAAAGACCAACAATCCGGTCGTGGAGAAACGGCGCGCCCCGAATCGATCCGAAAGATATCCCGACAGCGGACCCGCGACCAGAAAGCCCGCCGAAAGCGGGAGCAAGAAAATTCCCGCCCACAGCGGCGTTTGCGTATACGAATAGCCGTGCAGCGGAAGCCAGATGCCTTGCAGCCAGATGACCAGCATCAACTGCAAGCCGCCTCGAGCAATTGCCGCCGCGAGCACAGCGGCAATGCCTGCCGAAAATGCGCGGATCCGCAGCAATCGCAAATCAAACATTGGTTCTGCAGCCCGCCGTTCGATGAACACGAATGCAACGAGCAACGCAATACCGCCGACGAGCGGACCGTAGGTCGCCGGATTCGTCCAGCCCATCGCGTGGGTTCCGTACGGATGGATGCCCGAGGTTATCGCCACCAAGACGGCCCCCAGACCCAACGCAAAGGTGAGATTTCCCCACCAATCGATGTTCGCGGACCGATGATGCCCCTGCTCGCGCAGATTTCGATACGCCCACACCGTGCCGAAGATGCCGACCGGAACGTTCACCCAAAAGATCGCGCGCCAATCGATGATCGCCAGCACGCCGCCGGCCACAAGTCCGAGAAATTGCCCGCTCAGACCGGCGATTTGGTTGATGCCCAGAGCAAAGCCGCGCTGATCTTTGGGAAAGGCATCGGTGAGAATGGCCGCCGAGTTTGCGGTGAGCATCGATCCGCCGAGCGCTTGAAGCAACCGCCAGCCGATCAGCCACAACGCGCCGTGACCGCCGGTGAACGGATCGAATGACAGCAGGAGCGACGCGATCGTAAACACGACGAAGCCGAGGTTGTAGATCTTGACTCGTCCATACATGTCGCCGAGCCGTCCGAGCGTGACGACCAGCACCGCTTGCACGAGCATGTAGCCCATGATCATCCAGAGCAAATAGCCGATGTTCTCGGCGCCAAGCGGATCCAAGCGAATGCCGCGAAAGATCGCGGGCAGCGAGATGATGACGATCGATCCATCGAGCGCGGACATGAAGATGGCAAGCGTCGTGTTGGACAACGCGATCCAGCGATAGCGGTCGGCCGGCATTACAGGGCGTGCGCCAACCGTTCCAGCAGCGGCGCTGCAGCCCGCAGCGTCGCGCGCTCTTGCGCGGTAAACTGCGCAGCCAGCGCGCGCGACATCTGCGCCGCTCGGTTGCTGCGCCGGTTGCGAAGCATCGTACGCCCCGCGGTCGTGATGGAGACGACACTCTGGCGGCCGTCGTCGGGATCGGCGTCGCGCCGTACGAGCCCGCGCGATTTGAGGCCGCTAAGCGTCGTGCCAAGCGACTGCGCGCTAATACGCTCGATTTTGGCTAACGCCGTGAGCGTGGCCGGGCCCGATGATTCGAGCCGAACCAGCGCCGAGATTTCCGGAACCGAGAGGGTGTCGTCGCGCGTCTGTTTGAGCCGGCGGACCAGGAGGGCAAGAGCGACGTACAGGCTCTCGCTGGCGGCGTCGGCGATAGGGCGGGGCACATGCTAAGTCTACACTACTAAGGTGAAGCTTAGCAACTCAGCTATGCGCCTGATCCGCCCGCTTGGTGAGTGTTGACGGAAGTAAGGAAGCTGTTGATTTGCTGCTGCCATTCGCTCCCGGCTTGCTTGTCGTGCTCAGCAAGTTCAAGCACGTGCGCGTTCGCATCCGCGGTCAAGGCCGTGCGATCGTAGGTAACCGTGACGCGCGCCGCACCATGGTCGGGACGCATCCCGATCGTGATGACCGTAGCCAGCGTCTCCGGCACGACGTAGACATACTGGACGTCGCCGCTACGCAGATCGAAGCGCGTATTGACCCAAACGGCTTGGGTGTGACCATGGGCAACGGTGAAAATCATACCCGATCGGTCGCTGCCGTCGGCGGGCCACAGGACGTCGGGCTGCCAACCGGGGGCCCAAGCGCGTTCCTTATCCGCGCCGAAGAGCGGTGCAACCGCGGCCATCGATCCCTTCGCAACGAACGAGAACGTAACACTCGTATGAACGACGTTTGCGCCGCGTTGTGCATTATGACGCAAGGAGTGCACGTGTGCGGCAAACGCCGGTATCAAGGCGACAGCGCCTCCGACACATGCGCCGATCGCCAGCAAAAGCCAGGGTCTCATCGGACGTTTTCACGTAACGTGTGACTATCGCCGGCGCGAAGCGAGAGACCGTAGAGCTTGCGTAACTCTTCAATTTGCCGAAGCGTCCCTTTCGAAAAGGGATCTTTCCCTTCGAGTGCGTGAAGGACGATGCCCTCGATCAATTCTCCGAGAGACATGTCTCGGAGCTCGGCAACGCCCTTGAGGACCTTGAGCAGATTCTTCTCTATTCGAACGCCGGTCTGCACGCGTTCGACTTCCTTGACTTGCGATTTACTGGTCGGCATAATTTGGTACCATGGTACATTTATACCAATTCGGAGTCAAGCCGCTTCCGCGAATTCAGCTTTGAAAACGCGCTCGATATATGCGAAGGACTCAGTGCCGCGGCGATTACGTGGAATTGGCTAGGGCCCCGATGTCGAGAAATGCCCCGGAGCTCCGACTAGGTCGTGTAAAGCCCATTTTGGGCGGACAACGAAAGGGAGAACAGTGAAGTACATTTTGATGATGAACACGATGAAGTCGGGATCCCAGGGGTTTGATTCTTGGTCGCGCGATGAGATCAAGGCGCATATCGCTTTCATGCTTGGCCTGAACAAGGATCTGACCGCGTCGGGAGTGCTCGTTGGTGCCGAAGGGCTGGCGTTTCCCGATGAGGCCACGGTAGTGCGTGCCGGGAAGAACGGGGAGCCGATCACCGACGGCGTCTTCCCGGAGTCCAAAGAATTTCTCGCCGGCTTTTGGATCGTCGAGGTCGAGACGCCCGAAGCAGCCTATGCTATCGCCGCACGCGCGTCGGCGGCGCCCGGTGCCGGTGGCAAGCCGTTGAATATGCCTATTGAAGTGCGGCAGGTGATGAGCGGGCCACCGGAAGAGTTCGTTTGACGACCGGCTTGACGCCGCAAATCGAGCATCTTCTGCGCGAACTGGCGCCGAAGGTGCTCGGCTGGGTGGCTCGGCGTTTTGGCGATTTCAGCGCTGCCGAAGACGCTGTCCAAGAGGCGCTGCTTGCAGCCGCTACTCAGTGGCCGGGCGAGGGCCTTCCCGAGAACCCTCGGGCGTGGTTGATCCGCGTTGCGTCGCGGCGTATGGTCGATCACCAGCGCAGCGAGTCGGCGCGCCGGCAACGCGAGAGCCGGGCCCTTCATTTCGGTTACTTATCGGCGAGCGAGTGTGACGCGGATCCGGAACGGGACGATTCGCTGGCGTCGCTTTTCATGTGTGCTCACCCGGCGCTAAGCGCGTCTTCCGCCATCGCCTTGACGTTGCGCGCCGTCGGGGGCTTGACGACAGCGCAAATCGCCAATGCCTTTCTCGTTCCCGAGACCACGATGGCCCAACGTATCAGTCGCGCGAAGCAGAGCATCAAGGCTTCGGGCATTCCCTTTCGTTTGCCGAACGGCGAGGAGTGGAACTCGCGCCTTCACTCCGTCTTGCACGTGTTGTATCTGATTTTCAACGAAGGCTACGTTACCAGCACCGGCCCACAGTTGCAGGTCTTGCAGCTTTCACGCGAGGCGATCCGCTTGACTCGCATGCTTCAACGCCTACTTCCGGATAATGGCAACGTGATGGGGCTGCTAGCCCTGATGCTGCTTAACGATGCAAGACGCTTGGCTCGGGCCGGAAGTGGTGGCGAGTTGATCCCGCTTTCGAGCCAGGACAGAACCCTTTGGGACCAGGCGGAAATCGCCGAAGGTGTTGCGCTCCTTTCGTGTGCGCTGTCGAGTGGGTCGATCGACGCACCGGATCACTTTATCGAGTCACCGCGACAACGATGCCACACCGATTCCTGCTTCGATCGACAATGCGACAAAGGATCCGATCGGAATAGTTTCATGCATTGCATTCTTTGAAAGGGGTCGTACGCACGGGATCGGTCGTAAGAACGGGGCGGCTATTCTCGGCGTTCGGTTCCTGAATCTTTCGTCGGTGACAATCGATCGCGTCGTGTTTCAGGCGTCGTACCTTGATGGCGATGTTGATTTCGTCGACGCTGGGCGTTTCTTGCCGAACGGATTGATCTCGGTTCCTGCAATCGAGGAATTACTCTCGGCCACGATGGTCGGGCAGCTAATAAGCGACCTCTCAGCGACGACTACGTTCGATTACTACGACCTTGACGATAATCCGCGTAACTTTACCACCGTTAGCGCGCACTTCGTTGACGGAAGCGTCGGCAAAATCCCGATGTTGGACCGACCACGCTGCCGATGCCTCCAGCTCCGCCAACGTTGCCGACATAGGTTCGATTACATCTCGGGATCGATCGTTTGTAGACGCCGCTTCATCGCGCGCGGCCAGTGCGAGGCGGGATCATTGGCCTCGACAAACGCGCGGAGCGCTTCGGCAATTATGTGGAATTGGATGGGAGTCGTGATTCCGATGTCTAGGGATGCCGTAAAACTACCGAGCTTGTAGTGTTGGCGTAGGACGGTGTAGGATGGAGAAAAGCAGCTGAGTCAATGGCTGCTTCTAGGAGTTTCGCACAATGAAGGAACGTCGCTTTTTGGTGGCGCTGGCTGTTGCGCTCTTCGCGGTCACCGGCGTCGCCAGTGCCGCCTGCCATATTTACGGAAAATTCGGTCTAACAGCGTGGCAGAGCCCCTACAACCAGTGCCGTCTTTCCAGCCCTACCAGCTTTAAGTGTGATTTGGGCCTCGGGGGAAAGGCGTACGTATTGTTCCGCGATCCACAGAGAAAAAATGCGCCGTGCGAGGTCTACGTGATAAACGCCGGCTACCCGTTGGCGGGCGACAGGTGGGTTGTCCACGGGGCACCGGTGAGTGCATCGCACGCGGCGCGCTGCTCCACCAGGCAAGTGGGAAGCAACACTTTCGAAGCCTACCCGATAAGGTAGTTCGCTACGCCGCCGCGCTAAAATCAACGCGGAAGAGGCGCTCAACATATTCGTACAGTCCCAGATCGATGTTTCGTAGGCGCGCCTTCGTAGCGCGCGGCCAGTGCGATGCGGGATCGTTCGCTTCCACGAACGCGCGGAGCGCCTCAGCAAAATATTCATCGATGCCGGTGGCCGCGTATGGCGTTACGAAACTGCGCGCGTCGATGAAGAGCCGGCGAATGTGCGGATCGATGCCGGAACGATAGACGCCGTTGCCGAGTGCGCAGTCGAGGGCATGTCCGAATTCGTGCGCGACGGTCATGGCGCTGCGCGAACGCAGATACACGGTGCGCTCCTCCACCACGAAGAGGCCGGCCGGCGGCGCGGGCCACGCATCGACGTCGATGCCCAAGCGTGCGAGCGCCGGCGAGGCCTCGCGATATTTCTCGCCGCGATGGAGTGGCGCGACACGTGTCTGACGATCGAGGGCAAAACGAAGAGCGCCGTTGCCGAAGCGTTCCAGGGTTGCAGAAATCGCGCCGGCGCCGTTCGGACGATTGGGCACAACGAGTGCCCGGGCAAGGCTGTAGCAGTCTCCCATGAGGGCAGAGTCTGCCCGACCGCTGTTGCCTGAGCATAGCCGGTATGTGATAGGCTTACGATATGGAAACGCAAGAAGCGGACTTTTGGCAGCATGATTATACCGCCATGCTCGAACGCGCAAAGGACGAGCGAAAATTCGTTCTCCTGGAATCTTTAACCCCGGTTGAGGGGGATGCCAAGCGCTGGATGCCGTGACGTATCCACAAGACCTGGTCAGAGAAGCGATCACCGCGCACGCGATCCCCGTGCAGATCGACAACTCAGACCCGAAGAACAATCAGTTTCTCCACACCATTCATCATATCTGGACGCCGGATATCAGAATTATGAATACCGACGGCTACGAGATGTATCGCTGGGACGGCTTCTTGCCGCCGTTCGAGTTCGTCGCGCGTTTGCAGTGCGCGTTGGATTGGCCTTTTTGCGCTTGAAGCGGTGGGACGAAGCGGAGCGCTGTTATCTCGACGTGTTGCGCCGCTTCTCGACGAGTTACGCGGCTCCCGAGGCGCAATACTATCTCGGCGTCACTCGCTACCGGCGTGATCCCGACAGCGACGAGATGCTCACGCAGTGGGCGGAATTGCGCTCACGCTATCCGTATAGTGAATATCGAGTCAAACAATCATTCAAGGAGTTGCCGGATCCCACCACATGAATTGCGAGGACTGATATGAAGGTCGTCACCGTCGCTCTTGCGATCACCATGCTGGCGGGATGCTCACAATCGTTCAACCGGGGACAAACGCCGCGGCCGCGGGAGATTGGCCGCTCGCCGGATACAACCTTGGCTTCAATCGTTCTGTGACGTCGACCATCACGGCGCAAAATGTCGCGCAGCTTGCGCCGGCCTGGAGCACGCAGCTCGCCGACGTCGGCGAACAAGAGGCCGCGCCAATCATTGCCAGCGGCGTGATGTACCTCACGACTCCGCACAACCACGTGCTTGCGCTCGACGCAAAAACCGGGGCGCTGAAGTGGGATTCGCCCTACTCGCCAGCGGCGATTCTCGATTTTGCCACGAACCGTGGTGCCGGCCTCGCCGCTGATAAAGTCTTTATCGCGACGCAAGATTGCCGCGTGCGCGCGCTCGACGCAGCAACGGGCAAAGAAGTGTGGAACGTTTCCGGCTGTTCGAATCAGGCCAACAACTGGTATTCGATGGCCGTGTATCCGTATAAGACGATGTTGTTGGTTGGTGTCGCGGGTGGCGATTTCGGCGGGAACGGCAGCATCCAAGCCTTCAACGCTGCCGACGGTTCGAAGCTGTGGCAATGGAACACGATTCCCGCGCAGGGTGAACCCGGCCACGAGACGTGGCCCGGCGATTCCTGGAAACACGGTGGCGCCGCCCTCTGGGGCGGATTGTCGGTTGACCCAACGACCAAGACACTCTACATCGCGCCGGGCAATGCCTCACCGGACTTCTCCGACGCGACGCGCAAGGGCAAGAATCTCTACAGTGACTCGGTGGTCGCGCTCGATATCTCCGGCGCGCAGCCAAAGATGAAGTGGTACTACCAGATCCTCAACCCCGATACGCACGATGCGGATCCCGCCATGCCGCCGGTGCTCTTTGACGGGACGGTGAACGGGCAAAGCCGGCATCTCCTGGCGATCGCCGATAAAGCGGGTGACTTCGTCGTTCTCGATCGCGCGAGCGGCGCGGTCGTGCACCGTTTGCCGGTCGCCAATCAATACGGGCTCGACATGACGCCGACGCCGGCGGGACTCAAAGCCTGTCCGAATCATGGCGGCGGCGCGGAGTGGAACGGCGGCGCATACGATGCCGCGACGAATTACTTCATCATCCCGGTTACACAAGAATGCGGCGTTTTTCGGAGTTACGCGGTACAACCGCCGTGGCAACAAGGACAGAATTATCGCGGCGGCCCGCCGACGAAACGTCAAGACGGCACGGGCATCGTCAACGCGGTGGACGTTTCAACCGGAAAACTTGCGTGGCGAACGCCGGTGCCCTATCCAGCGCAGGGCGGCGCGCTGGTGACCTCGACCGGCCTTACGTTCTCGAGCGATCTCGCCGGCAATCTCTATGCGCTGGATACCAAGACCGGAAAACAACTCTGGACGTATGCGACGCACAGCGCAATCGTCGCACCTTTTTCGTCATACAGCATCGACGGACAAGAATATTTGGTCGTGACGGTCGGCGAGCCCGGAAATCAAAAGACGCCGAATCTTCCGGCTACGAACGGCGACTATGTGATAGCGTTCAGTGTCGGCGCAACCAACCCGGTGCACAATGGAACAACCGGACAGAGCGCGGCCGCGAGCGTCGTTGCCTCCGGCGTCATGCAAACTGGAACTGCGCCTTATACGCAAGCGCAAGTGACCGCGGGAAAGATCGCGTACACGCAGTCGTGCGCGGCCTGTCACGGAGCGCAGTTGCAAGGCGTGTCGGCACCGGCGCTCGCCGGATCGGCATTCGGACAATCGCATCTGACCATCTCGGCGTTGCGAACGTTCGTTACGAAGCAGATGCCGCTGACCGCGCCCGGCTCGCTGTCACCGACGACTTACGCCTCCATCATGGCGTACTTGCTTGCCTCGAACTGCGTGAAGCCTTTTGGCGCTGCACCCTTCCCGACCAGCGACAGGGCCGCGTTCAAGGGCATCTTGCTCGTCGGGCAGTCCTGCCCCGGCCAATGACTTTATCGTGCAAAGCTAAAGCTTTGCCCGGCTAAAAGTCGCGCGGCTCCGCTCGCGCCATTGGGAGTCGACCAATGTCTGGCAGGGTGGAACTCTTATTAGATTTAATAATATTCTATATAATATGAGTCCCAAGCAGGTCGCCCCCGCCGAAGAGGTCCTTCGGGGCCCGATCAAGTCGAAGACCGTTTTCCCGGTCTTGGTCCTGCATTTGCTTGCCGACGAGCCCGACCACGGCTCCGGCCTCATGGCCCGCATCGAGAATCTCTGCGCCGGCCTTCTGGCGGTGAATACGAACACCATCTATCCGCTGTTGCGTCGTTTAGAGGAGCGCGGTTTCGTCGTCGGCGAGTGGGAGCATCCCACCAAACGCTCGCGCCGCTTCTACCGCATCACCGAGAAGGCCGCGCGCGACTCGAACGCATCAAATCCGCCATGCTTCCGTATCTTGACATGCTCGCAGGCTCGGTCGCTCGACTGCGCAGCGAACTCTACAACGTCAGCGCCGCTTAATCGACGCGGGAGAAAACGACACGATGAGCACGTACCGCGCCCCCCTCCGCGACATGCAGTTCGTCCTGCGCGAACTCGCAGGCGTCGAAGAAGTCGCCAAACTTCCCGGATTCGAGGACACGACGGACGTGCTCGATTCGATTCTCGAAGAGGCCGCGGCGTTTGCCACCGGCGTGCTCGATCCGCTCAATCGCGTCGCCGACAAAGAAGGCTGCACGTGGAAAGACGGCGAGGTCACGACGCCCAAAGGCTTCAAAGAAGCCTATAAAAAATTCGCCGACGCCGGCTGGATCGGTCTTCCGGTTCCCGCCGAATACGGCGGCCAAGGATTGCCCTCGCTCCTGCTCGGGCCGACGCTCGAGATGTGGAACGCGGCGAACATCGGCTTTGCCAACGGTCCGCTGCTCAACCAAGGCGCGATCGAAGCGATCGAACTCTGCGGCTCGCAAGAGCAGAAGCAGACGTACATTCCGAATCTCGTTTCCGGCAAGTGGACGGGCACGATGTGTCTCACCGAGCCGCAAGCCGGTTCGGATCTCGCGCAGGTTCGCACCAAGGCCGTGCCCGAGGGCGACCACTACCTGCTCACCGGACAGAAGATCTTCATCACGTTCGGCGAGCACGACATGGCCGAGAACATCATTCACCTCGTCCTCGCGCGTCTGCCCGACGCGCCGGAAGGCACCAAGGGCATCTCGCTCTTCATCGTTCCGAAGGTCCTGGTCAACGCCGACGGCTCGCTGGGCGAGCGCAACGACATCGTCTGCGCCGGCATCGAGCACAAGCTCGGCATCAACGGCAACCCGACGTGCACGATGAACTTCGGCGAAAAAGGCAAAGGCGCGATCGGCTATCTGGTCGGCGAAGCCAATCGCGGCCTCGAATACATGTTCATCATGATGAACGCGGCGCGTTTCTCGGTCGGCGTGCAAGGCTATGCGGTCGCGGACCGCGCGTACCAGCACTCGCTCGAGTACGCCAAGGAGCGCGTCCAGTTGCCCGACGCCGCACGCGCGATAAGACGCCGGTGCGCATCATCGAGCATCCCGACGTGCGCCGCATGCTGATGTGGCAGAAGGCCAACATCGAAGCGATGCGCGCGCTCGCCTACGTCACCGCCGCCTCGCTCGATTTTGCGCAACAAGCATCCCGACGAGAAGGTGCGCAAGGAGCACAAGGCCTTCGTCGAGCTGATGATCCCGATCGTCAAGGGCTGGTGCACCGAGACCGCGTCGACCTGTGCTCGAACGCGCTGCAGGTCTTCGGCGGCATGGGCTACGTCGAAGAGACCGGCATCGCGCAGCAGTACCGCGACGTGCGCATCACCACGATCTACGAAGGCACGACCGGCATCCAGGCGCTCGACCTCGTCGGACGCAAGCTGATCCGCGACATGGGCGCGACCGCGACCACCGTGGTCAAGAAGATGGAGAAGTTCGCCAAAGAAGCCGCGGCCCACGAGAACGCCGACGTGAAAGCCGTCGGCGAATCGCTGCTCAAGGGCCTCGCGCGCTGGCGGAAGTCTCGCAGTGGATCGGCATGAACGCGATGGGCGATCTGCACAAAGCCTTCGCGTGTTCGGTGCCGTACCTCAAGCTGTGGGGCGTCGTCGCCGGCGGCTGGCAGATGGCGCGCGCCGCGCAGATCGCGGCCGAGAAGATCGCCGCGGGCGATCAGGATCCGTTCTACCAAGCCAAGCTCGCGACCGCGAAATTCTACATGTCGCACGTGCTGTCGCAAGGCGCGTAGTACAAGAAGCAGATCATGGAAGGCTCGGCCGACGTGATGACCGTTGCCCGAAGATGCATTCGAGCTCGATCGTAAGTCGGCGGTGCTAGCGTAATCATGGCGCCCATTACGCACGCAAGATCACGACGGCGTGCGCGTTTCACGCTCGACAATCCGCCGGTCAACGCGCTTTCGTTCGCCTTCTCGGAGATCGTGCCGATCGTCGAGGCCGCGGCGGCCGATACCAGTATCACGGCAGTCGTGTTCACCGGCGCCAACGGGCACTTCTCGGGCGGCGCCGACGTCAACGACTTCGCCACCGAGCCGACGCCGGAAACCAAGACGATTCGCGACGTGATCGCCGCGATCGAGAAGAGCGAGAAAATCTACGTCGCCGCGATCGAAGGCAACGCGCTCGGCGGCGGCCTCGAACTCGCGCTCGCGTGCGACTATCGCGTCGCGCCGGCCGAAGCGAAAGTCGGCCTGCCCGAGATCAAGCTCGGCTTGCTGCCGGGTGCCGGCGGAACGCAACGTCTTGCCGCGCCTGATCGGCGCGCAAGCCGCGCTCGAGTTCATGCTCAAGGGCGCAACGTCAAGATGGACGAGGCCAAGGAACTGGGCATCCTCGACGAAGTCGTCGAGAGCGATCCGCTCGATGCCGCGATCAACCTCGCGCGACAGGCGGCAAGCGCCGCATCTCGGACGCAAGCCGTGCCTCGGCAAAGGCATCGTCGCCAAAGCCGCGCCGTTCGTCGTGTCGCAGGCGCACAAGATGGTGCCGCCCGAAGACAACGGCGGATTCGCCGCGCACAAGCTCATCGACGCGGTCGAAGCCGCGGTCGAATTGACCTTCCCGTTCGGCATCGCGCGCGAAGCCCGGCTGTTCGAACAGCTCGTGCGCTCGGCCGCCGTCGGCAGCGCTGCGTCACGTGTTCTTCGCCGAACGCGAACTCGCGAAGATCCCGGGCCTTCCGGCTGCGGAGCCGCTCGAGATCAAGAAGGCCGGCGTCATCGGCGCGGGCACGATGGGCACCGGCATCGCGATCACGTTCGCGCAAGCCGGCATCCCGGTGCACGTCGTCGACTCCAACGACGCAGCCGTCGACAAAGCGCGGCAGACCGTGATGGGCATGTTCATGTACCAAGTGCAGAAGGGCCGCATGACGCAAGAAGAAGCCTGGAAGCGCGGCCAGTCGATCAGTTCACCGACGACTGGAACGAACTGGCCGACGCCGACGTCGTCGTCGAAGCCGTGTTTGAGAACATGGACGTGAAGAAAGAAGTCTTCGCCAAACTCGACGCGATCGTAAAGCCCGAAGCGATCCTCGCCTCCAACACCTCGACGCTCGACATCGACGAAATGGCCGCGGTGACCAAGCGCCCCGACAAGTTCGTCGGCCTGCACTTCTTCGTGCCGGCCAACATCATGCCGCTGCTCGAGATCGTGCGCGGCAAGGACACGTCGCCGCAAACGCTGGCGACCGCGTTCAAACTCGGCAAAGCGCTGCGCAAGACCGCCGTGCTCTCGGCCAACGCGTTCGGCTTCATCGGCAACCGCATGGTGTTCGACTACGCTCGCGAGCGGTCGCGCTCGCCGAAGAGGGCGTCGCGCCGGCGCGCATCGACAAGTTCGCCAAGAAGTTCGGCTTCCCGATGGGACCGTTCGCGATGAGCGATCTCTCGGGCATCGACGTCGCGTGGCACATCCAGCAATCGAAGGCCGATCTGGCCAAGGGCCGCAGCAACGTCGTCGATCGTTTGGTCGAGACTCAATCGCCTCGGACAGAAGACCGGGGCGGGTTACTTCAAGTACGACAAGGCCGTCGGCAAAGGCCGCGAGCCGATTCCGGATCCCGACGTCGAAGCGCTCTTCGCAGAAGAAGCCAAGAAGGCCGGCATCGCGCCGCGCGAAGTGACCGACGACGAGATTCGCGATCGCCTGATCTACGCGCTGGTCAATCGCGGCGCGTTTCTGCTCGAAGAGGGCGTTGCGATTCGCCCAGGCGACATCGACATCGTCTACGTTTATGGCTACGGCTTCCCGCCGCATCGCGGCGGCCCGATGTGGTACGCCGATGAGATCGGCGTAAAGAACGTTTACGACAAGGTCGTAGCGTTTGGCTGGGAGCCGGCTCCGCTCTTGAAAAAGCTCGCCGAATCGAACGGCAAATTCGCAGATCTCGTTGCAACTGCAAGCCCCAAGGGCCAAGGAGATTAACTCAATGCGTGAAGCGGTCATCGTCTCGGCGGCACGTACGCCGATCGGCCGCGCGTTCCGCGGTGCATTCAATCAAACGCCGGGCGCGACGCTGGCCGGACACGTCGTCGCGGACGCCATGGAGCGCGCAGGCATCGACCCGGCCGAAGTCGACGACGTCGTCATCGGCTCGGGCTTGCCCGAAGGCGCGACCGGCAACAACATCGGCCGCACCGCCGCGCTGCGCGCCGGCTGTCCGGTGACGGTTTCCGGTCGAACGGTCAGCCGCTTCTGCGCCTCGGGTCTGGATGCGATCGCGGCGGCGGCCAAGCGCGTCATCGTCGACGGCGCCGACGTCATCGTCGCCGGCGGCGTCGAGTCGGTCTCGATGGTGCAGAACGACATCAACACGGAGTACTACACCGAAGAGTGGCTGCTCCGCCACGCGCCCGACGTCTACATGCCGATGCTCTACACCGCCGACAACGTCGCGAAGAAGTACGACGTCTCGCGCGAGCGCAAGACGAGTACGCGTTGCAAAGCCAGCAGCGCACGGCTGCAGGGCAAAAGGCCGGACGGTTCGACGCGGAAATCGTGCGCTTGCCGTCCTGGAAATACAACCAGGATAAAGAGACCGGCGCCGTCACCGAAGAGCACGTCGAACCTCAAGAACGACGAAGGCAATCGCGCCGACACGACGCTCGAAGGGCTCCCGTCGCTCAAAGGCGCGGTTCCGGGCATCAAAGATACGACGATCACCGCCGGCAACAGCTCGCAGCTCTCCGACGGCGCGGCCGCAGTCGTGCTCATGGATGCGGAGCTCGCATCGAAGCGCGGCCTCGAGCCGCTGGGCATCTATCGCGGCTTCGTGGTCGCCGGCTGCGAGCCGGGCGAGATGGGCATCGGCCCGGTTTTCGCCATGCCGAAACTGCTCAAGCGGCACGGGCTGAAGATCGACGACATCGGCCTGTGGGAACTCAACGAAGCGTTCGCCGTGCAAACCGTCTACTGCCGCGATACGCTCGGCATTCCGAACGATCGCTTCAACGTCGACGGCGGCGCGATCTCGATCGGCCATCCCTACGGCATGAGCGGCGCGCGCATGACGATGCACGCGCTCATCGAAGGCAAACGCCGCGGCGTCAAGTACGTCGTCGTGACGATGTGCATCGGCGGCGGCATGGGCGCCGCCGGCCTCTTCGAGGTCGCTTAGGCCCCGTTTGTCGTCGCGCACCTAAACGGGAACCTTGTTTTTTGCGGACTCGGTGGGATATAACGGTGAGGAAATGATGGGTGCTGACGCCGTTCGCATTCACTGGGTGGGTCCCGTTTCCGACGACGACCTGCTCGAGCTTAATCTGCGCAACCGTTCGCTGTCGTTCGAGCGCAGTGCCGACGGGGATATTATCGTGACGCCGCCGGCTGGGAGCAACAGCAGCCGCCGAAACGGCGTGTTAACGCTTGAACTGGGCGTCTGGAATCGTCGCGAGGGCAAAGGCGTCGTGTTCGATTCCTCGGCCGGCTTTCGCTTGCCGGATACGAGCGTGTACGGTCCGGACGCTGCTTGGGTGCAGAAGTGGAAGTGGGATGCGCTCACCGAGGATCAGCAAGAGCGTTTCGCGCCGCTGTGTCCCGACGTTGTTTTCGAAATCATCTCCCGCACCGACAATCGCCGCGAGGTCCGCGAACGCATCGACGCGTTTCACAAAAATGGCGCGGCGATCGTCGTGCTCATCGACCCGTACCGGCGCTCGATCGAGATCAACGGCGCGCGACGCGAGTGGGAAACGGTCGAGTTACGATTCCCTGGATGCGAAACGGCCTTCGTGCTGGATCCGAACGATCTCGAGTAGGCTCTCGCCGGTCCTTCGACTACGGCGCTTCGCGCCTACGCTCAGGATGACAAAAGGAAAAAGGCCCGGTGAAAAACACCGGGCCTTTTCGTTTACGTCGCCGCAGTTATTACATAATCGGCAGCGCGGCGTCCAGAACGACGATCAACTTGTTGCGGTTGATTGTGTTCGGGTAGTAGAACGGATTGCTCTGATGGTATTGGTATAGATTCGAGTTGTTCACTGTAAGCGTGAATACCGGGGGAAACTTCACGATGAAGCCATAGTCCGCTTCATTGTAGAGATACATGATCGGGGCATTGAGGAAGTAGTCCCAGTTGTTCAGATAGGTGCCGAAGACGGCGAACGTCGAGGTCTTCGGGTTACCGATCGGGATCGTGACGTTGGGCGTGTAGGTGAACTTCCACTTGTCGCCCTCGCTCGCGATCGGGCACGAGGCCGCGCCGTTTGCGCAATTTGGCGAAGTGAAGTACGGGGTCGTGTTGTGCGGAACGAACGCCTCTTGCAGCGTCAATCCGAACATCTTGCCAAAGTACTTGCTGCTCGCGCCTTCGCGGATGCCACCTTGGAAGTAGAGGTAATGATACGCGGTCTGGTTGGCAGCGTCACCTGGTGCCGAGTTGCCGCAGCACATGCGCACGCGCTGGTGCCATCCGCCTGAGAGCGCGACTTGGCCGGACGTGTAGTTCAGGCCGACATCGTCAACGCGGTCGTCATTGAGCACCTGGTAGGTATAGGCGTTCGTGATGGTCGTGACCCGGCCCAGGTTCTGGTTGATGTACGAGTGAGCATAACTGAGCGTGAGTTTGTTGGCCAGCGGGATCACGATGCCATAGTTGAGATGCACGATGGGGTCGGCGAATTGATAATTGCCGTTCGCGCCGCAGGTTCCACCCGCGCAACTGTAACTAGGACGCGGCAGATCTGAGCTGCCGACCATGTAGGTTGCCATCCCTTGGATGTGAATGATCGCGAGCGGATGTTTTTTTGCTGCTGGTTTCTTTTCCGGCGCTTGCGCGACGGTTGTGCTGGTGTCGCTGTTGCTGCCGCTTGTACTCGTTGATGCCGGCGGTGTCGTTTGCGCCGAAGCAATCCCGACACCCGCCATGGTACACAGCACGAGCGCTGCGCCTAGCGTGATAGCTAATCGTTTCAAGGTTCTGCTCCTTTAGAGTGTGGTAAGCCCCTCCTACGTAGAGCTGCTAATAGGCTGGATAACTATGCGTTAACCCATTATTAATAACCGCCTGCTTCACCTGGCGAAAGAATATCCGTTTTTTCGCTGCAATGCGGTCGTTATGCTACATATGCCAAGCAGCTAGCGGCGTGCATCAAGAGCCGCGTCCTCGATGCGGATTCGCCAAGCTATGAGCCCTGCGTTCGCAAGGGTGAAGAACAACGCTACCGGCCATGCGCCAAATGCGAGCGGCAGCGACGCGATTTCGATACAGACGATCGCGTAGTTAGGATGACGCAGAAGCCGGTATGGGCCGCGGCGTACGAGCGGAGCCCCGGGGAGCGTGATGATGCGCGTCGTCCAAAAATTGCCCAGGGTCGCGATTATCCAGACGCGCGCGACTTGCGCGAGCGCGAACACGCCGAGCAGGTACCAGTTGACAGGCGTATCCGCCGGGATGAAGACGAGCAACGATAGCAGCCAAGCGGCGTGCAACGCCACGAACCACGGGTACTGTTCGGGTGCGACTTCAATGCCACCGCGCGCGAGCAAGCGGCGCGTGTTCCTCCCGGCGTAGAATAACTCCGCGACGCGGAGCAGCGCCACGATCGCGACGATCCAGCGCAGCGGCGTCATCGTTCGAGGGTAACGAACGCGGCAGTAAAGCCCGGACCCATCGCGGAGAGAAGTGCCCGGCGCCAGGCCGATTGGGTGAGGGCTCCTTCGCGCAGAGCGCGCTCGAGCACAAAGAGTAACGTCACCGCCGACATATTGCCGTACTCGGTGAGCACTGCGCGCGAGTCAAGCAGGGACCCGGGCTCGATGCCGAATGCCGACTCCAGCGCGTCGAGCACTTTGGTGCCTCCCGGGTGGCTCAAGAATACGTCGATATCGGCGCGCGTGAGTTGCGACTCCGCTAAGTAGGCGTCGACAACCGGTTGGAGTTGATTTTGCACCAGCTGCGGAATGTCGCGCGAAAAGACGGCGCTCAACCCATCGCCGGTCACGTCCCATCCCATCACCCGGAGCGTGTCGGGAAACGTGTATTCTCCTGACGCTCGAACGCGTGGACCATCGGCGCCGGCACGTAAAACTGCTGCTGCAGCGCCATCACCGAAAAGCGCGGTCGCGACGATGTTGCTCTTGGTGGTATCGTCGCGGCGAAACCAAAGCGCGCACAATTCAACCACCAGCAATAGCACGGGCGCGGGGGCCACGGCTTGCGCCATCACCGCCGCGCGCGCGAGACCGACGGCGCCGCCCACGCAGCCCAGACCGAAGATGGGTAAGCGTTTGACCGTGCGGGAGAGACCGAGCGGTTCGATCAACCGCGCGTCAAGACTGGGCGTGGCGATGCCGGTGGTCGAGACGACGACCACGGCGCCGACGTCGGCCGCGCGTACATTTGCGCGCTCCAGCGCATCCCGCGCAGCACCTTCGAGCAGTGCTTGCGCACTTTCGAGATACACGCTGTTGCGTTGCGGCCAGCTCTGCGCGTCGTAGTACCAGTCAATCGGTACGCATGAATAACGACGCCTGATGCCGGTCGTGTTGAAGACGGGCATCAGGCGTTGCACGATTTGCGATCGTGAGAATTGCGCGTGGACGCGAGCGGCAACGTCGTTTTGTTCGAGCGCGTACGGTGGAACCGCCGTCGCGATCGAGACGAGCGCTATCTCTTGGCCCAGGCGATGCACCAACCGTTAGGACTAATCGTGCCGTTGACGATGCTGCATCCATGCGGCGCTCGAAAGAAGCGGCAGCCCGCGCACTTCCTGCCGCTGGGTCCGGGCTTGTCTTGATAGTGGAATTGCTTCTTGTTATCGGAGGCGTCGGCCGTGCCGGTGCCGAGGGCGATTGCACCCGCGAGCGCGGGGAGGACGATTAGCGTGCGCAGCGCCTCTTTGCGCGTTTGCGATTTGGATGTATCCATGCTACTTCTTGGCCCAGGCGATGCACCAGCCGTTCGGGCTGATCGTTCCGGTCACCACACTACAGGAGTGGGGCGCCTTGAATAAACTGCAACCCGAGCATTTCTCGCCGTTTGTGCCCGGCTTGTTTTGATATTTGAACTGCGCCTGGTTATTTGCCGCGGCGTCGGCCGAGGATGCGCCTAGCGCAATCGCGCCCGCCATTGCGGGCAGCACGATTAGCGTACGGAGCGCCTCTTTGCGCGTTTGGGGTTTGGATGAATCCATAACGGTGGTCTCCTCTCCAGCCATAGTCAGAGTCTACGGCCCCGCACGCGGGCCGGCCTGCGCGGGTTCCAAGCCTGGCCCAAGCGTCGGAACCTATCCTTGGGAACCATGGGAACCATGGACAGCTTCATTCCCCGGGTAGCCGTCATCGACGACGAGCCCGACATCCGTACGCTACTCGAATTAGAACTTGCTGAAGCCGGATTCCGGGTCCGCAGCGCTCCTGACGGTTTCAGCGGCCTGGCCCTCGTCCGCGAGTGGGAACCCGACGCAATCTTGCTCGACGTCATGATGCCCAAGATCGACGGCATCGCGCTCCTTCCCGAGTTGCGCCGGACAACCCAAGCGCCAATCTTTATCGTCAGCGCCAAGGGAGGAACCGACGATAAGGTACGCGGACTCGATCGCGGTGCGGATCATTACGTGGCCAAACCGTTCGAGATTCCCGAGCTGGTCGCACGTCTGCGATCGGCGCTGCGCCGTCCTCGACTGGAATCACCCGAAATCGTGACCTTCCGCGATCTCTCCCTCGACCTGCATACTCGTCGCGCGGTCCGCGACGGCAGGTCCATTACCTTGACCACGCGCGAGTTCGACTTGCTTGCGACGTTCGTGCGCGAACCGCGCCGCGTGTTCACGCGCGAACAATTGATCGCGCAGGTATGGGGCGATCACTCCAGCGTGACCGGCAATGCGGTCGAAACCTACATCTCGTACCTGCGCCATAAAATCGACTATGGGTTTGCGGAGCAGCTTCTCCACACGATCCGCGGCGTGGGATACGCTTTGCGCTCGCCACAGTAATGCTGCGGTCGATCCGCCTTCGGCTCATTGCTTCGTTCTTGGCCGCATGGCTGATCTTTGCACTGACAATCTCGGGGATCGTGTGGCTCTTCGTCGTTGACGTGACGCGCAACATCGTGGTAGCCGACGTCAACCTCGCGTCGCTCCGGGTTACACGCGCTGCCTTTCAATACGCACTTTCGGGTTCGCCGCCGGTCGACGTGGAGGCGCTGGTCCTAGCGCAAGTGCGTGGGTTGCACGTGCGCGTCAACTTCGCGACCAGCGAGGGCTTTGGTTCGGGACCGTTTGCCCTGCCGCCGCTCGCAACGGGCCCGGATTCGTCAATCGGCATTGGGCCGCACGCGCAGGCCCAAAGCGTGGCGTTCGGGACGATGCGCGTCGACATCGTCCCCGACCTGGACTACGTCGCGACGACCAGCACGCAGTGGCTAATCGGCGCGATCATCGTTGATATCCTCGCGCTCGTGCCGGCATGGTTTTTCGCCAATATCGTGGCTCGGCGAACGCTCGAGCCATTGCTCAACACGACGCGCGCCCTCGAGCGTTTTGCTTCCGGAGATTTCACGCCCCATGCCGTGACGACGCGACAGCGGACGGAGATCGGCGACCTTGCACGCGCCTATAACGCTGCCGTGCGACAAATCACCGATGCGTTTGCGGAGCGGTCCGCAGCCATGGACGAAATGCGGCAGTTTGTCGCCGATGCAGGTCATCAACTGCGCACACCGCTTACGGTGCTGATGGGGCATGTCAGCGCGCTGCAAGCCAAGACGCCGCGCGAGCAGACGATCTTTGCCAACATGCTGGCGCAAAGCCGGCGGATGAAGGCGATCATCGACGATCTGATCATCCTTGCGCGACTCGAACATGGTGAGCGCGCCGTCTACGCGGTGGACGTCAAGCAACTCGCAGAAAATGTCGTCGCGACGTTTCGCGACGGCGGATACGATCGTGTCCAGCTCCGTACGAACGGCGAAACCTATGCTCGTGTTAACCCAAGCGAGGTCATCGACGCGCTGAGCGCGCTGATCGAAAACGCCCTCAAGTACGCGCCCTCGGGCCCGGTGAACGTCACCGTCGAACACGATGGCACGCGCGCCTCGGTCAGTGTTGAAGACCGCGGTCCCGGCATGAGCGAAGAAGATATCGAGCACGCTTTTGACCGCTTCTATCGCGGCGATGCAAGTGTTGGTACCGACGGAACGGGTCTTGGGCTTTCGATCGTACGGCGCGGTGTGGAACGCTCGGACGGTACGGTGATGCTCGTGAATACCGGCAGCGGCCTGCGTGTCGTACTCGCGTTCGCCGGGGTCGAACCGACGATTGAGGAGAGCTAATACCCGAGTGCGAATGCGGCGCACATGAATCTGCGTCGTCTTGCCGTGTTTGCATGCATCGCCGTTTCCGGCTGCGCCGTGCCCTCGGTCCGACATGCCGCGTACTCGGCACAGACGAGGCCGACTGCGACGATTTCGCCCGCAGATCTTGGTTCGCTCAAGTGGCGCGTCATCGGCCCAGCTGTCATGGGCGGCAGGCTCGATGCGGTCGCAGGTGTGCCCGGCGATTCGAACACGATGTATCTTGCGCATTCATCCGGTGGACTGTACGAATCGACCGATGGCGGGATGACGTTCGATCCGATTTTCGACGCCGGCCGCTCGACCTCGATCGGCGCGGTGGCGGTTGCGCCGTCAAATCCGCGCATCGTGTACATCGGCACGGGCGAAGGATTTCCACGCAACACCGCAGCGCTCGGCGACGGGGTGTACCGATCGAACGACGGCGGCAAAACATGGCGCTCGCTGGGCCTTGCGGGCACGCAACACGTGGCCAAGATCGCGATCGATCCGACGGATCCCGACGTCGCGCTCGTTGCGGCAATGGGCCCCGAGTTTTCGCCGGGCGGCCAGCGCGGCATCTATCGCACCAGCGATGGCGGCAAGAGCTGGCAACGCGTGTTGTACGTCAACCCGACAACCGGCGGCAGCGACGTAGCGTTCGATCCCGAGAATCCCAACGTTGCACTGGCGGGAACCTTCGATTATCTGCGCCGTCCATGGACGTTTCGCGGCGGCGGCCCGGGCAGCGGCTTGTATCGCTCGACGGATGGCGGCCTGCACTGGACGAAGCTGACCGATCCGGCCCGTCACGACGGACTTCCCGGCGGCACCATCAATCGCGTCGGCCTATCGATTAGCGCGCATCATCCCAACGTCGTGTACGCGATCGTCCCGACGCGCAAAGGCATGCTCTATCGCTCAGACGACGGCGGTGTGCAGTGGCGCTTGGTCAATGCCGATCAGGATCTGGTCTTTCGTCCGTTCTACTTCAGCCAAATTCGGGTCGATCCCGATCGGCCCAACGTGGTGTGGAATATTTCCGGCGAACTCAAACGCTCGACCGATGGTGGCAAACATTTCAAAGGCGTCGAGGCGGGCGGCGACAATCACGACGTGTGGATCGATCCCACCAATCCCAAACGCGTGCTGCTCGGCAGCGATATGGGATTCGATCTGAGCAACGATGATGGAAAGACGTGGTCGTTCATCAATACGATGCCGTTCGGCCAGATTTATCGCGTGGGCTACGATCGCGCGGTCCCCTACCACGTGATGGGCGGGATGCAGGATCATGAAGTCTGGTGGGGGCCAAACACGCTGTGGAACGATACCGGCGTCGATGGCGGGTCGTGGAAGAACATCTCCGATTGGGGCGACGGGCAGTACGTGTTGCCCGACCCGCGCGACCCGGACATCATTTATGAGGACACGCACTTCGGCGATGTGACGCGGCGTGATTTGCGCGACGGCGAGGCGCGCTACATTTCGCCTCAGCCGGTCATTACATTCGGTGCCGGCGCGGGCAGCTCGAAATACCGCTTCAACTGGAGCGCACCGCTCCTCGTCTCGCAACGCGAGCCGGGCACCATCTACTACGGCGGCAACGTCCTTTTCCGGTCGCGCGATGCCGGGCAGTCGTGGAGCGTCATCAGTCCTGACCTTACGCAACCGTGCGATCCATCGTGGCTATTGCCGAGCGGCGGGCCCATCACACACGACAATACCAACGCCGAAACGTACTGCACGATCTTCGCGATCGCGCAAGGACCGCACGCCGGCAATCTTTGGGTTGGAACCGACGATGGGCACGTCGATCGCACGGTCGACGACGGCGCGACCTGGAGTGACGTCGGCAAGAACATCACCGGTGTTCCCGCGCATGCGATCGCCGCGTCGATCGAGGCGTCGGCGATCGATGCAAACGTCGCCTACGTGACCTTCGACGCGCATCGACTCGGCGACACGCGTCCTTACATTTTTACCACACGTGACGGCGGTTCGACCTGGACGCGGATCGATGCCGGGTTGCCGTTGTGGGCGTATGTCGTGCGCGAGGATCCGCGCGCACCGTCGCTCCTTTTTGCGGGAACCGAAGACGGCATGTGGGTGTCGTTCGATCGCGGCGCGCACTGGCATGACGCACGTCTCGGCATGAATCACGTGCCTGTTTACGATCTGCAGATTCAACCTGACGCCAACGACTTGATCGCCGGAACGCACGGCCGCGGCTTTGCGATTCTCGACGATATCGGGCCGCTCGAAGGCCTCGCGCGCGCGGTGCAGGGCGAGGTTGCGCTCTTTGCACCGGCGGACGCGTGGCGTTACACCGCGCGTCCCTATCACGACATCGGGCAAAATGCGTTCGTCGCGGACAACAAGCCGTACGGCGCCGTAATCTCGTACTATCTCAAGCCTCTTGTCATCCCGAGCCCTTCGACTCGCTCCGCTCGCTCAGGACAAGCAAGGCGAGGGACGAAGAAGAAGCCCAAAAAAGAAAAAGTGGCGATCGAGATTCTCGACCGCTCGGGGAAGGTGATTCGCCATCTCGACGGCACGGCAGATGGCGGTCTAAATCGCGTCGTGTGGGATCTGGCGACCGATGCACCGGGCTATTCGAACACCAAGCAAGATTCGCGGCCGTACTACGTCTTTTATCCGCTTACGATCGAAGGACCGCAGGTGCTGCCCGGTACCTACACGGTGCGCGTGGAGGCGCGTGGCGCGACGTTGAGTGTTCCGCTGACCGTGCGACTCGATCCGCAAACGAAGGCGACCACTGCGCAACTGCAGGCCCAGTACAACGCGCTCGAATCGCTGGCCGAAGATCAGGAACGCGGCGAAGTCTGGCTCGCGAAATTAAAGGGCCACGGCGGGAAATACGCCGCATTGGCTGATGAGCTGCGCAACGGAAACGGCAGCGAGAACGCCGGCTATAAACAGCCGGCCAAAGTGATCGATCAGATCGCGTACCTGCGCCACATCATGGCGACCGCCTACGACGGACCAACCAGCGCGCAGGAGGCGCTGATGCAGCGGTATCACGACGAGCTCGATGCTTTAGGCTCGCGTTTCAATGCATTGCCGTCACCGACGCCCTCGCCAAAACCATCGCGGCATGGGATTCGTCGGAAAACCGATCGCGCCTGAAGGCGCTCGATGTCTCCACATTGGCGCAGGGAGAGCCCTCGCTGCCCGTGGCTTTCACCTACGAGGGTGAGCGGCTCGACCAAAGACGACCGCGGCGACACCTACGTCAGGAAGCATTGGTTCGAAATTCGAGACCGGTGACGGGCGCATCGCTGTGGTGTATTTCGATCGAAGCGCCCGGCGAAACCAATCCCGATGGTGGCTGTAGACACTCTCGTCGAAGGAGGAGGAGTGATGTTATCCACGCAGGAGCAGATCGAGTTAAAGAAGGTCGCCGCAGAGTTGACGGCTTCGATGCTGGACAACCACAGCGGCGATTGGGATGACGAGGAGACCGCGCAAGCCTTCCGCGCGATCTATGTCGCCGTGCGCGACGCCTAGTTCAGCGTTAGTGGGCGGTAGCGAATGCGGTTGGGGCGCGCCGCCTCTTCGCCCAGTCGCTTGATCTTGTTGGCTTCGTATTCGTGATAGTTGCCTTCGAAGAAGACGACGCGGCAGTCGCCTTCGAAGGCGAGGATGTGCGTCGCGATGCGATCGAGGAACCAGCGATCGTGGCTGGTGACAAGAACCGTTCCGGCAAACTCGCCCAGGGCATCCTCGAGCGCGCGCAGCGTTTCGACGTCGAGGTCGTTCGAGGGCTCGTCGAGCAGCAGCACGTTCGCGCCGGTGAGCAGCGTCTTGGCAAGATGCAGGCGGCCGCGTTCGCCGCCCGAGAGCTGTGCCGACGTGCTTCTGCTGATCGCCGCCTTTGAAGTTGAAGCGGCCAAGATACGCCCGCGACTGCATCTCGAAGCGGCCGACTTGCAGGAGATCGAGCCCGCCGCTGACGTCTTCGAACACGGTCTTGCTGTTGTCGAGCGACGTCGCGGCTCTGATCGACGACCGCGAGCTTCACGCTCGGGCCGATCGTGATCTCGCCCGCGTCGGGCTGCTCTTTGCCCGGCGATCATACGGAAGAGCGTCGACTTGCCGGCGCCGTTGGGCCCGATGATGCCGACGATCGCGCCGGGCGGAATGACGAAGCTGACGTCGTCCATCAACAGCCGGTCGCCGTAGCCTTTGCGCACGCCGCTTGAACTCGATGACCTTTTCGCCCAAGCGCTCGGCGACCGGAATGAAGATCTCTTGCGTCTCGTTGCGCTTCTGATACTCGTAGCTCGAGAGCTCCTCGAAGCGCGCGATGCGGCTCTTGCTCTTGGACTGGCGGCCCTTCGCGTTTTGGCGCACCCATTCGAGTTCGCGCTTGAGCGCTTTCTGACGCGCGGATTCGGCGGCTTCTTCTCCGGCGAGCCGCTCCTGTTTCTGATCGAGCCACGAACTGTAGTTGCCCTTCCATGGGATCCCGCGCCCGCGATCGAGCTCGAGAATCCACTCGGCGGCGTTGTCGAGGAAGTAGCGATCGTGCGTCACCGCAACAACCGTGCCCGGAAAGCGCTGCAAGAACTGTTCGAGCCACTCCACGCTCTCCGGCGTCGAGATGGTTGGTCGGTTCGTCGAGCAGCAGCATGTCGGGCTTCGAGAGCAGCAAACGGCATAGCGCGACGCGGCGCTTCTCGCCGCCGGAGAGCGGCCCGATCTTCGCATCCCATGGCGGCAGACGCAGCGCGTCGGCCGCGATCTCGAGCTGTTGATCGAGATCGTCGCCCGCAGCTTGCAGACACCGCTTCGAGCTTGGACTGCTCTTCGGCAAGCTTGTCGAAATCGGCGTCGGGATCGCCGTACTCGGCGTAGAGTTCCTCGAGGCGCTTGCGCGCCGCGATCAACTCACCCAAGCCTTCCTCGACGGCTTCGCGCACGGTCATCTCGGGATCGAGTTTGGGCTCTTGTTCCAAATAACCGATCGTCAGATTCGCCGCGGGCGCGGCGTCGCCGTCGAACTCGGTATCGACGCCGGCCATGATGCGCAGCAGCGAGGACTTTCCCGCACCGTTGAGACCGAGAATCCCGATCTTTGCGCCGGGAAAAAAGCTCAGTGAAATATCCTTGAGAATCTGACGCTTCGGCGGCACCGTTTTGCCGACGCGAAACATGGAATACACGTATTCAGGCACATGCTAGAGCTTCGTCGCGGGCGTCGCTCTTCCCCACAGTTCGACAATCGTGTTCGTGCTGTCGACGATGCGGTCGCACGCCGTGAGCAGCGCTTGCGTCGTGTCATCGGTGCCGGGTTCGAGAGCGCTCGCGACCTGCGCATAAGCCTCGCGTAATCCCGTCGCTCCATCGATCGAGGCGCTCGCCAGCGCGGCCGCAAGCGGTGCAAGCGCGGGAAAGGCCGCCGTCTGCGAATCTTGATAGAGGCTCGAAAGCGCTGTGTTGGCAAGACCGAGGCGCTCGGATGCGGCCATGAGGCCGAGTGCGGTGTCCGGATCGATTTCGTGGGTGCCTCCGGGTTCGCTGAGCATGCGCTCGAGCGATTCCCCTGCGTTCGCACGCACGCTCCAGAGTTTCGCGCGCACTCCCCGCATCTTCGTAAGGTCGCGCGCGCTTGGATCGATCAAACCGATGAGTAGAAGACGCGTGTAGTCGAGCGAGCCGTTTATGAGCGCGCGCAAATTCGCGACCGTGCGCGGCGACTCCCAGGTTGGCCAGATAAGATACGATCCAATCGCGAGGAGACCCCCGATGACTGTCGCTACCAAGCGGTTTTGCACTGCGGTGGATTCGGGCGTTCCTAAGAGCGCCAGCAAGAAAACAACGTACGCAGTAACCGTCAGACTGAAGATGCCATAATTGAGTTGGAACGCGGCATAGCTGATCGCAGCAAAGAAGATCGCCAGTGCCAGCGTGATATGCGGTGTATTCGGGACGGCAAGGACGATTGCCGTGGCAGCGACGACGCCCACGATTGTTCCGGCGATGCGCGCAACGCCGCGCGAGAGCGTTGTCGTAAAATCGGGGCGCAAGACGAGCACGGCGGTCAGGGTGATCCAGTAGCCGCGCTGAACCGGCAAGATATCGCCAAGCACGCCCGCTGCCGCGAGCGTTACAGCGAGGCGAACCGCATGCCGCCCAAACGCCGAACGGAGATGGAAATGCTCGCGCAGCACGGTTACCGAGCTCTTGAAGCTCGGCAGGCGTGTCGGATAGTGGAGTTCGGGCAACGCGAATCGGCCGAGCGGAACGCTCGCGGATCGCCATGCAGCGCGGATCTGTCCGTAGAGCGCGCGCAGGTTGGGATCGTTCGTCTCGGTGTTGAGCATGCCGTACAGCGCGTCGTCGTCGGGTGCATGCGCATCGTCGAGCGCTCGCGCGATTGCATCGAGCGCTCGCGCGATCACCGGACGAAGGCGCGCATACTTGTCGCCGCCGACGGTCGTAAGCAGCGCGAGCGACGCGCGGATGCGAACGGCTTCATCGAGGAGGCTCTGAAACGCGGCGAGTACGAGCGGACGTCCGAAAGGCCGCGGATCGGCTAGCGTCTTACGAACCGCGATGAGCTCGGTGGTAGAGGGCACACGCGTCGACGCGTCGCCGGCTTGCGCGTACTGGCCAAGCTCGCGATAGGCGTCGGCGAGCGCGTGCCGTTCTTGCGGATAGCGCTCAATCGGCCAGAGTATGACGAGCAAAAGCGTCTGGAGCAAACCGCCGCCAAACATGATGAGCGCCACCATTGCCGCAACGTGTAGCGGCATTGGATAGCGTTCGAAGATGATCAACGCGGTCGTTGCATTCACGCCGATCGCAGAGGCGCCTGGCCCGAGCGCGGCGATCATCCCATAGCCAAAGCCCCAAACCGCCAGCGCCAAGATCGCGAGTTCGGCCGAATGCGAGCAGAGCGATGCAACCGCCGTCGATAATGCCATTGCAAACGCCATGCCGAGCATCGTGCCGGCGCGTGTGCGATACACGCCCTGCAGCGATGCGAACCCCACGCTGAACGCGCCGATACCGGCGGCGACGGCATAGATCGGGACGCCGCTGGCAAAGCCGGCAAGGAGCGCGACTGCGACGCCGATGCCCGAGCGCACGGCGAAGACCGGCTCGACCCCGTTGCGTTCGATCCGAAATGCGCTGGTGACGATACGTTGAATGACGCTAGCCATGAAGAATTTGGTCCGTTCGATCACCCTTGCGGTGCTCGCGCTTGCGATCTCGAGTCCGGTATGCGCAAGTCCGACAACCGCGAGCGGAATTCCGCTGGATGCGCCTTGGAAAGTGACGATCTACGAGCTGGCGCGGAAATCGTTCACGCATCCGGCCTGGGGTTGGCAGCACGGCGAGCGCAACTATCAAATCGCGCTCCAGCTCGCCAAAGGCGATGGTCTTACCATCGATACCGACGTCCTTTTCGCTGCGTGTATGCTGCACGATATGGCGGCCTTTGCGCCCTATCAAGCCAAGGGTGAGCATGGCGACGTCGCCGCGCGCGAGAGTGAATCGATCCTGCGCGATGCCGGCTTTCCGATGGCGAAGTTTCCAAGCGTGCAAGCGGCAATGCGGGGCCACATGTACTACAGTGACCCGGGCAGCGATCCCAATGCGATCGTCTTACATGATGCCGACTCGCTCGATTTTCTCGGAGCGATCGGTGCCGTGCGAATGATTTCGCTCACCGGTGCCTCCGCAGCAAGCGCGGCGAATGCGATAAAAGCGCTACGCAGCTTCATTCACGACATTCCGCCCAAGTTGATCACCAAAACGGCGCAGCGGATGGGCGCGCAGCGAGTCGCGGAATTGCAAGCGTTTTTGGACGCATATCAGCGAGAATCGTTTGACGGAGTGTTGCCCTGAATTATCCGCCCACTGAAACCGGCGCGTGGCCGAACAGCGGCGGAATGTAGTGGCCCGCGAGATACGAGAGGACGAACACGACGACGCCGAAGGCGACGATCTCGAGTCCCTTGCTCACCGGATTGCGATCGGTGTTGCGCGCGGCATAGAATCCGACGCCGAAAAGTGCGGCGACCGCGAGCACGAGCGCGAGAATGGTCGAGCCGATCATCGAGAGCGGGATGATGTAGGCAATAATCGGCACCAGCGACCCTAACGCAAACGATCCCCCCATCGCGATCGGCGCGCGCAGATCGGTATCGTCGGCGACGCGTGGGTCGATGCCGAACTCGTCACGCATCATTTCATAAAGGTAGATGTCGGGATGCTGCGCGAGACGGCGCACGATCATCTGCGCTTCCTCAGCTGAGAAGCCTTTCATCTTATAATAAGCGACTTGCTCGGCGAACTCGCCCTGCGGATCGGCCGCCATTTCGGCCTTCTCCATCGCGATTGTCGCTTGCACCACTTCGCGTTCGGATCGGCCGCCCAAATACTCGCCGACCGCCATCGAGAGCGCGCCTGCGAGCATCGCGAGAAATCCGCTGATAAAGACCGCCGAACGCGCGCCTTCGGCGACGCCGACGCCGGTGATGATGCCGAGCGTCGTGAGAATGCCGTCTTGCGCGCCGAAGACAATCTCGCGCACGCTCCGCTGTGCCTCGAGATTTCGCCGCTGCAACGTATCGGGAATGCGCGGCTTGACGCTCTGCCAGCCCGGAATGTCGACGACGATCTCGGTGACGACCGGTTCCTGCGGATCCATGAGCGGTGCTTCCGGACGTCGATAGCGAATCGCCTTCTTTGATGAAAGAGTTTGGAACGCCTAACTTTCGACGAGTTGGGCAGTCGACGATCGTGCTGGAGGCCGCGGAGACGGGTGCGCGCCTGCAGCCGCGCCTCTGGGCGCTCGCTCGCGCGGCTCGCGGCTGGGCGCATGTCGCTGAAGCCGTCGTTGGAGCGGGAAATCTCACGCTGGCCTTCGATCATCGCTGCGTCGACTACGACGCGCTTCGCGGCGAGCTTGAATCGGCGTGGGGACGCGCGATCGGCGAAAACGCGAGCGAACGCACGATCGAGATTGCAGTTGATTATGGCGGCGTCGACGGGCCGGATCTCCAGGCGGTCGCGCAGGCGTGCGGCTTGTCCGAGGATACGGTCGTTGCGCTGCACGCTTCGGGGTCGTATGTGGTTGCGTTCATCGGTTTTCTCCCCGGCTTTGCCTACCTCGATGGTCTCGACGGGCGTTTACATCTTCCTCGCCGCGCCCAACCGCGCACCCGCGTGCCGGCGGGATCGGTTGCGATTGCCGGCGCGCAGAGCGGTGTTTATCCTTTCGACTCGCCCGGAGGTTGGCACGTCATCGGTCGCACCGCGCAGCGGATGTTCGATCCGGGTCGAGAACCCGCCGCGCTGGTCCAACCAGGCGACCGCGTGCGCTTTGTTCCGGCATGAACGGACGCGCGATCGCCATCGAGCGCGCCGGCTTGCAGACCTTGATCGTCGATCGCGGGCGCTTTGGGTTGCGCCATCAAGGCGTCGGGTGGTGCGGGGCGATGGATTTGCGCAGCTATGCAATCGCGAACGAACTCGTAGGGAACGACAAGGATGCCGCCGCTATTGAAATCGTGCTCGGCGACGTCATCATCGCATTTGAATCCTCCGCGCATTTCGCGCTCGCGGGGGCGGATTGCAGCGCGGAGCTCGACGGTCGACCGATCGCGACCTGGGCTGCGCATTCGGCGCAGGCGGAATCGCGACTCGTACTGCGGCGTCCACGCGCGTGGATGCGAACGACGCTCGCAATCGAGGGCGGTCTCGATGTGCCGCGCGTTCTCGGATCGCGCACGACCGATCTCACCGCCGCAATGGGCGGCTTTTCCGGTCGAGCCTTGCGCGCAGGAGATCGTCTCGTGCTGGGTGCGACACGCGGCGAACCGCGCCGTGGGGCTGTCGAACCGCCGCGCACCGCTTCCGTGCTTCGCGCGTCGGCGCAACCGCTCGGCGGTCATCTCTGGGGACGCATCTGGACGGTCGGTCACGAAAGTAACCGCATGGGGTACCGCTTGAAAGGTGCGGCCGTGCCGCACGACATCGGCGCGATGCGCTCGCACGCCGTCTTCCCCGGCTTTATTCAGCTCCCGCCCTCAGGTGAACCGATCGTGCTCATGAGCGATGCGCAGACCACCGGCGGATATCCGCTCGCCGGCGTAGTACACGAAGAAGATCTATGGATGCTGGCGCAAGCGCCGATTGGCGCGCAGGTGCGCTTCGTGGAGTACAACCTGTAATGACCATCGATCTCAACGCCGATCTTGGTGAAGGATGCGGCGACGATGACGCGCTGCTCGCGATCGTCACGTCGGCAAATATCGCCTGCGGCGCGCACGCCGGCGACGCGGCGACGATGGAGACCACCGTGCGCGATGCGATACGCCATGGAGTTGCAATCGGCGCGCATCCTTCGTATCCGGATCGCGAAAACTTCGGGCGGCTCGTGTTGCGTCGAACGCCCGACGAGATCTTCGATGACGTCGTGACGCAGGTGCGCGGGCTCGCGGTAATTGCGCAAGCGCATAACGCCCGGCTGCGCCACGTCAAGGCGCACGGGGCGTTATACAATGTCGCCGCGCGCGATCGCGCAGTCGCCGACGCCATCTCGCGCGCGGTGCACGCGGTCGATCCGCAGCTTGCGCTCTTCGCTCTTGCCGGTGGTGAGCAAATTGCAAGCGCCCGCGCATTCGGCTTACGGCCGATTGCCGAAGTCTTCGCCGATCGCCGTTATCAAGCCGACGGGTCGCTGGTTCCGCGCGGAGAGCCCGGCGCGTTGATCGAGGACGCCGACGCTGCGGTCGCGCAGGCGCTGGCGTTCGCGCGATCCGGAGCGGGTGAAACGATCTGCCTGCACGGAGACAGTCCGCATGCGCTCACCTTTGCTCGCGCGATTCGCGCAGCACTGGAAAGTGCGGACGTCACCGTCGTTGCCGTCGTGTAGGGAGTCGTTGTGGCAAATTTCGGAGATTTTCAATTTGAGATTTACCTGGCGGCGTTGCACGGGAATAATCCGCGTTTTCCAATCCGTTACGAAGAACTCGAAGCGAAGGCCCTTGCGGCATTGCCGCCAAGCCTCGCGTCGTACGTCGCGGGCGGCTGCGGGAACGAACGCACGCAAGACCTCAACGTCAGCGCGTTCGACCGTTGGGGAATTGTGCCGCGCATGTTCAGAGCGGCGACGAAGCGTGACCTCTCGATCGATCTGTTTGGCCTCAAGCTTCCGACGCCGCTATTCATGGCGCCCGTTGGCGTGATCGGTTTGTGCGCACCGGACGGCCACGGTGATATTGCGACAGCACAAGCCGCAGCCCGCACGGGCGTCCCAATGGTCGCCTCGACGTTATCGGTCGATCGGCTCGAAGACGTTGCCACGCACTTTGGGGATACGCCGGGATTCTTTCAACTCTACACGCCAACGGATCGCGACCTTGCCCAGAGCCTCGTGCGGCGCGCGGAAGCCGCCGGCTTCAAGGGTATCGTCGTCACGCTCGACACCTGGATTCCAGGTTGGCGCCCGCGCGATCTGGCGTCGGGAAGTTTTCCGCAGCTGCGAGGCCACTGCCTCGAAAACTATTTTTCCGACGAACGTTTTCGCGCGATGCTTTCGAAACGTCCACAAGACGATGTGGCAGCCGCCACGATGCAGTGGACCAAAATATTCGGCAATCCGTTGACGTGGGATGATCTGCCATGGCTGCGCTCGTTGACGAAACTCCCCTTGCTCGTTAAGGGCGTGTGTCATCCCGATGACGTACGCCGAGCAATCGACGGTGGTGTGGACGGGATCTATTGCTCCAATCACGGTGGACGTCAAGCCAACGGCGGTATCGCGGCAATTGACATGTTGCCGGACGTGATCGAGGCAGCCGGAAAGATTCCCGTGCTCTTCGATTCAGGCGTGCGAACCGGTGTCGATGCCATCAAGGCGTTAGCCTTGGGCGCGACCGCAGTTGGTATCGGACGTCCCTACGCCTACGGGCTCGCGCTTGGGGGCGTCGACGGGATCGTGCACGTCTTGCGTTGTTTGCTTGCTGAAGCGGACCTATTCATGGCCGTCAACGGATTTCCGACGCGAGCGGATCTTCGATCCGAGATCGTCCAGCGGCTGGGGCAAAAATGAGAAATGTCGTCTTCGCAATCAACATTACCTTAGATGGCTGCTGCGACCACACCAAAACAGTCATGGAGCGATCGTCCGGCGGTTCAATCGAAGGTAGTGAGGAGATATATGAATATCATACGCGCCTCTTGCAAGATGTAGATCTGCTCGTATGCGGGCGCAAAACCTATCAATTGATGGTTCCTTTTTGGCCGGATCTCGCAAAAAATCGTTCTGGGACAAAAGCGGCGAACGAATTCGCTCAAGCATTTGACTCCATAAACAAAGTTGTGTTCTCGCAATCGTTAGACAGCACTGAATCAAAAAATACGCGACTTGTTCGTACGAATATTCACGACGAAATACTCAAACTAAAACGAGAACAAGGTAAGAATATCTTAACGGGTGGTGTAGCCATTCCCTCACAACTCATAGAGCTTGGTCTCGTCGATGAATTTCATTTTGTCGTTCAGCCAATCGTGGCGGGAGAAGGACGACGGTTGTTGGACGGTGTTAGCTTGGAGGAGACGTTGCAATTGAAACTTGTTGATTCCAAGATTCTTACGTCGGGGTGCGTTGCGCTTCGTTACTTGAAGCAGTGACTAAGGCGTGAAATCGGCATCGGGCTCGCTTTCCGGGAACGCGATGTTTTGCAAGCCTTCACTGACGCGCTCGACATGTGTGGTAAAGAGTCCGTGTGAGACCGCCTGCGCGTCAATGTGCACGACCGTCCAGATCGCCCGCGGACCCAGCGGCGCAAAATCGTAGGTCACGGAGGCGGTGGTGCCATTGTACGGCCACGCGTAGGTCAAGCGCACCACGTTGTACGTCATCGTATCGATCCAGAGATCACGAAGCGGGTACGCTTGCGGATCGCGCAGCGGGCGCAAGCGTAGATGATAACACGTGCACGCGCCGGTGAGCTCGGTGCCAGCGAGTGTAATCGCGTACGCGCGATCGACCGCGGCGACCGTTGCAATCGTCGTCATCGGGTCTTCTGCGAGATTCGGCGGCGGCGCAGCGATCGTTGCGCCGGGAACCGGGGAGCGGCGATAAAACCCGAACGGTGCACCGGCCGGTCCGACGATATACCCGCCCCGCAAGAGCACGCTTGCAGGGCGCCCATTTGCGGCGATTGTTTGCGCGAAGGTCCGGCCGTCGCTTAAACGCACGATGAACTGGACCTGCGTGCCGGCTTGGCATTTGTCGGCGAGGAACGTGTCTTCGCATGACAACGTGAATGACTCGTACGGCGGCTCCGTTCGCGCGCTCCAGACCGTTTGCGCTCGCGTGAAAATCGCCGCGGGATCGGGTGCGCCGGACGCAACGGCATGGTAGAGTGGAATGGTCATGAAGATGCCTTTATATCATGTGGACGTTTTCACGTCCCACCGGTTCGGCGGGAATCCGCTCGCCGTGTTTCTCGACGCCGAGGGCCTCGACGGCGAAACGATGCAGAAGATCGCGCGCGAAATGAACCTTTCCGAATCGACGTTCGTGACGCGCTCGAATGACGAACGCGCAACGCACCACGTGCGCATCTTCACCCCGGGCAAAGAATTGCCATTCGCAGGTCATCCGACATTGGGAACGGCGTTCGTGTTGCAGCACTCGGGTCGCGGCACGCCGGACTTGGCGTTTGAAATGGAGGCAGGCATCATCCCCGTGCGCACGGAGGGCAAGATGCTTTGGATGACGCCACCGCCGGCCGAAGCACTTAGCCCGGCCGCCGATCGCGCCGCCGTCGCGCAAGCTCTCGGGCTGCCCGTTTCCACCGTCATGATGCCGCCGCAGGTCTTCGGCGGGCGCGGTGTTGAGTTCTTGATCGTCTTGCTGGATACCGAGCAGAACGTTGATTGGGTCATGCTCGATCGCGGCGACTTGGTCAAGGCGACAAGCGAAACCATCGGCGAAGGCAACGTGCTCATCCTAAGCTACCAAGGCGGCAAGGCCTACTCGCGGATGTTTCCCGACCTCGCGAGCAAAATCGGCGAGGATCCCGCGACCGGCAGTTCGATTGCACCGCTTTGCGCGGCGCTTGGGTGGTGGCGCCTGCTCGACCCCAGCCGCACCAAGCTCGAAGTGCATCAGGGCCACGCGATGGAGCGGCCGTCGGTCTTACATGCGCGCTTCACCGTCGAAGGGACGGCCGTGCAGCAGATCGTGGCCGGCGGTGAATGCGTGGAGGTCTACGAGAGCGTGCTCGAGCTTTAAGCGGTTTCGCTGAGCAACGCGACGTCGAAGCTGCTCCACCCGCCGAGGATGCTCAGGGTGTCGTGGGCTTCCTTGCGCGAGTCGCGAACCAAAAATCCGACCGTGCGGATGCCCAGTGTTGCTGCGGCGCGCAGTGCGCGCGCATCCTCTTCGCGACGGATCTCTCCCACGAAGACGATCGGTATTTTTGCACGGATGGCCTGTTCGACGAGATCGATCACCCTGCCGTCTTGTGGAGCGAGCAGTTGCACGCGTTCGCGCGTAAGACGCGCCGCCGCAGTCGAGCAAATCCATTCGCCCTCTTCGGATGTGCGCACGTGGAGCACCGTGATCGAGCGCTTGAGCGCATCGTTGCGCAAACGATCCATCAGCGGGACGAGGTTCGGCACGTTGATTTTCGTAGTCGGAAAAAGATCCCGATTCACGTCGGCCATGAACTCATCTTACACGCTCTCGACGGCAACGCCTACGAGCGCGCTCTCTCGGATCGTCGCGGCGAGGCGCTCGATTGCCGGACGTCGCGGCACAAAGGCACGATGAATCACGCGAATCGAGCGGGATGAGTGCGGACCCTCGAGCGGCCGAAAGACGATGCGCGTAAAGCGGCTTTGGAAGTGCGTCCGCGCGAGGAGGGGGACGATCGTCATCCCAAGGCCGGCCTCGACCAAATTGAGCACGGTCTCCAGACTGGTTGCCGAGAGGTCGCTACGCAGGCCGCGGCCGCGTGCCTGACCGCAGAGCGCCAATGCCTGGTCCGACAAGCAGTGTCCGTCGGCAAGTAAAATAAGCGCTGCCGGATCGAGCTCCTCGACCCGAACGCTCGTTTGCTTCGCAAGCGGATCGTCGCTGGGGAGCGCCAAGCTGAACGGCTCGTCGAAGAGCGCGATCTCCGAGAGGTTTCCGTCGCGGTGATCGGTGGCCACCAGCGCCGCATCGAGTCGCCCCGCGTGAATTGACTCGAGCAGGCGATGCGTCATGTCTTCGACGACGACGAGCGGCGCAGCCGGGAGCTGTCTTTGCAGCGGCCCGAGGATGCCCGGCAAAAGGTACGGAGCCAGCGTCGGGATGACGCCCAAGCGAATCGGTCCGACCATCGGGTCGGCGCGAGATTGGGCTACTTCCTCGATGCGAGCGACGGCGTCAAGCACGACCCGTGCCTGATCGAGGATCAGCTCGCCTGCGGGCGTGACGCGAAGGGTGCGGCCGTCGCGCTCGAAGAGCTCCACGCCGAGCTCACTCTCGAGCTTTCGGATCTGGGCGCTCAAGGTCGGCTGAGCCACGCCGCACTCCTCGGCAGCTCGGCTAAAGCTGCGCCGCCGTTCGAGCGCGAGCGCGTACTGAAGGTCTTTGACGTTCATAGGCCATCCAAATGCAAAGCATGCTCTTCATTGGCTCGGACTTTGCATTCTCCTGGACGGCGCACACGAAAACTCGAGCCCTCGTGTGCGGGCTGTCTGAGGCCTACTCGCGCGGTTCTAGCGTTGGGTGCTAGTTGGCGCGCCGGTCGCGTTCGCGCCGGTCGATTCCGCTACGTCGGTCAGAGGTCACGGCGATGTTCAACACCCGGCGATCGCCTCCGCGCCGTTCTGCCTTACGCTTATCATCGGTGGTGGTTGCGTTCGACATTCAGCGACAATTTGACGGCGGGCGCCCGCTACCTATGCCGGCCGCCCCAGCCCCAACCGCCGTATCCACCCCACCCAAAGCCGAGGCTCAGGCCGTAGGCCGGATACGGGTAGCCGTAACCGTAGCCGTAGTAGGGGTATGCGGGATAGCCGTACCCGTAGACGACGCGGAAGGGCGTGTCGATCTGATCGGCCAGAAAGGTCGAACCATTGGGCCGCCCGGAGATCGTCACCGGATAACCCGGTTGCAGGCGGATTCCGGTCGGGTTGATGATCGTGCCTTGATGCAGCGTGACGTCATCGATGTAGCCGCGCACGTCGCGCACGTACATCGAATATTTCCCGTTAAAACTCGAAACGGTGCCCTTGATCGTCTCGATCTTGGTCACGGCGTAGCTCGGCATCGACTGCTGCGCGAGCCCAATGCTCGGCAAACCGAGGAAAGCGATAGAAGCGGCCACTGCGGGGATGGTACGCAGGGCCTGTTTGACCCAGCTCTTCATAACGGTATCACTGTACCGCATGAAGCTGAGAAATCGTTCAAATGAGCAAGCGCTCTCAGGAATCGCTCTGCCTGGTGGCGTAGCCTTTGCGGCGATGCTGCTTTACCGCTTTAAGAAGCCCCTTCTGTGTGCCGCGCTCGGGGGACTTGCGCTTATCTTTGCCGGATGCGGGGGCAGCCAGCGCCACCACCGCGGTAGCGGCCCTGCCGGCGCAGCGGCAATTCCGACCGTGACGGCTGCACCGGCAACCGTGAAGCCGACGGCACAGATCGCCGGGATCGTCGCCCCCTATCAGAACGTCTCGATCTCGAGTTCGTTGAGCGAACCGACCGACGTCGTCAACGTGATCCAAGGCGATCACGTGCACCGCGGCGAGGTGCTCGCAATCTTGGATACGACGGATCTGCGTGCGAATTACAACGCCGACGAGAGTAACGCAGCGTCCGCCGACGCGCGTGCCGTCCAGACCAAGTATCAAGCGCAGCTCAACCTCGGCCAAGGTACCAACAGCGTTTCGGCCGCGCAGGCCGCGATGAACAACGCCAAGCTGGTTTACAATCAGGACAACTCGCTGTACAAGAGCGGCTACGTTTCGGAATCGACGCTCGAGGCTGCGCACGCCGCCTACGTGCAGGACCAGCAAACCTATAACACGGCCGTGCTCAACGCGCAAGTCAACGGCAATAACCAGCAGGGTCTTCAGGCCGCGACGGTTGCCTCGGCGATCGCTGATGCGCAGGCGGCGCACGCGCAAGCCGATCAAATCGAAGCTTCAATCGTCAAAGCGACGATCGTTTCTCCGGTCGACGGCGTCATTGTCAACCGCAATCTCAATCCCGGCGAATACCCGGGGTCGCGCACGATCTTCACCGTGCAGCAACTCGATCCGGTTTACGCAGAACTCAATGCGTCGTCGTCCAACGTGTTCACGATTCAGCGTGGCGCGCCGGTGAGTCTTGCGGTTTCCGGGGTGACCAACGCGACGTATCAGGGCCGGGTCAATGCGGTGCTCGGGCAAGTGCAGCCCGGTTCGACCAACTTTACCGTCGAGGCCATCGCGGCGAATCCGGGTGACCGGCTGCAATCCGGCATGGCCGTAACGGGAACGATCCAACTTCCGACGGTGAGCGGCACGGGGATTCCGACCGCCGCGTTTCTCGACGATTCGCACAAAACCATCATGATCGTCGACGCGAACGGCGATGCTAAGCAGCAGACCGTTACCGAACTCGGCAGCGACGGAAAGACCTCGATCGTCACCGGGATCGCGAACGGTACACGAGTCGTTGCCAATGGTCAGCTCGGCATCGCCGCGGGGCAAAATGTCGTCCCGTCGGCATCACCCGGCGCGTCGCCCGGTCAGAAGAACCAGCAACAACCCTAATGTGGCTCACGCGGCTTTGCGTCCAGCGGCCGACGATCATCTTCGTGATGCTCGCGTTGATCGCCGTCGTAGGCACCTTCGGCGTGCTGACGATCACGCAGCAACAGTTTCCCAACGTGGATTTTCCGGTCGTCGGTGTGCGCGCGAGCTACCCGGGCGGATCGACCACGGAAATCCGCGATGCGATCGTGCGACCGCTCGAAGACGCGATCGCCGGCGCTCCGAATCTCTCGTACATTAACACAACGGTTCAGCAGGGTCAGGCGTCGATCACCGCCACCTTCAATCTCTCTTCCAATAAGACGACGGATCTGGTGCAAGTGCAACGCCGCGTCATGATCGCGCAATCGCAACTGCCTAGCGACATGCCCGCTCCCACCGTCGGTACGTTCGATCCGGCCCAAGCGACCGTTCTGACGATCGGACTGAGTTCAAACGCTGTCAGTCCCGGGCAGATGTCGGCGATCGTGAGCAACGACATCGTGCCCGCGCTCGAGCAAATCGACGGGGTTTCAAACGTCAACGCCAACGGCGCAGTCACGCCCGCATTCGAAGTGCTGGTCGATCCGAATTTGCTCACCTCGGCTGGTTATACGCTCAGCGACGTGGTCAGCTCGATTCAGAACAACAACAACCGCGAGCCCGGCGGCATTGCCTATCTTCCCGGACACGAGACGACGATCGATGTGCGCGGCGACCTCACCACCGGTTCTTCGGTAGAGAATCTCCTAATCTCGGCGGCCTCCTCGTACACGACCTCGTTCGGTAACGCGAGCTATAGCGAGCCGGTTGCCGCCGGCGTTCCCGGAGCGCCGTCCGCGGCGTCTTCGAGCCTAAGCTCGGCGACGGCTGCGGGCAACGCGTCGAGCAGTGCGGCGCTCTCGGCTGCGCCGACCGCGCCACCCGCTTCGGCGAGTTCATCCTCCTCGACGACGTCGAGTATCGTGACACCAACCGCCGTTACGCCGCCCCCGACGTTGTCGCTGCCGGTGCAGTCGACGCAGCCGCAACCCACGGCGCCTGCGGCGACGTACCAGCTGTCGGTCGCGCCGCAGTACGCGACCGTGAGCTCATCCACGGTCGCGGCTCCTTCGAGTGGCGGCGGGGGCGGTTATTCCGGGCCATCGCTTTCGAACGTCAATCCGTGGACCTATGCGCGGCGCCAAATGCGAATTTCGGACATCGCGAACGTCATCGACAGTTTTGAACCGCAGCGCCAATACAGCTACGTCGGCACGATTCCCACGATCTCGCTAGGCGTCCAAAAGGCGACGGGCGCAAGCGAAGTCGTGGCAGCGGACAACGTGCTCAAAGCGCTACCCGGCATCGAGAAACAATATCCTCAGATTCAGTTCCAGATTCTCAACAATCAGGCGGCCTACACGGAGGACCAGATTTTCGGCGTCGTGCGCACGCTCTCAGAGGCAATCTTCATCACCGCGATCGTGATGCTGTTCTTCCTGCGTTCGTGGCGCAACGCGATCGTCGTGCTCGTCGCGATTCCGTCATCGCTGGGCGTGACGCTTGCACTGATGCGGGCGTTCAACTTTTCGATCGACACGGTTTCGCTGCTCGCGATGACGCTGATCATCGGGATCCTCGTCGACGATTCGATCGTCGTGCTCGAGAATATCGAGCGCCATCATGCGGGAGGCGAGCCACCAAAAGACGCCGCGATCAAAGGGCGCTCGCAGATCGGTCCGGCGGCTATCGTGATCACCTTGGTCGACGTCGTGGTGTTTTTACCGATTGCTTTTCTGCCCGGTACGGTCGGCCGTTTTCTCTCGGAATTTGCGCTCGTGGTCGTGACCGCGACGCTGACATCGCTCTTCATCTCGTTCACGGTGACGCCGTCGCTGGCCGGCAATTGGTCGCTGCTCTCCACGTGGAAGCCGCCAAAACTCATCGATCGCTTCAGCCAACTGTTTGAACGCACGCGCCTGTGGTATGCGCAAACCGCCTTGCCGTGGGCCCTGGGGCGTCCGCGTTTGGTCGTCATCGTTTCGTTCTGCGCGGTGATCGCGGCGATCATGCTCGTTCCGCTGGGTATCATCGGGTTCGAGTTCATGCCGCCGGTCGATCGCGGTGAAGTCTTCATACAGTTCACCTATCCGACCGGCACTCCACTC
This sequence comes from Vulcanimicrobiota bacterium, assembly GCA_963833095.1. GTDB lineage: Bacteria > Vulcanimicrobiota > Vulcanimicrobiia > Vulcanimicrobiales > Vulcanimicrobiaceae > Aquilonibacter. The sequence goes on along the minus strand of CAWHWQ010000005.1, from coordinate 144,730 downwards.
GCGTTCGTCAACGCCAAGATTGCCGAGATGGCGAAGGAGTTGGCAAAGATCCCCGCCGTGCAATCGCAGACCGCGTTGGCCGGTGCGACGCAAAGCGGGTTCGGCGGAACGGTCAATCAGGGCAGCGTCGGACAAGTGCACGTGTTCTTGCAAGACAACCACAAGGGCACGACCGAGTCGTGGGCGCAGCGCTTTGGTGGAATGGCGAGCAAGATTGCACCGGGAGCGAAAATCGTATCGGTGGCGGCGACCGGAATAGGTGGTGGCAGCTCGCAACAGATCGACTACCTGGTGACCTCGACCGACGACCAGCCCGAGAAATACGCGCCGAAAGTGCTCCAGGCACTGCAGGAGACGCCGGGCGCGATCAACGTCAACAGTTCGGCGTTGCAACTGGCGCCTCAGATCGATATCGATTTCGATCGCGACCGTGCCCGAGCGTTCGATATCAACATCGGTACGGCGGCTTCAGCGATTCGCGCGGCATTCGGCGGTACGCTGGCCGCGCAGATCCAGACGTCGCATGGCATCAAATACGTGCAGGTGATCTACCCGCGCAGCTTCCAGACCTCGATCGCGACGTTGCTCGCGCTGCCGCTGCGCGCCAGCAACGGCTCAATCATTCATTTGGTCGATATCGCTAAGCTCGTGCAAGATCCGTCCGAAGCGCTGATGACTCGTACCAACCGCGAAACTGTCGTGCACGTTCAAGCGAATCTCTCGCCGGGTGTCGCGCTCTCGATCGTGCAGAACCGATTCTTAAAGAACCTTGCGGCGCTGAAGCTGCCCGATACGGTTCAGGTGAAGCCGAACGCGGGCGGCAACCAGCAGAATCTTTCCGACACGGTGCTCGGCATGGGCGCGGGCCTCTTGCTCTCGTTTCTTCTCGTGTACTTGTTGATGCTCGCGCTCTATAACAGCTATCGCCTGCCGTTCATTATCATGTTCGCGGTGCCGGTCGCAACGGTCGGCGCGCTGCTGGCGCTCGCGATCACCCGCCAGAGTCTAAACCTCTATTCGTTGATCGGGACGGTGCTGCTGGTGGGTCTCGCGACCAAGAACGGCATTCTGCTGGTTGACTTCGCCAATCATATGGTCGAGCAGGGTATGGACCGGGTCAGCGCAATGATCGAAAGCGCCAAGGAGCGTTTCCGCCCGATCATCATGACGACGTGCGCGATGATCGCCGGCATGACGCCGATTGCGCTTGCGCTCGATCCCGGCGGCGCGCAGCGTCAAGCACTTGGTGTCGTCGTTATCGGCGGCTTGATCAGTTCGCTGGTCTTGACGCTCGTACTGGTTCCCGTCATTTTCATGTGGCTCGGACCGACTGCACCCGCGAAGGAGGCGGAGGCATCATGAGATTCACGCGGCTCTTTGTCGAACGGCCGACGCTCGTTACCGTCTTTCTCGCCTTGGTGTTGATCGCGGGTACGCTCTCCGGTTTCCGTTTGGTCAAACAACAATTGCCGAACTACGACGTCCCGTCGATTCAAGTGCTGCTTACCTACAATGGCGCCTCGACGACCGAAATGCGCGACGCGATCGTACGCCCGCTCGAAGACCAGATCGCAGGCGCACCGGACCTGAGCTACGTCGAAACCTCGATCGAGCCGGGGCAGGCGTCGATCGTCGCCGTTTTCTCGTTGACCTCGGATGAGAACACCGATCTCGTGCAGGTGCAGGGACGCGTGCAGAATTCGCTGCACCAGCTGCCAAGCGATCTATCGACACCGCAGATCTCTATCTACAATCCATCCGAAGCGGTGGTCGTCTCGCTCGCCGCGTCATCCACGACCGACTCGCTGGGTCAACTCTCGGCGATCGTCACCAACGACATCGTGCCGTCGATCGAACAGGTACCGGGTGTCTCGTACGTCCAAGAAAACGGAAACGTCACGGCCTCGATTCAGGTCAACGTCGATCCGCAGAAGATCTCGGCATCCGGATTCACGCTGACCGACGTCATCAATGCGATCGCGAACAACAACGTGCGCGCGCCGGGCGGTATCGTCTATGAGCCCAATCGGGAGACGAATCTGGACATTCGCGGCGACGTGCAGAACGTGCCGACCGTCGCCAACCTGCTTCTCGGCAACTCGACCACCGCTGCAACCAGTACGTCGAGCTCGTCGAGCGTCTATCCGTGGACGGCCACCTCGCGGCTCTATCGCATCTCCGACATAGCCAACATTCAAGACGCCTACGAAACGCAGCGCGTCTACGCGTATACCAACGGAAAGCCTGCGATCGAACTCGACGTGCAGAAGGCGGCCGGCTCGAGTGAAGTCACCGCGTCGAACGCAGTGATCGCGCAGATTCCACGTCTTGAGCAACAGTATCCCGGGATTAAGTTCTCGGTGCTCAACGTGCAGTCGACCTACACGGAAGATCTGCTCTCGGGCGTTACCCGCACGCTGATCGAAGGTATCCTCATCACCGCGGTCGTGATGCTGTTCTTCCTGCGTTCATGGCGTAAAGCCGTCGTGGTCATGATCGCGGTGCCGGCTTCGTTTCTCGTGACGCTGGCAGCGATGAACGTCTTGGGCTTCACGCTCGATACGGTCTCGCTGCTGGGCATGACCTTGATGATCGGGATCTTGGTCGACGACTCCATCGTGGTCCTCGAGAACATTTCGCGCCATCAAGAAGAAGGAGAGAACCCCAAGGAGGCGGCCATCAACGGCATCTCCGAGATCGGCGTGGCAACCATCGTGATCACGTTGGTCATCGTGGTCGTCTTTCTCCCGCTCTCGTTTTTGCCGGGCTCAGTCGGATTGTTCTTGCGCGAGTTCGGCTTGGTCGTAACGGTTGCGACGCTGACCTCGCTATTCGTCTCCTTTGCGGTGACGCCGGCGCTCTCGGGGCGCTGGGCGCTCTTTTCGCGCTGGCGGCCGTGGGGCGTGGTCGATCGTTTCACCGAGTGGTTTGACGGCGTGCGTACGTGGTACGCGCAAACCGCGCTCACCTGGGGGCTCGAACGCCGCGCACTTGTCGTGTGGCTCTCCTTTGCAAGTCTCGTCGTAGCACTGCTGCTTATTCCGCTTGGCGTCGTGGGCTTCGAATATTATCCGCCGGTCGATCGCGGTGAATTGTTCATCAACATCAATTATCCGACGGGCACGCCGCTTGTCGCGGTGAGCAATGCGGTGCGCCAAGCCGAGCAGATCGTGCTCAAGGTGTCCGACGTGCAGTCGGAGACCGCGATCGCCGGCGCCTACGAAGGCGCGCTTACCGGTTACATCAACAATGGCGCGATCGGGCAGATCCACATCTTCTTGAAAACCAGACGGCACAACTCGACCCAGTACTGGTCGCAGCAGCTCGCGAGCCGGATTCAAGATGCGCTGCCGGGCGCGCAAGTGACCGGCGTACCCTCGACCGATCCCTCGGGCGGTATCTCGCAGCCGATCGGCTACGTGATCGAGAGCGCTACCGCCGATCCGACCAATGCCGCGAATCAAGCCTTCGCGGCGTTGCAGAAGACGCCCGGCGTGATCGACGCGACGACCTCGAATGCGCTCGAATCGCCGCAGATCGAAGTGAACTTCAATCGCAATGCGGCGCGAGCGCTCGACGCGAGCATCGGCGCAGCCTCGACTGCGGTGCGTGCCGCCTACGGCGGCTACACGGCGACGCAATTCACCGGTCCTGACGGCCTCAAAAATGTCCAGGTGATCTACGAGCAAAAGAACTTGGACAATTTGGCCGGCATCTCGGCGATTCCGATCCGCGCCAACAACGGTTCGATCATCCGCGTCGGCGACATCGTCGATCTGCAAAACGTCCCGGCGCCCCCGTTGATCATTCGCCTCGAGCGGCGCAACGTCGTGCTCATCGGGGCGAACGTTACCCCGGGTGCGACGCTTTCGAACGTCATTCGCGATTACGAGCGGCGCCTGCGCGCCCTGCACCTGCCGGCCGACATTACGGTATCACCGGTGGCCGGGGGCAACCAAGAGCAAGTCACCGATACGACCTACGAGATGAGCATCTCGCTCTTGCTCTCGATTCTCCTCGTGTACCTCCTGATGGTCGCACTCTATAACAGCTACGTGACGCCGTTCATCGTGATGTTCACCGTGCCGGTCGCCGTGGTCGGCGCATTAGGCGCGCTCGCGCTCACGCGGCAGACGCTCAACCTGTTCTCGCTGATCGGCTGCATCATGCTGGTCGGCTTGGTGGCAAAGAACGGTATCCTGCTCGTTGACTTTGCCAATCAACTCCGCGACCGTGGGATGTCGAAAATGGACGCGATCGTCGAGAGCGCGCACCACCGGTTCCGTCCGATCGTGATGACGACGTTCGCCATGATCGCCGGCATGCTGCCGCTCGCGCTCGCACTCGATCCCGGGTCGCAAGCCGAACGTCCGCTGGGCATCGTGGTCATCGGCGGCCTCTCGAGTTCGCTCGTGCTCACGTTGCTGCTCATCCCGATTATGTACTTACGCTTCTCGCCGGAAGACCGCAAGGACGAGAAGCTCGTTCACAAACCGGCTTCTCCGGAGCCCCTACAAGTGTGACGGTGGATGCACGCCAAGAGTCCGTTGCCAGAGCGCGTGTAGTGCGGCGACAATCGGCGGTTGACCGCGCGGCGCGTCGAGCTGCCCGAGGCTCGGCATCGATCCTACGCTCTGCAAGACGACGCTGGTCTGACCGCTGCTGGCTTGAACCGCAGTGATCCCGCACCCGGGTACGTAACTCACGACCGCTGGTGCTTGCACGAGCGATCCGATTTGGACCGCATATGATACGGTCGCACCACGGCTGCCGCTCGGACAGGCAGCGATTCCCGGGACGTTCCCGGTGGCGACGACTTGCGCGGACGCCGTCACGCCCACAGCCCCAGCGATGCCTGCATTCTGCAGCGGGTTCCACGCTTGCCCCAACGTCATCGAACCTGGAACGAGCAAGGGCGAACCCGGGACCGAACCCGACGTACCGTTCGTACCGCTCGATACGGATGCGAATGCCGCGGCGAGATAGCTACCGTTGAGCGGGGTGACGTCGAGGCTACCGATCTCGTTACTGCTGGTAAACAAGGTCGATGGCGATGACGATGACGACTCAAACCCGACGAGACGAATGTTACCATTGACAAGATTCGGGTCAGCGTAGAGTCCGACATAGTACGGTGTGGAATAATCGGCGGCAACCTGATAGGTCCACGCGCGGTTCGCGGCATAGCCAATCATGTCGCCGGTCACAGCAGTGTTGCTCGAGGGAGGAACTGGTGATGGCGCGATGATCGGACCGAATAAGCTGAACCCGCGCACGACAGCCCCCAACGCTAGCGTGCGCGCCGGCGCCGACTGTGAACCGGGTGCCCATACGTCGACAGCGGAGCCGGTCATCGATGCACTCTCTGCACTGTAAAGTGCCAGCGCCTCATCCGACGCGTCGATGCCAATACCGTAAGGAGTGATGGTCGTTCCGCTCGCCGCCGCTTCGTTCACGCTCACATGCGACGCGAGGGTTGCATCGTATTCGTTAATCGTATAACCGCCGCCGCTCTTAGGCGCGATCACGTCGACCGCGCCGTCGCTCCCAATGGCAACGCCACTTGGCGCAACCGTGAGATTCGCCGACCCGCTCGGCGCTGCGGCTCCCGACGCACCCGCAGCGTACGTGACCACATGGCCGCTATTAATTATCGCAATCGCACCGGTTGCGTTGACGGCGATGCCGATCGGCGCGACGCCCGTGATCGTCCTTCCGGTTGCGGTGACCGTCGTCCCGCTAACCGAATACTCCGTCAGTTCCGAACCGCCGCCATTATCGGCAACGAGCAGATCACCGGTCGCCGGCTCGCTCGCGATCGGACATATGGCGGAAGTGCCGCCGGAGTACGTAAACGTCATCGCGGTCGTCCCTTGCGTTGAGCCGACGGGATAGATCACGAGCGAACAAGTCGTCGTGTAGTTTGTTACCGCTGCGGCGTAACCGCCGTCGGGCAACGCAGCAAAGCCGCCGGTCGCAAATGTTTGCGTGGTTGGGCTCGTAAGGAAGGTGAAGGCCTGGGCCGGCAGGCTGAGGGCGGTGATAGCGAGGGTAGAAACCGACGCGGTTCCGCCACCGCCCTTGACAATCGCCATACTTTGACTTGGCTCAAAGAGTAGCGTCGCGCCGACGACGAGGCTCGTCGGCACGCCGCCGCCCGTTGCAGTGAATTGCACCGCGTAGGGGATACTCGATGATCCACCATACGTCACGGTGATTTTTGTACCCGGCGCGCTCGCGGTCGCCGTCGACAGCGAGACCGACGTCGAGCTGCTCGCGATGGTGAGCGGTGCTGTAAACGAGCCGGGCGCGACGATCAACGCGCCGGTCGCATCATATGCGTCGACGTCGAGAATCGACGTGCCGGACGTGCCAAGCGCAAGCACGGGGGTTTCGAGTGAAAGCTTGATCAGCGCGGGCGTGCCGTTGAGCGTCAGCGAGATTGGTGCCGCACCGGCCGCGACCGTAACGGCTTGCGTTACGCTCCCAAGCGCTGTTCCGGTACCGTTGGGGCCGCTCATCGCGACGATCTCGAGTTCCTGATTGCCGAGTGGTGCCGTGACCGTGATCGAACACGTGATCTGCGCCCCCGCCGTCGCGCAGCCTGTTGCGCTTGCACCGACATTGGCTGTTGCGGTGGGCGTCGATCCGGGCTGTGAGCCGGCGGCATAGATGAAGATCGCGAGCGACTGCGTGTTGGCCGAGGCGAGCAATGGCCGCCGTGCTTTCATCGAGGCGACTGTCGGCATCGCGAACGTGAACGTGAGCGGAGCCGTTGTCGAGCCCGGCGGGGGAGGCGGCGTTGTGGAGGTGGGCGTCGGACTCCCGACCGGCAGGGGGCCGCCGAGTTTGGTTCCCGGCGTACAGCTCCCCAGAAATGCGGCAACGCACGCAACAGCAAGAAAACGGCGGCTCATCATCCTTGAGAATCCCCCACAGCGGAACACCTGTTGGTGTAAGCGTTCTTGTTGTTAGAAAAGTGACCTTTGGACCGGGTCGTCGTCGACTAGGACTTTCGGATCATCATAGCGCGCGTTATTTAGTCGCATCGAGGCGTCACGCGCCTGCATAAGGCTCGGATCGTATGGTTGTATTAGTGCTCGGGCAAGTGCTGGAGCCATATCGCGCTCGGTGAGCCATGCATCCAGGCTGTCATCGCTCAGGATTGCCGGCATTCGGTCGTGCACGCGGGCAACCAATTCGTTGGGCGGACACGTGACGATCGCGCACGGCGCCGGTCCCTCCGTAACCGGCGTCCAGATGCCGGCAAAAGCAAAGACACGCTCGTCCTTCATCGTGAAATAGACGGGCTTGCGGCCGCGCCACTCGTAGAAGCCGTCGGCAAAAATGATGCAGCGAAAAGCCAGCGGACGTGAGGTGACCGTCTCGGCGCGCGCGTTAATGCGTCCGTCGATGCCCCACTCTAGCGGAATCACTTCGTTCTTACCGTCGTTTCGGACGCCGAGCACGGCTTGCGTCGGCGCGATGTTAAAGCGCGGTAAGCGATAGTCGCTGAATTCCTCGAAGCGATACCGGGGATACCGTGCGCTGATGCTTAGGGGGTCGGTCAGAGTAAAACGTCCGCACATCAGCTCGGCCATTTCGGCCACAGGTGGGAGCTCTCCGTTCTCGCGAAACGCTGGGAATGCGCGCCATGGTGCTTGAGCAGCCGGCTCAGATCGAAACCAATCCGCTTGTGCTCAGAGATCTCGCGCAACCCGTGCCGGCGGACGACGAACTGCTCGTGCGCGTGCGCACCTGCGGCGTCTGCCGAACCGATCTGCACGTCAGCGAGGGTGACCTGCCGCCCAAACATCCCTCGATCGTTCCAGGTCACGAAGTCGTCGGCGTCGTGGAGCGCATGGGCGCCGCATGCGCGCGGTTCAAGCTCGGCGATCGCGTCGGGATCGCGTGGCTGCGCGAAACCGACGGTTCGTGTAAATTCTGCCTGCGCAAGCGAGAGAATCTTTGCCCGAACGCGCGCTTTACCGGCTGGGATCACAACGGCGGTTACGCTGAGTTCGCAACCGTGCGCGAGGCGTACGCGTACGCACTGCCCGACGCGATCGGCGACGAAGCAGCGTCGCCGCTGCTGTGCGCGGGAATCATCGGTTTTCGCGCGATCAAGCGGGCCGGCGTGCAGCCCGGTATGACGGTTGGGCTATATGGTTTCGGCGGTTCGGCGCATCTTGCGCTCCAGGTACTCAAGCATTGGAAGTGCACCGTCTACGTGATGAGCCGAGCCGGGATCCATCGGGATCTCGCAAATGAGCTCGGCGCCGACTGGATCGGCGAAGCGGAGGATACGCCGCCCAAACCGCTCGATGCGGGCATTATGTTTGCACCCGCCGGTCAACTGGTACCGCCCGCTCTGCGCGCGCTCGATCGCGGCGGCATTTTAGCTATCGCCGGGATCTATCTCTCCGACATCCCGCCGCTCAACTACGAACGCGAGCTGTTCTACGAACGCGAACTGCGCAGCGTTACGGCCAACACGCGCGCCGATGGCGAAGAGTTTTTGCGGATCGCGGGCGAGATCCCGATCAAGAGCTTCACCGTGCCGATGGCGCTTGACGAAGCCAACCGCGCGCTCTCGATGCTCAAGCATGACGAGCTGCGGGGGGCAGCCGTTTTGCACGTTTCCTAGGCAGCCGCGGCCGGTTTAGGCCGTGCCGTCCTGCGGTACAATTCGCCCATGTCTACGTTCGCACTCCAGCCGTCAGCGTACGTGCCGTTGGCGATTGGCTTTTTCGGGCTTGGCACGGGCTATTTTATTTTCGGCGGTCAAGAGTTCTTCGGCTGGCCGCGTTCGACACCGGAGGTCGACCGGAGCATGGGGTTGTGGGGTGTGTGGATGCCCGGCTTCATGCAGTTGGTCGCCGGCACATACATTTTCGTCGGATTAACCTGGTTTCAAGTGTTCAAGGGCGCGCCGCTCTATATGGCGGGGCTTGCCTTCACGGCCTACGGCGTGCATTGGTTTGCGCTGGCTGGACGCCGCTTGATCGCCGGCGACGCAGGGCCCGACGGGTGGATGACGATCGCGTTTACCTTGATCTCACTGTTGGGCCTCCTCGTCTTTTGGACGGCGGGAGACATCCCGGTAGCGCTGATCTTCTTGGGTCTCGTGCTCGTGTACATCTCGGAGGGGTTGGAACGGTTCGGCGTAGTCCACTCCTCCAAGCCGCTCGGGTTCTTCCACCTGGTGACCGGGATCTGGCTGATGTACTGCACGTATGCCGCGACCTTCAATATGGCGCTCGGCGCGCATTGGTGGCTATAGCCGCTCGACTTCGCGTCGCAGACGGCGCAGGAGCAGGCCGGTTGTAATCCATGCGATGTGTCGTCCGATGCACGCGTCGAACAGCCGGCCGGCACCGCCGAATGGCGGCGTATACGCGATGCTGAGCTGCAATTGCGCGCCTTGCGGCGCGTGAGGGCGCACGGTTAGAAGAGCGTGACCGTCGGGGAATAGCGAGGAACGCGGACGCCAGTGAAACTCCAGCGCCTCGTGGCGCCGTACGCTATCGGTATAATCCTCGACGACGAGCGCGTTGACTTCGCTTTCGACGATCAATTCCTGGATGCGTCCGCGCTCCGCCGCTTGCGCAAGGAAGGCCTCTGCCCGCTCGATCGCATCGGAGAATGGACACCGAGCGAACGCGTCCACCCGAATGATTCGGTTGCCGGGGTGCACGTCGCTTATGCTGCCGTGACCGCTGCAGTCGTGCGGCGGTCGATGTCGTGCGCGTGTTTTTGGGCCGGGCGCGTCACAATGACCGGCACGTTCGCGCGGCGCAGGATGCCCTCGGCAACGCTACCGACGAAGAGATGGGCAAGACCTTTTCGCCCGTGCGTACCCATGCAAATCAGTCCAACGCGGTTGTCGCCTGCGATGCGCAGGATCTCGTCGCATGTGTCGCCTTCGGCTGCGACGGTTTCCGCAGATACGCCGTCGGCCTCGCACTGCGCCTTTGCGGCACCGAGCATATCGGCGCCGGCGTCTCGCATCACCTGGATCGTGTCGACCGGGTAAGGCGTCTCGTAGCCGCAGACGAGGAGGTACTTGGAAACGTCGACGACGTTGACTAAGAGCAGGTTCGCGGTGTCTTCTTTGGCGAGGCGACGCGCGAGATCGAGTGCCGTGCCGGACGCATCGGATTCGTCGACGGCGACGAGAATGGTAGTGAACATGATGTGTCTCCTTTTGCGATTACCACGTGCGCATGCCGGGTGCGAGGAACGCGTTGCTATGAAAGAGTTCGATGAACGGACCGCTGTAGGCGAGAATGGCTAGGATAAGCGCAACGAGGCCCCAACGGAAGAGGTGTTCGAACATCGCCGGAGCGCGCTCGCTCCCAGGCGCCGCGACGGCGAAATCGGCGCTCATATCGTGCGTCTTCTCGTTTTGGAACAACGTGCCGATCGCGACGGCGGCAAAGAAGCAGATGCTGATGAAAAGAATCGCCCCGCCTGCCGCGGCGAGCAACATCGCGGGCTCCCAGGACTGAGCGACCGACGCGCCCGCGTAGGCAACGGACGCAGTTCGGCGTGGCGCGCCGAGCAATCCGGCATAGTGCATCGAAAGCGACATCACCAGCATGCCGATGAACCACAAGCGCGTTTGCCAGAGCGCGATGCTGCGGCCCCACAGTTCACGCCCTGTGAGCCGTGGGATCAGCCAGTAGGTCGCGCCAATGAACGTCAGCGCGACGGGGCCGCCGACGGTGACATGGAAGTGGCCGACGATCCAGATCGTGTTGTGCACCAACGTATCCATGCTGTACGAGGCGTTCACCATGCCGCCGAATCCGCCGAGGATAAAGAGCAGCATGCCGTATCCGGCGGCCGAGAAGAACGGGTCATTCCACGGAAGCGAACGGACGGTCGCAACGAAGCCGCGTTTGCCCTGCTTGATCGCAGCCAATTCGAACGAGGCGAAGATCGCAAAAGCGGTGAGGAACGACGGGATCGCGACGCCGTAGGTCATCACCATGTGCAAGAGCTTCCAATTCGAGGCGATGCCGGGCTCGGTGAACTCATGGTGGATGCCGACGGGCGTAGAAAGTAGCAACAACATCAGGAACGTGAGGCGCGCAAGCCCGTCGCTGAAAATATTTCCAGCGTATCGCGTGGGTATGACCGTATACCAAATGATGTATGCACCCATGATCCAGAAGTACACGAGCGGATGCCCGAAGTACCAGAACAACATGCGCGTGAGCATGACGTTGACGCCGGGCGTCCAGCCGAACGACCATGGAATGAGCAACGCCATCTCGGCGACGACGCCCAGCGTGGCGATGATCCACATCAGGAACGTTGCGGACGCCATGAAGACCGGAAGGGGAAGCGGCTTCCCAGGGTTATTCCGGCGATAGTAATAGGCGTTTTCGAATATCTCGAAGGCGACGACCCACGTCCCAAGCACGAGCAGCGTAGCGCCGAGATAAAACGCGGGGCTTGCCTTGAGGGGTGCATAAAACGTATAGAGCACCGTCGCATTGCCGCTCAAAATCGTGATCGCGGCGGTAGCGGTGCCGAGCAGCATCATCCACCAGCCGATCCACCCAACTGCTTGCCTGCGGTCCGGGCGCGCAATCGTCCGATAGGTGGCAAAGAGCGTGAAGCCCGTGATAAAGAATGTCGTAAAGACGAGTGCCATCAGCACGCCGTGCGCGGTCAACATCCGGTAATAGTCGAACCACGCGGGCGCGTCGATCGCGCCGGCACGCGAAAAACCTTGCAATACGCCAAAGACGGCGCCAAGGCACACCGCGATCGTTGCGGTGTAAATGTGGGCCAGAACGACGCGGTTCTGGGCCTCCAAAGACGCGCTTGCTCGCATCATTTAACCTCGATCGTGCCGTACATGTTTTGGTGCCCAATGCCGCAGTACTCGTTGCACACCAGCAGATAGGTTCCGGCCGTGCGGAACGTATGACTCGTGCTGTTTACCCACCCGGGAATCGCCATCGCGTTGACATCGGTCTGCGCGATTTCGAAACCATGAACCACGTCAGAGCTGGTGACGTAGAACGTCACGTTTGCGCCGACGGGAATCTGCAGCTTCGCGGGCGTGAACATGAAGACCGACGCGACGTAATAGGCCTCATAGCGCCCGTTACCGAGGTTGCGCAACCCGGGGTGGTCGAACGGCGGCGTCGTGTTGACTTTCGCCGGATCGATCGTTTGGGATCCGTCGGGTGGATTGATGTTGTCCGCGAATGCCGCTACGAAAATCGTCGCCATGAACAAAACGAGCATAATTATTCCGAAGAGCATCCACCAGCGTTCGTAGCGGTGAACGTGCACTTTACCACCGCTCCGCAAGAAGGACGAATAACGCGAACCATCCGATGAGAAAAGCTACGCCCACGCCAAGGACGAACGTCAACGTTCCGGGGAGCGGCGTGTCCCCGCGGTCGCCTTCTGTGCTCATAAAACCAAGGTAGCGGGCCGCTCGCGCGTATTTGAGGAAGGTCTCTTCTTGGGATCTGGAACATTCGGAGGGCGCGTGGCAGACACGATCTTGATCGTTGAGGATGAGGCGCAGATCGGCGAGGTTCTGGCGGAATATCTTCGGGCTGAAGGGTTCGCCACGACGGTCTGCACCACGGTGGCTGAGGCAGGTGCAGCGCTCGCGGCGAACCGCCCGGATCTAATGTTGCTCGACGTCGCCCTCCCGGACGGTAGCGGACTCGACATCCTTCGCGATGTGCGCGACCGCGGGATCCCGGCAATCGTGGTCACGGCGCGCGCCGACGAGGTGGATCGGATTGTCGGGCTCGAGATCGGTGCCGATGACTACGTCACCAAGCCGTTTTCGCCGCGCGAAGTGGTCGCACGTGTTCGGGCGGTCTTGCGTCGCACGCGCACGACTGCCGAAACGCGCGGTGCGCATTCGATTATTCGCATCGGGGACTTAGAGATCGACGGTGAAGCGCACGAGGTGCGCATCGGCAACCGGCCCACCCAATTGACACCATCGGAATTTCGTCTTCTCGAAGTGTTGGCGCTTAACGCCGGGGTCGCGCTAACGCGTTCGCAACTGCTCGATAAACTCAGTGATGACGGTTCGATTTTCGAGCGGACCCTCGATCGTCACATCAACAACCTGCGCCGAAAAATCGAGCCGAACGTGCACGAACCGACCTTCGTGCTGACGGTGTACGGCGTCGGCTACAAGATGCGCAAAGCCTAGGGCGCCGGCGTTTTTTCGTCTTCGGTCACGCGGTATCGCGTTTCGATCGTTGCGGCGAGCTTGCGTAAGAGTTCGCGTGCCGTTTCGTGCGCGATGCGCTGACCGAGTACCGCATCGAAGATCATCCCGGCAAGCCCGAGCGGCGGCTCGTACGTACCTTCCAGTTCGAGTATCGCGCTTGCGTAGGATTCGTCAGCCCGAATGGTGAGAATCCCGTCGAAAACCGGGTATAAACCGCTAACGGGTGCCCAGTGCAGATTCCACGGTTCGTCGAAGTGCATGGGATCCGCGACCGGCTTGACGCTGACGATGACATCCTTGCCCAGCTCCACGCTCATCACGGCGGGAAACGCGAAGTTTAAGTGTAAGAGGCGCCCGTCGCCCCTTTGGAGCGCATCCGCAATCGACTCCGCGAGCAAATCGCGCGCGCGATTGTACGGACATTTGAGGTAGCGGCGCTGATGTAGTCGTGCCATGAGGCCATCATGCCGTGTGGATAAGAAGCTGAAGGGAAGAACTACGGAATGACGACCCGAGCGAATCCCGACGTCCGGCGCCGTATTGTACATTGGGCAAAGTCACTGGGCCCCGGACTGATCACCGGCGCAGCCGACGACGATCCTTCGGGAATCGCGACCTACTCAATCACCGGCGCATCGACTGGGTTCTCGATGCTGTGGACGGCCGTTATTACCACGCCGATGATGGCGGTCATCGACGGCACGTGCGCGCGCATTGGCTTCGTGACCGGGGCGGGGTTGATGTCGTCGCTGGCCCGGAGCATGCCGCGGCCGCTTGCCCTAGCGCTTGCAGTCCTTGTCGGGCTGGCCAACACGTTCAACATCGGTGCGGACCTCGACGCGATGGCCGCCGCAGCGCATCTGCTCGTGCGCTTGCCGCAAACGCTATGGTTGGTCTTCTTCGCTGCGGTCGTGATCGTCGCCGAGGTTTTTTTCAAGTATCGTTCTTTCGCGAATGTGATGAAATGGCTGTGCGCCTCACTGCTCGCCTACGTGGTCACCGCGTTCATCGTCCATCCGCATTGGCCGACCGTGCTTTTGAATACCATTGTCCCGCACGTTCGCTGGAATGCCGCCTGGCTGACGACGCTTACGGCCGCGCTCGGAACGACGATTACGCCATATCTCTTCTTTTGGCAGACGTCAATGACCGCGGAGGAGCGTCAAGCACGCAAGAAGGACGCGCACCTGGAATCGCGTTCGCTCGGCGACCTTCATGCGGACGCCAACACGGGCGCGATTTTTTCAAATCTGGTGATGTTTTTCATCATCGTGACCACTGCATCGACGATTGGCGCACACGGCTCGGCCAACATTGCAACAGCGCAACAAGCCGCGGAAGCGCTGCGTCCGCTGGCCGGAAACTTCGCCTATGCGCTCTTTACCCTTGGGATCGTCGGGACCGGATTACTCGCAGTCCCGGTGCTGGCCGGTTCGTCGGCGTACATGTTTTCCGAACTCTTGGGATTGCGCGAAGGGCTCGACGTCAAGCCGTGGCGCGCGCGCGGATTCTACGGCATTATCATCCTCGGTGTTGTGGCCGGCACGCTCATGGGCGTGGTCCACGTCGATCCGATCAAAGCGTTGTTCTGGTCGGCGGTGTTCAACGGCGTCGCGGCGGTCCCGCTGATCTACGCGATCATCCGCATTGCAAGCGACCCCCGCGTGCTCAAGGACAAAGTCGTCTCGCGAAGCGCTCGCGTATGGCTCTGGCTAGCGTTCGTCCTCATGCTCGCTAGCGCGGCCGGGACGGTCGCGTCGTGGTTCATCAAGACATAAGGCGCAGTTCCGAATGGGAAGGAACCGAGAACGGCCTTCCTCGTTCTTCCCGTTCTCGCGCCTACACTGGAGATGCTCTGTTAAGGAGAATTTGCAGTGATTCAAACACAACTCGAAAAGCCGCGACCGCAAGCGCCGGTAGCGACGATGAAGGCTTTCTGTATGCTCAGCCTCGAGCATACCGGGTTCTTGGTCAAACCTATTCCGCAGCCCGGCCCGAATGATGCGATCGTCAAGACGACGCATGCGCTTATCTGTACGTCAGACTCCCACACCGTACGCGGTGCTGTTGGCCCGCGCGAGAACCTGACGCTCGGGCACGAGGCCGTCGGCATCGTGCACGCGGTCGGCGCGGAGGTCAAACAGTTCAAGATCGGCGATCGCGTGGTCGTCGGCGCAATCACCCCCGATTGGGGCTCGCAGGAAGCGCAAAACGGCTACTCGTCGCAGTCCGGCGGCGCGCTCGCCGGTTGGAAATTCGCCAACGTGAAGGACGGCGTCTTCGCCGAATACTTCCACGTCAACGAGGCCGACGCCAATATGGCGATCATTCCCGAGAGCGTTACGTCAGAGCAGGCCGTCTACTGTGCCGATATGCTCTCGACCGGCTTTCTTGGCGCCGAGCACGGCAATATTCCGATCGGCGGCACGGTCGCGATTTTCGCGCAAGGACCCGTGGGTCTGATGGCGACGGTCGGTGCTAAGCTTCGCGGAGCCGGGCTCATTATTGCCGTCGAGACCGATCCTAAGCGCGCCGAGCTGGCAAAAGCATATGGCGCGCATCTCGTCGTCGATTTCAAGAAAGAAGATCCCGTCGCGCGGATCCTAGCGGAAACGGGCGGCATCGGCGTCGACACGGCGATCGAAGCACTCGGTGCGCAGCAGACCTTCGAATGGTGCGTTGATGTAACCAAGCCCGGTGGCACCATCTCCAACATTGGCTATCACGGGTCAGGCGACTACGTACAGATTCCCCGCGTCGCGTGGGGCGTCGGGATGGCCGACAAGACGATTCGTACCGGACTTTGTCCGGGTGGCAGTTTGCGAATGAAGCGTCTTTTGCGCCTGCTCGAGCAAGGCACCGTCGATCCAACAAAATTGACGACGCACACCTTTGACTTCAGCGATATGGCCAAAGCCTTCGACATCATGGATCGTAAGCTCGACGGCGTTCTAAAACCGCTGATTCTTTTCAAGTAGCTTTTTAGAAAAACCGAAGGAGACTCTAGTGTCCACCTCAACCCAAACGCGCGATCTGTTCCAAGATGCACTCGCCTTCGTGCGCGAACGCGATTGCCTCAAGCCGCGTTACGATAACTTCATCGGTGGCAAATTCGTGCCGCCGGTCGACGGTCGCTATATCGTCGATACCAGCCCGATCAACGGCCTGCCGCTTGCCGAATTTGCGCGTTCGAGTCCCAAGGACATCGAACTCGCGCTGGACGCCGCTCATGCGGCAAAGCGAGCATGGGGGAAGACCTCGCCTGCGAAGCGCGCCGCGGTCCTCAACGCGATCGCGGATCGAATCGATGAAAACCTCCAGGTACTGGCTCGCGTCGAGACGATGGACAACGGAAAGCCTATTCGCGAAACGCTTGGGGCCGACGTCCCGCTTGCAGCCGATCACTTCCGGTATTTCGCGGCATGCCTACGAGCCGAAGAGGGCGCGCTAACGCAGCTCGACGACGAAACCGTCGCGTATCACTTCCGCGAACCTCTCGGCGTGGTCGCACAGATCATTCCGTGGAACTTCCCTTTACTCATGGCTGCGTGGAAACTCTGCCCGGCGCTAGCGGCGGGCAACTGCGTGATCCTCAAGCCGGCCTCCGAAACGCCCTTCAGCGTAATGGTGCTGATGCAATTGATCGCCGACATCGTACCCGCGGGCGTCTTGAACGTCGTCAACGGTAAAGGGTCGGAGATCGGGGAAGCGCTGGCGGCGAATCCGCGCATAGCCAAGGTGGCATTCACCGGTGAAACGACGACCGGGCGGCTCATCATGCAGTATGCCTCGCAAAACCTCATTCCGATGACGCTGGAACTGGGAGGCAAATCGCCAAACATCTTCCTCGGCGACGTCATGGATGCCGATGATTCGTACCTGGACAAGGCGCTCGAGGGCTTTGCGCTTTTCGCTTTCAACAAAGGCGAAGTGTGCACGTGCCCGTCGCGCGCGCTAATCCAAGAGTCGATCTACGATCGGTTTCTCGAACGCGCGATCAAACGCGTCGAAAAGATCGTGGTCGGTAATCCGCTCGATCCCGCCACGATGATGGGGCCGCAAAACTCCAAGGATCAACTCGAAAAAATTCTGCGCTACATCGACATCGGCAAGCAAGAAGGGGCGACATGCCTCACGGGCGGAGGCCTGGCCAACGTGGGCGCCGACATCAAAGGCGGTTACTACGTCAAGCCCACCGTGTTCGCCGGCAACAACAAGATGCGAATCTTCCAAGAGGAGATCTTCGGGCCGGTGCTTTCGGTGACGAGCTTCAAAAACGTCGACGAAGCGATCGAGATCGGCAATGACACGCTCTACGGTTTGGGCGCCGGCGTGTGGAGTCGCAACGGCACCAACGCGTATCGCGTCGGACGCGAGATTCAGGCCGGGCGCGTATGGACCAATTGCTACCATCTCTATCCGGCAGGTGCCGCGTTCGGAGGCTATAAGCAGTCCGGGTTCGGCCGCGAGACCTACAAATCGGATCTCGAAGCCTACCAGCAAACCAAGAACTTGCTGGTCAGCTATAGCGATAAGGCCCTGGGACTCTTCTAGTGCCCGAACGTGTTGTGTTCACACCTTCAGCCGCCGCCCTTGTGCGGCGGCTGAAGCATATTCATGGGCCCTTGATCTTCCATCAGTCGGGAGGATGCTGCGAAGGCAGTGCCCCGATGTGTTACAAGCGAGGCGACTTCCGCGTGGGAGCGAACGACGTCTTGCTCGGAACGATCGAGGACACGCCGTTCTATATCGGCGCCAAGCAACTCACGCAGTGGGGCGAACACATGCAGTTCATTATCGACGCCGTCCCGTCACACAGCGACAGCTTTTCACTCGAGACGCGGGACGACATGCGATTTACGACGGGAGCTTGCGCGTTCTGAAGCCAGATGTGAAGGTGCTCGCGCTCAACGGCGGCTCATCATCGTTGAAATTTGCCGTGTATCGCGCGCGCGGAACAACGAGCGAGATCCAACTCGAGCATTCGGGGACGCTGCCGGCCCGCGGCGATGCCGAAGCGCTGGTGACGCAGGTCCTCAAGCAGGTTGATTGCGACGACATCGACGCGGTCGGGCACCGCATTGTGTTCGGTGGAGCGCGCTACGAATCGCCCGTTCGAGCCGACACCGCGGTGATGCGCGATATCGAAGCGTTCGTAAGCATCGAACCGCTGCATTTGCGTGCCGAACTTGATTTGGTGTATGCCGTGACACTGGCGTTGGCGCACGTGCCGAACGTGCTTTGCTTCGACACGGCTTTTCATCGGCGATCGCCGGCGATTGCCCATCGTCTGCCGTTGCCGAACGATCTCGACCCGTTGCTGCAGCGCTACGGTTTTCACGGACTCTCATACGAGTACATCGTCTCCCAGTTACCTACGGGCTCGGGGCGAACGGTTATCGCGCATCTGGGCTCGGGCGCCAGCCTGTGCGCGGTACGTGACGGCGAGCCGATCGATACGACGATGGGATTTACCGCGCTTGGTGGATTGATGATGGGCACGCGTCCCGGCGATTTGGATCCAGGAGTTGTGCTGCGGCTGCTCGGCAAGGATCGATACAACGTCGAGCAGTTGACCGAACTGCTCTATCATCGCAGCGGGCTGCTCGGCGTCTCGGGCTCGAGCGCCGACATGCGCACGCTCCTCGAAGCGGCAAACACGAATGCTGCCGCGCGCGATGCCGTCGAGCTCTTTGTTTATCAACTGACCAAGCAGCTGGGTGCGATGATAGCGGTACTTGGCGGCCTCGATACGCTTGTGTTTACCGGCGGTATCGGCGAGCACGCAGCGCCGATTCGCGACCGCGTTATCGCGGCAATCGACTATCTATGCGACGTCGCGACCTTGGTGATTCCCACCGACGAGAGCCTGATGATCGCGTTCCACACGCTGCGCCTGTTGCGCGCCGGCTAATCCTTTCCGTCGTTGCGCAGTCTCGCTACCAGTTCAGCGGAGCGTCGCAGCGAGTCGGCGACGACCTCGAGCCGCTCCTTAGTAGTCGGAACGATCCCGTCGATCATGCCCTCGACGTTGGCGAGCGCGACACCGAGGAGATTGCCCAGATCGTGCCGCAGGTTGTTTGTTCCCACGATGGGCTACTCCGCGACCACGCCTGGGAAGCCCTACCGCGGTTGAAAAGAGCTATGGATCCTTCGCAAACGGCCGGTGAAGTAACGTTCTCGCTTGCGGATTTAGCGGGAAGCCGCTTTCCGCTGCTCGAGTACGCGCCCGACGCGACAATCCTCGTCGATGCCGATGGCAAGATTCGGCTGGTGAACGCGCAGACCGAACGG
Source organism: Vulcanimicrobiota bacterium (assembly GCA_963833095.1). Taxonomy (GTDB): domain Bacteria; phylum Vulcanimicrobiota; class Vulcanimicrobiia; order Vulcanimicrobiales; family Vulcanimicrobiaceae; genus Aquilonibacter. The sequence goes on along the minus strand of CAWHWQ010000005.1, from coordinate 125,211 downwards.
CTCTTTGGATACTATCGCGAAGAACTGCTTGGGCATCCGATCGAGATGCTGATTCCGGCGCGTTACCATAGTAGACACGTGGGCGAGCGCAAGGGCTATTACGGCGATCCGCACGTGCGCCCGATGGGCGTCGGCCTTGAGTTGAACGGCCTACGCAAGAATGGCACCGAGTTTCCCGTCGAAATCAGCTTGAGCCCGATCTCGACCCGCGAAGGGACCTTCGTGTCGGCTTCGATTCGCGACTCGACGGAACGCAAAACGCTCGAACGCCAGCTACGTGAGCTCAACACCGCACTCGAAGACGCGAATCGGGCGAAGGATTCATTTCTAGCGTCTATGAGTCACGAGCTACGTACGCCGCTCAATGCGATCATCGGCTTTACCGGCACGCTCTTGATGCAATTGCCCGGACCCCTTTCGCCCGAGCAAGAACGGCAACTCGAAATCGTGCAGTCGAGCGCGCGCCATCTGCTCTCGTTGATCAACGACATACTCGACCTTGCAAAGATCGAGTCAGGGAAGACCGAGCTTACCGTTGAGTTGATCTCGGCCAAAGAGGTCGTTGAAGAGGTGTCATCCGCGATGGCCGCACTTGCGGCCGAGAAGCGGATCGAATTCACCACCCATGTCGTTGACGACGGGAAGCCCATCGCGACGGACCGGCGCGCACTCGCGCAGATTCTCTTGAACCTGACCAACAATGCGCTCAAGTACACAGAAGCCGGATCGGTACATATCGACGTCTCGGCGACAAACCACAACGAACAGCCTGCCGTCGCGTTTTGCGTGAGCGATACCGGCATCGGAATCAAGCCCGAAGATCAGGAGCGTCTCTTCAAGGCCTTCGAACAGCTCGATCGTTCGAGCACGCGCCGCTTCGAGGGCACGGGTCTTGGCTTATATCTGTGCCGCAATCTCGCGGACTTGCTCGGCGGGGAGCTGACCGTCACCAGCCAGCCGGGGAAGGGAAGTACGTTTACGTTCACGCTTCCGCGGGCGCGGTAGCACGTGTCGCGCGTCCTCGTCGTCGACGACAACGCCGTCAACCTCGATCTGATGCTCTATCTGCTGCGAGCCTTCCGTTACGACGCGGAGGGACATGGGGACGCTTTGATCGGGCTCCAAGCAGCGCTTTCCGGTGAATTCGCTATCGTTCTGACCGACATCTTGATGCCCGGCATCGACGGCTACGAATTTGCGCGCCGCTTCAAGAGTGAATCGCATGTGTCCTCGACGCCACTGGTCGCGGTGACGGCACTGGCCATGTCGGGCGACCGCGAGCGTATCGCGCAAGCCGGTTTCGACGGCTATATCGCAAAACCGATCGAACCGCGCACGTTCGTTGCGCACGTCCAAGCGTTTCTGGATCGGAAGAACCACTGATGGCATGCGTGCTGATCGTCGACGACGATCCCAACGCGCGCCTGCTGGTCACCACGCTGCTCGCGCATGGCGGTCACACCGCACTCGAAGCTTCGAGCGGCGAGCAAGGCCTCGAGCTCGCTCTCGAACGTCAGCCCGACCTCGTTATCACCGATCTCTCGCTGCCGGGGATGAGCGGACCGCAGTTTCTTCGCGCGCTGCGTGCCGACGAGCGAACACGGCCGCTTCGCGTCGCGCTGTATACCGCAAGCACGATCGATGCCGCGATGCGAGACTTCATGGAGATCTACGGCGTAGCGAGCGCGCTGCCCAAGCCGGCGGAGCCACGTGAACTGCTCGCCGCCATCGAACGCGCGTTGGGCCAGGACCAGTCGCGAATCTCGGGCATGTCTTCGCCGTAGCGCTCGATATACGCAAGGTGCTCGTTGAGCTTATTGCGGATGAACTGTTGTGCGTGGGCACCGCGATCGCCTAGACGTGGAGCTCGATCGATCGCGTCGGCAGCGAGATGGAAGCGGTCGAGCTGATTGCGTACCGTCATGTCGAACGGCGTCGTAGTCGATCCTTCCTCACGATAGCCATGGACGTGGAAATTGTCATGATTGGGCCGCTTGTACGTCAAGCGGTGAATCAACGCCGGGTACCCGTGAAAAGCGAAGATCACGGGCGAATTCTCGCTGAAAAGTGAGCTGAAGACCTCATCACTCAAACCGTGCGGATGCTGATCGCGCGACTCGAGCGCCATCAGATCAACAACATTGACCACGCGCACGCGCAGTTCGGGAACGTGGGTGCGTAGGAAGGCGACCGCTGCTAGCGTTTCCAGCGTCGGCACGTCCCCGGCGCAGGCCATGACGACGTCGGGCTCCAAGCCGTCGTCGCCGGATGCCCAGTCCCAGATGCTCGCGCCTTGCATGCAGTGACGCACCGCTGCTTCGATGTCGAGCCATTGCCATTCGGGCTGTTTGCCGGAGACGATAACGTTGATGTAGTCGCGGCTGCGTAGACAATGATCGGCGACCGAGAGCAGCGTGTTGGCGTCGGGGGGCAAATACACGCGCACCGTGTCGGCCTTCTTGTTGATGATATGATCGATGAAGCCCGGATCTTGATGGCTGAATCCGTTATGATCCTGGCGCCACACGTGTGAGGTGAGCAGATAATTCAGCGAGGCGATTGGGCGGCGCCAGGGGACCTCGCGCGCCATCTTGATCCACTTCGCATGCTGATTGACCATTGAGTCGACGATATGAATGAAGGCTTCGTAGCAGGGGAAGATGCCGTGTCGCCCGGTGAGAAGATAGCCCTCGAGCCAGCCTTCACACTGGTGTTCGCTCAAGACTTCCATCACGCGGCCATCGGGCGCGACGTGATCGTCGCCGGGAACGATCTGCGCGACCGAACAGCGATTGGTCACTTCGAAGAGTGCTTCGAGTCGATTCGAAGTCGTTTCGTCTGGACTCATTATGCGGAAGCGATCGCTATTCTCGCGCATGATGTCGCGCAGCATCGGCCCAAGCGCGCGTGTCGCTTCGGCGCGCACGGCGCCCGGAGCCGGGACGTTCACCGCGTAGTCGGCGAAGGCCGGCATCTGCAACTCGCGTAGCAATGCGCCGCCGTTGGCGTGTGGGTTGGCGCTCATGCGCCGAGTGCCGCGCGGCGCGGCCTCGCGTACATACGCAACCGGGCAACCCTCATGATCGAAGAGCTTTTCGGGACGATAGCTCCGCATCCAGGCTTCGAGCATGGCCAAGTGTTCGGGCTTCTCGCGCACTTCGAGCAATGGGACTTGGTGCGCCCGGAACGTGCCCTCGATGGGGACGCCGTCGACGACCTTTGGTCCGGTCCAGCCTTTGGGTGTGCGCAGGATGATCATCGGCCAGGTGTCGCGCTCGCGGAATCCGTGGATACGCGCTACGCGCTGAATCGAACGAATGCGATCGAGCGCGCGATCGAGGACTGCCGCCATCAACGGGTGCATCATCGTGGGTTGGTCGCCCTCAACGATTACCGGGTCGTAGCCATAGCCCCGGAAGAGCGCGATCAATTCGTCGTCGGGGATGCGCGCCAGCACTGTGGGACCGGAAATCTTATAACCGTTGAGGTGCAGCACCGGCAGCACCGCGCCGTCACGCGCGGGATTTAAAAACTTGTTCGAATGCCACGCGGTCGCAAGCGGACCGGTCTCGGCTTCGCCGTCGCCGACGACCGCGCACACGAGCAGATCCGGGTTGTCGAAGACGGCTCCGAAGGCGTGCGAAAGCACATAGCCCAGCTCGCCACCTTCGTGAATGGAGCCGGGCGTCGTGGGCGAGGCGTGGCTGGGAACGCCGCCGGGGAACGAAAACTGTTTGAAGAGTCGACCGAGCCCGCCCGCGTTCTGCGGCACGTTAGGATAGAGCTCGCTGTAGGTCCCTTCGAGGTAGGCGTTGGCGAGCAGCGCCGGGCCGCCGTGACCGGGTCCGGCCATGAACACGACGTCGAGATCGCGCCTCATTATCGCCCGATTGAGATGCGCGTAGACGAAATTCAGACCTGGTGTCGTTCCCCAGTGGCCGAGCAGGCGCGGCTTGATGTCGGCGGGCGTCAGCGATCGGCGCAGCAGCGGGTTGCGGTCGAGCAAGTAGATCTGTCCGGCGCTGATGTAGTTTGCTGCCCGCCAGTAGGCGTCGAGTTGGATAAAGCTTTCGTCCACCATCCCACCCTACGCACGCGTTATGAATAATCGGAGAACGCCTGTTCCCCGGTCGTTCCCCGGTCTCTGGTACGGTCACGGGATGAAGGAACTTCGCGAGCGGGCTGCTCTCGAATCCCCGGTAGAACAGACCGAGGCCGGTCTGCGCGCATTCTTCGCGGCCCGGGAGGACGCAAACGGGTTGACGCGGATGCGCCTTCGTGTTTCGATGGACGGCGCGCTTTCGCTGGATCGCGAGGTTCGCATAGAAGCGCGTGAGGGCCGCGATGAGGGCAATCTCAACAATCTCGTTCGTATCGCGTGGGAGCCCGAAGGTACGGTCATCTTCCCGCGCTTCGAGGGTACGTTGCTCGCCTGGGGCGAGGATGATCCGGCGAAAAGCTTCATAGAGTTGCGCGGGCACTATACGCCCCCGCTCGGCGCTGCAGGTCAAGTTTTCGACGAGCTGATTGGATTTGCGATCGCACAGGCGACCGCCCGAGAGTTTCTGCTCGATATCAAGCGTGACATCGAATCCCGCGCCGCGTTCAAGGCTCGACCCTCGAGCTAGAGCCGCAACTCCATAAATGTCGAGCACAACGCGTCTTCGGCGCCACACGCGGGCTGATATTCAGTAAACCCGAGCGAGTTGTAAAGCCGATAGGCGGGCGCAAGCAGTTCGCTGTGAGTATCGAGCACGACACGTTCGAAGCCGTCCCCGCGCGCGAAATCGATCACTGCATTGACGAGCGCTCGGCCGGTGCCGGCCTTCCGTGCGTGCGGTTCGACGTAGAGGCGGGCGAGCACGGCCGTCGCGCTGTCCTGCGACGTGCACACCACGCAGCCGACGCCGGCTTCATCGAGGCGCGCGATAAACGCAGCGTTCGGCGCGCCGTAGAGCGCCGCGAGCTCCGAAACCTCGGGCACGGCGCCATGCCGAAGCGCTTCGGGGAGATCGATTTCGTACACCGTGAGAAGCCGGTGCAGCTCGAGAAATTCGGCGGGCGCGGCCACTCGCGCGACGCTTAGGACGCTAGCGTTGCCGAAACGCTGATCGGTACCGCGCGCAGCGCGTTGCTGATCGGACACGATGCCTCCGCTTGCTTTGCGTAGGTTGAGAATTCGTCGGCCGTGACTCCCGGGACCACACCGGTGATCGCCAGTTCGATCTTGGGAATCTTGTAGCCCTCCCCCGCGCGTTCGAGATGCACCGTTGCGGTCGTATCGAGCGAGGTGGGTGCATGACCGGCGCGCGTAAGCACCGCGCTGGTTGCCATGGTGAAGCACGCAGCGTGCGACGCGGCGAGCAATTCTTCGGGATTGGTCCCGGGATCGGTCGAAAAGCGCGTGCCGAACGAATACGAGGCCGAGACTTTCCCGCTGGCCGTCGTGATGTCTCCGTGGCCCTTGGCCACGTCGCCGACCCATTTGACGTTAGCGGTGCGAACGATTTGATCTTGTGCCATATTCGCCCCGACCCGCGATTATTGTGTCAGGGTTGCGGTTGCGAGAGCTGTTTGAGCCTCCATCCCCAGGCAGAGACGATGGCAAGCGCAATCGCCGCACCAATGAGCGCGGCGGGGACGCCCAATCGCAGAACGATGATGGCGCCGATGAGCGCGCCGGCAAACATGACCACGACCGCGGTGACGCGGCGGCGCACGCGTGTGTTCGTCCCGCCGGCGAGCGTCGAGTCCATGGCGATGCTGATGATCGTCTGCGTTACGACCGTCGTCGTGATATCTGCAATACCGATGCCGCGGACCACCGCATTTTGCAGGCCCATCGAGATGGCGAGCACTCCTGTCAACCCGTAAGCAACGAAACCTTCGTAGCCGAAAAACCAGGCAATCGCTGCCGCTCCCAACATGAAAAAGATCTTGACGAAGGTCGTCACCGAGAGCAGATGCGCGCCATTCTCGCCGTGGCGCCGGTTAAGCCGGCCGCCGATGATGCCGCCGACCATGAACGCGGCGATCGCCACCAGCGAACCGACGATCGAGATGCCCTTCGCGCCCCCAATTGCAAAACCGAGCAGCACCAGGTTGCCGGTCATGTTCGCTACGAAGGTGTGGCCGAGACGCAAAAAGCTCACCGCGTCGACCATGCCCGAGATGAAGGTCAGGCCGAAGAGGAGCGGCATCAGTGCGTAGTCCGCGTCGCGCGCCATCGCTAATGTATCGCGCCGCTTGCGGAGAGCAACGGCGTTCCGCGACGGCCGCTGCGCACAGCTACGATCTCCGCGAGAATCGAAATCGCCGTTTCGGCGGTCGTGGCGCCGCCGATATCAAGGCCGACGGGACCGTGGACGCGCTCGAGCGCCGCTTCGTCGAAGCCCTCGGCGCGCAGCGCCGCGCGCCGTGCGGTTTGCGCGCGACGGCTTCCCAACAATCCGATATATGAGGCGTTCGAGCGCAGGGCGCAGCGCAGCGCCGGAAGATCGAACTTCGGGTCGTGCGAGAGCACGACAATCGCCGTGTGCGACGAGAGCACGCGCGGGAGATAGTCGTCGGGCCATTCGCGTACGATGACGTGCGCATCCGGGACCCGTTGCGGCGTTGCGAAGGCCGGGCGCGGATCGACCACGATGACGCAGAAGTCCATGCGCCGGGCAACGGCCGCCAAATCGGCGGCGAGCGACGTGGCCCCAATCAGAATCAAGGTCTCTTTCGCAGGAACGATGTGCTCGAAACCGCCGATTCGCAGCGTAACCGAGCGTTCGCCGCCGGCAATGGCGCGCGCGTCATCGAGGAAGGCCGCTTGCGGTCGCCAGATCACGAGACGCATCACCGCACCGCAGGCGGTTCCACCGGCGAGTTCGTCATCATTGTCGAGATTGACATCCAGCGAACGCGTGACGCCGTCAGCTAACGTTTGTTGCGCGGTTTCGATGATCTCGCTCTCATAACAGCCGGCGCCGATGTTTCCCACGATGCGTCCGTCGCCGTTCACGGCAATCGTCGTGCCGATCGGCGCGGTTTTGGCGGCATGCAATTCGGACAGTGTAGCGAGCGCAAAAGGCGTGCCTTCGTCGAGCCATGCGGCGGCGGTTGCAAAGACCTCACGCATCGGCAAGCCCGCCCCACGCCGTCAGTGACGTTAGGTAGGGCAGCGCGGTCAGCATGCCGCGCGTGGCCGGAGTAAAGCCCGGCTCGGCGGCATGCGGGTTGACCCACGCGATGGCGGCGCTTCGGCGCGCGATCTCTTGCATCGCATGGTCGAGCTGCGGGATGTCGCCGACGTCGAGTCCATCGCTCACCAGAATCACGTACGTATGATCGTCGAGCCGTGACCCAAAGTTGCGCACAAAAGTATTTAAGCTCGCCCCGATGCGGGTGCCGCCGCCCCAGGCCTCGCCCGTATTGGTAACGGGTTGGTTGCGCCGCAAGTCGCGCGTGATCTCGCGCAGCGCCGTGCTAAAGACGAACGCGCTCGCGCGTCGTGTGCGCCGCAGAAGCGCTTGGGCGACCTGGAGCGCCGCCGGCGTGTGCTCGCTCATCGAGCGGCTTGCGTCGATGAGCATGACGAAACGCGGATTGCGAAGCGGATACCCGCGCCGGCGCAGCGCGACGATTTCTCCGCCGGTCTGTAAACTCGCGCGCACGGTACGGCGAAGGTCGAGGTACCGGCCATGCGGCTGCGGCCGTACGCGACGTGAGCGGCCCAAGCGAATGCGTGAGATCAGGCGTTGCACCAGCGCGTCGGCATCGTCATAACCGTCGAGCGGAATCGGCGGCGGAGGCGATGCGCCTTCGACCGGACTGTAGCGCGCCTGCAGGTATTGCCAGCGCTGCGCGAGGCTCTCTTCCTCGAGCGCGAAGGTGGATTGGCGCTCCGGTGGCGGTTCTTCGCCGCCGTCGGGGCGTGAACGTCGCGCGTGTTTTGGTTGCGGTATACCTTCGGGGCCACTGGAGAAGAAGGCGTCGAACGCGCGATCGAAGGTCGCGATCTCCTCGGGGCGCGAGCAACAGACGGCGCGCAGCGAGGCGCGCAACCGTCCACGCTCGCGCAGGCCGATGGCCTCGGTCGCGCGCAGCGCGTCGTGCAGTTCCGCGCGGCCGACGGCGAAGTCGTGTTCGCGCCGGAGCATTTCGCAAAATTCGAGCGTGGCACTCGCGAGATCAGACATGTCAGGGAACCCTAATGCGCTCGGACGCTGCCCAGTCCGTAGTCGGGGTCGGGCGGCGACGTCGCAGCCGGCGCCTTTGGATCCGGCGTGAGCAAGTGCTCGTAACGCGCGTGCATCGAACGGAGCAACTCCCAATCTTCTTGCAGTTTCAAGATGCACCCCAACGTCGCTTCGAGCGTTCGTTCATCGAGCGCATCGCGATGCAGGCGCACGAGTGCAAGCGCCCAGTCGAGGCTTTCGGCGGTCCCTGGAACCTTTTGAAAGGGCTGGTCGCGCATCCACTCCATGAAACGCGCGATTTGGACAGCGAGCCGCGTGTTTATCTCGGGCAAGCGCGCGTGCAGAATTGCGACCTCGCGTTCGTATGGCGGGTAGTCGATGCAGAGGTAGAGACAGCGCCGCCGCAGCGCGTCGGAGAGGTCGCGCGAACGGTTCGACGTCACGATTACGGCCGGACGCTCTTTGGCGCGAATCGTGCCGATTTCGGGAATCGTCACCTGAAACTCGCCGAGAACCTCGAGCAGAAAGGCCTCAAAGGCCTCATCGGCGCGATCGATCTCGTCAATCAACAACACCGGCGCGCGCTCTTGCACGATCGCCTCGAGCAACGGTCGGCGCAAGAGGAACGCTTCGCCGAAGATCTCCGCCTCGCGCGATTGCACGGAATCATGCTGTCCTTCGGTCACGCGGAGGTGCAAGAGTTGTTTTGGGTAGTTCCACTCGTAGAGGGCGCTGGCCGCATCGAGTCCCTCGTAACACTGCAGCCGGATTAGTCGCGTTCCCAGAACTTCGGCGAGTACTTTGGCGCTCTCGGTCTTGCCGATGCCGGCCGGCCCTTCGATCAACAGTGGTTTGCCAAGGGCGAGCATCAACTCGAAGGTCGTCGCGAAGTCGTCGTCGGCGATGTAACCGCGCGCGGCGAAAGCCTCCTGTAACCGGTCGGCGTTCACGTGTGACAGCAAGGATGGCCTTCGTCGCGATCGATCGCCGCGGTCGGAACGCATGCGGCGATGATCTCGGCGAGGATGGAAACGGAGACTTCGCTCGGCGTGCGCGCGCCGATATCGAGTCCGACGGGATTATGCACGGTCGCCAGCGTTTCACGCGCAAGGCCCTCTTGCTCGAGCGCGCCGAAGACCGAGGCTGCGCGCTTGCGACTGGCCAGCAATCCAACGAAAGCCTGCGCTTCACCAGAGAGCAGCGCGGCGAGCGCGCGTTCGTCGTAATGGCCTTGCGAAGCGACGACCGCTACCAGACGCGAGCGCTGCGCGCCCAGCGCCGCGAGATATCCGCCAAGCGACTCAATCGCAATCGCGTCCGACGATTCGTTGGCGGGCAGATCGCCAAGCTCATCGCTTTCGACCACGCGCTGCACGCGAAAGCCGTCGAGCACGGTTCCAAGGCGCGCGAGTTGTTGCGCAACCGGCGTGTGACCGACGATCAGCAACGGGCGCGGCGGAAGATGCGGCTCGACGTAGACGTCGACCGCTCCTTCGGAAGCACAGCCCATCGGCACGATCACCGTCTCGGCATTCGCGTCGGCGTCGTCGCCGGGTTCGGGCCGAATCTGGACGAGACGGGCACGGCCGGTGCGGATTGCATCCAGACCCTGGCGGCGCACGATATCGCGCGAACATGAACCGCCGACAAACCCGTCCATGCGTCCGTCGGCATTGATGATCGCCCGATCGCCGAGATGCGCGCTGACCGGAGAGCGCCGAACGACGACGGTAGCAACGGCGTAGGGTTCCTGTGGCAAGGTCATGACGTTATCCCGCGGGTGCTCCGCTGAGGTGGTTCTTGACGTTTTCGAAAGTTGTGCTGATGACGCGATGCGCTTGTGCGTCGAGCACGCGCCCCCCGATCGTTGCGACCGTTCCGCTGACCGAGGCGTTACCTTTCCAGTCGAGCGTCGTGGTGCCGTCAGCGTTCTCGGTAAGATCTGCGCCCGCGAGCAGATCGACGACGCTGCCGAAGCCGCCACCGCTGATCTTGAGGTCCATGTGATTTCCATTAGCGCCGGGCTGGAGTGTGATCGCGAACTTGAACGAGCCGCGCACCGGGCCCACCGCGACCTTCACCGTTGCATCGACGCTGTGCGCATCTTTCACGTTCGACGAAATCAGATCGGGCAGACACGAAGCAACTTTGCCCGGATCGTTGATGAAGGCCCAGACGGTCGCCTTGCTCGCCGGGATCCGTTCTTGCCCGGTCCACTCTAAGTTCATGGCTTCTTTTGCGCTCCTTGAATCGCACTCCAAACCTTTTCGCGCGTGAGCGGCATATCGATGTGCGTGATGCCCATCGGCGAGAGCGCGTCGATCACGGCGTTGACGAAGGCCTGCGGCGAGCCGACGTTGGGGCTTTCGCCGACGCCCTTGGCGCCGATCGGGTGATGGGGGCTCGGTGTTACCGTGCTGCCGGTCTCCCAGTGCGGCGTTTCCAGCGCGGTCGGCACCAGATAGTCGGTGAAATTGGTATTGAGATGATTCCCGCCTTCATCGAATTTGATCTCTTGCATGAAGGCCATGGCGAAGCCCTCGGTGAGCCCGCCGTGGATCTGTCCTTCGACGATCATCGGGTTGATCACCACGCCGCAATCGTCGACGGCAAGGAATCGCCGAACCTTGGTCTCACCGGTGCCGGCGTCGACGTCGACCACGGCGATGTAGGTGCCGTTGGGGAACGTGAGGTTCGGCGGGTCGTAGTAGTAGGTTGCTTCGAGGCCGGGTTCGGTGTCGGGCGCCGGATTGGTGTACGCGGCGAACGCGACTTCCTTCATCGTCACACTCTTGCCGGGCACGCCCTTGAGCGAGAACTTGTAGTCCTTCCATTCAACGTCGTCTTCGGAGGCTTCCAGCATGTGCGCGGCGATCTTGCGCGCCTTCTCGCGAATCTTGCGCGACGCCAGCGCGAGCGCGCCGCCCGCAACCGGCGTGCTGCGGCTGGCATACGTGCCTAGGCCGTAGGGCGCGGTGTCGGTGTCGCCCTCTTCGACCATCAACTCTTGCGGATCGAGGCCGAGTTCTTCGGCCACGATCTGCGCCCAGGTCGTCTCGTGTCCTTGGCCTTGACCTTTCGTCCCCGCGCGCACGATGCCCGAGCCGGTCGGATGGATGCGAATCTCGGCGCTATCGAACATCTTGATCCCGAGAATGTCGAAGTGTTTGCCGGGTCCCGCGCCGACGATTTCGGTGAACGTCGAGACGCCGATGCCCATCAACTCGCCGCGCTTGCGCTTTTCAACTTGTTCTTTGCGCAGCGCGTCGTACCCAATAAGGTCGAGCGCTTTTTTGGTGGTCGCGGCGTAGTCGCCGCTGTCGTAGGTGAAGCCCAACGGTGAGGGGTACGGGAACTGCTCCTTCTTGATGAAGTTCTGCATGCGTAGCTGCACCGGATCGACGCCGAGCTTGTGCGCGAGGATGTCCATCGCGCGCTCGATCGCGAATGCTGCCTCGGTCACGCGGAACGAGCAGCGATACGCGATCCCGCCCGGTGCTTTGTTGGTGAAATACGCGTCGACTTCGGCAAACGCGGTGGGAAAATCATACGAGCCGGTAACGATGCCGAACATGCCGGCGGGATACTTGCGCGGGTCGGCTGCGGCATCGAAGGCACCGTGGTCGGCTGTTGTCGAGACCTTGAGCGCCGTGACCTTACCGTCTTTGGTCGCGCCGAGCTCGACGTCCATGTGATAATCGCGCGCGAAGCCGGTCGTGGTGAGATTTTCGGTGCGCGTTTCGACCCATTTGACCGGCACGCCCAAAATGACCGACGCAACGGTTGCGACGACGTAGCCGGGATAGACCGGCACCTTGTTGCCGAAGCCGCCGCCGACATCAGGCGAGATCACGTGAATCTTATCTTCCGGGATGCCGGTGACCAGCGAGAACGCGGTACGATGGACATGCGGCGCTTGCGACGTCATGTAGATCGTTAAGCGTCCCGTCGCGCCGTTCATATCGGAGACGCAGCCGCACGGTTCGAGCGGCGCGGGATGACAGCGCGGGGAGAGAATCCGTTCTTTGATTGTGACGTCGGACTTTGCGATGGCCGCATCGGTCTTCTCGCGTTCGCCGACTTCCCAATGATAGATGTGATTGGTCTTGGCCTCGCGATCGTCGCGTAAGATGATCTTGTCGAGCTTGGATTGATAGGGGTCGACGACCGGATCGAGCGGTTCGTAGGTGACGTCGACCAACTCCGCTCCATCGGCGGCGGCCTCGCGCGAGGTGGCGATCACGCCGGCGACCTCTTGATATTGATAGAGCGCTTTGCCGATCGCGAGCACCATCTGATTGTCGAAACCGTGGAAGGTCGGCAGCCAGCCAAGTTTGGCGGCGACCAAATCTTCACCGGTAATCACGGCTTTGACGCCGGGCGAAGCCAAGGCGGCGGTCTTGTCGATCTTGGTGATGCGCGCATGCGGATACGGACTGTGCACCAGCGCAAGATAGAGCATGTGCGGAAGAACGACGTCATCGAGGTAGTGACCCTTGCCCCGAATGAAGCGCGGGTCTTCCTTGCGCTTCATCGATTGACCCATCGAGTGGCGGTCGGGTAGCTTTTCGGTCGTGGTCATGACGGCACCATTTCTTCTGCCGCTGCAGCTTGCTGCACGGCCTTGACAATATTCTGATACCCTGTGCAACGGCACAGATTCCCTGAAATGCCCTCGCGGATCTCCGCTTCGCTTGGCTTTGGATTGTGCTTGAGCAGAACGGAACACGTCATGAGCATGCCGGGCGTGCAATAGCCGCACTGCAATCCGTGCTGGTCCCAAAAGGCTTGCTGGAGCGGGTGGAGCTTCCCGCCTTGTTCGAGCCCCTCAACCGTGGTGATCGCGTGGCCATCGGCTTGCACCGCAAACATGTTGCACGATTTCACGGCGCGGTCGCCGTCGAGTACGACCACGCAGCATCCGCAGTGCGAGGAATCGCAGCCGACGTGCGTTCCGGTGAGCCCGAGCGATTCGCGCAGGAAGTAGGCCAGCAGCATGCGCGGCTCGACGTCGCGCTCGTAGGCGGTTCCGTTGACGGTGACACTGACTTTCATGCGAGCCCCTTTACACCAAGGCGTTCAAACGTGGTCGCGAGCGCGCGCGCGACGAGCACGCCGGCCATCGCCTTCTTGTACTGCACGCTGCCGCGATTGTCGGGCGTGGGATCGGCCAGCTTCTCGGCTTCGCGCGCCGCGGCGGCGATGACGTCCTTGCTCGGCTTTGCGCCGGTGAGCAATTTCTCGGCTTGGCTAACCCGCAATGCTTTGGCGCCAAGCGCGCCGATCGCGATGCCGGCGCCGGCGATCGTTCCGTCGGCGGCGAGCGTTACGCGCGCAGCCGCGGATGCAGTCGCGAAATCGCCGACCTTGCGCTCGATCTTGTAATACGCTCCGCGTGTCCGCTCGTCCGGCGTTGGGAACCGAACTTCGGTCGCCATCTCGCCGTCTTTAACGGCCGTTGTGAACGAATCGACGAGAAAGTCATCGATCGACACGGTACGTTCTCCGCTTTTTGAACGAAGCACGAGTTGGGCGCGCGCAGCAAGCGCGGTAACCGGCCAGTCGCCGGCGGGATCGTTGTGGCACAGGCTACCGACGACCGTTCCCATCTGACGCACGACCGGATCGGCGACGAGCGCGGACGTGTCGGCGAGGAGGGGATAGCGCGAGGCGATCAGCGGCGAGACCTCGAGCGCAAAGTCTCGCGTGCCCGCGCCGACGCATAAAAAGCCGTTGCTTTCACGAAGAAAGACGAGTTCTTCAATGGGATTGATGTCGATTAGGACGGCAGGCCGGGCAAGCCGATAACGCATAGCGGGAATCAAGCTTTGTCCGCCCGCGAGGACGCGGGCATCGTCGCCGTGGCTAGCAAGCGCACTAATAGCTTCATCGATCGAATGCGCCCGCTGATAATCGAACTGGGCTGGAAACATGTGTTCCTCCAATCCGTGCTGGGGATGGCTACGATTCGTTGCTAAAAGGGGAATCCCCGCGCATTTGGCGGCGGAGTCTAGAGCTGGATTTCGACGCCGAGTCCGACGCGGCGGTCAGGCGGAATCTCCATATCATCCACGAGCGAACGCGAGACGCGCGAGAGCCAAGCGAAAAGCGCGCGTTGACTTCGGCGCATGCCGTCTTTCGGGCGTCCGGTAATGATCGGCGCAGAATAGAAAAACGTCGTCGATGCATCGTCAATCATGAAATCGAGCTTATTGCAGGCACGGAGGATGTAACGCAGCGAGGGCTCCTCCATGTAGCCGAAACTTGCCTTGAGGATGAAGAGCGACGGGGCAATCTCTTCGATTGCGACCCGTTTTGTTTGTTCCACGTAGGGACGCGCCGCGGGCGTCAGTGTCAGGAGCACGATCTTCTTGTCGCTCAGGAATGCAGGCATCCAGTGATGACTGTGCACGAAGGGAACGCCACTTGGATCGTTGGTCAACATAATGGTCTGCCCGACGGGCGCGCTCGGGCGAGGATGCCCGGCGAGAAATTCGCCGACAGGTTGCTGGTCGACCGCAAGCGATCGCGCAAGCGAACGCCGTCCTTTGAGCCACGTGAGTGAGACAAAGGCGATGACCGCGCTCACCGCGAGCGGTACCCACGCGCCTTCGAAAAACTTCGGTAAGCCCGATACGACGAAGAGCGTATCGATGAGCACGAAGAGACTGATGCCGGGAATTAGGTAACGCTTGCGCCATTTGAACACCGTGGTAGCGACGACGAAAAAGGCGAGCGACGTCGCGAGCATCGTGCACGCTACGGCAAGACCGTAGGCCGCGGCCAGATGCGCGCTGCTGCGGAAGGTAAAGACCAAGATCAAGCACACGATCGCGAGCAGCGTATTGACGAACGGAATGTAGACCTGCCCGCGCTGCGCCTGCGAAGTATGCACGACTTTCATGCGTGGGCAAAGGTTCATTGCAATAGCTTGTTCGGTAAGCGTGAACGCGCCGGAGATCAGCGCCTGCGAGGCAATTACTGTCGCGAGCGTCGCAAGCACAACCATCGGCATGAGCGTCCAACCGGTCGTCAACGCATAAAACGGCGAATCGAGCGCTTTGGGATCACCCAGCACGATCGCACCCTGGCCGAAATAGTTGAGTAACAGCGAGGGAAGAACGATGCCGTACCAGGCCCACGTGATCGGAATGCGGCCGAAGTGCGAAAGGTCGGCATAAAGTGCTTCGGCGCCGGTGAGAACCAAGATCACACCGCCAAAAATCAAGAAGCCGTAGATGCCGTGGTGAAAAATGAACGCAAGCCCGTGCAAGGGATTAATCGCTGCGAGGATCACCGGGTGCGCGGCGATCGCGACTGCGCCGGCCCATGCAATCGCGATGAACCATAGCAGCATAACGGGCCCGAAGATCGATCCAACGCTTTGTGTGCCGCGAAATTGAATGAGAAACAGAGCGAGTAGCACACCGGCCGAGATCGGGACGATGAACGGCTGCGCCGCGCTGGTGGCAACGTTCAATCCTTCGACCGCTGAAATCACCGAGATGGCCGGCGTGATCATGCCGTCGCCGATGAGCATCGCTGCACCGATGACGACGACGGGAATCAGCCAACGCGTCCCGTGGATTTTTCCAAGCAGGCGCGGAGGTGACGCGAGGGCGAGCAGCGCGAGGATGCCGCCTTCGCCCTCGTGATCGACGCGCATGAGCACCGTCACGTATTTAACGCAGACGACGATGATCAGCGCCCATGCGAGTAGCGAGATGATGCCGAGCGTATTCTCGAGCGTCGGCGCGGCGTTCGCCGTGGTGAAACACGTGCTCAGCGTGTAGAGCGGGCTCGTGCCGATGTCGCCAAACACGACGCCAAGCGCGGCAAGTGCCAGAGGACCGGGGACCTGCACGCGGCGCATGCGCGCGCCGTTCGCCGGTTGACTCTGGCGCTCCCCCGCGACGGATTTCGCTATACGTTCATTCCGACCGTTTGGCCGATGTTGTGGAAGAACTGATCCGCCATCCGGTCGAAGTTGTCGGATGCGCCGGGCCCGTATTTGGCGTTGAGATCCGCCATCGTTTGGGTTGCGATCTTGTCGCCGAAGAGTGACGTAAGCATTCTCGTCGCGTCAAACGTTCCGCCGGCGCCGACACCGGCTTGCACGAGTTGCGTCGCCAACCCCTGGCCAGCCGTCTGCGCAGCAGGCGGAAGCGAGACATTGTTCTTTCCGGCCAGCTGCCATGCATCGGCGATCGTGTAATCGAACATACGCACGAAGCGATCTTCATTGGTTTGTCCGAAGCTGACCGCGATCTGTTGCTCGTTTGCGAGCACCGCGTCCTCGCCGATCATTGCATTGAACGCGCGTACGGTCGAATAGCTGCCGGGGCCGCCTCCACTGGCAATCAGCGACGAAGCGAGGCTGAGATTCGCACCGCTCGCGACGGACGACGCGTCCGCCGCTGCGCTCCAGAAAATGATTCCGACGGCAAGCGCCGTCCCCAAGGTGAGTTTTGCGAGCGTATTCATGCCCGATTTGTACCCCGCAATCGGGGCAAATTAGCGGCCGAGCGGTGCGCCGTTTTTAGGCTGTACGCGGCGTCGTCGTAAACTCCATATATGCCGCCGTCGTGGCAGCGGTGGGCGCGTCGTAGTAGCGCGAAATGACGTGCAATGCGGCCGAGATGCCTGAGGTCAGACCGCCCGCGGTAATAATGCTACCGTTGTCGACGAAGCGCTCGCCGCGCACCAGCGTGACCTTCGGGTATTGTTTGGCAAACTCGTCGTAGTACTCGTGGTGTGTCGTCGCCGACTTGCCGTCGAGAATGCCGGACTTTGCCAACTTGAACGCACCGGTGCACACCGACATGGTGAGGTCGATTTTGCCCTGAACATCGCGCAACAGCTTCATAAAGGTGTCCGAGCCGTCGCTCTGCGCGCCCACCACCAGAATGTTGGTATGCGGAATGTCGCCGGCTCCGAACGAGTACGTCGGCTCGATTCGTAGGCCGCCCGTCATTTCGACGATGTTGGTCGTCTCAGCGAGGGTGAAGAGTTCGAAGGGCATATCGCCATTAGGCAGCATCACGTCTTGGAACGTTTCCCAGGCGCCGGCGAGGTCGATCACGTTGGCCCCACTCGAGATCATGAACGCCACCCGGATTTTTCCATCGGCGGGAACTTTGAGCGGTGCGGCTGCGGCAAGATCGGTGGCGCGCAGGGCTCGTGGTAAGGCTGCGGCGATTCCGGTGGCCATCGAGGCGCCCAGCAGGCTTCGTCTATTCATGCTCCTATCATCGCGCGGATTTCGCAGCTCGTCTTGAACGCAATTTGCCCGGCAGCGCAAGGATCGTTCAAGACAATCCCCGCGCGAGCGCCGAAGATGGTGGCATGGCAACAGCCAGGCTCGGTCCGGGAGAGTGGTACGGCAGCGTCGCGCGCGCGGCGCGCGTGGGCGGCTTGACCTTCTCTATCGTCCAGCATCCACGTGCCCGACAGATCGCCGTGCACGAGCATTCGCTCGCGTACTTTACGCTGCTCGTTTCCGGCGCCTACGAGGAGACGCATGACGGTACGACCGTGCGCTACGAACCTTTTAGCCTCGCCTTTCACCCGCCCAACCTCGTGCACTCGGATCAAATGGGCGATGACACAACGCTCTTCGCGATCGAGCTCGGCGACGAATGGCAAACGCGCATCGGCATACACTTCGATACGTCCGCGTGGCGTTTGGAGCTGCAGTACGGTGAAGCCGTGTGGCTCGCCGTTGCGCTCCTAAACCAGTTCGTAGACGACGAAGTAGATGCGCTGGAAGCAGACGCGATCGTCTCTGAGATGCTCGGCATTGCACTGCGCTTGGTCGACCGCGATCGGCCGCAGCGCGCCTGGGTCACCGCAGTGAAAAGCTCGCTGCGCGAGCGATTCGCCGAGCGGCTTTCGCTGGAAGCATTGGCCGAGCGCGTAGGCATCCATCCGGCCTCGCTTGCACGCGGTTTTCGCCTTGACGAGGGCGTCACGATCGGTGACTATGTGAGCCGGCTGCGCGTGCAGCATGCGTGCCGGCTTATTGGTGACCAAGCCATGAATTTGGCCGATATCGCAGCGGCATGTGGATTT
Organism: Vulcanimicrobiota bacterium; assembly: GCA_963833095.1. GTDB lineage: Bacteria > Vulcanimicrobiota > Vulcanimicrobiia > Vulcanimicrobiales > Vulcanimicrobiaceae > Aquilonibacter. Next base: position 106,954 of record CAWHWQ010000005.1, on the reverse strand, counting down.
GCCGATCAGAGCCATCTCACGCGTGTCTTCAAATCGGTCACGGGTTTGACACCGGGATTGTTTCGCGAACGGAGGATTCTGGAGACGAGCGACTGATAGGTCGCTTACAGGAGCTTACATTTAATGAAGAACCTTCTACGCCTCATCGGTATCGCGGCGGCAGTCTTTGCGATCGGCGCTGCCGCACCGCTCGCGCCTGCGGCCATCGACCTCATGACCATTTCGCCGGATGCGATGCCGACCTCGCCAGCTTTTCCAAACCTACACCAGAAAGCGCTGGTGGTAACGGACGGCATGACGGCCGCGCTCTCGATTGGCAGCGCGCCCAAGCACTATCACGCTGACTCGAGCGAGATTCAACTTATCGTCGGCGGAAGCGGCACGGAGTGGCTGGGCGATCGTCAGGTACCGCTACGACCCGGTATGTTGATCGTTATCCCGAGCGATACGGCGCACGCCGGCATCGTCGATACCTCCGACGGAAGGTTGCGCTTGGTGGCGTTCAAGACGCCGCCCCAGGCACCGACCGACATCCATCTCCTACCGGGTTCGCAAACTGCGCCTGCGTCAACGATAAAGTTGCAGCCGGCCACGATCGATTTGATGGCAATCACGGCGGACTCCATGCCGCCTCCGTCGACGACCTTTCCAAACCTGCGCTCAAAGACGCTGGTTGTCACCGACGGCATGACGCTTGCACTTCAAACGGGGACCGCGCTCAAGCATTATCATGCCGATGCAAATGAAATCCAAGTCGTCCTCGACGGCACCGGAACCGAATGGCTGGGCAACGAGCAGGTGCCGCTCAAAGCCGGAATGATGATCGTTATCCCGATGGGCACCAACCATGCGGGCTTAGTCCAAACCTCATCGACGCCGCTGCGGTTTATCTCGATCAAGACCCCGCCGCAGGCGCCAACGGACGTTCATTTCGCGCAATAGTTCGCCGCCGGTGCGCGGCCAGATAGCGTAGGTCCTCGGCATAGGTCGTCGGGTACACGGTTGGTACCGGGCGACCGTTGAGCTCAGCGTCGACGTTGCGAAACGTGAACGTGCAGGTGTTGCACAGCGCCGCCGTGCTGTGGTCGTCACTTTCACGCACGATATCGACCTCGACGCAGATCGACGTCGCACCGGTGTACGTGACGCGCGAGGTGAAGTGCAACGTATCGCCGACGCGCACCGGCTGTAAGAAGTTGATTCGGTTGACAGCGACGAGAAGCGGCTTATCGGGCGCGATGAGTTCGGCGCAGGTTGCCGCATGCAGATAGGCGCGATGGGTCACGAAGCCGCCTGAGATTCTTGCCGGAGCCCGCTCGTGTTCGAGATCGGGGCGCTCGTAACCGCGCGATACCAAATCGCAAACCAATCGCCCGTCGAAACCGCGTCCTTCCAGGGCCATGTGCAGTTGCGCGAGCAGCGCTTGCTCCTCGCGTGTCGGCGGCGCGATCTCCTCGGCTTTGCTGGGAGATGCGGCGCGCCGTTGGATCGCTTCGGCCTTGCGACGACGGTCGATCTCGTCGAGATAGTGCAGCGGCAACAGTTCCCGCCCGCGCGGCTGCGCGACCATCGTGAAATAACACGAACCAAAATGGCTCTCCGTCGGCTGTTCGACTCGGACCCCGACTTCGAGCGAACTCGTGCGCACATAATTGACGCGCGAGAGCATGGTCAAGTCGCGCGTGGTGTCGAGCGCTCCATGTAAGCGGATCTGATCGATTGCCGCGGTGACGAAACGTACACCGCTATCCGGCCCCACGTAGGCAAGCGCGGTCTGTTCGGCAAGCCGGTCGAGAACTTCGAGTAACAAGCCAAAGCGGAAGCTGCGCCGCAGGCCGGGGTCGACACTGAGAGGCAAGATGTGCGTGATCGACGTGTCGGCCGGCCGTTTCATACCCATAAAGTATATCGGCTAGTTGAAATACGCGCGCTGAAGCCAGACTGCGTCCAGCGCAGGGCGTTCTTGGCCTTCGACTTCGACCTGCGCATGCCACCTGAGCGTCGCCGCCCCTTCGCCCGCCGGGAGCACGTCTTCGAGCGTGAACGTTCCGCGAATGCGCGAGCCCGACGGCACCGGCCCGATGAATCGAATGCGATCGAATCCATAGTTGAGGATCATCGAGCAAGCGAATCCCAGGCTCTGCGAGAGCAGCGTCGGAAGAAGACTTAGGGTAAAAAAACCGTGGGCGACCGTGGTGTGATAGGGCGATTCGGTGGCGGCTCGCTGCGAGTCGACATGAATCCATTGATGATCCTGCGTGACGTCGGCAAATTGGCCGATGGCGTCTTGTGTGACGGTGAACCAGTCGCTCTGGATATGGGTTCCGCGCATCGCCTCGAGCTGCGCAAAGGAGGTGATCGCGGCCTTCAAACGCGCTCGCCTTGGGTGAGCAGCGTCGCATATTGTGTGCGCAATTCACGCTTGAGAAATTTGCCGACACCCGTGCGGGGAATCGCATCGATGAAGAGTACGCGATCCGGGATTTGCCAACTCGCCAAATGTTGCGCGAGCCACGCGCGCAAGGTGTCCTCGTCGAGCTCGTGCCCTTCGCGGATCACGACGGCCGCGACCGGACGCTCCTGCCACTTGGGGTGCGCAAGGCCGAACACGCACGCTTCGCGTACGGCGGCATGGCCCATGATCGTGTTCTCCACCTCGACCGATGAGATCCACTCACCGCCCGACTTGATGAAATCTTTGGTGCGATCGACGATGTCGAGGTATCCGAACTCGTCGACCGTGCAGACGTCGCCGGTGTGAAACCACCCGTCAGGCGTGAACGCCGCCGCGGTCGCGCTTTCATTGTTGTAATATTTCGTCGTGACCGCATACCCGCGTACGAGCAGTTCGCCGCGGGAGACGCCGTCGGCGGCCACGTCGTTGCCGTGCTCGTCAATCAATCGCCATTGGACAATCGGCGCAAAGCGCCCGGCTTTGTACCGCTCCTCGTGCTGGCGCTCCGGGTTGTTCGCGAGTTCCGATGCAGGCGAGTTGACCGTGCCGATCGGCGACATCTCGGTCATTCCCCAGGCGTGAACGCCCTCGATGCCGAGCTGCTCGAGGGCGTCGTAGAGCGAACGCGGCATCGCCGAGCCGCCGATGACGACGCGTTTGAGGTCGGGCAAGCGATCGTTGTTCGCAACCAGCGCGTCGCGCACGGCCAACCACACGGTCGGCACACCGGCGGACAGCGTCACGCGTTCGTTCTTGCACAGTTCGATCACGCCCGGTGCGTCGAGACGGTCCATCGGCATGATCAGATCGGCGCCGACCATCGGGGCGATGAACGGAAAGCCCCAGGCGTTGACGTGAAACATCGGCACGATCGGAAGAATACGGTCGCGCTCGCGGGCTCCGAGGTAATCGGGCAGGGCGCTGGCAAGTGCGTGAATATAGGTCGAACGATGCGAGAAGAGGACGCCCTTGGGATCGCCGGTCGTCGCCGACGTATAGCATAAGAGCGCAGCCGAACGTTCGTCGACCTGCGGCCATTCGTAGTGCTCGGGTTTCGTCGCGACGAGCGTCTCGTAGTCGAGCGCACCTTCGAAGGGTTCGGTCAGCGCGCCCATAGCGACGAACACGCGTTGCGCTTGGGGCTGGAGAGCGCGGGCAGCTTGGACCGCTTTGGCCAGCGAGGCGTCGAAAAAGACGACGCGATCCTCGGCGTGATCCAGAATGAACGCGACCTGATCCGGGAAGAGCCGAATGTTTACCGTGTGGAGTACGGCGCCGATCATCGGCACTGCGTAGTACAGCTCCATGTGGCGATGCCCGTTCCAGGCAAACGACGCGACGCGGTCGCCGGGCCGCACGCCAAGTTCGTCGAGCGCATGGGCGAGTTTGGCCACGCGCTTGGCAAAGGTCGCGTAGTCGATGCGAACGATGTCCGGGCCGTCGCGCGCCACGATGCCCTTATGAGGATGCGCGCGCGCGGCATGTTCGAGGATCGCATGGATCGAGAGTGGCCGATCCGGCATCGTACTTAGCATAAGAACCCTCTGATCGCGGAAAGTGCATCGTCGTGCATGACGATTCCAAAGTGATTGGCGTCGATTTCCTGCACGATCGCGGCGGGTGTCGATCGCTTAAAGGCGGAGAGGTCGTGTCGTGTGACGACGAATCCGTTCGGAGCGGCAAGCGGCCGCGACGCGCGCAAGAGCAGGACCGGAATGCAAAGCGATCCCCACAAGGTGCTCGGCGAATGCGTCGCCGCGTACGCTGCATCCTCGAGGACCGCGCCGAATTTGGTGCGCGCGCGCACGCCGCGCTCCGTCGATTCGACCTCGTAGCGGTAGTGCCGCTCCCAATGATCGGTCCAGGGCGAAGCCAGCCCCAAGCTCTGCACGGCTTTCACATAGTCGTCCGCGTTGCGGTAGATCCAGTTCAATCGCGTTGCGTTTCGCGCTAGCGCAGCGGCGGCCGTGGCGCTCGGAAGGCCAAGGCCGTCGATGAGCACGATCTTGCCGATTTGCTTGCGCTTGTCGATGGCGACGGCGTTCATGCCGACGAAGGCTCCCATCGAATGGCCGACCAGATCGAATTCCTCTAGCTTTAGGCGTTCGGCGACTTCGAAGACGTCGCGGGCATGGCGCAACCATCCGTACGTGCCGGCTTCGCTTTTTTCGCTGAGTCCACGGCCGCGCAAATCCAGCGCGATGACTTGACGGCCTTGCATTGCAAGGGCGTCGCGAATCGGCGTGAAAACGCGCGCGTTCGATGAGATGCCGTGCACGCAGATGACTGCCCGCGCCGATGGTGGTCCAAAGCGCTCCACGCGGATGCGCCCCGATGATAACGGAAGAAAGAAGCCCTCAGCCATGGTCATTGCAAGAATCGTTCGATCTCGTCCAGCGTTTCCTGCGCTGCCATGATGCCGAAATGGTTCGCCGGGATCTCGACGCCCGTGGCACTGGGGACCGCCGCGAGGAAATCGTCGTAGTCCGCTTGAGTGACGACGAAGCCGTCGGGGCCGCCCAGCGGTACGGTCGCGCGCAGCAGGAGCGTGGGAATCGTGAGCAATGGCCACACGGCGCGAGGGTCTTGCGTTGAGCCGTAGACTGCATCTTCGCCGACCGCTGCTGCGTCGGTGCGTGGCCGGACGTTCCCGTTCTCGGTAATCAAATCGTAGCGGTAATGCTGCTCCCAGAGATCGTTCCACGGAGCTGCTAGGCCCATCTCGCGCACGGCGGCGACGTACTCATCCGCGGTCGCGAACGTGCCCTTGAGTCGCGCAAGGCCGGCGATGATCGCGGTCAGCGCCGTCTGCGAGGGCACGCCGAGCCCGTCGATGAGCACCAAGCGGCGAATGTGCTTCCCGCGATCGATCGACGTCGCCGTCATCCCAATGAATGCGCCCATCGAGTGCCCGATGTAGTCGAACTGCTCGATGCCCATGGCTTGCGCAGCTTCGAGAATGTCGCGCGCATGGTTTTCCCAGCCGTAGGTCCCTTTTTCGGTGATGTCGCTCCAGCCGCGCCCACGCAAATCGAATGCAATTAAACTGCGTCCGTCACGTTCGAATCGTTCACCGAGCCGCGTGAAGACGCTCGAATTGGACGAAAGACCGGGAATGCAGAGCGCCGGTACGCCTGAAGGCTTTCCGTAGCGCCGCGCGCGCAGCCGCCCGCGCAGCAGTTCTAGGTCGAAGTCTTGCGCCATGGTATTGAGAGCACTCCTCCGGCGATCCCTTGCCGAAACGCGAGTATGCAAACGGCAAAGACCAATCCCAGCACGAGGTCGGTCTCTTGACCGATCGCCGTTTTTGAAACGAAGTATTCGATGATCTGATAGATGGCTGCTCCGATGATCGGCCCGACGATCGTTCCGCTGCCGCCAAGAATCGCCATCATGACGACAGCGCCCGACGTATGCCAATCGATCATCTCGAGCCCGGCGAGCCGATTGCCCAGGGCATAGAGCCCTCCGGCGAGTCCGCAGAGAACGCCCGAAAGGACGAATGTCGCGAGCTTGAAGCGGTTCACCCGATAGCCCAGCGCGATTGTGCGCGCTTCGTTCTGGCGAATCGCCCGGAGAACTGTGCCGAACGGCGATCCGACGACGCGAATGACGAACCATACGCACAGCGCGATGATAGCGAGCGTGACGAAATAAAACGCCGTATCGTTCGAGACGTGCACGCCGAAGAAGGTCCCACGTGAATCCATCGGCAGACCGTTCTCGCCGCCGGTGAGATCTTTGAGTTGGACGGCCACGAAGTACTCGATCTGCGCGATCGCAAGCGTAATCATTGCGAAGTAGATGCCGCTGCGCCGCACGACCAGCATGCCCACCAGCGTTGCCAGAACGGCTGCATACAGCGCTCCCGCTCCGAGCGCAACGGCGCCGTCGAGGTGAAGGTCTTGCACGAGAATCGCCACCACATAGCCCGAGCCGCCCCAAAACATCGCTTGCCCAAACGAGAGCAATCCGGCAAAACCAAAGAGCAAGTCGAGCGCCACGGCAAAGAGCGCAAAGCACAGAATGTCGATGGCGACCACGGGATAGATCAGCTTGGGCAATGCGAGCGCGAGCAGGCCGACGATCCCGAGAAGGATCCACAGGCGCCGATCCATCAACTCGACTCCGGCCTTCCGAAGAGGCCACTCGGCCGCAGCGCGATGACGATGACCATGACGATAAAGATCAGGGTGGTGGCGATCGGCGGATAAAAGACCGCGCCCAGCGTTTGAAGGACGCCGAGCACAAAGCCCATTGCGATCGAACCGGTAATCGAGCCGAGACCGCCGATGACGACGATCGCGAAGGTGTAGATGATGATGTCGTCGCCCATCGACGGATAGACATTCGTCGTCGGCGCAGCGAGCACGCCGGCAAGCGCCGCTATCGCGACGCCCAGACCGAAGGTCAGCGTGATAAGCCGTGGCGTGTCGATGCCGAGCGCGCGCACGAGCAACGGGTTCTCGGTGGCCGCCCGGATGCGCGCCCCGAGCAAACTCCGCTCGACGAACCACCACACGAGCGTGCAGACGATGACGGACAGGACGATCACAAAGAGTTTGTAGGTCGGATAGAGCGTGAAGCCGAGATTGGTTACGCCGGAAAGGGCGTCAGGTATATTGTACGGCGATCCCATCGCGCCGGCGAGTAAGCGCATGAGGTTGACGACGACCAGCGTCGTGGCGAAGGTAAAGAGCAGACCGTAGACCGGATCCAAGCGCTGGAGCCGGCGCAAGAAAAGAACCTCGAAGAGCATCCCGAGCAGACCAACGACCAACGGCGCGGCGATAAGCGCGACGAAGAAGTTGAGATGCAAATACTGCGCGCCGTAGTACGTCGCGAACGCACCGAGCATATACATCGCCCCATGCGCAAAATTGATGATCCGCAAGGTGCCGAAGATCACCGAAAGGCCCAGCGCAAGCAGCGCGTAGAACGCGCCGCTTGCGAGGCCGTTGAAGAGCTGGGACGCGAGATAGTCCGCGCTCATGAGACTATCGGATTACCAGGTCTTGTCGCACGTCGACTGAGACGCCGGCCGGAAGGCTTGGCTGCCGGGGACCGTGTCGACGAGCTTGTACCAGGCGTCCTTCTCTTTGACTTGCGACTGCGGAAGGATGTCGTAGACGTACATGTCGTGGACCACGCGGTGGTCGCGAGCGCGAAACTCAGCGTTCTGCGCGTAGAAGTCGCTGAACTTGCGTCCGTCCAGATAGGCCACGACTTTATCGGCGTCAACCGACCCGACCGCCTGGACGGCCTTGAGCCACTGCATTGCCGCCGAATAATCTGCGGCTTGAATCGATCCGGGACGCGCACCGTTCATGCGCGCCGACCAGCGGTCGGCCCACTTGCGTGCTTCTGGCGTTTGATCCCAATACCATGAGTCAGCAACTTTCGCGCCGGCCCAGAGTGAAGGATCGGTGTCCACCTGTGGCAGGAAGAAGAGTCCAACGACGATCTTCATCTGCTTGTCGAGGCCGAATTCTTTGGCTGCCTTCATGCTATTGACGGTATCGGCGCCGGCGTTGAGCAGGGCCAGGACTTGCGGGTGCGCGTTTTTCGCTGCGAGCATGTAGGAGGAGAAATCGGTCGTGCCGAGCGGCATCGTATCGGCGTGCACAAAAGTCGCGCCGTACGGCTTGATCGCATCGGTGAAATCACTGAGCATCGACTTCCCGAATGCGTAGTCGGGCACGATGCCGTACCAAGTCTTCAAGCCGCTTTTGGCGACCGCGACGCCTTCGGAGTGCGCCAGTGCGTAGGTATCGTAGGCGTAATGATAGGTGTATTTGTTGCAGCTCGCGCCGGTTAGCGCCGACGTGCCGCCGCCGGTGACGATCGCGAGCTTGTGCTTGTCTTTCGCTACCGAAGCAACGGCGAGTGCGGTAGCGGAGTTGGTCATGTCGAGCGCGAGTTCGGCGCCGTTGTCGAACTCTTCACGGGCCTTGGCTTCGGCGGTCGGCCCGGAATTCTGGTGATCGACGGTGTCGACGATAACTTGCCGGCCAAGGACTTTGCCGCCGAAATCTTCGACCGCCATTTTGGTGGCTTCGACCGCTCCTTGACCTGAGAGCGAGGCGTAAACGCCGCTCATATCGGTGATGACCGCGATGTGGATGGGCGCTGTATCGGCCGCGGTTGCGGGTGCGGCCGATAACGGTGCGCAGAGCAGAATAGCCGCACATACGGCAGAGACGATTCGTGATAGTCGCATGCTAATGACTCCCTGATGAAGCGAGAAAGGCAGGGTTGAGCCGGCGCAGCGCGCCGGCGAGTCCACCGGGAACGAAGAGGACCAGGATGATAAAGAGGACGCCGAGGATGAAGAGGGGCTCCGAGAGCGGGATGCGCAGGAACGCCGGGAGCGATTGTAATCCGGTTGCGTTTGAGAGCACGACAAGGCGAAAATCAAGATATTCGTAGACGATGCCGCCAAGCACTGCTCCCCACAGTGTTCCTACGCCGCCGAGCACGACCATGACCAGCAGCACCAGCGTAAAGCTCGCGGTCGTGACGTCGGGGCTCGCGCTTCCCTCGATCAGCAAGTAGACGAACCCCGCTGCGGATGCAAGAAACGAGGAGAGTACGAAGGCGCCGAGTTTATAGAGATACGGGTTGAGGCCGATCACCTCCACGCGGCGTTCGTTCTCGCGAATCGCTTGCCATACCCGACCCGGGGCGGAATTGACGGCCCACCATCCGATAGCGGAGACGGCGATCAGTAAGCCAAGCGCGATCCAGTAGAGATTGCGCGTGTTCTCGACGCCGACGAGGAATGCCGGCAGCGCATGTACCCCAAGCGCGAGGCCCTCCTCGCCGCCGGTGAGCCCAAAGGGATTCTGCATCACGAGAATCGATCCGGCTTGCGCGAAGGCAAGTGTCACCATTGCAAATTGAATGTCGCGGACGCGCAGGCAGACGGCACCGACGATCAGCGGGAGCACGAGAGAAACCACCAGCGTGACACCGATCGTCGGTAACAACCCGAGGTGCCAATGGGTCAGTGCGATTGCGCCCACATAGACGCCGGTAGCAAAATAGAGCGCATGTCCGAACGAAAGCAATCCGGCAAATCCGAAGATGATGTCGTACGAGAGCGCGAGCGCGCCAAACACGAAGCACAGCGCGAGCAGGTTCAACGATCCCGGAGCGTTGAGGGATTCGGAGAAAAGCGGCGGAATCGGAATGCCGATCCACGGTGCGGCCGCCAAGAGCGCGATGCCGGCAACAAGCGCGCCGATACGCACGAGCGGCTTCATGTGGTTTCACCCGAGCGCGGCCGCAAGAGCAGCGCCGCCGCGAGCAGGATGACGACGGAGAAGTCGCCGATACCGGGCGCCGCGTAGAAATTGAGGAACTGTTGAACGATCGCGACGACGGCGGCGGCGATCGCCGAACCCGTTACCGAACCGAGGCCGCCGATCACGACCACGATAAAAGCGAAGATGAGCATCGACGTACCGCGTGTCGGATCGATATATCCGAAATACGTTCCCGAAAGAAAGCCTGCAAGTCCCGCGGCCATGCCCCCGATCGTAAACACCAGCGTGAAGGCTCGCTCGACATTAATGCCGAGCGCGCTGACCATTGCTCGGTTTTCGACGCCGGCACGAATGACGAGTCCATAGCGTGTGCGCCGCAAAAACAGCAGCAGTGCCGCGAGCACGACAAGCGCGATGGCAATCAAGAGCAGACGCGTGTTCGGAACCGGCTCGCCAAAGATTGCCGACGATGCGGACATCCAGCTAGGCAGCACCATCTGCTTGGGGTCGCTGCCGTAAATGCCTTCGATCAGCGCCCCTGCGGCGAGCGCAACGCCGACGGTCACGAGAACTTGCCCGATCGGGCGCGCATAGAGCGGACGGATCAGAAAGACTTCGAGCAGCAAAGCCGCGACGCCGCCGACGACGACGGCGATGACGATTCCAGCGAGCCATGCCCAGAGTGGATCTGCGCCTTGCAGCCGCGCGGTCAGGGACCACGCGACGTACGCGGCGATGGTAAAGAGGGCGCCGTGCGCGAAATTCAAGACGCGCATCAAACCCCAAATGAGTGAAAGTCCGGACGCGATCAAGAAATAGAGTGCGCCGAGTCCAAGGCCGGTCAACAGCAAGAGAATGACGGTGCTCACGGCTCGTGCGCTGCCCCCGCGGCCGCAACGCCGAGATGGCGGCGCGCAAGCGCCGGATCGCTCATCAGCTCGTCGACCGTGCCGACGTAGCCGACGGTGCCGTGGTCGAGCACGATCGCATCGTGCGCGAGCTTGTGCGCAACACTCAAATTTTGTTCTACCAGAAGAATCGTCACGACCTCCGCGGCGCGTTTGAGCGCATCGACGACATTGCGAACAACCAGCGGTGCGAGTCCTTTGGTCGGCTCGTCAACCAGCAAAAGGCGATTGCCGCCGTTGAGCAGTGCGCGCGCAATCGCAACCATCTGTTGCTGCCCTCCCGAGAGCGTGCCGGCGTGCTGCTTTGCGCGCGTGCGCAGCTCCGGAAAAAGATCGTACACGAGGTCGTAGCGCAACTCGTTGCCGGGGCGTTCCGCCAATCGCAGGTTTTCCTCGACGGTGAGCCCGGCGAAGACGTCGCGGTCTTCGGGAACGTAGGCGATGCCGCGCTGCACGATTTCGTGCGTAGGCAGCGTGCCGATCGGCGCGCCTTCCATCGTGATGCTGCCGGTGCGATCGGCAAGCCCGAGGATGCCGCGTAGCGTCGTGGTTTTTCCGACGCCGTTGCGACCGAGTAGACCGGTGATGCCGCCGCTGCGAACCGTGAATGAAATGTGATGCAGAATGTGCGACTGGCCGATGCGCACGTCGAGATCGCGCACGTCCAGAAGGGGCGACGTCACAAGGGGTCTCCAAGGTAAGCGGTTTGAACCGTTTCGTTAGCGATGACTCGCTGCGGCGTATCGATCGCCAAGAGCGATCCATGATGCATCACGGCCATGCGATCGGCGAGCTGCGAAACCAGATCGAGACGATGCTCGACCATGATCACGGTCGCGTTGCGTTCGCGGTGCATTGACGAAACGAGTGAAAGAATTTCGGGGACGTCTTCGACGGCCATGCCGGCGGTCGGCTCGTCGAGCACGATCACACGCGGTTCGAGGCACAAGAGAATTGCCAGATCGAGTTTGCGCTTCTCACCATGCGAGAGCGCCGCAGCCGGGACGCGCATGCGTTGCGTCAAGCCCACGGATTCGAGCGCAGCGCGAGCTTGTTCTAGGGCTACGCGATTCGAATCGGCTAAGCGCCATACCGCGCCCGATCCGCCGAGATGCGCTTGCGCGGCGAGTCGCACATTTTCAAGGGTGCTCAGCGACAAAAAGACGCTCGACGTTTGAAAGGTACGTCCCAGTCCGCGCCGAGCGCGCTCATAAGGCGCCGCGTGGGTGACATCGGAATCGTAGAGGTAGATGGCGCCCTGCGTTGGACGCGCGACACCGGAGAGCAGGTTGACCAGGGTGGTTTTCCCTGCGCCATTCGGTCCGATCACGACGAGAAATTCGCCGTCACGTACCTCGAGTGATACGTCGTTGATGATCGAGACGCCGCCGATTCGATAGCTTAAGGCGTCAGTCCGAATAGCGCAGGTTTGCTCCACGTTTCCTTTACTGTTTAAATGGGCGTACGGGCGGCGCGACCGCGCTCGGTGGAAGCGTCCGCAAGCACACGGGGTAGACGTTCGAGCCTTTGGTCTCGAGCTTTGCGATGAACATCGGCTCGAGCAGCGCGTGGTCGGCTGCACGAATTTGCTCCGGTCCCTTTGGCCCGGTGAACTTGTAGCCCTCGAGTGACGAAATCATCTTCGGCACGTCGTCACCGTTGGCGGAGGCTACCGCATGAACGATCATTTCAGCCGCCACGAAACCGTCATTCTCAAAATCTTCCGGCAGCTTGCCCAAATCTTTTTGGTCGGCTTTGATCAGGAACTCGTTGGGAGCCGACTTCGAGCACTCGGGCACATACAGCGCGATGTACTGGATCTTCGTTTCTTTGGCGAAGAGCGGGAAGCCGGCACGTTGATCCAAGCCGGTCGCGACGGGCGTGTTATCAAGAACGCCCGCAGCTTGCAGCGACTGCATCAGCGCCACGCCGCTTGCGCCGGCCCAGGCCACAAAGAGCAGATCGGGCTTGGCGTCGAGGACTTTCTGCGCGAAGGGCGTGAAGTCGTTGGCCGAGAGCGGCACGAGCAGACCATTGACGGTTGCGCCTTCACCGCCGAGCACCAAACGAGCGCCCGCGACGTTGGCTTGACCGAATGCCGAGTCTTGTGCGATCACCAAGATGCGTTTGCCGCGTAGGTTCGTGCCGAGCATCGTGCCGACCGTCAGGAGATCCTGGATGCTTTCGCGTCCGACGCGCACGGTGTTTCGATTGATGCCGGTAAGCGCGTCGGTGGCCGCAAGCGGCATATAGAGAATGTTGTTCTCCTGCGCGAGCGGCGCGATCTGCACGGCGATACCTGACCAGACGGTGCCTGCGATGATCTTGTAGCCCTGGCCGATCAGATCTTTGGTCGTCGCGATTGCCTTGGCGGCATCGCCCGCGTCATCGTAATCGGAGACCACGATTTTGTGGCCGCCGGCGACGCCGGTTCCATGCGTGGCGTAGTTCAATCCAACCGTGAACCCGCGGAGAAACTCGTTCCCGTAGGCGCCGAGCAGCCCGGTTTTCGACGTGACCAAAGCGACCTTGACGTCGCTCCCGGCGGCAGCGACCGGCGCAAGGCTTGCGCCTCCAAGCGCAAGCACGAGCGCGCAGCACGCTGCGGCCCGCGTGATGCGATGCGAAATCATAAGCAAAGTCCTCTCTTCTGCGCCGAGTGCGGCGCACGCTGCACCTGAGTATCGCAAACCTAGCGCCATTGCGATTACACCCAAAAGGACATAGTTTTGGCCGGGCGAAGCCGGATGAAAGCTTGATGGACCGAGTTACACATGGTTTCCGCTCCCGGATACGGTTGGCAGCGGACGAACTCGCTCATTTGGAACGTGAAGTCGCTCGATTGGTCTCGGTTCTCGACCGGGACGCGATCTTGCACGAGGCGACACGCATCCTCACTGAGGAGGTTGGCTTCAACTGCGCTTGGTTCGCCGAGCGAACAGATGAAGACACCGTCGTTATTCGCTACGGCGCGCAGATGCTCTCTGCGATCCAAGATATGGTACTCCAACGAGGCAGGGGACTTGGCGGCAAAGTCTTCGCGCTCGGAAAGACGGTCTGCGTCGATCAGTACCTCGCCTCTCGCGATATCACGCACCACTACGATCGCACGATCGTCGCCGAACGCCTGCAAGGTATCATCGGCACGCCGATTCAGTACGACGGGATGGTTGAAGGCGTCCTCATGGGCGGGTCGCGCGCCGGCACGACCTTCGGCGACGGCGCGGCAACGCTCATCGAAACAGTCGCCGAGCGCACAGCACAAGCGCTCAACGTCGCCGCGCAAGCGCAGCGGCGCTCTGCCGCCGCGATTCAAGAGGAGCGCCAGCGCATGGCGCTCGACCTGCACGATACCGTCGGCGCGATGCTCTTTGCCATTACTGCGGGTGTTCGCAGCGTGAACGATACCGTTCTCGACGGCGATCTGCGCGCGCGCCTGCGCACGATCGAGAGCCAGGCCAAGGAGGCGGCAACGATGCTGCGCGATTCGTTGCGCGCGCTGGCCACGCCGGCTGACCAGCTGGCGCTCGGTTCGGCGCTCCAGGCCGCAATCCATCATTTCGAAGTGCGCACGGCCATCAAAGCGAATCTGGTGATGCTCGACGTGCTCCCGCGTCTGGGTGATTCGGCCGTTCGCGTGCTGATCGCCGCGGCCAAAGAGGGGCTGCTCAATATCGAAAAACACGCGCAAGCCGGCAATGTCGTCGTGACCGTCGGCTCGCAAGGCAACGGCGTGACGCTTGCAATTACCGACGATGGCGTTGGGACCGGCGGCGAACTCGTGCATAACGCCGAACGCGACCACGGCTTTGGACTCGACGCGATCGAACATGCGCTGGCGAGCGTCGGCGGCAGCTTGCTGCTCACCGACAATCCCGAGGGCGGCACGACCTTCCGCGTTTGGGTGCGAAATTGAATACCTCGACCATGCTCGCGCCGATTCGCCTTCTCGTCATCGACGATCATCCGGTCGTTCGCGACGGTGTGGCGTTGCTGGCGACGTCGAACCGGCGGATCGAACTCGTTGGCTATGCCTCCAGCGGCAAGGCCGCGGTCGAGCTGGTGGAATCGGCGGCGCCGCACGTCATCTTATGCGATCTGCGACTCCCCGATATGCTCGCACCCGAACTCATCGGCATGCTGCGTCGCGCCGTGCCCGACGCGCGCATCGTGATCTTTACGGCGTATCCGGATCATCCCGCGGTCTGCGCTGCGCTCGAGGCCGGCGCCTGTGGAATCGTCGCCAAGGACGCCGCGCGCACCGATCTCGCCGCAGTCATCGTGGGCGCGATGCGCGGTGAAGAAACGGCCGGCCTAGGGCATTCGATTCCCAATCGAGCGCGTACCATGGTTGGGCGCAGAGAATATGACGTGCTGCGGCGCGTTGCGATCGGTGAAACGAATCACGAAATTGCGCAAGCGATGCACCTCAGTCCGAATACGGTCAAAGCGTATCTGCGCAATCTCATGCAAAAACTCGATGCGCGCAATCGGGTCGAAGCGATATCGCGAGCTAGGGAAGCGGGACTTCTGTAAACCCTTGCACGTCCTTGCCTTCGACGTTCGGCTGAACGGGTTAGCCGAGCGGCGAGCACCCTGACAATGTAGCTTTGTGCGAGACGCGAGGCGCTTAGTGAGGCCGAATGTCGAAGGCAAGGACGTAAGACGGTCCCTCGACTTCGGCGCTACGTGCCTCCGCTCGGGATGACAAAACAAAAGAAGAGAAGCCCCGATCGAACGATCGGGGCTTCTTTCATGTATCCGCTTCTCGGTTAGAAGTGGAGTGCGTAGGTCAGTTTGACGATGCTGGTTGCCGAGCGGATCGTATCCGGCGGGGGAACCGTGTCGCTCGATTGGCGGCCGTTGAGCTTGAAGTAGGTGTAGCTCAGCGAAAGCCCGTGCGGGAGAATCTGTACGATGCCCGCATCGACGACGTTGTAGGTTTCCGGCGTGTTCTCACCATGGAACCACACGCTGGCAGCTTCGTATCCGATGAACGGGATCGTGCCCGGTTGCAGCAGATGCGAATTCGAGAACGGGAAGAAGGTGAACGACCACGGATAGGTCGTGCCGCTTCCGACATAACCGTTGATGCCGTTGCTGCCGCAGGCCGCCTGCGCAAGCGCGGTGCCACAGTTACCGGCTGACGGGCGCGGATAGTAGTTGATCTGTGCGCCGACCTTGAACATCGGCGGCTCATACGCGGTGTGCGGTCCAAACGAATACGTTCCAGTTACGCCCCAGTAATTCGAGTTAATGCTCGACGGGTTTGACGTATTGCCGACGCATTGGACCGAGTTGAAGTAGCACGGGCCGTAGAGGTTCGTCGCAGTGATCTGCGAGCGCTGGTGGCTGGCGTAGAACGCGGTGAGCGTAAGTCCGTGGCCTGCAGCGTAGGATACCGTCCCTTGATCGGTTATGTCGTTGATGCTGCCCGTGAGCGCCGAGAAATTTTGCGGGTACCCCACGGGGAGCCCCGTCGGAACCGTCGAGAGACGGCCGAGGGTGAAGTCGAAGTTGGCGTGGGAGTAATTCAGGCTCCACCGGCGATTGAGCTGGTACGTCAGGTCGTAGTCGAGCCGAAAGTTTCGCGTGGTCTGCGGATAGCCGTACGACGGACACGCCGACGAACCGTTCGGGCAATAGAGCGGCGTGTAATTCGGCCCCAGCGGCGGGGCTTGTGAGTCGCCGGTATTATCCTGGAAGTACACCGGACTAATATCCAGAGTCCAGCGTTGCTGGGCTGCCGACGCGGTCGCCGGTATAAGAATTGCGAACGCTGCTAGCACGAGGCTAGCAATCGCAACTTGAGTGCGATTCATTGTGCCTCCAATCAATCATCATCATCACGAAAGGTGGCCGAGCGCTTATGCTTCCGGCCCCTCTGGTTAAGGAATATTATCCCACAAACGCGTTTTCCTATCTACACCCTAAGGGAGGTATTACTCCATGTTCCAACCGTGGCTGACCACAATCGATTGTCCGGTCAGCGCATTGCTGGGAAATGCTGCTAAGAATACTGTTGTCTCTGCTACGTCTACCGTCGTGGTGAACTCGCCGTCGACGGTTTCTTTAAGCATCACGTTCTTAATGACGTCAGCCTCTGAAATGCCCAGGGCCGCCGCTTGCTCGGGAATCTGGCGCTCGACCAACGGGGTCCGCACGAAGCCTGGGCAGACGACGTTCGAGCGCACCCCGAATTGCGCGCCCTCTTTGGCGACGGTGCGAGCTAGACCAAGCAGACCGTGCTTGGCCGCCACATACGGGGCTTTGAGGGGCGACGCTTCCTTAGAATGTACCGATCCCATGTAGATGATCGATCCGCCTTTGTGCCGCGCGTACATATGCTGGAGGGCCGCCCGAGTCACCAGGAACGCCGCGTCGAGGTGGATGCGGACGACTCGTCGCCAATCCGCATAGGCAAGTTCGTGAATGGGCGCGATATGCTGGATGCCGGCGTTGCTTACCACAATATCGAGGCCGCCGAACGCGGCGGTCGTCCGGTTCACGCCCGAAGCGACCTGCTCTTCGTCGGTCACATCCATGTCGACGGCGATGGCGCGGCCGTGCTCGCGCTCAATCTGCGCTACGGCGGCCTGCGCTCCGTCGAGCGAAATATCGGCAATCGCGACGGCGGCGCCCTCACGCGCCATCGTCCGAGCGATTTCGAGTCCGATACCGCTTGCAGCACCGGTGATCAGGGCGACTTTTCCCGCCAACCTCAATACGAGTACCTCCGACCTTGAGTCTGGCAGGGCGCGACCGCTTGCGAATACACCATTTCGGGGGTATTGCGGCAAGTCAATCGGGCGTGGTTAGGTAAGATGCAATGCAGGCGTCTGTGCAGCCGCGCCTTCGCGCGCATGACATCGTCAAGTCCTATTCGGGGTTTCGCGCGCTCGACGGACTCAGCTTCGGTGTGCGTGAAGGATCGATTCACGCCGTTATTGGTCCCAACGGCGCCGGAAAGAGCACGCTGCTCGGCGTTCTTTCGGGCTTCGTGCAGGCGACATCCGGACGCGTGACGATCGGCAACGAGGATACGACCAAGCTCGATCCCGCATCGATTGCGCGCATGGGCGTGGTGCGAAGCTTTCAGATCAGCAGCATCTTTCCTCATTCCACCGCGCTCGAAAACGTGAAGATCGCGCTTCAATCGCACTCGAATCTTTCGTGGAGGCTTCTCGAAACGGCGCGCGCTGCCGCGGTGTTCGATGAGCCGGCGCGTCGCACGCTGGCGTCCGTCGGAATCGAAGACGAGTGCGACACGCCGGCGGCCAATCTCGCGTATGGGAAAAAGCGCGCGCTCGAGCTGGCGATTGCCGTTTCGCAAGAACCATCGGTGTTGCTGCTGGATGAGCCGACTGCGGGCATGGGGGCCGAGGACGTCGAGCGAACCATCGCGCTTATCCGCGAGATCGCGCGCGCGCGGACCGTTGTGCTGGTGGAACACAATCTTCGCGTCGTCGAGCATCTGTGCGATCGGGTCACGGTCCTCGCGCGCGGCAAAGTTCTCGCCGAAGGCCGTTACGACGAAGTGCGTGCCGACGAGCGCGTGATCGAAGCCTATCTCGGGGGAGCCAAGCACTAAAGCCATGTTGGTATTACGCGACGTGCAGGCGTACTACGATGAGGCGCACATTCTCCACGGCATGTCGTTCGACGTGCGCGACGGCGAGGTCGCGACCTTGATCGGAAGAAACGGCGTCGGGAAAACGACGACGCTGCGCGCGATCATGGGCATCGTCGAGCCGCGATCGGGAACCATCGAGTTTAGCGGTGAAACGATCTCGGGGCTCTCGTCGGATCGTATCGCGCACCGCGGCATCGCCTACGTTCCCGAAGAGCGGGGCATTTTTTCGACGCTAAGCGTGCGCGAGAACCTGCTCTTCGCGCCGGTTATCGCGCCGGGAGGCTGGAGCACCGAGCGGATCTTCGAGACGTTTCCCAATCTGCGCGAACGTGCTTCCGCGGTCGGAACGACGCTCTCGGGGGGCGAGCAGCAGATGCTGGCAATCGCGCGCGCGCTGCGCTCGGGAGCGCAGACGATCCTGCTGGACGAGCCGACCGAGGGACTTGCACCGGTGCTGGTCGAGCGTATCGGCGAAGTGATTCTCGAGATGAAGGCCGCGGGGCTTTCGGTGCTGCTGGTCGAGCAAAACGTGCGATTCGCGGCCGGCGTCGCCGATCGGCACCATATCGTCGTGAATGGTCGGGTGACGCAGACGCTGGGAAGCGAGGAAGTGCGCAGCCGCGAGCGCGAGCTGCTCGAATTTCTCGGTGTTTAGGGGCGTTTAGCTGCGAGCGATCGGCAGCACGACCGTCATCTTCGTGCCGTAGCCTTGATCCGATTCCACGCGAACTTCATTTGCTAAGGTCTTGACCAAGAAGAGGCCGCGTCCATCTTCGGTAAGCGCGTCATCGGGAAGCAGCGCGACGAACTTCTCGAGACCGGGGCCCGTGTCGACCACGGTCACGACCGGTGCGGCGTCCGACCAGTCCACCTCCATATTGACCAGGCCCGGCGCGTGTTCGACCGTATTGGCAAGAATTTCGCCGACGATAAGCTCGGCGGTGAAGAGATCCGCATCGGCTTTGGCGAGGCGTTCGATGAACTGCATCACTTCGTGCCGCGCGCTGTGCGCCGAGTAGGCGTGGCTGGAGTGGAAGCTCCAGCTTTGGCGCAGGTTGATCTCGTCGGCGGTCACCGCATCGGTAGCCGGCGCCACGCGCAAAACCACTAGCACGGCGTCGTCGCTGGGGGCCTCGTTGCCGAGCACGGCGCGGCGAATCGCTTCGGCCGGTCGAGGCGAAGGTTTGGCGACGAGCGCGTCGATTGCACTGCGCAGCGTGCGCTCGGTGGCGTCGATTTCGCGCGAGAACTCGGTGATGCCGTCGGTGTAAAAGACCACAACGCTCTCGGGTTCCAGCGGAACCGTGTGGCTGCGATATTCGGTGGCGCCGGCCACGCCGAGTGGAAGCGAACCGTAGGGCAACTGGTGCGCACGCGCATTCGGACCGGCGAGGATCGGCGAGGGATGACCCGCACTTGCGTAGCGCAGCGTGAGCGCATCGCGATCGATGAGCGCAACGAGCGCAGTTGCAACGGTAGGATCGTGCAACTGCAGCAAACGGTTCACTTTGGTGAGAATCTCGGCGGGATCGTTCTTGTCGATGGCGGTTGCGACGATGCTCTGTCGGATGCGTCCCGCGCTGACGGCGGCATTGAGGCCGTGCCCGGTGACGTCGCCGATTGAGATGACGATGCTCCCATCGGGAAGCGCGAACGCGTCGTACCAATCACCCCCGATGAGCACCTCTTGGCCCGCCGTGAGATAGAGCGCGTCGAAGCGCATGTGAGGATGCTCGGGAAGCGACTGCGGAAGGAACGCCGATTGCAGCGTGGTCGCGATGCGTGCCGTGCGTTCGAACGCGCGGCGTTGATCGTCGATGTCGGTGTGCGTTCCGTACCACCGAACGATTGCGCCGCGATTGTCGCGCATCGGCTCGGCTCGCATGAGAAACCATCGCGACACGCCGTCAGCCCGGCGCAGGAGTAACTCGCGTTCGAACGGCTTTCCGGCGGCGATTAGGTGTCCCCAATCAGCGACCCCAAGCGAAAGGTCGTCCGAACCGGTGAACTGGTGCCAGCGCTGATTGAGCCAGTCGATGGTTCCCGAGGGATCGGCCGTCCAGACCATCTGGGGCAGCGTCTCGGCCAGGACTTTGAAGCGGCGCTCGGCAGCCTGCATCTGCTCGAGTGCAGTGCGGCGCTCAGCGGTTATTGCGCTCAGTACGAGTCCGGTAATGGCGAGGACCGCGGTGAAGACCACAAAGGCGATCATGCGGCCGTTGAGCGAGAGCGCCGTGAACGGGCCGAAATTGTGGACCGTCGCCCAGAGCGCGATCGAGGCAATGACGAGCATCAGCGCCGACATGATGCGTGCGCCGGTCCGCAGCGCCGCCCAGACGACGAATGGGTAAAGTGGAAACGCCATCGGGAGCCGCGAGAAAAATTCGAGAAACGCAAACGCGAATGCGAGTGGTATTGCAATCGCGAGCTCGACCGGCGTCGCTTCGCCGGCGAGGATTCCGTGGCGGCGTACGTCGCTCCAGGTGAGTATAAGCGGTGCTACCAGCAGCACACCGGACGCGTCGCCGACCCACCATAGGAGCCACTGCGATCCGTACGACGTCCAAGGAAAGATGTGGGCGAGCGCGAGTTGCAACGTGCCGTTCGTTGCCGTCACGGTCATCGCGAGGATCGAGCCGAACACGACGAACACGGCAACGTCGCGTACGCGGGCAAACGCGCGATCGAAATTGAAACGGCGCAGCAGATACGCGCCCAGGACGGGACCAAGCGTATTCCCGGTGGCAATTGCTCCGGCCGTGATCGCCGACTCGCTGCTGGTGACGTTCGCGATGAACGCGCCCAGAAACACACCGGGCCACAGGCGTTTGCCGCCGAGAAAGAGTGCGGCGAGCGCAATGCCGGTGGGCGGCCACACGGCGGTAATTTGTTTGACGCCGAACGCGAGCGAAAAGCCGATGCGGGCGAAAACGACATATGCGCCGGCGATGAGAACGATCCAAGCCACGTACGCGGCAAGGCCGCGCACGTCGGAGGGCATACGCACCGCTGCTGCCCCTCGAACTTCGACCTGCGCCATTAATCTGGCCTTCGGTCAGCGCGCGAGGCAGACCCCCCACCGGGGGGAGGGCGGGGCGTTAGGTCTTTGTGAAGCGGTTCCGCGCCGGGTCGTAGACGAGCTTACACTGTAGCGCGCCGGTCGCGTTTTTGCCGCCCTTGATGAGGACGTCGCCGTCGTGCAAGAGCGTCGCGGTTGCCGACCAGCGCGGGAGCGGCATCGCGAGGAGCGCGGTGCGCCGGCCGCTGCGATCATAGACTTGAATGGCGCTATACGGCGCCCCGTCTTCGCGGCGCCCGCCGACGATGAGGGTCTGTCCGTGAGCAAGCCGCAAGCTCGTATAGTCGGTGAGAGGTGAAGGCGCAACTACCATCGCGGGCGCCAGCGCGGCGGTGCCGACGAACGTCATGGCCACAAAAGCAGCGACGAAAAAGGAACGCAATCGCGGCGCCGGCTTCGACCCGCCGCGCTCGACGAGCAGATTCTTCAAACGCGGAGCCGTGTGCGAACGCGAAGTAAATGCCGAGATCAGCGCCGGCGTCGCGGCGTTTTGGGCATCGGTCGCGATCTTCCAAAGCGTCGCTGCGTACGTGGCGCGCTTGCCGGTCTTTGCAACGACGGCTTCATCGCACGCCATCTCGCGTTCGATGTTCGCGCGCGCGCAGATGTAGTAGGCAAAAGGATTGAACCACAAAGCGCACATGCATAACGCCTGCACGAGCGACGTCATGTCGTCGAAGCGGCGCAGGTGCTCGATTTCGTGAAGCAGGACGTTCTCGAAATCGGTGGTACGTTCGAGCGCGAGCATTGCGCGAGGAATCAAAATCGCGGGCCGATGGTAACCGATCGCTAGCGGAACCGAGAAGTGCTCGGACGTTAGCACCATGACCTGTCCGCGGGACGTCGGGCGCATCTCGATGGCGGCAGCGCCGCGGCGGATGTGCCGCAGGCGCGCGACACCTGCGCAAACCCGTAGCAGCGAAAGCGTAAACCCGAGGAACCACAGCACCGCGACCGCGTCCGCAACGTTTACGCGCGGGGACGAGGCCACCGATGGCGTCGTTTCAATGCTCACCGAGGGTGCACGTTGCAACGATACACTTCCACTCGCGACAAAAACGGGCACGGCGCACGCGAGCGCGACGAGCAGCGCGAGCCACAGCACGAAGCGCGCGTTTGCATTTGTGTTTAGGAATCGAACGCGCACCAGCAAAAAGAGCGAGCCGACGCCCGCAGCGCCAAGCGCAAGGCTCACTGCAAGCGCGAGTGGCGCAAGCCCTCCGGCGTTCACTCGTCGACCGCCTCATCGACGAGCTTTTGAATTCGCTTGCGATCGGCGCTCGAGATGTATTCGGCATCGAGAAGTTTGACGACGAGCTGTTCGGCCGAACCGTCGAAGAAGCGGCGCAGCACGCTTTCCAGCGCCGTTCCGCGAGCGCGCTCTTCCGGGACGAGGGTGCTATAAATGAAGGTGCGTCCGTCGGTCCGATGCTTGACGTATCCCTTGCGCTCGAGCACCCCAAGCGTCGTCATCACCGTATTGCGCGCGAGCGGCGGCTCGACGATCGCGCTGACGATCTCCATATTGGTCGACTCGCCTCGCGACCAGAGCACGCGCATGATGCGCAGCTCGGCGTCGGTGAGGGTCGCGCTCGGCTTGCGTCCCATGTCAAATACTATACTCCACCTGAAAGCGGCTGTATCGGGTGATGGGCACGCCGCCGAGAAAGCCCGCGCCGTTTGCGTACGCGACGTTGGATTTATGTTGCGCGACGTAGCCATATCGGAAGAGCCAACCGCGATACCGGCCTGTGGTGATCTTGCTGAAGTAGTAGGCGAGGACGTTGTCCCATTCGGTCGTGGCCTGCGTCGCAAGCGGGTTGGAATAATCGAACCAGTAGTAGCTTTCGGTAAACGTGAACTGTCCGTTGGCCGAGGTGTAGAGGCCGATGAGCGCCTGCGAGTTCCCCGGGCTGCGCCGGTCGACCGGTCCCTCGAGGAGCGGACCGGTGTACATCGGGTCGGTGCTGTAGCTGTCACTATACGGACTCGCCCAGCCGCCGTAGTAAATCGTGGTGGTGTCGTTCGCGTTGTTCGCGCATTGCGCAACGCCCTGCGGAAGAAAATAGGGCAACGTGGCGTTGCCGTTCGTGATTTGGTACGTCGGTGCTGGGCCGGCGGAATTGCAGGATGTGCCATTCGGCAAAGCGATCGACGCGCGCCGCCAAGGGATTTCGTCGAACGCCGCGCTGATCGTGACGTTGCGGGTAGGATTCGCGCCAATGATGACGCCCGCGATCGAGCTTCGGACGAGTCCCAGATACGACGCGCCGGCGTTGCCTTCGATGCCGCCCTGCGCGCCGATAAACGGCCGCCATCCGTGCTGACTAAGCGTCGCGAATCCGCTGAGCCACGCAAAGGCGACCATATCGTTCACGTTGTACGCGTAGCCGCTGATCGAATAGCCCGCATCGGGCGGCGCGTAGGTAACGTGCCCATACGTAAATCCGCCGGTATTGATGCCTTCCGCTACGGGAGTAAGCAAATTCGTGCGGGTAAACCCTCCCGAAGTACGGCTCATAAAGCGTGTCATATCGGCGGCTTCTACGGTCCACGCATTGCGCGTGTAAATCGCGTCGACGCCCTGAAAGGCGGTCGGCGCCAGGCCCAGTTTGAAGTGCGTGTCGGCCCAGGGCGAATTGAAATATTGATTGCCGGCCTTCGCCGAGAGCGTGCCGCTGCGGTAGGCTAGGTAGCTTTCCTGAAGTTGGTTGAGATCGCTGATTCCCGAGAGCGCATTGGGGTCGCTATACGCGTAGGTCGCTCCGGCTTGGAATCCCGCCCCGAGATCGTAGCCGGCGTGAACGATCGCCATGGCGTTCTCATCCGTGTCGTTGGGCTGATTTCCGCCCGGCAACGCGCTGGCCTGAAGGTACCGCGCATCGTAGGCGCGCGTGTATAGCCAGGTGTGCAATCGCGGCGTCGGCGATGGACTCGGCGAGACCAGCGCGACGAGGATCGCGCCCAGGAAGAACATGAACCTAGTATAATAGTACTATAAATATAGTCAAGAGCTATTTCGGCCCTTGCTCTAATAGCCGAGATAGGAGCGCCGGATGCGCTCGTCGTCAACGAGATCGGCGCTGCGGCCCTCGACGGCAACGCGGCCGGTTTCGAGCACGTAGGCGCGCGACGACGAGGAAAGCACGATCTTCGCGTTTTGCTCGGCAACCAAGATCGCGACGCCGTCGCGGGCATTGATCTGCACTAACAGATCGAAGATTTCGCGGACGATCTTCGGCGCAAGTCCGAGCGAAGGCTCATCGAGTAACAGCAGCCGTGGCCGCATCATCAGCGCGCGCGCGATCGCAAGCATCTGTTGTTCTCCGCCCGAGAGCGTCCCCGCGGCTTGCGCGCTACGTTCGCGCAGGCGCGGAAAGTACGCAAGCACCCGTTCGTAGGTCTCGCGCTCCTGCTCGCGCTGGCGACGCGTATAGGCGCCGAGCTTCAGGTTCTCTGCAACGGTGAGTGATGACAGGGTTCCACGTCCCTCCGGAACGTGCGCCACACCGAGACGAGCCGCATCCTCCGGCGCGCCGGTGAAGGCCGAACCGTCGAAACGGACGTCACCCTTCGTTTTGACCGCGCCGGTAAGCGCGCGAAACGTCGTCGTCTTTCCCGCGCCGTTGGCACCAAGCAGCGCGACGATCTCGCCAGGTTCCACACGCAGCTCGATACCGTGCAGCACATCATTCTCGCCATAGCGCGCGTGCAGCGCGCTTGCCTCGAGTAATGCCACGTCAGCCGGCCGTTCCCAGATACGCCTCGATCACTGCCGGATTCTGCTGCACGTCCTGCGGCGTTCCATCGGCCAAGAGACGGCCCGAATCGAGCACGACGATGTGCGTGCACAGCTGCATCACCAGACCCATGTGGTGTTCGACCATCAGTACGGTCATCTCCCAATCGGCGGCGAGCTTCGCGATCCGGCGCGCGAGCCCGTCGACGTCTTCATGCCGCAGGCCCGAAGCCGGCTCATCGAGCAACAGCAATTGCGGCTTACCGGCAATCGCGCGCGCAAGTTCGACGGCCTTACGCGTGGGAAACGGGAGCGATGCAACGTATGTCTTGGCAATTGATTCAAGCTCCATATACGCAAGGGCCGCGTGCGCGAGCTCGCGCGACTGCGCCTCCGTCGACGCGGCACCGGTCGCCCCGATCATGACGTTGTCAAGCACGCTAAGGCGATCGAAGAGAGCCACGTTTTGAAACGTGCGCGCGACTCTCTTTTTCGCTATCGCGTGCGCCGGCAAGCGCAGCACGTCCTCGCCGTTCACGCTGATCTGGCCTGAGGCGGGATCGTAGAGTCGCGTGATGCAGTTGAAGCAGGTCGTTTTACCGGCGCCGTTCGGGCCGATCAGTCCGGCGACCTCACCGCGCTCGACGTCGAACGAGACGTCGGAAAGCGCGGTAACGCCGCCGAACCGAAGGGTCAGGTTACGAACCGATAAGAGCACCTATTTTCGCGCGTCGATCACGAAGCCGTAAGGCACGAACAGTCCGTTTACGTACTTTCCGAGCTGCTCTTGGCGAATCGGGAAGCGATTGTTCGGGGACGTGCTCAGCGAAACGCCGTCGATGAAGAACGGGTTCTTTTCGTTGAGGTGCAGCGCCGCGTTCATCAGCGACTCGCGCGTCGGGTTTTTGCCCGCGTGCTTGAGCGCGTCGACCATCGTATACGCGGCAGCCACGCCGTAGATCACGAAGGCGTTGCTGGGGTCCGCGTGCGGAGCGTACTTCGCTAGAATATCGCGGTACAGCTTCATACCCGGCGCCCCGGCCATGCCCCGGTTGGTCGGATCGAGCACGTATTCTGCCGTGATGATGCCGTTGGTTGCTCCGGCACCGCCGGCCTTGGTCGCAGCCTGCATGAGGAATTGGGCTGCCGACACATCGGTCAGGTAGGTAACCGGATTCCAGCCGAGCTTGGCTTTAATGACCATCGATTGCACTGCGAACTTCGGCGTTGCGGCGATCAACAGCGTGTCGGCACCGCTCGCTTTGAGCGCTTGCATCTGCGAGCCGACGTCGGCATCGGTGACTTCGTAGGACGCGGTCTTCACGACGGTGGGTCCCTTACCTGCGATAGCCCGTTGGAACCCGGTGACATAGTCCTGGCCGAAGTCGTCGTTTTGATAGATGATTGCTACCTTGGCGTTCTTATTGTGCGCAATGAGATCCTTACCGAAGATCTGCGCTTCCGATTGATAGTCGGGATTGAAGAGCAGGGTGTAGGGATATTTGGTTCCCTCGAGGCCAAACTGCGTCGCTCCCGTCGCGATGAAGAGCTGCGGAATCTTCCGCTCATTCAGATATGGCTGGATCGCGACATTCGGCGCCGTCCCGAGCGTGTTGAAGAACGCGAAAACCTGGTCTTGTTCGGCGAGCTGCTTGACGAGCTGAACCGTCTGCGCCGGGTTGTAGCCGTCGTCGACGTCTTTATAGACGATCTTGCGGCCGTAGACGCCGCCGTGATCGTTGACGTAGGCGAAGTATGCTTGGATGCCTTGGGAAATCGTACCGTAGGCCGCAGCCGGGCCGCTAAACGGGTGCGTGCCTCCAATGAGGATCTGCGTGCTGGTAACACCTGGCGCGTCGCCGAGCGCGAGACGAGGTGTACCGATGAAGTATCCCGCGATCAATGTCAATGCGATCGCGAGCACGCCGAAACGACGAGAAAAGTGCATGGTTACCTCCTACTGAGCGTGCGAAGTGCGCCGGCTATCCCGCCGGGCATGAGGATCATGACGAGGATGAGTGCGATACCGTAGATGACCGATGTGGCGGCGACGTTGATGGACTGCGCGGCGAGGGGCAAGAACTCGACGACCAAGCCGCCGATGGCGGCGCCCCATAGTGAGTCGAGACCGCCGATCACGACGCCGATGATCAGCGTGAGCGAGAGTTGCAATCCGAACGTGTCGGGGCTGACGTACGCGGTGGCGGTCGCGATCAGCGCTCCCGCGATTCCGGCGTACGCTGCGCTGAGCGCAAATGCAAACGTTTTGTAGGGAACCGGATCGATTCCGAACGAGGCCGCCGCGATCTCGTTGTCGCGAAGCGCTCGCAAGCAGCGCCCGATGCGCCCACGCAGCATGAACCACGTGATGAGTAGCAGCAGTGCGGCGATTCCCCACGACTCCGCGTAGAGCACTCTCGAGTCGCGCGAGAAGGGCAACGTCACGCCTTGCGCCCCACCGGTGATCCAGCCGAAGCGCTTGATCAACGGCGACACGGAAACGGCCAGGGCAAAGGTCGCAAGCGCAAGATACGCGCCGGTGAGGCGCAAGGCAATCAACCCGACGACACCGCCCAGGACGAAGGCGACCGCGGCCGCTATCGGGATCGCTAATTCCGGCGGCCATCCCGCGCTATGCACGAGGATTGCCACCGTGTATCCGCCGGCGGCCATGAATGCGCCCTGCCCAAGCGAGATTTGCCCGTTGGTCCCGGTCAAAACCGTTAACCCCAAAATCGCGCACGCGTACGCGCCGGCAAACGCAAATTGAAACGTGAGGAACGATGGAAGCACGAACGGCAGCGCGGCAAACAGCGCGACGGCCGCTATGACGGGAACGAGACGACGCGCCGGCAGGTTCATACGCGAGTCACGCTCTGTTTCCCGAAAAATCCGCTAGGCCGTACGACGAGCACGAGCACGATGATCAGGAAGGCCGCCGGCAATCGCAGGTCCGTGCCGATGAACGAGACGTATGTTCCCATAAGGTTGAGCGCGACGCCAAGGATCAGTCCGCCGACCACGGCACCGACCGGACTATCGATGCCCCCGAGTACCGCAGCCGCAAATGCGTAGACGACCAGTCCTTGCATCATGTTCGGCTCGAGAAAAACGATCGGCGCGATCATGACGCCGGAGATGGCGCCAACCACCGCGGCTAGCCCCCATCCGAGCGCCAGCATCCACCCTACGCGGATTCCCAGCACGCGGCTCTCCATCGGATAGAGCGCCGCGGCGCGCATCGCTAGGCCAAGGCGCGTGCGGCCGAAGAAAAACCACAGCACGAAGAGCATGCCGAGACACGTAACGATCACGCCCAGATCCTGCGCGGAGAGCACGACGCCACCTAAGCGAAAAGTGGTTTCCGGGAACGGGCTCGGAAACGCGTGCACGTCGTAGCCCCAAATCCAACCCGCGAGACCGTTGATCGAGATCAATAATCCCAGCGTTACGATCACGATCGTCAGCGGCGACGCGTGCTCGATGGGGCGGATCACGATGCGTTCGATTGCCACGCCGCCCACGAACGCAATGAGCACCGTGAGCGCGAAGGAGATCCAGATCGGCACGCCGCGACCGATCAGCGTATATGCGATGAACGTCGAAAACATCGCCATCTCACCTTGCGCGAAATTGATGACGTTCATCGAACGATAGATGAGCACGAGCGCCAGCGCCATGCTAGCGATGATGGCGCCGGTTGCAAGCCCGCTGACGACTTGCTCAGCCAGCTCCGAGATCAGCATGCGAGGTAGCGCCGAACGTGATAATCACGATCGCCAAAAAGGCGTTCGACGAAAGTCATGCGCTTGAAGTAGTGTCCGATCTTATATTCCTCGCTCATGCCGATCGCGCCGTGAAGCTGAATGGCCTGTTGTCCGATGAACCGGCCGGACTTCGCGACTTGCGCCTTTGCCGCCGAGATGGCGCGCTTGCGCGCTACCGCGTCGGGTTGCGACTCGACCGTCATCGCCGCATGGTAAGCCATCGAGCGAATCAGCTCAAGTTCGATGTACATCTCCGCCATGCGATGCTGCAATGCCTGGAAAGAACTGAGTGGAACGCCGAATTGCTGGCGCACCTTCAAGTATTCGACTGTTGTCTCAAGCATGACGGCGCATAGACCAAGCGCCTCCGCGCAGAGCGCAGCCGTGGCGGCGTCGACCCCGGCTTCCAGCGCATGCAGCGCGTTACCGGGCGGCGCGATCACTGCATCCTCGCCGAGGGTGACACCATCGAACTGCAGCGTTGCGACGTCGTGCCCGTCTTCGCCGGGATAGGGCGCGCGCGTGACGTTCTCCGCCGACGCGGGAATCATGAAAAGAGCAACTCCGTCGGCTGTTACGGCCGAGACGATGTAGGTGTCGGCCGCTGCAGCATCGAGCACGCGGACCTTCGTGCCGCGCAGCTTCCAGCCGCCGGCGTCGCGCTCCGCGCGAACTTCAACCCTCGCCGGGTCGTAACGCGCGCCGCGTTCTTCGTACGCAACCGCGAAGCGGCGACGGCCTTCGACGACGTCCTCGATGAGATCGCCGCGATTAGCGGCGTGCAGCACCGCTCCGGCGAGGACGACGTGCGAGACGAACGGCGAGACCACGAGTCCGCGGCCGAGCTGTTCCATTAATAGCAGCGTTTCGGTCGCTCCGCCGAAACCGCCCGCGTCTTCCGGTGCGCCGATCGCGAGCCAGCCCAGTTCGGTGAACTGCTTCCAGTGATCTCGTCGCGCACCGTTCGAGGAACCGTTTATCGCAAAGCGCGCGACGCTGTCGCGCAACAAGACTTGCTCGGCCGTTAGCGTGAAATCCATCGTCTTATACTTTCAGAATCTGTTTGGCGATAATGTTCTTTTGGATCTCGTTGGAGCCGGCATAGATCGTGGCTTTACGAAAATTAAAGTAGTGCCGCGCCAGCGCGACGTCGCTATATGGGCCGCCCGCGTCGAGCGCGAGTTCGGTAAGCGCCTGTTGGATCTCGGTGCCTTTAAGCTTGAGGATCGAGGATTCGGGACCTGGCCGTGTGCCGGCCGACTCCGCAGCCAGCACGCGCATTTCGGTGAAGGCTACGGCGGTCAATTCGATGTCGATCTCGGCGAGACGCTCGTCGAACCGGCGATCCGCGATACCCTCGCGATCGCGCAGCTCGGAAAGCTGCGTGAGCATCTGCCGGCAGGCTGCGATGCCGGCCGTTCCGGTGCGCTCGTGTTCGAGCAAAAACTTGGCGTAGGTCCAGCCTCCGCCTTCTTCGCCGACACGGTTTGTGACCGGCACTTCGACGTTTTCAAGGTGCACTTCGTTGATCTCTTGACCGCCGTCGATCGTGGTGATGGGACGCACGCTTACACCGGGCGAGCGCATGTCGACCAAGATGAACGAGATGCCTTCTTGGCGCTTTTTCTCAAGCGGCGACGTGCGCGCAAGGACGAAGATCCAATCGGCCCACTGCGCGGCGGTGATCCACGTTTTGGTTCCGTTGATTACGTAGAGGTCGCCTTTGCGCTCGGCTTTGGTTGAAAGCGAGGCGAGGTCGGAGCCCGATCCGGGTTCCGAGTACCCCTGGCACCAAAAGTCCTCGCCCGAAAGAATGCGTGGAAGAAAGCGCGCGCGCTGTTCGTCGTTGCCGAACTGGATGATCACCGGCGCGACCATACTCAAGCCGAACGGCAGCAAACGCGGCGCCCAGCCGTACGATAACTCCTCGGAAAAGATGTGGCGGCGGATCGGATCCCAACCGGTGCCGCCATATTTCGCGGGCCAGTTCGGAGCGATCCAACCTCGTTCGAACAGCAGGCGCTGCCAGCGGTAGTAATCGTCTTTGTCGAGGTGTTCGCCGGCTTGCATCTTGTGCCGGATGTCATCGGGCAACTGGGTCGTGATAAACTCACGCACCTCAGCGCGAAACGCCCGCTCCTCCGGGCTGAAGGTCAAATTCATATTCGGCGCGGTTCCTAGGCGGGGGATGTGACAAGCCGTTTTGTCGAATGAATGTTTCCAACCTGCGCTAGAGGACCATATGGCGGACGTGGTAGACCAAGCACTCGTAGAAAAGCCGAGCCGCCGTTACGGCGGCCTCTCGGATGCGCAACGCCGCGCCGAGCGTCGTTCGCGTTTGCTTGCCGCCGGGTTGGAATTGTTCGGAACGATCGGCTTCTTAAAGACGACCATCCCGGCAATTTGCATGGCGTCGGGCGTGACGGCGCGCCACTTCTATGAAGAGTTTCCTTCGCGCGAAGCGTTGTTGCGCGCAATACTGGACGACATCGCAGAACACGCGCACGATATCGTGCGTGAGAAGTTGCGTTCGACCGACAAGCCGGTTTACGAACGCATGCTCGCGTCGAATCGCGCGTACTATTCGTACTTTACGGAAGATCCGCGCCGAGCGCGCATCTACGCGCTGGAAAGTCTAGGCGTTAGCCCTTCGCTCGAGCAGCACCGTCGAGATTTGCGCGAACGCTCGATTCGGCAACTGACCCGCGCCACCGATTTCCTCGAGCCGACCGGCGTTCTGCACGATCTCGACAGCCGTCTCATCTCCATCGGCCTCGGGAGCGCCGCCGTCGCGATTCTCGCCGAATGGGTTCTCGCGCCCAACAAACCCAGCGTCGAGAAAATGGCCGAAATGCTGACGATCTTTTGGACGCGCACGTTGCGCCTCGATTAAGTTACAGCTCTCGCACGAGATAGCGGACGGTCTTGCCGCCGCGATCGGCAACCCGAGCGCGTCCGACCTCAACGAACCCCATGGCTTCGTGGAACGCATCGGACTGCGGATTAGGCGGCTCGAAGTAGACCTCCGCGCAGATAACCTGGTGTCCGTCGGCGCGCGCGGCGGCAATGAGATCCTCATACAGACGCCGAGCAAGACCGCGCCCTCGTGCAGACTCCGTAACCGCCACGCGATCGACGTAGACGAAACGCGGATAGCGTTCCGCGAACCAGCGAAAGTTCGGGCTGTCATACGCTGAGCGTTCGTCGAACGAGATCAACATTGCAAGCCGGTCCGGCGTGAGCATTGCGCGATAGGCGTTGCCTATCATCGCTCGCAACTCGGACTCGGTCGCGGGCCAAAGTTGGTCCTCGCACTCCTGATTGATCGCAAGGAACGCCGCAACATCGTCATCCATCGGGCAAAACATTTTCCGGCTTGCGCCTCGCAGTCCTGGACAGGCCCGAGCGCCCGCGTGCCGATTGAGCTATGCGTAGTAGGTGCGTGCGCCATTTGCCGTCGCTCTGCTTGTCATTGGCGTCCTCTTCGCTCGAGGCGAGGCATCGAGTGCCCAAACGGCGTCACTCGATTTGCTTCGCCGCGCCACGGACCCGAATCCGACCCTGAAATCATATACCGCGTCGGCAAAGCTCGACGCGACGCTGCATGTGGTGATCCCGGTTCACAAGAGCTTTGACGGCGTGGTGTACTATCTCAAGCCGAAGCGCAAGATCGAATTCCAAAATGTCTCGGGATCGCTGAGCAAGTTCAAAGATCTCGTTACCTCAACGCCGTCCTACGACGACGCAATGACGCAGTACACGCTTACGCCACTTGCCGATGACGGCTCGGAATCGACTTACTCGCTCGTCCCCAAGAAGGCGGGTAGCCGGGTCAAGAGCCTGACCGTTCACGTCAACGATCAAAGCGCCCTGATCGATCAGGCGCTCTGGTCCTATACCAATGGAGGCTCCTTGAAATTCGTGCAAGCCTACGGTGACTTCGGCGCGTTCAACCTGCCCACCAAAGCCGACATCGCCGCGCGTTTCCCCGGCTATAGCGTCGACGGGACGATTACGTTCGCGAACTACGTTCCGAATGCGCCGGTGGCGCCCTCCGTCTTTGCAAGTCCGAAGTCGTGACGACACCGGCAGCGCCAAGCAAAAAGGTATCGCCGGCGGATATCTTCGTTACGTTCCTGATCATCGGCGCTACCAGCTTTGGCGGCGGCGTCGTCGCGTATTTGCGCAACGCGCTCGTGACGAAGAAGAAGTGGCTGGACGACGTCGCCTTTCTCGAACTGATGTCGATCAGCAACACGCTACCCGGCCTCAACGCGACCAACATGTCGATCCTCGCGGGCGATCGCGTTCGCGGAACCGTCGGCAGCATCGCTGCGATGATCGGCATGTGTCTGCCCGGCTTCATCTTTATGACCATCGCGGGAATGCTGTACAGTCAGGGCCACGATCGGCCGATCGTAACCGCGGCGCTCAAGGGCGTCGCTGCCGCCGCCGTGGGTCTGATCGCGGCGACGTGGTATCAGATCGGGAAGAAAACGGTCAAGGGATTCTACGATGCGTTTTTCATTCTTGCTGGCGGTCTTGGGGATCAACCATTTTAAGTTTTCAGTACCGGAAGTGCTGCTCGGCGTCGGAGCGCTGGCGATTTTCGCCAACCGTCCGCACAAGGACCGACCCGTCGAGAATAAGAAAGAGGAGTTGCAAGAGTGGATCAGCTCCCTGCGCTAGCGCAAGGTCTTCAGCTACCTCTCGCTGCTGACGATCGGCGGCGGTATGGCTGCATATCCGGAGACTGCAAATCGCTCGACCGTCAGACGTGCATCACTGGCTGACGCCCGAGC
Organism: Vulcanimicrobiota bacterium; assembly: GCA_963833095.1. Classification (GTDB taxonomy): domain Bacteria; phylum Vulcanimicrobiota; class Vulcanimicrobiia; order Vulcanimicrobiales; family Vulcanimicrobiaceae; genus Aquilonibacter. The sequence continues at coordinate 73,303 of CAWHWQ010000005.1, read as the reverse complement.
AGCTCATCCACATCTATTCGCGTCGGTCAAATGGCGCCCGGGCCGAACATGATGATGGTCGCAGCCGTCGGCGAGCAGGTCAGTGGAATCCCCGGCGCGCTGTCGCCGCACTTGCGTTCTTCGTTCCCACCGGCTTCCTGACGTTCGGCGTCGGACGCCTTTGGACGAAGCTCGAGCATTGGCCGTGGAGAGCGTCGATTCAAAAAGGGCTCGCGCCGGTGGCGATTGGTCTAGCCGTCGCCGGTACGATTTCGTTCGGCAAAGGCGTCGTTCACGAACTGGATCACACGTGCTGATCATGCTCGCAATTTTTGCCTCGACGCTGAAAACGAAAATCAATCCGGCGCTGCTGATTCTCGGCGGCGCAGTCGTCGGCGTTATCGCTCTGCGATAGAGGAGCTTCCATGGCTACCGCAATTACCGCTCGCGAATTTAAATTGTTGCTCAAACCGGAGCTGTTTCTGACCAAACAGGCGGTTCTCCAGTTTAACGATAAGCTGACGAAGCTTTCCAAGGACGCCGGCGTCGTCTACGAGCCGTTCGATCGCGTCGATTCGGAGATGCGTCAGGTGCAGTTTTTTGATACGCCGGAATGCGTCTTCCGCGAAAACCGCGTCATCTTACGGTTGCGGCGTGATGCGTCGAGCGGGTTCCCGGATGAGACATATGAAGTGACCTTCAAGCGGCGCTCGCCTGAATTTGACGAAGCCGCGGACTTCAACATCAATTCCACGATGAAGGAAATCACGATAAAGAAGAAGTTCAAAGAAGAGATTATCCGCGGCGACACGCTAGGGACGATCAAGAGCATTTTTTCCAACAACTTGATCGGCTACTACCCAGTGGCCAAATTCGAGCACCCGCTCTCGGAGATCGTTGAGATCTTTCCGGGTCTGAAGACCCTCAATCTCGACACAACGAAGACGGTGTCGGCGGTGAACAACGCGCGCGTGCTTGAAATAGGGGCGCGTCTGGGCATTTACAACTTTGGGAAGAACACCTCGGCGCACGCTGACCTTGCGCTCTGGACGCGACCTGCCACCGACAAGTTCGACGTCCTCGTCGCTGAATTCGGATGGTCGTACCACATGCAAGGCGACGGCAGCAAGCAGAAGAAGGCGCACAAAGTGGCGGACGAGTTTTTCAAGGCGCTGCAGAAGCCGCTGGCCGATCACCTCTTCGCCGGCTCAACCAAGACAGCGCTCATCTATGGCGTGAACGAAGTTTAGACGCTCTGCGGCCGGGTGTGCCCAAGGCCTTGGGGATCGGCCTCCATCGCGAATGCGCGGTCCACTGAGTCTAAATTTGATCGCGCGACCATCGCGCTCAAATGATCGGCGTATTTTCGCACCGTTTCGATTCGGCTGGGCTCGGTGAGCGAGCCGGCGAGGTCGGCTAGTGCGGCCCGCAAGCGCCGGAACACCTGGATCGTATCGGCGCCGTAGAGGCGGATCTCGTCGAATGCGAGAGCGAGATACTCGTCCCACGTCGGCATGGGAAAAACGAGTCGCAATTCGCCCTGTGCGTCCGTGATGAAGCCGGCGTCCAACGCCCGGCGCCCGAGCCGATTCAGCAAGTCTTCGATCTGGTCGATCGCTTGAACGGCGGTGGTCGGATCGTTCACAGCCGGTGAAAGGGCCATGATGGCCGTGTCAACCAGGAGCCGAAGCGGGTACTTGGGATCTTGTTCAAAGGTTCGCTCCGGGGATAAGACGATGCCGTTTGCGAGCAGCCGTTCCGGTATCTGCGTGGTAGCACCGTAAACCTCGAGCAGCCGCGTTCCCTGCGCGACGGTGTCGCCTACCGCGCAGCGCATCACAATCGTGCCGCCCGCTTGTTGGCCGAGGCGCACGAGCGCATCGACGCGGAAGTTTGCGATCGCTAGCGGGATGCCGTCGTAGGTAAGGGTTTGCGTTGGTTTCTGCGCCCTGAGTGCATCGGATTTTTGCCGCAGCGCCACGAGTCCGGCGGCGTTATGACCCTCCAGGCGAGGCAGGGTCTGCACGATGACGGCACGACCCTTGTTGCCGATGAACTGCAGAACGTACGTGATTCGTAGCACTCCGACGCGCTGAATGAGCAACGCCAGCATAATCATGCTCAAGACGAGGAGCGCGGTTGCAACTTCCATCGACAGCCACGGAACATTGCCGCCGTGATCTCGATCGACGAATTGAAGCACCCCAAGGGCGCATAGAAACGTTGCGCTGAACACACCCAGCACGTGCAACCCGATTGGATGTGCGGCGAAAATCATCACGAGGCGTTTTGAGTACGCCGTGAACATTAATTGCATCATCACGAACATGACCGAAAACACGATAGAGGTCAGCGTGATCATCCCGGAGGCGACGGCCGAGAGATAGGCTTGCGCCGATCCAATGGACACCACGTGGCCGAAGTAGGGGAAGTACGCCTGCTCGATCCGGGGAAACAACACGCCGGCAATGATGCCGAACAGAAAGTACGGTACCGGAATCAGCCAAAGCGGCATTTTTTGCCCTCCCGCGCCCAGAGGGCGCTTCATTAGATATCGGTAGACGAGAGGGCCCGGTGATGTCCTTCCGCCGCCGGCGCGGGAGTTGCAGGGTTGCTAAAGGCAGCCGCTATTGGTGCCGCGCGGCCTTCGCCTCGCTTCGGCGCGTTCAACGAGCAATTTTCGCCACGTGGGGACTCACGACCAACAGCAATAAGCCGACGATCACCAGTAGCGCGACGACCGCGACAATCCCATGCCAGAGCTTTATTTTAGAGATACTTGCGCCCCATTCGGCTTGACCGCTCCATCGCTCGTCGCGTGGCTTTCCATGATGTCGTAAAAAGGCTTGATCAGATCGATCGGCATCGGGAAGATGATCGTCGAATTGCTTTCGCCGCCAACCTCGGTGAGGGTTTGCAAGTAGCGCAGCTGCATAGCGGCCGGATCTTCTGAAAGAATCTTCGCGGCGTTAAGGAGGGTCTGCGCGGCCTGAAACTCAGCATCGGCGTGAATGATTTTTGCGCGCCGGTCACGTTCGGCCTCGGCTTGCTTCGCGATCGAGCGGATCATATTCTCGGTGAGCGTGACTTCACGAATCTCGACGCTGATGACTTTGATGCCCCAGGATTCCGTTTGTACGTCTAGCGTGCTCTGCACGTCGGCGTTGAGCTCGTCGCGCTTGGCCAGCATTTCATCGAGCTCATGTTCTCCGAGTACGGAGCGCAGCGTCGTTTGCGCGAGCATATTGGTTGCGCCAAAGAAGTTCTCGACCTGAATGATCGCTTTCTCTGCGTCCACCACCCGGAAGTACAGAATGGCGTCGACCTTCAGGGAGACGTTGTCGCGAGAGATCACGTCCTGGCTTGGCACCTCCATGACGACCGTGCGCAGATCTACTCGTACGACCTGCTGCACGAACGGCACGATGAGAATGAGGCCCGGACCCCGCACGCCGTCGAAACGGCCCAGACGGAACACGACGGCGCGCTCGTACTCGCGGAGAATTTTGACGCTGGACGCGAGCAATGCAAAGAGAAGCACGGCGATAGGAAGATAGACTATAGTCGAAGACATGGGAATCTTTCTGCGCGCGTTCTTTAAGACGGCGCGGTCAATCGGAGCCGGCGGCGCATCTCCGGTGTGGGCAACTTGATATCCTTGGCGAGGCGCGCGAACGCTAGAAGTCTGATCGTTATCCAGGTGAGGTCGAATTCGTACCATTGCAGCCCGTGGCGCGCGGAGAACGGGAAGGCGTGATGGTTGTTGTGCCATCCCTCACCCCATCCTACGATGGCAAGCCACCAGCAGTTGGTCGAGCGATCGGTGGTTCGATAGGTGCGATAGCCGGTCGTATGACTCGCACTATTGACCAACCACGTAATCTGGTAGACGACGACGGATCGCAGGAAGATGCCCCAGATGATCCACGACCATCCTCCGAGCGCGAACAGAAGTACCGCCAGAACTGCCTGCAACTGCAACTGGTTTTTTTCGAGGAAAACGTAGTAGGGATCTGCCCTTAAGTCGGTGACCGATCGGCGATATTCGTCGCCGTGCTCGCGAGAATGCGCTTTGGAATACAGCAGCCATTCAAAATGGGACCAGAAGAAGCCGAGGTTCGCGTTATGCGGATCGCCTTCGTGGTCGGAGTGCGCATGATGAACTCGATGCGTGCCGACCCAACTTATTGGTCCGCCCTGCAACGCCAGCGTGCCGAGCAAAGCGACGGCGTATTCGAGGGGCTTCGCGAGGCGCAAACTGCGATGGGTCAGGAGCCGATGAAACCCGAGCGAGACGCCGAGGCCGCTCGTCGCATAGATCAGGACGAACATGACGATCACCGCCGACGGTGCGAAGAACATCGGAAGCAGCGCTAGCAGCGCCCCCACGTGAAGCGCGATCAGCGCCGCGCCGACTCGCCAGTCAAATCTCGAGAGGGTCGGTTTCTTGGTGTCGTCCATACCTTTGAAATCGTAGAGCTTCCGGGCCAAGCGCGATATCGTGGAATGCAGGATATCGCAGCAGGGAGGCGCTGTCCCGGTTGATCCCCGCATTTCACTATAGAAAAGCCGAGGGTCGCGTGCGACGATAGGCGCAGGAATGGAAAGTAGAGCTTCGGGCGCAGACCGCCGCCTTGCTGATCGGCGGCATTCGAGCATAGCCGGAGAGGTTAATTCACTCGAATTGACCTCGGACTCGGCCGCCCGGATTCTCGTAGAGCACCTCTTCGAACAACACTTTTTGGCCATTCCGGGCATCGATATAGGCACGGCCTACGTGCTGGCCGATGACAAGGCACGGGTCGGCGGCGATCTCATCGACGTCTATCAGTTCAACAACGGCTCCGCGGCAATTTCAATCGCCGACATATCCGGCAAGGGGATGAAAGCAGCGGCCCAGGCAGCGCTTGTGAAATATGGCCTTCGCGCATACGTCTCGTCAGGGCTAACGCCCTCGCAGGCGCTGCGCTGCCTCAACGTGCTCTATCTCGAGACCGCGGCATTCGATAGTGCGGATCGCGATTCGTTCGTGAGCGTCTTCTTGGGAGTCATCGATCCCGAGCGAAAAATCATGACGTACGCATCCGCCGGGCACGATCCGGCCATTTTCATGAGTAGCGATAAGCCCCCGATAACGCTGGAACCAACGGCTCCGATCATCGGCGTCTTTGAGGAATCTCAAAAGATCTTTCACCAGCGATCGGTCTATCTGCAGCCCGGTACCGCAACGCTTATCCTGGGTACGGATGGGCTCACGGAGGCGCGATCGCCGGACGGCGATTTTATTCCGCGAGAAGACATCATGGCGAGAATCGAGGCGAATCGCGGGCGAGCTGCCCAAGTGCATGCGGATGACTTGCTTCACGCCGCATTTGAGTTTTGCGGAAGAAAACCCCAAGACGACATCGCGATTATCGCGGCCCGTTTCAGTTAAAACGTTTATTCGTCAAGAGGGCGCCTGGTGCGAACGACTTTGACGCAGGTCATTTTGTTTGCGCGCTCCCTGCACGGGTAAGACGTTTAGGCCACTATGAATACAAGCGATTTTCTCCTCGAACGGCTGGTCGATTGGGGCTTCTACCGCATTTACGGTTATCCGGGCGATGGAATCAACGGAATCATGGGCGCCTTCGATCGGATCGGCGACAAGCTCAAATTCATCCAGGTTCGCCACGAAGAGATGGCGGCGTTTATGGCGTGCGCGCACGCGAAGTTTACGGGCGAAGCCGGCATCTGCTTGGCAACTTCCGGTCCGGGAGCGATTCATTTACTCAACGGCCTCTACGACGCGAAGATGGATCACGTTCCCGTGGTCGCTATCGTCGGGCAGGCTGCGACATCGGCGTTGGGCGGGTCGTACCAGCAAGAAGTCGATTTGCAAGTTCTGCTGCAAGACGTCACGGAATACGTCTACACGGTTTCGAACCCGGCGGCGATGCGCCACGTCGTCGATCGCGCCGTGCGCACAGCCAAAGGTATGCGCGCGGTTACGTGCGTGATCGTGCCGAAGGACGTGCAGGAAATGGCGGCGGTTCCCGAGCCGCTGCACGCGCACAACATGATGAGCAGTAGCGTTGGATACTGCGCGCCGCTCGTCGTCCCAACGCAGCGAGATTTGCAGCGAGCGGCAGATATTCTCAATGCCGGCATGCGCGTCGCGATGATGGTTGGCCAAGGGGCCGCCAATGCGACCGACGAGGTCCTCGCCGTGGCCGATCGTTTGGGGGCCGGCATCGCAAAAGCGCTGCTCGGCAAATACGTCGTTCCGGACGATCTCCCGTACGTGACCGGTACCCTGGGTTTACTCGGAACGCGCCCGAGCTACGACATGATGAACGAATGCGACACGCTGTTGATGATTGGGACGTGCTATCCGTATTCAGAGTTCTTGCCAAAGCCGGGCCGTGCTCGCGGCGTCCAGATCGACATCGATCCTCGCAATGTCGGCTTACGGTTCCCCACGGAAGTCAATTTGATCGGCGACAGCCGCGAGACGCTTGCAGCGCTCTTACCGCTGCTCAAGCCGAAAGCCGACAACGCTTGGCGCGAGAAAATCGAGAAGGGTCAGACGAGCTGGCGCGCCGAGGAAGATGCGCGCTGCCACGTCAAGGGCGATTTGATCAACCCGCAACTCGTCTTTTGGGAACTGAACAAGCGGCTTCCCGAGAACGCGATCCTTACCGGTGACGCGGGCACGCCGACGAATTGGTTTGCGCGTAACATTCAGATGCGGCGCGGCATGAAATCCTCGCTTTCAGGAAGCCTGGCGACGATGGGCTCGGCGGTTCCGTATGCCATTGCCGCGAAGTTCGCTTATCCCGACCGAGTCGTCATCGCGTGCGCCGGCGACGGCGCGATGCAAATGAACGGCAGCGCGGAGCTGCTGACCGTTAAAAAATATTGGAAAACATGGTCCGATCCGCGGTTGATCATCCTCGTGCTCAACAATTCGGATCTCAACCAAGTGACCTGGGAGATGCGCATCGAGTCCGGCAATCCGAAATACGAAGCGTCGCAAGACCTGCCGAAGTTCAACTACGCGCAGTATGGGGACTCGCTCGGCCTGCGCGGCATCCGCGTCGAGCACACCGAAGATATCGGACCCGCGTGGGATCGCGCGCTTTCGTCGGACCGTCCGGTCGTCTTCGACGCAGTCGTCGATCCGAATATCGCGCAGCTGCCGCCGCACATCAGCCTCGAACAAGCGCACAATCTCTTTTCGGCGATGCGCAAAGGGCGATCCCGACGAAGGCGGCGTGATCAAGGCATCGATCAAAGAGCGTTCTCGCCGGCATCCTTCCGCACCGCGCGGAGCAAGTAAACGTGGCCTGACGGCGGAATCGCTGCGGCGCAATGCCCGGATCGATGCGCTCGAGGTGCAGGCATACAAAATTCCAACGGAGACGCCGGAGTCCGACGGCACGCTGGAATGGGACGCGACCACGCTTGGTCTACGTCGAGGTTCAAGCCGGCGGCCAGACCGGCATCGGCTTCACCTACGCCGACGTCGCCACCGCGAAGCTCATCGAGACGCTGCTGCGTGAAACGTCGTGGGCAAAGACGCGATGCAGATTGGCGCGCGTTGGAACGACATGTACGGAAAGTTACGCGCAATCTCGGGCGCGACGGCATTACCTCCATGGCGATCTCCGCGGTCGACGTTGCGCTGTGGGATCTCAAAGGCAAGATCCTTGGAGTCCCGACCTACGCGCTGCTTGGGGGCGGTCCGCGAGAGCGTGCCGGTCTATGGGAGCGGCGGATTTACTGCGTATTCGCAGGACGCAACTTTGCGAGCAACTTGCCGGTTGGTGTGCAGCCGGGATTCCGCGCGTGAAGATGAAGATCGGCCGCGATCCGAAAGCAGATATCGAGCGCGTGGCCGCCGCGGCTCGCCGCGCCATCGGCGACGACGCCGAGCTTTTTGTCGATGCCAACGGCGCATATGGCGTTGCAGCAGGCGATCGCGTCAGGCACACTATCTTGCCGAGCAACGCGTGACGTGGTTCGAGGAGCCGGTCTTTCGCGAAGACTATGCCGGAACGCGTCACGTGCGCGAGCACTCGCCGCCCGGAATGGAGATCTCCGACGGCGAGTATGGCTACGGGCTCTACGAGTTCGCGCGTATGATCGACGCGCAGATGTTGGACGTGCTGCAGGCCGATGCAACGCGTTGCGGCGGATTCTCGGGCTTGCTCGCAGTCGACGGGCTTGCCAAAGCACGATGACCCCGCTCTCGACCCATTGCGCGCCGCATCTGCATCTGCATGCCGCGCTGGCTTGCAAGCAACTGCGCCATATCGAGTATTTTTTCGACCACTATCGGATCGAGCGGATGCTTTTCGACGGCGCCGTCGAGCCGGTCAACGGTCGAACTTTCCCCCGATCCGGATCGGCCCGGCATCGGCCTGGAGCTGCGCCGCCGCGGATGCCGAGCGCTACGCTCTCTAAGGAAGACCGTCATGATTCGCATTCTCGAAGCCGTTGAGGCGACGCAGCGCCGGTCGCAACGGCGCCCATCCCCACCGTACCGAGCGGCCGGGCTCGGTCAACCACGCCGACGTCGACGCGGCCGGGCTTGGAAGCCGAGCTACGCGGTAGCGTGCGGGGCGAAGTTCGGTTCGATACCAGCACGCGCGCGATGTACGCAACCGATGCGTCGAACTACCGGCAGGTCCCGATCGGGCTCGTTGTTCCCAAAGACGCCGAGGACGTCGAGCGCGCGCTCGCGGCGTGCCGCAAATTCGGAGCGCCGGTGTTTTCGCGCGGCGGCGGCACGAGCCTGGCGGGCGAAAGCTGCAACGCGGCGGTCGTCATGGACTTCAGCAAATACATGAACCGAATCGTCGAGATCGATTGGGAAGCGAAGACCGCGCGCGTGCAACCCGGCTGCGTGAACGACGATCTGCGCAACAAGGCCGAGGAACGGCATCTCACCTTCGGGCCCGATCCGGCAACCCACAACCGCAATACGTTCGGCGGCATGATCGGCAACAATTCGTGCGGCATGCACGCGCAGATGGCTGGAAAGACCGAAGAGAACGTCGAGGAGCTCGATATCGTCACCTACGACGGCCTGCGCATGCGCGTCGGCCGGACGTCGGACGAAGAACTCGAGCACATCATCGCGGCCGGCGGCCGCAAGGGCGAGATTTACGCGCAACTTCAAGGATCTGCGGGATAAATACGCCGACAAGATTCGCGAGAGGTTCCCAGACATTCCGCGGCGCGTCTCGGGCTTTCCGCTCAACGAGTTACTGCCCGAGAACGGCTTCAACGTCGCCCGCGCGTTGGTCGGCACCGAGAGCACGTGCGTCACGGTCGTCGAGGCGACCGTTCGATTGGTCCACAGTCCGCCGCACCGCGCTATCGTGATCCTCGGCTTTCCCGATCTGGCCACGGCGGCCGATCACGTGCCGTTCTGCGACGTGCATGGACCGATCGCGCTCGAAGGCATGGCGGCCTCGATGTTCCGTTACATGAGAGCTCAAAGGCGAATCGGAAAGCGGCCGCGCGATGTTTCCGCCGGGCGAGGGCTGGCTCATCTGCGAGTTCGGCGGCGACACGAAGGAGGAGGCGGCCGATCGTGCGCGCGGGCTGATCGAAGCGTTCAAAACGCCAACCCGATCCGCCTTCGGTGAACTTCTTCGACGATCACGAACAGCAGGAGCGGTTTTGGCGGTTTCGCGATAACGCGTTGGGCGCGACCTCGAAGATTCCGAACCAAGCCGATTACTATCCGGGTTGGGAAGACTCCGCCGTCGATCCCAAGCGTCTCGGCGACTATATTCGCAAGTTTCAGGCGATGCTCGACGAGTACGGCTACAAAGGTTCGATCTACGGACACTTCGGGCAAGCCTGCGTTCACGTGAGCATCAATTTCGATCTTTTCACGGCAGCCGGGATCGCGAAATACCGCGAGTTCGTCACGAAGATGGCGCACATCTGCGTCGAGCACGGCGGCTCGCTCTCCGGTGAGCACGGAGACGGTCAAGCTCGTGGAGAGTTGTTGCCGATCATGTATGGCGACGAGCTGGTGCAAGCATTCTGGGAGTTCAAGTCGATCTGGGACCCGCAGCACAAGATGAATCCCGGCAAGGTCGTGCATCCGTACAAGCTCGATCAAAACTTGCGCTGGGGAACCGAGTATCGAGCCATGGGAACCCAAAACCCATTTCAAGTTTGAAGACGATCACGGCAGCTTCGCGTTTGCCGCAAACCGATGCGTCGGAACCGGAAAGTGCCGCAAGCACGACGCCGGAACGATGTGCCCGAGCTACATGGCCACCAAAGAGGAAGCCTACTCGACGCGCGGGCGCGCGCGCTTGCTCTTCGAGATGCTCGAAGGCAATCCGATCGATCGTGGCTGGCAAGATGAAGGCGTGAAAGATGCGCTCGACCTGTGCCTATCGTGCAAAGGCTGCAAGGGCGAATGCCCGGTCAACGTCGACATGGCGACGTACAAGGCGGAGTTTCTTTCGCACTACTACGAACACAAACGCCGTCCGATCGCCGCATACGCGTTCGGCCTGATGTATTGGTGGGCGAGGCTCGCGTCGCTTGCGCCTCGCGTAGTGAATGCCTTGACGCAAACCCCGGGACTACGCGATATCGCAAAGATGCTGGTATCGATGGCGCCCGAGCGCTCGATTCCGCTCTTTGCGCCGCAGACGTTCCGCGCGTGGTTCGCGCAGCGTCCGCTTCGTCAACGTCGGCAAGCACGCAGGTGATTTTATGGCCCGACACCTGGAACAATCACTTTCACACGACGACGGCCCAGGCCGCGGTGGAGGTTCTGGAAGACGCCGGCTTCCAGGTAATCGTGCCGGCCGCGCAATTGTGCTGCGGGCGACCGCTATACGACTACGGCATGCTCGATCTTGCCAAAACCATGCTGCAAGAGATCTTGGAATCTCTTCGGCCGCAGATTCGCGACGGAATCTGCGTGGTCGGACTCGAGCCCAGTTGCGTCTCGGTCTTTCGCGACGAAATGACCAATCTGCTGGGGCCGGACGAAGATGCGAAGCGGCTCAAAGAGCAGACCTATTCTGTTGACCGAATTTCTCGCGAAGAAAGCGCCCGAGTACGCGCCGCCGCGCTTACATCGCAAAGCGCTAGTGCAAGAACATTGCCATCATAAATCGATCCTCGACGCGTCCGGCGAGAGCAAACTGTTCGACGCGCTCGAACTCGACTACGAAATGCCCGACACGGGCTGCTGCGGGATGGCGGGGCCGTTCGGATTCGATGCCGAGCATTACGACGTGTCGATGACGATCGGCGAACGGGCGCTGCTGCCGAAAGTGCGCGCCGCCGATCCACGCACGATCATCGTGGCCGATGGATTCAGTTGCCGCGAGCAGATTTCGCAGACGACGGGCCGGCAAGCGCATGCATCCCGCGCAGGTGTTGAAGATGGCGCTCGACGACCGTGGACAAGGAGCTCAACGATCCGTCTGCCCGAGCTTCGCTTTATGCCGCAGATCCGCGCGGAATCCGCGCGCGCCGCAGTGCACGGCACCCTCGCGTTGGCGGCTCTCGCCGGCGCCGCAGCGCTGGTCGCGCTACTGTTCGGAAGGCGCCGCTAATGGCCCGGAAGCGAGTCGTCATTCTCGGCGGCGGGTTTGCGGGCGTTGCGACGGCCCGTGAACTTGAACGCATTGGCAAGGGCGCCGTTGACGTCACGCTGGTGAGCCGGCAAAACTTCATGCTCTTTACGCCGATGCTTCCTGAGGTCGCCGCCGGGTCCATCGACGCGCGACGACATCATGCAGCCGCTGCGCGAGTCCGCGCGCCATCGACGTGCCGACGGCATCGGTGCGCTTCGAGTTGGGAGAAGCGATCGGGGTCGATCTGGCGCGTCGCACCGTCACCGTGCGCCATCCGTTGACGCACGATTCGAAGCTCGTCGAATACGACGAGCTGGTGCTCGCAGTTGGTGCGACCGACTCGACCATGGGCGTACCCGGCGTCGAGAAGTTTGCGGTGCCGCTGAAGACGATCGCGGACGCGCAGATCGTGCGCAGCCGGGTCGTCGGCGCGCTGGAGGCCGCGGCCACGACGAGCGACTTGCCGCGCGGGATCGTCTCCTGCGATTTGTCGTGGTCGGAGGGAACTTTACCGGGGTCGAACTCGCGGGCGAACTGCTTGCATTCTTACACTCGATTTTGCAGTACTACCCGAGCATCGATCGCGCAAAGGTCGAGCTGGTCGTGTTGGAGTCCGGCGCGCGTCTGCTCGGACACTTGCCCGACAAATTTGGAAAGTACGCGGCAGCGGCGCTTAAGCAAACGCGGCGCCGAGCTGCGCCTGAACGAAGAGGTAAGTGCGATCGACGGTCGCGGCGTCGAGCTGAAAAGCGGCGAGCATATCGCGAGCGGCACGGTCATCTGGGCGGCCGGCGAAAAGCCGTCGCCGCTCGCCGAAATCCTCGGTTTGAAGACGAACAAGCACGGTGCGATCGAGACCGGACCGGATTTCGTCGTGGCCGGGACGCCGCACGTTTGGGCGCTGGGCGATTGCGCCGCCGTCCCAAGGCCCAAAGGCGGCACCTACGCGCCGCTCGCGCAAATCGCGATGCGCGAAGGCCCGTTCTGGCTCGCAATATCGTAGCGCGGATGCAGGGGCGATCGACCGCCAATTTCTCCTATCAGGAGCTTGGGCAGATGGCCTCGCTCGGCGACCGCGAGGCCGTCGTCGAGCTTCCCGGAGGAGCGATGGTCACCGGCTTTGCCGCTTGGCTGATTTGGCGGACCTACTATTTGGGGCGGCTTCCCGGCGCTACGCAGTAAAACTCGTGTCGCTCTCGATTGGACCCTTGGGCTGGCGTTTCCGTCGTCAGTCCCGAGTCGCGGTAGAGGAGGAGAACGCGCATGCGAGCTATGCCGGTAAGGTCGCAATCGTGACCGGCGGCGACAGCGGCATCGGTAAGGCGATCTCGCTCGCGCTCGCGCGCGAGGGCGCAAGTGTGATCGTCGACTACTTCGGAGACGAGCAGCCCGCGATAGAAGTCGTCGACGAAATTCAAAATTTCGGCGGAAAGGCATACGCCGTGGCCGCCGACATCAGCAAGGAAGACGAGGTCGCGGCGCTGACCGTAAAGGCGGTAAAGCACTTCGGCGGGGTCGACATCTTGATCAACAACGCAGGGATCGAGCAAAAACAGCCTTTCCTCGAGACTCCGCTCGACGTATGGAACAAAGTCATTGCAATCAACCTCACCGGCGCGTGGCTCTGTTCGCAAGCCGTCGCTCGAGCAAATGGTCAAGCAAAAGCGCGGAGGCCGGATCATCAATATCTCTTCGATCCACGAGGAGCTCGCGATGCCGACGAACGCGCCGTATTGCGCGTCGAAGGGCGGGGTTCGTATGTTGATGCGAACCATCGCGCTCGAACTCGCCGAATACGGAATCACGGTAAACGACGTCTGCCCGGGTGCCGTCGACACGCCGATGGACGCGGGTCTCAAAAGCGACCGCCAAGAGTACACCGATCTGCTCTCGGAGATTCCGTTGCGGCGAATGGCGAAGCCCGAAGAAATTGCCGGGCTGTGCGTTTTCCTTGCTTCTGCGTCGGGCGCGTATATTACGGGCGCCTCGTACGTGATCGACGGCGGGATGACCAAACAAGCCGGAAGTCTTTAGCCTGTGCCGCTCGATCACTCACGTGCCGGGCGTCAACGATAAAATCTCGCGGTACGACGTCTCCGATACGCAGATGGCCGCCGGCAGCACGCTCGGCTCGCCCAAAGCGACGATGATCATCAAGGCGACCGGCGCGATCGAAAAGTTCTACTCCACCGATATTGGTCTGGAGATGTTCGGAACCGTCCTGCTCAACCACCGGGACCATCGCACCGGAACGCCGCTATCCGCGATGCCCGGTACGTTCCGCATTCATCCTGAACATCAAGAGCATCTCTTCCATCTTTCCAACGGCGTTCGCGTGCATGAAGACCTGTTCGTCTTGAGCGGAAAACCCATCGGAAAGAACGTCGATCCTCCCGCCGGCTACTATCATATCGAGTTGTTCAACGATACCCAGGATACGGTGGAGATCAGTACGTACGCGTTTGCGCAGCTGCGCGGCAACACGCCACGCGGCATTGCCAGCAAGTATAGCAGCAAGCATCGCGCGATCGTGGCCTGGAACCGAGAGAATGAAGCGCTCGCGCGGATAATCGGCTCGGACGTCGAGCCGACGAGCTACGAAGTAACGGCCGGGAACGGTATCGAGAACGGGCCTGCGTCTCCCGGTATGTTGAGCGATACGACGGTTGAATCGGACGGCGATCCGATGGCCGCGCTGCACTTCTTGCATCTACTCAAGCCCGGCGAGTTCGCGCGTTTTCACTTGATTCTGTCCTTTTCGAATCATGGAAAAGCCGGAGCCCAGCGCACCTACGCCAAGTGTCCGCCCGCGGATGCGGCGCTGAAACGAACGCGTGATTATTACAACGAGATCCTGGACCGGGCCGTCGTGATCTGCCCGGACGAGAACGTGAACCGTGGCGTGCTCTGGGCGAAAGCGAACATACTGCGAACGCAATCGCTTGCGCCGACGGGGTGGTGCTTTGTAAACGATCCGACACGCTCGAATAATAGCGTGGGACGCGACACCGCGTGGTTCGCGTACGGCGCCGACTACATCACTCCGGAGTTCTGTCGAGATTCGCTGCTTTGGTATACGGATCACCTCGAAAGGTCCGGTATGGTCGTAGAATATTACGATATCCGAACCGGAAAAACTGCGGACTACAAGCTGAACATCAACGACAACACGCCGCTGCTGATCTTAGCCATGTGGCACCATTACAACGTCTCCGGCGACATAGCGTTCCTCAAGCACGTGTATCCGCGCGCGATCAAGGCGGCTCGCTATATCCTTTCGCAGCGCAACAAACAAGGGCTGGTGTGGTGCACGGCCACGGGAACCTCAGATTGGGGAATCGTCGGCTGGCGCAACGTCATCGCGAATTACCGCTTGTCGGGCGCGACGACCGAGGTCAACTCTGAGTGCTACGCGGCGTTGCAAACGATCTCGCACATGGCACGCGTTCTCAAGAAACACGACGACGCTTCCGCGTTCAAGAAATCCGCGGAATCCTTGCGCGAGGCGATCAACGAGCATCTCTTGGATCCGGCGACGAAGCTCTACTACCTCAACATCGCCTTAGACGGATCCAAGCACAGCGACTGCACGGCCGATATGGTCTTCCCTGTTATGTTTGGTGTTGCCGACGACGAGGTCGCCGCGCGGATCATCGCCCGCCTTAGCAACGAAGATTTCTGGACGGCCGCCGGGATTCGCACGGTGCCGCGGACGGCCGTCAACTACGGGCCGACGCATGGGTACGGATTACTCGGCGGCGTGTGGGTGGGAGTGAGCTTTTGGTACGCCGTTGCCGCAGCACGCTTCAATCCAGCGCTCATGGCGCATTCGCTTGGCGCCAGCTTTGAGCATTACTCGAGCGATCCGCGCCGCAACAACACGGTGCCGGGTCAGTTCTCGGAGTGGCTTCACGGTGAAACGCTCGTCAATCAGGGCATGATGCTCTCGCCCTGGTTTCCACCGCGCTACTTATGGGCGGCGATCGAAGGTGCGGCGGGATTGGATATTTCGAGCGGTACGCCAACGGTTAACCCGAGCCTGGCACCCGAGTGGCAGTGGATGGGCGTCTCGAACGTACCTTTTCGCGGCAAAAACCTCACCTGGTTCGCCGCGCGGCTTCCCGAACTTCAAATGTACGGGAATTTTCAGTTCGATCGCTCGACCACGAGCATCGAATATGAAACCGACGTGTCGAGATTTGTGCATACGATCGGCGACGCGGTCGCGAGCATTGCGCTGCGAAAGGGCGACGATATCGTGCTGTTCGTCGGAAACACGAGTGCACACACGCTCGCGACGGCGGTAACACTGGACCTTCCGCTGAGCGGCTCGTACTCGGTCAAGGCCTTTAATAGCCTGCGAAGAGCTTGGGTAAGCGGCAAGGTTCTGGAAAGCGCAGCGCTTCGGCGCGGCATAGCCGTCGAACTCGGCGGAAAAGGCTTCTGCGTAATCGAGCTTCGTCAAGAGATCTGATTATGAACGACCAACTCAATCGCTTCGGAATCAGCGAATTTACCACGTGGCCGTGGTCCTTCGAGCGAGACGTCGAGCGGTATGCGGCTCACGGCGTCGACACGATCGAAGTCTGCGAGTTCAAACTGAACCGAGACGATTACCGTCCGCAACTTCGAAGCATCGCGCGATCCGGGCTGGGGGTGAGTTCGGTGCAGTCGACGGTGCATTCGCTTTTTCCGGATAGCTTGGCACCGTCTCCGTCCGATCCGGACGACCGAATCCGGCACATGAAGTCAGCCATCGAGCGTATTGCGCCGCACGTGCCCGCGCAGGTCCCCTTCGTCGTGATAACCGGCGCGGCGCCCGGCGGGAACACCCGCATGGTGTACGACAAAGCGCTGACGGCGTTTGCCGACTTGGCGAACTTTGCTGCCGAACGGGGTGTGCGCATGGCCTACGAGCCGCTCAACCCGGTGCTTTTCAATACCGACACGGCGCTGTGGGGCTTGGACCAGGCGCTCGAACTGGTGCGGCGCGTCGATCATCCTGCGCTCGGCATCTGCTTGGACACGTGGAACATTTTCCAAACGCCGAACCTGTACGAGGTCATCCAAGCGTCCGGCGAGCGCATTTTCCTGGTGCAGGTGAGCGATTGGCACCGGCCCCGATCGAGAGCCGATCGCATAAGTCTGGGCGACGGGACGATCGCCAACGCCGCGATTATAAAAGCATCCCGCGAAGCGGGCTATGCGGGCCCCTACGTCTTAGAAATATTCTCGGATGAATCGCTGCCGGACTCGATCTGGCGCGCCGATCTTGACGAAGTGATCGATCGCAACATCGCCGCCTTCGTACGGCTCTGGGATGAAAGTGCAGCATGATTCCAAAGCGCATCTACGATCTGAGTCAGCCGGTATTTACGAATTGCCCACAGTACCCCGACGAGAATCCGCGGCCGGCCCAGATTCGTCTGTTGTATATGTTGGCGGTCCAGGGCGTCAATAAAGAGATCGTCGAGATCAGCACCCATACCGGCACGCATTGCGACGCACCATATCATTTCTTCGAGGATGGAAAAACCATCGATGAGATGCCGCTCGAGACGTACGTCGGTCCGGCGACGATTCTCGACCTGCGCAACAAACCACCGGGTTCCGCGATCGAGCGCGCTGACGTCGAACGCTTTGGCGAGCGTATCGCGCAAGGAGATATCGTTCTGCTCAATACCGGCTTTGGACACAAACGCGCGAACACGGCGGAGTTTCTCACGAAGTACGTCTATCTCGGCGGCGAGGCGGCGCAATATCTGGTCGACCGCGGGGTCAAAGGCGTGGGAATCGACGCGGTAAGCATGGGCGGATACAAAGACCCGGCTAAAGCCGCGCCGGCGCACAAGGTGATGCTTGGCAACGGCAAGTTCATCGTGGAAGAGCTCTACTTTCCAGACGAGGTCATGGACGGTCGTAAGCGATTATTCGTGGCGGCACCGGTGAAACTTCGCGGATGCAGCGGCGCGTGGACGCGTGCCGCACTGTGGGAGTTCTAGATCTTGCCCACGCTATTCGGGCGCGAGTACTCGGCGCTTGAGCTTGGCCGCCGGATCGGGCGACCCGAGCAACTCGGCGGCATTCGGGCGTTTACCTTCGGTGACGGACGCGCACTCGGTGTTCGGGCATTCGACGTCTGCAGCGGTGCCGGATTGCGATTCACGAGCCTAGCCGATCGCGCGCTTGACGTATGCTCTCTCGAGTTTCGCGGAATACCGCTCGTTTGGCACGGCCCGGGCGGCATCGCCGCTCCAACGTACTATCAGCCGGGGAACGAGCATTTCGCGCAAAATTTTTTCGGCGGCCTCTTCACGACGTGCGGACTGGGAAATTTTGGGCCGGGCGGCGTCGATGTGTACGGAGAATTCGGAATGCACGGCCGGATCAATCACCTCCCCGCCGAGCAAGTGGCCGCGCAGACGGTCTGGGACGGCGACTCGTGCACCTTCGAAATTTCCGGAACCATCTCCGAAGCGCGGATGTTCGGTGAGAATTTGGTGCTTGAACGCACTTTGCGTGTCGAGCTTGGTGCAAACAAGCTGTCTCTGCGCGATATCGTCACCAACAACGGCGGCACGCGCCGGCCGCACATGCTGCTCTATCACTGCAACATGGGTTTCCCGCTTCTCGATACCGGTTCCATGCTCGAGGTTTCCCATCGGTCGCTGCGCCCACGCGACCAGCAGGCGGATCGCGGGATGACGTGCTGGAACCGCGGCGGCGAACCCGACGCGCTTTTCGCCGAACAGGTCTTCATCCACGAGCCGCTCGCATGTGACGACGGTTTTGCCCGAGCCGCGATGATCAATCGAACGCTCGACGAAGGGCGCGGCGTGGCCCTCGTCATCCGCTACGATTCAAAGCAACTGCCGGCGCTCTTTACCTGGCGCATGCTCGGCGTGAACACCTACGTCATGGGAATCGAGCCGGCAAATTGCCCGACGATCGAGGGACGGCTCGAGGCCGCCAAGCGTGGAACGCTCCCGATGCTCGAGCCGGGAGAACGCCGTTTGTACGAGGTCTCGTTCGAAGTTTTGTGCGGTGCAACCGAGATCGACCGCGAACTCGCGTTGTTCGCTGCGCCGATTGCGACGCGGTCATCCAGTGCGACTGCTCTCGCCTCCGAGGCGCCATAGAATCAGCAGCATTGCGGCGATCCCGGCAAAGAGCAGGAACGGTACCCAGAGCGCACCGACAAGCACGACGAGCACGCAGAAGGCCAAGAGAATCGGCCATGCGCTTCGCGTCGTGAACACGCCGAGGTCTTCTCCGCGATCAGCCCGATTATCGTCCGCCGCGCGATCGCCGCTAAGGTTTGCGTCGCGCTCGGCAACGATCGCGTAACCCGCCGCGAAGGTAAGCCCGATCGCCATCGTTCCGAGGAGAATCGTTCCGGCTAATTCCCCATGGGACCAGAAATAGTACACGGCGGCGATCACGATTCCGAACGTCGCCGACGACATCCACAGACGAACGAACGTCTTCACGATGAGGTCTTTGCGGCAACGGTCGGATGATGCAGATCGAAGACCGGGCGTGCCGAGTGGATCGGCGGCAGCGACGTGAAATTGAACTCGGGCGGCGGAGAACTCGTCGCCCATTCCAGCGTGTAACCGCCCCACGGGTCGTCGGCGACGGGCGCGCGCTTGCGCGCCGATACGGCGATGTCGCCGAAGAACAGCGAGCACGCCGATAGCCATCAACAGTGCGCCGGACGACGCAAGCGCGTTGAGCAGCGGAAGATTCCCGATATCGCGGATACGTGTAGACGCGTCGCGTCATGCCCTCCAGTCCCATTAGATGCATCGGAAAGAACGTCAGATTGAAGCCGACGAAAAGCACGGCGAAGACCCATCTGCCGAGCTCGCTCGCTCGATTTGACCCCGAAAATCTTTGGAAACCAGAAATAGAGTGCGGCGAATATCGCGAACAGGCTCCCGCCGCCCAGCATGTAGTGAAAATGGGCGACCAAGAAATAGCTGTTATGCGCTTCATAGTCGATCGGCGGCGACGCGAGCATCACACCGGTGATCCCGCCTATCAAAAAATTCAGCAAGAAGCCGACCGCGAAGAGCATCGGCGTCGCGAGTTGAATGGAGCCTTTCCACATCGTGCCGATCCAGTTGAAGAACTTCACGCCGGTCGGAACGGCGATGAGAAACGACATAGCGGAGAAGAAGAGATTGGTCACCGCGCCGGTCGTAAACATGTGGTGGGCCCAGACGCCCATCGAAAGACCCGCGATCGCAAACGCGGAGAGCACCAATTCGACGTACCCGAAGACCGGCTTGCGCGAAAACGTCGCGATGATCTCGGTGATGACCCCAAAGTATGGCAAGAATCATCACGTAGACTTCGGGATGCCCGAAGAACCAAAACAAGTGCTGGTAGAGGATCGGGTTTCCGCCGTACGCCGGGTCGAAGAAATGGCCGCCGAAATGCCGGTCGATCAAGAGCATCGCGAAGACGGCCGAGAGCGACGGAAACGCCATTAAGATGAGCAGCGACGTCGCCACCATTTCCCAGGAGAAGATCGGGATGCGCCACATCGTCATCCCCGGCGCGCGAAAAAGAAGACCGTCGCCAGGATGTTGATGGCGGTGAGAATCGAGGAGATCGACGTCATCGCAAGTCCGATGATCCACAGATCCTGACCGCTCCCTGCGCCGATGCGTACCTCCGAGAGCGGTGCGTACGCGGTCCAGCCAGACGCCGCCGCGCCTCCGGAAGCTAATCGCGCCGCAGAACACCGTCAGGCCGCCGAAAACGAAGAGCCACAGCGCCGTGGCGTTGAGCCGCGGAAAAGCCATGTCGGGCGCGCCGATCTGCAACGGGATCAGAAAGTTCGCAAGACCGAGTCCGAACGGCGCAACGAAAAGAAAGATCATCGCTGTGCCGTGAATCGTGAAGACCTGGTTGTACGCGTGCGGACCGAGCAACGTCATCCCCGGGCGCTGCCAGCTGCGCTCGAATGAGCATCGCGAGCACGCCTGCCACGCCGAAGAAAAACGACGTTACGACGATGTACATGATGCCGATCTTTTTATGGTCGGTTGACGTCAGCCACGTTATCACGGAACGCCCGTTCCCTTCCCTGCGATCCAGCGCCGGATATGCAGTCTTCTGAGACGACATCGATCTCGAAACGTCATGTGCGCATGATCCAGGCCGCAAAACTGCGAGCAAACTCCTCGAAAGACACCGATTTCGGTCGGCGTGAGATCGAAGCGGTTGGTCATGCCTGGGATTGCGTCACGCTTGAAAAGGAAAGCCGGAACCCAAAAGCCGTGAATGACGTCCGAGGACGTCAAATTGATCTGAGTCGTTTGTTCGACCGGAAGCACGAGCGTCGGTGGTGCTTGCGGAGTGCCGACGATCGAGATGCCGGCGCTTGGGTAGTCGAACCGCCACGACCACCGAAATCCCGTAACGTCGACGGCGACGTCGGGCTTGGGCGCAAGCGCGTCGACGTTTCGTTCGCTTACGAACGTGACGTAGAAGAGGCCGGCCACGATCACGCACGGGACGAGGATGTACAACACCGACATCGGCTGATTCTTGTTGAATTGCGGCGGTAACGATTCTCCCTTGCGCCTCCACAGCGCGAGCGGAACCAGAATCAACGCGAACATGACGACCGCGACAATCGCCGCGACGCCCAGAAAAAACTCCCAGTCTCCACGAAGCGTCTGCGCCTGAATTGACGCGGGATCGAAGAGCCACATCTGCCGGTATTGTTACCCAATACGCAGGGGTTTTACAAAGCTTTTTTTCGGGTATAAATCCCCGAGGAGAACGTGCCATGTTGTGAGAGCCCAAGCTCCGCTGGCCGATTCGCGCCCACCCGTTGGTGTTCGGCGTGGTGCTCTTTCCTTGCGTCGGAGCTGATGTTTTTCGCCGGTCTATTTGCGGCGTACTTCGATCTACGCAATTCGACGCCGGTATGGCCGCCCGCCGAACGTTCACTTGGATACGCTGTTGCCCACGGTCGGAACGTTCCTTCTGTTCGCGTCGAGCATCGTCATGGTGTTGATGACGCGGGCACTGGAGTCGGCGACGCTACCAAGCGGCGTACGGCTGGCTTGGTTGCCGGAATCGTGCCGCGGATCGCGTTCATCGGGATCGCGCTGCGTGGTTACGCGAAGCAACTACGTTTTCGATCTCGAGCAACGCCTACGGTTCGCTCTATTACGCGATGACCGGATTCCATTTGCTGCATGTCGCCGCCGGAATTGTCTTCTCGTCGGCCTGTTCTTGGGGATGCGAAGTCGGGCGATGACCGCCGATCGAAGGGCCGGAGCCGAGGCGATTTCCTACTATTGGCACTTTGTGTTCGTCGTTTGGGTCGGCATCTACGGCGCGATCTACATCATCCGATGAACGTCGTCGAGAGGTCGCGATTGCGGCTATGCTCGGCGTCGCGATCGTCGGCAGCTTCGGCTTCATGTCCGCGTACGTCATGCACGCGTCGATTCAGATCGAGGGCCTCGGGCTCGCGATCGCCCTCGCCGGATTCGTTGCGGCCGCGCTTGCATGGTCGTCCTGGATCATCGGCCGGGATCAGGTGGTCGATCACATCGAACGAATATCCGTCCGCCGGCGCGGAGAGGGCCGCCGCGAGCGCTGAGCTCGACCAGGCACAAACCGAAGTTTCACGCAACGGCGCTCTGACCAAATTGCTCGTCGCCGCGCTCGGGGCTTTTGGGATTGCCGCGCTCTTTCCATTTCGTTCGTGGGGACCAGCACCCGGCAGAAGCCTCTTTACGACCAAATGGAGACCCGGCTCGCGTCTGGTGCGCGAGAACGGCGAGATCGTAAGCGAAAGACGCGCTCAATGTCAATTCGAGCGTTACGGTGTTTCCGGAAGGCGCGATCGGCGACCCCGCATCGCAGACGAGTCTTGATTCGTCTTCCACCAGGCGTCGGCGGCACGGCGTTGACGGTTACGTCGCCTATTCGAGAGTCTGCACGCACGCGGGATGTCCGGTCGCGCTCTATCGGCGCCGCGACAAAGCAAATGACTGTGCCCCTGTCACCAATCGATCTTCGACGTCGGCTACGCAGGGAAGGTGCTCTCCGGGCCCGCCGATCACGCGCTGCCGCAGTCTTCCGCTCGAGATCGATACCCGACGGCGTCTCTGCGCGCGACGCGGCGACTTCCCGGTTCCGATCGGCCCGGGCTTCTGGGAGCGCGCGTGACCACGTCGAGCGCTTCTGATCTGGCTCGACGATCGGCTCGGCACGGCGCACTTCATGAAGCACGCCTTGCGCAAAGCGTTTCCTGATCATTGGTCGTTCATGCTCGGCGAGATCAATCTGTACTGCTTCGTCGTGCTCGCTCGCAACCGGAACGTTTTTGGCTTTCATCTTCGACCCCGCGCTGACCACGACGGTTTACCATGGACCCTATCGCCTGCTCGACGGCGTGACGATGTCGCACGGCCTACGCGTCGGCGTTGCACTTGAGCTTCGCGGTCAATGCGGGTCTGCTGATCCGGCAGATCCATCATTGGGCGGCGCTCGTTTTCGTCGCCGGAATCACCGTTCACATGGGGCGCATCTTTTTCACCGGCGCCTTTCGCAATCCGCGCGAAATCAACTGGATGATCGGCGTGCTGCTCTTTCTGCTGGCGCTTTTCGAGGGCTTCACCGGCTATTCGCTTCCCGGACGATCTGCTGAGCGGGATCGGACTTCGGATTGCAGATCTCGGTGCTGCTCTCGATTCCGGTTGTCGGCACATGGCTATCATTTCTGCTGCTCGGCGGAGCGTTTCCGTACCAGCGACCAGTCGGTCCGCGGCTGTTCGTCGTCGCACGTCTTCTCGTGCCGGCCACGATCGCGGCCGCTGATTGCGTTGCACTTGGCGATCGTCTGGCGGCAGAAGCACTCGCAGTTTCGCGGCCCGCAGACGCACCGAGCACAACGTCGTCGGCTCACCCCTGTTGCCGCAACTACGCGGCGAAATCGCTCGCGCTGTGGATGCGCGACGTCGCCGTTCTCGTCGCGCTCGGCGCATTCGTGCAGATCAATCCGGTCTGGCTGTGCGGCCCTACGACGCGTACCAGGCGGCTTCGCCCGCGCAACCCGATTGGTATATCGGCTGGCTGGACGGCGCACTACGCATTAGCTTCCCGTGGGCGATCCATCTCTTTGGTCACACCATCCCGTCACCGTTTTTCCCGGGCGTGCTGCTGCCGCTGGCGCTTTTCACGCCGCTGTTTCTCTGGCCGTTCCTCGAACGCGCGATCACGGGCGACCGAAAGCCGCATCAACTCCTGGATCGGCCCAGGGACGTGCCCTGGCGCACCGCAACGGGCGTCGCGATCTTTATGCTGGCCTTGGATCTCACGCTCGCGGGCAGCGGTGACGTGCAGGCGCGTTATCTCCATGTGCCGGTGAACGTGATAAACGTCGTCTACCGCTTCGGGTTCGTTTGCGCTCCGATTGTGGGCTATATCATCACCTACGCACTTGCAAGCGAGTTACGCCGAAGCGGCGGCGTGCACGAAGCCGAGCGGGTCCGGCTGCGGCGAAACGCCCGGGGCGGATTCGACGAGGAAACGCTGCCGTGATTACCATGACGTTGGGCATCGTCGTCGTCTGCGGATATCTTGCGGCCCTGCGCCTCTACGGGCTCCGCTATCCGAGCCGACGTTTTCCGATCGGTCGAGCGGTGGCATTTTGCGCGGGCATCGTCGTTGCGGTCGCGGTGGTGTCGCCGCCGATCGACGCAGTCGTCGACAGCTCGTTTGCCGCCCACATGGTGCAGCATCTCACCTTAGCGTTGATCGTTCCGCCGTTACTTCTGCTCGGGGCGCCGCTCACGCTTATCGTCGCGCTGCCGCCTCCGCGCGTGGGCAAGGCGATCGCGCGGATCATGCGTCATCGAATCGTGCGCGCGGCGACGTCGCCGGTGTCGGCCTGGCTCGTCTTCGTCGCGGTGCTGTGGAGCATTCATTTCTCTCCGCTCTACGAACTAGCGCTGCATTCGCAAGCCGCGCACGTTTTCGAACACGCGTTACTGATAGGCGCCGCTTTGCTCTTCTGGATGCCGATCGTTCACGTCGGCTACGCACCGCACGCGGTTCCGTTTCCGGCCCGCCTGTTCTATTTGATGCTCGCGGTCCCGCAGGGCGCATTTCTCGGCCTCGCGATATACTCGGCGCGAAATCTCCTGTATCCGCACTACGCGATCGGCCGTTCGATGAGCGCTGCACTGTCGGATCAGCAGAATGCGGGCGCGATCATGTGGATCGGCGGCGGCGCGCTGATGTTTACGGCGTTCATGCTGACAGCGGCAATATGGGCCGCGCAGGAGCAAGGCGCAGAGGTGCTTGCATGATTCACGTCGTGTTGGCGGCCGGGCTCGCGCTCGCGCCCGCGCGGACGCGCGGGGAGTCGCTGTACGATCTCCGCTGCTCATCGTGTCACGGTCTCGCCCTGCAAGGTGGTCCGGATGCGCCGCCGCTCCTTGGGACCAGCGGGGCCGACGTCGATTTCATGCTGGAGACCGGACGCATGCCGGCGGCGGCCCCCGGTCAACAATACGAACGGATGAAGCCGCAGCTTTCGCACGCGGATATTCTTGCCATCGTAAGCTACGTCACGTCACGCGGACACGGTGATTCGCAATTGCCGCGCGTGGTATTGGGAGATGCCGCGCGCGGCCGGTCGATCTTCGCCGAGAATTGCGAGCAGTGCCACGGCGTCAGCGCGCACGGGGCGTCGGTCGGCTACGCGAACATCGCCCCGTCGCTCATGCACGCGCCCCCGGAGCAAATCGCGGAAGCCGTTCGCAGCGGTCCGGGCGAGATGCCGCGGTTCGGCCCCGATGTGATAACGCAGAGTAATGTCGACGATCTGGTGAGCTTCATCGGATATCTGCGGCACGAGAAACGGTCATACAACCCGGGCGGGCTGCAACTTGCCAATGTCGGACCCGTTGCCGAAGGCTTTGTGGCGTGGATCTTCGGCTTGGGCGCACTCGTGTTATTCGTGCGCTCGATCGGATCGAAAGACTAACGCGAGGTCGATTAGCGCGCCGCAACGAGCGCGTAGAGCGCCTTTGGATCCTCTCGCGAGAGCTGATAGGCTTGTAGGCTCGAACCTTCCGCCACCAGCACCTCGGGTTCGTCAGCGATGATGCCCGCCACCATCGTGTCCGCGGCGCGCTGCGGCTCGATGCCGGTCGCCTGCAAGTCGTCCATGATCCCGTACGTCGTACCGTCGCCGGTGACGGCGTTGACCGAGACGTCGGTGTGAACGGCGCCGACGACGAGCGCGGTGACGACTACGCCGTCCTTCGCGACTTCGGCGCGCAATGAATCGTAGTAGCCGTGCAGCGCATGCTTCGCCGCGGAGTATCCCGTGCGCAACGGCGTGCCGAGCTTTCCGGCAATGCTCGAGGTGACGACGATCTGCCCGCTGCCGCGCTTGAGCATCGCGGGTACGACGGCTTGCGTGAGCGCCACCGGCGCGAAGAAGTCGACTTCCATAAGGAACCGGTACGTCTCCATCGTCGTGTCGCGCGCGAGCGAACGCTGCGAAACGCCCGCGTTGTTGACCAGCACGTCGAGCGGCCCCAGCTCGGATTCGATCTGCGCAATCCAGTTGGGGACCGACGCAAAGTCGGTGACGTCGCCGGGAATGATCGTCGCGCGCGTACCCGCGGGGAGTGCGGCTTTGACGCGCTCGAGTTCGTTCCGGCGGCGCGCTGAGAGTGCGAGCAGCGCGCCCTCGCCGGCGATGCGGTGGGCAAGCGCCTCGCCGATGCCGCTCGATGCGCCGGTGATCCAAACGACTTTCTTTGCGAGTTTCATGTCCGTAACATACGGTAATTTCGGTTCGGCTACAATACCAAAGTTGCGAACGAAGGAAATGGAACCGGGACGACAACGGTCGATAGCTTGGGGCCGGCTCCCGACGGCGGCCTCACCGTTCGCGGGACCGACTTTTGGTGGAAGACCGCGCGACCGAGAGCGACCAACACGTGCGAGGTTTATGCAACCGGCAGCGTGATTTGCGGACAACCGGCTAGCGGCATATCACCCATGCAACTCACCTTGTTTCCACTGTTAGGGCGCAAGTATTTTACCGGCTTGTCCGCCGGCCCGACAGCCACGTGGACGAACAAGAGTCATGTCAAAGCCGCGATCATTCCGGGTGCGTCGGGATTCGCCGGCTCCGCGCCGCTGATTCTCATCCACCAAACGGGGACGTTGGATCAGCAGGGCGGCACCTATCGAAACGCGACTGAAAAAGCGAATGTCGCCTACGATCCGGTTCACAAAGTGCCGGCGTCCATCGACGAGGTGCGCACGCACGTTCCGCAGCGATCGGCGTTCAACAACGACACGATTCAACTCAAGCTGACCAAACTCTCACCGCGGTAACCTGCCTATTGGTGGGGAGCGGCGGGATTATTCCACATGGTTCCATCGGCGTAGCGCACCCGAAGCGGAACGCACGACATGGCTGAATCCATGTTGAAGGCGCTTATGCCGTCGAACGTAAACGCATGCATGATGACGGCGCCGGGAGCGAACGTTCCAACGTCGCGCACCACCGCGTTGACTTTGTTTCCTTGAAGATATGCAAATTCGATCGACTCGATGGGTTTGTTTGAATTGTTTTGAAAGTCGATCATGAGCATCGGTGATGTGCTTGATTGGGTGATGTGCGTTCCGAAGAAATCGGTGAATGTTTGGCTGGAGGCGGCGCGTTGTGCCGCACAGCCGTTGACTTTCACGACCTCGGGTCCCATCATCGATTGCGCTTGAACGGGCGCGGTAACAGTAAGCGCGGTCGCTACGATGCCGAGCATGAGGTGAGGAATTTTCATGTGCTAATCTCCTTTGCTGATACCGTTATTACGCGGAACGACGTGTTGCGGATTAGTCACGCAAAAAAAGATCGCGCAATTGCGCGATCTTTTTCCGCTAATACTTAGCCCCAACCGGATTCGAACCGGTGTTACTGCCGTGAGAGGGCAACGTCCTAGGCCTCTAGACGATGGGGCCGTGGCTCCGGGTGAGTGACTCGAACACCCATGAACAGATTCAGAGACTGTCATCCTACCGTTAGATGAACCCGGAACGGCAGCGACCGTTATACTACATGGTCCGGCCCTGGTCTTGCAAGGACCGTCCACGTTTCAGGGTTCGTCCACCGTAGGTCTCGGTCTGGCTGTGGCAGTTTGGGCAGAGCATTCGCAGATTTACGAGCCGGTGGTCGTCCTTTACCCCGTTTATATGGTCCACGTGGCACGAAAGCGGTGTCCCCAACCACTCTGAAATGCCGCATACGTCGCATCGATTTTTGAGGAGACAGGCTTTCAGGGGCCTCCGCTTTATGCTTATTCGTGAGCGGCTTGTCCGAAGCAAGATCTCAATGGGTTTCCCAAGCGGCCGAGATCGGATCTCGCTCCGAAGCCGGGCCTTGTGCCAGGTTGCAGCGCAGAAGCCGGACTCAAACCTACACTCGCTGTATGTGTGGCCGGCGTCATAATAAGCCTGGACCTCCGCCCAGTCGTAGCGCCGGCGGCGATCCCTGAAGAGGCTCGTGGCCGTGATTAACCGGCCCATCGCGATGGCCTTGTTCCATGCGGTGCGCGTGACCGCGAAGCGACGGGAACACTCGATGAAGCCATGCCCCTCGTCGTGATAGAGCTGGATTTCTGCCCAGTCGTAGAGTAGGCGGCGGTCCCTCGACTTCGCTTCGCTGCGCTCGGGATGACAAAGGCTTCGCTCAGTATGACAGGAGGGGCAGCTACATTTCGGCATACCCTATTATAGCGAACATCTGTTCGTGTGTTGTTTCCGGAATGTTACGGGACGCTGAGAATGGTGCAAATAGAAAAACCTGTGGTGCGTCGAACGTATGCTGTGCGCACCATTTTCGGAAAAGGAGTTGTCGTTGCAGGCTATCGTGCTCGTCGGCGGTGAGGGAACGCGTCTTCGTCCACTCACCTACGGAACGCCAAAACCGATGGTGCCCATCGCCGGTGTCCCGTTTCTTGCGCGCACGATGGAGCGACTGGCGTCCGCCGGTATTCGCGACGTGATCCTCCCCGCGGGCTACATGCCCGAAGCGATCGTCGACTATTTCGGCGACGGCTCGGCACTAAACATGAAGATCACCTACGTGATCGAGGAAACGCCGCTGGGCACCGCCGGCGCGCTCAAAAACGTCGAGCAATACATTACCGGTCCGTTTGTCGTGCTTAATGGGGATATTCTGACCAGCCTCGACTTACGTAAAATGATGGTGGAACACGGGCGCAAAGGCGGTATCGGTCTTTTGCATCTCATCCACGTCGACGATCCCTCCTCGTTCGGCTGCGTCATGCACGATGAAAACGGCCTCATTTCGGCGTTTGTCGAGAAGCCGCCGCGCGAAACCGCGCCGACCAACGAAATCAACGCCGGCACGTATCTCTTCGAGCGCGAGGTGCTCGACCTGATCCCCGCCGGGCGCAACGTGTCGATCGAACGCGAAACGTTTCCGCTGATCATCGCAAGCGGCAAAGGCCTCTACGCCTACACGACCGACGATTATTGGATCGATCTCGGCAAACCCGAGCAATATCTCGACGCGCATCGCGACGTGCTCGCAGGACGCATGCCGCTGCTGACGATCGAACCCGGCGCGACCGGCGAGGGGGCCGCGAGCCTTGCGAACGTCGCGAAGCTCCACCTTCCGGTGCACGCTGACGCTGGTGTGCAAGTCGACCCGACTGCGCAAATTGGTCCCAACCTGGTCCTCGGGGCTGATACTTTTGTCGGTGCCGGTGCGATTGTAAGCGACAGCGTGCTCTGGGACGGGGTTATAATAGAAGACGAGGCGATGATCGAGGGTGCGATTATTGCCAGCGGTGCGCGAATCGGTCGCGGGGCCCGGATCGAACCGGGCAGCGTGATCGGTCACGATGCCGTCGTCGCTCCCGGCGAGCGACTCGGGCGCGACAGTCGTGTCGGCGCCTCGGCTCCCATCACCCGTTAGGCAAGCGGGTTTACGCACAACGGCCGACGGGGTAAGCCCTTCATAAGATAGAGGGCAGGAGGAGCTTCCTAGATGGTCTTGTTACTCGGTTCGTATCCGCCGCGCGAATGTGGCATCGCCACGTTCACGCACGACGTGAAGAGTTCGTTCGATGGCGCGTTCGCCACACGGACCGACGTGATCGCGATCGACGAGCCCGGGGGCGAGGCGCGCCGCTATCCGCCCGAAGTCGTCGCACGCCTCCAAGAGCAAAACCGCTTTTCCTATAAAGAAGCCGCCCGCTTCATCGACCGCCATCCAGCCGATCTGCTCAACGTTCAGCACGAGTACGGCCTCTTCGGCGGCGAGCGCGGCGAGTGGCTCGTCGATCTGCTCGACGAAGTCAGCAAACCGGTCGTTCTGACGATGCACACCGTGCTGCCCGAGCCCGACGACGTGATGCTTCGCGTGACGCGGGAACTCTGCGAGCGCGCCTCGCGCGTCGTTTCGCTCTCGGCTACCGGACGCGATCTGCTCGAGCGTGTCTACGGCATCGACCCGGAATGCTTGCGCGTGATCCATCACGGCGTGCCCGACGTTCCGTTCACCACAACCGACGCCGCCAAAGCTTCCTTCGGCATCGGCCAGCGTATGGTGGTCTCCACCTTTGGATTGATCAACCGCGGCAAGGGCCTCGAATTCGCGATCGAAGCGATGCGCGACGTCGTCAAACGTCATCCCGAAGTGCTGTATCTGATTCTGGGCGAGACGCACCCCGTGGTGCGCCGCCGCGAAGGCGAGTCGTATCGCGAAGAGCTGCAAGAACTCGTGCGTTCGTACGGGCTGCAATACAACGTGCAACTCATCGACAAATACCTCGACTTCGATGAGCTGGTCTCATATCTGCAGGCGACCGACATCTACCTCACGCCGTATCTCAATCCGGTGCAGATCGTCAGCGGAACGCTGGCCTACGCGGTCGGCTGCGGCAAGGCGATCGTCTCGACGCCCTATCTCTACGCGCAGGAAGTGCTCGCCTACGGACGCGGATTTCTGTGCGAGTTCCGCGATGCGCGCTCGATCGCCGAGCACGTCACCGCGCTGCTCGACGATCCGTCCCTGCGCCGCGCGACCGAGCGCCGCGCCTACCGGTTTGGGCGGCAGATGACCTGGCCGCACGTCGCCCGCGAGTACGGCCGGCTCTTCGTTGAGCTGCAGCCGCCGGGCGAAATGCCTTTGGTCACCTCGGCGTAGAACCCGGGGGAGGATGGCTCGCTCGCTCCCTCCGCTCGATCACGTGCTGACCCTTTCCGACGACGTCGGGATCATCCAGCACGCGCGCGAAAGCATTCCCGATCGATCGACCGGCTATTGCACCGATGATGTGTCGCGCGCGCTCATCGTGATGCTCATGCGGCTCGCACGCGACCCTCATGACGCCGTAGCGTCGCGTTTGGCCTCGACGTACCTCGCGTTTTTGCATCACGCGCAACTTCCCGACGGCAGTTTCCACAACTTCATGAGTTACGAGCGCGCATGGCTGGACGACGTCGGTACGAAGGACAGCGTCGGGCGAGCGATGTGGTCGCTCGGGTTTGCGGTGCGCAACGCGCCGCGGGCATCGTGGCGGCGTGTCTGCGCGCAGATGCTCGACCGCGCCCTCAATTGCGTTGCGTGGCTCGAATACCCGCGCGCGCAGGCGTATGCGATGTTGGGTCTTGCGCACGCCTGCGAGAGCGATCCGACGCCGGAACGCACGGGTGCGCTGCGCGAACTCGCGCAGTCGGTCGCGTCCCGCTATGACCGCGAGCGTAGCGACGCGTGGGAATGGTTCGAACCGGTGATGACCTACGACAACGCCCGGCTGTCCGAAGCGATGCTTCGGGCCGGCAACGTGCTCGATGATATCCGGCTACTCGAGATTGGCCGGGTCACGCTGGCGTTTTTGGAACGCACCGTCTTCGAGGACGGGGTCTTCGTGCCGGTCGGCAACGACGGCTGGTTCCCACGCGGCGGTCCGCGCGCCCGCTTTGCGCAGCAACCCCTTGAAGCTGCGGCTATGGTCGATGCCGAGCTTGCGGCTTTTGACGCATTCGGCGACCCCGCGAACCGCGCGGCCGCTGCGATGGCGGCGGCGTGGTACTACGGAAAAAATCTGCTGGCCGTCGCTATGGCGCACGGCGGAGGATGCTATGATGGGCTGGAAGCGGACGGTCCAAACCGGAATATGGGTGCGGAATCGACGCTTGCGTACCTTGCGGCGGTCCACGCACAAGAGTAGAATTGCCTATTCCCGGCGAATACACTCCGGATGATGATCCTGGAGACTGAAGCTCTCAACGATATACAAACACAGGCCGTCGAACATACCGACGGTCCCGTTTTGATATTCGCCGGTGCCGGAAGCGGCAAGACGCGCGTGCTCACGCACCGCATTGCATTGCTGCTCGGGCGCAAGAAAATTGCTCCGGATCGCATCTTCGCTGTGACCTTCACCAACAAGGCCGCCGGCGAAATGAAGACGCGCCTCGAGCGCATGGTCGGTGCAGCGGCGCGCGATCTATGGGTCGGAACATTCCATGCGATGTGCGTGCGCATGTTGCGCCGCGACGGCAGCAAGGCCGGTATTTCCCCGAGCTTTGCCATCATCGACGATGCCGACCAGCGCCAGCTCGTCAAAGATATTCTCGACGATCTCGACTACGATGAGCGTCAACTTGCCCCGGGCGCCTGCCTGCACGAAATCAGCAAGGCGAAGAACTCGCTGGTTTGGCCCGACAAGTTTCACGAGCAGCAGACCTCGTTTCTCGGCGAGCGGATGGCCAACGTCTACACCGAGTACGAGCGCCGTCTGCGCGAATCGAACAGCCTCGATTTCGACGACCTCATCGTTCGCACGATCGATCTGCTCGAGCGCGATGAAAACGTGCGCGAAAAGTATCAAAACAAGTTTGAGTACATCCTGGTCGACGAGTACCAGGACGTCAACATCGCGCAGTACCGCCTGATCGCGCTGCTGGGCGCCAAACACAAGAACGTCACGGTCGTCGGCGACGACGATCAATCGATCTATTCGTGGCGCGGCAGCGACTATCGCATGATCCTGCGCTTCGAAGAGGACTTCCCCGGCGCGAAGGTCTTCAAGCTCGAAGAGAATTATCGCTCGACGCAGCGCATTCTCGACGCGGCCAACGCGCTGGTGGCCAACAATAAGACGCGCGCGCCCAAGAAGCTGTTCACGAACCGCGCTGAGGGCGAGGCAATTACCGTCTATGCCGCAGCGACCGAGCGTGACGAAGCGCGTTACACCACCGAGAAGATCAAACAGATGGTTCGCGACGGCGCGGCCTATAAAGATTTCTTGGTGCTCTACCGTACCAACGCCCAATCGCGCGTCTTTGAAGAGGCGCTGATTGCCGACGGGATTCCGTATCGCGTCGTCGGCGGTGTCGGCTTCTACGCCCGCGCCGAGATCAAAGACGTGATCGCGTACCTGCGCTACATCGTCAATCCGGCCGACGCGCTGGCATTCAAGCGTATCGTCAACGTCCCGCGTCGCGGCATCGGACAACAGACGCTAGCTGCACTCGTCCAAGCCGCGAACGCCAAGGGCCTTTCGGTCGGCGAGGCGATCTTCGATAGCGAACTGCTGCGCGAGGCTGTTCCCAAGAAGCTCAAGGAGCTCGAACGTTTTGCCGATTTGATCCGCAACTTCCGCGAGCCGGGCCGAGGATATGAGCGTCGCCGATCTGCTCGTCAGCGTCATGGAAGACTCGGGCTACGTGCGCGAACTGCAAGCCGAAGAAACGCATGATGCGCGGGCGCGTGTCGAAAATCTGCAAGAGCTCATCGGCGTCGCGCGCGAGTACGAAGGCGGCGATGCCGAAGCGACCCTCTCGGGCTTCCTCACCAACGTAGCGTTGATCAGCGATCTCGACGCGCTCGATCCGGATACGTCCTATGTCACCTTGATGACCATGCATGGAGCCAAGGGTCTCGAATTCTCGCACGTCTTCCTCACCGGACTCGAAGAGGGCGTCTTCCCGCACAGCCGCGCGCTCACCGACGTTACCGAGCTGGAAGAAGAGCGCCGCCTTGCCTACGTAGGCGTGACCCGCGCCATGGATCGGCTCTTCCTTTCCTATGCGCAGCGCCGCGCGCTGTTCGGCAACACCTATGCCTATCCGAAGTCGCGCTTCATTGAAGAGATGCCCGGTCTGGACGTGCTCGAAAGCGACAGCGTCGTCCTTCCGCGGCCGTCGGGTGGCCGTTGGCGCGAAGTCGCGATTCACGAATCGGCCGGTGCCGGTATGTCGATGAACCTTTGCGACGGCGATAAGGTCCGCCATCCGAAATGGGGCGAGGGAACGATTCGCGGTTTGGTCGGCGCGGGCGGCGATGGCTTCATAACCATTGACTTCCCCAACGTTGGGCAGAAGATGCTCATGTTAAAGTACGCCCCCCTAGAGAAACTGTAGCCCGCCGAGAATCGCCGATGCTGCGCGTTGCTGTAGCGGGCGCACTCGGGAGAATGGGCCGAGTCGCGTGTACCGCACTCAAACTAGCCACCGACGTTAGCTACGCCGGCGGCTTGGCGCGCACGCGCGAACCCGACGAGCAGATCGTGACCGACTTCGAGGAACTCCTACACGTCGGCAAGCCCGATGTGCTGTTGGATCTCACGACGCAGCCCGATAGCGTTGTAATCTCAATGAACGCGCTCGCGCACGGCGTTCGACCGGTGATTGGCGTCAGCGGTTGGAGCGACGCAGATCGGCAAGCGTTGGAAGCAGTGGCGCTCGAACGTAACCTCGGCGCGATGATCGTGCCCAATTTTTCGATCGGTGCGATCTTGATGATGCGTTTTGCGCAAGAAGCCGCGCGCCATTTCCCAAGTGTCGAGATCATCGAACTTCATCACGATCGTAAGATCGATGCGCCCTCGGGTACGGCAAAACTCACCGCCGAACGCATCGCGGAGGGCGGCGGACCCGAACAGACGCCGATTCATAGCGTACGTATGCGCGGACTGCTCGCCCATCAAGAAGTGCTTTTTGGAACCGACGGCGAGCTGCTGACGATTCGTCACGATTCGTTCTCGCGTGAGTCCTTCGTTCCGGGGATGCTCGCGGCGGTGCACGCGGTGATGGGCGTGCGTGGCGTGCAAGTGGGACTCGATGCTTAAAGTTGCGATCGTCGGCGCGACCGGCGTCGTCGGCGAGACGATCCTGCGCGTCCTGGAAGAGCGCAACGTGCCGGTGGATACGCTCGGACGGTTTGCCTCGCGCGCGCGCGACGGCATCGAGGCGACAACGCCCGAACGCTTACGGGATTTCGACGTCGTCTTTTTTGCCGGCGGCGAGGATGCAAGCGAAACCTATGCACCTGCGCTGGTCGAGCACGGAACCTACGTCATCGACAACAGTTCGACGTTTCGCATGCGCGCCGGTGTGCCGCTGGTCATTCCCGAGGTCAATCCCGGCGATGTCGCGCCCGAACACCGGCTCTTTCCCGTCGCCAACTGCACCGCCATCATCTTGTGCACGGCGCTCGCGCCGATTCGCGACGCCGCCGGGCTGCGCAGCGTACGCGTGGCGACGTACCAATCGGCCAGCGGCGCCGGCCGCGCGGGACTCGACGAGCTGCTCGCCGGCGAACGTGCGATCGCGAGCGGCCAGGGCGAACCGCAGCCCTCGGCCTTTCCACGTCCGTTGGCGCGCAACGTCATTCCGCAAATCGGCTCGTTCGATGCTTCCGGCTATACCGGCGAAGAGCGCAAGGTTGTCGAAGAGACGCGCAAGATGCTCGGCCTTCCCGACCTCTTCGTCAGTGCAACCACCGTCCGCGTGCCGGTGCGCACCGCGCATTCGGAGGCGGTGTGGATCGAGACCGATCGCGATACGAGCGTCGAGGCACTCGGCGCGGGGCTCGCGCAGGCACCCGGCGTGGTGTATCACCCCGACGGCATCGTCACGCCGCGTGACGTTGAGGGCACGGATCTCGTGCACGTCGCGCGGTTGCGACGCGAGTACGAACATTCGAACCGCCACTTCGTTCTGTGGTGCGTCGGCGATCAGCTGCGTAAAGGCGCGGCCACCAACGCCGTACAAATTCTCGAACTACTCTTGGAACGAGGGTCGCTGGGATGACGAGCGCCGTTGCACGCATCGCGGTTCTCAAATTCGGCGGCACGTCGGTCGCGACGCGCGAGCAGCGCGAAGCCGCGTTCGCGCGCATTCTCGACGCGCGTGAAGCCGGATATGCGCCGGTTGCGGTTGTTTCCGCGATGGGCCGCGCACCCTCACCGTATGCGACCGATACGCTGCTGGGCCTCATCGGCGGCAATACGGGCAGCGCGAACTCGGATATGCTTTTGGCTTGTGGCGAATTGATTGCTGCCGCAGTCTTTGCCGAGGAACTGCGCGCAATGAACGTTGAGGCGCAAGCGATGACCGGTGCGCAGGCCGGCATCGTGACCGACGGCGCGCACAGCGACGCGAAGATTCTGCGGGTCGAGCCGCACGCGGTAAGCGCGCTGCTCGAGCGCGGCGCGGTGCCGGTGATCGCGGGCTTTCAAGGCACGACCGAAGACGGCACGGTCACGACGCTCGGACGTGGCGGCACCGATCTCACGGCAATTGCGATCGGGCACGCGCTAGGCGCCGATCGCGTCGACATCTACACCGACGTTAGCGGGGCGATGACCGCCGATCCGCGCCGCGTTCCGACCGCGCACGTGATCGGTCGCGCCTCGCTCGAAGAGATGCACGAACTCTCGCAGCACGGCGCCAAAGTGATGCATCACAAGGCGGCCGGCTTTGCCGAATACACCGGTACGCGCTATTCGATCAAAGGTTTGCATACCGATCTGGGCACGATCGTCGACGCGGGATACGATTCGGAGCGGCCGGTAACCGGCGTGACCGCCTCGGGGCGCGTCACCTGGATTCGCGTGATCCGCGGCGACATCGAAAATGCTTCGCACCGGATGCAGACCGAACTCGAGATGTTCCGGCGCATGGCCGAAGCCGAGATCTCCATCGATCAAGTCACGATCAATCAGGCCGGCGTCGCGTTTGTGGTCGACGGCGATCGCGGCAACGAAGTGCGCGCGCTGCTGGGCGATCTCAATCTCGCGGTGCGCGTGCGCGAGGGTTGCGCCAAGATCTCGGTGGTCGGCACCGGCATGCGCTATCTGCCCGGCGTCGTGCATCAGTGTGTGCTCGCGCTGAGCCGCGCCGACGTCGAGATCATTCATTGCACCGACAGCAACATCACGATTTCCATCTTAGTGCCGGAGGCCGACGTGACGCGGGCCGAAGCCGCCGTGCACGATCAATTCCACCTCGCGACGGGAGACGAGTCATGAGTCGTTTTGGACGCATACTGACGGCGATGATCACGCCGTTCGATGAACATGGCAATCTGGACAGCAAAGAGGCCGCGAGCATTGCACGCTGGTTGGTCGATCGCGGGAATGACGGGCTCGTGGTCGCGGGAACAACCGGTGAAGGAGCGACGCTCGATTCCGACGAGCGCAGCAAACTCTTCGCGACGGTCAAAACGGCGATTGGCCGTGATCGGACGATGATCGCGAATGTCGGCACGAACGACGTGCGTTCGACGATTCGTACCGGTAAGGAGGCGCAAGACGCCGGTGCGGACGCGCTGCTCGTCGTCGTTCCGCCCTATGTGAAGCCGACGCAGGGCGGCATGCTCGAATTTTTCGGCGCGGTTGCCGATGCGACGACGTTGCCGGTGATCGTCTACAATATCCCGGGGCGCACGGCAGCGAACATGCTGCCGGCCACGCTACTCGAGCTCAACCGGCGGCACGCAAATATCGTCGGCGTGAAAGAATCCAGCGGCGACCTCGAGCAGATTGCAACCATCGTGCGCGACCGGTCTCCCGGTTTTATCGTGTGGTCGGGCGACGATTATCTGTTTCTGCCCTCGCTTGCCGTGGGCGCCGACGGCGTGGTCGGCGTGACCTCGCATCTGTGTTCGCGCGAGTACGGCGACATGGCCGACGCATTCGAGCGCGGCGACGTCAAAGCCGCAGCGGCGATTCACAACGGTCTGCTGGATCTCACCGACGTGCTCTTTACGGTGACCAGCCCGATCGCGATCAAGTGGGCGATGGGCGAGCTTGGCTTCAAAGTGGGACGCTGCCGTCCGCCGCTGGATCAACTGCCGCCTGCGCTCGTCGAGCGTTTGCGTCCGCTCATCGCGTCGTACCTGACGACGGCATAAGTACGCTAACCTTGGATTCGATCGATATTCTGGGCTGTCGCCTCGACCTGCTCGATCAGGACGAAGCGACCGACGCGATCCTGCACTACGCGAGCGAAGGCGCCGCCGCACAAGTCGTGACGCTGGGCACCGAGATGGTGGTCTACGCGCAGCATGACGCGGCGTTTCGCGCGGTGGTGAATGCAAGCGCGCTCTCGCTTTGCGACGGGGTCGGGTTGCTTGCTGTCGCGCAGAGTCGCGGCGCAAAGCTGCAAAAGCGCGTCACCGGCGTCGATCTGCTGGAAAAGCTTTGCCAACACGCCGCTGCGGAAGGCCTCCCAGTGTATCTCTTTGGCGGCGCCGAAGGCGTTGCCGCTGATGCCGCGGCAATTCTCGAGTGCAGCTTCCCGGGATTGATCGTCGCCGGTACGCGCAACGGGTTTTTCACGAGCGAGGAGGAACCGGCGATTGTCGATGCGATTCGAAGCAGCGGCGCGCGCATCGTCTTCGTTGGTCTAGGTTTTCCGCGGCAAGAGATGTGGTTGTCACGAAATCTGCGCGCGACCGGATGCGGCGTGGGAATGGGAATCGGCGGCTCGCTCGACGTGGTCAGCGGTCGCGTAAAACGCGCGCCGATGATTTGGCGCCAACTCGGCCTCGAATGGCTCTACCGTTTGATCCGTGAACCGCAACGCGTGCGCCGTCAACTCGCGCTCCCGTATTTTATATGGCTGGTTGCGCTCGACCGGCTGGGTGTACGAAGACAGAAAGGTATCAACGATACGTGAAGGCGATGCTCTTGGCCGGCGGGCTCTCGACGCGCCTGTATCCGCTCACCAAGACGGTACCCAAGCCCCTCGTTCCGGTCGCCGGCGTGCCCAACGCGATCCACCTTATCAAATATCTCAAGTCGTTTGGACACGACGAGATCGCGATCAACGTGCACTATCTCGCCGACGCCATTACCAGCACGCTCGGCGACGGGGCGGCGTTCGGCGTTCGCTTGGAGTATTTGCACGAAGCGACCTTGATGGGCAGCGCCGGCGCCCTCAAACCGATGGCGCAATTTTTCGGCAACGAGTCCTTCGTCGTCGTCGGCTGCGATGATCTGACCGATCTCCCGCTCGACCGCATCGTCGCGATGCACGAAGCCAAGCACGCCGTTGCAACGATTGGTTTGGTGACGCGCGATGCGGTGGATCAATACGGCGTCGTGGTGACCGATCCCGACGGCCGCATCACGGGCTTTCAAGAAAAGCCCGTGCCCGGAACCGAGCGCAGCAAAGCGGTGAATACCGGCATCTACGTCTTCTCACCGCAGATCTTCGAGTGCATCCCCGCGGACACGTTCTACGATTTCGGCAAGCAAGTTTTTCCAGAATTGCTGCGCGACGGCTTGCCGTTCTACGGTTACGACGCGCGCGGCGCGTATTGGTGCGATATCGGTACGCCGGGTGAATACCGGCGCGCCAGCGCCGACGTTGTCAACGGCGCGTTTCGCATTCCGGACACGCGCGCGAACGGCGCTGATCCGAGCGCGCGCATTTCTCCCAGCGCAGCGATTGATGCAAATGTGTGGATCGGCGCGCAGGCCCGCATCGGCGAGCGCGTGCGCATTATCGGGCCATCGGTAATCGGCGACGGCACGGTCGTCGAAGCCGGCGCGATTATCGAAGCGAGCATCGTCTGGGAAGAGAGCACGATCGGCGCCGGAGCGCATCTGCGCGGCGCAATCGTCGGCAAGGATACGCATGTCAGCGCGGGAACCGAGGTTAACGGAGACATCGTCGCCGTCGCGGCAGTCTAGCGTCCCAGGAACGCCTTGCGAAACTCGGATAGCAGATTCTCCCTATTTAGGCTTAGCATAGTTGCGACGCAGGCCGCTTAAAGAGGAAAACCATGGCATATTTTACTGACGATTCGCTTCTTCCCGAGAACATGGCCCCGCTCATGATCACGGCAGCCCCGTATGGGCCGATGTGGATGCCACAAGACGGGCCGCCCGGTTACATACCCCTTACCTGGGACGAGCAAGTTCAAGCGGCCGTGGACTGTTACAACGCGGGCGCAACGCTCTTGCACATTCATGTCCGCGATCCCAAGACGGGGCACATCTCGAAGAACTTTAAAGAGTACGGCGAGCAGATCGCGCGCGTCCGCGAAGCTGTGCCGAAGATGATCCTCCAGGTCGGCGGGTCGATCTCATTTGCGCCAGAGCCGGGCGAGGTCGGTGCCTTCGGCACGTACGAACAGCGGCACAAGCTGGTGACTATCGATCCCAAACCAGATCAGATAACGGTATCGTGCGGCACCTCACTCTACGACTTGACCGCGTTGCATCCGATGGATGCGTTCGAGGGGACGCGCCTTTGCAACGAAGACGCGATGCACGGGATTTCGAACATGGTCGCCGATGCGACTCCGGACTTCTATGTCGAAGAGACCCGGCTCTGCGTTGAGCACGGGATACAGCCGTACTTCGCGCTACCACACATCCATGGGCTCGAACTGGTGGAGCGAATGGTTCGCCGAGGCGAGTACATGGGGCCGATGAATGGATTCTTCAGCACCGGGGGCGGCGGAATCTGCGGGGCAAACCCGTTCGACCTCATGGAACTCGTGCGCAGAACGCCGCACGGCTCGTTCTTTACGTATCAAACCACGTTTCGCTTGACGTACCCGATCTCGATGATGATGATCGCGCTTGGACAGCATACACGCGCCGGTATCGAGGATAATCTTTGGGACGTCAAAAAGGGCGTCCGGGCAAATACCGTTCAAATGATCCAGAAGCACGTGCAAATGGCGCGCTTGATCGGCCGCGACATCGCTACCCCCGAGCAGGCACGGCAGATGCTCAAGATCGGCGTGACGTACAACTCGGTCGAAGAGACGCTCGCAAATCTCGGCCTCCCGCCAAATCGCGAGGCGGGACATCAAGGCTTCTTGGTTCACAAGTCGGACGGCAAACTGCGCGAGACCGTCTTTGCGGGCTCCGACGGACACATGCTGGCGTGAAGACGGTGGACG
This sequence comes from Vulcanimicrobiota bacterium, assembly GCA_963833095.1. Taxonomy (GTDB): domain Bacteria; phylum Vulcanimicrobiota; class Vulcanimicrobiia; order Vulcanimicrobiales; family Vulcanimicrobiaceae; genus Aquilonibacter. Next base: position 32,473 of record CAWHWQ010000005.1, on the reverse strand, counting down.
AACCTGGGCCGTGGGACGCGGCGGCCTTCGACCAGTTGGCACGTTGGGCGCCCGAGATGAGCGCAGCGCTGGAAAAGGTAACCGACGATCCGTGGAACGGAGCGCTCGACCGCAAAACCGTCGAGCTGATTTGCGTTGCCTTCAATGTGGCATGCACGAACCTCAACGCGGATGGGACGCGGCTTCATATCCGCAGGGCGCTTGCCGCCGGTGCGACACGCGACGAGCTCTTGACCGTGCTAATGATGGCGTCGCTCTTATCTATTCACACGTGCAGTCTTGGCGCGCCGATTCTTCTCGAAGAGGCGAAGAACGCCGGCGTAACAGCAACAGAGAAGCACGTCGCAACGCCAAATTGTGATCGGATGCGCGCCGCCGGGCAATGGAACGACGCCTGGAGCCCGTTCTACACGCTCGATCCAGCCTGGACCGACGCGGTGATGGCCTACGGCCCCGCGATCTATGCCGGGGGTGTGTTCGAACCGAAGATCGCCGAGTTATTGAGCATCGCTTTCGACGCGTCGATTACGCACATGTATGCCCCGGGTACGCGTCGTCATATCAAGGCCGCGCTCGCGCACGGAGCAACGATCGACGAAATCATGACGGTCTTGAAATTATGCGTCGCTTTGGGTGTTCAAGCGCTGAACATGGGCGTACCGATTCTCGACGAAGAACTCGCACGAGGGTAGACATTCGTGACCTCCGGTGGGATGGAAGGCGTGAATGTTTCACGCGCTTCTGGATGCCATTTTCCCGCCGCAGTGTGCGGGGTGCAATGCGCACGGCATCGGACTATGCGAGCGATGCCTTCCGCTCGATGAGCCGCCCTTTCTCCGCGCGTTGCCGACGCTGCGGGTCTACGCGCTAGGCGAGTATCGCGGTGAGTTGCGCCGAGCGGTCTTGGCGCTCAAGGACGGACGCCGTGACGTTGCGCAAAGCCTCGGCGAACGTTTAGCCGCGATGGTCTCGGCCTCGATGCTGCTGGTGCCCGTGCGCACGACGGCCGCGCGGCGACGCGTGCGCGGGATCGACGGCGTGGAATACCTTGCCCGCGTGGCGGCGCGGCGCACCGGAGCGACGGTGCTGTGCGCGATCGAGCCGCTTCGCGGCGATGCCCAGCGCGGCCGCTCGCGCGACCAGCGTCGCGCAGCGCGCGGCCGCTTTTGGTGTGACGCGGGCCTCGTACGCGGACGCAGCGTGACGCTGGTTGACGACGTGTGCACCACCGGAACGACGCTGGAAGACTGTGCCGCGGTGCTGCGGGCGGCCGGCGCCGTGGTCTCGCAAGCATTGGTGGTCGCCGTCGCGAACGACGAACCGCAATGTTCAGTGGACTCATCGGCTATCGCGGAACCGTCGTAAGCAGCGCATCCGGCGCTGATGGCGGCGTAACGTTGACCATTGCCGCAGAAGGCGTGGAGCATGAGGTACCGGAGGTCAAGGACTCGATTGCCGTTGACGGCGTGTGTCTCACCGCGACGCGTATCGAAGGCGATCGAATTTGGTTTGACGTGGTTCCCGAAACGCTCGCGCGCAGTACTCTTGGCGATTTAGGTGCCGGCGATGCGGTAAATCTGGAATACTCGCTGCGCGTCGGCGATCGTATGGGCGGCCACTTCGTCTACGGTCATGTCGACGCGACGGCTGCAGTACTTACGCGCGCGGCAGAAGGTCAGGGCGAGCGCGTGCGCATCGAACGTCCGGCGGCGCTCGCACCGATGATCGTCGAGAAGGCCTTCATCGCCATGGACGGCGTGAGCCTCACCGTTGCCGCAGTTGGTGAGGACTGGTTCGAAATCGCGTTGATTCCCGAGACGTTGGCGCGCACGTCGCTAGGCGCGCGTCCGGTCGGCTCGCGCGTGAACATCGAAGTCGATCCACTGGCGCGTTACGTGCATGCCGCAGTTTCACGATGACCTGCCGCCGCGTGCGCGCGCCTTTGAGGCGCGCTCACAGGTGCTATGGGGCGACTGCGATATCGCCGGGATCATCTATTTTACAAACTATTGGCGCTACGCGGAGTACGCGGAGATGGAAATGTTTCGTGAACTCGGGTTCCCGTACAACACGGTGTTCGACGATTTGGACTTCTGGTTACCGCGGGTTCGCGCCGAAGCGACCTTTCACGCGCCGTCGCTCATGGGCGATTGGCTCCGCGTGCGCACGCACATCGAGAAGGTCGGCGCGTCGAGTATCCGTTGGAAATGCGTGCTCTTCAACGAAACGACCGGCGTCGCCAATGCGGTGCTGACGTTAACGGTTGCCTGTGTCAGCCGAAGGACGGGCAAGAGCATGCCGCTGCCGCCTCGCGTACGAGACGCATTTCTTAAAGCTTGCGCCTAGGTTCCGATAACTGATATAGTGGTCATAAGATATGACCACTAAGAAGAAGTCGCCAAAGTCAATCTCGCTCTTGATGCTCCAATCGCGTGAGATTGGTGCCACCGATTTTAAGGCGCGCTGTCTCGAGTTGATGGACGAAGTTGAACGCCTCGGTATTGAGATCGTTATCACCAAGCATCGTAGGCCGGTAGCGCGTCTTGTGCCTGCGCATTCGGCATCCGGCGGTTTCGTGGGATCGATGAAGGGAATGTCCGAAGTCCTAGGCGACATCGTTAGTCCCACGGGCGAAAAGTGGGAGGCCGATGAGTCCAATTTTACTTGACACGCATGTCGCGATCTGGAGCTCTCAAGGGCTCGTTCCGAAAAAACTCGGGTCCGTTATTGATGAAGCAGCGAAAAACGGCGAACTACTGCTTTCGCCGATCTCCGCGTGGGAAGTCGGCATACTGGTTCGGAAGCGGCGCTTCTCGATAACTATGTCGCTCGATGACTATGTGCGCACGCTGTTTTCGCGGCCAGGGGTGGTCACTGCGATTCTCACGCCGGCGATCGCTGCGGCTTCGACGATGCTGCCCGATAGCGTTGGAAGCGATCCCGCCGATCGGCTTCTGGTCGCCACGGCGGCGGCGTATGGGGCAACGCTTGTGACGCGCGACGCGCAGATCCGGGCGTTTGCGAAAGCAACCCGCTACGTGCGTTGCATCACGTGTTGACGGGGCTCGATTAGGGCGACGACGTCGCGGCCGGCGCCGGTAAGAAGTGAATGATGCCGACGCCGAATGCGACCAATCCGTTTGGTAGGCTAAACCCGGCGAACGAATCGATATCGGCGGCCACTGACGTGCTGGTGTTGTCCCAGCGATAGTCGTCGATGCCCAGATACTTGCCGGTCGTGACCGAGAAACCGCCGGGAAGCGCGGCTGCCATAGCGTCGTGGATCAAAGGTTGGATTTGGTCCTTGGTCCCAACCATCGGGATCGTTTGGCACTGCATGGTCCACTTCGGCGATCGGCAGGACGGCATCCCTTGACGGAAAATCATTATCTGACTATAGTCAGATAATGGAATCCGAGCAAGTGCGCCGGCTCCGAAGTTTCAATAGGACCGTTACCCAGCATATTGGGGCCCTTTCCGACCGGTTTCTGAATCGCGAACGCTCGCTTGGCGAAGCTAGATTCTTGTACGAAGTTGGTCCTGACGGCGCCGACGTGCGTGAGCTGCGAGCGAGATTGGATCTCGATTCCGGCTACGCCAGCCGTCTGCTGCGATCGCTCGAAGGTCAGGGCTTGGTGAAGACGCAGCCGTCGGCGAATGACGCGCGCGTCGTTCGCGTCGAGTTGACGCGCAAGGGACACCGCGAAGTCATGGAGCTGGATCGTCGCTCGAACGAGTTTGCGGAATCCGTTCTGGCTAGCCTCAGTTCCAGACAACGCGAACGCTTGATATCCGCAATGTCCGAGGTCGAGCGCCTGATCCGCGCGTCCGCCATCCGATTGGCTGTGGAGCCGCCGGACAGTATCGACGCGCGCGCGTGTCTCAAAGCGTACTTTCAAGAACTCAACGAGCGTTTCGACGCAGGTTGCGAGCCCACACAGACCCTCTCCGCAAGTCCCCAGGAGATGTCGCCGCCCTCCGGCGTGTTCGTCATCGCGCGTCTCGCCGGCCGGCCCATCGGTTGCGGAGGCCTCAAAGTCAAAGGAACCGACGGCGACGTCAAGCGCATGTGGGTTCGCCCCGACGCGCGCGGCCTCGGCGTCGGAAGACGTATCCTCGAGACCTTGGAAACGCACGCACGGGAGTTTGGGGTTGGGACGATACGTCTCGAAACCAATCGCAACCTCAACGAAGCTCAAGCATTATATCGCGCCGCCGGATACCAAGAAGTGGCCCCCTTCAACGAGGAACCCTACGCGCATCACTGGTTCGCGAAGCTTCTGACGACCGGGCCGTCGTCAACATCACAACGGGAGAAGAGAAAATGATGAAACCGATTACGACTATTGTTTTAGCCATGTGTTTCGCAGCCGCCTCACTTTCGCTGAATGCACGTGCCCAGGACGATCGCCAGTATACCGAGGGCCCGGTGACGGAGGAGGACTACATCGCCGTTGAGTACGGGCATTTTGCAGAATACATCGATTGGCTAAATTCGACATGGAAGCCGACCATGGAAGCCCTGAAGAAAGCTGGGCTGATCATCGATTACAAGGTCTTCCAAGCCACTCCAAGATCACCAGATCAGCCCAATATCATTTTATTCATCACCTTTAAAAACGGGGCTGCGGCCTTAGATAACGGAGTCGCGCTAGAAGCAGTTGCAAGCAAAGTAATCTGTAGCACCGAGTGTCAGAACAAGGCCAGAGCGCTCCGGAATGGATACAGAAAAGTTCTGGGCACTGAACTGTTTCGGGAACTGATTTTAAAGTGATCCTCGCACCTTCATTTACTCCCGACGTTTGGACGCGATTGCGCACGGCTTCGGCGGAGAGCGTCAGCTTCGACGGCACGCGTGTTCTCTATCGAGTCGAGCACGGCGTCGAAAAAGGCCCGAGCGCTAAGGAGTGGTGGACCGTCTCCGTCGACGGCACGGGAGCGATACGCTTGCGCATTCCCAAGGGTTTCACGCCATCGGGCTTTACCCACGACGATGGTCTCTACGGCACGCTCGAAGCGGGAGACACGGCGCGGCAGATTGCGGTGCTACCGCCGTCGAAGAGCGCGCCGGTCGTGCTCACCGATCTTCCTCAGGGAGTCGGCAACCTAACAATCTCGCCCGACGGGAGGCGGATTGCAACGCTCGCGTCGGACAGACCCAAGGACCCGCGCGAGAGCGTGCGGACCGTCGTCGAAAACGATGTTTCGACGCCGTACGTCGTCAACGTCGACGGGAGCGGCGGCGCGTGGTGGTGCCGCGATGTGACCTCGGCACAAGAGATGGCGTGGTCGCCCGACGGAGGCGCGCTCGCGGTGCTGTCGCAAGTTGGAAAGATCGGCCAGCGCGTCGGGCATCACGACGTACGCGGATCGATCGATCGCTGCACGCGCAGCGGGTCGACACGCATCGCGGAGATCGCCAGCGCGGCCTCGATTGCGTGGATCGACGGTGGAAAGACCATCGCGTTTGCCAGCACATCGACGCCGACGCTCACTCCCGAACACGTCTACACCGTTGCCGCCGGGGGCGGCACGCCCGTCGATCGTACGCCCGATCTCCAAGCGACGGCGTTTGCTGCCGCTGCCGATGTTCGCGGAGACTTGTTCGTGTGGGTGCTGCGCGGCGTGCAAGGCGAGGTCGACCGCTTCGTCGACGGCGCGCTCGTACCGATCGCTACGCTGCCGGGCGGCAGCGTGGAGGAATTGCCGGTGTTCTCGCCGTTTGCCGGCGCGTCTGAGCGGCTCGCGTTTACGGTCTCCGATCCGACGCACGCGGACAATGTGGCGGTGCTTCGCTCGTCGTCGCTCGCGCGGATCACGCACGAGGGCGACGCGCTGCTCGCGCACACGGCGCTCGGACGCGTCGAGGTCGCCCACTGGATGGGTCCGCAAACGCCGTTGACCGGCATCGTGACGTTTCCGCCGGGATACGTTGCCGGCAAGAAGTATCCGTTCGTTAACGTTCCACACGGCGGCCCCGAGTTCAACGACCTGCTCGATCTTGGTGTACGGGCGCAAATGCTCGCCGCCCGCGGATACGTCGTGATGCAGCCGGAATATCGCGGTTCCACCGGCGTCAACTCCGCCTTTACCGCCGACGTCTACCAGCATTTCGGCGACCGCGCGTTCGCCGACGTCGACAGCGCAACGGATTATGCGGTGGCGCAAGGGTGGGCCGATCCGCACCGGCTCGGCATGTTCGGCTGGAGTGCGGGCGGTTTCATGACTGCATGGACCCTGACGCAGACGCAGCGCTACCGGGCAGCCGTCGAAGGCGCGGGCATCACCGATTTGCTGAGCTTTATTCCGACCAGCGACATCGCGCAGATCGACTACGACGCGCGCAGTCACATCGCAGATCCACAAGTGTTTCTGCAGTTCTCTCCGATCATGTTCGCCGATCGCGTCACCACGCCATTGCTGATTCTCCACGGCGATGCCGACGTGCGCGTTCCGACCTTTCAAGGACGGGAATATTTCATTTACTTACGCGAGTTGGGCAAAACGGCGCGCATGGTCACCTATCCGGGCTCGCCGCACTTTCCACGGTTGTGGGAACAGCGCCGCAACGTCTACGAGGAGACCTTCGACTGGTTCGACCGTTACCTGTGAGCGTCGGGTTGGCCACAGCAGTTGGCAGCTCAAGGCCTCGAACACGAAGTCGGCGAGGATGCATACATCCCGGCAGCTTCGCAGCGACCTACGAACTGGCCTGAGACGACAAAAAGGCGGGTGGATGTCGTATAAGAACAATCAGGTGCTTCACCGCGGTTCTCACCTGGTTGCCGCATTTTTGGTTACTCAACATTGCATCTGCCCTCCAGACTGCGGCGGGACACGAAAGCGCCCCAGGTAGCCGCTGCCCATAAAACCGGCGTGCTGCCCACTAAATCACGGCGCACCGCGCCTTTGTGGGCAAAGCCGAGTCAGATGGCTTTGCCCATAAACTCATGATCGAGGCTTCTTTAATAGGCAGACCCGGTCTTTTATGGGCAGCCAGCCGAGGCAGCCAAGCTCCCGGCGCGAAGGGGTCGGGATGCGGCGCGCGACAAAGACGAATTCATGCGCCTTTTCCGCGCAGCATTTCCGCAACAGGGCGAGCAGATCGAATTGGCATTGTCTCCGCCTGACAATGAGGACGAACAGTGAGGCTTGCAGCTAACGTCGCTTTGCGATTATGCTTCATCCTCGCGGGGCTGGGTTTCGGCGTGCTGGGCTTCTTCGTATGGCAGTGGACTGACAATGAGTGGCTAGGCGGACTTATCGCGTTGCCGCTTCAAGGGCTGACGTTCATCGGGGTGTTTGGCAGCATGGATGATCTGCCTTTAGTGAAGCGCAAGCGGAACTAACGATAGCGTGCCCGTTTGATGTTGCGAGCTACTCTGGAGAGAAAAGTCGGACCAGCCTCTTTCGGTTAGCGCGCACCCAAACGACACCGGGCCCGTCGTCGCATAGTTGCCCGGTCGTTGCTATGTATTCTGCGCGCCTATGATTGTGCGGGGCCCGAAAGATGAATACCAATTTGCCCACGCTTTCGAAAACGCGGTGCGGCCCGCCCGTGGGGGCGGAGAACGATCCGCCGCTGGCCTCAACCTCAAAACGAAATTCTTCCATGCGAGAAGCTTAGCATGGCAAAGGACCCAATACTGAACCCGCTTGGTCACTTTATGGGCAGGTCGCCGATTTATTGGGCAAGTCGCCCTTAATGTGCAAAGCCGAGTCAGATATATCATCTTGACATTTGTCAAGTCCGGGCATAGGGTTGAGGTCCTATGAGCGAATTTGCCGCGAACCTCAACGCCGCACTTGAGGCCGCCGGTCTCTCGGCCTCCGAGCTTGCGCTCAAGGCGGGAGTAACCGAGTCGGCGGTGTCCCTTTTGCGGGCCGGACGCCGTGAGCCGTCCTACCGGACCTTGCAGCGCTTGACCGCCGTGCTGCCCGAGTTGGCTCCCGCGCCCGCCGAACGCGCTTCGCCCTTCGATACGATCCCGGATGCGCTCGAGGATATTCGCGCCGGCAAAATGGTGGTCGTACTCGATGACGAGGATCGCGAAAACGAAGGCGATCTGGTGATGGCCGCGGAGAAGATCACGCCCGACGCGATCAACTTCATGCGCAAAGAAGCCGGCGGATTGATTTGCGTTCCGCTGCTGGGATCGCGCTTGGACGATTTGCAGATTCCGCAAATGGTTCGCGACAATACCGCCGTGCACGAAACGGCGTTCACCGTTTCGGTCGAAGCGCGTGGTGTCACGACGACGGGAATTTCGGCGCACGATCGCGCGGCGACAGTCAAGAAGCTGCTCGACCCCGACGCCGTGCCAGCGGATTTCTTGCGACCGGGTCACACCTTTCCGCTGCGCGCGCGAGCGGGCGGCGTCCTGGTGCGTGCGGGGCAAACCGAGGCATCGGTCGATCTCGCGCGCATGGCCGGACTCTATCCCGCAGGAGTGATCTGCGAAATCATGGCCGAGGACGGAACGATGGAACGTCTCGACGGGTTACGGGTGTATGCCGATCGACACAATCTTCGGCTCATCACCGTGAAGGATCTCATTGCGTACCGTATGCGTACCGAAAAACTTGTCAAACGCGTCGCCGAATTCAACCTGCCGACCACCACCGGAGACTGGAAGGGCGTCGCGTACGAAACGACCATCGACGGAAATACGCACGTCGCCCTGGTGATGGGCGATATCAGCAGCGGGAAGGACGTCCTCGTTCGCGTGCACTCCGAATGTTTGACCGGTGATGCACTGCACTCGATTCGCTGCGATTGCGCCGCGCAGCGCGACGGTGCGATGGAAATGATCGCCAAAGAAGGGCGCGGTGTCTTCCTGTATTTGCGTCAAGAAGGCCGTGGTATTGGTCTAGCCAACAAGTTGCGCGCCTACGAGTTGCAAGATCATGGCGCGGACACGGTCGAGGCCAACCTCGCGCTAGGCCTGCCCGTTGACAAGCGCGACTACGGCATCGGTTCGCAGATCCTCGCCGACCTGGGTATCAAAGAGTTGCGCCTGATCACCAACAATCCGCGCAAGATCTTCGGCCTGGAAGGCTATGGGATCAAGATCGTCGGCCGGGTCGCGATGCAGACCGCGCCGACCGCACACAACAAGCGTTATATGGCCACCAAGCGCGCGAAGTTGGGTCACATGCTCGACGAAACCGTCGCGTCGTGAAACCGCGTGACGGTAACGGCAAGCGCGAACCCGTGCCGCAGTGCGCGGGACGCCGCTTTGCGATCGTTGCCGCACGCTTTTATCGCGAGCTGACCGATTGGATGATCGACGGCGCGCAGCGCGCGCTGGCCGATTGCGGGGTCGAGCGCGTTGATATCGCGCTCGTCGAAGTCCCCGGCTGTTTCGAAATACCGCTGGCCTGCCGCAAGTTGATCGAAGCTGACCGCTACGACGGCATCGTTGCGCTCGGCGTGGTGATTCGCGGCGAGACGCCGCACTTCGATTTTGTCGCGGGCGAGTGCGCGCGCGGGATCATGGACGTGCAGCTCGCGACGGCGGTCCCGATTGGTTTTGGGGTGCTGACTACCGAGAATCTCGCGCAGGCGCAAGAACGCGCCGATCCCGCGCGGGGCGACAAAGGCTACGAAGCGGCGATGGCTGCAGCGACCCTAGTCAACATTCCGACCAAGCTTCCGCGGGCTGGTTTCCGCTCGTAGAAGGGCCCGGGGCAGGCCAAAGGGCCTACCGCTCAGTTGGCTGCCTGGGACGGAAGGGAGCCGCCTTACAAAAGTAGCACTTTACCTGGCCTTAACGGTTGAATGCTCCGGAGGCTCCGACCCTGTGGAAGACAAGATGATCACGTGCAAGGACTGTGGGAATCAGTTCGTCTTTACCGCTCGCGAGCAGCAGTTCTTTGCCGAAAAAGGTTTTCAGAATCAACCCCAGCGTTGCCGCGAATGCCGTCAGGCGCGCAGGACGCAAAACGGCGAACACGTGCCTGCTCCGTCTGGAGCTCGACCCAGCTTTGAGGCCGTTTGTGCCTCGTGCGGAGTCAATACGACCGTACCGTTCCGCCCACGCGGCGATCGGCCGGTGTACTGCCGCACCTGTTACACCGCCCAAGTTCCGGCCGGGGTTTGAAGGCTGGGAATCCCGAAAGGATTCCCACCATGGCCACCCCTGCTCCCGATGAGCTCTCGGCCGTCGCATTCGACGGCGAGGCGTTGACTTATGTCGATCAAAGGCTGATCCCGCATGCGCTCGAGCGCAAACGCGCACGCACGGTCGACGACATCGAAGAGGCGATCAAGACACTGGCCGTGCGCGGCGCTCCGGCGATCGGTGTTTTCGGAGCGTACGGTGTCGCGATGTTGCGCGATGCGATGACGAGCGACGAAGAATTTCACGCCGCCGCGCGGCGCATTCGCGATGCGCGCCCGACGGCCGTCAATCTCGCATGGGCGGTCGATCGTGTGCTCGCCTCCGACGACATGCGCGCCGAAGCGCAGGCCATTCATCGCGAGCAGCTCGCCGTGGATGCGGCCATTGCCGACGCGGGTCTCGACCTGATCCCTAAGGACGGCCGGATCCTCACGCATTGCAACACCGGACCGATCGCGACCGCCGGCGGCGGCACGGCGCTCGGCGTCATCATCGCAGCGCAGCGCGCCGGCAAGCATCCGCACGTGTTTGTTGACGAGACGCGCCCGCTCTTGCAGGGCGCGCGATTGACCTATTTCGAGCTGGCGCAGGCCGGCGTCGACGCGACGCTGCAAGTCGACGGTGCGGCCGCGCTCGCGATGGCGCGCAAGAACATCGATCTCGTGATCGTCGGCGCGGATCGCATCGCGCGCAACGGCGATACGGCCAACAAGATCGGCACGTATGGCCTTGCGATTCTAGCGGCGCACCATGGAATTCCATTTTACGTCGCCGCGCCGCGCTCGACGTTCGATTTCAGCATCGAATCGGGTGCGTCGATCTACATCGAAGAGCGTGCCGCAAGCGAAGTGACCGCGTTTGGCGGTACCGTGGTCGCGCCGGCCGGCGCGCAGGTTTTCAATCCCGCCTTCGACGTCACGCCCGGACATCTCGTCACCGCTTTCGTGACGGAATACGGCGTGATTCGCGCACCGTACTACGAAACGATTCCCGCACTGGAATTGCGCCCCAACGCAAGCGCGTTTGTAACGGGGGGCCCGTGCGCATAGTCGCACGGGGGTGCGCAGATGAGTTTTCGGCGCGAAGTGCCGAAAGCGAGTCGGAGCACCGGGCCGAGCGCAACGTGCGAGGCCTTTTCAAATGAAATTCTACGAATTCATCGATAAGGCGCCAAAGATCGGAAACCTGGTCGTCATCGAAGGCACGGAGCGTGCTCTGGCCGAGCGCGCGCTCGAAGTTCTTCTGGACCGTGTGCTACCGCCGGACATGCGGGAGCTCAATCTCGAGCGCATCGCGGCATCGGAGTGGAACGACGCGGGGCGCGCGCGCGAAGCGGTTTCGGCGATGCCGTTTCTTGCCGATCGGCGCGTGGTCGTGGTAAGCGACGCACAGACGCTGCGCGCGCAACCGCGCCGCGATCTCTTCGAAGTCATGGAAGCGGTTCCCGACGGCAACACGCTGGTCGTGCTCGATCTGCTTTCGCCGCGCTCGCAGCGTCCGGAACCACTCGGCGCACAGGCCGGTCGCGCCGCGCTGCGCATCGATACGAGCGCGAACGAAGAGACGCGGGCCCGCTTCGTCGACGAAGTGTTGACGGCGCTCGGCGCGAGCGCGGAGCCGCGTGTGCGTAGCGAACTTGCACGCAGCCAAGCCGATCTCGCAAGCGTCCGCAACGACCTCGAAAAACTTGCGCTCGCCGGCAAGAAAATTACCTACAAGGACCTCGAGGGCGAGTCGCTTTCAATCGAGGATCCCAAGGCCTACCGCTACGCCAGTGCCCTGGTTGAGGGACACGTCGGCGAAGCGCTGGGCATCGCCCACGAGTTCTTTGCCAACGATCCGCGCGGTGCGGCCATTCCGCTGCTCTCGGCGCTGGCGACGGAATGCGGGCTGCTCTGGGAGTTGGCGCGCCCCGGCGGCGAGCTTCCGGCACGAGCCAAGTGGCGCGAGCGCATCCTGCGGCCAATCGCCGGGAGGGTCGGCGAACGCCGCGCCCGCATCGCCTACGAGCGGGCGGTTCACGGCGTCGAAGCGATCGTCACCGGCGCGGCCGGGAACGATCCCGACGATCACCGCACGCTGGTTGAGCGCATCACCGCGGAACTCTCCGGCTTGAGTCGGCGCTAACTGCCGATAACTTTGGTTATGGACGTCGTCGACCCGCCCCCGACCGACTCGCCCGATGTCGACCCCAAGCAATGGCTCAAGGACGACGTCGAGCGCGTACGAGCTGAACGCGACGATCTCGATCGGCAAATTGCCGCCGACCGGGAGCGGCTTGTTGCCATTCGGGCATCGCTCGACACGATGGTCAGCGCAGCATGGCGCGACGTTTACGGCCAGCAGCAACGCATGCGCGAGCGCGACACGATCTATCAAGCCTTGCTGCTGGGGTGGACGGGACCCTATCAGATTTTTGCCCTTGGCGGATTTGTGGTCGTTGCGGCGGGCCTCATGTACGCGCTCCAAGCCAGCGGCCTCCTTCTCGCGATCGCGATCTACCTTGCACTCGCGTTCATCGGCTACTTCATCGCGCGCGATCAGTGCCTCGCACCGATTCGGAAGGCGCGCGCATCGTATCTAGGCAGTGACGGCAAAGACGTTCGCTTCGTCGCCTTCACGCGATACGAACCCGGTCTGAATCATCCGTTAATCGGGTACGACGGTCCGATCGACGGCGTGCTCGAAGATCGCGCGTGGAAGATCCCGGGCGTGCGAGAGAAAGAAGCGCTGGACGAAACCTTCGTTGAAGTGATCGACGAGCGGCGCAGTAACGTGTTGCTCACGCGTTTTCCGGATCGGAAGCCAACGCTCGTGCACGCCGATCTCGAAAATCCGTTCATCCGGTCGTACGGTGTGTTTTTCCAGCGCGCGCTCGAGCGCCATTTGCCGCAGGTCGCCGCGCAAGCCACGGAATTTCGCGAGGTCGCCTCGCACTCGGGAGCCCGCAAGGACGTCGACGAACGCGTGCGCCGGATGGAAGAAGAGCTGCGTGAATACGACGGCACGGCAGCGATCGTCAAAAGTTTGGCCCTACCGGCAACCGTTCGTAACCAATTGACCCGTCAAGTTATTCTCTTCCGGCTGGGTGACCCGGCGATTCGGCGCGGGCTCTTCATCCAGAGCAGCGAGCGCATCGATCTCACCGACGTCATGCAGGCGATTTCGCGCGCGGCGGCCGCGACGTTGCTGCATCTTTCGTTCTCGCAGATCAAGATCGGGTACGTCGGTCAAGGCGCCGCAACGGTCTCGCGCATCTTCGCAACCGCAAAACGCGCGCGCTCCATCATCTTTATTGACGAGGCCGAACGGTTCTTTACCACGACCGGGTCAGCCGCGTACGAAGCAATGCGTAAGGAAGTCGTGCAAGCACTTTGGACCGAGTGGGGGGAGCTCGAAGGTCGCAACGACGTCTGGGTGATCGCCGGCGCAATGTCGCAGGAGGGCCTCGACGAGGGCATCATCGCACGCTTCGGTGCCGTGGTCGATCTCGTGCCGCCCACATTCGGAGCCGAAGCCGCAACGGTGCCGATCGACAGCGAGGCCGCCGAGGCGGTGGCGAACATCCCGGCCGATGCAATCGACTCCGATTTGCCCGAGCCCGTGCAAAAGCGCACGCGTATGCTGGCCGCGATGTTCGCCCATGTGGCGACGATGGAGTCGCAGGGCATCACCGTGCCGCGGGCGGTGCTCATCGCCGGCCCGTCGGCCGACGCGCGCATGAGTGCCATCAAAAACCTGGCGGATCAGACCGGCTTGCCGGTGATTCCAGCCAACATCGACGCGCTCGACGAAGCGCTGGAGCGGGCGCGCGCGAGTGCCCACGCCATCGTGGTTGTCGAGATCCCGGCCTACGGCGATCCCGGCTCGATCGCGCACCTCGCGGTGACGATCGATCGGCTTTCCGAGCGCAAGGAGCCGCTCTTTATCGTCGGCGAGACGGTCGATGCGGCGACGATCGACCCCGAGCTGCGCAGCCGGTTCCCCGAATTCGTGGATTTGACCGAATTGACGCCGCAGGCGCGCCGCGATGCGCTGCATACGCTGCTCGACGGCAAACCGCTGGCCTTCGACCTTTCCGCGGCGCTCGACGACCTCGAAGCACGGACGGCAGGGATGACCGAGGAGCAGCTGCGGCACTTTGTGGATGAGGCCGGCCGTGCGGCGGCGCTCCGCGCGATCGATGCGGGAACACCCGATCACGTCACGGTCGCGCTGGCAGATTTCGCGCATCGCGCGGCGCCTTCGGACGCTACGACCAAAGGCGACGAGGCAGCGCTCTAGGCGGAGGCGAACGACAGCCTTTGTCCCATGGAATACCGTACCTACGCCTCGCCGTTCTCTTGGAGATACGGCAGCGCCGAGCTACGCACGCTCTTTTCCGAGGAAGAACGCCGCAAACTCTGGCGTGCGGTTTGGGTTGCGCTCGCCCAAGCACAAGCGCGCGCCGGGCTGATCACCGACGCCGAAGTCGCCGATTTGCGGGCGCACGCGCACGAAATCGATATCGAGGCAGCGCTGGCTATCGAGCGGGAGATTCACCACGACCTGATGGCCGAAATCCGCGTCTTTGCCTCGCAGGCAAAGATCGGCGGCGGGAAATTGCACCTCGGAGCGACCTCGATGGACATCGAGGACACGGTTGAGACCTACCGGTTGCGTTTAGGCCTCGCCGCGGTTGGGGCGAATTTACACGGCCTATTGCAGAGCTTTGCCGCGAAAATACGACAGTACGCCGATTTGGTCTGCATGGCGTTTACCCACTTGCAGCCGGCCGAGCCGACGACGCTGGGCTATCGCCTCGGCGTCTACGCGCAAGATTGCTTGATCGACGATACCAACCTGCGCTTCGTCTTCGACCAACTGACGACCAAAGGTCTGCGCGGCGCGGTCGGAACCGCAGCCTCGTACGAGCACCTGCTCGATCATCAAGGCACGTCGGCGATGTTCGAAGAGCACGTCCTCGAGCAATTCGGTTTGCACGCACGCGACGTGAGCACGCAGACCTATCCGCGCAAGCTCGACTACTTGCTGCTGTCCGGACTTGCCGGCCTCGGCGCGTCGCTCTCAAAATTTGCCGCCGACGTGCGCATCTTGAGCAGCCCCGAATTCGGTGAGCTCGCCGAGCCTTTCGGCCGCTCGCAAGTCGGCAGTTCGGCGATGCCGTTCAAGCGCAATCCCATTCTGTGCGAGCGCATCGATTCGCTCGCGCGGCTGTTAGTGAGCTACAGCGACGTCGCGTGGCAGAACGCGGCGACGAATTACCTGGAGCGAACCCTCGACGACAGCGCCAATCGGCGTACGATACTTCCCGAAGCGATCCTGTGCGCGGACGAGATCGTGACCCTCGCGCGCAAAGTGATCGACGGGTTGCGCGTTGAGGAACGCCGGATCGCGCACAACCTCCGCGTGTATGGGCCCTTTGCCGGGACTGAAGCCGTGATGATGGAAGCGGCACGCGCCGGCGGCGATCGTCAGGTGTTGCACGAGCGTATCCGCCAGGCCGCGATGGAAGCGTGGGCGGCACTTGCAGCCGGTCAAGACAATCCACTTGCGCAAACACTCGCCGGCGACGCGACGCTGACCGCGCTTCTCGATCCGGCCGAGATCCGCCGGTTGCTCGATCCGGGCAAACACGTCGGCACCGCGCCAAAACGCGCGCGCGCGCTGGCCGATCGCATCGATGGTTTAGCTGAGTTTCCGAAGCAGAAGAAGGTAGAAGTATGATTTGTCATCGCGTCGCAGCACTGTCCCGCACCTCGGAAAAGGGTGCGCGACATCGTGTCGCGCGAGCAGTTACGCGAGCGCGCCTCTCGCCCTCCGGGCTCCGGCGCATCGCGAACTTTTCCTCAGTTGCAGAACAGCGCTGCGACGCGATGACAAAGCATGAATAAGGGTGTGGAGATTGCGTCGGGCAAGACAAAGATTCTCTATGAGAACCCCGGGCATCCGGATCAGCTCGTCGTCGCGCAGACGGATAATATTTCGGCCGGTGACGGTGCGCGGCGCAACGAGATCGCGGGCAAGGGTCGTCTCGCGGCGCAGACGACGGCGCGGGTTTTCCGTCTGCTCAATCTGTGCGGTCTGCCGACGCACTATTTGAGCGGCGGCGAAGATGACGACAACAACGAGATGCTCGTGCGGCGTTGCAACATGTTGCCGCTCGAAGTCGTGGTGCGCGGCGTCGCGGCCGGATCGTTCGTGCGGCGCAATCCGGGCGTGACGCGCGGCATGTTGCTGGTGCCACGCGTGATCGAGTTCTTCGTCAAGGACGACGCGAATCACGACCCGCAGATCGCGCCGGACGAGATCGTCGCGCGCGGCATCGCCACGCCGGCGGAAGTGGGCGCTATGAGCGAGCTGGCACGCCTTACCTTCGATATTCTCTCGCATGCTTGGCGCCGGCGGGATGTGCTGCTGGTCGACCTCAAGGTTGAGTTCGGGCGCTTGACGGCGGGAAACGAAAAGGGACAACTCGTTATTGCCGACGTGATCGACAACGACTCGTGGCGCATTTGGCCGCAAGGCCGCGAAGACCGTATGCTCGACAAGCAGCTCTATCGCAACCTGGAAGCCGTCGATGACGCGGCACTTGCTACCGTCAAAGCGGCGTATGAAGAAGTTGCCGATCTGGTCGGAACGTTTCCGGTCATGCGACCGGGAATGGCGGCCATCGTCGCCGATGCACCCGAACGCACCGAAGCGCTCAACACCGTGGTGGCGGCGCTGCAATCGCTCGGCCTGCCCACGATTCGTCATATCGCCAGCCCCGCGCGGACGCCGGGTTTCGTGCTCCAGGTTGTGCAACAGCTCGAAGCGACCTTTGCGCGGTTGTTCTTCGTCGCGGTTGGCGACGACACGCTGCGCGCAATGCTGGATGCAGCGTCGTCGTCGCCGGTCATCGGCTGGACAGGCGACACCGCGGCGCTTGCGCTGCAATGCTCCAAGCTCCTCGCGCTCGACGACACGGTGCTCTATGGCCGCACGCTGTTGATGCAGGCCAACGCGCGATCCGCCGTGCTGCACGCGGATGCCGGGCTGCAGCAGCAATCCAATGCAACTGCGCCCTGACGAGCTCGCGCGCATTCGCGAACGGCTCGGACGAGAGCCGTCGGCCGTGGAGTTGCACGCATTCGATGCGCAGTGGAGCGAGCATTGCAGCTATAAGTCGAGCCGCCATCTGCTCAAGCGTCTGCCGACGTCGGGCACGTCTGTCGTGCTTGGGCCGGCCGAGGATTCCGGCATTTTACACTTGGGTGAGTGGAACGGCGAGCGCTACGGTATCGTCATCGCGCACGAGTCGCACAACCACCCCTCGCAGGTCGTGCCCTTCGAGGGCGCCGCAACCGGCATCGGCGGAATCGTGCGCGACGTGCTCTGCATGGGCGCGCAGGTGATCGCCGTCGCCGATCCGTTGCGCTTCGGGCGAATCGACGATCCGCATTCGCACCAGCGCTACGTGGCGCAAGGCGTCGTCGACGGTATCAGCGCCTACGGCAATGCGATCGGCGTCCCAAATATCGCGGGCGATCTGTACTTCGACGAGCGCTTCGATGACAATTGTCTGGTCAACGTCGTTGCGATGGGCATCGTCAAGGAATCGCAGGTCATCCATTCGTATGCGCCGCCCGGCGCCGACGGGTGGGACATCGTGCTCGTGGGCAAGGCGACCGATCCGAGCGGCTTCGGCGGAGCCTCGTTTTCGTCGCTCACGCTCGATGCGCAAGACGAAGATTCAAACAAGGGCGCGGTGCAAGTTCCCGATCCGTTCCTCAAGAGCGTGATCATGCGCGCGAGTTATGGCGTGTTCCGGTTCGTGCACGACCAAGGTTTGACCGTCGGATTCAAGGATCTCGGCGCGGGCGGCATTATGGGCTGTTCGGCGGAGATCGTTTCCGCCGGCGGTTACGGGGCGCGGATCGATCTCGACGCGGTGAACGTCGCGGTTGAAGGTATGCGACCCGAAGTCATTGCCGTCGGCGAAACGCAAGAGCGACTTCTTTGGGTTGTGCCGCCGGCGGTAACACCTGAGTTGCTGCGCATCTACAACGAAGAATTCACGCTGCCCGAGATCGCGTACAACGCGCGCGCCACCAAAATCGGGACGGTGACGGCCGAGAAGCGTTACGTCCTTGACTATCGTGGCCAGACCGTCATGGACGTCGAGATCGAGTTTCTCACCGGATCGATTCGCGACGACTTGCCGTTTGCGGAGATTCCGGCGCCCGAGCTAACCAGCGAGCGGCCCCTGGTGACCGGCGTGCAACTCGACGAATTGCTCGAGCGCGTGCTCGCGCACCCGGACGTGTGCTCGCGCGAGCCGCTCTACCGCCG
Organism: Vulcanimicrobiota bacterium; assembly: GCA_963833095.1. GTDB lineage: Bacteria > Vulcanimicrobiota > Vulcanimicrobiia > Vulcanimicrobiales > Vulcanimicrobiaceae > Aquilonibacter. The sequence goes on along the minus strand of CAWHWQ010000005.1, from coordinate 14,015 downwards.
CTACGATGCCGTGGTCCGTGGGTGTACGGTGATTCCACGCGGCGCCGCGGGCGCGGGCGTGCTCGCGCCGGTACCCGGCAGTCCGCTCGGCGTCGCGCTCGCCGTCGCGGGCAATCCTCGCTACAGCCACATCGGCGCGCGCCTCGCCGCCGAGCACGCGGTGTACGAGGCGGTGCGCAAGGTGGTGGCGACCGGTGCGCGCGCAATCGGGCTCACGGATTGCTTGAATTTCGGCAATCCGCGCAAGATCGATCACTACAACGAGCTGGTTGCGGCGATTGACGGCCTGGCCCGCGCGTCCGAGCGCTTCGGCACGCCGTTTGTTTCGGGCAACGTCAGCTTATATAACGAATCCGCAAATGGCCGGGCGATTCCAGCCTCACCGATCGTCGCGTGCGTTGGCGCTTTTAGCGATATCGACACGGTCGTGACGATGCCGCTCAAGCAGGCGGGTTCGGTCTTGTATCTCATTGGCGCACCGCAAGGAGCGCTGGGTGGTTCCGTGCTGCTCGACGTGTTGGGCCGAAGCGATGCGCATTTGCCGCGCATCGAATACGATATCATTTTGGCGCAACACGATCTGATGTATGAGGCGGCGCAAGCGCGACTGCTTCGCTCGGCGCACGCCATCGGCAGCGGCGGCTTGATCGTGGCACTTTGTGAAATGGCGTTCGCAACGATGCGCAAAGGGCGCGCGCACGTGGGTATGCAGATCGATGATGCGTGGCAGTGGACCCATGGCGCCGCCGGTGATCTCGAGGCCTACTTTGGGGAATCCGGCGGGTTCGTCGTCGAAGTTGCCGCCGATGACGTGGAAACGTTCGAGGGCTTGGCCGACGACGTGAGCGGCGTTTACGAGATCGGGGTGACGATCGATCGGCCGATCCTCGTCGTGGACGATCAGGCCTTCGATCTGCAGCGGTTGCGCGACAGCTGGTATGCCCCGCTACACGAGGTGTATCCGTGAACAAACGGATCGCGGTGCTGGTCTTTCCCGGCACGAACTCAGAAGAGGAGACGGCACGATTGCTGCGCGATTGCGGCGGCGATGCGCATCTCGTGCATTGGAGCCGCGCCCAGCAACTCCCGAATTTCGATGCATACGTATTGCCCGGGGGCTTTGCCTACGAGGATCGCATTCGCGCGGGCGCGATCGCCGCGCACGACGTGGCGATGGATCACGTCATCGCCGGAGCGCAAAAGGGAAAACTCGTGCTTGGGATCTGCAACGGCGCGCAAATCTTGCTCGAAGCGGGTCTCGTTCCGGGGACCGGCGAGATTCGCCGTCCAACGGCGGCGTTCACGCGCAACGGACCCGTGCCCCACTTCGTGTGTACGCACGTGCACGTGAAGCTCTGCATCGATCCGGCGCGCTCGCCGATCACGGCGGTGCTGCCGCGCGAAGCGGTGATTCCGTCGTGGACGGCAAACGGCGAGGGTCGCCTCGCGGCAAGTATGGCGCATTTGCGCGAGCTGGAAGAAGGCGACCATGTCGCGTTCGTCTACGCGCACGAAGACGGCAGCGTTGACGATTCGGCCAGCCCCAACCAATCCGCGCTGGGTGTTGCCGGATTGGTGAATCGAGACGGCAACGTGCTCGCGCTGATGCCGCACCCCGAGCGCGATGCGTGGACCTTCAATCATCCCGACCGTCGTCGCGGTGACGCGATCCTTGCGCCGTCGGGCGGTGCGGTGTTCTTTCGCAGTTTTGTCGAGGCGGTTCGACGCGCATGAGCCGCCGCGCTATCGCTATCAACCTCAAGATCCCCGACAACGCGGCGTACACCGCGCTGGTGACGTTGCGGCGACTTGGCGTTGACGTCGCCCGCGTCGAGCGCTCGGACATCGTGCGCTTCCTCATCGCGCCTGAACCCCGGGAAATGATCGCGGAGGTCGAAGGCGACGAATCACTCTACAACCCCAACAAGCATCGCGTCACCGTACTCGATGACGACGAGCCGCGGGCCGGCGAGGTGTGGATCGTGCAGGACGATGCCGACCGGCCCGTCGGCTGGCGTCTCTTCAAAGCTTCCGGTGAACCCGTGAGCGCCGGCGTGGTCGCGCAGGCCGCAGAGCGCCTCCTCTTAAATCCCGCCATCGAAAGGGCTATTTTCTCGAAATGAATCGACCGTACACGATCGCGACGCTCGGCTCCCATTCGGCGCTGCAAATTCTCAAAGGCGCGCACGACGAAGGCTTTCGCACGCTCGCGGTCGCCAGTCGTGATACCGAGCGGCTGTATCGGTCGTTCGCGTTCATCGACGAGGTGATGACGGTCGCGAGCTACTCAGAGTTTCCCAAATTAGTCGGCGAGCTGGAGAGCCGGAAAGTCATCATCGTGCCGCACGGATCGTTCGTCGCGTATCTGTCGCTGGACGAGCACAAGCAGATGACGATTCCGTATTTCGGCAACAAGGCCGTGCTGGATTGGGAAGCCAGCCGTGAGTTGCAGCGCGAGTGGCTCACCCGGGCCGACATCACGATGCCGCGCCAGTTCAAGACCGGAGCCGAAATCGATCGTCCGGTGATCGTGAAGCTCTACGGCGCCGGCGGCGGCAAGGGCTATATGTTTATCCGCGACGCGAGCGACTTCGAGAAGCGTTCGAAGGAACTCAAGAAAGCATACACGATCCAGGAGTACATCATCGGCGTCCCGCTCTACATCCACTATTTCTATTCGCCGCTCGAAGACCGGCTCGAAATCATGTCGATGGACCGCCGTTACGAGACCAACGTTGATTCGCTGGGCCGCATTCCGGCTGCAGCACAGGAAGGCATGGACGTGAGCCCGTCCTACGTGGTCGTCGGTAACCAGCCGGTGAGCCTTCGGGAATCGATGCTGGCCGAAGCGTTACGCATGGGCGAAAACGTGGTACGGGTGAGCAAGGAGATTGCCGGGCCCAAGGGCCTCTTCGGCGCGTTCTGCATCGAGTCGATCATTACACCGGATATGCACTTTTACTGCATGGAAATCTCGGCGCGAATTGTCGCCGGAACCAACCTCTTCATCGACGGATCGCCGTATTCGTATCTCAACTACTCTGAACCCATGTCGACCGGCCGGCGGATCGCTCGGGAAATCAAGAACGCACTTTTGACCAACAATTTGCGTTTGGTCTTAGATGATGGTTCGGTTCTTTAAGACGATTCTTTCGGGGTGCGCAACGGTCGGGGCCGTCGCGGCGCTGGCCCTTCCGGCGCGCGCGACACTGGAGGCCGATCCCGGCGTCCTCTATGCGCAGATGAAGGCCGCCTACGACAAGGCGTCGGCCGCGCAGTGGGATTTCGTCGATCAGGAATTCTATTTGTCGACGATCTTCAACGCGGGACGCGCCTACTCGCTGCAACGCCCCGACGATCCGGCGTTCCGCGAACTCGAGACCTTGACCGTACAAATCGGCGCGGGCCTGCACTACAATCCGCTGATCAATCACGACGCGGCCGTGTGGTACGTTCGCCAGGCTGCGGTGTGGGTGAGCCGCAACAGCAGCGATCCGGCGCTGGTCACCGACGCGAACGGGTTGCTCGATCGCGTCAACTCCGAAGACAACCCGCAGAACCTGGCGCGACTCGCCGACGAGGACGCGCAAGCCAACGCGGCGGCATATCCGGCCGACGTCGATACGCGGCTGCAAACGGTCGAGGCGAACTGGCGCGCATGGGTGCTCACCGGCGATCGCTCCTGGCGTTCGCTGGCCTTTCAAAAGGCCGCACAAGTGGACTTTCCGCTGGCGCATCTGCCCACGACCTATGGTCCCGAGTTCGTGCACGCGGTAGAACTTGCGCAAGCCGGCACGACCGGCGACTTTACCCAGGGCGATCGTACCAATGCAAACATCATCGTGGAGCGCCTCAAGAACCTGACGTCGCCGCTGATCATCGCCAGCGTGACCGCGATACCGCATGATAAGTACCTGACCACGCTGGCGCCGGCGGATGAGTACTTCGGGCAGATGGGCTACTCGATTCTCGGCATCGAGAACGAGCTCAAGCACATCAACTACATGCTCGACTACAACTACGGGAACCGCGAGGCCGCGCAAACCGTGCTCGTAGCGCAGTCCATCGACGACATGCACAAGGTGTATCCACGCGATCGCGACATGCCGATGCTGCTTTTGAGCTGCCTCACGACGCTGCAGCGCATGGATTCCGACGACGCGAAGGCCGCCGCCGCGCACCTACGCTCGATTCTCACCGTCGAATACCAGGACTCGCCCGAAGCGCGGAAGGTGCTTGCCCCCGCCGGAGCCTAATGCGGCTCCATGCAGCTTCAACGATTCATTGTCGGGTTGTTCATTGTTGCGTGGGCCATTGTGCCTATTGTGGCCCCGGCGCAGACCTCGGCGCCCACCGGAAAGCTCGTGCTCGTTCCGTATCAGGAGCCGACTGACACCGGCGAATTCGGCCCCAAGGTGACGGCGATGCTGGTCACCGACCTTACGGCGGCCGGCATTAAGCCGATTAGCGTAGCCCCAATCGATCATCTCGATGAAGTCGCGAACGCCGGACGGATTTGCGCTGAGAATAACGCGCAGGGAATCCTGATCCCGGAGGGTCGAGTCGACGCGACAGGCAGGTTATCTTATTTTGTTGTCGCCAGCACCGTCACGTATGATTGGCATGTCGAGTTTCGGCTCGATCTCGTCGATTGCCGGGGTACGGTACGCCACAGCGCGCTGACGACCGGCGACAAGAGTTCGACCGGCGTGTTGACGCCGGTGAGTCCGGGCGCCGCGAGCCCGCAATTGAGCGCGCCGGAAGCAGCGTTCCAAAGCGCCGTGCAAAACGCCGTTCAAGAAGTTGTCGCTTCGCCAACGGATCTCGCTGCCGAAAACGTGCCGTCGAATCCAGGTACAGCGCCGACGCCTGCTCTAACGTCGAAATTTCTCTTGATTCCGGTTGAGCAACCGGGCTTGGGCGATCCGAACGCCCCTGCCGTAACGAATGCGCTTCTTGCCCAAATGAAGCAGCGCAATTTGGATGTGACCTTGGGAACCCCAATCGATCACCTCATGGCGTTTGCGTCAGCAGAGCAGTTATGCGCTTCGAACGGTGTGCAGGGCATCATCGTTCCGAGACTGCGCCTTGTGCAGATACCCTTTAGTGGCGGGTCGGGAGCATTACTTCGACTAAACCTCTTCGCGTGCAACGGGGCAAGCGCGGGCTACAGTTCCGGCCAAGGTCAGATTAAGAAGGCTCCGAAGCACGACTTTAGCGCCGCCATTGTCGACGCTTCCAAAGAAGCTATGGTGCCGGCGCTCGATCAGCTCTTTCCGTCGACAAAGACCTAGGCGCGGTGTGCGCGATGTGAATTGACGGCGAGCTGGTAGGCGTTCGCGCCCTTGGGACAGAGATGGCCGCCGCTGATCGGACTTTCAGGATCGCCCTCAATGTCGATGAGCTGGCCGCCCTTGCTGAAGATGAGTTGCCCGCAGCCGACGGCGCAATATGGACAGACGCTCTCGGTGACGTCGGCGCCACGCAGGCGCGATGCTTTCTCCAAAGGCTGCGGGCTAAACGGTTCCCGCGAAATGTCCGGTTGCTTTGTTAATGGGAAGCGGAACATAGCAATTCCTTACTGATTCGCGGGCGCGGGAACTTTTGACGGAGGTTGCGTGACGCCGTTATCCTCGCCGTGGTGCGGTACCGGCAAGTTTTCGGGCGCGAGCCACATGTACATGACGGGGACCAACACAAGCGTGAGCACGAGCGAGCTAAACGCGCCGCCGCAGACAACGACGCCGAGGCTGCTGCGCACGCTCGATCCGGGCTCGAGCGCGAGTGCCAATGGAATGTTGCCGGCAATGACCGACAGACTGGTCATCACGATCGGACGAAAGCGCGTGCGCGCGCTTTCCTGAATCGCCACGAGTTTTGATTCGCCTCGTTTGCGTAGCGTATTGGCATAGTCCACCAGCAGAATACCGTTCTTGGTCGCGATGCCGACCAGCAATATCGTGCCGATCAACGAAAACATGTTCAACGTCTCGTGAGTGAAAAAGAGCGCGAGGATCCCGCCGACCGCCGCTACGGGAACGGAGAACATGATGATAAAGGGCGACATGTAACTGTTGTAGAGCGCGACCATCAGTAAGAAAACGAGCACGACCGAGAGAATCAGCCCGGCGCCTATTCCTGCCAGCAGTTGGTTCATGAAGTCACCCTGACCCAGCGGCGCCGAGGTCAGCGTGATATTGCTCGGAAGATGCACGGACTTTGCGCGCGCGAGGAACGCGTTGGTGAGCTGCCCCAGCGACGTACTCGAGCTCGGATTCGCCAGCAGGTGGACGGCGTTGTTGAGGTCGATGCGGATGATCAGCGGGGGCTGCGGATCCTCCGTAATGTGCGCGAAGTCTCCCATGTGCACGATGTTGCCGTCGGTGGTGCGAACGGGGATGTTCAGGAGCTGCGACACTTGATGCTGAGCGCTGATCGGATAGATGATCTGCACTTGCTCTTCGCCGGTTGGCAGCTCGAATGAGGTTGCGATCGCGCCTCCGAAAGCGGCTTCGGCCGCAATCGAGGCTTGGCCGATATCAACGTCAAGCAGTCGCGCGCGCGCGCGATTGAACTCGAGTTCGATCTCCGGGGCGAGCGCGGAAGCGGTGCTATTGACGTTGGTCGCGCCCGGTGTAGCGAGCAACACCTGGTAGAGTTTTATTGCATACGGGGTCGGGTCGCCGCCGGTGATGTCGCTAACCACCATGTCAAACGGCTGAGAGTTGCCACCATTAATGTTGGTGACCGGGACCACCGTTACCGTTGCTCCGGGCAGCAATCGCGGAATCGTCGCGCGCCAGTAGTTTACCCAGTACGACGTTGGGTGTTTGCGGTTATCCTTGAGGAATGCGTGGACTTGCGCCACATTAATTTGTGAGACGAAGCCTCCGAATGGAGCCGCGTACGCTCCGGCGACGGTCGCGTCGGCAGAGAGATCCGAACTCTGATCGACGACGTGCTCGGCCGCAAGCGCCCCGACTTGAACGGTGGACAGCGGCGTGCCGGTAGGATACACGAGCTGCAAGAAGATTTCGCCGCGGTCTTCGGGTGGAATGAACTCTTCGCCGATAAAGCCCAGCGGAACCAGGGCGACGGACCCTACGAACGATACAATGCAAACGCCGAGCACGAGAAACGGATGCGCTAGGCCCCACCGCAAGACGTGGGTAGCGTACCAGTCCGTTATTCGCTCAACCCCAGCTTGAAAGGCGCGAATGATACGCCAGGGCTTCCACTTCGACTCGAGCGCCCAGAGCCCGGCGAGCGTCGGCGTGATCGTAAAGGAGACGAAGAGCGAGGTGAGCGTTGCGATGGTGACAACGATGCCGAATTCTTGGAGAAACCGGCCGACTTGTCCCGGCATGAATGCGATCGGGAAGAAGACCACCACGTCGACCAGCGTGATGACGATCGCGGCCATACCGATCTCGCTGCGACCACGTAGCGCGGCATCAAACGGATCTTCCCCGAGCTTGTAGTGGCGCACGATATTTTCGAGCGTGACCGTGGAGTCGTCGACGAGGATACCGATGACCAGCGTCATGGCCAGCAGCGAAACGATGTCTAACGTCAGGTTCAGCAGCTTCATCACGAACAGCGCCACGGAGAGCGACGTCGGGATGGCGATCAACACGACGATGGCCGCGCGATAATTGCCTAGGAAGAAGAGCATCACGATGCCGGTGAGGACGATCCCCTCCATGAGCGTCCGTTCGACACCGGAGATCTGCTGCTCGGTAAAGCGCGATTCCACGTTGATGACGCGGAACGAGACGGCGGGAAATTCTCGCTCGAGTCTGGGCAACGCGGCGATCACGGCATTTGAGGCGTTGACTTCACTGGCCTGGTCGGTTTTTTGCACCGAAAGGAGAACGGCGGATTGCCCGTTGATCTCGGCAATTTGAAGGCGTGGCTCGTTTCCGTTGACGACGGATGCGACGTCACCGATGCGGTGCGCGGTGTTTCCGACTGTCCACGGATTCACCGGGCCGACGGGCGGCGTGATTCCGGGCAGCGCTGCCGCACCGCTGGGCGGGGCGATCAGCAGGTAGGCAATCGATGCCGGCGTTTGAACGTCGCCGCGGATGTCGACCTGTGTTTGACGATTGGCACTATAGACGTAGCCGCCGGGCAAGCGCTGGTTATCCGCGCTGACGACGTTGTAGATGTCGTTGAGCGTGAGATTCGCTGCCGCCAAACGATAGGGGTTGACCAACACCTCATAAGCCGGTGTAACGGTGCCGTTTTCACTAACGAGCGAAATACCGGGAACCTGCTGAATGGCCGGCCCGATGCGGTTGATCACCAGCATCGAGAGCTGTGAGAGCGGCAGTGTTGCTGAGGACGCCTCGAGCGTGACGACCGTGGACTCGCTCGGATCGTTGATCTGAACGGTCGGCGCGAGCATTTCTTTGGGCAACTGCGACGATGCAGCTTGCACGGCTTTGAGCGTATTTGCGAGGTCCGTCGACGTGTCGGAGGTGATCGTGAAGACGGCGCTGATTCGCGCCGTGCCGCTTTGCACGACGGAATTGATCCGGTAGAGGTCGAGCGCGCCGGCGAGCTGGTTCTCGATCGGTATGACGACGTCGTCGCGCATCACGGTTGCCGGAGCACCCGAATAGTTCGCCGTAACGGTGATCGTCGGCTGCACGACGTTGGGGAACTGCTGCTGCACGAGTGACCGAAGAGCCATGAACCCGGCGAGAAAAATCAGCGCGATCAGAACGAAAGCTAACGTGGGGCGCTCGAGAAAGACTTTGGTTAGGCCCATCTAGTGGACGGCGACTTTCTGGCCGTCCGTAAGCCCCAGCTGGCCATTCGCGATGATCGGCGTCCCGGCCGCAAGGCCGATGACGACGGCGGCGGTTTGCGTCGCGGCCCCGATTTGACGGACTGCCGTCGTGTGGACCGTGCCGTCGGGAGCAACCACCATGACCGACGAATGCGAATCATCGAGAAACGCAGTTACCGGAACGCTAATCCCGCGCACCGGCGCTAACGCGACCGTTCCCGCGATGGTCATTCCGGAGGTGAGGGTGTAGTTCGGATTCGGTAAGACCGCCTTGACGACAAAACTCGTCGAGCCGGGCTCGACTTGGCCGAGTATGGCTACAACTCGAGCTTGATACTTGTGATTGGGTGCATCGGTGGTCGTGAAACTCACCGTTGCGCCTTTTTTGACGCCGACCAGTTGCGCGTCGGATGCGTCGAAGACGGCATATGCCGGATTGAGCTGCTGAATGGTAAAGAGCTGCCGCGTGCCGGGGTATTCGCCCGGGTTGAGGTAGCGATTGACGACGATTCCGTCGATCGGCGAAACGATCGTTCCGCGCGCGATTTGCGCGCGATATTGATCTGCCTGCGCGTAGGCTTCCTGTTGCGTTGCTTCTTGGGCCTCGATCATCGAAGCCGGCACGCCTTTTCTCATGGTGCCGGCCGCCGTGCGCGCGGCCACTGCGCTGGTAAGCGACGCTTGGTCGGAACGAACCGCCTGCTGATCGTTAGCGACGAGCGTGCGCTGCGCGGTGACCGATTGCTGCGAAACGTATCCGTTTTGCAACAGTGACTCGTCGATCTTGAGGTTCGAGGAGTCGTTTGCCAGCGTCTGCTGCGCTTGGCGAAGCATAGCGCGCGCGGAGAGCAAACTCTGGGCGCTCGTCGTGATCGTCTGCGTCGCGGTGTAGATGTCTTGGGTGGTGGTTGCGCCGCTGCCTTGCGCAGAGGCAATGTACTGCCGGTAATCCGCTTGAAGATCGTCGGTGTTCAGCCGCGCGAGAACCTCGCCGCGATGGACGATGTCGCCTTCGTTCACGCTGACCGTGAGCGTCGGTTCGGCGAGCGACGACGTTATTGCGACATTCTGGAACGGCGCGATCGTGCCGGGCAACAGCTCGGTTGGCGCGAGCGTCGCCTCTTTCGCAATCGACGTCGGGACGAGCGCGGGTGACGGCTGCTCCTGCGGTTTGGAGCACCCCGTCGTGGCTGCTAGCGAGAGCGCCGCTAGGGCAAATAGCGAGCGAAGCTTCATGGTACGAGCTATCATAATGCGCCGAGTAGACGCTGTCACGACCCCACGGGCGGCTCAACCAAGCAAGCACATAGATCGACGAAAGGCGGTCGCTTCTTGCGCCGCGTTGTCATAGAATGGTCGGGTATGGATGTCGTGACGGCCGACCGGCTGCAGTTCGCGTTTACCATCATGTTCCATTACTTGTTCCCGATCACGACGATCGGGCTGGCGCCGTTTGTCGCGCTCTATACTATCGAAGCGGCGCGAGGGGATGCCGATGCCGCGCGGGCGGCGACCTTTTGGACGCGGATCTTCGCGGTGAACTTTGCCATCGGCGTCGTGACCGGCATTCCGATGGAGTTTCAGTTCGGCACGAATTGGGCGGCGTTCTCGGCGGAGGCAGGTTCGGTCGTCGGTCAGCCGCTCGCGATGGAAGGCACGTACGCGTTCTTTCTCGAGTCGATCTTCCTTGGCGTACTGCTGTGGGGCAAAGGTCGCGTCGCGCCATGGCTCTACTCGACCTCCGCGGTCGCAGTCTGGGCAGGCTCGTGGCTCTCGGGGTTTTTCATCGTCGTGACCGACGCGTGGATGCAGCACCCGGTCGGTTACGCGATGGCACCGGGCGGCAAAATCGAACTCACCAGCTTGCCGGCGGTGCTGCTCTCGCCCTTCGCCTGGTGGCAATACGTACACGTGCTTTGCGGTGCGATGGTTGCCGGAAGTTTCGTCGTGGCCGGTGTCGGTGCATACTATCTGCTCTCGAAGCGCGAGACGGTCTTGGCGCGACGGTTCGTCGATGCCGGTGTGATCGCGGCCTTGGTCTTCTCGCTGCTCGCGGTCTTTCCGACAGGCGATCGCAACGGCGACGAAGTGACGAAGTACCAGCCGATCAAACTCGCGGCGATGGAAGGGCTCTTCCGCTCGACGCAAGATGCCCCGCTGGCGATCATCGGCATGCCCAATTCGAAGACGCAGGCCTTGATCGACCCGATCTTCGTGCCCGACATGTTGAGCTTTCTCGCCTACGGCAATTTCACCGCAAACGTCAAGGGATTGAGCGCGTACGCAACCGAGCTGTGGCCGCCGGTGGATTTGACCTACTACGCATACCACGTGATGGTCGGCTTGGGCACGATCTTCGCCGGGATCGCCGCGCTCTGCGCGCTATTCCTGTGGCGAAAACGGCTCTTTGAGATGCCGCTGCTGCTCTGGCTGTTGCTGCTCGTGATGCCCTTTCCGTACATCGCCAACGAAGCCGGATGGGTCACGACCGAGGTTGGACGTCAACCGTGGATCATCTACGGCTTGATGCGAACGGCAAGCGCCGCCTCACCCACCGTTGCCGGCGGCGAAATCATCTTCACGCTGATCGGTTTCGTCGGGATGTATTTCTTGCTCGGCTTTCTCTTCTTATTTCTCACGCTGCGTGAGATCGGTCACGGCCCGGCATGAGCATCGCAGCATTCGTCCTTATTGCGTTCATGGTGACGGTCTACGTGTTGCTCGACGGCTACGATCTCGGCGTTGCGGCGATCACCCCGCTCGTTGCGCGCAGCGATCGACAGCGCGAAGGTTCGATGCGCAGCATTGGCCCCTTCTGGAATGGAAACGAAGTGTGGCTCATCGCCGGCGGCGCAGCGCTCTTCGCGCTCTTTCCCAAAGCGTACGCGTCGTCGTTCTCGGGATTCTATCTCCCCTTCATCATCGTGCTCTGGCTTTTGATGTTTCGTGGTATCGCGATGGAGCTTCGTTCGCACCTCCCGAGTGCAATCTGGCATCAGTTCTGGGATTTCTGCTTCGCCGCATCCAGCGCGCTGTTGATCCTGCTCTTCGGCGTCGCGCTGGGTAACTTGCTGCATGGCGTTCCGCTGGGGCCACAAGGCTATTTTCAGGGGACGTTCGACGAGCTGCTCAATCCGTACGCCGTGCTCGCGGGCGTCTTCGCCGTCGCGGCGCTGGCGCTTCATGGCGCGACGTTTTTAGTCATGCGCACGGAAGGACCGTCCACGGAGCGCGCACGGAGACTGGTCCCGCGTCTGTGGCCCGTGGTGCTCGTGCTCTATGTCGCGGTCACCGCGGCAACGATTGCCGAGCGCGGCATCGGGTTCTCGTGGATCGACCTCATTCCGCTGCTGACCCTCGCGTCGCTCGTCGCGGTGCTGTTCCTTTCACTGAACAAACGCGAGACGGGCGCATTTGCGGCGTCATCGGTGTTCCTGGCTTCACTCTTGGTGCAAGCGGCGGTCACGATGTACCCGTATCTCTTACCGAGCCTTCCGCCGAGCCAAGGCGGCATCTCGATCTTTGATGCGTCACCCGGACCGATCGCGCTTGCAAGTGGGCTCACGGTCACGATCGTCGCTCTCATCGCCGTAGTCATCTACGGCACGCTCGTCATGCGGCAGATGGAGGGAAAGCTCGTCATCGAGGATTGACATGCTCCCGACCCGAAGGCCGTGGATTTTTCTACGTGTCGCATCATGCGACATGTAGAGCTTCCTGCTTCGCGGATTTGCCCAGCGGCAAATCTCCACAGGCGATCCGGGCCTGCCCGGCCCTTCGAAGAATATTAATCGCTGCGTTCGTGTCCGCATTCGCTGCGTAGCCACAGGCTGCGCAGCAAAACACGGCTTGCGATTGACGGTTATCACAGCTCACATGACCGCAGCGGGCACAGGTGCGGCTCGTGTTACGCGGGTCGACAAGTACTAAGGTTCCACCTCTCCATTTGAGTTTATAGTCGAGCTGACGTCGAAACTCGCCCCAGCCCTGATCGAGGATGCGGCGGTTGAGCATACTCTTGGGTCGCACGTTCGTGCCGGGGTTCTTGGCGGTTCCTTTCGCCGAAGCTGTCATGCTTGTGATGCGCAGATCCTCCATCCCGACAAACGCGTGGCTCTTGCTGATCGTCGTGGTGGATTTGTGGAGCATATCGTTGCGAAGACTCGCAATTTTGCGCAGCAGACGGGATACTTTCGCCTTCGCCTTGCGCCAATTCGAGCAGAATTTGACTTTGCGCGCCATGTGGCGCTGATAGAACGCCAGCCTCTTCTCGTGTGTTTTGAGTGCGTTCGCGCCGTCAATGAAGCTGCCGTCCGAGAGCGCCGCAAATCGTGCCACGCCAAGGTCGATTCCGACCGCCGAGATCGATGTATGCGCGGGCTCTGCGATAGCGAGTTCAGTTTGTATGCCGATAAACCATTGGTCACCCACGCAGGATACCGTGAGGTTTTTCGGGGTTCCGGCGATCTCGCGGCTCTTGCGAAAGCCAACCCAGCCGATCTTCGGCAAATAGATGCTGTTCCCGTTGATGCGAAAGCCTTGCGGAAAGTGGATACCGATCGGACGCCCGCGCTTCTTGAAGCGCGGAAAGCGCGCGGTGAGTTTCGGATTGAGTGCGCGACGGTAAGCGGTGTCCAGGTCACGGAGTGTACGCTGCAGTGGTTGCGAATGGACCTCGCGCAAGAACGTGTACTCCTCCTTCAAGAATGTAAGATAGCGGCTCATAACGGAGTAGCCCAGCCGTTTCTCACCGCGTTCATAACGCAGCTCATTCATTGCCAGAAATTCGTTCCAGACGAACCGCGAACAACCGAGAAAGCGGCGCAGTGCTGCGGCGTCGGCTACGCTCGGCTTCAGACGAAAGCGGTAGCCCTGGCGGCGTATCATTGCTTCGATTATACTCACGACTATGCCATACGCCTGTCCTTCTGCGAACCCCACGCGTTCGGTGACTAGTTCCTCCGATCTAAACGCTCGGACCCCGAGATTCGCTTCGTGAACCTCCGGAACGTCCTAAAGACGTACGACCGTTCGGGATTGACGCTGTGCTCGATCGGCAGCCATTCTGCGCTCGACGTGGCGTATGGTGCGCGCGCGCAGGGTCTGCGCAATTTGGTCATCACCGCCAAAGGGCGCGAACGCACCTACACCGAGCACTTTGCGCGCCGTGAGACACCGGTTGCGCGCGGCTGCGTCGACGAGACGCTCGACCTCGATG
>CAWHWQ010000004.1:0-270701 GCA_963833095.1 Vulcanimicrobiota bacterium | reverse complement strand
GATATATCATCTTGACATTTGTCCGGATGATATACCTGACTCACCTTCTGATGCCACCCAGGTGTCACCGGGCGAGTACATGCTCAGGGTATGGACAAGCAGCCGACGACCCTCCTCGAAGCCGTGACCTACTTCTCGGACCCCGAGCGGGCCTGGGCCCACTTCGTTAAGGTCCGCTGGCCGCACGCGGTTGCGTGCCCCCGGATGGGTTGCGGCTCGGCTGCCGTGCAGTTCATCCTCGACCCGCAAGACCTGGCGCTGCAAAGATTGCAAGCGCGTGTTTCTCGGCTAAGACCGGGACGATCTTTGAGGAAGAGCCCGATCTCGTTTTGGCAATGGCTCCCGGCTCTTTGGCTCCTGGCGAACACCAAGAACGGAACGTCCTCGCACGAACTTGCGCGGGCGCTCGGCGTAACGCAAAAGACGGCGTGGTTCATGCTGCACCGCGTTCGTGAAGCGATGCGCGATGGTGGAGCCCACAAAGTTCGAGGGCGAAGTTGAAGTTGACGAAACCTTCGTCGGTGCTCGCAAACATCGCCAACGATGGGCTTGGCCGTAACAAGTACCAGAACCGTAAAGAGCGTGTATCCGTTCGAGGGCAAGACGATGGTACTCGGCATGGCCGCAACGAAGGGACGCAGCCAGTGCCAAAGTTCAAAGCGATGGTTATAGCCTGATCGCAAGCGTTCGACGCTGTTTACCGCATATTCGCGCCAAACGTGTTTCCGAACGCGACGATCTACACCGATGCGATGGGGACCGTATCGCGGGCTTCCCGACATTGGCTACGCGCACGCCTTCATCGACCATTGGGTGACGTACTGCGAAGGCCGACGTGCATACCAACACGATTGAGAACTTCTGGGGCTGCTTCAAGCGCACGCTTCACGGGACGTACATTTGCACCGCGTTCCGTTCCATCTTGACGCCTACGTTGACGAGCAGGTGTTCCGGTTCAACGCTCGCGAGGGAAGAGACGACGCTGGGCGCTTCGCAACGGTCCTCAAGGGTACGGATGGACAGCCGCTTGACGTATGATGGCGCTGCGTTGCACGAACGCCGAACTGCGGATTAACCAGCGCGGACCTATTCATCGGCCTCGGGTTTCTCCGTAGGTTCGGGATGGCATCTTCAATGACTTCTCTGACCTCTTCGGCCCCTTCCTTTTTCCCCAGCGCGGATTACGCCGACCCAAAGAGGAAAGTCCTCGAAGCGCTTCATGGCGTCCTCGCCCTTTATTGTTGTCTCCTTGCATTCTTAGCGCTGGTTCTTCGCGCTCTGCAGCACGTAAGCTCGCTTCGGGACATGCCACTATCGCGGACTCGGCGATTATGCTTCGCGAGTAGCGTATAAATCCGAGGGTCACCAAAGCCAGCCATCATCTCGGCAACTCTATTATCGGGTCGTTAACGATGCTTCCGATCTTGGTATCACTAAGCGCGTAGTTATAGAGGCCATGGTTAAATTGTAGTTCACGCATAACTTTAATGATCTGCGGACGTATTGTGCTAAAAGTCTTTTTCGTTAGCGTCCTGCATCACCATGAAGTCTGTAACAGGGTCTCCGCTCGAATTCACGTTTCGATGGCTCGCGCGCCTCCATCCCTCTTGAGGACTTCCAATCAAGACTTGGCAGCAAGTCAACTATAGCGATAGTAGCTAATCAATGTTATGAACGACCATCGCCCACTTCTTATTCACTGCCGCATTTTTTCATTCAGCGCCTCGCCGCGCGTTTTTTCGGCATTCTCCCCGACCTGTTTTCATTGCGTCAAAGACTTGTTTCGGAACGGCAGTTTCAAACTCTCGGCGTAGCCCCATCGCGCTCCTTTTTGTTTTAAGGCTTAAATAACCTTTACCGCCGTTCGAGCTCTATCACGCTGTTGTGCAATATGCCGGTAAGTTTCATCGGCCTGAATATTATGTGATGGTAGTCGCGCTTTTTTTTGCTCTTTTAGTCACAAAATACCACGGCACAGCCGCCCCGAAAGCCAGACTCATGTGCGGGAGGAAAGTAGCCGAGAAATATTCCGCCCGGCAGCGTCAACAGGCTTAGGACGGAAATAAGCGGCCACCACCACCATTGTGCATACCAGCGGCGAACGCTGGCGGCGAAGGATTGTAGGTCCCGCCCGCGATCACACCTAAGCTCAGACAGATCATCAAACCCGGACCTACGACCATTGCGGTTTCGTCCGATGCGGGCGAGCGTTCATTATTTCCACCCCTGCCCCTTTTCGCCGCCCAGTAGGGTTGTCGCCCGCCTCGGAGAGCAGACCCGAGCACTTTCCCTAAGGTGAGTCAGATATATCATCTTGACATTTGTCAAGTCCGGGCATAGGGTTGAGGTCCTATGAGCGAATTTGCCGCGAACCTCAACGCCGCACTTGAGGCCGCCGGTCTCTCGGCCTCCGAGCTTGCGCTCAAGGCGGGAGTAACCGAGTCGGCGGTGTCCCTTTTGCGGGCCGGACGCCGTGAGCCGTCCTACCGGACCTTGCAGCGCTTGACCGCCGTGCTGCCCGAGTTGGCTCCCGCGCCCGCCGAACGCGCTTCGCCCTTCGATACGATCCCGGATGCGCTCGAGGATATTCGCGCCGGCAAAATGGTGGTCGTACTCGATGACGAGGATCGCGAAAACGAAGGCGATCTGGTGATGGCCGCGGAGAAGATCACGCCCGACGCGATCAACTTCATGCGCAAAGAAGCCGGCGGATTGATTTGCGTTCCGCTGCTGGGATCGCGCTTGGACGATTTGCAGATTCCGCAAATGGTTCGCGACAATACCGCCGTGCACGAAACGGCGTTCACCGTTTCGGTCGAAGCGCGTGGTGTCACGACGACGGGAATTTCGGCGCACGATCGCGCGGCGACAGTCAAGAAGCTGCTCGACCCCGACGCCGTGCCAGCGGATTTCTTGCGACCGGGTCACACCTTTCCGCTGCGCGCGCGAGCGGGCGGCGTCCTGGTGCGTGCGGGGCAAACCGAGGCATCGGTCGATCTCGCGCGCATGGCCGGACTCTATCCCGCAGGAGTGATCTGCGAAATCATGGCCGAGGACGGAACGATGGAACGTCTCGACGGGTTACGGGTGTATGCCGATCGACACAATCTTCGGCTCATCACCGTGAAGGATCTCATTGCGTACCGTATGCGTACCGAAAAACTTGTCAAACGCGTCGCCGAATTCAACCTGCCGACCACCACCGGAGACTGGAAGGGCGTCGCGTACGAAACGACCATCGATGGAAACACCCACGTTGCCTTGATCATGGGCGACATCAGCAGCGGGAAAGACGTGCTCGTTCGCGTGCACTCCGAATGTTTGACCGGTGATGCACTGCACTCGATTCGCTGCGATTGCGCCGCGCAGCGCGACGGTGCGATGGAAATGATCGCCAAAGAAGGGCGCGGTGTCTTCCTGTATTTGCGTCAAGAAGGCCGTGGTATTGGTCTAGCCAACAAGTTGCGCGCCTACGAGTTGCAAGATCATGGCGCGGACACGGTCGAGGCCAACCTCGCGCTAGGCCTGCCCGTTGACAAGCGCGACTACGGCATCGGTTCGCAGATCCTCGCCGACCTCGGCATCAAAGAATTGCGCCTCATTACCAACAACCCGCGCAAGATCTTCGGCCTGGAAGGCTATGGGATCAAGATCGTCGGCCGGGTCTCGATGCAAACCGCGCCGACCGTGCACAACAAGAAATACATGGCCACCAAACGCGCTAAGCTGGGCCACATGTTCGACGAAACCGTCGCGTCGTGAAACCGCGCGAGGGCAACGGCAAGCGCGTACCTGCGCCGCAATGCGCGGGCCGCCGCTTTGCGATCGTTGCCGCACGCTTTTATCGCGACTTGACCGACTGGATGATCGACGGCGCGCAGCGTGCGCTCGCCGATTGCGGGGTCGAGCGCGACGAGATCGACGTGGTCGAAGTTCCGGGCTGTTTCGAATTGCCGCTTGCGTGCCGTAAGCTGATCGAAGCCGATCGCTACGACGCGATCGTTGCCCTTGGAGTCGTGATTCGCGGCGAGACGCCGCATTTTGATTTCGTGGCGGGCGAATGTGCGCGCGGCATCATGGAGGTGCAGCTAGCGACTGCGGTGCCGATCGGCTTTGGCGTGCTCACCACCGAGAATCTCGCGCAAGCGCAAGAGCGTGCCGATCCGGCGCGCGGCGATAAAGGCTACGAAGCGGCGATTGCTGCAGCTACGCTGGTCAACATTCCGAGTAAACTTCCGCGCGCAGGCTTTCGCTCGTAACACCGATGGAGCCACTCTTGGGCCTTTGGCGCTTGGTGGAGTGCAAGCAGCGATTTTCAGACACCGGTGAAACGGCGGACCTGATGGGAGCTGCTCCGGCCGGACTTATCGCCTTCTTGCCCGGAAACCGCGTGATCGCGCTCCTTACCGATACGCAGCGAACGGCTGCCGACGATCCGGCCAGACTGTTCGGCGGTGTGGCTGCGTACTCGGGTCACTTCACGACCGAAGGGAATCGGTTTGTCACCGACGTTGATCTGTCGTGGCATCCGAGTTGGCTCGGGACGAAACAGGTTCGCTACTTCGAAATCGACGGGGATGAGCTCCGGATTACCAGCGCCGAGCAAACGATGCCGGGACAGGGCGAACGACTCGGCCGCGGATTCCTCGTATGGCGCAGAGAGCACGCCCTATAAAGCCGCCACGCGACATTGCGGTCATCGGGGCGCCGATGATCCTGTTCGGGTTGGCGGAAATCGTGACGCGATTCGCCTAAACCCCGCGCAGCCCGCGCAGCAGCACGGCAGACGCGCCCACGATCAGGACAAGCAGCGCGACCAGAATCAGGCCAGCGAGCGGACGCGACAATCGATCGCCGACGGTCAGCACGGCGCCGCACGCAATCCCGAAATTGCGAAACCACAGCGTGAATCGATCGAGCAAACCGCCGCGCATGCCACTCGCGGTTTGCAATTCGGCGAGAATTTCACGCGGCTGCCAGCTGTTGCCGGCGGTGAGAGACACGAGCCGTTCTTGCGTATCGAACACGGCGATCGCCTCGCCGTGTTCCAGCCGGCCCGCGCGCGGCCCGGGTGAAACGATCACGTTGAATCGCTTCGCGAGCGTGAGCACTGTCTGCGGATCGCCGGTGGCGAGCGTCCAGCGAGCCGGATCGGCGCCGAACATTGCACCGTAGCGACGCAGGACGGAGGGGCGATCGTAGCTCGGATCGATGGTCACCTCGAGCAGGCGCGCGTTGCTGGGAATCTCGTGCTGAAGCCGTGCGAACTTGGCCGATGTCGCGGGGCACTCGGCGCTCTCGCGGCAGCGCGTGTAGATGAAGGTCACGGCAAAGGCCCGACCGTTCAGTTGGCTCCAGCGAAGCGCGCGGCCGGACTGATCGAGCAACTGCGGATTGGCCGGCAATCGGTCGCCGACGACCACCGTGGGCACCCATGGGATCATCACTTTAAGACCCTTCGAGGCTTCGCACCTCAGGGTGACAGAGAGCGAAGAAGAGCTGGGGAATCGCTCTGTCCTGGGAGGGAGCGCGCTTACCAAAGTAGCACTTTACCAGGCCTTAACGGTAGATTAGCTCCGGAGGCTCCGACCCTGTGGAAGACAAGATGATCACGTGCAAGGACTGTGGGAACCAGTTCGCCTTTACCGCTCGCGAGCAGCAGTTCTTTGCCGAAAAAGGTTTTCAGAATCAACCCCAGCGTTGCCGCGAATGCCGTCAGGCGCGCAGGACGCAGAACGGCGAGCACGCGCCCGCTCCGTCTGGAGCTCGTCCCAGTTTCGAGGCCGTCTGTGCCTCGTGCGGCGTCAACACCACGGTCCCGTTCCGCCCGCGCGGCGATCGGCCGGTGTACTGCCGCACCTGTTACACCGCCCAAGTTCCGGCCGGGGTTTGACGGCTGGGAATCCCGAAAGGATTCCCACCATGGCCACCCCCTCTCCGGATGAACTCTCAGCCGTCGCTTTCGACGGCGAGGCGTTGACCTATGTCGATCAGCGGCTGATTCCGCATGCGATCGAACGCAAGCGCGCACGCACCGTCGACGATATCGAAGAGGCGATCAAGACGCTGGCGGTTCGCGGCGCTCCGGCTATCGGCGTTTTTGGAGCGTACGGCGTGGCGATGTTGCGCGACGCCCTGGCTAGCGACGAAGAATTTCATGCGGCCGCGCGGCGCATCCGCGATGCGCGTCCGACGGCCGTGAACCTCGCGTGGGCGGTCGACCGCGTGCTCGCCGCCGATGACATGCAGTCCGAAGCGCGCTCTATTCACCGCGAGCAGCTCGCGATGGACGTCGCGATAGCCGATGCCGGCCTCGACCTGATCCCCAAGGGCGCCCGGATCCTCACCCATTGCAATACCGGACCCATCGCGACCGCCGGCGGTGGGACGGCGCTGGGTGTGATCATCGCGGCGCAGCGCGCCGGGAAGCATCCGCACGTTTTTGTCGACGAGACACGCCCGCTGTTGCAAGGCGCGCGCTTGACCTATTTCGAGCTTGCGCAGGCGGGCGTCGACGCGACGCTGCAGGTCGACGGCGCTGCCGCCCTCGCAATGGCGCGAAAAAACATCGACCTTGTGATCGTCGGCGCCGATCGCATCGCGCGCAACGGCGATACGGCTAATAAAATCGGTACCTACGGCCTTGCGATTCTAGCTGCGCACCACGGCATTCCGTTCTATGTCGCAGCGCCGCGCTCGACGTTCGACTTCAGCATCGAATCGGGCGCGTCGATTCAGATCGAAGAGCGCGCGGCAAGCGAGGTGACCGCGTTCGGCGGCACGGCGGTCGCGCCGGCGGGCGCGCACGTGTTTAATCCGGCATTCGATGTTACGCCCGGACACCTCGTCACGGCTTTCGTGACGGAGTACGGCGTGATTCGCGCGCCGTATTACGAAGCGATCCCGGCGCTGGAATTGCGTCCGAACGCGAGCGCATTCGTAACGTGAAATACTCCTCGTGAAATTCTACGAGTTCATTGATAAAGCGCCGAAGATCGGCAATCTGGTGGTCATCGAAGGCACCGAGCGCGCGCTGGCGGAGCGCGCGCTCGAGGTTCTTCTCGATCGCGTACTCCCGTCCGACATGCGGGAGCTCAATCTCGAGCGTATCGCCGCATCGGAGTGGAACGACGCTACGCGCGCGCGCGAAGCGGTTTCGGCAATGCCGTTTCTTGCCGATCGGCGCGTGGTCGTGGTGAGCGACGCACAGACGCTGCGCGCGCAACCGCGACGCGATCTCTTTGAAGTCATGGAATCGGTTCCCGACGGCAACACGCTCGTTGTGCTCGATTTGCTTTCGCCGCGCTCGCAGCGACCGCAGCCGCTGGGCGCGCAGGCCGGTCGCGCCGCGCTGCGCATCGATACGACCGCGAATGAAGAGACGCGGGCCCGCTACGTCGACGAAGTGTTGGTGGCGCTGGGCGCAAGCGCAGAGCCGCGCGTCCGCAGCGAGCTTGCGCGCAGCGAAGCCGATCTGGCTAGCGTGCGCAACGACCTCGAAAAACTCTCGCTTGCGGGCAAGAAAATTACCTACAAAGACCTCGAGGGCGAGTCGCTGTCGATCGAGGATCCCAAGGCCTACCGGTACGCAAGCGCGCTGGTCGAGGGACGCGTCGGCGAAGCTCTGGGTATCGCCCACGAGTTTTTTGCAAACGATCCGCGCGGTGCCGCGATTCCGCTGCTCTCGGCGCTGGCGACGGAATGCGGGCTGCTCTGGGAGTTGGCCCGGCCCGGCGGGGAGCTTCCCGCGCGAGCCAAATGGCGCGAACGCATCCTGCGGCCGATCGCGGGGAGGGTCGGCGAACGGCGCGCCCGGATCGCGTACGAACGGGCCGTTCACGGCGTCGAATCGATTGTTACGGGTGCGGCCGGGAGCGATCCTGACGATCACCGCACGCTCGTCGAACGCATCACCGCCGAACTCTCCGGCTTGAGTCGGCGCTAACTGCCGATAACTTTGGTTATGGACGTCGTCGACCCACCCCCGACCGACTCGCCCGATGTCGACCCGAAGCAATGGCTTAAGGACGACGTCGATCGCGTACGGGCCGAACGCGACGATCTCGATCGGCAGATTGCCGCAGATCGAGAGCGGCTTGCTGCCATTCGGGCCTCGCTCGACACGATGGTCGGCGCGGCATGGCGCGACGTTTACGGGCAACAGCAACGCATGCGCGAGCGCGACACCATCTCCCAGGCCCTATTGCTGGGCTGGACCGGACCCTATCAGCTCTTCGCCGTCGGCGGATTCGTGGTGGTTGCGGCCGGCATGATCTACGCGCTCCAAGCCAGCGGACTGCTCCTCGCGATCGCGCTCTACCTGGCGCTTGCGTTCATTGGCTACTTCATCGCGCGCGAGCAATGCCTCGCACCGATAAAGAAGGCGCGCGCCTCGTATTTGGGCAGCGACGGTAAAGACGTTCGCTTTGTCGCGTTCACGCGGTATGAACCGGGCCTCAATCATCCGCTGATCGGATACGACGGTCCGATCGACGGCGTGCTCGAGGATCGCGCGTGGAAAATCCCAGGCGTGCGAGAGAAAGACGCGCTGGATGAAACCTTCGTCGAGGTTATCGACGAGCGGCGCAGCAACGTGCTCCTCACGCGCTTTCCGGATAGGAAGCCGACGCTCGTACACGCCGATCTCGAAAATCCGTTCATTCGGTCGTACGGTGTATTCTTCCAACGCGCGCTCGAGCGCCACTTGCCGCAAGTCGCCACGCAAGCCACGGAATATCGCGAGATCGTCGCACACTCGGGCGCGCGCAAGGACCTCGACGAACGCGTTCGGCGGATGGAAGAAGAGCTGCGTGAATACGACGCCACGGCGGCGATCGTCAAAGCTCTGGCTCTGCCCGCGACCGTTCGCAACCAGTTGATCCGTCAAATCGTTCTTTTCCGGCTCGGTGATCCGGCGATCCGGCGCGGGCTCTTCATTCAGAGCGGCGAGCGCATCGATCTGACCGACGTCATGCAGGCGATTTCGCGCGCGTCGGCCGCGACGCTGCTGCATCTGTCGTTCTCGCAGATCAAGATCGGATACGTCGGTCAGGGCGCAGCCACGGTTTCGCGTATCTTCGCAACCGCAAAACGCGCGCGCTCCATCATCTTTATTGACGAAGCGGAGCGGTTCTTTACCACGACGGGTTCGGCCGCGTACGAAGCGATGCGCAAGGAAGTCGTGCAAGCACTTTGGAGCGAGTGGGAGCAGCTCGAAGGACGAGAAGACGTGTGGGTGATCGCCGGCGCGGCGACGCACGAGGGCCTCGACGAAGGGATCATCGCGCGCTTCGGCGCGGTGGTCGATCTCGTACCGCCCACGTTCGGCGCGGGAGCCGCGACGGTTCCCATCGACACCGAGGACGCCGAAGCGGTGGCGCAGATTCCGCTCGAGGCAATCGACAACGATCTGCCCGAGCCGGTGCAAAAGCGCACGCGCATGCTGGCCGCAATGTTCGCCCATGTGGCGACGATGGAGTCGCAGGGCATCACCGTACCGCGGGCGGTGCTTATCGCCGGCCCGTCGGCCGACGCGCGTATGAGCGCGATCAAGAGCTTGGCCGATCAGACCGGCTTGCCGGTGATTCCGGCCAACATCGATGCGCTCGATGAAGCGCTCGATCGGGCGCGAGCGAGCGCTCACGCGATCGTGGTGGTGGAGATCCCGGCGTACGGCGATCCCGGGTCGATCGCGCACCTCGCGGTGACGATCGATCGGCTGACCCAGTACAAGGAGCCGCTCTTTATCGTGGGCGAGACGCTCGACGCGGCCACGATCGACCCGGAATTGCGCAACCGGTTCCCCGAATTCGTGGATTTGACCGAATTGACGCCGCAGGCTCGCCGTGATGCGCTGCATGCGCTGCTCGACGGCAAACCGCTGGGCTTCGACCTTTCCGCAGCGCTGGACGACCTCGAAGCGCGGACCGCTGGGATGACCGAGGAGCAGCTACGGCACTTTGTGGATGAGGCCGGCCGCGCGGCGGCACTGCGCGCGATCGACGCGGGAACTCCCGAGCACGTTACGGTCGAGCTGGAAGACTTCGCGCGTCGCGCCGCGCCCCCCGACGCTCCGACCAAAGGCGACGAGGCAGCGCTCTAGGCGGAGGCGAAGAGCGCCTTCGTCCCATGAATTATCGTACGTACGCCTCGCCGTTCTCTTGGAGATACGGCAGCGCCGAGCTACGCACGCTCTTTTCCGAGGAAGAACGCCGTAAACTTTGGCGTGCGGTCTGGGTTGCGCTCGCGCAGGCGCAGGCGCGCGCCGGGCTGATCACCGACGCCGAAGTCTCCGACCTGCGCGCGCACGCGCACGAAGTCGACATCGAGGCGGCGCTGGCCATCGAGCGGGAGATTCACCACGATCTGATGGCCGAAATTCGCGTCTTTGCCTCGCAGGCGAAGGTCGGTGGTGGAAAACTGCATCTTGGAGCGACCTCGATGGATATCGAGGACACGGTCGAGACGTACCGGCTGCGTTTGGGCTTGGCCGCGGTGGGCGCGAATCTCCATGGCCTGTTGCAGAGCTTTGCCGCGAAGATACGACAGTACGCCGATTTGGTTTGCATGGCGTTTACCCATTTGCAGCCGGCCGAGCCGACGACGCTCGGCTATCGGCTCGGCGTTTACGCGCAAGACTGTTTGATCGACGATACCAACCTGCGCTTCGTCTTCGACCAGCTCACTACCAAAGGGCTGCGCGGCGCGGTCGGGACAGCAGCGTCGTACGAGCATCTGCTGGACCACCAGGGCACCTCGGCGATGTTCGAAGAGCACGTCCTCGAGCAGTTCGGTCTGCGCGCGCGCGACGTGAGCACCCAGACCTATCCGCGCAAACTCGACTACTTGCTGCTCAGCGGACTTGCCGGACTCGGCGCGTCGCTTTCAAAATTCGCCGCCGACGTGCGCATTCTCAGTAGCCCCGAATTCGGCGAACTCGCTGAGCCCTTCGGACGCTCCCAAGTCGGCAGTTCGGCGATGCCCTTCAAGCGCAATCCCATTCTGTGCGAGCGCATTGACTCGCTGGCGCGCCTTCTGGTGAGCTACAGCGACGTCGCATGGCAGAATGCCGCGACAAATTATTTGGAGCGCACCCTCGACGACAGCGCCAATCGGCGGACGATTCTTCCCGAGGCGATTCTGTGTGCCGACGAAATCGTCACCCTCGCGCGCAAAGTGATCGACGGCCTGCGCGTCGAGGAACGCCGGATCGCGCACAATCTGCGCGTGTACGGGCCCTTCGCCGGAACCGAAGCGGTGATGATGGAAGCGGCGCGCGCCGGCGGCGATCGTCAGGTGCTGCACGAACGAATCCGCGAAGCCGCGATGGAAGCCTGGGCCGCACTTGCACGCGGCCAAGATAATCCGCTCGCGCAAACGCTCGCCGGCGACGCCAGTCTAACGGCGCTGCTCGACCCGGCCGAGATCCGGCGGTTGCTCGATCCGGGCAAACACGTCGGCACCGCACCGCAACGCGCCCGCGCGCTGGCCGATCGCATCGACGCGTTGGCTGAGTTTCCCAAGCAGAAGAAGGTAGAAGTATGAACCTTGTCCTCCCGAGCGTAGTCGAGGGACCGGTTGTCATCACCGAGCGTAGCGAACGCAGTGAGCGTAGTCGAGGGACCGGTTGTCATCCCGAGCGTAGCGAACGCAGTGAGCGTAGTCGAGGGACCGGCGCAACCCTGTTGCTGCCCGCGAAGACGCTCCTCGCGGCACCTCGTGTGCCGCTCCTGCTGCGCGAGTTTTGCGCCACGTCCAAACGAAGTTCGCATCCTGCGAATGGCGCAAAACTTCGAGCCTTCGCTCGGCAACAACAGGGCTGCGCCGGTCCCTCGACTACGGCGCTTCGCGCCTACGCTCGGGATGACAAATGGGGAAGCTACGCTCGGGATGACAAAGCATGAATAAAGGCGTGGAGATTGCCTCGGGCAAGACCAAGATTCTCTACGAGAATCCTGGGCATCCCGATCAGCTTGTGGTTGCGCAGACGGATGCGATCTCGGCAGGCGATGGTGCGCGGCGCAATGAGATCGCCGGCAAAGGACGTCTTGCGGCGCAGACGACGGCGCGGGTTTTCCGGTTGCTCAACTTATGCGGTCTGCCGACGCATTATTTGAGCGGCGGCGAAGACGACGACAACAATGAGATGCTCGTGCGGCGCTGCAATATGTTGCCGCTCGAAGTCGTGGTGCGCGGCGTCGCCGCGGGATCGTTTGTGCGGCGCAATCCGGGAGTCACCCGCGGTATGTTGCTCGTCCCGCGCGTGATCGAGTTCTTCGTCAAGGACGACGCGAATCACGATCCGCAGATCGCGCCCGACGAGATCGTTGCGCGCGGCATGGCAACGCCCGCAGAAGTTGGGGCGATGAGTGAGCTCGCGCGCCTCACCTTCGATATTCTTTCGCACGCCTGGCGCCGCCGGGATGTGCTGCTGGTCGACCTCAAGGTCGAGTTCGGGCGCTTGACGGCCGGAAACGAAAAAGGACAACTCGTTATAGCCGACGTGATCGACAACGACTCGTGGCGCATTTGGCCGCAGGGCCGCGAAGACCGGATGCTCGACAAGCAGCTCTATCGCAATCTGGAGACCGTCGATGACGCGGCGCTCGCTACCGTCAAAGCGGCATACGAAGAAGTCGCCGATCTGGTCGGAACGTTTCCGGTGATGCGACCGGGGATGGCGGCGATCGTCGCCGATGGACCCGAACGGGGCGAAGCGCTCAATACCGTGGCGGCGACGCTGCAGTCGCTGGGCCTGCCGACGATTCGCCATATCGCCAGCCCCGCGCGCACGCCGGGTTTCGTGCTGCAAGTCGTGCAACAGCTCGAAGCGACCTTTGCGCGGTTGTTCTTCGTTGCCGTCGGCGACGATGTGCTGCGCGATATGCTCGACGCGGCCTCGTCGGCACCGGTCATTGGATGGAGCGGCGACAGCGCCGCGCTTGCGCTGCAGTGCTCGAAGCTCTTGGCGCTCGACGATACGGTGCTCTATGGCCGCACGCTCTTGATGCAAGCCAACGCGCGATCTGCCGTGCTGCACGCGGACGCCGGGCTGCAGCAGCAAAGCGGCCCGCCGGGAGCGTCGCTTGGCTGAGATTGCCGGCGTCGCACTGCGCTCAGACGAACTGACGCGCATTCGCGAACGGCTCGGACGGGAGCCGTCGGCCGTGGAGCTGCACGCATTTGATGCGCAGTGGAGCGAGCACTGCAGCTATAAATCGAGCCGCCATCTGCTCAAGCGTCTGCCGACATCGGGAACCGCGGTCGTGCTGGGTCCGGCCGAAGACTCGGGCATCCTGCACTTGGGTGAGTGGAACGGCGAGCGTTACGGCATCGTCATCGCGCACGAGTCGCACAATCATCCCTCGCAGGTCGTACCGTTCGAAGGTGCGGCAACCGGTATTGGCGGCATCGTGCGCGACGTGCTCTGCATGGGCGCGCAGGTGATCGCCGTCGCGGATCCGCTTCGATTTGGGCGGGTCGAAGACGCGCATTCGCACCAGCGCTACGTCGCGCAGGGCGTCGTCGACGGGATCAGCGCGTACGGCAATGCGATCGGCGTGCCGAATATCGCAGGCGATCTGTATTTCGACGAGCGCTTCGACGACAATTGCTTGGTCAACGTCGTGGCGATGGGAATCGTCAAGGAATCGGAAGTCATTCATTCGTATGCGCCGCCCGGCGCCGACGGGTGGGACATCGTGCTGGTGGGCAAGGCGACCGATCCAAGCGGTTTCGGCGGCGCCTCGTTCTCGTCGCTTACGCTCGACGCGCAAGACGAAGATTCAAACAAAGGTGCGGTGCAAGTTCCCGATCCGTTCCTCAAGAGCGTCATCATGCGCGCCAGCTACCGGGTTTTCCGGTTCTTGCACGAGCAACGTTTGACCGTCGGGTTCAAGGATCTCGGCGCGGGCGGCATCATGGGCTGTTCGGCCGAGATCGTTTCTGCCGGCGGGTTCGGCGCGCGCATCGATCTGGACGCGGTAAATGTCGCGGTTGACGGCATGCGCCCCGAAGTGATTGCCGTCGGCGAAACGCAAGAGCGGCTGCTTTGGGTCGTGCCGCCCGCGGTAACGCCCGAGCTTTTGCGTATCTATAACGAAGAATTCACGCTGCCCGAGATCGCGTACAACGCGCGCGCCACGAAAATCGGCACTGTGACGGCGCAGAAACGCTATACGCTCAACTATCGTGGTGAGACCGTGATGGACGTCGATATCGAATTTCTCACCGGATCGATTCGCGACGATTTACCGTTTGCGGAGATTCCGGCGCTGCAGGTGTCGAGCGAGCGGCCTCTGGTCACCGGGGTGCAGCTCGATGAATTGATCGAGCGCGTGCTCGCGCACCCGGATGTCTGCTCGCGCGAGCCGCTGTACCGCCGCTACGATTCCGTGGTACGCGGCTGCACGGTGATTCCGCGCGGCGCGGCGGGTGCCGGCGTGCTCGCGCCGGTACCCGGAAGCCCGCTCGGTGTCGCGCTGGCCGTCGCGGGGAATCCACGCTACAGTCACATCGCCGTGCGTCTCGCCGCCGAACACGCGGTCTATGAGGCCGTGCGCAAAGTGGTGGCGACGGGTGCGCGCGCGATCGGGCTGACGGATTGCTTGAATTTCGGCAATCCGCGCAAGATCGAGCACTACAACGAATTGGTTGCGGCGATCGACGGCCTCGCGCGCGCTTCCGAGCGCTTCGGCACCCCGTTCGTTTCGGGTAATGTCAGCCTTTATAACGAATCCGCGAACGGGCGGGCGATTCCGGCCTCGCCGATCGTCGCATGCGTCGGCGCGTTTAGCGATATCGACACGGTGGTGACGATGCCGCTCAAGCAGGCCGGTTCGGTATTGTATCTCATTGGTGCGCCGCAAGGCGCGCTCGGCGGTTCGGTGCTGCTCGACGTCTTGGGCCGCAGCGACCCGCATCTGCCGCGCATCGAGTACGACGTGATCCTCGCGCAGCACGACCTGATGTATGAAGCGGCGCAAGCGCGACTGTTTCGCTCGGCGCACGCGATCGGCAACGGCGGATTGATCGCGGCGATGTGTGAAATGGCGTTCGCGACAATGCGCCAGGGCCGCGCGCACGTCGGTGTGCAGATCGACGATGCGTGGCAGTGGACGCACGGCGGCGCAGGCGATCTGGAGGCCTACTTCGGCGAATCCGGCGGCTTCGTCGTTGAGGTTGCCGCCGATGATGTGGAAACGTTTGAAGGCCTCGCCGACGACGTGAGCGGCGTTTACGAAATCGGGGTGACGATCGATCGTCCGATCTTCGTCGTGGACGATCAAGCCTTCGATCTTCATCGGTTGCGCGACATCTGGCTGGCGCCGTTGCGCGAGGTGTATCCGTGAGCAAACGCATCGCGGTGCTGGTCTTTCCCGGCACAAACTCAGAGGAAGAAACGGCCCGATTGCTGCGCGATTGCGGCGGCGATGCGTACCTCGTGCATTGGAGCGGCGCGCAGCAACTCCCCAACTTCGATGCCTACGTGTTACCTGGGGGCTTTGCCTACGAGGATCGCATTCGTGCCGGAGCCATCGCTGCGCACGATGTGGCGATGGACCATGTGATTGCCGGAGCGCAGAAGGGGAAGCTCGTGCTCGGGATCTGCAACGGCGCGCAAATCTTGCTCGAAGCCGGTTTGGTTCCGGGGACCGGCGAGATCCGCCGTCCCACCGCAGCCTTCACGCGCAACGGACCGGTCCCGCATTTCGTTTGTACCCACGTGCATGCGAAGCTTTGCGTCGATCCGACGCGCTCGGCGATTACGGCGCTGCTTCCGCACGATGTGGTAATTCCGTCGTGGACCGCAAACGCAGAGGGCCGCCTCGCGGCCAGCGCGGAGCATTTGCACGAACTGCAGGACGGTAATCACATCGCGTTCGTCTACGCGCACGAAGACGGCAGCGTCGACGATTCCGCCAGCCCCAACCAATCCGCGCTCGGCGTTGCCGGACTCGTCAATCGCGACGGGAACGTGCTCGCGCTGATGCCGCACCCCGAGCGCGATGCGTGGACCTTCAATCATCCCGACCGGCGTCGTGGTGATGCGATCCTTGCGCCGTCGGGCGGAGCGGTATTCTTTCGCAGTTTTGTCGAGGCGGTACGACGCACGTGAGTCACCGCGCCATCGCCATCAACCTCAAGATACCCGACAACGCGGCGTACACCGCGCTTGTCACCCTGCGGCGCCTTGGCGTCGAGGTCGCCGGTGTCGAGCGCTGCGAGATCGTTCGTGTCGCGGACGCGCCCGAGCCCAAGGCGTTGATCGCGCAGATCGAACGCGACGAATCACTCTACAATCCCAACAAGCACCGCGTCACCGTGCTCGATGAGGATGCGCCGCGGCCCGGTGAAGTCTGGATCGTGCAAGATGATGCCGAGCGGCCCGTCGGCTGGCGTCTCTTCGGCGCTTCGGGTGCGCCTGCGAACGCGACCGTGCTTGCGCAGGCCGCGGAACGCCTTCTCTGCAATCCCGCCATTGAAAGGGCTATTTTCCCGAAATGAATCGACCGTACACGATTGCGACACTGGGCTCCCATTCGGCGCTGCAGATTCTCAAAGGCGCGCACGACGAGGGCTTTCATACGCTTGCGGTCGCGAGCCGCCAAACCGAACGTCTCTACCGTTCGTTTGCGTTCATCGATGAGGTCATGGCGGTCGATAGCTACTCGGAATTTCCCAATTTGGTCGGCGAGCTGGAGCGGCGTAAGGTGATCATCGTGCCGCACGGTTCGTTCGTCGCATATCTGTCGCTCGACGAGCACAAGAAGATGACGATTCCGTATTTCGGGAACAAGGCCGTCCTCGATTGGGAGGCGAGCCGCGAATTGCAGCGCGAGTGGCTCACGCGGGCCGACATCACGATGCCGCGTCAATTCAAGACCGGGGCCGAAATCGATCGTCCGGTGATCGTGAAGCTCTACGGTGCCGGCGGCGGCAAGGGTTACATGTTTATCCGGGACGCGGCCGACTTCGAGAAGCGCTCGAAGGAACTCAAGAAAGCCTACACGATCCAGGAGTACATCATCGGCGTTCCGCTCTACATCCACTATTTCTATTCGCCGCTGGAAGACCGGCTCGAGATCATGTCGATGGACCGCCGCTACGAGACCAACGTCGATTCGCTTGGCCGCATTCCAGCCGCTGCGCAAGAAGGCATGGATGTGAGCCCGTCCTACGTGGTCGTCGGTAACCAGCCGGTGAGCCTGCGCGAATCGATGCTGGCCGAAGCGTTACGGATGGGCGAAAATGTGGTACGAGTGAGCAAGGAAATTGCCGGGCCCAAGGGCCTTTTCGGCGCGTTTTGCATCGAGTCAATCATTACACCCGATATGCATTTTTACTGTATGGAAATCTCGGCGCGAATCGTCGCCGGAACCAACCTCTTCATCGACGGATCGCCGTATTCGTATCTCAACTACTCCGAACCGATGTCGACCGGACGGCGAATCGCTCGGGAAATCAAGAACGCACTTTTGACCAACAATCTGCGTTTGGTCTTAGATGATGGTTCGGTTCTTTAACGCAGTTCTTCCGGGGTGCCTCGCGATCGCGGTCATCGCAGCGTTAGCGCTTCCGGCGCGCGCGGCCCTGGAGGCTGATCCAAGCGTACTCTACGCGCAAATGAAGACCGCCTACGATAAGGCGTCGGCCGCGCAGTGGGATTTCGTCGATCAGGAACTCTATCTCTCGACGATCTTCAACGCGGGGCGCGCGTACTCGCTCCAGCGACCCGACGATCCGGCGTTCCGCGAACTCGAGACCTTGACCGTGCAAATCGGCTCGGGTCTCCACTACAATCCATTGACCAATCACGACGCGGCCGTGTGGTACGTTCGCGAAGCCGCGGTATGGGTGAGTCGCAACAGCACCGATCCGGCCCTTGTCGCGGATGCCAACGGCTTACTGGAGCGCGTCAACTCCGAAGACAATCCGCAGAATCTCGCGCGTCTCGCCGACGAGGATGCGCAAGCCAATGCCGCAGCCTATCCCGCCGACGTCAATACGCGACTGCAAACCGTCGAAGCCAATTGGCGCGCGTGGGTGCTCACCGGCGATCGTTCCTGGCGTTCGCTGGCCTTTCAAAAGGCCGCGAATCCGAACTTTCCGCTGGCGCACCTTCCGACGACCTACGGGCCGGAGTTCGTGCGCGCGGTTCAAATCGCGCAAGCGAGCACGACCGGCGATTTTACGCAAGGCGATCGAACCAATGCAAATATCATCGCGGAGCGGATCAAGAATCTGCCCTCGCTGCTGATCATCGCGAGCGTCTCGGCGATGCCGCACGATAAATATCTCACCACGCTTGCGCCTGCAGACGAGTACTTCGGGCAGATGGGGTACTCGATTCTCGGCATCGAGAACGAGCTCAAACACATCAACTTCATGCTCGACTACAACTACGGTAACCGCGAGGCGGCGCAAACCGTGCTCGTGGCGCAGTCCATCGACGACATGCACAAGGTGTACCCGCGCGATCGCGACATGCCGATGCTGCTTTTGAGCTGCCTGAACACGTTGCAGCGGATGGATTCAGACGACGCCAAAACCGCCGCGGCGCACCTGCGCTCGATTCTTACCGTGGAATACCAGGACTCACCGGAGGCGCGGAAGGTCTTGGCGCCGGCTGGGTAATGCCGTTCTCCTCGCCGTGGTGAACCACCGGCAATGTTTCGGGCGCGAGCCACATGTACATGACGGGAACCAACACCAGTGTGAGCACGAGTGAGCTAAATGCGCCGCCGCACACCACGACACCAAGGCTGCTGCGAACGCTCGACCCGGGTTCGAGCGCCAGCGCCAATGGAATGTTGCCGGCAATGACCGAAAGACTGGTCATCACGATCGGACGAAAACGGGTGCGCGCGCTCTCCTGAATGGCCACGAGCTTTGCTTCACCGCGTTCGCGCAGCGTGTTCGCATAATCCACCAACAGGATGCCGTTCTTGGCCGCGATCCCGACCAGCAGCACGCAGCCGATCAACGAGAACATGTTCAACGTCTCGTGCGTTAGGAACAGCGCGAAGATGCCGCCAACGGCCGCCACGGGGACCGAGAACATGATGATGAACGGCGAGATGTAACTGTTGTACAGCGCGACCATCAACAAAAAGACGAGAACGACCGAGAGAATCAGCCCGGCGCCCATTCCCGCGAGCAACTGGTTCATGAAATCGCCCTGACCCAGCGGTGCCGCGGTCAGCGTGATATTGCTTGGGAGATGCACGGACGCGGCGCGTTTGAGGAAGGCGTTGGTGAGTTGCCCGAGCGACGTCTTTGCATCCGGGTTTGCCAAGAGGTGCACGGCGTTGTTGAGATCGATGCGTATGATCAGCGGGGGTTGCGGATCCTCGGTGACGTGCGCGAAGTCTCCCATGTGCACGATGTTGCCGTTGGTCGTTCGAACTGGAATGTTGAGAAGCTGAGCGACTTGGTGCTGAGCGCTGATTGGATAGATGATCTGCACTTGCTCTTCGCCGGTAGGGCGCTCGAATGACGTTGCGATCGCACCTCCGAAGGCCGCTTCCGCTGCGAGCGAGGCCTGACCGATGTCGACGTCGAGTGCGCGCGCCCGGGCACGATTGAACTCGAGTTCGATCTCCGGGGCGAGCGAGGCGGCGGTGCTATTGGCATCGGTTGCGCCCGGCGTGCCCTGCAGTATCCCGAAGAGTTTGATCGCCCACGACGTCGGATCGCCGCCTGAGATATCGCTGACGATCATGTCGAACGGTTGAGAGTTCCCACCATTGATGTTGGTTACGGGAACGACCGTTACGTTCGCCTCCGGCACCAATTGCGGAATATGCGTGCGGTAATACTGAACCCAATACGACGTCGAGTGCTTGCGGCCGGCCTTGAGGAAGGCGTGGACTTGACCCACGTTGATCTGTGAGACGAATCCGCCGAACGGAGCCGCATACGCGCCGGCGATAGTCGCATCAGCAAAGAGATCCGGGCTCTGATCGACGACTTGCTCGATCTTTATCGCTGCGGCTTGTACGGTTGCCAGCGGCGTGCCACTGGGATACGCGAACTGCAAGAAAATCTCGCCGCGGTCTTCGGGCGGAATGAATTCTTCGCCGATAGCGCCCAGCGGAACCAGGGAGACGGACACGACGAACGACGCAACACAAACACCGAGCACGAGCCACGGGTGCGCGAGGCCCCACCGTAAGACGTGAGTGGCGTACCAGTCCGTCACGCGCGCGACCCCGGCTTCGAAGACGCGAATGATTCGCCAAGGTTTCCACGTCGACTCGAGCGCCCAGAGGCCGGCGAGCGTGGGCGTGATCGTAAAGGAGACGAAAAGCGAGGTGAGCGTTGAAATCGTCACGACGATGCCGAACTCTTGGAGAAACCGTCCGACTGCCCCGGATGAATGCGATCGGAAGAAAGACGACCACGTCGACGAGCGTGATGACGATCGCGGCCATGCCGATCTCGCTGCGGCCTCGAGCGCGGCATCGCAGGGATCTTCCCCGAGCTTATAGTGGCGCGCGATATTCTCGAGCGTGACCGTCGAGTCGTCGACGAGGATTCCGATGACCAGCGTCATGGCCAAGAGCGAAACGTGTCCAGCGTCAAGTCGAGCATCTTCATCACGAAGAGCGCGACGCAGAGCGACGTCGGAATGGCGATCAACACGACGATGGCGTCGCCAGGAGTTGCCAAGAAGAAGAGCATCACGATCCCGGTGAGGACGATTCCCTCCATGAGCGTCCGCTCGACGCCGGAGATCTGCTGCTCGGTAAAGCGCGACTCGACGTTGATGACGCGGAACGAGACCGCGGGAAACTCGCGCTCGAGTCTGGGCAATGCGGCGATCACCGCATTTGAAGCGTTGACTTCGCTCGCGGCGTCGGTCTTTTGAACCGAGAGAAGAACCGCCGATTGTCCGTTGATTTCAGCGATTTGCAGCCGCGGCTCGTTGCCGTTAACGACCGATGCGACATCCCCGATGCGGTGCACGGTGTTCCCAACGGTCCAGGGATTCACCGAACCGACCGGGGGGTTTATGCCGGGTAGCGGCGCGACGCCGCTCGGTGGTGCGATTAGGAGGTACGCGATCGACTGCGGTGTCTGCACGTCGCCGCGGATGTCGACTTGCGTTTGACGATTGGCGCTGTAGACGTAGCCGCCGGGCAAGCGCTGGTTATCAGCGCTGACGACGTTGTAGATGTCGTTGAGCGTGAGGTTCGCGGCCGCCAAACGAAACGGGTTGACCACGACCTCGTAGGCTGGCGTGACGGTTCCGTTTTCGCTGACGAGCGAAACACCGGGGACCTGCTGAATTGCTGGTCCGATTCGGTTGATCACCAGCATCGAGAGTTGGGAGAGGGGTAACGTTGCCGAGGACGCTTCGAGCGTTACCACCGTGGACTCGCTGGGATCGTTGATTTGCACGGTGGGCGCGAGCATATTTTTGGGGAGCTGGGACGAAGCGGCTTGCACCGCTTTGAGCGTATTGGCAAGATCGGTCGACGTGTCGGAGGTCAGTGTGAACACGGCGCTGATTCGCGCCGTTCCGCTCTGAACGACGGAGTTGATGCGGTACAGGTCGAGCGCGCCGGCGAGTTGATCTTCGATCGGCATCACGACGTCGTCGCGCATCACGGTCGCCGGAGCGCCGGAATAGTTCGCCGTGACGGTGATCGTGGGCTGAACGACATTGGGGAATTGCTGTTGCACGAGCGAGCGCAGCGCCATGAAACCGGCGAGAAAGATGAGCGCGATCAGAACGAATGCTAACGTCGGGCGTTCGAGAAAGACTTTGGTCAGGCCCATGCTAGTGCACGGCGACTTTCTGACCGTCGGCGAGCCCGAGTTGCCCGTTTGCAATGACCGGTGTTCCGGCCGCAAGACCGGTGACGACGGCGGCGGTTTGCGTGGCTGCCCCAATCTGACGAACCGCCGTCGTGTGCACGGTGCCGTCGGATGAAACGACCATCACCGACGAATGCGAGTCGTCGAGAAAGGCGGTGACCGGAATGCTGATGCCGCGCACGGGGGCAAGCGCAACGATCCCCGAGATCGCCATGCCGGAGGTCAAGGCGTAATGCGGGTTGGGTAAGACGGCCTTGACCACAAAACTGGTCGAACCCGGCTCGACCTGACCGAGTATGGCGACGATCTTGGCTTGATACTTTCGATTCGGTGCGTCGGTGGTCGTGAACGCGATCGTTGCGCCTTTGCGCACGCCGACGAGTTGCGCATCAGACGCGTCGAAGACCGCATACACCGGATTGAGCTGCTGGATTGTAAAGAGCTGGCGGGTTCCGGGATATTCACCGGGATTGAGGTAGCGATTGACGACGATCCCGTCGATCGGCGAAACGATCGTTCCGCGCGCGATTTGCGCGCGATATTGATCGGCCTGCGCGTAAGCTTCTTGTTGCGCTGCCTCTTGCGCTTGAATCATCGAAGCCGGGACGCCCTTGCTCATCGTACCGGCGGCGGTGCGCGCAGCCATCGCGCTGGTAAGCGACGCCTGGTACGAACGGACCGACTGCTGATCGTTGGCGACGAGGGTGCGCTGCGTGAAGACGGTTTGCTGCGAAACGTAGCCGTTCTGCAGCAGCGACTCGTCGATCTTGAGGTTGGCCGAGTCATTTGCCAGCGTCTGTTGGGCTTGATGAAGGGCGGCTCGCGCAGAAAGCAAGGTCTGTCCCGCCGTGGTTATCGTCTGCGTCGCGGTGTAGACGTCTTGCGTGGTGGTTGCGCCGCTGCCTTGCGCCGACGCCATATACTGCCGGTAGTCGGCCTGCAGATCGTCGGTATTTAAGCGGGCGAGAACCTCGCCGCGACGGACGATATCGCCTTCGTTGACGTTGACCGTCAGCGTCGGTTCGGCCAGCGACGAGGTGATTGCGATGTTCTGAAAGGGCGCGATCGTGCCGGCCAACAGCTCGGTTGGCGCGAGCGTCGCCTCCTTCGCCACCGACGTGGCCACCGGGGCGGGCGAGGGCTGCTCCTGGGGCTTCGAGCATCCGGTGATGGTTACCAGCGAGAGCACCGCCAGGGCACATAGCGAGCGAAGCTTCATGGTACGAGCTATCATAATGCGCCGAGTGGGCGCTGTCACGACCCATGCCCGGTTCGACCAAGCGGGCGCATAGATCGACACAAGGCGGTCGCTTCTTGCACCGCGTTGTCATAGAATAGCGGGGTATGGATGTCGTAACAGCCGACCGGCTGCAGTTCGCGTTCACCATCATGTTCCATTACTTGTTCCCGATCACGACGATCGGGTTGGCGCCGTTTGTCGCGCTCTACACCATCGAAGCGGCGCGGGGCGATCGCGATGCCGCGCGGGCGGCGACCTTTTGGACCCGGATCTTCGCGATCAACTTCGCGGTCGGGGTCGTAACCGGCATTCCGATGGAGTTCGAATTCGGGACGAATTGGGCGGCGTTCTCTGCGGCGGCGGGCGCGGTCATCGGGCAACCGCTTGCGATGGAAGGCGCCTACGCGTTCTTCCTCGAGTCGATCTTCCTGGGTGTCCTCTTGTGGGGCAAAGACCGCGTCGCGCCGTGGCTCTACTCGACCTCCGCGGTCGCAGTGTGGGTGGGCTCGTGGCTCTCGGGATTTTTCATCGTCGCGACCGACGCGTGGATGCAACATCCCGTCGGATACGCGCTTGCACCGGGTGGCAAAATCGAACTCACCAGCCTGCCGGCGCTGCTGCTCTCGCCCTTTGCCTGGTGGCAATACGCGCACGTGCTGTGCGGCGCGATGGTTGCCGGCGGGTTCATCATTGCCGGTGTGGGCGCATACTATCTGCTTTCGAAACGCGAGACGATCTTGGCGCAGCGTTTCGTTGATATCGGCGTAATCGTGGCGTTGGTCTTTGCGGTGCTTGCCGTGTTTCCGACGGGCGATCGCAACGGCGACGAAGTGACCAAGTACCAGCCGATCAAGCTCGCCGCGATGGAAGGACTCTTCCGCTCGACGCAAGATGCGCCGCTGGCGATTATCGGTATGCCGGATTCGCACACGCGCAGCTTGATCGACCCAATCTTTGTGCCCGATCTCCTGAGCTTTCTTGCCTACGGCAATTTCACCGCAAACGTCAAGGGTTTGAGCGCGTATGCGACCGAGCTGTGGCCGCCGGTGGATTTGACCTATTACGCATACCATGTGATGGTCGGGCTCGGCACGATCTTCACCGGCATCGCAGGACTCTGCGCGCTGTTCCTCTGGCGAAAACAGCTCTTTGAGACGCGTCCGCTGCTCTGGCTGTTGCTGCTCGTGATGCCCTTTCCGTACATTGCGAACGAAGCCGGATGGGTCACGACCGAGGTCGGACGTCAACCGTGGATCATCTATGGGTTGATGCGCACGGCGAGCGGCGCCTCACCGACCGTTGCCAGCGGTGAAACGATCTTCACGCTCATCGGCTTTATCGGAATGTACTTCTTGCTAGGCTTTCTCTTCTTGTTTCTGACGCTTCGCGAGATCGGTCACGGCCCGGCATGAGCGTTGCGGCATTTGTCGTTATTGCGTTCATGCTCACCGTCTACGTTCTGCTCGACGGGTTCGATCTCGGCGTTGCGACGATCACACCGCTGGTTGCGCGCAGCGATCGTCAGCGCGAAGGTTCGATGCAAAGCATCGGCCCGTTCTGGAATGGAAACGAGGTGTGGCTCATCGCCGCGGGAGGTGCGCTCTTTGCGCTCTTTCCAAAAGCCTATGCATCGTCGTTCTCGGGATTTTATCTTCCCTTGATCATCGTGCTGTGGCTCTTGATGTTTCGCGGCATCGCGATGGAATTGCGTTCGCACATCCCAAGTGAGATCTGGCATCAGTTTTGGGATTTCTGCTTTGCCGCATCCAGCGCGTTGTTGATCTTGCTTTTTGGCGTCGCGCTAGGCAACTTGCTGCATGGCGTGCCGCTGGGGCCCCAGGGCTATTTTGAGGGGACGTTCGACGAGCTCCTCAATCCCTACGCGTTGCTGGTGGGAATCTTTGCCGTTGCTGCGTTGGCGCTGCATGGCACGACGTTCTTGGTTATGCGCACGGAAGGGCCGTCCACGGAGCGCGCTCGGCGACTGGTACCGCGTCTGTGGCCGGTGGTGCTGGTGCTCTACCTCGCGATTTCGGCGGCGACGGTGTCCGAACGCGGGATCGGTCTCTCGTGGATCGATTTCATTCCGCTGCTGAGCCTCGGATCGCTGGTAGCGTTGCTGTTCCTTTCGCTGAGCAAACGCGAGCACCGCGCTTTTGCAGCGTCATCGGTGTTTCTAGCGTCGCTCTTGCTGCAAGCCTCGGTCACGATGTACCCGTACCTTTTGCCGAGCCTTCCGCCACGCCAAGGGGGCATCTCGATCTTTGACGCGTCACCCGGACCGGTTGCGCTCGCAAGCGCGCTCACGGTCGTCATCGTCGCGCTCGTCGTCGTGGTCATCTATGGCACGTTCGTCATGCGGCAGATGGCGGGAAAGGTCGTCATCGAGGATTAACCCGGCGCACGTGGACTACGTTTCTGCCGCGCTTGCGACCTACAACCGTTCTGAATTGACGCTATGCTCGATCGGCAGCCATTCGGCGCTGGACGTGGCGTACGGAGCGCGCGCGCAGGGTTTGCGCAATCTGGTCATCACAGCGAAGGGGCGCGAGCGCACCTACACCGAGCACTTTGCCCGGCGCGAGATGCCGGTTGCGCGCGGCTGCGTCGACGAGACGATCGACCTCGACGCGTTCACCGATCTCCTCGACGAGAAGGTGCAGCAAGCGCTGCTGGAGCGTAGCGCGATCTTCGTGGCCAATCGCTCGTTCGAAGTCTACCTGCATCAAAAGTTCAGCTACGATCAGATCGAACGCGGCATGCGGGTCCCGTTTTTCGGGAATCGGTACCTCTTGCGCGCTGAAGAGCGCAACGAAGCGGGCAATCAATATACGCTAATGCAGCGCGCCGGCATCCGCTATCCGCGCCAATTTGCGTCGCCCAATGAGATCGATCGCCTCGTGATGGTGAAGGCCCCGCACGCCAAGATCAGTTTCGAGCGCGCGTTTTTTCTGGTCTCATCACCGCAGGAGTATCGTAGGACCGCGGAACGGCTTATTCGCGAGGGGATGCTCACCGCCGAGGGTTTGCACGACTCGGTCATCGAGGAGTATCTTCTTGGACCCTCGATCAATCTGAATTTCTTCTATTCGCCGCTGCTAGGTGAACTCGAATTGATGGGGACGGACACGCGCCGTCAGACCAATCTCGAAGGCTTCCGTAACGTGCCGCCTGCGGTCTTCGAGGCGTTGCGCGACGTCCCGATGCGGTTGGAAGAAGCCGGACACATTGCGGCGACCTTGACCGAATCGACCCTCGAGCAGGCGTTTGAGATGGGGGAACGTTTCGTTAGCGCGGCGCGCGAAGCCAATGCGCCGGGAATCATCGGGCCGTTTGCGCTGCAATGCATTATCGTTGCCGGGCCGCCGAAGGAATTCGTGTGTTACGACGTCTCGCTGCGCATCCCGGGTTCGCCGGGCACGCGCTACACGCCGTACTCCGCCTATCGTTGGGGCCGCGACGTGTCGGTCGGTGAACGCATTGCGATGGAAGTGGTGATGGCAAGAGATCAGGAGAGACTGGCTGACATACTCACGTGAGAACTGGCGTTCTTACCTGGCGCGGATGACGGTTGAGCCGGCCAGCGCACCGTCGAGCGCGTCGGCGACGGCGTAACCCACGCCGTGCAGTTTCTCGGTGAGCGGTTCGGGCGGCGGCTCGGTGGACTCGACGAACACGGCGTATCCGCCCGGCAGCATCGCGGTGCGAATGGTGACCAGATGCGCGGGTTGCATCGTCGCAAGGCTGTCGATGCAGAGTGCGCGGTCGACCAAGGGACCGGCGGGCGTATCACCCACCACCAGGTTTTCGAGCCGCTCGGCGACGGCGCGTTCGGAGACTTCGGTGGTCGTTTCCGACTCGATATCGCACACCACGATCAGCACGTCGGGGCGAGCCGCTGCAATTTCGAGCGCGTGGACCGCGCTCGAGGAGCCGAAGGCCAATATCCGGCCGTCGGTCGGGATCTCGAGCAAGGCCAATAGCTCGGCGGTAGTGAGCCGATCGTGTGCTTCCATTGCCCGGCCTCTTCTCGCTCGGTACCTGCGACACTTGCCGCAGGGAAGGTTGTGGTTTCAGCCTGGACATGGTAGGCTACAGGCGTCTAGGTTTCGCGGTCTGGTTCCCATTGATTGGGCTAAACGAGTCGATTCCGAGAACAAATAGCTACCAGTAAGTCCAAGGAGTCCTCGTTTACCAATGTATCAAGATGAATATTTGAACTGCGTTGATTGTTCGCGCCAGTTCACGTTTTCGGCCGGCGAGCAAGAGTTTTTCGCCATGAAGGGCTTTGCCAACAAGCCCAACCGTTGCCCCGATTGTCGTGCAGCCCGTAAGGCAGCCGGCGGTGGCCGCGGTGGTGCCGGTCGTACCGGCGGCGGCGGCAATGGCGGTGGCGGTGGCCAGCGCGAAATGTTCCGCGCAACCTGCAGCCAGTGCGGCGGTGTGGCCGAAGTGCCGTTCCAACCGCGCGGCGACAAACCGGTCTACTGCCGCGATTGTTTCCAATCGCGTCCGTCGTACCGCTAAGCGCTTAGAAACGCAAACGGAAAAGGGCTCGCACATCCGTGCGGGCTCTTTTTTGTTGTGGAAGCCCCTTGACAGTCTGCGTGTTAGAGGCGCACAATAGTTGCATATGAAACACGCAGAATTGCGCGACTTCCTGAAGCGGTACCAGCTCTCGCAGGACGACTTCGCAAAGATGGTTGGCGCTTCTCTGCGTTCCGTTTCATCTTGGCTAGCCGAGGGAGGATCGGACATACCTGGACCAGCCGAGGCCTACACAAGGCTCTTTGCACAGTTGTCCGAGTATGGCCGCCAGCTAGAGATTGGGCGGGCGAAGGGTCGAGGGGTTATTATGCGCGATGGCGTGTTTCTGATGAGCTATTCGTCTTTAGGACTTCCGGGTTGGTGCACGCTCACGCTTGACCGCGGGGTCGCCTACGGGTTCGACATGGCGGGCGGTATGTACGACGGCACCTACGCGTTCGACCCCGAGCGCCGCGTTGCCGACGTTGAGCTTGCGGTGACGGTTCCGCCAAATGTTGCAACGCTGTGGGGCCCGGCCAAACCGTACACATGGTCGTTTGCGGTCACTGCTGCATTCGACCCCAATGCCGATGAGGGTCTATCGCGGCTCACGAACACGCTGGGCGTGCCGGACGCGGACGTCGCCTATCGTTTCATACGACCGCTGCCGGCGCGGGGAATTTTTGCGGACGGAGACATGAGCTTTCGCCGCTACGATGATGCCGAGCCGCCGTCGCGGGTGCACAGATTCTGGCCGCAATGCGCCCGCGTGATAAAGCGTTATAACAAACTGGCGCGGAAGACAAAATGATAGGGGAGCTTCGGCTCCTCTATGTGTTTTGTACTGGCGAAGCCGGCAGCGCGCAGGCGCTCGCGCGCTTCA
The DNA here is from genome assembly GCA_963833095.1 of Vulcanimicrobiota bacterium. Classification (GTDB taxonomy): domain Bacteria; phylum Vulcanimicrobiota; class Vulcanimicrobiia; order Vulcanimicrobiales; family Vulcanimicrobiaceae; genus Aquilonibacter. Next base: position 242,226 of record CAWHWQ010000004.1, on the reverse strand, counting down.
CCCGGCGCGTGCGCATGTTCGCGCGGCGGTCCGGTGGGACGGTTGATCGTCGCGTTCCAATCCACGAACAACGCAAAGGCGCCCGGCCGCAAGGCCCCGCGGATGACCCGCAGATCGTCGTCACCGATCTCATGCAGAACGTTTAAAGCAAAAATTCGGTCGAATCGTCCGTCGATGCGATCGGTGGCGCGAATGTTCGCAAGATTGTGCTCGGCGATCCGCTGGGTAATGATAGCGAGGAACTCAGGCTGGATGTCCAAGGCGACTACGCGGGTCTGTGTATACTGCTCCGCGAGTGCCAGCGCATAGCGACCGGTTCCGGCACCAAAATCCAAAACGCGCATCCCAGGCGCAACCTCGAGCAGGTCCAACAGCGTCGGGGTGGGTAGCCATCCTTCGCGCTGCGGCTCGTCCAGCCAATCGGCCTTCTCATGGGAGAAGATGTGCGGCTGCTTGGCGCCGGTATGCGAATGACGATGCATTGTACTAGTCTCTCACGTAATCGCCTTCGGAGGTAGAAATGGCCACACAAACCATCGAGCGCGCCGGCGTCGTTACCGCGCGCGGCAACCCCCTCACGCTGCTGGGCCCAGAACTCAAAGCCGGTGACCAGGCTCCTGAGGTGCACCTCACCGCGACCAATATGTCGGTTCTGACCCTCGACGATCTCACCGATCATGGCAAACGCGCGGCGCTTTTGATCGTGGTTCCCTCGCTCGATACGCCGACGTGCGCGATTGAATCCCGCACCTTCAACAAGCGCTTGGGCGAACTGCCCGAGGGCGTGAAGCCGTACATCGTGAGTCTCGATCTGCCCTTTGCTATGGTGCGCTGGTGCGGTGCCGAGGGCGTCACGCTGGAAAATCTCTCGGACTACCGGGATCATAGTTTCGGCTACGCCTACGGTGTGCGAATCAAAGAGAACAGCCTGCTGATGCGCTCGATCTTCATCATCGGCAAGGACAAGAAACTGACGTATGTCGAGATGGTGCCCGACATTAGTCACGAGCCCAACTACGATGCGGTCATCAAGGCTGCCCAAGCGGCGGCAAAATAACTCGAGGCTTTTGGGGGGCACGACAGGCTAGGGACCGGCTAATTCGAGCCGAATGGGCGGTCGATGCCCCCCACGGTTTTTATCCTCGACTTCGGCGCGCAGTATAGCCAGCTGATCGCGCGCCGGACGCGCGAACTGGGCGTGTACTGCGAGATCGTTCCCTACGACGTCGCGTGGACGACGCTTGCGCCGCGCAATCCCGCGGCGATCATTCTGTCGGGCGGCCCGGAAAGCACACTGGTTGACGGCGCACCCGATTTCGATCCGGCGATCTTGCAGAGCGGGCTACCGCTTTTGGGCATTTGCTACGGCATGCAACTGGTTGCGCGCCATCTCGGCGCGGAACTGGTCAAACTCGATCACGCTGAATACGGTCCGGCAACGCTGACGATCGTGGAGCATAATTCGCCGTTCTGGCAGGCCGTGCCCGAGCAATCGCGCGTGTGGATGTCGCACGGTGATTCGGTGGTCAAACTTCCGCGGGGCTTTTCAGCGCTTGGATCGACGCCGCGCTGCAACGTCGCCGCGATGGGCGATGCGCAGCGCAAGATCTATGGCGTGCAATTTCACCCCGAAGTGGTGCACACCAAAGCCGGAACGACGATCCTTGCCAACTTCTTGCATCGGATTGCGGGGCTGGCCGACGATTGGAAGATGGAGTCGTTCGTCGATCGCGCGATCGAGGAGATTCGCGCAAAGGTCGGGCGCGACAAGGTCATCTGCGCGCTCTCGGGCGGCGTCGATTCGGCCGTCGCCGCAACGCTGGTCTCGCGCGCGATCGGCGAGCAGCTCACCTGCGTCTTCGTCGATCATGGTCTGCTGCGCAAGGGCGAAGCGCAATCGGTGCTGGCTGCGTTTCGCGACGTAATGCACCTTTCGGTTATCGCGATCGACGCGCGCGAACGATTTTTGACCAAGCTTGCCGGTGTCGAAGATCCCGAACGCAAGCGCATCATCATCGGTCACGAGTTCATCGCCGTGTTCGAAGAAGAAGCAAAAAAGATTCCGGGCGTGAAATATCTCGTGCAAGGGACGCTCTATCCCGACGTGATCGAATCCAAAACGCCGGACAGCAAGGCTGGACACAAGATCAAATCGCATCACAACGTCGGCGGTCTGCCCGAAGAGATGGATTTTTCGCTGATCGAACCACTGCGCGCGTTGTTCAAAGATGAAGTGCGCGCGCTCGGTCGCGTGCTGGGTCTGCCCGAGCACATCGTGCAACGTCAGCCGTTTCCTGGGCCAGGCCTCGCGGTGCGGATCATCGGCGACATTACGCCGGATCGCTTGGAGATCGTGCGCGACGCCGACGCGATCGTGCGCGACGAGATCGATAACGCCAAAGGCCTGGACCCGCATCCCTGGCAGTACTTCGCCGTGCTGACCCCAGTGCGCAGCGTCGGCGTGATGGGCGACGGACGCACCTACGCCAACCTGGTTGCGGTGCGCGCGATCACCAGCGAAGACGGAATGACCGCCGACTGGGCGCGTCTGCCGCACGAACTGCTCGAACGGATCTCGACGCGCATCGTCAACGAAGTGCAGGGCGTCAATCGCGTCGCCTACGACATTACCTCCAAGCCGCCCGCAACGGTTGAGTGGGAGTAAGATGAGAATTCTCGTCGTAGGCAACGGCGCGCGCGAAGATGCGCTGTCGTGGAAACTCGCGCAGTCGCCGTCATGCGAGGCGCTCTTCGTTGCGCCGGGCAACGCCGGCACCGCCTCGCGCGCGCAAAATTGGGACATCGGGGCAACCGACGGCAAAGCGCTTCTCGAGCGCGTCTTCGCCGAGAAAATCGATCTCGTGGTGCTCGGGCCCGAATCGGCAATCGCCGCCGGCGTCGGAGACCGGTTGCGCGATGCGGGCGTGCCGGTCTTTGGTCCGAATCGTTCGGGCGGCCGGCTCGAATCGAGCAAGACGTTTTCGAAGCGCTTCATGCAGCGCCACGGCGTGCCGACGGCAAAGGCCGCGATCGTGCACTCACTCCAAGCCGCCAATACGGCGCTCGAGGATTGGAGCGGCACCGGAGTCGTCGTCAAAGCCGATGGACTCGCCGCGGGTAAAGGCGTGGTCGTATGCGACACCGTCGGTGAAGCGCGCGCGGTGCTCGCCGACTGGTACGGCAAGAATAAGATTCCCGGCGGCGGCAGCGACGTGTTGCTCGAAGAGCGGCTCGAAGGGCGCGAAGTGAGCGTCTTTGCTCTCGCGGATGGGCGAGCTATGGTGCCGCTGGCCGCAGCGTGCGACTACAAACGCGCGGGCGACGGCGACACCGGTCCAAACACCGGCGGCATGGGCGCCTACTCACCGCCGCACGGCTTTCCCGACGATCTCTTCGATCGAGTGCGCGAAGCGATTCTTGCGCCGGTACTGCGCGGCTTGCTCGCCGAGAGCGAGCAATACATCGGCGTGCTCTATTGCGGGCTGATGTGGACCAAGGATGGCCCATCGGTAATCGAATTCAACGCCCGCTTCGGCGATCCCGAAACGCAAGTATTGATGCCGCGCATGCGCGGCGACTTCGCCGGTCTCTTGAAATCGTGTGCGGACGGCGCCATGGACCTAAGCCTGTCATCGCTTTCGGACCAAGCGTGCGTCGGCGTGGTGCTTGCTACGAGCGACTATCCGCGAACGAGCACACCGCTTGCGGGACTCAATCCCGACGTCGCACTCGGTGACGGCGTGCAGGCGTTCTGGGGTGCAAGTTCGCTCGATTCCGGAGCGGTTCGCAGCAACGGCGGACGCGTGCTCACCGTGAGCGCGCTTGGCGACGATCTTGGAGCAGCGCGCGCACGCGCCTACGATGCCGTACGCGCACTCGCCAACCGCATCGGGACCAAGGATCTCACGTTTCGCACCGACATCGCGTCGTTCTGATGAACGGTGTGGTCGCGCGGGATCTGCTGCTTGCGCTGCAAGGATTGCAAGTCGCTCTCCTCGCGATGGACATTCGCGCGCAAAAGACGCTGCGGCACATGGTGACGGTGACCGCGGTCCAAACGCTGCCATTTGCCTTTGGTCTGCTGTGTAGCGCGTTCTTTCGCTATACACCGTATCCAGGCTGGCTCTACGCGTGGCTATGGATCAGCTACGGTGCGCTCTTCCTTGGGCAAATCCAGGCCTGGTGGATTCCCTATCTCATCCCGGCGCGTGCGCGGCCGGCTCGCACGCGCGTCACGCCAAACACGCAGCATTTGATCCTCCACGCTACAACATTTGTTACGTTGATTCTGCTCGTGTTCGCGCGGTAGACTGTGCCCATGGAAGATCAACCGACCATGCGTGACGTTCTCGACGCTCTGCTCGACTTTCGGGCGATGTTCATGGCTCGTTTCGATCGAATCGATGCGCAGTTCGAGGCTATCGAGCGACGACGGCGTCAACCCGACGCAGAGGTTTGAGGCGGTCCCTCGACTACGTGGGTGAACGCATAGCGTTCACCCACGTACGCTCGGGATGACAAGGTTAGATCAGCGAGAGCTGCAGGGCGGCTTGCGTTTGAATGCGCGGTGCAGTGACACGCGCGGGATTGCGCGCGGTCGCCTCGTGGACGTTGGCGCTGACTCGATCGGCAATGGCGCGCGGTGCGTACGTTCCGCGATACTCCTGCGCATACTGAGCAATCAATTCGGGTTTATACTCGCGAAGATACGCGAAGAACGAGTCGCGCGTGATGTCGTGCAAATACAACGTGTTGTGCCAGACTTTGGCGGCGCCGGCTTCGCGCGCGGCGCGCACGACCGCGTCAATCGATTCGGGCGAATCGGTGATGTGCGGAAGAACGGGCGCGAGCGCAACGCTTACCGCGATACCGGCGTCGGCGAGCATCCGTACTGCGCGCAGACGCTGGCGCGGCGGCGCAACGGTCGGTTCGATTTCACGCGCGAGTTGCTCATCGAGCGTCGAAATGCTGATCGAGATGTGCGTGCCGGCGGCGCGCGCGAGGTCTTGGAGTACGTCGATGTCGCGCACGACCAGCGGTGAGCGGGTGATCAGGTTCGCCGGCGACTGGTAGTCGCGCATCGCCTCGAGGATGCCGCGGGTGATCCGGTAGCGTCCCTCGAGCGGCTGATACGGATCGGTGACCGTGCCGATCGCCACCGTCTCGCGCTTCCAACTTCGCTTGGCCAGCTCCGTGCGCACGACCGCGGCCGCATTGACCTTCACGTAGATCTTGGAGCCCCAGCCGTTGACCCCGTCCTCTTCGAGGTAGGTGTGGGTACGGCGGGCGTAGCAGAAGCGGCACTGGTGGTAGCAGCCCCGATAGGGGTTGATCGACCACCGGAACGGCATGCCGGTCACCGCATTGAGGATGCTCTTGGCCTGCTGCTCGACGATCTCCACTCCGCGCATGTTCCCGCCAGTATAATACGAACATACGTTCGTATCAAGCCCTTCGAGGCCCGCTTCGCGGGCACCTCAGGGTGACGGGGACGTAAACGTGTAACCCGAAGGCCGCAAGGAGGTTATCTACAAGAGCCATGGCTTATCGATATCAACCGGCACCGTACGGCTCGGCCGTTACGGTAAAGCCGCAGTCGCTTCTTGCGCAGGTGCTGGGAATCACCGCGCTCGGCTGGTGCATCAGCGCGCTTGCCGTCTATCTCTTTCCGAACGTCGGCACGGGGCCGAGCTGGATCGCGTTCTTCGGATCGTTCATTCTGCTCTTCGTCATGAACGCGACGAAGGCAAACGGCGCGCTGTCGCTTGCGATCTTTTACCTCTTCGCGTTTCTCGAAGGCATCTTTATCTCGCCGATCGTGACCTACTACCTGCACGTCGCAGGCAGCGCGGTCGTGTTCAATGCGGCGCTGACGACCGGCCTTGGGATGTTTGCGCTCGGGGCGATCGTGTATGCGACCGGCCTTGATCTGCGACGTTTCTCGGGGATCATTTTCGGCGCGTTGCTCGCTTTGGTGGTCATCGGAATCATCTCGCTCTTCGTGCACTTCCTCTCGCCGACGATCTATTCGTGGGCGATCCTGGTCATCTTCACGGCGATCGTGCTTGTGGACTTTGCGCGTATTCGCGCGGGCGGCGACGGCCTGACTCCCGTGCAAATAGCGGTCTCGATCTATCTCGACTCGATCAACATCTTTCTGGCTTTGCTGTCGATCATGGGTGGGGGCAGCCGTCGTAGCGAATAGCTAGGCCAGACCATGTGCGGGATTACGGGGATACTGGCGCCTGGGCGTGAAGCCGCACGCTTGGCGTACTTTGGGCTTTACGCCCTGCAGCACCGGGGACAAGAGTCCGCCGGCATCGCTGCCGCCGACGGCGGCACGATTCGTTCGCATAAAGATATGGGCCTCATCGGCGCGATCTTCGACGAGGAGTCGCTCGCCGAGCTGACCGGTTACATCGCCATCGGTCACACCCGCTATTCCACCACCGGATCTTCGATCGTGGTCAACGCGCAGCCGCTGCTGGAATCAACCGAGATCGGCGACTTCGCCTTTGCGCACAACGGCAACATCACCAACACGGACGACCTGCGCGAATCGCTTTCACCCAGCACCACGCTGCAGGCCACCTCGGATTCCGAAGTGATGGCCAAGACCATCGTCGAGGCATCCGGTACCATGCTCGACCGCATCAAACACGTGCTGTCGGTCGCGCGCGGCGCCTACTCGATCGTGCTTTGCACCAAAGACGAGTTGTATGCGTTTCGCGATCCGTGGGGCGTGCGTCCGCTGTGCCTGGGCATCTTCGACGAGGGCGGCTACGCCGTCGCATCGGAGTCATGCGCGCTGCCGACCATCGGCGCAAAATACGTGCGCGAAATCGAACCCGGCGAAGTGGTTCGCATCACGCCCGAGGGCATCGAATCGACGATCGTGGTCAACGAGCGCGCGCATCCAGCGTTGTGCATGTTCGAATACATCTACTTCGCGCGCCCCGATTCAACGCTCAACGGTCGTTCGATCTACATGGCGCGTTACGCAATGGGCCGCGCGCTGGCAAAAGAGCATCCCGTCGACGCCGATGTGGTGATGGCGATCCCCGACTCGGCCGTGCCCGGCGGCATCGGCTACGCTACCGAAAGCGGCCTGCCGTATATCGAGGGTCTGATCAAGAACCGCTACATCGGGCGCACGTTCATCAGTCCGGATCAGGGCCTGCGCGCGCGCGGCGTGCAATTGAAGTTCAACCCGGTGGTGGAGAATCTGCGCGGACAGCGCGTGGTCGTGGTCGACGATTCGATCGTGCGTGGAACCACCACGCCGCGGATCGTCAAGCTGTTGCGCGATGCGGGTGCAAAAGAAGTGCACTTGCGCATTACCTCGCCCCCGATCAAACATCCGTGCTACCTCGGTGTCGACATGGCGACCTACGACGAATTGATCGCCGCCAATTACTCGATCGAAGAGATTCGCGAGAAGACCGGGGCCGATTCGCTGGGCTATCTCTCGCTCGCCGGCCTCGTGACGGCGACGGGCCGCGAGCGTGACGAGATGTGCCTGGGCTGTTTGACGGGCGTGTATCCGAATGTTCCCGCTGCGCACGATGCGCGCGCGATGGTCGGATAACCGCCGCCGAGTGATCGAGTACGTCCTTAAAGACGGGCGATCCCAACTGCGCGTCGGACGCGTAACGGTATCCCAGACGACGTTTTTGATGGTGACTGCGGTCATCGTCGGCCTCGGCGGGGGCTTTGGAGCCGTCGCCTTTCGCGCGCTCATTACCGGCGAAACGTTTCTTGCATTCAACGTCATCGGCGCATCGCTGGGCAGAGTGATCGGCGTGGCGGCGATCGTGGTGCAGCTCGCGATCGGCGGCATCATCGCTGCCTGGATCACATCGACCTTCGCCCCGGAAGCCAAGGGGCACGGCGTGCCTGAAGTCATGGAAGCCGTCGCGCTGCGTGGCGGCAAGATGCGCCCGCGCGTGATCGCCATCAAAGCCTTGGCCTCGGCGACCTCGATCGGCTTTGGCGGAAGCTGCGGACGGGAAGGGCCGATCGTGCAGATCGGTTCGACCATCGGCTCGCTCCTTGGGCAATTGGTGCGCGCGCCGGCGCCGATCGTGCGAACGCTGGTCGCGTGCGGCGCCGCGGCGGGAATCTCGGCGACGTTCAATGCCCCGATCGGCGGCGTATTCTTTGCCGCCGAAGTCATTCTCGGGGAGTTCGCGCCGCGCTCGTTTGCCGCGATCGTGGTGTCGTCAGTGATTTCGGCGGTAATTGGCCGCGCGTATTTCGGCGATCATGCCTCGTTCTCGGCGGCCGGATTTGAACTGGTCTCTCCGTATGAATTGTTCTTCTATGCGATTCTGGGCGTGATCGCCGCGGTGTGGGCGACCGGCTTTGTACGCATGCTGTATTTCTTTGAAGACCGCTTCGAAGAATTCAAGATTCCCTCGTGGGTCAAAGGCGGCATCGGCTTCGGCTTGGTCGGCGTGATCGGCATTTGGATTCCGCAGATCTTCGGCGTCGGCTACGTGTCGATGCAGCAGGTGCTCGATCAACATGTCGGCGCGGATCGCGCGCTTGCGCTTGCGATCGCCAAGCCTCTTGCGACGTCGCTCACGCTGGGTTCGGGCGGATCGGGCGGCGTCTTTGCGCCATCGCTCTTCACCGGCGCGTTTTTGGGCGATGCTTTTGGACGCCTCGTGCATCAGGTCTTCCCGCTATGGACGGCACCCGGCGCCGCGTATGGCCTCGTCGGCATGGCCGCGCTGTTTGCTGCGGCATCCGAAGCGCCAATGACGGCGATTATCATCGTCTTTGAGATGTCGAACGATTACCGGATCATTTTGCCGCTGATGGTATGCGTGGTAATTGCGACGGTACTGGGGCGGCGCATGCTCGGCTCGACGGTGTACGAAATGAAGTTGATTCGACGCGGCATCGACTGGCAGCGTGTCCGCCGTCCACGTTTTCTCAGTCGCCTCAACGTTGACACGATACGACGCGATCCGCCGGTGGTCGCGCAGTTGAACGACGAGATCGCAAGCGTTGCGCTGCGCGAAGGGGAGGCCGGCGAGCTGGCGGTTCCGGTCTGCAGCGGCCGGCGCTTTATCGGCATCGTGACGTCGGCTGATTTGGCGCGCGCCGTTGCCGAAGGTCGCGGGCGCGAGCGCATCTCGAGTCTGGTCCAACCGATGACCCACGTGCTGCACGCCGATGACACCGTGGAGCGTGCGGCTACGCTGATGGCCGATGCGCCGGTGCCGCTCTTACCGGTGGTGGATCCCACCGACGAGCATCTGCTGGGCATCGTCACACGCCGCGACGTGCTGCAAGCCTATCGCAGCTTGGCGGATGTGTAGGCGCTTAGCTAAGAACCATGTCGATGAGCCGCGGATAAACCAACTTCACACCTTGCGGAAACGTCGTCGGATCGATGATATCGTGGCGCGGCGGACCCAGGCCGCTCAGCACGACCTCGGATACGTTTGCGCCACTGGTCTTCCATTGCGCGAGCAGGTCGCGCGACACCGAGTTGTTCACCGCGCTTTCGTTCGCATTGGTAACGAGGATACAATTTTTTCCGAGCGGCTTGCCATGTGAGTACGCGAAGAGCTTATCGCCGAAGAACGTCACTTCAGCAAGACCGTGCGTTGGATAGCCGGGATAGGCGTAGGTGGGCAGGCAATGTTGTTTTACGCGCGGGTCCCACCACCAGTACATGCTCGGGATCGTGTAGAGTGTGCGCATCGCTGCCGTGCCGATGCCTCGGGGAATGCCGATCGGCATGAGAAACGGCGAAACGGCGACGGCGCGATCGATCGGCATCGCTTGAGCGAGCCACAGCGACATCGATCCGCCGAGCGATAAGCCGACCGAACTCAGGCGCCGGCCGAGTCCTCGCGCAAAAGTAAACGCATCCAGCGTGCTCGTTCCCAACTCGTCGATGGTAAGGTTCGCAAGCGTCGTGGTGACACGGTCTCTCTGCCCGTGGCGCGGAATGCGCGGCACGTAGACGTTACAGCCACGCGCGTAGAATTGCCGTGCAAGCAGGTCGAACTGTTGCGGGCAATTCGTGAATCCATGAAAAAGAATGACCGCGTTCTCGACCGGGCCGCCATGTTCGTAGAGACGCGGCAAAGCCTCATGGATGAGCGTCGCATCGGCTGCATCGCGAGCGATCACAGCGCGAATCGCTCGCACCGAATCATCGTAGGAAAGGCGAGGCGGAACGCCCGGCAGCGCGCGCGGTTCGGAGCCTGAACAACCGCCGAGCATACTCGCGGTAACGGAGGCGGCGGCGCCCCCGGCAAAGGCACGCCGGTTCATGGGCGAGGCTTTAGAGGGAAGGCGCCTCAGGACCGCTATTGAGCGGGCAGGTCCGCTCGTAGAGAAGGATGCCACGCTGCGCATTGCCCCAGGCGAGTGAAAATTGCGTTACGGCGATGGCGACGAAGACTACCATGACGACGGGGAAGAGGTGCGAGAGGAACCGCATACTTCGTAGTACGCTCGAGCCGCCCGCTCGGATGACTACTAGCGCTCGTACACCGTCGTTGCGCGGTCGTCGCGCGATTCCCAGCCCGCGCGTTCGAGTTCGGGTGAATCGGATTCGTCGGCCGGATAGCCGACGCAGAGATACGCGATGAGCTTCCACTCGGGCGGAACCTCGAGCGTCTGCGTCACCGTTTCCGGATCGAGAATGGAGACCCATCCGGCGCCGATCCCACGCGCCCGAGCCGCAAGCCAAAACGTGTAGACGGCATTGGCCGCGGAATAGGCGAGCATCTCGGGCATCGTGGCGCGTCCCAATCCCTTGCCGGTCGTTGTCGAGGCATCGCAAAACACGGCGAGGTGCACCGGCGCATTGCGCAATCCCGAAAGTTTGAGGGTCGCGTACTTGAGCGCGTCATCGCCCGCGTACCCGGCCAGTGCATCGGCGTTCGCGCGTTCGAATGAGGCGGTGACTGATTGGCGCCGCTCCGTAGCATCGACCCGCACGAAGCGCCAGGGTTGCGAAAAACCAACCGACGGAGAGAGCGCGGTTTCACGCACCAGCGCTTCGATGTCTTCGCGCGAAACGGGCTGCTTGCGAAAGTGTCGCACGTCGCGGCGCCATCGAAAAAGGTCGTGCAGCCGCGCGCGAAACGCGTCGTCGAACTGCGGGCCGTTCACTTGGCGGGGAAGTCGCCTTCCTTTACCGCGCTCGCATACTCGCGTAGGGCGTTCGTTATCGCGATGCCGATCTCGGCAAAGCGTTTGACGAACGGCGGCGAGTGCGGGTACATGCCGAGCACGTCGTGCATGACCAGCACTTGCGAATCGCAGTGTGATCCCGCACCGATGCCGACCGTGAGAATGGAAAGCTTTTCGGTGAGTTCGCGCGCGATTTCGAAATCGACGACTTCGAGCACGATCGCGTAGGCGCCGGCGGCTTCGACCGCGAGCGCATCCTCCATCAATCGATCGCGATGGGTACGCATACGATAGCCGGGACCAAGCCCGGCTGTTTGCGGCGTGATACCGATGTGACCGACAACCGGAATACCGGCACGCGCGATGGCGCGGATGCGCGCGGCTTCGTTGCTGCCACCCTCGAGTTTGACGGACATTGCGCCGCCTTCTTTGACCAGGCGAATCGCGTTGCGCAGCGCCTCTTCGTCGCTGACTTGATACGAGCCGAAGGGCATGTCGGCAATGATGTGCGCACGCGATGTGCCGCGCACGACGGCGGCGGTGTGATGGACCATGTCATCCATTGTCACCGGCGTCGTTTCGTCGAATCCGAGTACGACGTTCCCGAGACTATCACCGACGAGAATCCAATCGATGCCCGCTTCTTCAGCGTAACGCCCGAACGGCGCATCGTATGCGGTGATCATGGGGACGATAGTTGTGCCTTTGCGCCGCTTGATAGCGCCGGCGGTGACGCGTCGTAGTGCCGGACCCTTGGCCGGCTCGTATGGGCGAGCGTCTTCTTTGAGTTGGCGGGTCTGTGCCATAGCCGTTTGTGCTTCTGCGAGCGTCCCTCAGGGGCCCCTTGTTATCGCTGCGCGAGGTGGGCTAGGATGGCGAGAAGGAGACCGCCTTGAGCGCACAGCCCGACTGGCTCTCGGTTGCGCTCAACGAGCGCTGCGATCGGATCGAGAGGAAGCTCGACTCTCACCTAAGGGTTCTTAAATTCTGCATCGTAGGGCAGACCACCGTAATTTTGGCGTCGTTCGTTGCCTTTTTCTTCGCGGTGCACGGGTAGGTAACGGTCCCTCGACTCCGCTTCGCTGCGCTCGGGATGACAAATCAACGAAGGTGGTTCTTAGGAGTACTTTATGGACGAATCTGCTATTCGGATCTCGATGATCGAGCAGCGTTGGGCGAATCCGATGTCGGGCGACCTCTACGCGGAAGACGTCATTTGGGACTTCCCTCAATCGGGCGAACGAATACGCGGCCTTGCAAACCTGATCGCTCAGCGCCGTGCAGAGCGAGGTCATCCGAGTATATCTAAAGTGCTGCGGATAATGGGCAGCGGCCCCGTTTGGGTAAGCGAGGTCATTATCACGTATGACGGAAAGCCTTGGTATACGGTGAGCATCCACGAGTTCCGAGGAGACAAAGTATTCCACGAAACTCAGTACTTCGGGGAACCAATTGCTCCCGCGGCGTGGCGCGCGCAATGGGTCGAGCCAATGACGTCGGAAACGCATAGTGCGCAGTGACGCGCCGCGTTGCCGGAGATGGGTAACGGTCCCTCGACTACGCGGGTGAACGCCTCGCGTTCACCCACTACGCTCGGGATGACAAATATGCGGGTGAACGCGCCGCGTTGCCGGAGATGGGTAACGGTCCCTCGACTACGCGGGTGAACGCTTCGCGTTCACCCACTACGCTCGGGATGACAAATATGCGGGTGAACGCGCCGCGTTGCCGGAGATGGGTAACGGTCCCTCGACTACGCTCGGGATGACATGGGTTAACGCTTCGCGTTAACCTGTAACGTTCGGCCTTCGGCCGATCCGTTCGCGTGGACCACGGGTGAACCGGCGAGGGTCTCGACCAACGAAACGAACGCGCGAACCGGCGTGCCGGTTGGGCCCTTAGCTTGCCAGGCCGACTCGTTGTCGAGATACGCCGTGCCGGCGATGTCGAGATGCATCCACGGCGTCTCGTCGACGAAGGCTTTGAGAAACGCGGCCGCGGTTAACGTGCCGGCCGGGCGTCCGCCGGTGTTCTTGAGATCGGCGATGTCGCTCTTCATGGCGCTGGCATATTCGTCGTAGAGCGGCATCTGCCAATAGCGCTCGCCGGTTGGTTTCGCCGCCGCCAAGAAATTCGTTGGCGAAGGCTCGTCATTGGTACGACCGCGGCGCTGGCAGCATGACCGAGCGCAATGACGCACGCGCCGGTGAGCGTCGCGCAATCGACGATCTTCGTCGCGCCGAGTTTGTTTGCGTAGACGAGCGCGTCGGCCAGAATCAGGCGGCCTTCGGCATCGGTGTTGATCACCTCGATCGTCTTGCCGTTCATGGCTTTGCACGATGTCACCGGGTTTGGTCGCCTTGCCGCCCGGCATGTTTTCGCGTGGCGGGGACCAAACCGATGACGTTGAGTTTGGGTTTGAGCTTACCCAGCGCGCACCATCGTCGCGATGACGGCAGCGCCGCCCGACATGTCGTACTTCATCTCTTCCATGCGCTTCGGGCGGCTTGAGCGAGATGCCGCCGGTATCGAAGGTGATGCCCTTGCCGACGAGCGCGAGCACCTCTTTGCTGCCCGGATCGCCGTTGTAGCGTCATGACGATGAACTTGGGCGGTTGCACGCTGCCTTGCGCGACGGAGAGAAACGAACCCATGCCTTCCTTACGCATGCGTTCTTCGTCGAAGACGTCGACCTCGATCCCGGCGGTCTTCGCGCGCTTTGATCGCTTCGTCGGCGAGATGCGTGGGCGTCATCTCGTTGGCGGGCGTGATCGCAAGGCGGCGCGCGAAATTGACGGCTTCACCGAGAATCGTGCCGCGTTCGACGCCGGCCTTGACCGCTGTACTATCGAAGCCGTTGTCGAGAATCGTCGCCGACTCGATCGCCATACGTTTGTCGGGCTTCTCCTGGTAGATCGTCGTCTCGAATGCGCCGCTGACCGCACCTTCGGCGGCAAATGAAGCGCACGCGGTCTCGTTGCCTTTGGCTTCGTCGGGCAGCGCAATCGCGATCGCACTCGACATTGCGCCGCCCGAGATAGCGCACCGCGGCACCGGCGTAGCGAGCGAGATGCGATGCGGTTCGAATTTTTCGCGTTCGCCCAATCCGACGATGAGCACGCGGTGAAAAGGTTGATCCTTCGGCATGCAACAGCGCGCAGCTCGGCGAGTTTGCCTTTGATCTCTCCAGACGAAGCACGTCGGCGATCGCGCCGTCGAGCGCGGTGTCGATCGCTTGAGCAGCCCCGCTCAGATTCCGTCGGTGAAGACGGGCACGACCAGGGCACCCGTGCGCGCGGCGCCGGCGCATCGTGCGCGATGACGAACTTGCATGGGCTACCTTTCGATTGGGTGAAGTATGACCGCCGAATGGCGATCGTTTTGACCACAATTCGGCTGGTGCGCAGCTCTGGCCCTGCGCCGGGGGCCCTATGAGCGACCAAAGTCGCACGGAAGACGCCTACGCGCGCGCCGGCGTCGATATTGCCGCGGGCAACGAGGCCGTCGCGCGCTACAAGCGAGGTCCTGGGCGCGTGGCGGCATCCCGATCAGCTCGACGCGATCGGCGGCTTCGGCGGCTTTTCCGCTTGCCCGGCGGGGGCGACCGTGCGCTGGTCGCGTCGGCCGACGGTGTCGGCACGAAGATTCTCATCGCCGCCGAACTGCAGCGCTACGACGGCGTCGGGCGCGATCTCGTCAATCATTGCGTCAACGATATCCTCGTCGTAAACGCGACACCGATGTTCTTTCTCGACTATTTTGCGGTCGGAAAACTCGACCCAGCGGTTGCCGCCGAGGTAGTCGCGGGCTGCGCGCAGGCATGCCGCGCCCACGAATGCGCGCTGCTTGGCGGTGAAACGGCCGAGATGCCGGGATTATACGCACCGGGGCATTTCGATCTGGCCGGAACGATCGTCGGGATCGTGGACATTGACGAGATTCCGAAGCCCAAGAGCGTCGAGCGCCGGCGATGCAATCATCGGATTGCCCTCGATCGGGCTGCACACTAACGGCTACTCGCTTGCGCGCGCGCTGATTCCGCCGCGATGAATGGACCAAGCCCTTCAACGGAACAACGTTTGCCGATGCGTTGCTTGCGCCGCACCCTTCGTACTACGACGAGGTCCGGGCGATTCAGAAGGTCGCGCGCGTCAAGACGATGTCGCACATCACCGGCGGTGGCCTGCTCGAGAACGTGCCGCGAACGCTGCCTGATAGCGCGAAAGCCATCTTCGAGGCAGCGCGTTGGAGCGTGCCGCCAATCATGCAAGAACTGGTGCGCCGCGGCACTTTGACCCACGAGGAAAAGTACCGCACGTTGAACATGGGCGTCGGATACACGCTGATCGTGCCGTTCGTCGACGCTGCCAAAGCCGCGGCGGCGGCGCCGGGCGCGAAAGTCATCGGCTGGATCGAAGCGCGCGAGGGCAGCGAGCCGCAAGTTGTCATCCACGAAGCTCGTTAATCTCGCCGTCGATCTCGACGAACGTTTCGCGGGCGACGGCGCTGCGCGCGAACGCGTCGAACGTGCCGGATACTCGCTCGATGTTGCCGGCGGCGCAAGCGATCCGGTACTGGCATGGATCGATGACGTCTTCGGCGGCGCGTGGAGCAGCGAAGTCGCGGTTGCGCAGTCTGCGGTTGCAATGCGTGACGGGAAACCGGCCGGCTTTGCGGCGTTCGATCCGACGGGCCTGCGCTACGCATGGCTGCGCGGAATCGCGCGCGAACCGGATGTCGGCATCTTCGGTCCGTTGGGTGTTGAGCCGACCCTTCGAGGCTTCGCACCTCAGGGTGACAGTTTAGGCTCTTCGTTGTTGCAGGTGGCGTTGTGCGGGTTGCGCGCGCGTGGATATCGGCGCGCGCTGATCGCCGCGACGTCGGAGGGTTTGGTACCGTACTACGAGCGGCACGCCGGAGCGCGCGTTGTCGAACGCTACGATCCGCGCAGTCTTACGCCGGCTCCGGTTCGCACGGTCGTGCTGGCTTCGGGAAGCGGGACGAATTTTCAAGCGGTGATCGATCGTGTCGCCGGCGGCCTGCCGCTGGACCTCGCGGCGCTGGTCTGCAACAAGCCGGGCGCCTACGCGATCGAACGGGCCAAAGCCGCCGGGATTCCGGCGATCGCGCTGCCCTGGCAGCGCGGCGACCAGTCTCGCTCGCAGTACGATGCTCTGCTGCGCGGCGCGGTCGCACGGTTCGAACCGCAGCTGGTGTTATTGCTTGGATGGATGCATTTGCTCGAACCGGCGTTTGTCGACGCATTTCCCGAAATGCTCAACGTGCATCCGTCGTTCTTGCCGCTTGACCCGTCACGGGATCGCGTCGGCATGCCTGACGGAACGGTCGTCCCGGCATTTCGCGGAGCACGCGCGGTGCGCGATACGCTTGCGGCCGGCAGCGCGTGGAGCGGCGCAAGCGTGCACGAGGTGACTGCGCAGACGGACCGCGGACGCGTGCTGACGCGCAAGCCGCTGCAGGTAATGGCGGGCGAAGATGAAGAGGCACTCTTGTCGCGCCTGCATCCAATCGAGCACATCCTTGTTGCGGCCGCGATCAAACGTTGGCTGTACGAGCGCTAGTTTGGTTTAGCGCGAAAAAGTGGGTAGAAATGCCGCTATGAAACGAGAAATTACGGCGACGATTCTCTCACTGGCCCTTGGGGCAGCGCTGGCCGCGCCGGCGTTTGCTCAATCTCAGCAAACACAACAAACGACAACCACGACGACCACCACAGTTGATAAGGATCCGGACGCGGACATCAACGACACGGCGGCGTTTGGTCCCAACAACCAATACGGCGATCCCATTTGTGGTACGTGGGTGAGCGGCGTATGGACTGCCAACGGGCATTGCCCGGGCTACGCGGTCGGTCCGCGTCGTGCGCGCATTGCGGGCACGATCACGTCCGTGCGCGGGCATCTCGTCACGGTGCAACTCGCTGACCGCACGATCGTGATCAACGATCAGCCGGCCCTCAATCGCGAAACCAGCGGTCGCGTCGCGGTCGGTCGTCAGATCATCGCGTACGGTTACTGGCGCGCCGGCAACTTTTTCGCAACGGCGATGGAGTAGCTGCGGCTAGTATACGCTCTTAAATTCCCGCGCGAGGTCGCGCAAAGAGTTCGCTGCCCCAACACCAGGCGGGGCGAGGAGACTACCTCGCCCCGTTATCACGAGGCGCGTTCGCGGCAGTTTTTCAACGAGCCGCAGCGCGGCTTGCATATGCTCGAACGACTCGACCGCGGTATGGATCACGATTGCAACTGCATCCAAGTCGACGGCGAGCGTCTCGACATCCGCCGGTTCGATCTGCGTTCCGGCATACATACCGCAGAAGCCGTTTTCGGAGGCGACGAGCGCCGCAAGGAGCGGAGGGATCCCGTGCGGCTCGCCCGGCAGCGTCAGCGAGATGACGTTGGGGCCGCGCGCGCCGGGATGCTTGTCGAACAACCGCGATGAAATCGAAACGAGCGCGCACGACAGCAGCAGTTCGCCGGTATGCCGTGCTTCCGCGTTGCGGTCGAGTTCGGCGAGTACGGCTGCAATAATGTCGTCGCCGAATTCGGCGGTGCTGCGCACGAGCGCCATCTTGAGCAATTCGTCGCACAGCCGCGAAACGTCGCGCGCACGGATAACCTTGAGCAAGCGCACGACGTCGGCGTCATCGGACTCGCCACGATCGACGACCACGCGTGCCATGCCGCGGAGCTCGACGGTCGAACAGTGCGCTACGCGCGAAATCGCCGTGCCGGCAGCCACGATCTCGCGTAGAAGCACGAGCCGCTCGACGTCACCGCTACTGAACTGGCGCCGGCCCCCTTGGGCGCGCTGAGGAACGACGGCTCGATAACGCTTTTCCCACGCGCGTATCGTGTCGATCGAGAGGTTGGCCATCTGCGCCACGGTTTTGATGCTCAGTGTGGGAAGAAGGCCTTCGTAGGCTGCTAAGGCTCCACTCATAAGACACCTGTCCAGGTTGTCCTGGACTTCGAGCATAGGTGATAACCGGCGTCAATACTGATGCCTGTCTAGGACAGCATTGGCCGCGTCGAGGCTGATCTGGGTAGCATGGACTACCAGATGCTCGTGCTCGTTATGGCCTTTGTTCTCACGAATATCGATGGTTTTAGCTGCTTAGCGGCCGAGGCGGCGGTCAATTCTCCAGCGCGCTGGCTACGCGCGAGCATCGAAGCCTCGATTGCCTTTGGGCTTTTGGTAATCGCTTGCCTGATCGCTTCGTTTGCCATGGACACGATCTCGGCCGGAAATGTGGCATGGCTCGGGATCGTGCCGGCGGCGATTGGTCTGGGCAAAGTGATCACCGCGTTTGGAAAGCAAACCGCGACCGCGCGCTCGGCATCGATCGCGGCCATCGTGTTTGCTACCGGAATCGACAACGTTGCGATGTACGTGCCGCTGTTTGCATTGCTGGGCGCGCTGCGCGCGAGCGGCGTGGGGTTTATTTACGCGGTCGTGTTTTCAGCTCTCGCAACGGCAATTCTGTTTGTGGCGCCCAAGGTTGCGCACCTCGCGCAATACCGCCGTTACGTCGACGTTGCGCTGGGCGTCTTTTTCATCGCGGTCGGCGTCGAAATCATCCGGCACGCAGTGTTGTAGCGGCTCAGCTTTCCCTAAATTCCTCGCGGATATCGACGGTCAGGCTGTGGTGTTCTTTTTCGCCCGCCCGCAACGCGTCCGGTTCCGACGGTTCCCACTCTTCCCAGCCCATGTACAGTGAGAGCAAGCGGAAGCCGAAACCAAACAGCACCGCAATGGCGGTCGCAACAATGATATCCATGCCGAGCGAGAAGCGCAAAATGACGTAGAGCAGCGCGGTCATTGCAGCCGTCCCGACAAAGAATTCGCCGCGCACCAATTGTTGGGGAATCTTCATACAGGAGAGATCGATGATCCAGCGTCCGCCGGTTGTGCCGATGACGCCGATCAGAATCGCCGCGCCGTATCCCAGGTGGTGCGTCATCGCCTTGTCGGCGCCGACGATCGCATACCATGGCAGCGTAAATGCGGTCATGAACGAAAGCAGGCCGGCGCGGAACTTTTGCCCGCCATTATAGGCGATCAACAGCGCAACTATGATCGCCGCGATGCAGAAGAACATGTACCATGGGTTGACCAGCGGCGCGGGGACTTCGTTGAGGAGGATATCGCGCAACGTGCCGCCGCCGATACCGCCCGCGAGTCCCAGCAATGCTACGCCGACAATGGTGAAATGCTTGTAGTGACTGGGCGAGCGCGCGAGCAGCGTTCCGTTGAACGCGTTGGTGGT
The DNA here is from genome assembly GCA_963833095.1 of Vulcanimicrobiota bacterium. Taxonomy (GTDB): domain Bacteria; phylum Vulcanimicrobiota; class Vulcanimicrobiia; order Vulcanimicrobiales; family Vulcanimicrobiaceae; genus Aquilonibacter. Next base: position 222,773 of record CAWHWQ010000004.1, on the reverse strand, counting down.
GGCGGCGATAAGATCGATGATCCCGATCGTGCCAAGGGTGAACAGCCCGAACTCCGGACTAAAGATCAACGGCGTCATTTGGCCTCTCTTCGTTTATAGTACATGCCGATCAGGTTGGCAAAGATGAATTGCATGACGAAATACGCGAGTACGGCCGCTCCTGCGACCGTGCCGTGGAAATTCTGCGTCGCGATGAGGGTTGCTAGACCAACGTTGCGCATGATCGTGGAAATGGATAGGGTGACCCGGTACGCCGGCGTCTTTCCGCCAAGGAGCAAACCGACGCCGGCGCAGAGCACGATGATCACGAGCGACGCAATCAGGCCGCGCGATCCGTAAACGGCCGCAAAGGCTTTGCCCATTTGCGGAACGAGGTAGAAGAGCACCACGATGCCGGCGACGGCGAGGACAATCGCGACGAGCTTGGTGAGCATCGGGGCGACCTTGCCGAAGCGCGCCCGGATAACGAGACCAACGCACAGCGGCAGCAACTGGACCAGCAGGAGGCTTGCAATGAATGAGGCGAGGGTGATGTGCGCAGCCGCGTCGGCGGGAAGCACCAGTGGCGCGGTGATGGGAACGGTGATGATCGAGACGGCCGGCAAGATCACGGCGAGGCCAGTTGCAAGGCCGGCACTTCCGCCCTTGCCCGATCCGGCAATCAACGGGAGAAAGGGAACGCCGGGAGAGATCGCCATGAGCAGAATGCCGGTCGCGACATAGATGTCGAGCGCAAACAACCGGACGACGATCACGCCGATGATCGGAACGAGCACGAAATTCGCCGCGAAGATCCGCAGCAAGCGCATCGGACTTTGAAATGCTTCACGCAGCTCGGCGAAGTCGCATTGCAAGCCGGCCACTAGCATGAAACAGATCAGAAAGACGACAACCGCGAGTTTTTCCGGCGTCATGTTACATGTTCTCCTTGATCAGTTCGCCAATGTCGATGCCGCGTTTGATCGGGAAGAGGAGGGACCATGAGACTTTTACGTTGGTTTGCGGTGCGGTGATCGGCCGCGCGACGTAGCTGTAATATTGCGCGGAGAGTTGCATCACCTGATCGCCGGCTTTGAACGTTTTCGATACGCCGGCGCCCAGTGGAACGGCCCATTTATTCTTGGCCGCGACCCAGTTCGCGGTGATGCTCGGCGCGGTCGAAAGCGTCCACCCGTTTTTGAGGTTGTAGTTGAAGAAGGGCTGAAACAGCGCAGCGCTGATGTTTTGCCGATTGGTCTGACCGGCAAAGGACCAAATTTGCGTCATCAGGATTCCGAACACCGTACGACCGGGCATCTCCAAGAGCACCAGGTCCGGACCGGCCGCCCACTTCCCGGCGCCCAGTGTTCCCGGCGTCGCGCTTGGGATTTGAAACACGGGCCCCGCGCCCCACACCAGTTCGCCCGGCTTGGTTTTTGGCGCATAGAACGTTTGCTCTTGAATGTCGCCGACGCCCGACGTCGATGCGCAGACTTCGGTCCGGCCGCAGGTCGCCGGTGACGCAAACGACGGCTGGACCAAGACGGGGATGATCGTGCGCAGGATGAGGTTCGCGCTCGTACCCAGGGCCACGGGGATCACCGGCTGCACGTTGAGATTATATTGAAAGCGCGCGTACGGACCAACGCCGAAATTGAAGTTGTTTTGGAACGGAATCGCGGCGATATTTCCGACCGGATTTTGCGAGAGTTTCACGATCGCGGCTTGGACGGCCGCCTGCTGTTGCGGCGTCAGTTTGCTAAGGTCGAAGGGCTGTGCCGAGGGCGCCGGCGTTGGTGTTCCCGAAGCCAGCAGCGCTACTGCCAGCAGTAGCCCGTGCAGCATCTAGCGCACTAACCCATCGATCTGTCCGCTCAGCGACACGAAGGCGCCGATCTTCGTACGGATGGAGAAGAGGATGCCATGCGGCGGCAACTGCGTCGACGAGTGTGTGAGCTGCTGCGTGCTGCGGGTCGGGTTGACGTAGATCGTTCCGCCGGTGAAATCGATCGATCTTGTGGTACCGTCTCGCTCGAGGCTCATTTTGATGGGAGTACAGCGCTCGAGATAGCCATCGTAGGCGCAGGCCGCGTGATTGATAACGAAGGTCGCTTCGCCGTCGGCGGACGTGACGCGCAGCGTTTGGTGGACGACCTTAATCGAGACGTCCTTATAAACGCGCACGGGCCCGTTGCTCTCCTGGACGCGAAAAGTGCCGGTAGCAAGACACGGCACTGCTGTGGCGAGGCAAAGGAGAAGGGTTGCGAGGCAACCTATTGTACGCATGCATTTGAGGATAGCGCGGGCAGACTGGGCCCGGCGGCGGTCGTCTAGGACAGCGTTCGATGGAGGTTCGAGGATCTAACGAATCGTGGGCGTTACGGTTGTCACCGATAGTGGTAGCGATCTCTCCCGCGCCGAGGCAACGAGCCTGGGAATCGAGATCGTGCCCGTGTGGGTATTGCTGGGAGATGACCGTTTTCGCGACGGCATTGACATCGATCGCGCGACCTTTTTTCGCCGCGTTGGGGCGGGCGAGATTCCCAAGACCGAATCCCCGTCTCAGGCGCAATTTCAGGAAATCTTCGCCAAAGCGATCGACGCCGGAGACGACGTCGTGGCGATCGTGCTCTCGTCAAAGATTTCGCAGAGCTACGCAAATGCGCTCGCTGCGGCAAAAGCGTTCGACGCTCGCGTGCGCGTGGTTGACTCGCAGGGTTCGGCGGGTGCTCAGACGCTGCTCGCGCTCTACGCCGTCGAGCTTGCCAAGGGCGGTACCTCTCTGGCCGAGATTGCCAAGCGCGTGGACCCGAAGGCTCTCAACAGCGCGGCGTATTTTGCGATGCACGATCTTGCGACGCTCGGGCGCAGCGGCCGGCTGCCGGCTGCAGTTGTTGCGCTCGGCTCGCTGACAAACGTGCGGTTGGTGCTCAAGTTTAGCGAAGATGGCGTAATCGTACCGGCGGGTCAGAGCTTTTCGTTCGAGAAGACGTGCGAGCTGATGGTCGAGGCGGTCGTTCGCGCGATTGGGCACGCGCCAAACGTTCGCGTTTCATTCGGTCACACGCAGGCTGAAGAAGCGGCAACAGCGCTCAAAAAAATGTTCGAAACAAAACTGGGTCACGCGCCGGCGCAGGAATACATGCGCGAAGCCTCGCTGACGATTGCCACGCACCAGGGCGTAGGCGCGCTCGGCGTTTACGCCATCGTTCCGTGACCGCGTAGAAGTGGTTGTGACATGAGGTGACGTCATGAGCGTGGGAACACCGATCCGCCGGATCGAAGGGCGGCTCAAAGTAACCGGCGCGGCCGACTATGCCTCGGATCGCATCGAAAACGGGATGCTCTACGGCGTGCCGGTTGGCAGCACGATCGCTGCAGGTAAGGTGCTGCGCGTCGATGCCGAAGCTGCGCTTGCGGTGCCGGGCGTCGTCGCCGTGTACGATCATACCAACATCGGCGCTCTTCATTCGCTGACAGCGCCACTGGCGCCGGGCGTCGCGTACGCCGACGAGACGCGCGCACCGCTGGTGGATGACCAGATTGCGTACTACGGACAGTACGTCGCGCTCGTGGTCGCAAAGACGCTCGAGTCAGCGGCCGAAGGCGCAGCCCACCTCCGGATTAGCTACGCGCCCGACGTGGCGCTGACGGCTCCGATCACCGTCGCGCAAGGCGAGCGCAAAATCGTGAGCCAGCGCGGTGATCCCGACAAAGCATTCGCACAGGCAGAGTTCAAACTCGACGCCACCTACAGCACGCCGGTCGAGACGCACAATCCGATGGAGTTGCACGCGACGGTTGCTAGGTGGGACGGTGACGCGGTTACGCTTCACGAGACCTCCATGGCGGTGGTAAATCACCGCGGCGTGCTGGCGCAGATGCTCGGGATTCCAGTCGAGAAGGTCCGCGTGATCACGCGTTACCTGGGTGCGGGATTCGGCGGAAAATTGTGGCCGTGGACGCATTCACCGCTCGCCGCGGCAGCCGCGCGAAATCTCGGTCAACCCGTGAAAGTGGTCATCGCGCGCGAGCAGATGTTCATGAACGTGGGGCACCGCCCGGTCACCGTGCAGCGCATGCGTGTGAGCGCCACCGCAGACGGCGATCTGACGTCGCTGCAACACGACTACACCAACCACAGCAACATGCTCGGCGACTACGACGAGTACTGTTGGGAGGCCACGCCCTACTTCTACAGTACGTCGAATCTGCGCATTAGCAGCGGCATTGCCAAGCGCAATGTGGGCGCGCCGACTTCGATGCGCGCCCCGGGCGCAGCTCCCGGACTCTTTGCAACCGAGTCGGCTCTCGACGAGCTGGCCGTGCTGTTGAAAATGGATCCCGTCGCGTTGCGCTTGCGCAGCGCGCCCCAACATGACGAAGGCCTCGACATCCCGTTCACGTCGTGTCACGTCGCCGAGTGCTACGACGTGGGTGCGAAGAAGTTCGGGTGGGAGCAACGCACACCCGCGGTCGGCTCGATGCGCAAAGATGGCATGATCGTCGGCTGGGGCATGGCGGGCTGTTCATACATCGCCGACAGCCTGGACTGCGAGGTGCGCGTGGAGCTGCAGCATGACAGCGCGCGCCTCTTGTGTGCGACCCAAGACATCGGTACCGGAACCTACACGATGCTCGCGCAGATCGCGAGCGACGCGTTGGGAATGCCAATCGAGCGGATTACGGTTTCAATCGGCGATTCATCGCTGCCGCCCGGCCCCATGTCCGGCGGCTCCATGGCGACCGCATCGCTCATCCCCGCGACGATTATGGCGTGTACGGAAGCGTTGAAAAACGGCGTCGGGATCGGCCGATCGACCGGGACGTATCTCGACACCGCCACGCCGAAGAAATCGAGCCATAGCTTCGGCGCGCAGTTCGTCGAAGTCACCTGGCAGCCCGAGATCGCGCGTTTGCGCGTGCGACGCACCGTCACCGTGATCGATGCCGGCAGGATCATCAACCCAATGACGGCGCGTAACCAAATCGAAGGGTCGGTCGTTTTTGGCGTCGGCATGGCGTTGTTTGAAGAGACGCGGTACGATCCGCAAAGCGCGGCGCCGCTCAATCGCAACTTGGCCGACTACGTGGTTGCGTCGAATGCGGATCACCCCGCGATGGACGTGACCTTTCTGGATTATCCCGACTACGAGCTCAATGCGCTTGGCGCTCGCGGCCTCGGCGAGATCGGCTTGGCGGGCGTCGCGCCCGCGATTACTGCCGCCGTGTATCATGCGACCGGCGTGCGCGTGCGCGACCTTCCAGTCAGGATCGAAGACCTCTACTCTCGGGGTAGTCGTCCGCTGACGAACGTGCTGCCGTGCTCATAGAAGCGCCAAGGCTGGTGTTGCTCGCGGCTGAGGCCGATTCGCGTCGTCGCTGACACGACGCCGCGATATTCGGCATCAGACACGCCAAGCCACAGTCCGCGATCCGTGCACAAATCCACCCCATCGTACTGCAAATCGATTGCCATTGCGAGGGTGAGACGGCCCGGCCCACGCGCAAGATCGCGCGGTGACGACGCGCTGCGACGCTCCTTCATCAGGTCGATTCCGTCGATCGGCTCGAGCGCGCGAATCAACACGCCGGCACCGACGCCGGTGCGTTCGCTCGAAACGTTCATGCAATAATACATGCCATAGACGAAGTACACATAGGCGTGACCGGGCGACAGGTAGAGCGACGCGTTCCTTTTCGTTTTGCCGCCGAACGCATGCCCGGCCGCATCGCCGACCGGATACGCTTCGGTTTCCACGATGCGGCCGCTGGTTCGCTGCCCGTGAAGATCGTGCACCAGCATTTTGCCGATCAGGAAGCGGGCAAGCTCGATCGTATCGATGGGCAAATCGCGCCTGCGGAGCCGCCGAATCATAGACTCCAAAATAGCACACTTTTAGTACCTATTGCGCTCGTAAATCGTAGTGCTAGGATGGGGGCATGGACGAAGTACAAGTCGATCAGAAGACCTTTGAGATGCCACCCCGCGAGGGGATCACCATTGCGCAGTTTCTCACCGTGTCCGACCTCGAGCGCTCGGCGAAATACTACGCAACGGTCTTCGGCGGAGAAATCGTGAGCATGGGCGACGGGAATGCCCCGCCCTACATCAAGATCGCCAACATCTGGATGATTCTCAACGTTGGCGGCGGCCCGACACCCGACAAACCGACGGTGACGCTGCGAACCCCGCCTGACCCCAACGTGTTCAGCAGTTTCATGAATATCCGCGTGGCGGATATTGCGAAGTGCTACACGCTCTGGAAGAGCCGCGGCGCAACCTTTCTCACCGAACCGATCGAGAAGTACGGCGAAACGCGCTGCTACATCCGCGATCCTGACGGTTACATCATCGAAGTCGGGCAAAGCACGCCCGGGTACAGGGAAGTGCCGTCGGGCGAAGATTTGACGATCGCGCAATTTCTCACCGTGGCCGACCCCAAGCGCGATCCGCCAACTTCTACGCGACGGTCTTCGGCGGAGAAATCGTGAGCATGGGCGACCAGGGAGGTGAGCCACCGTACATTCGGATTGCCAATACGTGGATGATTCTCAACGTTGGCGGTGGCCCGACACCCGATAAACCGACGGTAACGCTGCGAACCCCACCCACCCTCAACGAGTTCAGCAGTTTCTTGAATATTCGCGTTGCCGATATTCAGGCCATGCTACGAGCTCTGGAAGAGCCGCGGCGCAACGTTTCTGACCGAACCTCTGACAAGTACGGCGAGACGCGTTGCTATATCCGCGACCCTGACGGCTACATCATCGAAGTCGGCCAAAGCAAATCGGGGTTCAAGTATGGATGAAGTCCAGGTCGCGCAGATCGACTATACGATACCACCGCAAGTGGGGTTTACCGCCGCGCTCTTTCTCACCGTCACCGACGTCGAGCGCTCGGTGCAATTCTATCAAACGGTTTTCGGCGCAAAAGTTACGCGCAAAAGCCTAAGAGGACCCGACGACCCAGCCTACGTTCAAATCGCGAACACGTGGCTCATCTTTAACCCGGGAGGCGGTCCGACGCCGGACAAACCGGGCGTAACGCTCCAGACTCCCAACCCACATGTGATCAGCAGCTTCATGAATCTTCGCGTTGCGGACATCGCGGCGTGCTACGAATTGTGGCGCAGCCGCGGCGCGACGTTTCTCACCGAGCCGCTCGATAAGTACGGCGAGACGCGCTGCTACATCCGCGATCCCGATGGGTACATCATCGAAGTCGGGCAAAGCAAACCGGGCTTCTTCGACCAACCCAGCTAGTGTAATAGAAGAGAAAGCAGGGCGGATTCTCGCCCAGCGCGCAGTTACCGTAGCAATGAGCGCATGGTCGCGACGACGATCACGATGCGCACGCTAATACGGTCGCACCGGACCCATTCGCGGTGATTTCACCGGCGCCGCTGCGCCGTAGATGACGGTAATACCTGAGCCGCCTCCCCACGTTGAAACCGGAAAGGGCGGCGGATTCCCACCCGCGCCTTCCGGCGCGTTCCAGTTGTTCGCGACCCACACATTGCCTGCGGGATCGATCGACACATCCGTGATCATTTGGATACTGCCACCGCTGAACACGTGGAGAACGTCGCCGGTCTTGGCACCGGCCGCATGTCCCTTCGGCGTTGCGCCCGCCATCAACACGACGCTGCGTCCTTTGAAGTTGCCGACCCACACGTCACCGTTGCCGTCGATATTTAAGCCCCAGGGGATGTTGATAACGCCGCCTCCCGTAAAGCCTTCGGGATTGGGCTGCGTGCCGTCGGGACGGATCATGCTCACGAAGCCGGTCGGTTTGTTGTAGCGCAGCGCGGCTGCACCCAGAAGACGGAATTGCTCCATGATGGATGCGCCATCGGGTATCGTTGGAACGGGGAAGTCGAGCGACGCGTTGCTCGCGACCCACACGTTGCCTTGCGTGTCTAGTGCAAGCGCTCGTACGCTGATTCCCACCTTAAAGGTCTCGACCTTAGAAGGATCGTTCGCCGGAAAGCGCAGGACGGTATACGACTGCGAGTTGCTGACCCAGACGCGATTCTGATTGTCGATGACGATATCGAATGGCGATTTAAGCCCCGCGACTTTGACGATGCGGCCATTCTTGATTCGACCCCCCGGAAAGTACAGGAGCTGATTGTCGGACCCGTCGGCGATCCAGACATCGCCGTTGGTCGCAATACCAACGCCCATCAAACCGAGCAGCTTTTGCTTGAACGGCAAATCGCTCTCTTTAGCCACCGGCCGCCCGTTGAAATCCATGATCAAGATCTTGCCGTCGAAACTGGTTGCCCAGACGTTGCTGCGCGTGACGCCGGTTCCCCATCCAACGCCATCGACGCCCATGCCGGTGAATCCGGTGATCGCCGGCGAGAGCGCGGTTCCGTTGGGCGCCATCTTTACCACGCCGCCGCCGATGCTTTGAATAACGCCGGACTGTGAGCCGGCCATCCAGTTTTGACCGCTCCAGAGGTTGCCGTTTGCGTCGAACATCAGCCGGCCGGCAGAATACGTTCCACCGCCTGCAAAGCATAGGCTCAGCGCGAAGTCGGGCGGCGCCCAGGCAAGATACGGAACGAACGGCGCCGCGCGGCGCGAGCCGTCCTTGGGTTGAGGATACGCCTGATCGAAGAGTGCGAACAGCCCTTTGGGGTCGCTCCACGACGTGCGCGCGATAGCGCTCATCGCTTGGAGCGTGTCGGCCGAGGATTTCAGGAAGCTGCCTCGCCACGTGTCGTCGGCGGTTGTTGCATAGGCGGTGATCAGTGAACCCAGTGTATCCAATGTCGCGAGCGTTGCGGTTTGCGTGCTGTTGAGCGGATCCAAGAGCACCTTGCCCCAAGTGCCCGTGGAGGGATTCACGAGATTGGGCACATTTCCGGCGGCGATTTGAAGCCCGAGTTGATTGCCGGAGATCGCATCACCGTGATAAAACTGTGCGTTGGTAAACGCCGAGGCAACGGTCGTAAGCTCGTTGATGACGACGGTGTGCGGTGCGCGATTTCCAAGGACGGTCGCCAGCACGAGCCCGGGTCGCGCGCCCTTCGCGATCAGATAGAGATCGAAGTTCTTCTGATCGCCGTGAAAAAAGCTGCGGATGCTAAAGCGGCCGTTTGCGTCGGATCGCGTCTCGTCGAGTTTCATCGGCGCGCCGGTGCCCGCCGACCACAGTGTGACGGTCGCACCTGGGATCGGAGCGTGGCCGATTTGGACTTGTCCGGAAAACAAATCCGCAGCCGAAGACGTTGCGGGAGCGAAAATAGCTAGAGTCGTTAACATCCCGATGGTAGCGGACGTCGCAAAGCATCTCACCTTAAGCACCTCACATGCAGAGCTATGCTTTACGCTTTTAGCTTGGGGGGTTGCGCTCCCCCACTATTGCAACAATGGGTAAATGCAACACAAATGCGCGAACTCGCGACCGCTCAGTGGCGGAAGAATAGCGCCAGCGTTGCCGTCATGCTCGTCGTCCAAGACGCCACGACAATGCCGATGACCCAAGTGAATTTTTGGTCCATCTGTGCGAAGCGGCCGTCGATCTGCAAAAAGCGCCCGTCGATTTGTGTAAAGCGCCCATCGATTTGCGTAAAGCGACCGTCGATCTGCGTGAAGCGAGAATTCATCTCGGAGCGCAGGGTGCCGAACTCGGAGCGCAGGGTGCCGAACTCGGAGCGAACTCCGCCAATCTCGGATCGTAAGCTACGATCGAGTGAGTCGATACGGCCGTCGAGCGAATCAAGCCGCCCGTCGATGCTGTTCAGGCGATCGGCGATCTGGACGTTGACGCCCTCCATACGGGCTATCCGGCTTTCGAGGGGTTCGGCGCTCACGCAGGCTCCTTGTGGGACGAGTATATCATCATTCCCACGTGGAAGGCGGCCCGGAAATAGGTCGTAAGGCGCAAGAAGCGTTTCAAAACGCTCACCGGCCATTGGATGCGTCCCTCGACTGCGCTCACTATGTTCGCTACGCTCGGGATGACAAGCGCGTTACCCCATTCGCGCTACTAGCGACGATGGGGGCGAGCAATTCGCGCAAGCGGTTGGGTTCGGCGAGGAAGGCATCGTGGCCGTGGTTGCTGTCGAGTTCGAGATAGCGCGCGTGCAAACGCTGTGCCGCGGCGCGAATCTCTTGCGGGCGGAAGAGCCAGTCGGATGAGATTCCTACAAAGGTAAGGTCGACGCCCGGCGGTGCCGGGCGATTGCGAACGTCGAAGCTGTCCATCGCGTGGGTGAGCAGCGTGTAGGTGTCGCCGTCCATGCGTTCGATGAACGTATCGCCTTGATGATCGAGGTAGCCCTCGACGTCGAACTGTTTGCGCCCTTTGCGATCGGCTTTGCGGTCGTGCCGCTCGCGCAAGAGATCCTCGCTCTTATAGCTGAGCATCGCGATCTTGCGCGCGAGCGCGACGCCGAGCACCGGATCGAGCGCGATCGCTTCGCGCTGCACGGCGTTGAGCGCGATGCCCATCGCCGTATGATGATCGCTTGCGCCGATGATAATCGCGTGTGCGACACGCTCGGGAGCATCCAAGGCCCACTGCAGCGCCTGCATGCCCCCGAGTGAGCCACCGACGACGACCGCGAGACGTGAAATCTCGAGTCGGTCGAAGACGATTTGTTGCGCACGAACGATATCGCGCACGGAGATTCGTGGAAACCCTTCGACAAGCTCAGGGTGACAGAGAGGACCGGTTGATCCGTACGAGCCGCCGAGGACGTTGATGCCGATGACGCACCAATGCCGGCGATCGAAGAGCGCACCCTCGCCGACGATGTCGGGCCACCATTCGGCCACGCGGCTCGAACCGGTAAGCGCGTGCGCGGCAAAGACGACGTTCGAACCGTCGGGTAAGGGATCGGCGCCGTCGATCGTCACGCGCTGCTGGACCGCAGGGAGCGTAACCCCGCAGTCCAGGTCGAGCGCGCCGATGTCGATGGTTTGTTCGGTCACGCCAGCGCTTGTTCGAGGTCGGCGATGATGTCGCGCTTGTCTTCGATGCCAACCGAGAGACGAATCGTCGAGTCGTCGACGCCGCTTTGCAAACGCTCTTGCGGCGTGAGTTGCGCATGCGTGGTGCTGGCGGGATGAATCACCAGCGACTTTGCATCGCCCACGTTGGCTAAGAGCGAGAAGAGCTTGAGCCGATCGATGACCTGCTTTGCTCGCGTGGCATCGCCTTTGACGCGGAAGGTCAGAATGGCGCCGCCGCCTTTGGGCAGATATTTTTGCGAGCGCGGGTACGCAACCGATTCCACCTGCGGATGCTTGTCGAGGAACGCGACGACGGCCTGCGCGTTGCTGGTATGGCGTTCGACGCGCAGCCCCAGCGTTTCGAGGCCTTGGAGCAAGAGCCAGGCGTTGAACGGCGAGAGCGCCGCACCGACATCGCGCAGCAACTGCACGCGCGCCTTTAAGATGTAGGCGATGTTGCCGAAGACCGGCGCATATTGCAGCCCGTGATACGACGGATCGGGATCGACGAACTCGCGCGAAGCGCGGATTGTTGCCCCAGTCGAATTTGCCGCCGTCGACGATCACGCCGCCGATGGCGGTGCCGTGGCCGCCGATGAACTTGGTCGCCGAATGCACGACGATGTCGGCGCCGAACTCGATCGGGCGAAGAAGATACGGCGTGGCAAGCGTGTTGTCGACCACCAGCGGCAGGCCGTGTTCGTGCGCGAGCGCCGCGTACTTCTCGACGTCGAGCACGTCGATCTTCGGATTGCCGATCGTCTCGGCGAAGATCGCTTTGGTGTTGGGACGGATCGCGGCTGCCACCGCTGCCGGATCGTTGAAGTCGACCAGCGAGACGTCGACGCCAAAGCGTTTGAGCGTATGGGCAAACGCGTTGTACGTGCCGCCGTAGAGCGAGGCTGAGCTCACGATGTGATCGCCGCTGCGCGCAAGATTCAGAATCGAATACACGACCGCAGCTTGTCCGCTTGCAACGGCAAGCGCCGCAGCGCCGCCTTCGAGTGCGGCCAGACGCTGTTCGAGCACGTCGGTGGTCGGATTGTTGATGCGGGTGTAGATGTTGCCGAACTCTTCGAGCGCGAAGAGTTTGCCCGCGTGTTCGGTCGAGTCGAAAAGGTACGAGGTGGTTTGATAGATCGGAACGGCGCGCGCGTGCGTCGCCGGGTCGCCGCTATGGCCGCCGTGAATGGCGACGGTGTCGAATTGCGGAGTTCGGGCTTGTTCGAGGGTTGCACTCATGTGCGTGGATCGTCTCTTTCCCGGTCATGAGAACGCAGTTTCAACCTGCGAGACCGGAGCTTCGAGGAGCGAGTCATCCCACACCGGATAGCGTGGGAGTTCGGGATGGCGCGCGAGGTTCGCAAACAGCGGTGCGATATCGAGCGCGGGATTGAGCGCGGGGTAATTCACCGCGCGCTGATTGGCGATGTCGCGCAGCGCCGTGACCACGTCGCCGAGCACCGCCGACGCGGTGGGAAAACCGCCGGCGCCGGTGCCGGAGAGCAGCAGCGCACCCGCATCGCGCGAGACGACGCGCACGACGTTTTCGGGTCCGCTGGCCTGCGCAAACGGATGCGCTTCGGGTACGAGCACCGGGGCGACTTCGCCGCTGGCAACGTTGCCGTTGCGTGTGGCGGCGGCGACCAGGCGAATGCGATAGCCGAGCATTTGCGCGCGGGCCACGTCGCGTTTGCTCACCCCGCTGATGCCGCTGCGGCGTAAGCGCGGCGAGATCACCGCCATTTGAAACGCGAGCTGCATGAGCAGTGCGAGTTTGTGCGCGGCGTCGAGGCCCTCGACGTCGCTGGTCGGATCGACTTCGGCAAAGCCCAGTTCTTGTGCGCGGCGCAGCGCGACGTCGTACTCTTCGCCGCGTTCCATCTGCGAGAGAATGTAGGTGCACGTGCCGTTGACCACGCCGCCGAAGGCGTGAACGTAATCGCCGGCGAGCGCGTCGTCGAGCACGCGGATCACCGGAATCGCCCCGCAGGCGGCGGCTTCGTAGCGCAAGCGCGCACCGCGCGAATGGGCCAGGGCAAAGAGGCGCGGGCCTTGCGTCGCGATGAGATCTTTGTTGGCGGTCACGACCGTGCGGCCGCGTTCGAGCGCGTATTCGAGCAGTTCGGAGGCGTCGTGGGTGCCGCCGATCGCTTCGACGATCAGATCGACGCGCGGATCGTCGATGACGGCGCGCGCGTTCTTCGTGAAGAGCGCCGGATCGATTTCGGCCGGGCGGGCTTTTAACGGATTGGCGATGGCGATCGCCTGGAGTTTGTAGCGCACGCCGCTGCGCCGCTCGATCGCGTCGCGCTCGGAGAGCAGACGCTGCGCGACCGACGCGCCGACCGTGCCGCATCCGAGTAATCCGATTCCAACCGTACAGTCCATGATGGTTTCCCTTTGAGCTCCGAGTAAAAGAACGACGCCCCCGTCGTATCGGCGGAGGCGTCGTTTTGGTGCTTTCTCGATTCCGTGTTTTACACGGTGCTCCCAATGACAGTCCCCGCCTTATTCATTTGAATAATGCACATGGAACAGGTCATCATGGTGGGCGCGAACATTTCGGGTAGGCTATCATGCCGCTTTGCGCTCCGTCAAGTGCCGGCGCGAAACTAGGCCGCGCGCGGCGAAGGGCAGGCGGTAGCTCCGGGCGGCGATGCCGGCGGCTTCGAAGCAAGCGGCGATGCGGGCGGCGATGGGGCGCCACGCGGCACGGTCGCGGACGATGGCTAGCACGCTGGGCCCCGCGCCCGAGAGCGCGATGCCGATCAGTTCGGGTGAATCGACGCGCAGTGCGTCGGCCAGTCCGGGCACGACCTCGCCCCGATAGGGCTGGTGGAAGCGGTCGTTCATCGCTTCGCGCAGCAGGTTCCAGTTGCCCGAGGCGAGTGCGGCGCCGAGCAGCGCCGCGCGCTGAATGTTGAAGACGACGTCGCGGCGATCGTACTGGATCGGAAGCAGTGCGCGCGCTTTTTCGGTTGCAAGATCGAACTCGGGCACGACGACGATCGCGTGTAAATCGCGCGGCGCGGGGAGTTTGATGCTGGCGCGTGCCGAGGTGGCGATCACGATGCCGCCGTAGACGGCGGGCAGCGCGTTATCGGGATGGCCCTCGAGCGCGCACACGCGATCCGCGATGTCGTCACGAGAGAGCTCGAGGCCGTAGGCACGCGCGGCGATGGTGATGCCGAGCGCGCTTGCGGCGGCGCTGGAGCCCACGCCCTTGCCCAGCGGAATCGCATTGTTGAGGTGTACGCGCACGCGCGGCAGCTCGCTGCTGATCGTGTGCATCGCGTCGATGATCATCCGTTCGAACCCGATGTGCGTGGGTTGTTCCGGGCCGCTGAATTCGAGCGAGAAGCCGTTTCGCGGGTTCGACCATCGCGCGGGCGCGCAGGTCGAGCGCGATGCCGACACAATCGAAGCCCGGCCCGAGATTGGCGCTGGTGGCGGGAACACTGACGACGAAGCGATCACGCAACTGCATAGTTGTCATCCTGAGGTGCGACCGAAGGGAGCCTCGAAGGGCGTGCATCTTTGAGGATGTGGCCGGTGAGAATCGCGACGACGTCGGCGTCGGGCGCGATCTTGCCGCATTCGCGCAGTCGACGCGCGCCGGCCAGCGACGCGGCCGAAGCCGGTTCGCAGCCAATGCCTTCGCGCCCGATGTGGGCTTTGGCATCGAGGATCGCCTCGTCGCTGACCGCGAGTTCGACGCCGTTGAAACGATCGAGCGCGCGCGAGGCGCGGTTGCGCGATTTCGGATTGCCGACCGCGATCGCGCTAGCGGTCGTGGCGACGCCGAGTGACGCGCGCACCAGCGCGAGGCGCGGGAGCTTGTCGATCAAGCCGAGTTGTAACGCTTCGCGGAAACCTTTGGAAATCGCCGAGATGTTGCCGAGGTTCCCGCCGGGCAGCACGACCCAGTCGGGGACATCCCAGCCGCGCGCTTCGAGGATCGCGAAGGCCGCGCACTTCTGACCTTCGATGCGATAGGCGTTGACCGAGTTCACCACCGCCGCATCGCTGACCAGTTGGAGCGACGCGAACGCGTCGTCGAACGAACCGTCGACTTCGATCAACTGTGCGCCGTACTCACGCATCTGCGCGAGCTTGGCATCGCTAACGCGACCGCGCGGGACGATCGCATACGCGTCGAGTCCGGCGCGCGCCGCGTAGGCGGCCATCGATGAGGCGGTGTTGCCGGTGCTGGCGCAGACCACGCCGCGCGCACCCGACGCTTTGGCGGCCGAGATCGCAACCGTCATGCCCAGATCCTTGAACGAGCCGGTCGGGTTCATGCCGAGGTGCAGATAGGCCAGGCGATCGACGCCGGCGTAGCGCGCGCCCGACTCGGAGGCGTAGAGCGGGACGTTGCCTTCGGCCAGCGACACGATCGAGTCGGCCGGGATCGCGGGCAGCAGTTCGCGCCAGCGCCAGACGCCCGAGGCGAAGAGCGGTTCGTAGCTGGCGCGGCGCTCGCGCACGAGGCGGCGCAGGCCGACTGGGTCGAGGCGCAGCGGCTCGAGCACGAACTCGGGCAACCCGCCGCACCGGCAGATCTCCAGGGGGTCGGCGACCGCGCCGCAGTCGCTACATTCCACGCGCATGTTGGCTCCCTAACAAATGCAAGAAGCCCCGCACCAATCGGTGCGGGGCTTCGTAAGCTGTCCTTGATCTCGTGTTTTAGCCTACGTCAACCTGCACCGAACGACAGTGGTCGTGGTGGTGGTGGTCGTCGTGGTCGTCGAAACGAACATCGAGATCATGGTTTGGCTACCTTAGCAGCAGCGGGGTGGACCGGTCAAGGGGCATTACCGAGGGTTAACCTAACGAAGGCTGACCTCAACCGTGTTTGAACCTTTCCAGTGGAAGCTGCAGCCGCTGCTCGTGCTAAGATGCCACTTATCCGCAAACATGCTGCCCACGTTCTGCAGCGTCGCGATGCAGGCGGTGCGTGTGCTGTTCGGGCCACCGAAACCGAGGGAGATCGTCTTTCCGGCGCCAAATTTGCATCGGAATCCGTGCTTTACCGTGACGCACGAATTATTCGCCGGTTGGTAGACGAGAAGTCCCGGCGACCACGTAGCGTAAACATAGCAATCCGCCAGAGCTACGACGGGGATGCTAAAGGCAATGACGACGGCAAAAAGTGCACGAAGTATCTTCATGTTGCCCTCCTGCAAGCGTAGAACGTGCGCATGCGTTTTTTCGCTTCGCCTTAGGAATCCTGGATGGCTTTCGCCACGCTGATGGCTCCCTAATTCGTAAGCTGTCCTTGATCTCGTGTTTTAGCCTACGTCAACCTGCACCGAACGACAGTGGTCGTGGTGGTGGTGGTCGTCGTGGTCGTCGAAACGAACATCGAGATCATGGTGCGAGGATGGTGGCAGCAGTAGGGTCGGCCGGTCAAGGGGCATTACCGAGGGTTGACGGTGGCGGGGCACGGGCGTCCCTTGTCCTTAGTGCCGTCGCGGCGGATCGCTCCAACGACGCGGTTTTAATTTGCTTTCTTATTCGCGTCCGCTGCGATTGCATTCTCGATAATCGCTAGGGCATTTCTTAGGGCCGTGATTTGCTCGGCGATGGCCGGCGTGAAGTAGCAAAGCGCTGAACATATTCGTCTAACTTCTGATCTTGGACGCCAAACCACGATAGGACATACAGCAGCGTGAGAACGAATCCGCAGGCGCGGTGTATCAGTGCTACACATCCCGTTTGAAATCCGTTAATGCGTCTTGAAGTCCTCGCATTCTCGACGCATTTGGCGGCGTCCGCGAGGGCTACAATATCTCCATGCTGCCACTTACTCCATGCCTCCAGCTCGTACGCGCTAACCGTTTGTGGCTCGTCGTGTTTTTTGAAGAGCGCCTTCGCATCGCTCTCAAGCGTCCCATCGTGGAGCTTCTGTTTCGCTGGAAGAAAGCGTAACGTGAACTCCGAACTGGATGTAGATACCTTATCAGGTTAGCGACCTTCTTGCGTGTTGCAAAAGCAGAATAGCTTCGCAAACTCGGGTTCATTGAAAGCACGATGCAGCGTCGCGCTATTTCTCTAGCTCCCAATTGAATTCGCAGTACGGAGGCTCCCTGATCCAGGACGAAAATGGCCTCCGCCTGTTGCGGCAATCCAGCAACTCGAACGAATCGTTTCGAGGCGATAATCCACGTGGTCGCCTTTCGTTCTGCGTGCGGGCAGCCGCATCGGATCCGTAAATTTCGGCGGTCAATTCAGGGGTAGTTCACGCTTTTCCGATCTCGTCGTGCGACGGGACTGCTCGCGTGCATATTAACGACTGCCTTATTGCTAGCGTTGGGATTCGTTGCGAGAGTTCGCCTCGGGGTGTTCGTTCAGTCATTACCGCCTGCCTCGCTAGTGGGGCGCGGGTGCCCCATGCACATCTTCAACGAATTACTCTATCCCGCCACCGTGATCTTTTCGGGCTAGGCCCGCTGTCGCGCAATTCTAGAATGAGCTCATGCACCGCAGCCGTTAGTTGTGTGGTTTCTTCGCGCGCTGTTCCTGCACCACTCGAGCATTGGCATTACACCCAAGTCGCAAACGTCTTATCCACAGAAGGATATCAGCAGCGCTGCGAAACACGTCAGTTCGTTTTTGGCTTTCTCGGATGTTGCCGCGTGTATGGCTCTTGCCGTGCGACATCCGCTACCGTTGCTTGCTCGGTCACGAGCGCCGTCGTACCGTCGATGCGCTACGTTCGCGGATCGGAGCCTTCTGCGACCGCCAAGGTGAGGTCGTTAGCTTCGTATCGGCGTGTGTCCAACGCCGGCTCGATCGCTTGAGAATGTCGTCGGTCCGTCGTAGCCGTTCCACCCGTGAATTTCGCGTCCTGACTGAGCGTCAGCTCGTAGCGATCACAATCGTCCGGCGAGAAGGTGCCTTGGCACGGCCGCGGTGGATTGGTAATCGTCGTCACTCGCGACCAGCGCCGACGATGCGTTATTGCTACCGTATGCAAAGTCGGCGGTGAATCCGCCCCCGGCAGGGTACGTGAGCGTTCCACCCGTCGTTGCACGCGAGCGCGCTCTGTTGCGGTCGGCCCCGTTGCATTGGCGAGGAGCGTCGCGGAAGAGCAGCCTGCGAGCGGGAAAGCGCGATGCGCCGCTGTGATGACACAGGCTTCACATATGGGTATCCTACTACCGAGTGCCTCCCTCGATCGTCCTTCCCAACAGCCATCAAAGTGATCACAGGGCGGGCTACACCGGTGGGGTGATGGGAGGGACGCTATTGTACTGGGAGTACTTGATCGTAGCCGTCCCCTTTTTGCCTGTTGCTTGCACCTGAAGCGGAAGATTCTTCGAAACCCACATGTCGACGGCGTCGCCGGTCTTTCCCGCCATGTGGTACTTGTGCGCCGGGATGCCGTCGAGCATGGCCGGACCAAGGTCGGTGATCTGGTAATCGCTTGGGGCGTTCCCATGCATGCCGGCGTTGCGCGCCATGTCCATCGGTCGCTGAATCATCGCACCACCCATATTCATGTGCTGCCACGACCCGGTCATGTTCATCCACATGTCGCTGCCGATCTCGATGACTTGCATGCCGTTCATCGTCACGTGGAACTTATCGGGCTTGATCATGTCCATGCTCATCGTGATGCCCTTGGGCGTGGTGATATCAGCGTGGAACGACTGCACCGCTGCGAAGGTTTGCGCCATCGCCACCATGTCGCTGGTGGCATCAGCCGAGGCGGGCGCCGCCGGCAGAATCGTCATCGCTGCAAACATCAGCACAAGAAGAGAAGAGCGCATGGTTATTCCTCCGGTAAGTAGCAAGGTGTCACTAGCCCGAGAGATCGAGATTGCTTAGGTGGTTTGACGTATCGAGCGTGAACGTCACGAGCACGTTGCCTCGCGCGAAGCGCATCAGGTAGGTATAGATCCGGGCTTTGGGCGATCCCGTCTCCCCTTTGAAAACGATCGCCTGCAGTCCCCCCAGTGATTGAAGACCCGACGCCACGCCTTTGACCTCCGCGTCGGGAAGCTGTTTTGAAAACGCGGGCGTGAACTGCGAGCGATCGATCCCACCGTGCATCATCGCGTCAAGGATCTTCGTGAATCGTTCGGTCTGCGCGTGATTTTCGCCGGCGGCGGGCTCATCGTAGGCAAGGGTGACAAACGAGGGCCGGTGATACGTCGCCGCGCAGCGGCTCAGATTAAGCCCCGCAGCGGAACGAGCTTTCACAAACGCGACGATCGTGGCATCGACGCAGGGCGGCAAGTTGCTGTCGTGCGAGGCACCCGGCACGAGCATGATCCGCGCGTGAGGCAAGTACGGGAGCGCGTCTCGAGCGTACTCCGGCGGTGATGCCGGGTCGTCGGTCCCGGAAATCATCAGGATCGGCGCATCACTGCGTACCGGATCAACAAAGGTCGCCGGCACCGGATCGACGTTCCAGGTCTTGCACGCACTCTTCTGCGCTCGCACGCGAGCGTCACCTTCGAACGTGCCTGCGCTGTATTGCGTAACATCGGCCTCGGTAATGAACGGAATGTCCTCCGCGCACGTCACCGAAAGATTGATCCCGCCGTCGACAATGTTCGCGAACAGGAGCGACAACTGGCTGACCATCTCGGCGAGCGGCGTATAATCGCCGTGGTACGCTCGTTCGATTGTCACGGGAAGGTACGCGGCGCCGGATGGAAAGTACAGCGCGTGGCGGATGGTCTCGACAAAGACTTCTTTTGTGAGTTGCACGCGCTGCGATTGGTGGGTGACGGAGTTTTGCACGGCAAGCATAACCGGGCCGGAATCGAAACGCTGCACCAGGGCCGCGAAATGTTCGGTGAAGTGGGGAAAGTGCGCCGAACAGCTTGGATCGTTGCGGCAGGCCCGTTCGAGATTATCGATCGCCGTTTGTGCACCGCGAGCCATCGGCAGCGGGATGATGTAGAAATGCGGTGGCGCCACGCCTTCGAGCACAACGCTTTCGACGGTGCCGGGGTGGCGGCGAGCGTAGTCTAGATAGAATCGCGTCCCGTACGATCCGCCGAACAGCACGAGTTTGGGATAGCCCAGAGCGGCGCGCAGCTCGTCCAAGTCGTCGGACGCCACGCTGGTCGAGTAGAGACTCAGATCCGCGTGCGCGGCAAGGCCGTCACGACACGAGCGAACGATCGTATCGGGCCACAACTGCGCGAAATACAGTTCAGGGTGAGCCGCAGGCGCAAAGTTACAATCTTGCGGAGCTGATTGTCCCGTGCCGCGATTGTCAACGAGCAAAATGTCGTAGCGGTCGCGCAGCGTGGCGAATGCTCCGTCCGTCGCATCGGCAAAATCAGCGGCCATCGCGGTCGCAGAAGCGCCGGGCCCTCCGGGATTAAAGACGACCGCCTGATGCATTGGGTGCTTGGCCGCGATGTCGATAAAGTGAAGGTCGATCGTGCGGCCGGTGCGAGTGGCGCGATTTTCAAAAACAGTGAGCGTCCCGCAGATTGCCGCCGCGTGGGTTTGGCCGATCCGGCACGGCGATGTCTTGAGCGTCGTGGGGGCGGCCGCCGTGAGGAAGAGCGTCGTCGATGCCAACAGCACCGCGGCGCCGAGCAGCGCAAAAAGAGTAGAACGCAAGAAGATACCTCCGCTAGGAAGCGCTTCGCCGCTCTTGATGCGGTCCCTCGACTACGCGGGTGAACGCAAAGCGTTCACCCACTACGCTCGGGATGACAAGGGGCGCTGCACTACGCTCGGGATGACAGGGGGCTACGCTGCGCTACGCTCGCCGACGAAATCTGTCTTTCGACCGCCTGCCAGCACAACGTGCAAGGGGCGTATGGTCCGGGCGGATCACCGATGGGCACATTCTTCGATAACAACGCTGTGACGTTCGATTTCGTGCGCATGCAGATCGTGCTCACGCCGCCGTAACATTCGTTGCGGTGTAGTCTTTTAGCATCGGGCCGATTGTGAATTGCGTAGGTGCGGAGTATAGTTGCGGTGTCCTTGCGGGAGGGGACACGTGATGTCGAAGTCCATACTCATCGTAATTGTTTTCGCACTTGCCGCCGCGCTTTTGCCGCGCACCGCCGACGCCCTGACGTTTTCGGGATATCCGGCCGGCAAGGCGCCGTTCGATCTTGAATGGCATTCGAGCCAAGACGTCGACGCGAACGGATTTCCGGTCAATCCGATCTGGGCCTATCAAGAAAAGCACTCCAACCAATCACCGAATTTCAATACGATCTGCGGTCCGGGTGGATACTATCCACCGAACGCGGCGTGTACGAGCCAACCGACGGAATGGGATCCACAAGATGCGCCGTTTGCCACCTTTGGCGAGTGCAGTGGAGACCCGTTCCCCGGTCACCTCAATTGGGATACGGTAACCGACATCGGATACATCGAGTGGGAAGGCGCGTCGGGGAGCTGGCCCAACGACAACGACATCAACATGCGTCTCGATCCGTATCTTCCGGTAACCGAACCGCTGACTGCGGGGGAGGCCTCGCTCGGCCTCGAGTTCGACTCGACCGAAACGATCAACAATTTTGGGGACCCGTTTTGGCAACCGGGTCAAATCGGCAGCAACATCAACGGAGATTTCGCAGTCGCCTCCGGCGTGCTCGGAGTCGATGGCGTGCACCATGGAGGTTGGACCGAGATTCACCCCGTGCTCTCGCTCGCGATCTTGACCAACGAACAGATCTCGTCGAAAACAAAAACGACCGAGACCGTGCAATCGACCTGGCAGTATTTCATTCGCAATTCAGGCAACGAGGGTGGTTGCGGATCGCAAGAATTCACCTGGGGAGGTCGCAACGGAAGTTGGTACCTTACGCTGCCGGTGGTTGGAGTGAGTATCTTTCTACCCGGCAACTTGCTGCAGGTCGCGGCACACTCCGAATACTGGACCGCCGGTAACAACGTCGGGGCGCCGACCATTCGCGGCGGTGTGAACCAATTGACGTTTGGCCCAGAAACCGATGGCGCAGGTGCAGACGATTTCGGTCGGCGTGGGCCTTCCCCAGTCGGGGACCGCCGAAGACGGCGTGCTCACCGTGCTCTCGACGTATACGCTGCCCAAACAATCCCAAGGAAAGCGAGACCGTGCATACCGCTGTCGCTCAAACGCAGGACTGGGAGGAACCCAACGAACCCAGCGACATTCTCGCCCGAATCACCGATCCTAGCGCGCGCAGCAAAGTCGAAGCCTTGCTTAAGACGAGCGCGCCCGTTTCGCAGCCGCATGCAGCCGACGTCAGCCGGGGAAGCGTCACACTGGCGACGTTGAGCGCGCCGCCGGCACTGAGTTCAACCGACGTTCAACATCTAAGCGCCGTGCACGCCGCACCCGAGGACCCCGCACGGAAGGCGTCTATGACGGACCTTACGCTCAAGCTCAAAGCGGCGATGCCGCCCTCGCCAAAGCCGCGCGAGTAGAGGGGCGCGTCAGTAAGTACAACGCGACGACATGCGTGATCATCAGCGCCGGCACGTAGATGATCACGATCGCATATCCGACGCCCAATTGTCCCGCGACGTTGGGAAGACCGCTTTGGATGCCGTGATAGTAGTCGAGAAGAATGTCGGCCGCACCCACCAGATTAAACGCAACCGTGAAGAACCAGAAGAGCGCGCGCATCCGTACCGTGAGTAGCGCGAGCAGCGCAAGCACGCCTGTTGCAAAATCGCCGTACGCCGCACCCGTCGCGAAGGCCGCGGGCAAGTTCGCTCCCACCACGCCGGGCAGAATGAAGACGAGGCCAAAGAATCGGAAGCTGTGGAAGGTCGCGATCGCGCGAAGCGCATCGACGCGATCCATCGACTTGAGTCTGGGCCAAGCGTAGCCGCCGATGAGCAGCAGACACGCGACGTAGCCCAAGACGAGTTGCGTGAGGAAAATGACTTGCGGCGGCATGAGGCGTCGTCCTTTCGAGTTGGTACCAGCAGGTACCAACAGGTGATTATGGTACTGCGTGGTACCATTAGTTGTCAAGGGAGGGCGAAATGGGCGACGACGCGATTCGAGACCGCATCCTCGAGGCTGCCTTTGCAGCGTTCACCGACGCCGGCTTTGCGGCAACCAGCACCGCCGAGATCGCCGCACGGGCGCACGTCTCAAAGCGCGAGCTTTATGCGCTCGTAGGCGACAAGCAAGAGATGTTGACCGCCTGTATTCGCGCACGCGCAAAGCGTCTCCATATGCCGGCGGAGTTGCCGATCGTACGCGATCGCAGGACGCTCGAGCAGGTGCTGGTGTCCTATGGATCTCAGCTCGTGCGCGAAGTCAGCGACCCAACGGTTGTTGCGGCTTTTCGATTGGCAATCGCCGAGGCGCCGCGCGCGCCCGAGGTTGCGCAGACGCTCGATTCGATTGCGCGCGAGACCCGGCGCGTCGCCTTGCGAAGCATCATGACCCAAGCGAAGAAGTCAGGGCTGCTCGAGGGAAGTCCGCCGGAACTTGCCAGGCTTTTTGCCGCGTTACTGTTCGGCGATTTGCACGTAAACTTATTACTCGGTGTCGCGAAACCACCGAGTCCGCGCGAGATCGAAAAGCGTGCCCACGATGCAACAGCCGCGTTTCTTGATCTTAGCGCATCGACAAGCCCACGGTGACTGCGGTCCCTCGACTACGCGGGTGAACGCAAGCGTTCACCCACTACGCTCGGGATGACAAGGTCAGATGGACCGCTACGCCGTTGAGTGCGGCATTGCCGGTCAGCACGTCCACATCGTCTCCAATGATTTCATTATAGTTTGCGCGCGCGAAGCCGTGCGGCAAGCACACGACGCCGCGCATAAGATCCGGCGTCAGATCGACGGTCACGCCGATGCTGCCGGTTTGGGTCGTGAGTTCGATTGTTGCGCCGCTCTCGACGCCGCGATCGCGCGCGTCTTCATCGTTCATGAGAAGCACGCAGGGGTCTGCACCGCGGTTAAGCCGCTTGAGGTCGTTCATCCATGAATTGTTGGTACGCAGCGAGCGGCGTCCGATCAAAACGAATTCGGGTTGCGGCCCGTCGAGTTGCGCTTCGAGCCGGCTGACGTCGGCTGCAAAAGGTTGAGGAACCAAATCGATGCGTCCTTTCGCCGTAAGGAGCCGCTGCGGCATGCATGGCTCCATCGGCCCAAAGTCGATGCCGTGCGGATGCGCAAGGAGCGCGTCGATACTCGTTGCGCGTGGGCCGTGTTGCAAGCCCGCCTCGAGGCGCTCGTTGGGGTGGGTAAGGCTCTTGCCGCGCAAACGCAGCGCGAGTTCGGCAAAGATCTGCCAGTCGTAACGCTGCGTCGAGTCGATCTCGAAAACGGCGCGGTTCATGCGCGCCGTGTTTCGTACCGCGAAGTGATGGAAGACGACATCGTAGTGATCGGTTTCCAGTCCGGTCGCCGGCGGAAGGATCACGTGCGCGTGGCGCGTTGTCTCATTGATGTAGGGATCGATCGAAACCATGAAGTCGAGCCGCGCGAGCGCTTGCGCGAGACGCGCGCCGTTCGGCGTTGAGAGCACGGGATTGCCCGCGACCGTGACGAACGCGCGGACCTGGCCTTCGCCCGGCGTTTCCATCTCATCGAGCAGCGTCGCGACCGGCAGCTCGCCGTTGAATTCGGGATAGTTGCGCACGCGTGAGTGCCAACGCCCCTCGTGAACGTCGCCGGGCTTGCTGCCCAACAACATGTCGTATGCCGGCGCAGGCCACATTGCGCCACCGGGTTCGTCGAGATTGCCGGTGACGGCATTGAGCACGTTCACCAACCACTGACACAGCCCGCCGAAGGCTTGCGTCGAGAGCCCGACGCGTCCATAGGCGACCGCGCGCGGCGCAGCGCTAAATGCGCGGGCCAGCGAACGCAGCGTTGCGGCGGCGATGCCGGTGTGCGCGCTGACGCGCTGAGGCGAAAAGCGCGCGGCGATGTCGCGCAATTGCGCGAGGCCGTCGTAGCGATCGGCGAGTCGTCCCAGGCGTTCGCGGCGCTCTTCGAAGATGACGTGGATTAGCGCGAGCAGCACGAACGCGTCCGCTCCCGGTCGCACGAAGTGATGTTCGTGCGCGGCCTTGGCCGTTTCGTTGCGCCGAGGATCGATGACGACGACGCGACCGCCACGATCGCCAATCGCGCGCAAGCGCTCGCGCATACCTGGCGCGGTCATGATGCTGCCGTTGCTGACCAGCGGGTTTGCGCCCATGATCAAAAAGAAATCGGTGCGATCGACGTCGGGCACCGGCAACAGCATCGGATGGCCGAACATATGCGTCGCCGCGACGTGGTGGGGCAACTGATCGACGCTGGTTGCGCTGAAGCGATTGCGCGTGCGCAGTAACCGCAGGAAGCCGCTCGAGCTGAGCAACGAGCCGCTGTTGTGCACGGTCGGATTGCCGAGGTACGTGGCGATCGCGTCCCCACCCAGCCGATCGTCGATGTCGCGCAGACGCGAGGCGACGAGATCGAAGGCTTCGTCCCAGGCGATCGGTTCAAAGCGGTCGCCGACGCGGCGATGCGGGACGCGCAAACGATTTGGATCGGAATGCAGATCGATCAGTGCGGTTGCTTTCGGGCAGATCGCGCCGCGCGAAAGCGGATCGTCCGGGTCGCCGCGCAGATCGGCGATGGCCCCATGCTCAACCGTGATTTTCAGGCCGCAGATTGCCTCGCAAAGGTTGCAGGCCCGAAAGTACACTCCGTCGCGCGCCGTACTCATAGAGCACCCTTCGAGGCTCCACTTCGAGGCGACCTTTCAGGTCGCGCCTCAGTGTGGCACCTCAGGGTGACTGGTTGCGGCGGTCCCTCGACTACGCTTCGCTACGCTCGGGATGACAAAGGGACGCTGCGCTACGCTCGGGATGACAAAGGGACGCTGCGCTACGCTCGGGATGACAAAGGGACGCTGCGCTACGCTCGGGATGACAAAGGGACGCGCCCTTCGACAAGCTCAGGGTGACTGGTTGCGGCGGTCCCTCGACTACGCTTTCGCTACGCTCGGGATGACAAAGGGACGCTGCGCTACGCTCGGGATGACAAAGGGACGCGCCCTTCGACAAGCTCAGGGTGACTGGTTGCGGCGGTCCCTCGACTACGCTTCGCTACGCTCGGGATGACAAAGGGACGCTGCGCTACGCTCGGGATGACAAAGGGACGCTGCGCTACGCTCGGGATGACAAGATGAGCGCTAGGCGGCGTAACGGACCTCGGTAAGACCAACGCGCTTGCGCACCGTGAGTTCGCCGGCGAAGGGCGCGATGAAGACCCCTGACGTCGGTGCGACGTCGGCATAGTCGCGCCCAACGGCGACGACGATATACTTCATCGTCACGACGCGGTCGTGGGTGGGATCGAACGCGATGACCCGCGCATGGTCGCCATCGGGAAGCATGATCTCTACCCACGCGTGCGTCCCGCCCTCACCTAGCAGATGGCCCGAGACGTAGCGTGCCGCAAGGCCGCAATGGCGCGCGATGGCCAGCATCACGTGCGCGTAATCCTGGCAGACGCCTTTGCCGAGAATGAAGGCTGCGGCGGCCGTCGTGTGAACGTCGGTAACGCCGAAGGCGTAGGTCATGTAGGTGAACACGAAGTGATTGATCGCGTGAGCGAGCTCGAGCGGATCGCGATGCGCCGCGCGCAGGAGTCCCGCGACTTCACGCAGGTTCGAGTCGGCGCGGGTGAGCAAACTCGGTTGGATTAGGCTGCGCATTCCCAAGACGCCGTGCCTTTCACGATGTTCGGTTACCCAGGCGTCGCGTTCGACGATTGCCCAGTATTCGAAATCGATGCCGAAATCGAGCTGCGGAACGGCCATCGCGATGACACTGTTCCCAAAGGCGTCATGGTGCGTGTGCGCCGGCATCTGCGGAAAAACGTCGAGCCGCTGCACGATACGGCGCTGACCGCCGTGACCGTCCCGCGGAGAGATCATCAGACGCTGCCGCAGGTCGGCGATCGGCCCGGGATACTTATAGCGGATGTGCTGGTGGATGATGTAGGTAACGTCGCTGACGGACGTCCAGTCGACGGTGCTTTCGTCGAGGAACTCGACGTGTCCGATGTCGCCGCTATCCAGCCGGTTTTCCGCCATCCTTAACTTCATCGGCCCAAACGCTCATAGTTTTGAATTGCGAGGGGCCATAGGTCGTGAGCATGGCCACATCCAGCGCGTCGCGCCCGAGCGCGACGCGAATGCGCCCCTTGCGCGGCCCGTTATTGCGCGGGTCGAACGTCCACCACATTCCACCCAGATACGCTTCAAACCACGCGCAAAAGTCCATCGTGGGATAGGGCGGCGGCACGTCGAGGTCGGGGAGATACCCGAAGACGTAGCGCGCCGGGATATTCATCGCGCGGCAAAACGTGATCGCTAAGTGCGCGTAGTCGCGGCACACGCCGCGCCCGCTTTCGAGCACGTCGACCGAGGTCGTGAGCTGCGAGCTTGTCCCGGCGGTGAACGTGACGTGCGCGTTCACCCAGTCGCAGATCGCCTGCACGCAGCCGCGCCCGCGCGGAGCCGAACCGAAGAGCTGCGCCGCGCGGTCGACCAAGACGTCGGAGAGACAGTAGCGGCTGGGCAAGGTGTAGACGAGCACGTCGTCGGGCAGATCCTGCACGAGATGTTGCTCCACGTTCCAATCAACCGCGTCGAGTTCTCGGGACGTCTGCACGATCGCATCGTAGCGCAGCGAGACATCGCCTTGCGGCAGGGTAACGCGCCGGCACGCGTTGCCGAACAGATCGGTGTAGTCGTGATACGCCGCATCCGGTTGCGTCGTCCACTGCTCGCGAATTAGGTGATGGCGTCCACCGTCTTCGGGACGCACGAGAAAGACTGCCGGCGTCGGGTACTCGAACTCAAACGAAAGCGCGCAGCCAACGCGAAGGCGCAGCACGGTTTCGGGCTGAGTTGAGGTGTCCACACATCACCTGTTCCCCACGCCGACCGGAATCAACCTACCTGCCGCGAAAGACGGTCGCTATGGATGCCGTTGTGTGCCGGTCGTTTAGCGGAATCGATGATTTGGAGTTTGGCGAAATGCCCGCGCCCAAACCGGGGGCGGGAGAGATCCTCGTGCAGGTCCATGCCGCAGCGGTAAATTTCATGGACTGTCTCCTGGTGGCGGGCAAATATCAGTTGCGGCCGCAGACGCCATTCGTCCCGGGCACCGACGCCGCCGGCATCGTTGCCGCCGTGGGCGACGGCGTCACGCGCTTTCAACCGGGAGACCGCGTCGCCTGCAGCAATTGGACTGGCGCCTATTCACCGCAGATGATCGCCTCGCAGCTCTCGGCGGTGCAACTGCCACCCAGCGTCGACTTCGTCACGGGAACGACCGTGCGACACGGCTACGGCACCGCATACTATGCGTTCGTGGAACGCGCGAAGCTTGCGGCTGGGGAAACGGTGTTTGTCTCGGGCGCGGCGGGCGGCGTCGGGCTTGCGGCCGTGGACTTAGCGCGCAGTCTCGGAGCGCGGGTCATCGCCGGCGTGAGTTCGCAAGAGAAGGTTGGAATCGTGCGCGAACACGGCGCAGAAGAAGTGATCGACTACCTTCACGAGGATTTGCGCGAACGCATCAAGGCGGTAACCGGCGGCAAGGGCGTGGACGTCTTCTTCGACGTCGTCGGCGGCGACGTGTTCACCACCATGACGCGACTCATGAACTGGGGTGGACGGATGCTGCCGATCGGCTTTGCAAGCGGCGAGATCCCGTCGGTCCCGATGAATC
Organism: Vulcanimicrobiota bacterium; assembly: GCA_963833095.1. Taxonomy (GTDB): domain Bacteria; phylum Vulcanimicrobiota; class Vulcanimicrobiia; order Vulcanimicrobiales; family Vulcanimicrobiaceae; genus Aquilonibacter. The sequence goes on along the minus strand of CAWHWQ010000004.1, from coordinate 194,145 downwards.
TGCTGCTGCTCAAGAACTATTCGATCGTCGGCGTCTTTTGGGGCGCGTGGGCCGAGCGCTATCGCGAAGCGAGCATCGCCGCCGACGAGCAGATTTTCGCATGGATCGCCCAAGGCAAACTCAAGCCGCACGTGGGCGCTGTTTTTCCCTTGGAGCAATTCAAAGACGCGATGCAAACCGTACTCGACCGGACGGCGCAAGGCCGTGTTGTGCTCAAAGTTGGGGGCGCCCGCCCGGATGAACCTAAGCAATAAGGGGCTTCGTACGCAATGAGCGCATGGTCGCTGCAGACCCTTGGCGCGTTCCGGTTTTGCCGCGACGAGCGCGAGTGTCCCGTACCGCCGACCCAGAAAAGCCGCGCGCTGTTGACCTATCTCGTATGGAATCGCGGAATGGAGATCGCACGCGAACGCGTCGTCGAACTCTTCTGGTCCGATTTGGAGCCCGAGCGCGGCCGTTCGAATCTCAATACTTCGCTTTGGTCGATACGCCGATCGTTGCGCGAGGCCGGCGTCGATCCCGATACGATGCTAACCGCGAACAAGACTCGTCTATCGTGGCTCGGCGAGGTGACGCTCGACGTCGCGGAGTTCGAGTCGCGCGCAAATGACGAGCGCTGGGAGGTTCGCCGATCGGCGATCGAACTTTATCGCGGTGACTTCCTTGATGGCGACTATAGCGATTGGGCGATCGCGACGCGCGAGCGCGCCGATGCAATCTTCGAAGCGCTCTTGGGCGAGAGCGTCGATGTCGATCGCGACCTGCGCAGCGCTCGCATCTTGATCGATCGGGGAACGATGGCCGAGGCGCCGTACGATCTCGTTGCTGCAAATGAGATCGCGCACGGCCGCCGCGCCTCTGCTACCGCTGTTGCCAATCGCTATCGTGCGGTTCTCGCCGAACTCGATGCGGAACCGTCGCTCGCGTTCGAAGCGCGTTTCGTCGACATGCAACCGGCCGGCGATGAACCGAAATTGCCGTTCTGTGGCAGAGTACAAGCCCTTTCCTCGATCGACGGATCGCTGCGCCGCGTGCTTAGCGGCGGTCGCGTGACGCTGTTGCTTAGCGCTGAACCCGGCGCCGGAAAGAGCGCGATGCTGCAGCACGCGATGTTCGCGGCGCGACGGTTGAAACTCTATGCCGTCAACGTGAACGGTGTGGAGGATGATGCGCGGCCGTTTGGCCCGTGGACCGAAGTGCACGATTCCATGACCGGGACCCCGTTTGCCGAATCGGACGTCGCCGGTGATGCCACGGCGCTCTCGACGGCGCTGCTTAAAGCCGCCGGCAAGCGGAGTTGTTTCTTCGTCGACGACGCGCAATATCTACGCGGCGATGCGATCGCTGTCTTGATCCAGCTTGCGCAACGCCGGCCGAACGGACTCGGCCTCATCATGGCCACGCGGCCCGAAGGCTTGCGCGCGCTTCTCCCGCAGATCAGCGACGCGACGCGCATCGATCTTTCGCCGCTCAGTCACGGCGAGATCTACGAGGGACTTCGCCGAATCGCGCCCGACGATGCGGAGCCAATCGCCCGTTTCATCCACGCGCGGTCGGGCGGCAATCCGTTCTTTGCAAGCCGACTCTTTGAATCGCTCGCCCACGATGGCCACCTCCGGCGCACCGACGCAGGTGACTGGAAACGAACCCAATCCTCACTCGACGCCGCGGTGCCGCGCGATCTTCGCGAACATATCGAAGCCCGGCTATACGCGTATGGTGAGGACGCCGCCACGGTCGCCTGCGCCCTCGCGCTCGATGTACGCGCCTCGGCCGACGATCTCGTTGCCGTCTGTGGATTCGGCGAAAGCCGAACCTTCGACGCGATCGACACGCTGCTTTCGCTTTCGCTCATCGAACCGGACGAGCACGGCTCAGAGTTCCGTTTCGCCCACGATATCATTCGTGAGACGGCTGCAAGCTGCTTGAACAGTGGCCGCCGCGCGCGGCTGCACGTGGCCTTTGCGGAGCGTCTCGCGGGGGATGCGCGACGTGAATCGGTCGTACGCCGAGCGCAGCATCTGCGCGCCGGTGGTCAGACGCTTGCCGCGGCAGAAGCCTACGCACTCGCGGCTGCGGCGATGTTGACCGCTAACGCCTGGCGCGACGCTTTGCTCTGTGTCGAAGCGGGAATCGAGCTTGCACGAGAACTGCTCGATTCCCCCGCGATGAACGCTGCGGCCGCGGCCTTGCACGAGATTGGCGCGCGGGCCCAGGAAGAACGCGGCGCTCGGGAGGCAGCGCTCGATCACGCAAACCAGCGCGTCATTCACGCGCGAAAGACCGACGATTCGCTCCTGCTTGCGCGCGCGCTCGCGCGCCGTGCGTGGTCGATCATGGAGATGGGCGACCCTGCCGCCGCCCTGGGTGGCATCGACGAAGCTCTTGCGCTCTCGCGAGCGCTCGGTGACGACGAGCAGATCGCCTATGCATTGACGCATCGATCGCTCTGCCTTCAGTATCTCGGGGACGAAGGCGCGCTCGACGTATCGCGCGAGACGATTGCTGTGAGCGACCGTTTGGGCATCGTCGACGCGCGCTGTGCCGCGCGCGAACGCTTCGTCGCCGCCGCGTGCGTCTGGCTGCATCTCGACGAGGCCGAGCGCGTCGCCGACGAAGCGAGCGCGATCGTGCATGGCGCGAGCCCGCAGTTTGTGGCCATGGTCGGCATCCGTCGCTCATCGCTGCACTACCTGCGCGGCCGGCTCGCTGAGGCGAGCCGCGAACTCGAACCGACCTCGGTCGCCCTGCATTCCAAGCACGTTCCGACGGCACTGCGCAGCGGTATGATTCTTCCGCTCATCTACTTCGCGTTTGCAGCACAAGCTGCGACGAATGCCCGCGCGGAAGGGAATTGGGACGCGGCACTCGCGCATGCAGAGGCAATGCTGCACAATCCGCTGGCCGATGGATATAGCCGTCGCGGGTTTGCGCGCTTGCATCTGATCGAAGCGTTGCTCGGACGCGGCGGTCGCAAAGACCTCGCACGCGTGCACGAGGAAACGTTGATGCTGCCGCTCGATCCCCCCGCGCCCAACCTGTTCGGTATGAGCCTCACCCGGGAATCGGCGATTGCGCGCCTCGCCGCGCGATCGGGCGCGGCTGACGCGCGGGAACGCATCGCGCAAGCGGCAACCGCGCTGCTGCAGCGTGCGAGCGCGCCGCTCGATGCCGACGTCGCGCTCGAAACGCTCGCCCTCGATGCGGCGTCGATGGGATCGAGCGATGTCGCCGAGCGACTTCGCGCCGAAGCGTTGACCGTACGGGCGCGGCGATTAGCGCGTACTACCCCCGCCGTTGCCGAAGCGAACGCCAGAGCGCGCGCGCATCGGCAATGAGCCAGGTCGATTTGCTCATCACGTCGGTTATGCGGGCGCTCAGCTTGTTGTTCGGGCCCCGGAAGAAGCGCACGAGTACGACGTCCCGCGGTATCTCCATGCGGCCAGTCTAGGCCGCAAGAATCAACCGATCCTCAATGGGAGCGGGATGATGGCGTCTTTACATACCACGACGCAACGTTCCAAAAGATGCTCGACACCGATCCGGTGATGCCGCCGACGCGCGGGCCGTAGGCATCGACCATGCGGCGGCGATAGAGCAACGCCATAGGCAGTTGTTCCGTTAATACCTTTTGCACGGCGACGTACGCGAGCTTACGTTGCGCGCGGTCGTAGGTCGAGCGTGCGAGCAGCAAGAGACGATCGAGCTGGGGATCGCAAAACCGCGAGATGTTGTAGCCGCGCGGAGCTACGTACGCGCAGCCGAACGGGCCGGCAACGTCCGGATCGTCTCCATTAGAGAACTGCCAATAGACGATTTGAAATTTTCCGCCGTAGACTGGACCGCCCAAGCTCGCCGGCGCAATGAGGTAGTTGATGGGATAGGCGTGCAGTTGCAGATCGACACCGGCCGCGCGCTCGTCTTGCGCGATGACGCTGCCGAGCACGTTGTCACCTGGTAAGGTCGTCGTGATCGCGAGCTGCACGTGCAGCCGCCGAGGCGCCAACACCGCCCGTGCGGCAGCCGGTGCATAGGGCGCATTTAAAGGAAACCGGGGATCGTAGGCCCATTGGAAGAGGCCGCCGCCTGCGCCGGATGAGCGAACCGCGCCATGATACGTCTTGGTAACGAGTGAGGGGATGTCGATCGCCTGGATGAGTGCGCGGCGCACGGCCGCATCGCGCAGCGTGGTGTCGCGCGTGTTGAAGATCAACGCGCCTACGGCATTGACCGGCGTCAACAACACGGTCGTATGTGGAATGCTTTCGAGCTGCGAGACCGTTCCGAGATCGAAATCGTTGAAAAAGACGTCCGCCTCGTGCGTGCGCATCTGCGTGATCGCTGAATTCGGGTCAGGGATGAAGCGAATGGTAAGGTGCGCAATCCGCGGCCTGCCGCCGAAATACAGTGGATTTGCATCGAGCTCGACCCGGTCGCCACGATACCACCGTCGTACCACGTATGGCCCGCCGCCGAGCGGCCGTTCGTTGAAGGCCAAATGGTTGAAATTCGGGTGCGACGCAAGCAGATGCGCCGGCAGAATCGGGAAACCTTGCGGAGCGAGCACGACGGTAAAGAGCGGCGCAAACGGCTCGCGCAGCTGCAGCACAAGGGTGGTGTCGTTTGGCGCGGTTGCGCGTAAGATGCGATCGTAACCGTAGCGGGTCGGCACGTCATTGGCCGGATTCTGAATCGCTTCGATCGAGTAGACGCAATCATGCGCGGTCAACGGTGTGCCGTCGGCAAAGCGTACGCCGGGGCGGAGGTGATAGATGATTGTCTTGCCGTCGCGACTGATGCCGCCGTTTGCGCGAGTCGGCACGGCCGTAGCGATGTCTCCGATCAAGCGTCCGCGATCGTCGAACTTGACCAGGTAGTTGAAGAGGAGCATCCCCCACTGCGTTTGCACGGCTCCCCGTTCAAGCGCAGGATTGAGCGAAAGCGGCTCGCGCTCCTGAACGATCACGATGTGATCCGAAGGAATCACCGCCCGAGAGCACGCGCCGAGCGCGAAGAGAATCAACACGCCGACGATCGGTAGCCTTGAAACGTAGGCCATCGTCGCCCGCTATTTGATGATCCATTGAGAATGGCCCCCTATCGTCTAGCGACGGGAGGGCTCATGCGCGTTACTCGCTTGGCCACGTTCACGTTATTCGCCACATTTAGCTGTGCGGCGATTTTCGCCGCGTGCACACCTCAAGGCGTCTCTAGCCCGCCGACGGCGTCGCCGACCGCCCTGACGGTGACGTTGCCGGGCGGCGGTTCGTTGCTGTCGCTGACGACAAGCGGCTCGGGCTCGACCGCCTCGTTCACGGTCAGTGAGACCGGCTACACCGGCATCTTCAGTGCGACGACTTCGAATAGGAACGTGGTAACGGTCTCGCCCGCGAGCGTCGCGGCGAGCGCGGAAAGTGATTCACGTCACCGTGACGCGACCGGCAGTGCGACGTTCGTTGTGACCGCCGACGGAGTGGGAAGCGCAACGATTTCGATCTCCGACAACAGCGGGAACGCGACCAGCATCCCCGTGACGGTCACGGCATCGAGCGGTTCACCGGCTTCGTCGCCGACGCCGACAGCATCACCGACGCCGACAGCATCACCGACCCCAACACCACCGCCACCGGGTGTGCTCAGCGTGAACCCGACCTCGGTCCAGATCTACGGCACGGGCAACGCCAACGCGGCAGCAACTTTCGTGCAAGAGACCGGCTATAGCGGTTCGTTCTCGCAGACCAACACGTGCTCGTCGATTGCGACGATCACGCCTGCGAGCGCGACCGGACCAACGGCGACCTTCACTGCCGTCGGAGTGAACGCCGGAACATGCAGCGCGACCTTCTCCGACGCAAGTTCGCAACACACCACCATTTCGATCACGGTCACGACGAGCGGCTTCGTCGTTCAATCCGCTCACTAAGGGAGTGTCATGAAACATCTTCGCGTCTTGAGCATCCTGAGCGCGCTCGTCATCTCCGCCTGTTCCGGCAGCGGCGGCGAATCAGCCGGCACCATAACGACCAGCCTTCCGCCGGCTGCGCCCAATGTCGTCAAGACGAGTTGGGTTTTCGGGCCGCCAAAGTCGGCACAGAGCGGCAAACGGCCCGCCTATGTCACCGCAAACATCGAATCAGTGAAAATCGCGCTCAACACCGTCAACGGCGGATCACCGCCGGGCGGATTGACGACCACCGTCACGACAAATATTGCGCTCTCGTCGTGCCCGTGTAACGTGCCGGGACCATCGGTGCCGCCGGACTCGATAGTTTCACGATTACGGCATACGACGGTACGAGCGGGGCCGGCAACGTAGTGTCGACCGCGAGCGGCCTGTATTCGATCGCAGCAGGGCAAGCTAACACCAACACGATCACGCTCGACGGCGTTCCGGCATCGTTCTCGATCACCGGCGTGCCGAGCGGTGCGGCGGGCACCGCGTTCCCCCCGCAAAGCGTTGCAGTCAGCGTGAAAGACGCCGACGGTAACACGATAATGGGTACCTACGAAAACGCGGTGAACCTTTCCGACAGCGACGCGAGCGGTGCGACGACGCTCGCGACTTCCGGCAGCGATTCGCCGCCGACCGGCACGTTGCTCAGCTCGAACGACAGCGTGACCTTGAGCTACACCGGACTTGCAATCGTACCGGCGACGATTACCGCATCCGCCAGTGGTGCAACCAGCGGCAATGCGACCTTTACGCCGACGCTGCAACCGATATCCTACTCCGGGCCGCTCGTACTCGGAAGTCCTGAGATCGATCTCTATGCCGCGAGCGGAACGGGCTCGACCGGAAGCTTCTCGGTGTCGGAGACCGGCTGGACCAACGCGCCGTACAACCGAGGCGTCACCGCAACGATGGGCGCCTCGTGTTCGTCGATTGCGTCCGTTTCACCGTCGAGCGGCACGTCGTTCACCGTATCGGTCGTCGGCTCGCCCACGGCCGGAGTCTGCACGCTGACGCTGAGCGACGGCGCGGGACAAGCAAAGAGCGTCACGGTCACCTACACCACGTCGAGCTTCGGCGTTCAATAGGAAGTGCAGATCATGCGGAAGTTCTTCAGCGTCGGTACGGTCGCGGCTTTTGCCGCCTGCGCACTACTCGCCGGTTGTGCCGGCGGCGGAATGCAAACGGGGGCGGCACTCCCGCAGACCGGGAGCGCGCACCAGCGGCTGCCGGTAACGATCAAGATCGACGTCCCAAAGGCCGGTAGCAGCAGCGCGGCGCGCCACACTGCGTACGTCTCCCCGGCGACCACGCAGATGACGATCGACATCCAGACGGGCTGTCCCGGCGCATGCACCGACGTCTCCGGGTTCCCAACGACGGTCGCGCTCACGCCGACCTCGGGCGGATGCACAAGCACGCTGGCGACGACGTTGTGCCAGCTGCAAATCACGCTGATGCCGGGAAGCTACACGGCAACACTGACAACGGCAGACGCGAGCGGAACCGTGCTCTCGACCGCGCAGCAGATAGCGTTCACCGTCACCGCAGGGCAGGCCAACAGCATCTCGCTCTCGCTCTCCGGAGTGCCGGCGTCGATTGTCGCAGCCGTTCCCAATCCAAACGCGTTCACCGTCCTTGTCGAGGCGCTCGATGCGGATGGGAACATCATCGTCGGGCCGGGCGCGCCGACATTCACGGTTGCGCAAACTGCGGGAACGACCGTCTTGCTCGACCAGCCGACGACGACCAGTCCGAACGAGTTCGTCGCGACGCCGTCGGGACCGGGCGCCACGACGCTCCAAGTAACCGCGTCGTACAGCGGGACGAACGTCACCAACGCGTGCACGGAGTCGGGCGCGGTCTGCACGGCGACGTTCGCGTACACGGCCACGCAAGCGTCGCAAAACCTCTTCGTTCCGAACGAGGTCGGGAACGACGTGACGATCTACGGATCGCCGTTCACCGGCGCGCCGAGCACCACAGTTAGCGTGCCTGCGGCGTACGGCGTCGCGCTCGACTCCAAGGCCGACCTCTTCGTGTCGACCTTCGCGTCGGGAAGCAGCGGGGTCGTCACCGAGTACGCGCCGCCCTACACCACGGCGACCACCACCATCGCCAGCATCGGGTCGGGTTTTCCAACCGGCCTCGCCGTCGCGGCCAACGGAACGCTGTACATCGCCAACGAGTACAGTGATACGATCTCGAGCGTCGCACCGCCGTACACCGGAACGCCGCAGACCGTCATTTCAGGCCTTACTAACCCAGGCGGGATCGTCTTTGATGCGAGCGGCAATCTCTGGGTCGCGAACACCTACAACGGAGACGTTCGCGAGTACGCGACACCGTACACCGGTGGCTACACGGACTTCCCGCTCAGCGGGTATCCAAGCGACATCGCTTTCGACAGCAACAAGAATCTGTTCGTGCTCGAGTACGTGAGCAGCCTTCCGGAAATACTCGAGTTCGCCCCGCCGTACACGGGCGCCGCGATTGCGACGATTACCGGGGGCGGGGCCGCCCAAGCCGGCATCACGCTCGATCCGGCGAACAACCTCTACGTCGCGGATCAAGACAGCACGGACGAGAGCATCAAAATCTTGGCACCGCCGTCGTACACGTCGGTGACGAGCAACATCAACGGGCTCTATGCGCCCGGGTTACTCCGGATGCTCACCCTCGTCACGGTGTCGATCTCGCCGACGTAATCAATCTGACAAGCCGCAGTACGATGAGCATGGACGCCATAGAGGCGCCATCTTGAAGCAGTAGGAAACAGGTTTCATGCGCGCCGATCACCCGATTCCGACATCCCCGCGTGGCCCGCAACGATGCGGGCGCTCATGTCAAAGTACGGAAGCCCACGACACGTGATTCCGGGTCACGGAACGATCAGTGGCGATCCGCTCGGGCACACGCTCGCGCTTGCGCTCCTAGGAAAGTCGTAGTTCGGCTTCACGGCGTCGCTGTTCGTGAACGTTTACGTGAGCTGCTGCTCCACCCAACGTATAGCCTTCTCTGCAACTTCTTCCCAGCCGGGCTCCGCGATGATCCAATGACTGCGCCCCGCAAACTCCATGATGGCGACCGGCTGCGGAGATCGCAGATGTTTCTTGTACATGGCTCGTACCATCGAAGGCGTCGAGGTAACGTCCTTCTCGCCTGTAATCAGTAGTAACGGCGGCCGCCTCGGATTCGAAAAATTCAACGAGTTTCCGACGCCGATGGCGGCTTGAAAGTAAATCCGGCCCGGTGCCGGAACGATCTGGTCATCGTACGTTTGCTGCATCTCCGAAGCTGGGAGCGTGTTTGCAAAAGTCTTAGCGAAGGCTTCAAACGACATCGTGTGAAGCGTGCTCCACCCGTTCCAAGTCAGCAAGACCGGAAGCGCTGCCTTTAATGCAGGAAAGCTCGGAAGAACGCCGCTTGGGGGACCCGAGTCGATAGCGACACCGCAACTCCCCAAACCGCGGTCGAGTAGCAGTTGCACGATGAGGCCGCCAAAAGAATGACCAACGAGGATCGGAGGCTCCGGTAATTCCCTAATTGTTTTCGCATAGTGCTCAACCAGCATGCTGATCGTCTGATCAGCCAGCCTTGGATCGACATGCGCCTTAAGCTCGGCAACGGGCCTATCGAGATACGGCCACGCCGGTGCGAAGCAACGATAGCCACTCCCCGTATAAAGCGATATGAATCGCTCCCAGCACGCAGGCGTTACCCAAGCACCGTGCACGAACAGGACCGACTTCGACATATGCGCTCTCCCAAAAAAATGGTTTTGGCAAGCATATCATCTAAGTCAGTACCATGAATCAATAATTTACCGCAATATTGTACTTGTCGTACACGCTGAGGAGTCTCGGGCCGTGTTTACTGCGCCAATTTTTCCAATCCATCAAGATGCGCTCTCGCAGGTCCTCGACCTGCTGCGTTTGCGCGGTACTTGCGTGCAATCCGGCTCGACCGGTAAACAAAAGACGCGCTTCGAAGGCGACGGACCTTGCATCTACATCGTGCGCCGGGGCGCCTTGCAGATTTCGGTTAGTGGATCGAAGATGGCCGAACACCTACGTGCGGGTGATGTACTCTTGTCTCTTGGCGGCGGCAGCCACGCCGTCTCAGGGTCGGATGCCGAGTATCTGCGCGGTGAATTTGAATTTGACTCCATCGTTGCCGCGCGCATTCTAAGTGTGTTGCCGAAAGCGATCGCACTCAGACCGCCCGACGGGAAGCCGTTTCCTTGGGTTGATGTCTGCTGCGCCTTCATGCTGGAAGAAGCGATGAATGGCCTTGCGGGTGCCGCGTCGATGATTTCACGCCTACTCGACCTTCTGTTCGTTCGAACTCTCCGCACTTGGGCGAGCGAAGGCCCGCCGACAACGGGCTGGCTTGCCGGAGCGGTAGACGAGCGGATTGGAAAAGTCCTCGCCGCGATGCACGAGAATTTTGCTGTCGATTGGACCCTTGCGAAACTCGCTAAGACGGCGCCGATGTCTCGAACGGCGTTCGCGAACCGGTTTCAATCGCTCGTCGGCGCAACACCGATGGCTTACCTGAACGCGTGGCGCCTCGACCGAGCAACCGAACTGCTTCGTAATCCTGGGATTTCGATCGCAGAAATAGCCACTCGCGTAGGCTACGGCTCCAACCCGGCATTTAGCCGCGCATTTTCGCTACGTTACGGGAGCTCGCCGTCGCACTGGCGCAAGAGCAACAGCTTCACCTCGGTTCGGTGACTCGACTATCCTAGTGTTTGCCAGAGGTGCATTGCTGCATAGGCGCGCCACGGCCGCCAGGCCTCGCCTGCGAGAAGCACTTGCTTGGGATCGTCTTCGCGCAGCGCCTTTCGCAAGCCCAGATCGCTGTGGGGAAAGGCGTCTGGCCAGCCGACTGCGCGCATCACGATGTACTGCGCGGTCCACTCGCCGATTCCAGGGAGCGCACGCAGCGCATGAAGCGTCGCCGGCACATCGGAGCCAGGATGCAGATCGAGTTCGCCGTCCGCAATGGCGCGTGCGAGCCGGACGATCGTCTGCGCACGCGAGCCGATGATTCCGAGCGACGCGATCCGATCCGGGTCAATAGCGGCGATGTCCGCGGCGCGCGGAAAGAGCCGCGATACGCCAGCGAACGGCGTAGCGATCGGTGCGCCGAATTCGGCCGCAAAACGTCCGGCGATCGTACGCGCGCCCTTGACCGAGATCTGTTGGCCGAGGACCGCGCGCACGGCAACTTCGAAGCCGTCGAACGCGCCTGGTACGCGCAATCCTGGATGCTGCGACGCGATCGGTCCGAGTACCGCGGCGATCTCTTGCGGATCGGCGGCGAGATCCATTGCGTGCTCGACGCGCGCCAGCACGGACGAGATCACGTTGAGGAGCGAGTCCGAGACAATGACGCGCAATGCAGATACGCCCGCGGCATGGCTCACGCTTATCCACCCTGAACAGACCGTGCCGCCACGCTCCACGCGGACGGCGCGTCGGTAAACACCGTTGTCGATCTCTTCCACACTGCCAATCGCGCGCGCGGCAACGAACGCGAGCAGCGGCGACCAGTCGTACGGCGGACGAAACGCGAGGGAGAACGTCATTGCGTCGAACGGTGACTCGGGAGAAGCCGTTTGCGCGCGCATCCGAAGCTCTACGGGATTGAGTCGATACCGTTCCTTGAAAAGTGCGTTGAAGCGCCGCAAACTACCGAAGCCGCTCGCGTACGCGACCTGTGTCACGCTCAAGCTCGTGTCGGTCAACAAGCGCTTCGCGAGCAGCAGCCGCTGTGTCTGAGCATAGGCGATCGGCGAAACGCCGAACCGCGCACTGAACGCGCGCCGCAAATGGCGATCGGTCGTCCGCAGCGCGGCGGCTAGGTCTGCAAGGCTGCCGCTCTCGAGGATGCCGTCGCCGATTGCGCTTGCCGCGGCCCACGCCAGGCGCGAACCGGCGTCTACGCTCGCGCTGCCCGGCGCAAGCTCCGGCCGGCATCGCAGACACGGACGATAGCCGTTCGCTTCAGCCGCCGCCGCGCTCGCGTAGAATTTGCAATTCTCGCGCTTCGGTGTCTTGACCGTGCAGATAGGACGGCAATAGACACGCGTAGAGCTCACCGCGACGAAAAATCGCCCGTCAAAGCGTGGGTCGCGCGCGCGAAGCGCGCGGTAGCACGCCGTGGAATCAAGCATCATGGCAGAATGCGCTGCCGATCCGCGGATAGTGTTCGGCCGCTTCGGATGCGCCGAAGCGCGCTCCAGACACGGCGCTGAAACGTCGTTGCGTCGCGCTCACTCGACGCGCGTGGCGCGAAACTCTACCTCCAGGCGCCATGATTTTCCGTCGGCCTCGAGCGCTTCTCCCGTCCACCGAAACGAGCGTTCCGTGATCTCACTAAAATTCCACCGAACCGGCGTCCCGTCCGCGTGTCGCCCGATCTGCACTATGCAGTCGTCGTTCGCACGCGCCGTCAACTCGGTTCGCACGCCGCTAACGGGATTGAGCCATGTTACGTGCCACGCAGTGATCTGCGGGTCCCACACGCACAGCGTCGTGCCGTACCGGTTTCCTGTTTTCGGCATGTTCGCACTGCGCTCCGAACGCCGTGGAATCGCCCACACGAGCTGCATCGCGCGGCCTTCAAGAACACGGCTGAAATGCACTTCCCCGATGCTCTCGCGAACAGTTCCGTCCCTCTGATGGTCGAAAACGCCGATCTCCCAGGAACCGAGAAAGCGGCCGAAAAGGTCCTCTGTCGCCGGAATCTCCGGCGAGCGTTCAGAAGTAACAAGCGCCTCGATGAAGCGGGTCGTTTCTTGCAGTGTCGTCGTCATCACATTCCCCCTTGAAAAGCTCATCGCTGTTTTTCAATGATCGTAATGGCTTACATACGTGTAAGCTCGCCGTTTTCGGACACGATCCCGATTGCTTACAATCATCAGTCTGATAGACGGCGGCTCCGTCAGGAGCAGCCGGTTCGGCTCAGCGCGCTCCTGCTCAGCGCGCTCCTGCTCGCATTTAGGTCGCGGCGATGACATAACTCAGGTCCCGGTTCAGTCTATCGTTCAAATCCTTCGCTTCGCCGTGTGAGAGGCTCCGGCTGCAGATTCTCCCCTACATGTGATTCCCCATTCGTGTTACTGTGCGCGCAACGGTCACGACAAAGGAGGGAACATGAAACGAACTACTTGGCGATCAATCATTCCAGCGGCAGCTCTCGCGTTCGGCTTCGCGATGTCGGCAAGCGCGGCACCGTCTGATTCGGCGGCTGCGCTCGACCGATTGAATGCTTTTGAAGGCCACTGGACCGTCGCCGACGAGACCCTGGAAACACCCTATAGCCACGCCTACTCGCTTTCGTGGGGCGCGTCTTGTTCGTGGATGCCGAATCGGAGCTACATGATCTGTGACTTTCAAAGCAATGGCGCCGATCCACGAGCCGGCAGTGTCGTGAACAATTTGTCCCTGTTTACCTACAGCAACTCAGAACAAGCCTACCACCATCTGGGAATCACCCGCGATGACAAGCCGCTCTTCGAGAAAATGGATCGTGACGGTGATACCTGGACGGACCAGTTCGAGATCCCGTACAAGGGCAAGACGCTCGCATGCAAAGATGTCTACACGTTCACGTCGCCGTCAACATACCAAAAGCGATTCGAGGTTTCCGCAGACCAGGGCACGAGTTGGACGCTGGTATCGACCGGCGTCGGTACAAAATCAGGTCCCTAGGTCTGCTCTGCAGCCTGCAGCCAACGCTCGACCCTCTTGGCGTAGGTCCGGCTCGTGCGGTGCTCGGATCCGTCGGAAAGCTGCACCAGATACTCTCCGTTATCCAGACTTCGCAGCTCGGTGATGCAGCCGCTTTGGACGATGCGAGAGCGGTGAATTCTTAAAAAGCGCGCGGGGTCCAGCCTTTTCTCAAGCGAGTTCATGCTCTCGCGTAAAAGATGCGAACGACCGCGGGCATGTAGTTCGGTATAGTCGCCCGCGGCCGCAATCCACTCCGTCTCCTCAACCAGCACGACCTGAAGCCGCGCGCCCGTTCGGACGACGAAATGCGACGCGTACTGCTTAGCGCGTTCTTCGAGCACGGCAAGGATGCGATCGGTGAGCTTGGTCTTCGTCGCGGCGTCCAGCAGTTTTCGTGCACGACCAACGGCAAAAGCAAAGCGTTCGTCGTCCACGGGCTTGAGGATGTAGTCGAGCGCGTGGACCTCAAATGCGCGCAGCGCGTGCTGCTCGTAAGCCGTAAGAAAGATCACCGCCGGAAGATTCTGCGGCGGCAGCGCTGCGAGCACATCGAAGCCGTCCATGCCCGGCATCTGGATGTCGAGAAAGACCACGTCGGGCGCGAGTTCGAGAATGGTCTCAACCGCTTGTTTTCCGTCGCCGCATTCGCCGACGATCTCGATATCGGGAAATCTTTGCAAGCGCAACGAGACGCCGCGCCGCGCAAGCGGCTCGTCGTCGACAATCAGGACGCGCACGATCGTGACTCCGGATTGGACCCGTTCCTGCGGAAGGGAAGCTCGATGACGACTTGGCAGCCTCCGCGCGGCAGCCATTCGAGCGCAAAGGTGTGCCGCCCGGAATACAGCGTCTCGAGGCGCTCGGCAGTGTTGCGCAGCCCGATCCCCGCCGGGGCATTCGGTTGCTGCAGCGGATGGATTGCGGGCCCTGAGTTGCGGACGGTGATGTGGAGCTGGCCGTCTTGGATTCGACTTGCAACGTAGACGTCTCCACCTTCGATCAGCGGAGCTACGCCGTGGCGAACGGCATTTTCAACCAATGGCTGCAGCAGCATGCTGGGCACCAGCGCATCGAGCGTTTCGGAAGCGATGGAAACGTCGGTACGGAGGCGCGAACCAAGACGCGTGTGTTCTATGGAAAGGTATTGCTCGATAAATGCCATCTCTTCGGAGAGTGGTATCTCGAGTTTGGTTCCTCCATCGAGGATCGTCCGCAGAAGGTCGCCGATCTGCGCCAGCATGCGCGTGGCAGCACGTGAATGTCCCTCCAACACTAGTGTGGATACGGCATTGAGCGCGTTGAAAAGAAAGTGCGGATTGAGTTGATACCGCAGCGCGCTGAGCTTGGCCTCGCGCGCTTCGGCCTCGGCCCGGAGGAGCCGCTCGCGCTCCTGGGTGGATTGCTGCCACATTTTGATGCTGAAGTACAGGCTGCACCACACAACGAGTATGAACATGATCTGCATGGAGATTACGAGCCATGCATACACACTGGGTGGATATCCGTGGGCGGTTAGCGCATCGAGAAATCCGCTGACCAAGCTAAACGGGATACACCAGGCAGCGGCGGACAACTCCAAGGCGACCCATGACAATCCTCGCCGGAACAGCGACCGGCAGACGAAATGCAGCAAGCAGCTCGCCGCAAACGTCCAGAGCAAATACGAGCCGCTCGAGCGCAGCGTCTGCAGATTCGCAAGCTGGGTAAAATTCGCCACGAGCGACGAGATGCCGAAGCAGCCGAAACCGATCGCCTGCAACGTCCAAAAGCCGGGAAACCGCGCGCCGCCATGCGTTTTCAATTCGGCGACCAAACGCGGCGGCTCAGAGCGAAAAAGACTCGGGCGAGCGATTGGGCGTCACGCGTCATACATTTCCAATGCTATCATCCGCGAATGCATATGCTCATGATTTCGATTATAGCACTGTCCACACAGTATCCTTTGCAGGTATCGAATCCGATGGACAAGCTCGGAATGCAAGAAGGGCGCTGGGCCTATACCGAGCGCGATTACCAAACGCCATACAGCAGCGCTCACACGAACAACGGTACGAGTGATTGCAATTGGGCGCCGAACCGAGGCTTCATGGTCTGCGATTATCTCAACAGCAGCCCGAGCAACGGCGTTCCCGCAAACGATCTCGCGGTATTTAGCTATAATGCGGCCGCACACACGTACGGGCGTTTAGGAATTTTCAAAGACCGTAGGGCGTTTGCAGAACACGTTACGATAAATGGGGATACATGGACGACGTCAGCAGATATTCCTTACAAGGGAAGCACGCTCATACTGCGTACCGTTCACGTGTTTTCGCAAGATGGGAAGCACGCGAACGCGACAACTCAGATCTCCGCAGATCGTGGCAAGACGTGGACGACGATATCGCGGTTCACCGCCGCGAAGATAGGTCCATCGCGCGCCTAGCGTCTATTGCGGGTGAGCTACACGGCGAATGCCTCGACAGCATCCTCATCCCAAGTCACGCCGGTTCCTGGATTCGTTGAAGGCTGAACTCGCCCGTCGGTGACGCGAAGTGGCTCGAAAAGAATTGGATTTGCCCAGTCGACGTACTCCAACCAGTGCGCAGTGGGCGTCGCTGCCAGTAGATGCGCACTGACCTCAGGGAACAGATGTGACGACACTTGGACGCCGGCGGCTTCCGCAACACCCGCCGCCCGCAGCCAGCCCGTCACGCCGCCGATACGCATGAGGTCAAACATCAGCAAGTCGCTCGCATGCGCCTCGAGGGCCCGTAAGACGTCTCGCGAGCCAATGAGATTCTCACCGAGCTGAATCGGTGTCGCGACGCTGTCGGCAACACGCGCGCAACCATCGTAGTCGTCGTGAGCGACGGGCTCTTCGATCCACTCAAGGCCCTCGGCGTCGAGGGCCTTACCGCGCACTATTGCATCGGGAACGCAGAGTGCTTGATTGTAGTCGCACATGATTGAGTTTCCATCGCCGATTGCGCCCTTGACCGAACGAACGGCTCGTACGTCGTCCTCCAGCGTGGAATAACCCAGCCGAACTTTCACAGCGCCAAATCCTTCCGCGAGCAGCGCCAGCGCCTCGTCGCCAGTTGCTCCGGGATCGGCGACACTGAGGCCGTTGCTATTATAGGTTGGGATTGTACGAGATGCGGCACCAAGAAGCCGTACCAATGGAAGGCCGGCGCCCCGCGCTAGTGCGTCCCAACAGGCGACGTCGATGCCGGAGAGCGCGTAGGAGACGAGTCCTCGGAGGCCTGGAATACGGTATGCGCGTTCGAAGGTCTGCGCGATATCGAGAGGGGCAACGACCTGTCCCTGAATCAGAGTAAAACTCTCTTCCAGAAGGCGGCAGACAGGCGCGAGCAGGCGTTCTACGTAGCACACGACATAAGCGTGACCGGCCACCCCTTCGTGCGTGTGAATGTCGATCAAGACCAGCGGTGCAGATCCGATGAGGCCTGCGCCCGTCATGAGTGGTCTTCGAAGCGGTACGCGAACGGGCCGCACGGTCATTGAGCGAAGCGTGAGGTTGGGCGCGAGCATCATCCGTCGATTCGACCGTCAACGTCCAGCGAGAGCGCGTCGGTTACAAAATTATTGGCGGGCGTCGGGACATTCATCTGGGCTCCGAGCTCGCCAACTTTCCCGCTAAGCCACGGAAGTTCCAACCGATTACCTCGTTGAAGGTCGCCGTACATCGAGGCAATCATGCCCTCGGGGAGCGTATCCATGAAAGCGAGGCGCTCGTCGGTAAACGATTGGTCGAGTGCGATCCCTCGCGCACGCGCCACGTCAACGACTTCACGCATGACCTCTCGCAGAAATGCGCGGCTGCGTGGGTGCGACCGGATGGGACCGATGCTTCGCCGAAAAAGGCACGTCGACGCGCTTAGGCCGACGAGGAAGACGAACTTCTCCCAGATGGCCTTTTGAATGTCGCCGCTGACCACATAGTCAATGCCGGCGCTAGCGCACGCAGAAGCAAAGGCCTCGACACGCGCGCTGGTTTGACCGTCGAGTTCACCGAATACCAGCCGTTGCAGCGTGCCGCTGTGCCGAATGACGCCGGGCTCCCCTATCGCAGCAGCAATATAGCTCAGGCCGCCGATCACGTGATCACGGCCGACGATGCTCGCGATCCGATCGGCAGCATCGACGCCGTTTTGGAACGAGACCACCATGGTCTGTGCGCCGATAACCGGCCGAACAGCCTCCGCAGCCGTTTCGGTATCCCAAAGCTTGACCGCAATGATCACCATGTCTGCCGGTGGCAGGCCGTCCACGCGTTCGACCGCGTGCACGCCGCGCACGTGTAGTGGAGCAACCGCGCTCTCGACGCGCAGACCATCCCGTTGTATCGCGGAGAGGTGCTTTCCGCGCCCAACGAACGTCAAAACATTACCCGCTGTCGCTAGTCGGGCGCCGAAGTAGCCGCCGAGGCCACCGGCGCCCATCACCACGATATTCATTTAGACCTGGGCCAGGCCGCCGTCGACCGGAAGGTCGGCGCCGGTGACGTACGACGACGCGTCCGTAGCCAGGAACAACGCGGCCGTTGCGATTTCTTCGGTCTGGCCGATACGGCCGAGCGGGGAAGCTCCCGTTACGGTCTTCTCGAACTCGGCCATCGCCTCAGGCGTCAGGCCGAGCTTCCCAATGATGGGCGTTTCGATCGGCCCGGGGCTCAGGGTGTTCACGCGGATCTTTCGCGGCGCGAGTTCAGCGGCAAGGTTGCGGCCAAACGCGCGAAGCGCGGCCTTGGTGGCGCCGTAGACGCTTCGTCCCGGCGCGCCGCCGGTTGCAGCGGTCGAACCGGTGAGGATGATTGAGCCGCCGTCGGCGATGATCGGGACCGCGTGCTTGATGGTGAAATACGCGCCGCGCACATTGACGTCGAACTGTGCGTCAAAGAACGCTTCGTCGACTGCTTCGATCGGCGTAAACTTCGCGACACCCGCGTTGACGAACAGCACATCTATCCGTCCGTATTTCGCTTTGATCGTACCGATGAGGTTTGCGCTGGCAGCGGGATCCGCCGCGTCCGACGCGACAACTTCGATTCCGGGCATCGCTTCGCGCGCCGCCTTGAGTGTAGACGGGTTGGAACCCGTTACGATAACCTTCGCGCCCTCTTTTTGAAATAGTAGCGCCGTCGCCGCGCCCATGCCTGTCGTGCCGCCGGTGATAAGGGCGACCTTGTCCTTGAGCTTCAAAATGTCCAAGCCTTTGCTGGGGGAGATCGAGGTTCGCTGAGTATAGAGGGTTTTGTAACGCACAGTCAAGAACCAACGACGGCATGAGTCTGAGCAGGCATGGGCCGCCCTAAAGATTTTGAAACGGACGAGGTCTTGGACCGCGCCGCCGAGGTCTTCTGGCGGGCCGGCTACGAGGCCACGTCCATTCTTGAGCTTGAAGCCGCCACCGGGCTGGGGCGCGGGAGCCTCTACAACGCGTTCGGCGATAAGGAAGGCTTGTTTCTGGCCGTCTTGGATCGGTACCAGAAGACATTCGGCGGTCCGCCGCTTGCGCAACTCGAGCACGAGGACGTCGGCGAGGGCATCCGGCTTATGCTGCTTGCCATCGTCGAGCGCATGAGTTGCCCCGACGTTCCCGCCGGCTGCCTAATGACGAATTCGACCGTGGCGTGTACCGGGAATACGACTCCAATCGAATCCGCCGTTTCGAGCAACATCTCGAACATGGAGTCGCGCGTCGAGCTCGCGATCAAACATGCAATCGACACGAAACAGATTCCGGCGACGACCGACGCTCAGCAGCTTGCGCGATACTATGTCGCGGTCGCGATGAGTCTGGGTGTTGTACACAAGGCGTGCGCCGACGTGGCGTGGCTGCACGACATCGTCGAGGCCGCTATGCGAACCTGGCCGCGGCGGCCGTAGTCTAAACTCATTGGCACAAAATCATTCATATGGAGAATAATAAATTGATGGAATTGTCTGCGCGGCGCTTGAAGAACGGGGACGCGTTGCCGGATTTGACGCTGCCTCGCGTTGGGGGTGGAACGACGATCCTATCGCAATATTTGAAGGGCGCGTGGGGCGCCGTGCTGTTTTATCGTGGCGACTGGTGCCCATTTTGTAATGCGCAACTCAGCGGATTCCAGCGAAAACTGGAAGGCCTGGAGAAGCTTGGCGCCCGAGTCGTCGCCATCTCGGTCGATTCGCAAAGCGATGCGTCAAAGACCGTCGAGCGTTCTCATTTGACGTACCCGGTTCTTTACGGCGCAGACGCAACCGATGTCGCCGCGAGATTCGGCGCCTACTCATCTACGGACGCGCACGGGACGTACATCAACTCGACGGGATTTATCATCGATCCCGACGGCGATATCGCGCTGGTCGTGTATTCGAGCGGCGCGATCGGTCGCATCGCGGCGGATGATGCGGTCGGTTTGGTCGGCTACCTAACTAAAATGCAAAAGTGGTCCGGCGAACCCGCCGTAGTCTAAATTCGGGTCCAAGCATGGAGCCACGTCATCAGCGCGCTGTGAAGAACGCTACCGCGGCTGCAATTGATTATCGCGGCCCCTCGTCCTTCGAGGCTCGCTAACGCTCACACCTCAGGATGACACGCTCGCGCCCTTCGACAGGCTCAGGGTGACAGAGACAAGCTCAGGGTGACAGGTTGGCGGTTCCGGCGTGGTCAGCGGCTCAACCGGTGCAGGGCCGACGACATCGCGTGCGGTCATGTCGTCCGAAGTGACCTAAAGCCCGCGCGAACCTCTTGCGAAAAGACTTGCGGCTGTTCCCACGCGGCAAAGTGGCCGCCGGCGCTCGCGCGGCTGTAGTAGATGAGTTTGGTAAATGCTTGTTCGGTCCAACTGCGCGGCGCTAAGTAGATTTCGCCCGGGAAGACGATGGCGGCCGTCGCGAGCGAGACGTTAGCGGCGTTGAATGGGCTGGTTTTATTGAGCCAATACGAGCGCGCCGCGGAGACCCCAGTATTGGTCAGCCAATACAGCGTGATGTTGTCGAGGACGTCGTCGCGCGTTAGTGCACCGGCGCTATGTCCGTCGACGGTGTGTCCCGCCACCGCGGAAATAACGGCTGCCGCCGGTTGGTTCCAACCGTCGCCATGATCGAGCAGCCAGGCTGCGAGGCCGATCGGGGAATCGGCGATGCCGTAGAGCGTTTGTGGACGCGTGTGCTGGATCGCCGCGTAAGCGAACTGCTTTCCATATAAGAGTTGCAATTGCTGGTAGGCTTGCTTTTCGTCGACGGAGAGCGTTGCCGGCGCAGGGTCGCCGCAGTTGAGTGACTTTGCAATCGCCGGCGGAACGGTCGCGGGCAAGCTGGTGTTGATCGCGAGTAGTCCGGGCGGCTCTTGTTTGCCCATCAATGTCGTCACCACCGAACCGAGGTCGCCGCCTTGCGCAACGTAGCGCGTATAGCCAAGGCGCTGCATCAACACGGCCCAGGCGCGCGCGGTCGCGGCGGTGTCCCACTCGGGCGAACGCGGCTTTCCCGAGAACCCGTAACCGGGTATCGAGGGAATAACGACGTGGAATGCATCCGATGCACTGCCACCGTGGGCGGTCGGATCGGTGAGCGGCCCGATGATCTTGAGTTGTTCGATGATCGAACCGGGCCATCCGTGCGTGACGATGAGCGGCAGCGCGTGTGTGTGTCTGGACTTCACGTGGATGAAGTGGATGTCGACCCCGTTGATCGTCGTGATGAATTCGGGCAGCGCGTTGAGCCTCGCCTCGCACTTGCGCCAGTCGTAGTCGGTTGCCCAATAGGCGGCGAGCCCCTGAATCATCGCTAGCGGAACGCCTTGCGTATCATCGCTCACGGTCTCGCGGTCGGGCCATCGTGTCGCCTTGATGCGCTTGCGCATATCGTCAAGGGTCGAATCCGGAAAGCTCACATGGAAGGGGCGAATTGCGGAGCTGCTCGTGGGTGTTTGCGCCGAGAGGCCGAGCGGAGCGGCGGCAACCGCGGCGGCGGCGGTGCCGATAAAGCCACGACGATTGAAGAAATTGTTCGACATGGGGTCAAGGTAGCCAATGCCGTAGCACGGGTCTAGCCAGAAAAACTGCACATTTCTAGGTGCCGACTACCGCCATGCCGTGCGCGCGAGCGGCGATCCCCAGCGCACTATCGTGCGTTGCTACCGTCAGGCGCGTTCCTTTGGTCTCATTCCAAAGAAGCGCGGTCGCCAGGTGGATTGCATCCAGTGTACCGAGTTCGGTCGGCATCGGTTGCGCGGCGCGTTGAAGAACGGAGCCGTCGATGTCGACGAGTTCGATCGATGCAATGAGATTCAGAATCGTCGAGCGGCGCAGCGCTATCTCCGTATCGTCTATGCGAGTACGCAGTCGCAGCCGGTCGAGCGTGCGCAAGCACTCGGTGCTCAGAAGCGCGCTTGACACGCCTCGCTCGATTTGGGCCCACTCGCTCAGCGCATTGGGCTGTTCGAGGGCGACGCGCAGGAGCACGGATGCGTCGATATAGGCGATCAACGCGATCCCTGGCGCTCTTCGAGGAGCAGGTCAACGATATCAACGCCCAGCTTCAACGGCCTACCGGGCAGCGGCACGCGATTGAGCGCAGGAGCGTTAGCTGCGGTCTTGCGGACATGAAGCGTGGTCCGTTCGGTCGCGGGCACGATACGCGCGATGGGCGTTTCGCGATCCAACACGGATATGGTCTCGCCCCTGCGAACTGCTCGGAGGTACTCGCTCAACCGCGCCTTCAATTCGGCGATCCCAACCTGTCTCATGACTATATTATGACTATAAATGGTCATCATGGCAAGGTGTCGAAGGAAACCACGATGACAGTAATTGAGCAGGTCCTTACACCTACTGACGATGTGCATGCCCTCATCGGCGAGCTTGACGCCGAGCTTGCGGGAACCTACACGACCGAGCAGCGCCACGGACTGACGATCGACGCCATCTTCCAGCCCTTGGTGCGGTTTTTCATCGCGCGCCTGGACGGCCAAGCCGTCGGGTGCGGCGGTGTCGCGTTTTTCAGCGACTACGCGGAGCTCAAACGCATGTACGTGCGCGCCGCTGCCCGCGGCGACGGCGTCGCCGACGCGATTATCGAACGACTGGAAAACGAAGCGCGCAGTGCGGGACTGCGCATGGTGCGCCTCGAGACCGGCGTCCATCAGCCGGCCGCCATCGGGTTCTATCGCCGTCACGGTTTCGTGCCATGCCGCGCCTTCGAACCATATGCGTCGCTGCCGGCAAGCGCGATCAAGACCAGTTACTTCATGGAGAAGCAACTCTCATAAGCGTCGAACTTGAGCGCATCGCAGATGCCTTGCTCACACCTGCGCGCGGCGAGCCGGCAGCATCGACCGTGCGGTGGGAATCGCGCGAAACACTGGATACTCCGCACGGTCCAATCGCGTATTGGACGAGCGGTTCGGGCCCGGCGGTGCTGTTGATTCACGGCTGGGAAGGCTGGCACGCGCAGATGGATGCCTTCGTTGCGCCGCTGCTGGCACGCGGTGCGCGCGTTATCAGTGTCGATCTGCCCGCCCACGGCGAAAGCGGCGGCGTGACCGCGTCACCACTAGATTGCGGCGGGGCGATCGGGGAGCTCGGCGCGCACGTCGGACCACTACTCGGCGCGATCGGACATTCGGGCGGCTGTCCCTCGATCGCGATCGCGATGCGGGGCGGGTTACGCGTGCAGCGCGTCGCGCTCATTGCGACGCCGGAGCGATGGGAGCGCTACGTGCGCTGGTTCGCGCAAGAAGAAGGCGTCGACGCCGAACGCCTCATCGACACGCTTCGAGCGCGCGGTGTGGACACGACATCGCTGGTTATGCCGGAGAATGTGTCCGCATTCGACACCCCGGCGCTCATCGTGCATTCGCAAGATGATCGCACTTGCAAGATCGAAGGCGCGCGCAGGGTCGCCGCCGCTTGGCGCGGGAGCGAGTTTCTCACCGTCGACGGTCTTGGGGCACATGCGCATCCTCAAGGATCCCGCAGTTGTCGAGCGCGCCGCGCAGTTTATCTGTTCAGCGTGACGCGTATTGCGGACCAGATTGATAAAGACGTCTTGTGGTCGCAACTGAATCTTGCGTTGTAGGCCATCCGCCCGCAATCCCTCGACTGCGCGCACTTCGTTCGCTACGCTCGGGATGACAAAGCGCTGCGCGCTCGGCATGACAAAGCGCTGCGCGCTCGGCATGACAAACTATTTCCCGAGGTCTTTGCGGGCACGCTCGCCGATCTCGGCGTTCGTGTAAGCGTGGCCGTCGATCCCCCAGCCGCCGTCCGGTGCTTCGGAGATGAGTACCCACGTGCGTTCCACGAGCGTCGGGTCGCCGGCCGCCGCGGCGACGATATCGGTCATCTCTTTGACCACGCCGAGCTTTTTATCGCGATCGAGCACGCCGGTTGGAGTAAGCACGTTGACGCGGACGTAGTTCGAAGCGCCGGCTGCGTTCGATAGCGCATCGGGCGGCAGATCGTGAATGAATGCGGCGGTGTTGTCTTTGAACAATGCAATCGGCGGAACTTTTTCCCAGCGCATCATGCATTCGGCCAAGGCTTGCGCGAGATCGTGTTTCTTTGTGAATGTTCCCGCGGCGGCGGTGACGTCGATCATAGGCATGGTTATGTTCCTTTTACTCGAGTGCGAAGAGATCGGTGGGGAATTGACCGTCCAGCTTTTTTGCGAGCTCGCGGGCGAAACGCACGATCGTGCATAGCCGGCGGTGTTGGAGGAGGATAGCCTCGAACTCACCGGCCGCATTGTGATGAAATGCCGTGATGCCGGCAACCGGCTCGCCGAACGCAACACCGTCCCACTCGAGGTAGATGACCCCCTCGCCGCGCGTCTCGCTGGAAAAGGCGAGACGCTCATATACGGCCGCTGCAGCGAGCATGAAAACCCGGATCGCAGCGGCGCCTTCGATCGGCATGTTGGTTACAGCGGTCTCGAGCGTTGCCGTCGGCGTGAAGGCAGCAGCGAACTGTTCGGGCGTGCTGTTCCGGACGATGTCCTCCCAGAACTTTCCGGGCATCATGGCGCTACGCTATCACCGCGTGGCGCACGGCGACTCACCTATTTAGGTGAGGTTCATCATCGCGCGCGCAAGCTGAACGCGCGAGTTCACCGCGAGCTTCCCGAAGACGCTGCGTAAGTGGGTCGCAACGGTGTTGGGCGAGAGGGCCAACTCCTTGGCGGCCGAGCGGTTCGTGTGCCCGTCAGCGATGAGACGCGCTACGCGCCGCTCCGTCTTCGTCAGCGATGCCCAGCCCTCGACGGCCCTCGGGGCCGGTGGCTTGTGCATCCGGACGCCGGCCGCGAGCAGCGAGCGTTGCGCGCGTTCGGCATCGCTGAAGGCGCCAACCGACTCGAATCGCTGCAGGGCCTCTTTGAGCGCGGCGACGCCAAGGCGACGTTGGCCCCGTCGCAACAGCTCGCGCCCGTAGTCTGCTTGCGCATCGGCGAGCATCGTGGGGCGGGGGCTTGATTGAAACGTTTCCATCGCGCGTTCGAGCGCGGCGAGATCCGCCGTAGCAAGTCCGCGAGCGTAGTGCCCGATTCCGACGATCGACGCAACATTCGGATTCCGCTCGCCAAGCGCGGTCGCCGAAGCGGCGAGTTCGCGCCCAAGTTCGGCGTCGCCGCCGAGCGCCGCGCAACGCGCCGCGAGCGCCAGCCAGCCGCTCTGCCAGCGCCACCGATGACGCACACCGCGTTCGGAGTGCACGACTTCACGCACGCACGCGAGCGCCCCGACGACGTCGTCTTCCGCTTCGCACAACCACGCGTTCGCGACGAGTCGCAGCATCCGGCGCGTATCATCGGAGGTCGCATTGTTGTCGTCTTCAGCGGCAAGCTCGAGGTGGCGATGCGAGGCCACGTAGTCACCGCGCGCTTGAGCGACTCGCGCAAGCAACAGGCGTCCTTCGACTTCGTACGTCTTCTCGTGAACCTCGTCGCACTCGCGAACCAGCGTGAGCGCTAAGGCTTCAGCGTCCTGAAAGTTTGCCGTCGTGTACTCGAGCCAGAGCTGAGCGAGCACAAGGTCCGAGACCGGGGCGCTTCCTTCGGCGAGCGCGTAGCCGCGCGCGAGCAGGGCTCGTCCCTCATCGTATCGGTCGAGCTGCTGCAACAGCATGACTTCTTGGCAGATCGTGCCAATTGTATCCTCGGCGGAATCGATCTCGCGAACGTACTGCAAGGCATCGACGTAGCGTCCGTCGCTGGTCGAGGCGTCGGTCAAGGCGCGCAGCGCAAGCGTTGTCGCATCGGCGTTATTCTCGCGGCGACTTTCTTCAAGCGCTTCCTGCCCCGCGGCAATCGCCATTTCGTAGCTTCCGGTGCGCCCTAACCCGATCGCGCGGTGAGCAAGCAACTCTGCTCGCGACGAACCAGACAGGCCGCCGAGTGCAAGCGCCTCGTCGGCTCGCGCGACGATTTGCCGGGCGTAACCCATCTCCCACAGCGCGCGTGCCGCGTAACTCTGGATTTCCGCGTGCACGGTGTTGCCTGGTTCTGCGGCAAGCAGTTGATCGGCCAATGCGACGGCTTCGCGTGGGCGCCGCGCCTTGACGAGAATCGAAAGTGCCGTGAGACCGACGTCGAGCCAATTCGGGTCGGAGGGAAGAATCAAGGCGAACGCCTTTATCACGAGTTCGGCGGCGACCGCGGGCGTCGCCGAAAGCACCGCTGTCGCCGCGCGCGCCACGACGTCGGCCGCACCGCGGTCGGCGACGCTGGCGCTTGCGAGGACGTGCGAGGTCGCGTCGATGGGGCCGGCTGTTTCCAAAAGATGCGCCGCGATCGCGCGGTGCAGCGCCAGACGCTGCGAGGGAGGGGTCTCTTCGTAGATTGCCTGGCGAAGCAAATCGTGTTTGAATGCGACCGTTGTCGCGTCCTCAACGAAAATGTCAGCTCGCACCGTTGCTTCGAGCGAAGCGAGTATTGTGTGAGAAGAAGCGTCCTCGAGGATCGCCGCGGCATCCGTGAACGTAAACGGACGACCCAACACGGCCGCGAACCGAACCAGAGCGACAGCGGCTTGTCCCAAGGCTTCAACGCGCTGCTGGACGCTCTCGCGAAGGCGCTGAGGGCCGTACAACAACTGCACCGCAAGGAACGGATTACCGCCTGCATTCCTCAAGAGGTCTCGCGTCCGAGCATCCGGCGGTTCGCCAAGATAGACGTTTGCGATCTCTTCAATCGTTTGCTCATCGAGCGGTGCCAACGCTAGCTCCTCGACGCGCATGAGATCGCGCGCGAGCGTTTCGCGAACTTCCACCAACGATCGGTCGCCGACGCGCACCGACAGTGCCCACACGATGGGTGAGCCGGCAAGGCGCGCGGGCATCAATCGCAGGCACGAGCGTGTCAGCCGATCGGCCCATTGGATGTCATCGAGTGCGATGAGGATCGGCGTTTGCATGGAGCGCTCTTCGAGAATGGCGATCAGCTCGTCGATGAGCCAGAGCGGTTGATCGCGCAACGGCGCGAGATTGCTGAAGGCCTGCCGAGACACGAGCGGATTTGTGCCGTAGCGCAACGCGAGCAACAACAACGCCATCGGTGCGATCTGATCGGCCTCGTCGGCCTTGCTGCGCCCGACAGCGTAGCCCGACTCGTGCGCGTCTTGAATGATGCGGTCGAGCACGGCGCTCTTGCCGATTCCCGGCGAACCGGATATGAGAATCGCTGAGGCTTGGCCGGTTCGTGCCGTCTCTTCGAGCACGTCGCGCGCTTGTTCGAGTTCGAGTAATCGCCCGAGAAGCTGCGGTGTGGACCTGAGGTCAGGGACCTGGGCCTTCATGCCCCATCATGTTATGGCAGCGAAATCGATCCCCTGGTTAGCGGGCGTACGCCATTGTCCAAACGGCGCGGTCGCCAGGCTGATATTCGTTGCAGTCCCAGGGCGAACCGCAGATATGAAGATGCGCGTCTTGCCGAACTAACGGACGTAGAGCTCCCACCGGTAGCCGTCGGGATCTCGAAACCACAAACCAAGACTACTTGATCCCGGCACCACCGGCCCGATCGCATTCTCGCCGTCTTCGAGTTCGACGCCCTTTGCCAGCAGTGCGATGCCGGCTTCGGTAAGCGCATCGACGTCGGCGACGTTGAAAGCCATGTGCTCTCCGGCGTCACGACGCGGCTCGCCGCGAAACAGGACCAGCATGAAGTTGTCATTTCGCAGCAGCACGCGGTCGGCGGACGCACGGACTTCGGCGAGATCGAAGTTGGTCATCCACCATTTCGCGCTTGCGACCGGTTCGCGTACAGGCAGCGAAAAGTGCGCAACGGAGCCGAGCTTTACGTTCATATGCCTCACCTAATTGGGTGACGCTATCGCTTCCCGGCAGCGCCACAATCGTCCTATTGACGAAAGGAACGTGCAATGTCCGTTAACATCGTCCTCGTCCACGGAGCGTGGGCCGACGGTTCCAGTTGGAGCGCCGTCATCGAACGCCTGCAAGCGGCCGGATACAACGTCACCGCGCCGCAATTTCCGCTGACCGCGCTGAGCGACGACGTTGCCCGACTGCGTGAAGTGCTCGCGCTGCAGAACGGCCCGACGATCGTCGCCGGCCATTCGTATGGTGGCCAGATCATGACAGCGCTCGGTAAGGATGCACCAAACGTGTGCGGTCTGGTCTACATCGCCGCCTTCGGCATCGACCAAGGTGAGTCGCTGGGAGCGGCACCCGGCCCGCCGATGCCGGCAATCGCGCACCTAGCGATCGATAAACAAGGCATGGCCTGGATTCCGCAGGACGACTATGTCAAGCACTTTGCGTTTGACGTCGATCCAGCGCGGGCCAACGTGATGTACGCGACACAGCAGCCGTTGGCTGCGGCGGCGTTCGGTACCGCGATGGGCGAACCGGCCTGGAAGACCTTTCCGTCGTGGTATCTCGTCGCCGCAAAGGACCAGGCGATTCCACCCGACGCTGAGCGCGCGATGGCCAAGCGCATGAATGCGACGATCGTCGAGGTCCCGTCGAGTCATGTCGCAATGGTCTCGCATCCCGACGAGGTGACAACACTGATCGAGTCAGCAGCCAAAGCCGCGTCCGTTCTCGCGTGAAGAAAGCAAACGGCGTCGATCGTCGCGCGTTCCTTTCTGCAACTGCAGCCGTTGCGGCGGCTGCGACCGCCGGCGTGTCGGCGGCCACGGCGCAGGCGTCTGTGCCGCCATCTGCGCCGGCAAAGCTGGCGCCGTCAGCGCTGACGGAATTCGCCGGAATCGAGATCGCTCAAGCAGAGGCATACGATCCGGTTTACCACGTGACGAATCCGGGTTCGGACTTCATGGTTGCGTGCTTGAAGGCACTGGGTTACGAGTATGTCGCGGCGATCCCCGGGACGACGTTTAGCGGCTTTCAGGAATCGGTCCTCAACTATCCAACCGACGGGAAGCCCGAGTGGCTGACGGTGACGCACGAAGAGATTTCAGCCGCAGTCGCGCACGGCTATGCAAAGGCCTCGGGCAAACCAATGGCGTTTGCGGTGCACGGTGTCGTCGGCGTTCAACACGCTTCCATGGGCGTCTATAATGCCTACGCCGATCGTGTTCCGATGTTGCTGCTGACCGGAAACTACGCGGACGCCACCCATCGCATTTCACCACCAGACTGGTACCACAACGCAACCGATGGCCTCGCAATGCTGCGCGGGTACCTCAAATACGACGAGCAACCTGGCTCGCTGGAAGATTTTGCCGAAGCACTTGGGCGGGCGCACGGGTTGGCAACGACGCCGCCGATGGGGCCGGTCGCGCTCGTCCTCGATCAAGATTTGCAAGACATGACGACGAGCGGTATGCCCACGATGAAACCGTTCGTTGCCGTTCGACCGCCGGCGGCGGATGCAAACGCCGTTGCGGAAATTGCGACGCTGCTGGTTGACGCAAAGTATCCCGTCATCGTGGTAGACCGCGCAGCGCGCACACCGGCAGGGGTCGAACTGCTGGTAACATTAGCCGAGACGCTCCAAGCGCCGGTTGTCGATTTGCTCGGGCGCATGAACTTTCCGAGCAATCATCATCTGTGGTCGCCCGCGTTCGTGGTGACGCAGGCCGATGTGTTGCTCGCGCTCGATGTCGGAGATCTTTTCTCGGTCGTCGGATCCGTATCGGATGGGGTGATTCACGAAACGAGGTACCGCATTGCCGGCGGCGTCAAAGTCATCTCGATCGACGCCGAACTCAACGTTCCCGAAGGAAACTATCAGGTCAAGCAGCGCTTCTATCAGGCGGATCTGCCCGTTGCCGGCGATTCGGAGGCGACGCTCCCGGGTCTGATTGAGGCGGTGCAGCGAGCGATGTCACAATCGCGTCGTAACCAGAACGCGGATCGCGCGGACAAGCTAAAGAATGCCTTCGCCGCCCGGCGTGCAGCCGACGCCAACGCCGCGGCGGTAGGCTGGGACGCGAGTCCCATCAGCGTTCCGCGCTTGGTCATGGAGCTCTGGAACCAAATACAAGATATCGATTGGGCCCTGGTCTCGTGGTCGGCCTTTCAAAGCAACTGGCAACAACGTTTATGGGACTTCACGAAGCATCACCAATACATTGGTGGTTCCGGCGCAATTGGAATTGGGTACAACGGCCCTGCATCGGTCGGAGCAGCGCTTGCGCATCGCAATGACGGGATCGTGTGCGTGAGCATTCAGGGAGATGGCGACTTCATGATGCTTCCGGGCTCGCATTGGTCGGCTGCGCACCATAAGCTGCCGCTCTTGACGCTCATTCATAACAACCGCGCCTATCACCAAGAAGAAATGGCCATTCAGGTCGAGACCGCGCGCCGCAATCGGCATCCCGAGCGCGCTGGGATCGGTACGACGCTCACGCGACCGGACATCGACTACGCGAAGATCGCAAGTGGCCTTGGCATCTACGGACAAGGTCCAATCAGCTCGCCTGCGGACCTCGGCCCGGCAATAGCTCGGGCGCTAACCGTCGTAAAGCGCGGTGAACCCGCGCTGATCGATGTCGTTTCGCAAGGCCGCTAACCATGGACACACGACGTTCGATCGGACTTGCCACGGCACTCGGGTTCGCTCTACTCGCGGGGACGGGCGCTGTGTTCGGCCAAAGCAGCGCGCCCGCCGGCAATGCAAAGGTCGGGAAAGCGCTCTTCATGCGCGTCGGCTGTTATGAGTGTCACGGCACGGTCGGGCAAGGGAGCGGGCGGCGCGGGAGCGGCGGCTGGGGACCGATGCTGGCGCCTCATCCGAAGCCCTATAGCGCGTTCCTAACACAATTGCGTACGCCGAGAGACGCAATGCCGGCGTACAGCGCGTTGATCGTTTCCGATCAGGACGCGGCGAAGATTTATGGCTACCTGGTGTCGATTCCAGAGGGAAAGAGCGCGAGCGAGATCGCGTTGCTTCGCGGATACGCCGGCGAACGCACGGCGAAGGAAACCGCTGTCGCAAGCACGGCGGTCGGCGAGACCGTCTACACGGCGAATTGCTCTGCGTGTCACGGCGCCGCGGGCACAGGGACGCCCGGCGTCTTCCCGCCGCTGGCGAATAATCCGGACGTGACGGGCCCGGCGAACAAGGTCATCGAGATCGTCAACAACGGACTCAACGCAAAAATCACCGTGAACGGCGCCGCATACGAAGGTACGATGCCTGGTTGGAAACAGGCGTTGACGGCTGCGCAAGTGGCAGCGGTCATCACCTACATCCGGACGTCCTGGGGAAACCATGGCGGTCCCGTGACCGCGGCCGATGTCAGCGCAGCGAAGTAGTCAGCTTATGCGTCAATGAGATCGCGATTCTCATCGATAAGGCGCGCGAGATGAACCACTGCGAGTTGCTGCGCGAGCGTGATCGGCATCGTGTCGAGCCTTCGAGCGATCGCCACTACCACGCTAAAGAATCGCCTCCAATGCACGAGGTCAAGGTCGCTGGGCCCCGACACGAGAGCCTCGGACAGCTCGAGCATCGCCGCCTGGGCGTCAGCCGCAAGCCATGGATCCGCTGCCGTTGCTCGTTCAATACAAGCTCGTATGCGCCCGCACAACGCACGCTGGTCTTCATCAAGTTCGAGCCGTCCTGAAATCATGGCGTCGTTTGCGCGATCTCGGACCTTGCCGGGCGGAGGATGAGCGTGAACGGAAGGGCGATGGCGGCAACCGCCGCGCACCCGAGCGCGACGTCGACGAATGCCATGACGGCCGACTGCTGGTAGACGAGCTCGGCGAGGAGGCGCAGCGTTGCCGACGGATCCTGCCGCATCGCTTCGCGAATAACCGGACGGGCGAGACTCGCGGATGAAGCGAGATCCGCTAAGTGGCTCGAAAGGCGATGATCGAAGAGCGTGCCGAGCGCAGCATTGGCAAACGATCCAGGCAAGACAAATACGAAGTTCATGAGCGCGATAGCAAATGGGATATATACCGCGCGTACGTTGCTAACAACGGTGAGCAACAGTGGGGCGTAGGTGAGGCCAAAACCGAGTCCAACCAGAATTTCGGGCCCAATGAAGCTCGCGAACTCCGCGCCGCTGGTGATACCCGACGACTCCCATGCAAAGGCGACCGCGCTCATGACGAACCCTGCCGCCATGACCACGCGCGAGTCCACACCACGTGCCACAAGCGCGCTTCCTACCGGCGCGGAGACTAACAGCGAGATCGCGCGTATCGCGATGACGCCGCCGGCGAGGTGGAGCGGAAAGTTCAGCGTGCCTTCGAGGTATTGCAGTAGTACCGAGGTGCCGTAAAGCGGAAATCCGGCGGCGAGGCCGAGGATTACGCCGAGCCGAACGTCGCGTTCGCCGAAGATCGCGAGCGGAACAATCGGATCGCGCGCGCCGAATCGTTCCCAAGCAAGAAGCGCGATCGCGACGATTGCAAGCAGTCCTATCGCGAACGCGACGTCGTCCGCGTTGAGCCAATCGCGCTGCTCGCCGTATCCCATCGTGTAGGCGTAGGCGGAAATAAGAACAACCAGGAGACTGAGGCCGACGAAGTCCGTCGACGTCTGCGCGTTCTGCTTGCGCAGGTCTTTATCGAGGCCGCTCTCCGATGCGGGAACGGTCACCAGTGCTGCGGCCGCTGCAGCGCCAAGCCCTAGCACCAGGTAGAGGATGCGCCAGGACTCATCGTTGACGACCGACCCGGCCAAAAGCGGCGCCACCGCGCTTGCGCATTGTGACACCGCAGCATAGCCGAGGATAAAGAGCGGCGTTACGCGCGGCGGGAGGTTGGCGAAACTTGTCAGGAGGCCGCCGAGAAAAAATCCACCGCCTGCAGCGCCAAGAACGATCCGAAACACGACCAGTTCCCAGAACGATTGACTGAGGCCACAGCACAACGCCGCAACGGCGTAGGTCACAAGGCAGAGGGCCAGATAGCGAATCCGCCCCGCGCGCATTACAAGAAACGGACCAAGCAATATGCCGCTATAGTACGCGGCATTGTACGCAACGGCGACGAGCGGCGCGTCATCGCCCGAAATTGCAAGGTCGCCTTGGGCCCAGGGCAGGACGGCACCCGTCGCGGTAGCCGTCGATCGGTCGATAAACGCCGCCAAGAGCGAACCGAGAATGATGCAGGCCGCTCGCGTCGCGGCGGTGTTATAGCGCATCAGGTGCGCTATTGGCTGGGCGCGCTCCACGAGGTTCCGTCGGCGAAGTCCACGTGCGTCACGCGGCACTTCGCGTCGGGGTCAACGTACGCCGATTGCGTAAAGTGGCGCGTGATCTGCACCGTGGTTCCGGGATTGAACGTGAAGCTTGCGCTGGCGGATTCATGGCGGCCGTGGTAGTCGCCCGCAACCGTCAACCCCTTGATGACCTTGCCGCTGTTATTCACCAGCGTTGTGGTCACACCGTTGGTCAGGCTCACACCGGGTGCACCAACGGCATCCGCATTTCCGGCCAGCATTACGACACAGGCCGTAATTTGGACTGGGGCGGGACTGTTTTCGGTGACCGCGAGCGCAGCCGAGGTCATGGCGAGCAGTGTAATCGCAGTAATCAGGAGGACTCTCATGGTGTCTACCGTCCCACGAATGGAGACAACCTACATCACCTAGATACGTGATGCGGGGCGCGTATTCTGATGGTATAACTAGATGATGTCAGCGCAGCGCACGGCGGTCATCACCGGTTCCAACTCCGGCTTTGGCCGCGTGACGGCGGAGTTGCTCCTGGGCGAGGGCTGGCGCGTCTTTGCGACCATGCGCAACGCGGCCGCCGCCAATGCCGAGGCTGCAAAAACGCTTCGCGCGCTTGGGGCAAAGGTCGTCGAGCTCGACGTGACCAGTGACGCCTCGGTCGACGCTGCGGCGAGAGCGATCGTTGCAATCGCAACGCCGGATCTGCTCGTCAACAACGCGGGCGCCGCGTACTTTGGCCTGCTCGAAGCGTATACGCCTGCGCTCGTGGAGCAGCAATATGCGATCAACGTCTTTGGACCCCTGCGGGTCAACCGCGCGTTTTTGCCGGCGATGCGCGAGCGCGGCGCGGGATTGATCGTCTACATCTCATCGGTGGTTGGTCGCATCACGACTCCGTTCGGCGGCGTCTACGCTTCATCGAAGTGGGCGCTCGAGGCGCTCGCCGAATCGAGTGCGCTCGAACTCGCTCCGCTGGGGATCGATGTCGCGATCGTGCAGCCCGGCGCGTTTCCCACGGAAATCGGTTCCAAGAGCACGCGGCCCGATGATCTCGCGCGCGGGGCGGCCTACGGCCCAGAGGCACTGCAGGTAGCAAAGAAATTGTCCAGCGGTCTCGCCGCAGCAGCGCAAGGCCGCGATCCTGCAGATGTTGCCCGCGCGATCGCGCGTTTGGCAAATCTGCCAAAGGGGCAACGACCGCTCCGAACGACGGTGCCGAACGACGCAATCGTCGAGTCGATCAACGATTGCGCGCGGCAGGCGCAGAACGCCTATCTCGCCGCGCTCGGCATGACAGGATCCTAGCCGGTCGTTTGGCCGACTTCGGTGAGGAGTGCGCGCCTACGCGACGTTCCGTTTAGTAACCCGGAACGAGGGTGAAGCCGTTGCCGTTGTTTTTTAGCAAGACGCCCATACCGCCGACGTTACCAAAGCTCCGCTCGAAATCGGCCGCGAGCGGGTGATTGCAACCCGATTTGTAGACTTCCGCGCGAACTTTGATTTCGGGCCGTGCGGTGAATCTGAACGGGAAGTATTCTCCGGGCTTTACGTTCCTTGGACGGTCGCCGCTGACGATCGACCAGGGCCCAATGGCGCTTGCTCTTCCATAAATAGTGATCCAGGCACAGTTTGTCGATGCATTCCTGAAGTTGATGCCCGCTTGGCGAGCATCGGCAACGGCGCAGAGCCCCACCACGGCAAAAAACGCAAGAAAGGCGGCAAATAAATACTTAACCATTATAGAGACTTTGACGTCTCCGCTTGCGCTCCCTCGACTACGGCGCTACGCGCCTACGCTCGGGATGACACTAGCCGGTTGTTTGGCCGACTTCGATGAGGTAACCATCGGGATCGCGGATATAGCAGCGGATTTCACCATCGTCTTCACCATGGCTGCTCCTCCTCAAGGTGATAGATTAGTTCGTCCCTCGACTACGCTCGGGATGACAAAGGATTAGCAGCCGCGTTCGCGCGCCCTATGCATTAACCGTCGCGGGCACCATTCTGAACCGAGAGTTCCCAGCGATACCCGTCTGGATCGTGAAACCACAGCCCCATATGCGGCGAGCCCGGCGATGTGGGGCCGATCTCGTCACCCGGATCTTCCACTTCTACGCCGTTTTGCTTCAGCGTCTCGAGCGCTTCGCGCAGCGCGCGCATACTGTCGAGGTGAAACGACAAGTGGTCGATCGCGTCCGGATGTGGTGTGCCCTCGTAGAATCCGATGATAAGCGCGTCGTTCGTTAGGGCGACGACCTCATGCGAGCGGAACATTTCCTGCAGATCGAAGTTCTGGGTCCAGAATTGCGCGCTCTTCTCCGGGTCTCTGACGGCAAGGCTGAAATGCCAGACCGCGCCAAGCCGTATTTTCATGTCCGTACCTGCTAGCAGCCGCGTTGTTTGAGGTTTACACCCAAATCGTAGATGGCGCGGTTGTCGATCACGCGTTGCTGGTAATCGAGGTTGCTTGTCGCGAGCTGACCTTGAAGATACGCGATGAGTGCGTTGTTGGCGTCGCACGTGCCATAGACGGGGACGGGGAGCTGCGGGAGGTCGCTGCCGTTGGCCTGCGTCTCGAGCTGCGCCACTTGGGCTTGGAGCTGCGCGGCGCGCGCGGCGGGGACACCGGGCTGGTTGAGCAGATATTCCAGCTCCTGGATGGCCTGACGTTGCGGCGCGTTGGCGGCAAGGTCTTGCGAGGAGGCAACCGCCGGCGCGACGGCGGCAAAGAGCGCAAGCGCGAGAAGATATGGTCTCATAGCCTCTATACTATACCCTATCGGTGGGGTGCCTTAAGCCTGCGTCGTGCCAGCCCGCACGTCACGTAGCTTGGCGCCGAAGTGACATTGAACGTTTCGGTGCGCCCATGTGCGTCGACGACCTGTGCCGTGAACGAGGTGCTCGCGTTGGGGACCGAGAGCCAGAAGTCGTGATCGGCGCCGGGCAGTTGCGTTGCAGTTACACTGCTCGCCGCCGGGATCGTGATGGCAAACGGTCCGGAGTCACCGCGTTCGAGAATGGTGAGCAACGCCGTCGAGCCGCATGCCGAATTCAGCGACACGTTCGGCACCGACCACGTCTTCGTCGGGATCACGCGAACGATGTTCAGATTTTCGGACGCGTCCATATCGAGCACGTACTCGCCGCCCTTCGACGTGTACGCCGCATCTAAGACGTAGGCGGAGTTAGGTAGTGCGACGAGTATCGGCATTGGTGACGCCGGAACGGATTCGATGAGTCCGAGCGCTTCGTAGTCGACGTCGGTATACTCCGACCGGTCTGCGGCACCGCCGCTCGGCGAGAACGCCGAGAGTCCTGACGGCTGCGGGCTTGGGAGGCTTCCGCTTTGGGGCGGAAGCGTCAAGAATGCATCGAGCGCGCCTGCGCCGGAAGGCAGCTCCTCAAGGTCGCTGGGGTTCGAGCCCTGCTTGAAAGCGGCGTAGACATTTCCGGCGCTATCGGCCGCGATGGCCGCGCCGACCGCGCCGTGATTGAGCGTCGATATTCCCGAAATCGGCGACGCGCTGCCCGTATTCATCTCCCATACGCCATTATAGTTAGGCCCGCTAAGGAGATAATCGGATCCCGTGATCACCGCGACGCCGCCGGCTGGATTCACCGCGAGCTGCGGATTGTAGTCGCCGTAGGCGTTGGTGAGGGTGAACTGCGCAACCGGCGTGCCCGGGTTCGCACAGCCTGAGGAATTGAAGAAACCAGCGAAGTCCGGAGGCGCGGGCGGGCCGCCGCCCTGATAGTTGGAGTCCCAACCGGTGTACCAGATGTTGCCGCTGCTATCGATGCCGATCGAGGTGATGTCGAGCGCATAACCGTCATACGACTCGTTCGCGGTGACGCTGGTAAGCGTCGGCGTTGTTGCGGTGATCGACGCAAAGCATTCGAGTGTGCCGGATGAATCAGCCACCCAGTAGCTTCCGTCGGATGCGAGAGCGACGTCGTCGAACAGATTACCGTCGGTCAGCGTGTTCTGGGCGCCGGCCGTCTCGGTTCCCGGAGCGAAGGTTCCGCTGATCCAGCCGTTCACCGGCGATTCCAAATAAGCGAGATAGAAGAACTGGCCGTTGCTCATCCGCCGCAAGAACGCGTTGCTCCCGACATAGGCGTTGCTCGTGAGTTGCCACGAAAGAATGTTGCTGGCGAGCACGTAATTCGCGGGTGATGGCGACGGATTCGGCGCGGTCGTCGAAAACACCGTATAGTTGTCGATTTGGTGATCGTTCGCGTCGGGACGCGGCGTGCCGTCGTACGCGACCTGCACGTTGCCCAGGTCGCTCGCGCAATTGAGCGTTGCCGTTGCGCCCGACGCGCTACTGCCGCACGATGACGAACCGGCGAGCGAGAGCGTGAGGCCTGCGCCTGCCGGTGAGGCCTCGATGACGATCGGATTATAATACGTCGTCGTCGGGTCACTCATCACGAGATTGCCGCTCGTGTCATACGCGGTGACTGCAACCGGTGCCGACGTCGGCACCCCAACCGTGAAGACTTGCGTGTTCGGCGTATTTCCGGGATCGGGGCTGGCAACCGTTACCGCGACGCTGTAGACGACGCCGTTCAACGTAAAGCTTAGCGGCGTTGCGCCGGGCGCAGGGCTCAAGCTCACGGTTACCGGACCCGAGACGAAAGCTGAAAGGGGTGTCGTGTTCCCGCTCGGCGCTGCCGTCGCAAATGCAGCGACGACGAAAAGATCGGTGCCGATGGGTGCGGTAACCGTAAAATTGCAGGTCTCCCCGCCGCCGCTAGCAACGGCGCATGGGCTTGGCGTGGCGATCGGAAAAATCTGGATATTCGTCGTCGGCAGCGGCGACGGAACCGGCGAAGTATAGGGAAGGACGACCACGCCAAACGACTGCGTATTCGAGGAGATGTAGAAGGGCTTGCGCGATGCGGCCTGTTTGTTCGCGGGCGGTACGTACAGCGCGATGTTGGCGCGCGTCGTCTTCGCACTCGAGGGCGCGTTGCCGCCGGCGGCATTCCCTCCGCTCGAGGGAACCAAGCTCGACGCGCCGCCGCCGCCGCCGCCGCAACCGGCAATGACGACGCCAAAGGCAAAAAGAAGCCAGGCTACACTTAAGCGCATGTAGCCTAGTTCCGTCAGGGCGGCGGTCGCTCCCCTGTCAGGCAGCCGTGAGGCGGCGGCGCAGCGCGCGTTCGCGCTGCTTATAGACTTTGATCGTCAACTCGAGGCGCGACGTGGTTCCGGTTTTGCGTAAGATGTGCGAGATATGATTCTTCACGGTCTTGTCGGAAAGCCGTAACCGCTCCGCAATATCTTGATTGCGAAGTCCGTCCAAAAGTTTCTGCAAGACGCCACGTTCTGCCGGGCTGAGCGAAGCTTCGATGCTAGTCATACACGCTCTATTCGCGGCAAAACGTCTCGATCTTACCAGTTGGGCCAAAGTAATCATCGGCTAGGCCAAAGGGAGCAGACGAGCGAGCCGCGTTTGTGCCTTAAAAATGGCAGCGGTAGGTATTGCTGCCGGTGCTAGCCATGTGCAAGCGTGTAAAGATGCGGCGGCCGCATTTCGCGGTGGTCGCACTCAACCGGAAGGGTCACCGCGACGTGGCTTCCGCGTCCGGGAAGCCGTTCCGCGCGCACACCGCGTGAAAGCCTTTGAATGAGGTAAAGGCCGCGGCCGGACTCGGCCCAGAGATTGCGAGGCAGCGCGGGCACGAAGTCGAATCCCGGGCCCTCGTCGATCACGTGCAGCACAATGGCATCGCCGCGAACCTCGAGCGACGCGCTTAGCGGTCCCGCCGCGTGCCGCACGGCATTGCCGATGAGTTCGGCAAAGATTAGCCCGCACACCGAGAGTTGGTCATCGTCGGCTTCGCTCCAACGGAGCAGGCTGCGAAAATATTCGTCGCGCATGGTGTACGCCGAACGCGAATCGGCGGCTTCAAATTGCCAGCGCATCGTGGTCTGCGCGAAGTTGACGACGATGACGGCGATGTCGTCGCGCGGGGTCTGGCCGGCGATCGCGCGCTCGACGAACTCAGCCGGATTCGAGGCGTAGAGGACGGCGTCACTCGAGAGAACCGATTTCAGCATGGCTTCGCCCGCAAGCACGTCGCGCGAGGCTTCGACAAGGCCGTCGGTATAGAGCACCAGCATACTGCGCGGCGGGCACCGAAGTTCATGCAGTTCAAACTCGACATCCCAAAACGCGCCAAGCGGCGCGGAAGGCTCCTTGAGACGCTGCACGTCGCCGTCGGGAAGTCGCAGCAGAGGCGGGACGTGACCGGCCGATACGTAGCGAAGCATGCCCGTGCCAGGATCGATGACGCCGATAAACGCGCTGGCCAAACGGTCGTCATCTTCGGCCAGCAACAAGCGATTGCAGACGTCGGCGAGCTTGCGTGGATCGCTGTGATCGAGCGCGGCCACGCGAATCGCTTGACGCGTGAGGACCATCAGCCGCGCAGCCACGACGCCCTTGCCGGTGACGTCGCCGATCGTTACGACGATTTCGCCGGCACCGTTCTCGAACGCGTCGTACCAGTCGCCGCCTACGGCCGCTTCGGTTAAGCCGGGACGATAATGCGCGCTTAGCTCCATCCCCGGACGCGAGGGAAAGCGCCGCGGCAGAAACGAGCGCTGGAGCGTCTCGGCAACATATTGCTCGCGGTGAAATTGCTTTGCGTTTGCAACGGCAAGTCCGGCGCGCCGCCCAAGCTCGATTGCAAACGTGAGGTCACCGAGATCGAATTCATTGTCTTCCTGCGTGCGCACGAACGTCAGCGCGCCGAAGATACGATTCTGGGCCACGACCGGGACGACGATCTTCGAGCGATAGTTGAGCCGGCGCATGTATTGCTCGTGTTGACGCGATGCGGCATGCCCAATGAGCGTTGCCTCGTCGATGTGCGCGAGGAAGAAGGGATTTCCCGTTTGCGTGACTTGGACGACGGGATGCACGCCGAACTCCTCGATGTAGAGTAAGCTCGAGACGCCGGCGAGCGCATCTTCCTTCGAGGGATCGCGATGCGCTGCCGCAGTGACGAAAAGTCGTTCCGAGCGGTCGTCGAGGAGATCGAACAGGCACAGGTCGGCGAACGATTCGACCGCAAGACGCGCGACGTTGT
Source organism: Vulcanimicrobiota bacterium (assembly GCA_963833095.1). Taxonomy (GTDB): domain Bacteria; phylum Vulcanimicrobiota; class Vulcanimicrobiia; order Vulcanimicrobiales; family Vulcanimicrobiaceae; genus Aquilonibacter. Next base: position 153,742 of record CAWHWQ010000004.1, on the reverse strand, counting down.
TAAGCGTCGCGGTTACGTCGAGCGATTGATGAAAAATGTCGCCTGCGCGTACAAGTAAGGTCAATCGCGCTTGATCGCGATTCTTGGTAGTTTCGGTCACCTCTTACAGTATGCACACTTCGGAGGACCATCAACCAGCTTGGCCAGCCATTCGACCCGGGATTTAGGGTGGTGTTGTGGGCGGACGGTCCGCGGTGGAGGTCTTTGTCAGTATGTGCGGCGTGATGACGAGGTAGAGGTTCGTCTTTTGACTCGAACTCACGGTCTGCTGGAACAGCGGGCCGATGATCGGCAAATCGCCGATCCCCGGAATCTTGCTGAGCGTTTTGATCTCCTGGTCTTGCATCAAGCCGCCCATCAAGATCGACTGGCCGTCGCCGGCGGAAGCGGTGGTAAGTTCTTGGCGCACCGCGATTTGCGGGGTGGTGCCGATGTACGACACGATGTTCGATACTTCCGAGAACACGTCGACGGTGACGTTGCCGTCGGCAGAGATGCGCGGCAGAATCTCCAAGGAGACGCCGACATTGATGTATTGAATCTGCTGCTGAATCAGCGTCGTACCGCCTGAGGGAACCAGCACGTTATTGAAGATCGGCACCGCTTCGCCAGAGAGGATGGCAGCGATGCGATTGTCGGCAGCGAGAATGCGCGGCTGCGCGAGAATCTTGGCTTGGCCTTTTTGCTGCAAGGCCAACAACTGCGCGCCGAGCGAAACGCTGGCGAGCGGTTGGGTCGTGGCGCCGGTAACGCCGCCGGCGGCCGTTCCGACCGGCAGCGTATTGCCGGCACTGAACGTCGCGGTCGCAAGCGTTCCGCTGGGCGAATAGTTGATGCCCAAATCGTAGGCTCCGGTCTCAGTCAACTCGACGACTTGCGTTTCGAGCAGCACGCTGCGCCGCGGCGTATCGACCAACGCGATCATCCGCTGGTACGGCGCGATCTCTTCGGGTGTACCGCGCAGGATGACGGCATTGAGTCGCCGGTCGACGGAGACGTTGTCGTTGATGAAGACTCCTTGCGCGGTATCCTTGGGGATGAGCGAGCCGGTCGGAATCGTGACGTACGTCGGCGTCTGGTTGGTCGCTCCTTGCGAGGACGAGCTGGAGAACGAGCTATTCGGGGGTGGCGTGGGCGGCGCAAAAGGTGACGTCGCGGTAAACTGATCGACCGAGGGAACGACGACGCCGCCCTTGATCAAGCCCGCAACTTCGCTGACGTCGGCGTAGGAGAGGCGAATGATCGTTACACCTTGAGCGTGCGCTTGCGTTGCGACGACGACGTGCGCTTCCTCATCGCTTGCGCCGGCGGGAATATGCACGATGACCCGATTGCCGAAACTTTCCGTGTGCGGGCGAACGTCCTTGGTCAACTGCAGGTCGACGAGCAGGCCGATGTGCGCGAAGGCAGAGATGCTGCCGCCCTTCATCGTTCCGCCCGGCGCAATCGTTGCCGGAAGATCGGGGCCGCGTTGGACGCCGACGAGGACCACCTTTGCATCGTCGCGGACCGAGTGAATAACTTGCGTGGCCGGCGCGGGTCCGTCAAAGTCGAGTTCAAGCCGCACGCTGCCGTCGGCCGCAGGCGAGGTGCGATACGACAAGAGCTCCTCGGTAGCGGCCGATGCGACGTGGAACGGTACAAGGGAAAGCAACGCAACGACGAGCGCAACCTTTGAAAATGCCGCCATCTGGCGGTGATTGGGTTAGGGAGGGCTAATCGCCTGCCCGGTTGCGACGAGGGTGGTCGGCAACAAGCGACCATTCGAAAGCACGACACCCTTAGGTCCGATGGAGACGACCCGCAGCTTGCCGATGTGCGCGCCAATCGTAACGCAGTAGGTATTGTGGTTTCGCATCGAGCCGTCGCGCAGCAGCGCGTAACTGAAGCCGGCATTGCCGCTGGTGCTCAGGACCGCAATCGTGTCAGCCGGCGTTTGCCACACGGGTTTGCTTTGCGCCAACCCTTGGGTGGTCGAAAGCGCGTTTAGAAAAAGGAGCAGCGCGACTGCTCTAACCAGAGCCATCTCGGATCACCTCGTCCCACCTTTATTATCGGTACTTTACCCAACGACGATGGAGTCGAAGCAATGGACGGCGCGTTAAAGTTGTGTTTCGAACTTAGGTCATGATGTAGCCACCGTCTGCGGCGGCGCCATGAACTCGGGGCCGACCGGCGACGTCACCTCTTCGGCGACGATTTTGTCGATCTGCGCTTTCGTTGCATCATCGAGCGAAAAATCGAATACCGCGGAGATCGGATCCACTTGGTCGGGGTGACGCGCGCCCCAGAGTGCGCTCCCGACGCCGGGTTGATCGAGCACCCAGCGAAGCGCCAAATGAATCACGCGCTTACCGAATTTCGCCTGCGCGAGCGCGTCGAGCCGGTCGACTGCGCGCAAGTATTGGCCGTACCGCGGCTGCCGGAATTTCGGATCGCTACGGCGCAGATCGTCGCCGCTAAACACGGTGCCGGTGCGCATCTTACCGCTGAGCAACCCGCGGCACAGCGCGCCGTAGGTCAGCGCCGTCAGCCCATGCGATACCCCGTACGGGAGCACGTCTTTCTCTGCCTCGCGCTCAAAAAGATTATACGGCGGCTGCAGCGTGTGCAGCGTCGCGTAGCGACGAAATTCATCCATCTGGGCGGGAGAAAAGTTGCTTACGCCGATCGCGCGGATGTTTCCGGCGTCGAAGAGCGCCTGCATCGCCTTGGCGGTTTCTTCCATCGGCGTTGAGGGATCGGGCCAGTGGATCTGATAGATGTCGACGTAGTCGGTCTGCAGTCGCCGCAGCGAATCGGTGATTTCTTTTTGGATGCGCGCAGCGGACGCGTTGCGATGCATGTTGGCCTGCGCGTCCCATTCCAGCCCAACCTTGGTGGCGATAATCGCCTTATCGCGCCGGCCTTTGAGCGCGCGGCCGACGACTTCTTCGGAGTGACCCTGCCCGTACGCCGGCGCCGTATCGACCAGGGTAATGCCCGCGTCGAGCGCCCGATGGATCGTGTCGATTGCCGCTTCGTCGTCGGCGCCGCCCCACATCCACCCTCCGATCGCCCAGGTGCCAAGCCCAATGCGCGAAGGGCGAATAGCGGTATCTTTGATCTCGGTAAATTCCATAGTGGGGATATTTTAGTCAAATCGTCAGGGATTCGATAGCGAACATATCGTCGATGCGCGTGCCGTCGTAGCTAAAAGCAAGGAAGCCGGCGGTAGTGCAGTCCGAGATCAGCCGCGGGCGAAACGCGACGACGCAGGTGCCGTCCGCCGCGCGCACGCTGGTGTAGACGATGCCGTCGACGGCGTCGGCCGCGTAGAGCTGCAACGCGTAGGCTTGCGCCGCAGCGTATTTTTCCGGATCGGGATCGTAGATGGGGTCGTCCAGCGGGGTCGCACGGATGTCGTCATACGCGCCCCTGATATTGGCGGTGAGCACGCGCTTGTAGACCAGCGTCGGCCGCGTGTTGGTGTAGGCGAGAAAGCGCGCGGTGTGATAGGCCGATTCGGCGATCGCCGTGCGCTGCTCGAAGGCCGCATAGTAGACACCGTAGCTGCCGTCGGTGAAGCGGCTCGCACCGGAATAGACGAATGACGCGATGACCATGTCGTTGCTGTCGCTGCTGGGGAATTTCCGGCGCGGGTTGGTTATCGCTTCGATTTCATCCAGCGCGGCACGATCGGTGACCGAGGGAAGACGGTCGGCGATGCGTTCTTCGTTGCGGCGATGCGCGATGACCCGAAAGGTATGCTTCTTACGGAAGCGCGCTACCATCCGCGCTGCGTGTCGAGATACGCGCGCACCGCCGAGAGACTTTCGAACGAACCGTCGAGCAGCAGTTCTTTCGCGCTCTTTCCTTTGAACAGCGGATGCGCGTTGGGTGCGCTGATCCAGGCGTCGGCGAGCTGCGCGTCGGGCAGAAGAATGTTGATGGCCTTGAAGATGCCGAGCAGCATCGAGATACGCTGCAGCGTGTCGTACGAGAGCAGCGCCGAGTCAGGATCGCGCATGTACTTGGTGTAGGTCGACTGCGGAAGCACGCCCAGCAGAATGCGCTGCTCGATCGGCGCGAGCGCCCAATGCGTGGCGATATCCTTAAACGTGCGGATCGCGGTGGGCGAAAGGGCCTTGAGCTTCGCGGGGGACCGCGCGAAATCGATGGCGGACGGCGCCAGGGCCAGGGTGGTCATATACGCTCATTATAGCAGGTCCCACCACCACGCGCTAATTATAGCGTCTAGTGGCAGGCGTCACGTGCCCGAATACAGGGGCGCGGGCGAGCCGTCGGACCAGTGCGAGACGGGAATGAAGAAGCACGACCAGGGCTCGGGCATCTTGTCCCGCGCGTCGAAGACGACGGGCGAGCGCAGGCGGTCGGCTCCCCAGCTCGCACCGGAATTTGCGCTGTCATCCATCGACGTGTAAATCATTACGTGCGGATACCACGCTTTGGCGTCATCGTTCAAATACTGCGACTTCGACATCATATACGCCATCGAGCCGGGCTGCGGTGTGGGGAGTGCCTTGGCGTCGATCGCCGCAACGATGCGGTCCTGGATCTGCGATTTGCTTGCTCCCGCTAGCGCCATTTCCGTCCGCTTGAAGGTGTAGAGAAGCACGGTACGCGCCGCCGCTGCGTTGTAGCAGGTCGGGGCGAGCATCTTCACGCTCCAGAAATTCACGCGGCCGAACGGCACCATCCAACCCCGCTCGACGATGCACGTAAAGCCGTTCCCGCCTTTTTGGGCCACGGTGTAGCCACGCGCGGAGAGAACCATGATCGTCGCATTCGTTGAAATCGAGGCCGGCGCCGCGCTGCGCGCGAGGGCGATTTCGACGCGGGGACTCATCAGATACTGGGAAAGCGGGGCCATCGTATCGTTTCCGGCAACCCCCGCAAGAGCCAAAGCGCCCGCCAGGAGCGCGCATATGCGAAGCATGTTTGGGCAACGCACGGACCGCGGACCCCGTGACTCCGAACGCTCAGGTTCTCAGGTTTCGCGGTTCCCAGCAAATACTTATGCTATTCACAGCGTTGCTGCCGAAGCACCTAGTGCGCGACGTGCGCACAAAGGAGACCTCAGTGAATATTTCAGGAACCTCGGGGATCGGTTCAGCAGCCTATATTCCGAGTATCCCGAACACGGCGCAATCAACCACACCGACGTTACCTGCAGCGCTGGCAAGCCTCAACCTCACGCAAGCGCAACAAACGCAGATCAACCAGTTCCTCCAGAACGCGCAAAGCGGAACCGTTTCGTCATCGCAACTCAAGAGCGAAATCGAATCGGTCCTTACCCCATCGCAGCTTGCGCAGTTACAATCGGAACGACACGGCCACCATCATCACGGTGGTCAGTCGAGCGGCTCGAGTTCGTCGAGCTCGACGAGCGACGAAGATGCGTTCGGCGTTACGATACCAACGTCGACGGCGTCGTCAACGACCCAGTCGATTAGCAACGTGGCTGCGACGTATTGGGCGCAGTCACAGCTCTCCGACGAAACCCAAACATAAGCGACGGACCCACGACGGGAATCGCAGAAGGCCTCCACGACTTGGGGGCCTTCTTGGTTTATAGATCAGCTCATTGCTTGCAGAACGGCGCGGTGGGCGCTGCGGGTCCCTTTGACAACAACAGGAGAGGGAAACGTGCCGGCGTTGCTTCGGGCGACGGCGCCGGCTTCGGCGACAGGGTGCAGTTCATATCGCGCAACAGCAAGGTGACTATGCCGTTTGCGGCTCTCCAGTTCTGCTCGTCGGAGAGAGGTATCGATGTGGCGCCGCTCGTGTACGTTAGCGCGTTCCCGTACAGTGGAACGGCTACGCCGCCCAGCGTCGACGGATTACTCACCGACTGCGATGTTGTCGCGACGGTGGTCTGAGCGCCCGTAACGGCGTTGGGACTCGCGGACACCGTGACCACGGTGCCGTTTGTCTTCGATGGGGCGAATGTCTCCCATATGCCTGCCGCGGACAGCAATAGCGCAAGCGGCGGAAGCAATGTCGGCGTCTTTACAGTGTCGGTCGCATATTCGACCCCCGAGTTCCAGGAGAACTCCGGCGAGCCCGTCGCGGAAGGCGCAGGCGGTAAGCACCCGCCAGAGACGATTCGCTCTTCACGTTGCACGGGCGCTTTGCTGTGAAATATTTCTCGCCACATGCACGTCGGGCTAGAGAGAGCGCCGGTCTGCGTGAGGTCCGTTGGCGGATTTGGGAGCTTGGGCTTTTGGGTACTCGTAGGTGGAAGCGGATCGGGGAGGTTGCAGCGGGCATACAATGCGCCGCCGGCAATCTGCGTCGTGGATCGCTTATAGATGAACTTGTCTTCGCCGCCGTTTGCTATCGCGACGACGCTAACGACGAGCGCGCCCATCGTTGTCTGCCACCGTGTGTTACACGTCTTCGCAAAATCACTCAACGTCCATTCAGGTTCGGGGATCAGCCAGCGTTGCGCGTCATTCTTGAGCGCGTACTGCCGCAGCCCCTGAATCACAGAAAAAATCAACCTGCCCCGCGTTGCCGCGTCACCGGTGCCCATCACGAAAATAACGTGCTGCTGCGCGCGGGCCGCCTCAGTAGGATCGCCGTCGCCCCCACTAAGGAACACGGTTGCCCACGGAATTGGCTCCTGCGGTGACGGTGTCGCGGGTGACGCGATAGGAGCCGTCTGTGCGTTCGTCGTGCCTGCAGTACCTGCGGACGCAATTAACGCGCCGAGAATAGCTGTAGTAAGGCTGACGATATGGCGAAGTCGCATTTCACACCCCCGAATGTGCGAGAGACTCCGTTCGTTTCTATCATGCGAACCTGACATACATGTTACACGAAATGGCTACTTGGCTATGTTGAAACGGAGTTCTCCTTGAGGGTGTTCTTGCTGTCACTATGCCGAAAATTGTGCAGCTTTCCGCGTACGGCGGCCTCGATCAACTCAAAATCGTCGACGTCCAGAAGCCCGCGCCGCAAGCGGGCGAGGTCGTCGTACACGTCATTGCCGCCGGGACGAACCCCGGTGAGATTTCGATTCGCGAAGGATTGCTCAAGGATATGTTCCCGATGAACTTTCCTTTCGGGCAAGGTGCCGATTTTTCGGGGCGTGTCGACGCGGTTGGATCAGGCGTCACGGACTTTGCACCGGGCGATTTTGTTCTTGGTTGGTCCGACCAACGCTCGGCCCAGGCGGAGTTCGTTGCGGTCAGCGCGTCGCAACTCATCCACAAGCCGGCGGCGCTCGATTGGTTCCGCGCCGGCAGTCTCCACGTTGTTGCGTCAACCGCGGTAGCGGCCGTGCGCGCGGTTGCATTAAAGCCGGGCGACGTCGTCGCGATCAGCGGAGCGGCCGGCGGCGTCGGGTCGCTCGCAGTTCAACTCGCGCGACGTGCCGGCGCTCGTGTCATCGGCATCGCGAGTCAAGACAACGCGCAGTTTCTCAATTCCCTCGGCGTCGAACACGTCGCGTACGGCGACGGGCTGGCGCAGCGCTTGAAGGTCGCGGCTCCCGAAGGTCTAGATGCATTCATCGACCTTTTCGGCGGCGGCTATGTCGAACTTGCCGTCACACTCGGCACGAAACCGGAGCGTATCAACACGATCATCGATTTCGCCGGCGCCCAAAAGTACGGCGTGCGAACGGACGGGTCGGCGGCGGCAACGTCGCGCGACACGCTCGCGTCGGTCGCGAATATGATCGCATGGGGCGAGATCGTCATGCCGCTTACCGCAATCTATCCTTTTGCCATGGTGCGCGAGGCGTATACCGAGCTCGCACGTCGTAAGGCGCGCGGCAAAATTGTCCTCGCACTCGATCCACGGATCACCGAGCCGCTTCGGCCGCTGGGGTAAAATAGGCGCATGGTAGCGCCCTGGCTCAACGCGCTCGCGATCGCCTCGCTGATTATTGCGTTCGCGTGCGCCGCATACGTTCTGCTCGATGTGCTGCGCCGTCCGCAGCGCATGGCGATCATGAATTGGGTCTGGCCGATTACCGCGCTGTACGCCGGTCCGCTGGCGGTGTGGGCCTACCGCGCCTGGGCCAACGCATCCGAAAAATCCTACGCTGCGGGCGTAGCGGTTGACGTCTCACACTGCGGGGCCGGCTGCACGCTCGGCGACATCGTTGCGGAGTCGCTGATATTCGCCACCGGTTGGAGCGTCGCCGGTTCGGTTCTTTTGGCGGAATACGTTGGCGATTATGCGCTCGCGTACGCATTCGGGATCGTGTTTCAGTATTTCGCGATCGCGCCGATGCGCGGACTGACGTTCTGGCCGGGCATGTGGGCAGCCATTAAAGCCGACACGCTGTCGCTCACCGCATTTGAAATCGGGCTCTTCGGATGGATGGCGCTGATGAGTTTCGTGTTCTTTCATCCCGCTCTGATGCCCAACACGCCGGCGTTTTGGTTCATGATGCAGATCGGAATGCTCGTGGGCTTTATCACGGCGTATCCGATGAACTGGTGGCTGATCCGCGTCGGCATCAAAGAGCCGATGTAGAATGATTAGTGTCTTAGGATGATCGCGAGGATCGTGGTGATCCACGTACCGACGATGAGTGACGTCATGCGCCACTGTAGATTGTCGATCTTCCGATCGACCCCGTCGAAGCGCCTATCGACCCCGTCGAAGCGCGCATCGACTTGCGCGAAGCGCGCATCGACTTGCGCGAAGCGCGCATCGACTGCCGTACTCAAATCGCCTAGGCGCTTACTGAGTTGCTCGTAGGCGCCCTCGAGGCGGGCCATATGGATTTCGAGAGGCTGTGCGCTCATTGCGGATAGCATATCACGCTGGTGACCCCGTTCGACAAGGGGTTAGCCGCCGGACATGGCGCCGATGATCAGGAGCGGTTCGCTGCCGTTGGCGATCGGTTCGGGGAGTGGCGCGTCGGGTGAGTCGTGCGAGAGGTCGCGTTCGCAGGCGAAATAACGAATGTACGGACGGCGTTTGTGCGTGGTGCGATCGCGGATCGTTCCGAGCAGCATCGGGTAGCGCGCTTCGATGGCGGAAACCACCGCGCTCATTGTGACCGTGCCGTTGATGTCGAACTGCACCTCGTCGTTGACGCGCGCGAGCGACTTGAGGTGTGCCGGCAGCACCACGCGGATCACGGCAGCGTTTGGACTTCGACCGACAGCACCGCGGGAAGGTCATGGACGATCGTATTCCACGAATCGCCGCCGTCGGGCGAGCAATACACCTGTCCTCCGGTCGTACCGAAGTAGATGCCGCATGCATCGAGCGTATCGACGGCCATGGCGTCACGATACACGTCGACGTAGCAATCGCGCTGGGGTAAGCCCTTGGTGAGCGCCTCCCACTCGTTACCGCCGGTGCGGCTGCGGTAGACTTGAAGTTTTCCATCGATTGGGAAGTGCTCGGCGTCGCTCTTGATCGGCACGACGTAGATCGTCTCGGGCTCGTGCGCGTGCACATCGATCACAAAGCCGAAATCGGTCGGCAGATTGCCGCTGACTTCATGCCACGAGTCGCCCGCGTCGTCGCTGCGCATCACGTCCCAGTGTTTCTGCATGAAGAGCACGTCGGGACGGGAGGGATGCATCGCGATGCGATGCACGCAGTGGCCGACCTCCGCGTCTTGGTCGGGAATTTGAGCGGATCGCAGGCCGCGGTTGATCGGGCGCCAGGTCACGCCGGCGTCGTCGCTGCGAAACGCGCCGGCGGCAGATATCGCGGTGAAAATTCGCTGCGGGTTGCTTGGATCGAGCAGAATCGTGTGCAAACACATGCCGCCTGCCCCGGGTTGCCAGGATGAGCCCGTGGTATGCGTGCGCAGTCCGGAGAGTTCACTCCAGTTCTGCCCGCCGTCAGTGGAGCGAAAGAGTGCCGCATCTTCGACGCCGGCGTAGACCGTGTCGCGATCGGTCAGCGATGGTTCGAGATGCCACACGCGCGCGAACTCCCACGGATGCGGCGTGCCGTCGTACCACTGATGCGTGCCCGGCACGCCGTCGTAAGCGAACTGATTGCCGACCGTCTCCCAGGTCGCCCCGCCGTCGTCGGAGCGCTGCATCACTTGTCCCGACCAACTGCTGCTTTGCGAGGCGTAGAGTCGATTGGGATCGATCGGCGATCCCTTCACGTGGTAAATCTCCCAGCCGGCGAAGTGCGGGCCGCTCACGCGCCAGGCGTTGCGCTTGGCGTCTGAATCGAGAATGAACGCGCCTTTGCGCGTGCCGACCAATACCCGTACGCTGCTCATAGACCGACCCTTCGACACGCTCAAGGTGACACATTGCGGCCGTCCCTCGACTACGCGGGTGAACGCATAGCGTTCACCCACTACGCTCGGGATGACAAAGAGGGGCTCTTCGATAAGCTCAGGCGACACATTGCGGCGGTCCCTCGACTACGCTCGGGATGACAAAGAGGGGCTCTTCGATAAGCTCAGGGTTGACAGGACGCTTACCAACATTATTGTGATTCAGACATAGGCTCGACGCACTAGCGCGTGCGCTTGCGGCGCTCGGGGTTTGCCGGAACGCGCCGAGCCGGGCGCGCCACGATCGTATCACCGGTCGGCGAAGCGAGTTGCCGTTCGAGGCTGGTGAAGAGATTGATGATCTCTCGTGCTTCGTAGACTTGCCGGCGTTGGCGCGCGGTCGCAGGATGAAGAATTCCGGCATTCGTGAGTCGCTCGATTGCCTGGAGGGCGGAGGGGAGCGACACGCCGAGCATCGCACGCACTTCCGCTGCGGTCACAATCGGCGTACCGGGGAGTGCCTCAAGAAGACGAAGCACCGCGGAATCAGCGCGCACGCGTCCAAGCCTGCTCAGCCATTTTCGTTGCAGTTGGCTGATGCGGCGTTCGAAGGTGATGCTGTCGGCAACCGCGCGGGAACAGGCGGATGCGAAGGTCGCGATCCAGCGGCTGAAGCCTTCGACGGCCTGCGTCGAGGTCGGCGCGCCACGATAACACATGGCGTTGAGGCCGGTGATGTAATCCTTGGACATCGTTGCGAGGACCAGCGAGACCGGCGGCGTGATCGACGTGGTCAAGCGGCGGCGCCGAAAGATCATGTGAATGATCGCGCGTCCGACGCGTCCGTTGCCGTCAGCAAATGGATGGATTGCCTCGAACTGCGCATGCGCAAGCGCAGCCTGCACGACCACCGGCAACTCGTCGCCATTGCAGAACTCGCAGAGGTCAAGCAGCAGATCGTGCACCATTTCCGGTGGCGGCGGCACGTAACTGGCGGAGCACGGATTGTACGAGCTTCCCCCGATCCAATTTTGCGTCGTGCGGATCGTGCCGCCGATCTTCGCGAGCGGTGTTGACGCGACCAGTCTTCGATGCACCTCGCGGAGCAAATCGACCGAGAACCTCTTGCCGCGATTGATGGCGTCAATGGCAAAGCTCATCGCATCGATATTTCCAAGGACCTCGGTCGCGGTGACGTCGCTTGGTTCCTCGCCGTGAGCGCGCGCAGCACTTGCGCGAAGAAGCCGGCGTGGACTAACTTTGAGGCCCTCGATCTTGGAAGAATTTACCGACTCGGCTCGCAGCAGCAGATGCGCGAGCGCCTCGGTATTTGCCAGGGCCTTAGCGCTGCGGTCGAGTTCGAGGATCGCGCGCTCTGCGTCGGCAACATCCGAGGCTTCAGGACCGGCGAGCACGACGGGACGACCGACGAGGGGGTCAGGCACGTAGACTTCGTAGCTGCAGCCCTTGCGATCGCGGTTGGAGAGGCCTGAGAGCCGGGGAGCCGGCGGCCAGGAAGCTTTAATTCTATGCGCCACAATTAAGGGATAGCACAGTAATCTTTAATTATGCAAGCCCTAATTAAGGTTTAGCGGAGCCTTAGCGAGCCTACGCTCGGATGACGAGGGGCACGTCAGCGTACGGATTAGCGGCCACCGGTGACGGGGATGACGGCGCCGGTAATGTATGACGAATGATCCGAAAGCAGCCAGAGGATCGCATCGGCGACTTCTTCGGCTGAACCATCGCGCAGCATCGGCACGGTCGAGCGCAAACGCTCCAGACGTTCGGGCGCGCCCGCGTTGGCGTGAAATTCAGTCGCAATCAAGCCCGGTGCCACCGCGTTGACACGAATGCCTTCGTTTCCGACTTCGCGCGCAAGTCCGAGCGTAAACGAATCGATCGCACCTTTGGTGGCGGCGTAGTGCACCCACTCGTTGGCCGAGCCGATCTTGGCCGCAGCCGAAGAGAGCGTGACGATCGCACCGCCCGCTCCGCCGTGACGCGTCGACATACGCCGCACGGCTTCGCGCGCGCACAGAATCGTGCCGATCACATTGACGGCAAAAACCCGCTCGAGAGCCTCAGCCCGCACATCTTCAACGCGCGAGACACCGCCGCTGACGCCCGCGCAGGTCACCAGCGCGTCGATGGTTCCGAGTTCGCGCTCGGCCGTTTCGAACATCGCCAGAATGTCGCGCTCAGAGGCGACGTCGCCGAGAATCGCCACCGCGCGTCCGCTCCCAGCGGTAATTTCAGCAACAAGCGCGGTGACGGCGGCCTCGTTGTGCACGTAGTTGGCGGCCACGCCATAGCCCTGCGAGGCCGCAAGACGAGCGGTCGCGGCACCAATTCCGCGACCGGCGCCGGTTATCAAGACGTTCTTCACGAAGCTATGATTTGAGGAAGGGAGAGATCCATCATGCTAAAGCCCGGAGATCATGTCTACATCAACGGAACCCACGAAGAGGGGACGGTCAAAGACGTGCACCCGCACGAAATCGTGGTGCGTGTCAAGGTTCCGGGCGGACATGAGGAGCGCAAGTATGCGCTTGAAGCCCTGCGCCTCGATCCCACGTTAGGCGAAGCGTCCAAGTTCGTCGATCACTAGATTCCGCCGATCCCTCGACTACGCTCGGGATGACAAAGCAAGAGTTCGCCGGCAAGGACCTGCGCTTTGGCTTTGACCATGTCGCGAATCTCGCGCACGCGCTCAAGCGGCTGTCCTTTCGGATCGGGCAGTGACCAATCGGCGTCGATGCGCGGAACGCCCTGTACGTCGCAGCCCATCGTGATCACGCGGTCCGCGCGCGCCGCCGCCGCCGGATCAATTAACTTTGGTCTAGCAGCCGAAATGTCGATGCCGTCCTCTGCCATCGCGGCGACGACGCCCGCGTTCGGCGCGTCGGCGGCCTCGGTACCGGCCGACATTACGTCTACTGCATCGCCGGCAAATTGACGCAGGTAAGCCTCGGCCATTTGGCTGCGGCCGGTGTTGTGGCGACACACGAAAAGTATAAAAGGCTTATGCGGCATGCGATTCTCCGTGAGGCAGAAGTACGTCTTGCGCGTCGCTTGCGCCGAGGGGAGCGAGCCATTGAAACAGCAGCGTCGCAGCGACCGCACCAAGCAGTTGCGCGGCGATAAACCCCGGCGCATCTTGCGGACGGATGCCGGCGAACGTATCGGATAGCGAGCGGGCAATCGTTACGGCAGGGTTGGCGAACGACGTCGATGAGGTGAACCAATAAGCAGCGACGATGTACGACGCGACGGCGAACGGCACGAATGCCGACTTGAAGCGTACGCATCCCCAAATCACGAGCAACAGCCCAAACGTCGCGACGAACTCTGCGAACCATTGGGCTGGTCCGCTTCGCGCGCGATGTGAAACGAAGAAGAGCGGAAGGCCGAACATGGTGTTCGCGGCTGCAACGCCGACGAGTGCGCCGATGATTTGCGCCAGGACGTAGAGCGGGACCTCGCCCCATTTTAGGCCGCCGCGTATCGCGTCAGCAAAGGAAACGGCCGGGTTGAAATGCGCGCCGGAGATTGGACCGAGCGCCGCGATCAAACACATGAGCACACCGCCGGTCGCAAGCGTGTTGGCAAGCAAAGCGATTGCCACATTGCCGCCGGCAAGGCGTTGCGCCATGATGCCCGAGCCGACGACCCCAGCAAGAAGAAAAGCCGTCCCGATCGCTTCGGCTGCGAGGCGCTGACTCAGGCGTGGCATAATTGCCCGCAGAACTCGGCGACGTTCGCGCGTATTGCATCGCGTATCTTCCGTGTCTCGCTCATACGGCTTTCCCAGGACCCCTCCAGAGCGGCGGGATCGGGAACGCCCCAGTGCATGCGCTTCACGATTCCCGGAAAGATCGGGCACATCTCGGCGCCCGCCTCGTCACAGACCGTGATAACGTACGAATACAACGTTCCGGCTTTGAAGACATCGAACACGCTTTGGGTTGACTTCCCCGAAATATCGATGCCGACTTCGCGCATCGCTGCCACGGCGAGAGGGCTGAGCGTACCCGGCTCGAGCCCCGCGCTTTCGGCGACGAACTCGTCAGGGCACATCGCGTTGAGAAAGGCCTCCGCCATCTGGCTGCGCGCGCTGTTGCGGACGCAGATGAAGAGCACGCGCGTCAGCATGACGTCATCGCGTCCAAGTGGATCTTCATGCCATAGCTTTCTGTCGAAAGACGTTTGTCAATGCGTCGGAAAGCCGCGCATTCGCATCAGGCGCGAGCTGGTAGTACACCCACGTGCCACGGCGTTCGCACGTCACCAATCCCGCTTCGCGCAAGATGCGCAAATGATGTGAAACCGTTGGCTGATTGAGCGGGAGCGCGTCGGTGAATTCGCAGACGCAGACCTCCTCGCGCGCCGCAGCCAACGTTGCGAGCATGGTCAAGCGATAGGGATCGGCGGCCGCTTTGAGCAGCGCCGCTTGCGCCTCGAAACGTTGCATTGACATATTTCGATATTAGCCATAAATCGAACAATGTCAATACAGAAGCACCGGCGTGGCAGGCAATTCTATCAAGCGCGAACGAGTTCGATCCTGACGCGGCGGTTTCGCCTTCCTTTGTTATCTATTTTTGCAATCCTGATGGGCAGTGACTCGTTTGTCGCCTGAAGATGCGTGCCACCACAGGCCTGGCGGTCCAAGCCTTCGATGTCAATAACGCGGAAACGTCCGTCGGGAGTCGGCGGAGGCGAGACGGAAAGACTCCGGATCAAGCCTTTGCTGCGTGATGCCTCCTCCATGGTGACGTACGTTGCGCGAACGGGGAGAGCAGCCGAGATTGCATCGTTGACCGGCTTTTCCAGCATGCGCAATCGGTCATTGTCGACATCGGGAAGATCGAAATCCATGTGCGCCGTTCCATCGGCTGAGATCTTTGCTCCGGTCACAAGCGCCCCGCTGAATTCCGCGAAGACGAGCGCATTGAGAATGTGCGTGTCGGTGTGAAGTTGTGAGATGACGTTGCGATTGGTGCGATCAATCGTGACACGAACCCGTTCCCCTGCGACAAGAGGAACGTCAACGAGGTGCCAGGCCACGTTTCCCGCGGTTTCGACGCCGGTGATACACCCGCTACTCGATGCGCTTTCTATCGTTCCCCGATCGGAAGGCTGGCCGCCGCCGCCGGGATGGAGCCACGACTGCGAAAGGACGACGCGACCCTCCTTGGCTTGGAGCACGTCGGCCTCAAAGGCATACACATCCGGTTCCAAATGACATCGGTAAACCGACATTCGTTATCCTTCGCTACAAATTGATGAGGTGCGCGTATCGCGCCGGCGTTACGCCATAGACGCGCTTGAATAAATGATTGAGGCGGCTCTGGTCGTAGAATCCGCTCGCAGCAGCGGCCTTCGCCGCAGTTGCGCCGGCGAGAAGCATTCGGCGCGCTTTTTGCAGCCGTACCTGATTGAGATACGCGTGAGGCGGCATTCCATATTCGAGCCGAAATGCGCGAATGAAGTGATAGCGGCTCACGTTGACCAAACGTGCCAAGTCCTCGACGGAAATATCGTCGCGAAAGTGCTCGCCGATATAATCGCGAGCGAGTTTCATGCCGGCGCGATTGCCGCCGCCCGCCGCGGGCACACGTCTTGGGTCGCCGTAACGCGCAAAGAGCGCGCGTAATGCGTCGTTCCAGGCAACTTGTTCAGCCGCCGTATCGGCGCCGTCCGATGCATGAGCTCGCAGCAGCATCTGCGCTAGCCAAGGATCATGGTGTAAGCCGGGCCTGAGCAAACGGCCGCCGCAAGACGTTCCAAGCTGGTTTGCAATGACATCAAGCGCGCCGCCCTCGAGGTACAGTGCACGGTAGTGCCAGCTGCGTCCGTCCGCTACTTTTCCCTGGTGATACTCACCCGGAGCGAAGACCCAGATCGTACCCGAGCCGCCGATCTCTCGACCACGAGAAGTCTGTACTTCGCCCGCGCCCGACTCCGAGAGCACGACGACTTGCTCGTCGTGAACGTGCTTCTCCCAAGTAAACGGGCCATATCGCGCTTCAACGAGCGTCGCTTCACCAAGGTCATGGTGTCGCCAGTACCGCAGGGCCTCGTTTCGCCGGTGTGTGACCGGCTGGGGATGGGGGCGCATTGCGTTTAGTATAGCATTGCGCCGTCTTCGGTCTTGGTAAAAAGTGCGCTCGAGGCCGATGTCAGGCCGCTGTCAGGTCGATGTCGAAAGATGAGGTTCATGTTGAAGTTCGTGCTATTTGCATTTGCCCTCGCGATCGCCGGCGTTGCAAACGCCGACGCGCAAACGCCCGCGCCGGCAGCGCCGGGAAAAACCTACGTGCTGATTCCCTACGATCAGCCGGATGGCAAAGATGAGCATGCGAGCGCCGTCATGAGCGATCTCACCAAAGATCTTCAAGCCGCGCACGTGACGGTAACGACGGCGAGCGCCGATCGATCATCTCGAAGCGGTGCAACAGGCTGGGTCGTTGTGCGCGCAATACCACGCGGACGGGCTCCTCATCGCCGAGGGACGAGATGAGCAAACCATGAAGTCGGTTTATGCGGTTCTTACGACGGTCATTCGATACCCGACTCACGTGGAGTTCCGTCTCGACGAAATCGGCTGCGATGGGATCGTCCATTGGTCGAAGACGACGACCGCGGACCGCAACACCTCGGGTTTCTCCAGCTCCAACCTTCAAGCCGTGGTCGACGATGCTTTCAACGGCGCGATCGGTGATGCAACCTCTGCATTCGCGCAAGCCACGATTGCCGACTATCCTCCGGCGAGCCCAGCGGCGGCCCCGCCGGCATCGGTCGCGCACTTGGACCCAGCGGCAAAATACCTCGTCGTGCCGTTCGCGCAGCCCGGACTCGCCGATCCGCACGCCGAGGAGATCATGCACTCGTTCATGGACAAGCTCGAGATGCGAAAGATCACCGCGACGGCCGCAGCGCCGATGGATCGCCTGACCGTCATCGCTACCGCGCAATCACTTTGCTCGGCTGCGGGTGCGAGCGCGATCATCGTTCCGGCTCTGCGAATCGAACAATCCAGCTTTCACGGCGATTCGTATGCCGAACTGCGCCTCGACGTCGTCGGCTGCAGTGGCGTTGTCCTTGCGAAGGCCCTGGGAACCGCTAACTACAAACGCGGCACGCTCAACAACTTCGGCGCTGACGCCGTCGAGGTTTCAGAAGAAGCGATGGATCCGGCGCTGGCCCAGCTCTTTGCGAGTTAGAGGCCCGAGGCGCGCGCGATGGCCATCGCCCAGCCGCGCTCCGTACGCGTTCGCACGAGGTAGCCGTCCGGGCACTCTCCGCAGACCTGAAAGCCGTAGTGGATCGCCTCGCTCAAACTGTTGAAAACCATCAAGCCATTCATCTCCGCCTACCTCACTTTCACGCTTAGTGTACGAGCGATTTCGGACAAGCGGCGGAGAGCTTTCCGAGGACAAGATTAGAGAATATCGAGCCGGTACTCAGCGGATAGTGATGTAAAAGCGGCTATCACTTTGCAAGGTCGCCGTACGCTGCACGTGCGGGACCGTGCTTGCGTCGTGATAGGCGACCTCGACGTCCACGATGTGTCCGCCGGTGCAGTAGGTGTTGCGAGTCACTTCAGCGCGTACTTTGTCGTCGCTCCAATCGACCGAGCCGGCGAAGTTCGCGCCCGCCTTCACGTAGCGGGGCTGGAGCGTTCCAGGCCAGCGGAATAACCAGGCTTAGCAGCACGAAAAACGCTTTTTTCATAAGGTCCCCTTTCAGCGGGTGCGCTCATGGGCGTCACCATCCCCTTATACGCAAGGACAAAACGTCCCGCGTGCCGTCGGCCGACAACTAGCCAAAACCGGGAGGTGAAGAAGGTCGCCAGCGGCAGCGGCCTCGGGCTGACCGTTCGTCTGATCGAGCGGGCTATTTCGCCAATCTACCCACCAATGCGATTCTTGGAGTGTTCGACAAGAGGTTTTGCTGTACGCTTTTTGACCGCTGGTACGCAGAATCCGCCAACTCCGTCGCTGTCGAGCGCGGGATTGGGGTCCCCGAATTACTCAAGGAGGCCCAATAGCTAATGCATGGCTGCAAGGTTAGACTTATCGCGACAATCGCGGGTACAATCGCGCTCTCGGCTGCAATAGCTATGCCAATTGCGCGAGCCCAAAATGCGGCTGCCGCACAAACAAGTAAGGTCGCCGAACAAGCGTATATCTACGGCTTTCCTATGGTCGACTTGTATCGGATCATGTACGGATATTTTGTCGATCCGAAAAATCCGGCCTATAAGGCCCCCTTCAACACGCTCTACAACACGGCAAACGTCTACACACCGGCCGACACAACGATTCAGACGCCGAACTCGGACACACCGTACTCGTACGTGGGGCTCGACTTGCGCGCCGAGCCGGTGGTTCTGACGCTGCCGCCGATCCAGAGCAACCGATATTATTCCGTGCAGTTTGTCGATGAGTACACTTTCAACATCGCATACGTCGGTACGCGCACGACG
The DNA here is from genome assembly GCA_963833095.1 of Vulcanimicrobiota bacterium. Classification (GTDB taxonomy): domain Bacteria; phylum Vulcanimicrobiota; class Vulcanimicrobiia; order Vulcanimicrobiales; family Vulcanimicrobiaceae; genus Aquilonibacter. The sequence continues at coordinate 135,029 of CAWHWQ010000004.1, read as the reverse complement.
GGTAACGGCGGTGGAGCCTTCCTGATCATTGGGCCAAATTGGCACGGCACGGTACCGAGCGGTATCAAGAAAGTCATTCGTTTTGACACAGACTTCGGATTAACGTTCATCCGCACGCAGCTGTTTGGGCCTTCTGATCTCGCGAACGTCAAGAAAATTCAGGCAGGCTATGCGGCTCAAACCCTGTCTTCATATGCGCACACCGCTGCACCGGCGGCCGCGCCAAAGGTACACTGGCTCCCCGCACTCACGCCTTCAGAAGAACGATCGTCGCCAACGCAATTCTTCAGTCTACTGGCCTATATTCTGCAATTCTGCCCGACGCGATCGAGCGAAGTGGCGCTTCGACAGAGTTTTGCTAGCATCGGAATCTCCCCGGGAAAACCGTTTAATTCGGGATCGCAAACAGCGGCATATCTGGCCGGAATGACGGCTGGGCAGAAAGCGATTGACGTCGCCCGCGCTGCCGCCACAAGTTCGGCCGGGTTCTTCGGAACGCCCGAAGAAATGCACAATAACTATTTAACTCGTGCGATGGCCGCGCAGTACGGCATTCTGGGAAACACGGCAACGGAAGCCCTGTACCTCGTGTGGACACACACCTCGAGCGGTCCGCTCGTCGGTACGAACAAATACACGGTGCATTATGCGAAGGGCGAACTTCCACCGGCCAATGCATTTTGGTCGATGACGATGTACGATCTGCCGCAGCAGCTGCTCGTCGCGAATCCGATCAATCGTTACCTGATTAACTCGCCGATGCTCCCAAACCTCAAGCGCGACGCGGACGGCGGCTTAACCGTGTACGTCCAAAACGCTTCACCCGGCAAAGACAAGGAGTCCAACTGGCTTCCTGCGCCTGCCGGCCAGTTCTTTGTCATTCTCCGTATCTACTCGCCGAAAGCTTCGGCCTTAAGCGGGGTGTGGAAGCAGCCGCCGATGACCGTCACGCAATAGACGATCGCAACGAGAGAACGCTAAAAAGGAGCCATTCACGTGTCAAATCCACGGATCGCGCGCCGGACGACGGTCGTAGCTCTCGTCGCAGCGCTGTCGTTCGCGGCATTACTATCGGGAGGACCCGCGAAGTCGGCGCCGGCGTCCCAAACGCAAGCGATCGCCGATCAGGCGTACGTTTACGGTTTTCCGATCGTAGATATGTACCGCGTTATGTTCGCCTATTTCATTTATCCGAAGAGTCCGGTGTTCAAGGTCCCATTCAACAAAATCTACAGCGAATCAAACGTCTATACCCCAGCCGACACGACGATTCAGACGCCGAACTCGGACACGCCGTACGGATATATTGGCCTCGACATGCGCGCCGAGCCGCTCGTAGTGACAATGCCGCCGATTGGGAAGAACCGGTATTATTCGATGCAATTCATCGATCAGTACACGTTTAACGTTGGTTACGCTGGGACTCGGACGACGGGAAATGGCGGCAGCAAGATTTTGGTTACGGGGCCCAGTTGGCATGGCACCGCTCCAAGCAGCATCACCAAAGTGATTCGCTTCGATACGCAATTTGGCGTGGTAGCGATTCGGACGCAGCTTTTGGGTGCATCCGATCTCGACAACGTGAGGAAGATTCAAGCTGGATACGCCGTCGAGCCGCTCTCGGCGTACGTTCGGACAGCAGCACCGCCGCCCGCTCCTGTCGTGAGATGGATTCCCGCACTGAGTGCAACCGAAGAAAGGACGTCGCCGGCATTCTTTAATGTTCTCGCATTCGTTTTGCAATTCGCGCCGACCCGAAGCAGCGAAATGACGCTCAGAAAAGACTTCGCGAGCATTGGAATTGTTCCAGGTAAGACATTCGACGCCGGGCCTCAGACGAGTGCATATGTGGCCGGCATGGCAGCGGGGCAAAAAACGATCGATGTTGCTCGCGCGCATATGACGACCACGGCGGATCTCTTCGGTTCCCCTCAGAAAATGGGGACGAACTACCTGAATCGGGCTTTGGGCGCACAGTGGGGCATCTTTGCAAACGACGCCGCAGAGGCAACGTATCTCAACTACTCAAAAGATTCCAACGGAGTACCGCTCGACGGTGCGAAGAATTACTCTATTCGTTTCGCAAAGGGTAATCTTCCGCCAGTCAACGCGTTCTGGTCACTGACGATGTACAACCTGCCTAAACAACTCCTTGTCGCAAATCCGCTTAAGCGATATCTCATAAATTCGCCAATGCTTCCGACCCTGAAGCGCGATGCCGACGGCGGCCTAACCTTGTACGTCGGGAACAGTTCGCCCGGAAAAGGTAAGGAGTCCAACTGGCTACCCGCCCCCGCCGGCCCGTTCTTCATACTCATGCGTTTGTATTGGCCGAAAGAATCGATATTAGACGGCGAGTGGAAACAGCCACCGTTAACTATTGTGCGCCACGTAGGGCTTGAGAAGTCTAGTCCGTCTCGCGCGCGTTGAGATCGATGAGCGCGCCGTTAATCCCGGTGGCGCGTTCGGATGCGAGGAACGTCAGCACCTCTGCGACTTCTTCTGGCGCGGCGGCTTCAGCAAACTCCTCAGGGCTGCGATAGGCCTGGGCGCCCGCGAACGCAACGCCCCCGAGCACTACGGCGTTGGCTACAATGCCGTCGCCCTTATGATCGCGCGCAACGCCGAGCATCAACGTGTTCACCGCCGCCTTGGCGGCACCGAAGAGGGCGCGGCCGGGCGCGGGATCCTTCGAGGAGCCGGCGGTCACCGTCACGATCCGCCCGCGCGAACGCGCGCCTTCGCGATATGCTTGCGCGAGCATCGCGCGCACGGCAGCAGACGCAATCGTGTACGCCGTCACCACGAATGAATCAAGATTCCCTCGCAGATCGCTCAGCGACGATTCAGCAAAGGTAATTTGCCCGAACCCGCTGCCGGCGAGATTGACCAGTGCGTCGATCCGGCCGAACCGCGCGACCGTCGCGGAAACGGCCCGTTCAGCATCGTCGGGATTTGACAGATCGGCTTCGATCGCGTGGGCGCCGGCTCGCGCTTCGGGCGAGAGGGCTGCGTCGATCGTCGCCAGTGCGCGCGCCCGGTCGCGCGAGATGACCACGACTCGCGCGCCTTCGCGGACCAGGGCCGTCAGCGTCGCGGCGCCGATGCGGCCGGTGGCGCCCGCAAGGAGGATCGCGTCGCCGCTGCAGTCTCCGCGCGCGCTCATTGCAAGAGTACCAAGTCGGCCGCTTCCTTGGCGTCATTGAGGAGCTTTTTGCGCGATGTGCCCATCCGTGCACGCATCGTCAGACCGCGGACAAGGTCGAGGACCTGGCTCGCGCGCGCGGCGACTGGAAAGTCCGATGCGATTTCTCCCGCGCTGATCGCGTCGCGAAAACGGCTTTCCACTAGCGCCAAGGCGCCATGCTCCGCGTTTTGCAAAAACTGCCGAACCTCAGCATCGTCCACGAGCGGCGCGACGCACAAGAGAAGACATCCCGGGGCGGATCCTTTTTCGGTCGCAGTTTCTACTTCGTGCTTTAGGAAGGCGACCAGCGAATCGCGCAGAGCCTTCGGCGAGAGCAGTGCCTTCGCGGAGACAGCGCCCTTCCTGTCGGCGTACGCCTGGAGGACACGCAAGAATATGCTCCGCTTGGACCCAAAAATTGAATACAGGCTTGGTCGCCCGACTCCCATCCCGGCGACCAGATCGTCGACCGTCACTCGGTCGTAGCCCTTAGACCAGAAGACGTGGATCGCTTTTTCCAGCGCGGCGCTCTCGTTGAAGCTGCGCGGCCGGCCACGCGGCCTGGCCGCTTTTTGAATCATTTAGTTCGAAATTCCTTGCCCTTGGTCATCTGATCCATTATAGTACGGAAAGGTTCGAAATTGGCAATAATGGAGACGCCCATGGAACATTCGATCGCCCTCGTCACCGGCACCACTTCCGGGCTCGGTTATGCGGCAGCCAGCTTGCTCGCCGAAAAGGACTACCGCGAGGTCATCGTCACCGGGCGCAGCCTGGCCCGAGTCCAGGAAACGGCCGCTCAACTCGCGGCTGAGACCAAGAAACAGGTTTTCACGCCGCTGGAGCTGGATCTGGACGCGCCGACCAGCGTTCAATCCGCCCTCGCCGAGCTGGTCAAGCGGGGTCAGCCGATCGATTTCCTTCTGCTAAATGCAGGGATGATCGGGGGTAAGAAGCGCGTGATCACCGCAGCGGGTATCGAGGCGCATGAGGCCCCGCTCATCGGCCATCATCAACTGACCGTCGGCTTGCTCGGCGCCGGCCTGCTGAGCCCCGATGCGCGGATTGTTATCGCCGGTGCGGAGCCGGCCCGAGGGGGCGTGCCCATGTTCAGCTACACCGACGTGCCAGCCTTCGCGGCCAAATACCACCATGGTGACCGAACCGCCGCAATTGAAGCCCTGTTGTACAGCGGGCCGAACGTTAAGTACGAGCCCAACCGGGCGTATGCCGACGCGAAGCTCATTATCGCTTGGTGGGTCGCGGCGCTGGCGCGCCGGCTACCCTCCGGCATGGCCGTGTACGCTGTCTCACCCGGCGCGGCGACCGACACCAAGGTGGTGCGAAACGCTGGCCCGGCGTTGAAATATCTGTTTATCCCAATCTCGAACCTCATTCCCGGCATGAATCAGACGCCGGAGACGGCGGCCCGTCGGTACCTCCAGGCGTCAGGGTTCGGAGCCGACGTCTCAGGGCAATTCTTCGCCTCGGCTCAAGGGAAATTCTCAGGCCCAATTGAGGCGCAGCGCCACCCACACCTCCACGATCGCGCCAGCCAAGAAGCCGCGTGGCAGGCCGTCGTCAAGGTCTCCGGCGTCGACTTGCTCGGCCCAGCATCAATGGCAGCGACCTAGGGCGGCGCGTTCTCAAGGGGATGCGAAAGGCGGTGTCCCCGCATGGTCGGATACGTCCGGCGGCATGGCACGTACGAACGGCAAAGCGAGCTCATCGAACCCACTTTGCAGCGGAGTGCTCGTACCGTCGCCAGTTTCAAAAGCCTTAGACCAATCTGAGGAGAAGAGCCATTGGTAAGACATCCGTTGCCTGAGTACAGTGACAGCGTAGATGACCAAGTTTTCGGGTCGATGATCAGGATTCCAGGCTTCCAGTCTCCCGCAGTTCTGGAAGTTTTGATGAAGGGCACTGCGGTACTGTTCTTTCTCATGGGATGCGCGGCGCTCTTGACGCTGCATGCGAGATGGCTGCTTCGCGCACTAGTTGGGCAATAGCTAGGGCCACTGGCAATCGATCTTCGCATCGTAAAGCTGCGGACCGTTGGGCTATGCATGGCGATAATTCGCGGCGGGTCATGGTTTAAGCTATCCCGCGCTTGGTCTGAACCGCGGTATGCTTCGCGCACGTCAAGGACCGGACGCCCGATGGCGCAGAGCAAATCGAGGCATCGAGAGAGAGTAGTCAGTGCTGTCCCAACAACCAACCTCGACGCGGCTGATTCTGGTGACCGGCGCGACCGGCTACATCGGGGGGCGCCTGATTCCGCGTCTCCTCGAAGCCGGATACAATGTGCGCTGCATGGCTCGCAATGCCAAGCGCCTCGATGGCCGGTTTCCTCACGCCGAGATCGTCGAAGGCGACGCTTTTGACAAGCAGAGCCTGCGCGCAGCGTGTGAAGGTATCGACGCCGCCTACTATCTCGTCCATTCCATGAGCGACTCGCGCGAGTTCGAACAGCGCGATCGCGCTGCTGCTAGCCTTTTTGCACAAGTCGCTCGCGAATGCCACGTGCAGCGCATCATCTACCTCGGTGGTCTCGGAACCGACAACGTGGAGCTCTCGCATCATTTGCGCAGCCGGCACGAAGTCGGCGATATCTTGCGCGCGAGCGGCGTGCAGTGCATCGAGTTTCGCGCGGCGATGATCATCGGCAGCGGCAGCATCTCCTTCGAAATGATGCGCTATCTCGCGGAACGCCTGCCGGTGATGATCGCGCCTCGCTGGGTGACGACGCTCTCGCAACCGATCGCCGTTCGCGACGTCCTTCTCTACCTCATTGCGGCACTCGGCCTTCCCTCGGAAGAGCCAAAAGTCTACGAGATAGGCGGAGCGGACGTGATCACGTATCGAGACATGATGCTACGCTACGCGCGTCTGCGCCATCTTAAGCGCCGCATCATTATCGTTCCCTTTTTCACACCACGACTCTCATCATATTGGGTGCACGTCGTCACCACCGATCTCCGCGCGGCTTGCCCAGCCACTAATCCTTGGATTGAGAAACGAGGTTATCGTCCGTGACGGTGCCGCGGCCGCGGATTTTCCGCAGATCGTCCCCGAAGGCTTCGACCGTGCCGTAACGCGCGCTCTGGATCGTGACAGTGGTGCTGAAACGACGTGGTTCGATGCGTTCGACGTTCGCGGCACTTCCAGCGAATTTCTCCGGCGTTCGCGAGGGCATGCTTATCGATCGGCGGGAGCGCGTAGTCAAGGCGTCGCCGCACGCGCTTGCGTCGGTGTTTACGAAACTCGGTGGGCAACGCGGCTGGCTGCACGGGAATTGGCTGTGGAGGCTGCGCGGCATCATGGACACGGCCGTGGGAGGCGCTGGGTTGCGACGGGGACGGCGTAGCGAGACCGATCTCCGATTGGGCGATGCGGTGGATTTTTGGCGAGTCGAGGCGTACGAGCCGGACCACCTGTTGCGGCTGCGAGCCGAAATGAAACTCCCCGGTGACGCGTGGCTTGAATTCGACGCCGACGCCTTGCAGAACGGCACCACGCGCCTGACGCAAACAGCCTTTTTCGAACCGCGCGGCCTCTTCGGTGTACTCTACTGGTATGCGGTAGCGCCGTTTCATGCGTTCATCTTCGGCGGCTTGGCGCGCGCCATTGCAGTCCAAGCCGAGCGAGCGTGAGTCCGTGCTCGAACATACCGGGAGCCTTGAGCGAGTCGATACATCTGGTAGATTTCAGGAGGCTAGCGTTGGAGCAGTATCTGCCTTGATCGATACCCTGCCGATCTACTTGGCCGGCAGCTAAACGCGCACGTCAGCGAGATCTCTAGGCTGAGCTCTAAGCACTGATCTCAGCCGGGGCGGTGGCGTCCGTTCGCGAGCCAGGAAGCACAATGCCGGTCAGATGCAGCGGGTCGTAGGCGCTGACCTCGCTAAGAGCGGTGTCGTCGTTGCTTCGGCGCGCGGCGCGCAGCGCTTCGATCGCGTCGGGCAGCGCGAACTGTTCGCCGACGAATCCATGCGACGAAGCGGCCGCCGCGAATTTCGCCGCGCGCCTCCATGCGGCGCAGCGCAACGAGCATGCTCGCGCCACGGCGGCGCGAGCGTTTCGCGCGCGACGACGTCGCGGAAAACGACGCCCCAGCGCGTCGAGCAACCGCCGCGCGAACGCATCCGCATCGATGCGCTCGCGTCGCGGACTGCGAGCAGCGTCCAGCGGCCGCCCGACGAGCGCGGCCGCGCGCGCAGTCCCTTTTCGCCGAGGCGGCGCTTTGCGTCGGTGAGCGAGCGCAGCGCGTCGAAGCCGTCGGCGGTGACGAGCCCGGCGGCGACGAGTTGCCACAGCGCTTCCTCGACTTCGGCTGGCAGGCGTTTCGTGCCGCGCACGATGTCGGCTGAAGAACGGCGCGCCGCGCCGGCGATCTCCTCGAGCACGTCGCACGCCGCGGCATGAGAGAGCCAGCCGTCTCGCCTCGTCGTTGCGCGACGATCAGCGTCGTCGGCGTTTTCGCGCGCAAACAGCGAGATCGGCGCGAGCTTCGTCGGACGAATGCGGCGGCTGGCGTTCGTCGGTCGCCGGCGCCAGCGCCGGATGCGGCGAGAGCCGTCCCCACATCACTTCGCCCGAATAGCACAACTGATCGAGATACTCGCGGCTGGTATCCGGCGACGCGTGCCGGCAGAATCGCCGTCTCCCACGCCGCGGCGGGAATTTCGTAGCCTTCGAGCTGGCGGATGACCTGCAGCGTGCCGTCGATGCCGTGCAGGCGCGATGCCGGCGCGACGTGCTGCCAGCGATGCAGAAAGCGCACGTATTCGGCGGTGGTGACCGGCTCGATCTCGCGCCGCAGCGTGCCGAGCGTGAGGCGATGGATGCGCGCGAGGACGCGGCGGTTGCACCATTCTTCGGTCGTCGCCGCCGCGGAAACGGCCGCGCAGCAGCTTGGCCTTCGGTCTCGAGCCGAATCAGCGCGGCGTCGATCGTTGGCGGCTCGACGCCGAAGCGCTCGGCGAGTTCGTCGACGGTCACCGGGCCGCTCGATTCGAGCCAGCCGCGCAGAATTTCTGCAACGCGCCGCCTCGCGCTCTTCCGGAAGCGGCGTCGTGCGTGACCGCGTCGATTCGCGGATCGAGCGTCGCATCGGGATAGGCGATGCTTGCGCGAGCTCGAGCCGTTCGGCGCAGTCCAGAACGTCGCGTGCCGGCGACGATCAGCGTCGTCGCGCGGCGCTGCGCGACCAGTTCGTCGAACCACGCGCGTCCACTCCGCGACCGGCGGCAGCACGACGAGCGTCGCTAGCGCATCGTGCAGTTCGTCGGCGTCGCGCACGACCGGCCACGACTCTTCGGCGACCTCGGCGATCGCTGCGGGATCGAGCATGCCGGCGCCGTCGGCGTCGCTGCGGGTCGTGCGCCGCAGCTGCACGGCGCGCGCGCGGCGCTCCTCGAGCGGCGCGTCGTCGAGATACGCGTACGGATTGGCGTTGAGGATCTCGTGACAGAACGGCGACGGCTCGGGCGTGTCGACCGCGACCGTGCGAATCGTCGCCGGCTTCGAGGCTGCGTAGCACGTCGAGCAGACCGTCGAGGTCCATCGCTTCGTGCAGGCAGTTGTCGATCGTCTCGCGGACCAGCACGTGATCGGGAATGCGAATCGGCCCGGTGAGGTTCTCCGGCGCACGCGGCCTGGTCGGGGAAGACCGCCGCGAGCAAGATCGTCGGCGCGCATGCGCAGGAGTTGCGGCGGCACTTTGCGGCCGCCGCGCATGCGCAGGATCGCGAGCGCGCGAGTCGCGTTCCAGCGCCAGCGCGCGCCGAACATCGGCGCGGCAAGCAGCGCTTGGGTCAGCACGTACTCGACGCTGGCCGACTTGACGTACTCGAACACGATCTCGAGCGGAAAGGCGTGCTGCTCGGTCAGCGAGAGGACGATGCCGTTGTCGGTGGCCGCGGCTTGCAGTTCGAAATTGAACGAGCGGCAGAACCGCTTGCGCAGCGCCAGGCCCCACGCGCGGTTGATGCGCGCGCCGAACGGCGTGTGCAGGATGAGCTGCATCCCGCCGGCTTCGTCGAAGAAGCGCTCGGCGACGATCGTGCGTATCGGTCGGCACGACGCCGAGGATCGCTTTGCCGGCGCGCACGTAGGCGATCGGCCTGCTCGGCGCCCGCGTCGTCGAGCCCGCATTCGCTCGATCGAGCAACGCATGCGCCGCGCATCGTCGCGCTCGTCGATTGCGGCGCGCACGGCCGCGACTTCGCGCGAGAGCTCGATCGTGCGGCCGAGGCCTTCGCCGTTCCAGAACGGAATCGATCGGCGGCGCGCCGTGCGCATCTTCGACGCGCACGACGCCCGTTTCGACGCGGCGGATGCGCCACGAGGTCGTGCCGAGCAGAAAGATGTCGCCGGCCATGCTCTCGACGGCGAAATCTTCGTCGAGCGTGCCGACGACGTGCCCGTCGGGTTCGGCGACGACGTTGTAGTTGGCGGTCTCGGGAATCGCGCCGCCGCGAGGTGATCGCCGCGAGGCGCGCGCCGCGCCGTCGCGCGCAGCCGGCCGTTGACGCGATCGTGAGTGCAGGAACGCGCCGCTGCGGCCGCGCGAGGTCGCGATGCCGTCGGCGAGCATCGTCGACGACGTCGTCGAAGTCGTTGCGCGTCGAGAGTCGCGGTACGGATACGCGCCGCGCACCGTCGCGTAGAGCTCGTCGTCGTCCCATTCGTCGCTCGGCGCACGCGGCGACGATCTGCTGCGCGAGAATGTCGAGCGGCGCTGCCGGAATCGCGAGCGCGTCCATCGCGCCGGTGCGAATCGCGCGCACGAGCGCCGCGCACTCGATCAGTTCGTCGCGCGTGGTGGCGAAGAGGCGGCCTTCGGGCTTCGCGCCGATCCAGTGACCCGAGCGGCCGATGCGCTGCAGCGCGACCGCGATCGAGCGCGGCGAGCCGAGCTGCACGACCAGATCGATCGAGCCGATGTCGATGCCGAGTTCGAGCGACGCGGTCGCGACGACCGCGCGCAGCTCGCCGTTCTTGAGCCGATTCTCGGCTTCGAAGCGGATCTCGCGCGAGAGGCTGCCGTGATGCGGCAGGACGATGCCTTCGCCCGAGCCGTTCGGTCAAGCGCGAAGGCGACGCGTTCGCTCATGCGCCGCGTGCCGACGAAGACCAGCGTCGTGCGGTTGGCGCGGATCAGGTCGGCCACGCGATCGTAGATCTCGGCCCACATCTCGCCGCTGGCGACCGGGCCGAGTTCGTCGCTCGGCACTTCGACCGCGATCGTCATCTCGCGGCGGCTGCCGACGTCGACGACTTGCGCGCTCGGGCTCAAGAATTGCGCGACGTCCTCGAGCGGACGAACCGTCGCCGAGAGGCCGATGCGCTGCGGCTTCTTGCCGCCGGCGGCTTGACGCAGATCGTCGAGGCGCGCGAGCGTCAGCGCCAGATGCGAGCCGCGCTTGTCGCGCGCCATCGCGTGGATTTCGTCGACGATGATCGTCGTGACGTTGGTGAAGAGCGCGCGCGACTTCTCGGCGGTGAGCAAAATGAAGAGCGATTCGGGCGTCGTCACCAGCACGTGCGGCGGCTTGCGCAGCATGCGCGCGCGTTCGGCTGGCAGTCGTGTCGCCGGTGCGCACCGCGGTGCGGATCTCGTCGAGCGCCACGCCTTGCTCTCGCGCGAGAGCGCGCGAGCTCGCCGAGCGGCAGTTCGAGATTCTTGCGCACGTCGTTGGTCAGCGCTTTGAGCGGCGAGACGTAGACGACCAGCGTTTCGTCGGCAAGTTCGTCGGCCGCCGCGCGGCGCACGAGATCATCGAGGCAGATCGAGAACGCGGCCAGCGTTTTGCCCGAGCCGGTGGGCGCGGAGATCAGCACGTCGTGGCCGGCCGCGAATGACCGGCCAGCCGCAGACCTGCGGCTCGGTCGGCTCGCCGTAACGGCTAGCGAACCACTCCCGTACGAGCGGGTGGAATCGGTCGATCACAGCTTCTCAAACACCGCGGACGCCCGTTGCGTTGCCGGCGAGGGCGTGGGCGCAGCGCCCTGAGAGGCTCGCTAACGCTCGCGCCTCAAGGTGACACGTGATGCCCGTCCCTCGACTACGCTACTTTGTTCGCTACGCTCGGGATGACAATACGCTAGCCCTGAGAGGCTCGCTAACGCTTCGCGCCTCAAGGTGACGCGTGGTGCCGGTCCCTCGACTACGCTGCGCTACGCTCGGGATGACAATACGCTAGCCCTTCGAGGCTCGCTAACGCTTCGTACCTCAAGGTGACGCGTGGTGCCGGTCCTTCGACTATGCTGCGCTACGCTCGGGATGACAAGGCGGGGCGTTACGACACGATGGTGGCGTTGCCGGCGAGTGCGTCGGCGATCGCGTGCGGTCCGCAAATATAGGATGCGCTCGCGCCTGCTTCGACCGCCGCGATCGCGGCCTGCATCTTGGGAAGCATGCCGCCTTCGCAGGCGGGCGTTTTCGTAAAGGCGCGTGCCTCGTCGAGCGAGAGGCGATCGATGCCGCTAGCGGGATCCTTCGGGTCGCGGCGGACGCGTTCGACGTTGGTGATCATAATGAAGGCGCGGGCATGCAGAGCGCCCGCAAGCGCGGCTGCGGCGAGATCGGCGTTGACGTTAAAAGCGTGGGCGTCGTCGGATGCGACTGCAAGCGGTGCGACCACCGGAAGATACTTCGCGGCGAGAAGAAGATTGATCAGCGACGGATCGCAGGCGACGACGTCGCCGACGTAGCCGAGATCTTCACCGTGTGAGCCGTGGGCGGTTCGCGCGACGAGGGTGTTGGCGTCTTCGCCGCTGATGCCGACGGCGCGCGCCCCCAGCGCGGCGCAGGCGCGGACCAGGCGCTTGTTGATCGTCGCGCAGAGTACGGCCTCGGTGACTTCGAGGGTCACCTCGTCGGTGACGCGCAGCCCGTCGACGCGGCGCGTCGGCACGTGCCGGTCCGCCAGCCAGCGATCGATTTCGGGCCCGCCCCCATGGACGAGCACTACGGGCGTGCCGCCCTCGTGGAGCGCGACCGCCTCGGCGAGGATCGGGTCCGCCCCGTACCCGCCCCCAGGGAGGGCGTTCCCCCCGTACTTGATGACGATGGGGGTTGAATAATTATGCTCCATATGTATAAATATACAGGTAATGTCTTCCGTAGCGCCAGCCCAGAGCAATACGCTCCGTGGGCGCAACATTCTCGAGGTCACGGACTTCTCGCCCGGCGAGTTGGCCGCGCTGATCTCGCTTGCCCGCTACCTCAAGGCCGTCCCGCGCACCGAGGTACGCACGCTGCTGCGCGGCCGCACGCTCGGCTGCTCTTCGAGAAGCCGAGCCTGCGCACGCGCGTCTCCTTTGAAGTCGCGATGAAGCAGCTCGGCGGCGAGACGCTCTTCGCGCACGGCGACGAGTTCATGGTCGGCACGCGCGAGACGCCCGAAGACGCCGCGCGCGTGCTCTCGCGCTACGTCGATGCGATCGTCGTGCGCACGCACGCGCACGAGCCGCTGCAGCGCTTCGCGCCGCCGTCGACCGTGCCGGTGATCAACGGGCTCTCGGCCGCCGCGCATCCGTGTCAGGCGCTGGCCGACATGCTGACGATCGAGGAACGCTTCGGCACGCTCGAGGGCCTGCGCATCGCCTACGTGGGCGACGGCAGCAACAACGTCGCGGCGTCGCTTGCGGAAGCGGCGGTGATGATCGGTGCGGTCGGTGCACTTCGGCTCGCCGCCGACGCATCGCCCGGCCGAAGCGTTGCTCGTCGCTGCTCAATCGAATTGGGCGAACCCAGCGGCGGCACCGCGCGCGCGTTCACCAGCCCGGTGCGCGCGGTGCGCGGCGTCGACGTCGTTTACACCGACGTCTGGACCTCGATGGGCGAAGAGCGCTATCGCGAACGCAACGCCGCGATGCTGCGTCCGTATGCGGTCACCGAGGAGCTGATCGCGTACGCGCAGCCGCACGCGATCTTCATGCACTGTCTGCCCGCGCATCGCGGCGAGGAAGTGAGCGCCGGCGGTGATCGACGGCACGCGCAGCGCCGTCTTCGATCAAGCCGAAAACCGGCTTGCACGCGCAGAAGGCGCTGCTCGTTGCGCTTGCTAACCGACCTGCGAAAGGGACTGCCCGCTATGAAAGACCGTGCGCCAACGCGCGATCCTCACGCTGGTCGCGACGCGGCCGATGCACTCGCAAGAAGAACTGGTCGCGCTGCTCGACGCGCAAGGCTACGAGGTGACGCAGGCCACGGTCTCGCGCGACATCAAGGAACTGGGCTTGGTCAAAGTGCCGATCAAGTCCAACGGCGACGATGACGGCCTCTTCAAGTACGTCGTGCCGAACGCGACGGTGAATTACGTCAGCCGCCTGCACCGCGTGGTCGCCGAACTCGCGATCACGATCGAAGGCAGCGTCAACCTGATCGTGCTGCGAACGCCGCCCGGCAGCGCGATGATGGTCGCTTCGGCGATCGACGAAGCCGGCTGGCCCGAAATTCTCGGCACGCTCGGCGGCGACGACACGGTGATGATCGTCGGTGCGCAGCGCCGAAGAGATGCCCGTTTCAAACAACGTTTCTTGGACTTGAAGGGAAGTAGCGCAGCGTGAGCCGCATCGTTCTAGCGTATTCCGGCGGCCTCGATACCTCGGTTTTGCTCAAACAATTGATTGTCGCCGGACACGAGGTCGTCGCGATGACCGCCGACCTCGGCGAGAGCGACGTGCGTCGCCGGCGAACGGCGCGGCACGCCGCGCTCGAAGACGTGCGCCAGCAAAGCGCTCGACCTCGGCGCCGACGACGCCGTGTGATCGACGCGCGCGAGCGCTTCGTCGAACGATTACGCGCTGCCCGCGCTGCCGCCAACGCGCTGTATCAAGGCGTCTATCCGCTCTCGGCCGCGCTCTCGCGCCCGCTGATCGGCGCGCTGCTGGTCGAAGCCGCGCACAAGTACGGCGCCGACGCGGTCGCGCACGGCTGCACCGGCAAAGGCAACGATCAAGTGCGCATCGAGCTTGGCGTTCGCGCGCTCGATCCGCACCTCACCGTGCGCGCGCCGCTGCGCGAAGCGCCGCTCTCGCGTCCCGACGCGATCGCCTACGCGCCGAACACGGCGTTCCGATCGCGCACACCGCGGCAAAGCCGTATTCGATCGACGCCAACCTGTGGGGCCGCTCGATCGAAGCCGGCGTGCTCGAAGATCCGTGGAACGCGCCGCCCGAAGACGCGTACGCGTGGACCGCGTCGGCCGCCGATGCAGCCGGCCAAGCCCGACGACGTCGTCGATTCACTTCGAACACGGCGTTCCGTCGGTGGACGGCGTCACCGGTCGCGGATCTGGTTGCAAAGCTCAACGCGCTCGCCGGCGCGCACGGCATCGGCCGCATCGACTTGGTCGAAGATCGCGTCGTCGGCGTGAAGTCGCGCGAAGTCTATGAAGCTGCCCGCGGCAATCAGTGCTGATCGCGGCGCACAACGCGCTCGAACGGCTCGTGCTCACGCGCGACGAGCTGCGCTTTAAAGCCAGCTGCGATCAGAAATATGCCGAACTGATCTACGACGGATTGTGGATGTCGCCGCTGCGCGACGCGCTCGATGCGTTCAACGCGTCGTTTGCGTCGCGGATGACCGGCGACGTGCGGGTGCAGCTCTTTCACGGAGCGGTCGCGATGGCGGGTGTGCGCTCGCCCTTCGCGCTCTACGATGAGTCGCTCGCGACGTACGGCAATGCCGACACGTTCGATCACCACGCCGCCGACGGTTTCATTCGCCTGTACGGCCTGCCGACAGATCAGTTGGCCGCGATCGATCGCTTCGACTACGCTGCTTCGCGAGCCACGCTCGGAATGACAAAAGGATCGCTCCAGTGGGGCGGCCGTTTAGCGCGCCGCCCGATGCGGCGTTGCTCGCGTTCGGCTCGTCGCTCGAAGACGATCTGGTGCTCGCACCGTTCGACGTGCACACCTCGCATGGCGCACGTCGATGCGCTCGCCGGCGGCAAGATCATCGGCGGCGCGACGCCGCGACGCTGCACGGCGCGCTCGACGAGGTTGCCGCTGAAATCGATGCGGAGACGTTTGCCGCGTTTGCGCGCGCAGCGGCGCAGAAGACGTGCACGGCGCGATCGACGCGCGCGTGCGCGAACTCGAACCGCAGGCAGGGGCGCTGTTGCATGCCGGGCGCAGCCGCAACGACCAAGTTGCAACGACGCTTGCGCTCTACGCGCACGATCGCGCGCTTGCGGGCGCGCAGCGTGCTCGTTCGATCGCGCGCATCTGCTCGCCCGCGCTTCCGAGGAACTCACTGCGCAGACGCTGCTTGCCGCGACGACGCACTGGCAGCCGGCGCAACCCGTTCTGCTCGCCTTTTGGCTGACCGCTGCCGCCGAGCCGTTCGTGCGCGCCGCGCATCGCTTCACGACGGCCGCAGCGTTCGCGAAGAGCAGTTGTCCGCTGGGCTCGGGCGCGGTCGCGGGTTCGACGCTTCCGCTCGATCGAAACGCGGCGTGCAAGCGCCTCGGATTCGATCGTCCCTCGCGCAACGCGATGGACGCGGTCGGAACGCGCGATGCGGTACTCGACGTCGCGCAAGCCTGCGCGCGTGCGCTGACCGATGCCTCGCGCGTCAGCGCTGAAATCGTGCTCTGGGCAACGCCCGGCTTCGGTTACGCGCGTTTGGGGGATGCGTCCTCGACCGGATCGAGCCTGATGCCGCAAAAGCGCAATCCGGATCCTGTTCGAACTGGTGCGCGGCTGCGCGAGCGAAGTTGCCGGCGCCTACTTCGGTGCGCTGACCTCGACGGTGGGCATGCCGCTCTCGTATCACCGCGACTTACAGGAGACCAAACGCCTGGCCATCGCGGCGTGCGAACGCACGCTGGCGGCGCTCGACGCGTTCGAACGCGCGCTGCGCGATACGACCTTCGTTCGCGAAGCAATGAATGCGCACGCTGGCGACGGCTACACGGTAGCGACCGACCTCGCCGATGCGCTGATCGCCGCGGGCGTTAGCGCGCGCGACGCGCACGCGCTCGTCGGTGCCGTGGTGCGTGCCGCCGAAGATGCAGGCCGTCCGCTGGATGCGCGCGACCTCGAAACGCTCGCTACCGAGGCCGGTCTTAAGGTCGTTCATGCGCCGCTCGATCCGGCAGCGAGCGTCGCTGCAAAAAATACCGCCGGATCGACGTCGCCGGATGCCGTGCGCGCGGGCCTCGCCTCGCTCGCTGCGGAATTAGATGCTCTCATGACGCGCGTGCATGTCTGGGGCGCCAGCGGATACGGCGCGGCCGAAGCGATTCGGTCTGCTCGACACGCATCCCGTTCTTTGAACTTGGCGCGCTGGAGAGCCGCAGCCACGCGGGCGCGGCGCTTGGCGATCACTTTCCGCTGCTGCGCACGACACCGTACGTCTTTTCACCCGAGGGATCCGTGCTGCGCGGCGCTGCGTGCCGGCGATCGTCGTCATTGCGGCCGGCAGCGCACGGCGAAGCGCACGCGCACGTGCCCGCGTTCCTGGAAGCCGGCGCGCGGGTCGTCGACCTTTCCGCGCGACTATCGCTTCGACGACAACGCTGCGTACGGACTTGCCGGAATGGCACCGCGACGCGATCGCGCGGGCGTCGCTTGTCGCAAATCCGGGCTGTTATCCGACCGCAACGTTGCTCGGGCTTTTGCCGCTGCGCGCGCTCGGAGCCCGGCCGGTGCAACTGATCGTCGATGCGAAGAGCGGCATCACCGGCGCGGGGCGCAAGCCGGCAACCGGATCGCTGTATGCCGAAGTCGCGGGCGACATTCGCGCCTATGGCATCGACGGCATCGCCACCAGCCCGAGATCGAGCGCCTGCTGCGCGCGCACGGTATCGCCGCGCCGCTGGTCTTTACGCCGCACGTCGTGCCGCTCGCGCGCGGCATGCTGGCCGACTCGTATGCCGTGTACGATCGGGACGCTCGACGAGGCGGACGTGCGCCGCGCCTATCGCGGCGGCGTACGCGGGCAGCCCGTTCGTCGCGCATCGTCGAGGGCGACCGCGTGCCGAGCGTTGCGGCGGTCGCCGGGACCAACGACGCGGAATTGCGCGTCGACGTGCGAGGCAACACGGTTCGCGTGATCTGCGCGATCGACAACTTAGGCAAAGGCGCGGCCGGGTCAGGCCGTGCAAAACCTCAACATCATGCTGGGCTATCCCGAGGAGACCGGATTGCATGCTCGCGCAATTGTCGCAGGATGACGATGTTCGGCTAGTCGCGGTTCGCGGCGGCATCGGCGCGGTGCCGGGTGTCCAGTCCGCCGGCGTCCACGCGGGGATCAAGCCGCGCAAGCGCGACCTCGCGCGTGATCACGTTCGAGCAGCCGCAGGTCTGCGCGTCGGTCATCACCACCAATGAAATCAAGGCGGCGCCGGTACTCGTCAGCGCCGAGCACATCGCGGGTCGACGGGCGTGTTCCGCGCGATCGTCTGCAACTCGGGCTGCGCTAACGCGTGCACCGGCGAGCGCGGGGATCGCGACGCGCGCGCGACCGCGCGCCAAGCCGCGGCGCTGCTCAAAGTCTCCGCGACCAGCATCATCGTCGCGTCGACCGGCGTCATCGGCGTCCCGCTGCCGATGGATCGCGTGCAGCGCGGACTCGAGCGCGCGGTCGAGCAGCTCGAGAGCGGCGGCAAATCGAGTAATGACGCGGCCGAAGCGATCATGACCACCGATCGCGTGCCGAAGCTCGCCGCCTACGCGTTTTATATCGGCGAGAAGAAATACGTCGTCGGCGGCATCGCCAAAGGCTCGGGCATGATCGCTCCCAACATGGCGACGATGCTTGCGTTCGTGGCGACCGATCTGCCGATGTCGGCGGTCGCGTTGCAGAGCGAGTTGCGCGAGGCGGCCGACGCGACGTTCAACATGATTTCGGTCGACGGCTGCATGTCGACCAACGATGCGTTGTACGCGTTTGCGCCGGCCGGGACGAAGGCGCGCCGCCCGCGCCTTTCGTTCGCGCGCTGCACCAGGTCTGCTCCGATCTTGCGCTGGCGATGGTGGCCGACGGCGAAGGCGCGACCAAGACGCTCACCGTGCACGTCACGCGGCGCAAAAGACGTTGCGCAAGCGCGCACGATCGGGCGCGCGGTGATCAACAGCAATCTGGTGAGGACGGCGCTGTACGGCGAGGATCCGAATTGGGGCCGCATCATCGCAGCGGCGGGCTCGGTGAACGCCGGGCTCGATCCGGATACGTGGTGGCTGCAACTCAACGGCAAGACGTGGGTCGCAACCCGGCGCGATCGAGGTGCTGAGTGAAGCCGAAGCGCACAGCGAGCTCGAGTTGACCGATATCGTCGTCGATCTGCACTTGGGCATCGGCGAAGCGCGCGCGACCGCGTGGGGCTGCGATCTCTCGAAGGATTACGTGCGCATTAACGCGAGTTACCGGACATGAACGACAGCGCGCTGCTCGCGAATTATAACCGCGCGCCGATCAACATCGTGCGCGGCGAAGGCTGCTATCTGTTCGACGACCAGGAACGCCGCTATCTGGATTTTATCGCCGGCATCGCGGTCTGCGCGCTCGGGCACTGCCATCCGTGGATCTCGCAAGCGATTGCGGATCAAGCGCGCACGCTGGTGCACTGCAGCAATCTCTACTACCACGAGCCGGCCGGACGCGCTCGCCAAGGAGCTGGTCGCAGCGCAGCGGCTTCGCGCGCGCGTTCTTTTGCAACTCCGGAACCGAAGCCAACGAAGCGGCGATCAAGCTCGCCCGCAAGCGCGCGTTCCGCAAGGGCGAAACGGATCGCGTCAAGATCCTTGCGTGCACCGGCTCGTTTCACGGCCGCACGCTGGGTGCGCTCGCCGCCACCGCCAACGACAAGTATAAAGAAGGCTTCGGACCGATGCCGGACGGCTTTGCCTTTACGGAGTTCAACGACATGTTCGCGCTCGACAAGGCCATCGACGATACGGTCGCGGCCTTCATCGTCGAGCCGGTGCAGGGAGAGAGCGGCGTCCATCCGGCGAGCGTCGAGTTTCTCGCGATGGCGCGTCACTTGTGCGACAAGCGCGGCGCGCTCTTGATCTTCGACGAGATTCAATGCGGGATGGGTCGCCTCGGCCCGCTCTTTGCGTTCCAGCGTTTCGGCGTGCGGCCCGACGTCGTGACGATGGCCAAGGCGCTGGCCAACGGGTTGCCGATCGGCGCGATGCTCGTGCGCGGAGATGCGCGATCGACGCGCTTCAACCCGGCGATCACGGGACGACCTTCGGCGGTTCGCCGGTTCCGTGCGCGGCCGCACTCGCGCACCTGCGCGTGCGCGACGCCATCGACTTAGAGGCATACGTCGCCGTGCGCGAAGTGCAGTTGATGGCGCGGCTGACCGATCTTGCGCTCGCGTTTCCAAACGTTATCTCGGGATTGCGCGGCATGGGGCTGCTCTGCGCGCTTGGACTCAAGGAGAAGTATCCGCGTGGCCGACGTCGTCACAGCGCTGCGCGAACACGGGCTGCTGGTCGGAAGCGCCGGCGGGAATTCGCTTCGCTTCGCGCCGCCGCTGGTACTGGGAGAAGAGCAAATCGATGAAGCGTATGAGGCGCTCTACGACGTCTTCTCGCACATCGACGAACGGGTTTCAGTCGTAGTCGCTTAGGGAACGGAAGCTTCATATCAAGGAGATGTGAAGATGCAGAAGGCCCCATACAAGCTACCAACCAAGGGCGGTGACGCCGTCGAAATCCTGATGAACGACCATCGGCTCATCGAAGGATTGCTCGAGCGCCTGACCTCCGCGGTCGACAACGGCGAGCGCAAAAGCGCGCTCGAAGAGCTTAAAGCCGCGCTTACGATTCACAACGCGACTGAAGAAAACTTGGTCTATCCGGCAATCGAGCGACTAGCGCGCAAGAAGGCTGAGGCGCAACATCTCTATCATGAGACCGCGCAAGCCGACGTCGTCGTATTCGAGCTCGATTCGATGTTGAAAGAGGGCCGCGGCGAAGAAGACGCCTTTGCCGTCACCGCCCAGACGCTGCGCGACGCCGTCCTCGAGCACATCGAGGACGAAGAGCGCAAGGCCTTCGTGCATCTGCGCGAGGAGGCCGACGAGGAGCAGGCTGCGTCTCTGACGCGTTCCGTCAAACAATTCCGTGGCGCGCTGCACTACGAAATGAGCGCATGACATGGCGGCACGCAAGAAAACGACCACCCGTAAAAAGACGACGGCGAAAAAGACCACGACGCGCAAGAAGAAGACGAGGCGCAAGTACGGCGCTAAGGCCGGCCAAAAGGTCAAGCGCACTATGGAAGAGATGAAGGCCGGGAAACTCAAGTCGGGGCGCTCGGGGAAGAAAGTCACGAGCCGCAAGCAAGCAATCGCGATCGGATTGAGCGAAGCGCGGCGTGAAGGCGGGAAGGTGCCCGCGCGCAAGCGCAAGTAGGCGATGAATTACCGTACGCGCCCGAAAGCGACGCGTAGTTCGTCTTTGGCGCGCTCGAGCACACGCAGCTGCTTCTTCGAGAGGCCCTTACCCGCACGGTTGATGTAGAACGTTAGCATCGACATCGCGGAGCGATATGGGTTGCTCTTGCGCCGGGAGCTCCGCTCGGCCGAGCGCTTGAGCGAGCGCGCGATCTCTTTAGGATCATCCTTGGTAAAGACCGATTGCTCGAGATCGAGCGCGTTGCTGTGTTGGGTTACGTCTTGGGACCATTTCTTGGCAGGCATGGTTGTGTTGTACCCGCGACGCTCTGGGTATTAGCCTAGCATGGATTTCAAAGTACTGAGCACAGAAGACGGCGTTCAGACGGCGGAGATGCGCTTGGCCCGCGGGGAAGAAAGCGGGCCACTCGGCAACGAGCACGCCGAGAGCGTACAAGTGTTGGTGGTCGTTCGAGGCGAGGTCGATGCGAAGATCGGGCAGCAGAACGTTCGCATGCGGGCAGGCGACAGCGCCATCGTGCGGCGCGGGGTCGCGCATCAGTTCGTCGGCGCTTCGGATGACGAAGCCGTGACGCTCAACGTCTATTCGCCGCCGGCGTACTATGATCGTTCGCGGCGCGATCGCAGCGGCGAGGTTTTCGAAGAAGCCTTTATGGATACCAGCGCACCCCGCGGCTAGAGGCAGGAAGCGCACGCCTTGCGGTTGAGAGAGCCGCATGGCGTTCATCCTCGCGCTGGATCAGGGCACGACGAGCTCGCGCGCGATCGTGTTCGATCACGCCGGCGCGATTCGCGGCGTCGATCAGCGCGAATTTGCGCAGCACTTTCCGCAGCCGGGCTGGGTCGAACACGACCCGGACGACATTTGGCGCTCGCAGGTCGAGACGGCGCAGGGCGCGCTGCGAAATGCGGGCATAACGGCGAGCGAGCTCGCAGCGATCGGGGTCAGCAATCAGCGCGAAACGACGACGCTGTGGGATCGCGTGACCGGCCGTCCCGTCTATAACTCGATCGTCTGGCAAGACCGGCGCACCGCGCCGATGTGCGAAACGCTCGAGGCGCAGGGCTACGCGCCGACGGTCGCCGAGAAAACAGGGCTTTTACTGGATCCGTATTTCTCGGCGACGAAAATCGCCTGGATTCTCGATAACGTCGACGGCTTGCGCGCGCGAGCGGAACGCGGCGAGATCGCTTTCGGCACGGTCGACAGCTGGCTGATTCACAACCTTACCGCCGGCGCCGTTCACGCGACCGACTACACCAACGCCTCACGCACGCTGCTTTTCAATTTGCGCACGCTGGATTGGGACGACGAGTTGCTGCGGATCTTCAACGTCCCGCGCGCGCTGCTGCCGGATGTGCGTCCCTGCGTCGCAGAGTTCGGTGCCGTCGACGCAAGCCTGCTCGGCGCCGCAGTACCGATTGCGGGTGTCGTGGGAGATCAGCAGGCGGCGCTGGCCGGACAGGCCGGTTTTGTTAAAGGCCTTGCAAAGAATACCTATGGCACGGGATCGTTTGTGATGCTCAATACCGGCGATGAGATCGTGCGCAGCAAGAACGGACTGCTCGCGACCGTCGGCTTCTCGGCGCAGCGCGGGGTCGCGACTTATGCGCTCGAAGGCTCAGTCTTCGTCACGGGATCGGCAGTGCAATGGCTGCGCGACGGCCTCGGCATCATCGCGACGGCGGCGGAGATCGAGCCGCTTGCGGCGCGCGTGACGAACACCGCCGGTGTGTATTTCGTTCCCGCGTTTACCGGCCTTGGTGCGCCGTACTGGGATCCATACGCGCGCGGCACGATTGTTGGGCTCACGCGCGGGAGTACCAAGGAACACCTGGCGCGGGCCACGCTCGAATCGATTGCCTATCAGAGCTACGACGTCGTCCGCGCAATGGAGAGCGATTCGGGCGTCGCGCTGCGCGAATTGCGCGTCGACGGCGGCGCCGTCGTGAACGATCTGCTGATGCAGTTTCAAGCCGATGTCTTAGGCGTGGATGTCGCGCGGCCGCGCGTAACCGAAACCACCGCACTGGGTGCCGCGTTCTGCGCCGGCTTGCAAGTTGGATATTGGAACGATACGGATGAGCTCGCAAAGCTGTGGCAAGAACAGCATCGCTTTCGTCCCGCGATCGATGCACGGGTGCGAGAGAAGCTGCTCGCCGGGTGGGCAAACGCGGTTCGGAAAGCCCGTGCGTAACTTCGGCGCGCTCGACGACGACTTCGATATCGCGATCATCGGTGGCGGCGCAAGCGGGCTTGGCGCCGCGGTCGATGCGGTCTCGCGCGGATATAAAACCGCGCTCGTCGAGGCGCGTCGACTTCGCCAAAGCCACCTCGAGCCGCTCGACCAAATTGATTCACGGCGGTGTGCGTTACCTGGCCGAAGGCGATATCCACTTGGTGCGCGAGGCACTGCGCGAGCGCGCGATCCTCCGCAAAAACGCGCCACATCTGGTGAACGATGTGGGCTTCATCTGTCCGGCCTATCGCTGGTACGAAGCACCGTACTATTTTGCCGGACTGACTGCGTACGATATGCTCGCGGGCGCCTCCGGTTTTGGCCGCAGCCGCTATCTGAACCGGCGCGAAACACTCGAGCATTTGCCGGCGCTGCGCGCGCGGGGGCTGCGTGGGTCGATCCGTTATCACGACGGACAGTTTGACGACTCGCGCCTCGCGATTGCGCTAGCACGTACCGGGATCGATCGCGGCGCTGTCGTGGTCAACTACGCGCGGGTGGTCGGGTTTGAGCGCAGCGATACGCGGATTACCGGAGTTCGCGTGCGGGACGAAGAGCGCGGCGACGAGGTGAGCGTACGCGCGCGCGTGGTAGTAAATGCGACCGGCGTCTTCAGCGATGAACTACGGCGGCTCGACGATCGAGCATCACGCCCGCTGCTTTCGCTGAGTCGTGGGTCGCACATCGTCGTGCCGCATGAGGTGTTTCCGGGCGACGATGCGCTGCTCGTACCGAGGACCGACGACGGACGAGTACTCTTTGTCATTCCCTGGCAGGGCCATGTGCTCATCGGTACGACGGACATTGCCGAAGCGCAGCCGTCACTCGATCCGGTTCCGAGCGAAGAAGAGGTCGACTATTTGCTGCACCATGCAGCGCGATACCTCGAGCGTCCGATCGCGCGCTCGCAGATTACGGCGGCGTTTTGTGGCCTGCGACCGCTCGTCGCTGGTGCGTCAGCGACCACGGCGCGCTTGTCGCGCGAGCATGTCGTCGAGACCGCGCGCTCAGGCCTGGTGACGATCGCCGGAGGGAAGTGGACGACCTACCGGCAGATGGCGCAAGACACGATCGACGTCGCGGCCAAAGTCGGGCGTCTCGCGGCTGCGCCATGCCGGACGCACGATTTGCCGCTCAACGAATCACTGCTGCCGGGGACTGGGCCGAAGCTTCACCCGGACCTTCCGTACACCGAAGACGACGTCGTGCATGCAATTCGCAACGAGATGGCGCGCACCGTCGACGACGTGCTTTCCCGCCGCACGCGCGCCTCGTTTCTCGATGAGAGCGCTAGTGCGGCGTGCGCGCCGCGCGTGGCAGCATTGCTTGCAAGTGAATTGAACGCCTGAGGCGGCGATGGGCGGCGTCGCAATCGACGGGCGGGTTCGTCGGCGCGGTCACCGGGTAGGTTTCCGAGCGTCCGCCCGCTGCAACCGTGACCGTCGCGCCCGTTGCTCCGCCGAACTCGAGCCAGAAGTCATGATCGGCGCCCGGCAGCGCAGTGCTGCTGACGGTTCCGGTGGGCGTGATCGTGAACGGCCCGCTGTCACCGCGTTCGAGCACCGCGAGCAGCGTTTCGCCCAAACATGACGCCGCAAGCTGGACTTGCGGAACCGCCCATGTCGTCGTCGGAATAACGCGTGCGATATTGAGATTTTGCGCGTTGTCGACATAGATCGCGTACTCTCCGCCATGCATGTTATACGCCGGCTGCCAAATCGCGTTGGCGTTGGGTAAGCCGACGAGAATCGGCAGCGGCGACGCGGGGATGTTTTCAACGATACCCAGCGCGGCAAAGTCACTGTCGGTGTATTCGAGCCGGTCAGCCGCACCGCCGCTTGGAGAAAAGACGGCGACGTCACCCGGATCGGGATATGGATAGACGCCGCTCGTCGCCGGTGGAAGAGTCAACAGTGTCGAGAGCGTCGTGCCGAGCGGCTGCGCAATCTCGATGTCGGCCACACCGCTCGAGTCTGCAAGGTACGCAGCGTATTTTGCACCGTTGCCATCGACCGCGACGCCGCCGCCGTAGGTGGCGCCCGGCAACGCCGGCGTGAACGCGGCGACCGAACCGGGGCTATCGGCGGTGTTCACGACGTACAACCCGGCAGTCGCGCCGTCGCTGCTGAACGAGTTGATGGCGACGCCGTCGGAATTTGCAAGGACACCGATCGTGTTTCCGCCGCCGGTGTCGTAGCTATCGCCTGCGAGCGTATACTGCGCCTGCGGCGTTCCCGGTGAAGCGCAATTCGTCGAACTGAAGTAGCCGGCGTAGTTTTGCGCCGTTTCGGAATCCTCGCCGGTGTACCAAAGGTTCCCGGCCTTGTCGAACGCGATCGCATCGACCTCGATGTTGTACTCGGAGGGCGAGTAGGCCACGATTGAGGTGAGCTGCGGCGACGCGCCGGACTCGGCGTTCGCGAGTGAGGTATAACAATCGAAGGTGTTCTCGTTGTCGATGACCCACACGTTTCCGGCCGTGTTGATGGCGATGGCGGTCATGTCCACGACACCGCCCATGGTTGCGGGCGGCGAAAGTGCGTTGGTCGAGGGATCCAGAGTGCCGATGAGGTTGCCGCCATCGGTATTCGAAGCGTAGACGAGAGCGCCGCTCGCGATGCGGATCAACGCGCTTTGATAGGCTCCCGCACCGCTCGTCGTTATCGGCCAAGTGACCACGTTGCTCGCGAGTTTGATGGTAGCGGGTGACGGCGACGGCGACGCAACCTGCGTCGCGTTTGCGATCGTGAACGTATCGGTAACGTGGTCGTTGGGATCGGGCGAGGTCATGCCGTTGTAACTGAACTGCACGTGACCCAGATCGCCCGCGCACGAAATGGTCACCGACGATGCGGAAGCGGAACTGCAGGTTGCGCCGCTGGTCGACAGGGAAACGCCCGCACCCGCCGGCGAGAGTGCGATCGCAATTGGGACGGTGAAGACGTTGGTGGGATCGCTAGCGATGACGTTTCCCGACGCGTCGTACGCGGTAATGCCGAGCGGCCACGCGGCCGAGGGCGTACCGGCCGGCAAGATCTGGGTGTTGGGCGTATTGCCGGCGTCGGGACTCGGTACGGTGATCGCGACGGAATAGACGACGCCGTTGAGTGTAAACGAGAGCGGCGTCGCGCCCGGCAACGGACTCAAACTGACGGTGACCGCGCCGGAAGCAAATTCGGAGAGCGGAATCGCGTTGGGGCCCGGGCTCGGACTGGCGAATGCCCCAATATAGAAGATATCCGTGCCAACCGGCGCGGTAACGTTGAGCGTACAGCTATAGCCGCCGCCGCTGGCAACCGCGCACGGGCTGGGTGTCGCAACCGGGAAGAATTGGAGGTTCGACGGCGTCGGCGTTTCGCTCGACGACACCGGCACGGCGAGCACCCCAAACGATTGCGTTCCCGATGAGATGTAAAACGGTTTGCGCGCGGCTTGCCGAGCGGGGGGCGGCACGTAGAGGACCATCACGGCATGCGCGTTGGCGCCGCCGGCGGCGTTGTTCGCGCCTGGATTCGCGGCAGGTACGATGCCGTGTCCGCCGCCGCCGCAGGCGGCCGCCAGCACGACGAGAGCAAATGCCAATCCAGGGAAAGAGATACGCATATCGCAGCCCTCCACCCCTATAGTTCTCTATGGTGAAACACGCGGCCTCGCTTGGCTGTACGGGGTTGCAAGGGGGGCGGCATGAACCCAACCGTCAAGGCGGCGCGCGTGGCGGGGGCGATCTATCTCTTAGAGACGCTCTCTGGGCCGTTTAGCCTGATCTATGTCCCAAGTGTGCTCATCGTGAGCGGAAATGCCGCCGCAACGGCTGCCAACCTCTTAGCGCATGAGACGATGTTCCGTCTGGCAATTCTTGCCGATTTGTTCAGCGGCGTCGTCAGCATCTTTCTGGTTCTTGCGCTCTACCGTTTGTTCAAAGATGTGGATCGGTACCTCGCGGTACTGATGGTCATCTTAGGCGGCGTCACCGTCGCGCCGATATTCTTCATCAACGCGCTGAATTGGATTGCCGCCCTGACATTGGTGCACGGCGGCGGCTCGCTCGCGGCGTTCACGGCAGCCCAACTCAATGCGCTAGCCATGCTCTTTCTGCATTTGCATAGCCAGGGAAACGTTGTCAACGGCGTCTTTTGGGGACTCTGGCTGTTGCCGTTTGGCCTACTTGTGATCAAGTCGGGTTTTATTCCCCGATTCATCGGCTACTGGTTGCTGATCGACGGGCTCGCCTACGTAGTGCTCAGCGTCATCGGAATCATGGCGCCGCAGTACCATGAACGTGCATTTATGATCGCGCAGCCCGCGCTCTTCGGTGAGCTGGCAATCATGCTGTATCTGCTCATCAAGGGGGCGAACGTGCCGAAATACCTTACATGAAAATCGGCCTCAAGATCCTTGGTGCCTTCGGCGTGCTTGTCGCGGCGCTCGTACTGTTTCTCGTGTGGATATTCATCATCTGGCCGATCTACCTCGAGCCGATGGTCGCCGATCACAACATCGCGATCGTTCAAAGCGCGCTACATAAGGGCATGACGCGGGCGCAAGTTGACGTGATGATCGAAAAGCAGATTCCTAAACCCTATGCTGCCTTCGACGCTGAGGACAAAGACGGCGTTACCTCGAAGATCATCCAGTATCAATACAAAGACGAGTTTTGCGACAAGTACTACAAAGAGGTCAACATAGAATGGTCGCACGATCGCGTCGCCGGCTGGACCGTCGGCCTTTGGGGGCCGAACAGTTGTTTTAACTAGCCCGTTCGAAGGGCAAGTTCGGGTCCGCTGACAATGCGAGCGGATCGACCAGCGCGACTGCGCGCTGACGATACGCCGCGGCGGCGATCATCGCTGCGTTGTCGGTGCAGTATTTCGGCGGCGGAATGAAGGCGGACACGCCGCGCGCATTGCTCCAGGCGCGCACGCGGGCTTGGAGTTCCGAGTTGGCTGCGACGCCGCCTGAAACGACCAGCGCACGATAGTCGCCGTTGGCAAACGCGGTATCGACGCGTGCCATCAGCACGTCGACGACGGCAGCTTGGAATGACGCCGCGACGTCGGCTGGTTTGGCATTGCGTCCCTGTTCCGTTTCGAGAAAATACCGTACCGACGTTTTGAGCCCCGAGAACGAAAGATCGAGCGTGCCGGCGTCGGCTCGATGGCGCGGAAACGCATGCGCTTTGGGATTGCCCGTTCGCGCAAGCGCATCGAGTTGCGGACCACCCGGATAGGGCAATCCGAGCAGTCGCGCGGTCTTGTCGTACGCTTCACCCGCGGCGTCGTCGCGGGTACGACCGATGACGTGCATGTCCGTTGCGGAGCGAACGTCAACGAGCTGCGAGTGGCCACCGGACACGAGAAGCGCAAGAAACGGGTAGGGCGGTTCTTCGTCGCAGTCGAGAAACGCCGCGAAGATGTGCCCGTGCAAATGATTGACGGCGTAGAGCGGTTTGTTGAGCGCAAAAGCAAGCGCTTTGGCGCTGGCGACACCGACAACCAGACTGCCGATCAACCCTGGTCCGCGCGTGACGCCGATCGCATCGACGTCGTTGAACGTTAACGAAGCGCGGCCGAGCGCATCGTCGACCGCTGCGGAGAGCAACGCGACATGCTGGCGGCTCGCGATCTCGGGCACGATGCCGCCGTACTTTGCGTGAAACGCATCTTGGTTGGTGGAAACGCTTGAGAGCACCTCGCGCCCGTCGCGTACGAGCGCTGTCGCCGTGTCGTCACATGAGGTCTCGATCCCCAGAACGATCAGGGTGACACCGTCGGTGTGGGAGACGTGCTGGGCGATGCGCTCGGCGACCCGCTCGGCGAAGCGCTCGCTGAACTGTTCGGCGATGCGCTGGCTGATTCACTCGGCGATGATTTAGGCGATGCGCTCGCCGACGGCAACTCATCGCCGTAGAGTACGAGCAGCCACGTCTCGTCCTTCTTGATTTGCAGCGGCGGCGAATCCAGTTCGAAGTGCAGCGTCGTGCCTTCAAGTTTCGACTTTGCGTACGAACCGAAGAACGTGTCGGTCACTTTGTGCTTCTTACTCACGTCCTCATGGTAGAGCTGCACCGCGAAGCCACGGCCCCCGACTTGCGCTTGCGGGAGTGTGTAATCCGCTAGCACTTTGCCCGTCAGCGTGACATCCGCGTCCGTGCGCAATCGAAGTGCGACCAGCGCGACCGTTGCTACCGCTTTCGGGTCGGGGTTGTTCATCTTCGGCGCATCTTTCGGCAGGCCGGCGATGCGAAGCGTGACGTGCGTTCCACTTGCGGTCGGTGCCGGCGAGGGCGTCGGCGAGAAGAGCGGCGGTGACGATCCAACCGGGGTCGGCGACGGCGTCGGTGTTGGTGACGGAGTGGGACTTGGCGTCGGCGATCCCGACGATGAGGGTGAAGGCGACGGTGATGCGACGGCGACTGCAAACGTCAGCGTGCACGAGAAGCCTTGATCCGCTGGGCATTTGATGCCGCTCGCGGCATCGGCGACGGGATACGTAACTTCGGTGCCGGGCGGGGTCGTCGGCGAACCGGAGGGCTTGGGCGTCGGCGTGGTCGGTGCAGCCAGGTTGGGCGATGCAACCGGTGGATTAACGCCGCCCGGCGCCGACGTGCCGCCGCTCCCGAAGCCTCCTTGGCACGCCGCGAGCAACAACGCAATGGATGCGAATAAGACCCCTCGACTCCGCTGCGCTATGCTCGGGGTGACAAAGGGCTTCATGCTCTGGTTTCGACCTTTCGCCGCAGCTCGTCGGCAAATTCACTGACTGAGATCGTACGTTTCTCTTCAATACTACGTTCGTTGACATTGACCGTCCCGTCCGCGGTCTCTTGCTTTCCTACCACGAGAATGTACGGGACTTTCTGAGTTTTCCAATGGCGGATCTTGTAACCGAGCTTTTCGTTGCTCTCATCGACGGCGATTCGGAATCCCATGCCCTCGAGCCGCGCGGCGACTTCGCGCGCGTAGAGAAGTTGGTGTTCGGAGATCGGCGCAAGGACCGCTTGCACGGGCGCAAGCCAAGCTGGGAAGGCGCCGCCAAAGTGTTCGATGAGGATGCCGAAGAACCGTTCGAGCGAACCCGCAAGGGCGCGATGGATCATCACCGGACGATGATCGAAGCCGTCGCTGCCGCGATACTTCAAATCGAAACGCTCCGGCAACACGAAGTCGACTTGCACCGTGCCGAGTTGCCACTTTCGTCCAATAGCATCACGCACGTTGATGTCGAGTTTGGGTCCGTAGAATGCGCCCCCGCCTTCGTCGATTTGATACGGCAACTCGTAGCGTTCGAGCGCACGCCGAATCGCCTCTTCGGCAACCGCATCGGTATCGAGGCGCAGATGCTCTTCGCGCGTCGAAAGAAAATATTCGAAGTCCGAGAAGCCGAACGCTTTCATCAAGCGCAACGCTTCATCGAGGGTTTGCTCGAATTCGCCCTGCAACTGTTCGGGCGTACAGAAAAGGTGGGCGTCATCTTGCGTAAAGCCGCGCACGCGCGTGAGCCCGTGCAAAACGCCCGAGCGCTCGAAGCGATAGACCGTGCCGAACTCGGAATACCGGATCGGCAATTCGCGATAGCTGTGCGGCTGGCCGCGATAGATAAGGATGTGGCCCGGGCAGTTCATCGGTTTGAGACGGAAGCGCTGTTCCTCGACCTCGAGCGGACCGAACATGCCGTGCGCGTAATTTTCGAGATGCCCGGAGATCTCATAGAGCTTCTCGCTGACGATATGCGGCGTGACGACGGGTTGGTACCCGCGTTCGCGAAGGCCGGTGCGAATGAACTCCTCGATGATCCCGCGCACGATCGCGCCTTTAGGGTGCCAAAAGACCAACCCGCCGCCCGCGTCTTCCTCTATAGAAAAGAGATCCAGCTCAACTCCGAGCTTGCGATGGTCTCGTTTCTGCGCCTCCTCAATTTGCGCAAGGTACGCGTCGAGTTCTTGCGCGCTGTGCCACGCCGTTCCGTAGATGCGCTGGAGCATGGGATTGTTCTCGTCACCGCGCCAGTATGCGCCGGCGACGCTCGTCAACTTTACCGCGCCGATCTCGCCGGTGCGTTCGGCATGCCCGCCGCGACAGAGATCGGTAAAGTCGCCGATTGTGTACAGCGTGATCGGCTCTCCTTGCGGAATCGCTTCGGCCAGTTCGACCTTGTACGGGTTGCCGGCGAAGCGCTCGATAGCCTGATCGCGCGTGACGGTTTGGCCGGTCATCTCCAAGTCGGCCGCGATGATGGCGCGCATGCGCTCTTCTAATTTAGCAAGGTCGTCGGGCGTGAACGGTTGACTGCGATCAAAGTCATAATAGAACCCGTTCTCAATCGCCGGGCCGATGGTTGGTTTAGCCTCAGGGAAGAGTTCTTGGACAGCGTAGGCGAGGACGTGAGCGGCCGTATGGCGCAGCGCGGGCAGCGAAGTCTCGTGGATATGGGCATCGGGCATACCGGGGGCCGTTTCGTCAAGGGCTCGCGACGCTCCTTAGACGGTCCAGTCGAACTGCGGGTCGCTGTCCACAGATAGGAAGCTTAAGGCACCGATAAGGCGGCTTTAAGGCCACTTTAGTTTGCGCGCTTCACGATACCAAGTGTTAGAGCGGTTTTATCACTGCTTGACTACTCCCACGTGCTTTCTAGGAGTTTTTCTTGATGCGTAAGACCTTGGCGCTGGCTCTCGGGGCGTTATTGCTCGTGTCCGTCGGCGGGCGCGCGCTCGCGGCAACGGACTTGCTGGAGACGGGTTCGACACTGGTCTATCCGTTGATGAATCTTTGGGTCGCCGCCTATCAACAAGCCCACAGCGACGTGCAGATCACGACGCAGGGCACCGGTAGCGGCACCGGCATTTCGCAAGCGATCTCGGGCGTTGCACAAATCGGCGCATCGGATGCCTACATGGCCGATGCCCAAATCAAAAATAGCCCGATGCTCAACATTCCGCTCGCAATTTCTGCGCAACAGATCAACTACAATATTCCGGGCTTGAACAACGTTCACTTGAACCTCTCGGGTCCGGTGCTCGCCGCGATCTATTCGGGGCAAATTCAGTACTGGGATGACGCGAAGATCAAGGAAGCCAATAAGAGCGCGAAGCTTCCGCACACGCAGATCGTGCCGATCCACCGCGCTGACGGCTCGGGCGACACGTTCATCTTCACGCAATATCTGAGCAAGTCAACGCCGTCGTGGGCAAGCGGCCCCGGATACGGCACCACGATCAGCTGGCCGGCGGTTGCGACCGGGGTCGGCGCGACCGGCAATCCGGGCATGGTGCAAACCTGCCAGAATACAGCCGGTTCGATTGCGTACATCGGCGTGAGCTTCCTCAACCAAACAGAGAAGGCCGGGCTGGGCTACGCCGCCCTCCAGAACCAAGCCGGCAAGTTCGTTCTTCCGACCGAGTCGAACATCGGCGCAGCAGCCGCTGCAACGGACAAAGCGACGCCGCCGGACGAGCGGATCTCGCTCATCTTCGCGCCGGGCGAAAATTCGTACCCCATCATCAACTACGAATACGCGATCGTCAATCCGAAGCAAGGCGATCCGGCAAAGGCCGCCGAGCTGAAGAAATTCCTCGATTGGTCACTGAGTGAGGGTCAGAGCAGCAAATTCCTAGGTGCCGTGCACTTCCTCCCGCTGCCCGCATCCATCCAGAAGCTCAGCCGGGCGCAAATAGCAAAGATCCAATAGCCTTTCATGGCTGCGATGGACCTACATATTGGGGATACCGCGAAAGCGGTATCCCCCGCGCTCTTGCAACGATTGGGCGCCCAGGCATTTTTGCGCGTGATCACCGGCATCGGCGCGCTGATCAGTTTCCTGATTATCTTTTTGATGCTGTTCTTTTTGATCGCCTATGCTTATCCGGCGATCCGCTTCAACGGCTTCGAATTCCTTACAAGCCAAATCTGGAACATCGGCAACCAATACGGCAACGGCGTCACCACACGCAACGGCTTCTCGGGACCACCAGGCGCGTCGTTTGGCGCACTGGTCTTCATCTATGGTTCGACCGTCACCGCGTTGCTCACCATGGTTTTCGCCGTGCCGCTTTCGATGATGGTCGCGCTCTCGTTGGTCTATCGCGTGCCGCGCCAGCTCCGGCCGCTAGCCAACGCACTAGTTGAGTTGATGGCCGGTGTTCCGTCGGTCGTGTATGGCCTGTGGGGGCTGGTGGTGCTCGTGCCATGGATCGGGGGATCGCTGGCGCCGTGGGTAACGGCGCATCTTGGGTTTATTCCATTCTTAGGCGGATCGGCGGGCAGCGGAAATGGCCTGGCCGCCGCGGTCTTCATCCTTTCGTTGATGGTGATTCCGATTATGGTCGCGACGACGCGTGACGTGATTTTGGCGCAATCGAACTCGCTCTTCGAAGCGAGCATGGCGCTGGGCAGCACGAGTTGGCAGGCTATGGTTCGCGCGGTACTGCCAAGTGTGCGCGCCGGTATCGTTGCGTCGATCCTGCTTTCGTTCGGTAGAGCACTCGGAGAAACGATCGCCGTGTTGATGGTCTGCGGTGCCGCCATAAACACGTTCCCGCAGAATTTCTTCTCGCCGGTGAATACGATCGCTGCCGTAATCGTCTCGCAGCTCGAGTCGGCGTTAACCGATTCCACCGGTATGGCGCAGCGCTCGCTCGCGGAACTCGCCTGCGTGCTGTTCATTATCACGCTACTGGTCAACATCATCGCGCGCAGCATCATGCGTGGTGCGGATCGTCGCGAAGGAGCGCATCAGTAATGGCTACACTAACTGGCGGGCTCTCGCCGAAGACCTACGCCAGCCGTGCATGGTGGTCGCTCTCGGTTGCATGTTTGGTTGCAGTAATCGGCGTGCTTTTTGCGATCTTCGCCTTTGTGATGGCGCGCGGTTTGCCCGCGCTCAAGCCGCAACTCCTCTTCACGCCGACCCACGGCATCGCGGGCGGCCTCTCGAACGCCATTGAAGGCACGTTCATGCTCGTGGCGCTTGGCCTGATAATGGTGATCGTTGTCGGCCTCGGAACGGCGATTTGGACCGTCGAATTCGCACCGCAATGGGCCAAGAAAGTCATCCGCTTCATGGTCGACGTGCTGGCCGGTATTCCGTCGATCGTCGTCGGCTATTTTCTCTACGTCGCGCTGGTCGAAGAAGCGGGATGGGGATTTTCGCTGGTCGCGGGCTCACTGGCGCTTGGGATCTTCATGTTGCCGTACGTGGTGCGAGCCGCCGACGTTGCGCTTACCAATGTGCCGCGCGAATTAAAAGAGGGTGCGGTAGCGCTCGGCGCGCGCCCGGCCATGGTCGTGTCGTCGATCAACTTCCCGTATGCGCTTCCCGGCATCCTCACCGGTGTGCTGGTAGCAACCGGCATCGGCCTGGGTGAAACCGCGCCGTTGATCTACACCGCGGGGTGGTCGAACTATGCCCCGACGCTTGCGCTGACGCACTCGCCGGTCGGCTACCTGACGTACGTCGTGTGGACGTACATCAGCCAGCCGTTCGAAGAGTCGCATCAACTTGCGTACGCAGCCGCTGCGCTGCTGATGATCTTCGTCTTCCTCACGAACCTGCTCGCGCGCAGTTACGTGGAGTACAAACTCGGCGGCAACCGCCAGCGCTAGTGCTCTAACGTCAAGGGCGCGAACCCGGCGGGGACTTTATCGGCGCCGGGAACGACGTCCGGTCGAATCCCCAGCGTTGAACACGACATCTTGGGCGGAACGCCGATGTCATCAACGATCGCGGCGCTCGCGGGGATCGGTTCTTTGGTGCCGGAGAGTCGCTCGGGATCGAGCGCGGAGAGTAGATCCGAGAGCGCCGGATTGGTGTCACGTGGTCCTTCGGGCAGATACGGCGCTTCGTCCGGAAGTGTCGCCAATGCGGGCGTATTGAAGATCTTGCTGATCATCTTGGCAAACGACGTGTGATCCGAAAGATCGCGGTCGATCGCATGATCGCGCGCGAACGGCGAAATGATGATGGCCGGCACGCGCGGCCCATCGCCGCAGGGGTGTCCGTCGGGACAGCGCTCAAAATTGGGCGGCGCCGAATGGTCGTAGAAGCCCTCGGAATCGTCCCACGTGATGAGGATGATCGAGTCTTTCCAGTATTTGCTCTTGGCAATCGCATTGACGAATTCGGCGACAAATGCTTGCGAGATCTGCGAGTCCGAGTAGCCCGGGTGATCGTCATCACCGTTGAAATAGGTTTGGACGTACGGATTGGGATCAGCCGGTTTGAATCCGAATGGATCGATGTAGCCGCCTTTGACAAAGACCACGCCGCGATCGCCGAGCGTTCCCTGCTCGATGCGCGGGATCAACTCCTTGACGTCGTGCACGCCGTTCCAATAGTACGCATTCTGGCGCAGATAGCCGAAGTATTGCACGGCATTGTGATGAGTGATATAGGCCGGATTGTTCGTTGCGCCTTTTTTGAAGGCGAAGCCCTCTTGGTACCAGCCCCAGGGCACCGCTTCGTGGCCCTGCCGTGCAAGATCCGCAACGTCGTCCTTGATGTCGTCGTCGTCGCGTTTGGCATTAATCGCCTCTTTGCCCGAGAGCGAGAGCATTAACGTAGCGAAACCGAGATCGTCTTGCGCCGTTCCAGGGAGCGGATTAGCGCCGTTGCCATAGGGCCCAAAGCTGGGGGCCGTATCGTTGACCACCGGAACGCCCGGGCCGACGGAGTTGGATGCAACCTGTTCGTCGCCGTGGCGCGCCCACTGCGACTGGCCGGTTTGTGCCGCGATCAGATCGATGTTGCCCGGCGTTGACGGTCCGTACATTGCCTGGAAAAAGTGATCGAAGAGGGTGAAGTTGCGAGCGTACATCCAGAGGTATGGGATCGTGTCGCAGTCTTCGAAGGCCATCGTGAGTAGGCCGACACGTTGCGCGTCTTCGCGCGAATAGCCCTTGGCCAGCAGAGCGAACTCCTCGGTGCTTACGAAGAGATCCATGCGGCCGCCGTCGCTCTTGGTGATTAGCGCCGGCCGCGAATGATCGGCGTCTGCGGTATCCGGGCTAGTTATGCGAAACGGCGTCACCCACTGATTGCCGAGCGGGTCGTATTGGCGAAAGCCTTGCGTTTGCGCAAAGGTCGTTGAAAGATTATCGGCGCCGGGAAAAGAGCCAAAATATGAATCGAACGATCGGTTCTCCTGATAGATCACGAAGACGTGCTTGACCTTCGAACGCACGAGCGCCAGCAGCGCCGGATCGACCTGCGGCGCAGCCGGCAAAACTTGCGCTGGCGACGGTACGGATGATGCTAGAAGTGCAAGACAGGTGCAACACGCAACGAGGAAGCGCTTCACAAACGACCCTCCCGACAGATAGGTATACACGACTCTTCGCACTCAAGTTGCTGCGTCATGCCGCACATTAACGGAGTATGAAGAAGGTGCAGCGTGAGTTCATCTGCTTGTCATGGCGGCCTGTTTGAATGGACCACGTGATCATACGAGCGACGATCTTGGCCGCGCTGCTACTCGTGGCCGCGAGCGCTGCGACACCTGCGGCGAACGAACGCGGCACTCCGGTTTTTGCCGTAGTGATGACGCGCCACGGTGTGCGGAGCTTTACCAAAACCCCGGCGCAATATACCTGGCCCGACTGGTCGCCGGTTGCGCCAGGGTACCTAAGTGAACACGGCTACAGGCTCGTGATGCAGCTTGGCCGGTACTACCGCTCATATTTTTCGTCGATTGGGCTATCGATGGGCTGCGGCTCGCGCGGCACCTACGTCTACGCTGATGTCGATCAGCGAACGCTCGAAACAGGCCGTGCGCTAATAGATGGCGCCTGCGGCTCCCCGAACGCGTTGCCTCTCTATCACAAGGCGACGATGGGTGCGGGCATCAACGATCCGCTGTTCGATGGCGCCGACTGGCTCATCCCGGCCGGAAACGTCGACACCGCTGCTTCACGCGCGGC
Source organism: Vulcanimicrobiota bacterium (assembly GCA_963833095.1). Classification (GTDB taxonomy): domain Bacteria; phylum Vulcanimicrobiota; class Vulcanimicrobiia; order Vulcanimicrobiales; family Vulcanimicrobiaceae; genus Aquilonibacter. The sequence goes on along the minus strand of CAWHWQ010000004.1, from coordinate 98,302 downwards.
AGTCGCCGCCGCGGCTCCCAATCCACCGTCGGCGATCGTAGCGGAGCACGCCGACCAATTCGCGGCAGTGCAATCGTTGCTGGACGCGCGCTGCGGCGGCGCGTGCACGCCGGCCGATGCCGGCCCGAGCGACATCACCGCCAGGGCCGGCGGCCTCGCCGAGCTGCGGGGCCCGCTCGACGCCGGCTCGAGTTACGCCGAGTCACTTTTTCTTGAACAAGCACAGTGCGCACCCGCCATCGATCCGACGAAACTTGCGCAGGCCATGAGGCTGCATGTGCTCGCCTACGACGTGAACGCGCGCAACGCGTACAATCCGCTCGTGAAAGGCAGCAACGTTTTCGCGCACATCGTCGGTGCGCTCGAAGCCAAAGCCGGCATTCCGGATCCCGACGTCAGCGTCCCCGACATCTCGCGGTCGAGTGTGATGATCCTTTCGGGTCATGACACCCAGCTCGGTGCGCTGGGCGGCATCCTCGACGCGCACTGGGCGCTTGGCAGCGGCCTCGTGCCCGACGATATGCCGCCGGGAGGCGCACTGGTCTTCGAGTTGTATCGCTTGCCATCGGGCGACTACCGCGTGCACCTGCATTTTGTCTACCAAACGCTCGCGCAGTTTCGCAGTGCAGGCTCGATTGCCGGCGGTATTGCGACGAGCCCTATCCATATGCCGGACTGCTCTGGTGACGATTGCAGCGTGCCGCTAAGCCGGCTCGCAACGCTCGCGCATCGACTCGCGCAGCGCGGTTTCGTGCAGCACGACTGGACAAACGCGAGCGATGCGCCGGTCGACCTTGCCCCGCTTGGTGACCCGAGTTGGACCCAGTGTCGCGGCTAGCGTAGCGAAGGAGAACGGCGGTCCGGGAGCGGAGCTAGCAGCCCAACTCTATGAATCATTCGGGCGTCCGGCTTTGTGCCGCCGCGTTGTTCGCGGCGCTGTTTCTTTTTCCGTGTCAAATCAGAGCCCAAAGCCCGGTGGGTCTACCAATCGTGTCGGCGCTTCAAGACGGCGCAACGATCGAAGACGTGACGATCAAGACCTACGGTATCGTCAAGCCGGTCACGGTGCGGCGCTATCTGACGCTTCATGCCGGCTCGCAGTTGAGCCAACGCGCGCTCAATCGCGACTTCAATAATCTCCAGCGCCTCGGCGGGTTTATTGCGCGCGTAACCGTCGATACCGGCGAGCAACCATCACGCGTACGGCTTCACTGGATCGTCATGAATAAGTGGCTCAAGCCAACGGAGCATCCGTTCTATGGCGATCAGCCGTTGTCGGCCGCAATTCAAGGCGTTGGATTTATCGTGACGGGACCGCCGGTCGATACGCACGGCAGCAACTTCTCGACGTACACACAACTCAGCCGCCGCGCGAACCTCGCGCGCGTGCTCTACACCGACCCGCTAACCGTGAATCCCGGCACGGGGCGCGCGAACTCGCTCATCGTTGACGCGTTTGGCGGTCGCGGAGTTTTCCGCGCCAGTGAGCCTGAGGCGGTCAACGTGTATAGCTGGACTGCGGGGGAGGAGGCGCTCTTCCTTTCGCAGCGCACTACCGGCACGCAGGTCCAAGCCGGCGTGCGCGTCGCGCATACAACCGATGAATTGCCATCCAATATCGTTGCGCCCTCGGTTTATTCGACCTATCAGGCGCCGGCGCGCACGACACAGCTGCTCGCTGGGCTCTCGCACGGCTGCACCACCCCTGCGACGCAGTGGTATCCGCCATACTGCGGCTTTCAATATCGTTTCACGGCGACTGATGCGATCGGCGGCCTCGGGGCGACATCGACGTATCGCGTCTTCGCGGCCGACATTGCACGCTACTTTGCCGTAGGGTCGTCGACGTTTGTAGTGCACGGGAATCTGGCGCGCACGGGCGGCGTTGTTCCCGACAGCTTTTTGGTGTGCGCGACGGCGCGCGCCTATCCGAAATCGTTTTGTGGAACCGACGCCGAAGGCGCAGTCGCAGAATTTCGGCTCAACGATGCCAAGAATCGGCCCTTGGAGTTCGTCGTGTTCACGGAAACGGCTGCGAGCCGCGTGCGTCAAAGCGCAAACGCCAATGCGTCGCCGTACTTTACGTGGCATCCCGACACGGGTGTCGGCGTAATGTATCACCTGCTACGCGTCGACCTTTCATACGGCAAAGGCGGCGGCCGCATTTTCGTCGAGCTCAAAGGCCAGGCGTACTAAGGAAAAAAGTGGTGCGTCACCTGGACGGTGATGGAAAAATGGTGCGTCGCCCTGGAAGGCGGCGCTGAATGTCAAGACAGGATGTCGTTCGGTCCGAAGGACCGATGAAATGGTGTGTCGCCCTTGGAAGGCGACGCTGAATGTCAAGACAGGATGTCGTTCGGTCCGAAGGACCGATGAAATGGTGTGTCGCCCTTGGAAGGCGACGCTGAATGTCAAGACAGGATGTCGTTCGGTCCGAAGGACCGATGAAATGGTGTGCGTGGTAGGGATTGAACCTACGACCCCCACCGTGTCAAGGTGGTGCTCTCCCACTGAGCTACACGCACGTATTTTCATTCCGCTTCGCGGGACCGCCCTGGTGGCTTGAAAACAGCATCTGCATCCTGCAGATGCGCCTCGGGCTCGCAAGACTATAGCAAAGGCCCCTGGCGGCGTCAAACGATTATTCCCGGGAGCGGACCGTACCTGCGGGGGACGGTGACCTCGAGTCGAAGCGCGCCTCATGGAACAAGCGACGACGATTGAAGAAGTTCTGCGCATGCCCTCCCCGGCGCCAGCGCCTCAGGCGCTCGCGTGCGCGGGCGAGCATCTCTGGATGGGTTCATGGGAGACGCAGCGCATCTACGGAATCGATCGCGCGCACTTCACTGTCTTCGAGGAGCGTCCCGCGCCGGGCAAGCCGGTGAGCTTGGTTGCCGTCGGCGAAGAGCTGCGCGGTGTGCTGAGCGAGGGCGGCGAGGACGACCATCGCTTCATCAGGCGTTACATTCCCGGACACGGCTTCAAGGAGCGCGATAAGATCGCGTGTCCTGATGACACCGGATCATTTCTGGCTTACGACGGCGAGTCACTCTGGCTCAGCCAACGCTTCAACAGGCGCATCCTCTTACTCGACGCAAACGCGAACATTCGTCGGGAGATTACGGCTGGGGGGCAGATTCTCGGAATCACCTTTGTCGACGGATGGCTCTACGCGTCGCTCTGGTACGGAAAAGAGGGCGGCCCAAAACTCGGCCGGGTGAACGGAGATAGCGTCGATGTCGTTGCTTCCCTGCCGTTCGCAGCGATCTCACTCGCGCACGACGGACAACGCTTCTGGTGCAACGATCCCAAGACCACCTCGATCGTTGCCTTTACGCTCTAGACGAACGAGCGTTGCGGGCCCCGCTCGGCCTCATCGATCCATTCGCGCCACTCCTGCGGGATTTCGATCGTGCGGTGGTTGACGAAATCGTACGCAACCACGGTGGTGATGCCGTGAGCCGCACGATGGCCCTGCGTTTCGCTCCAGATCTCATAGCTGAAATCGAGTGATTTCGTTCCAAGACGCGAGACCCGCACGCCCACCGCGATGGATTCGCGAAATTTGAGTTGGCGTTCGTAGGTGAAGTTGATGTTCGCTTGGATCATGCCGCGTTCGCTGGTGATATCCGAGCGCATGACCGTCGCAAAGTACTCGGTGCGCACCGTTTCGCACCAGCGAATGTACGCCAGATTGTTGACGTGCTGCAGCATGTCGATGTCGGAAAACGGGATCGTGAAACGCGTCACGAGAGGAAAGCCTTCGAGCATGGGCTGGCCGTTTCGACCGAGGTGGCTAGACAACATGCCCCCGGGTAGGATAAACTCTCGGCTTGTCCAATGCATGCGAGCCGGTCGCGGGCCGGTCATGGGCGCGTAGCTCAGTGGGAGAGCATCCGCTTCACACGCGGAGGGTCATAGGTTCGAGCCCTATCGTGCCCATTTTTTAAACTTCGGAGCGCCGGCATGGCGCTGTAGCTCAGTTGGTTAGAGCGCCGCCCTGTCACGGCGGAGGTCGTGGGTTCGAGCCCCATCAGCGTCGCCACTTCGAGGGGCGCTCCGCGCAAGCGAGAGCGCCCTATGCATCCGCAGGAAGCGGATGCTGTTGCCAAGCCAGGATGGCGGTCGTCACGGAGTGGCGATGGCAATATGCCAAGGTAGCTCAGTCGGTAGAGCACGCGCCTGAAAAGTGCGGTGTCGCCGGTTCGATTCCGGCCCTTGGCACCATTCTGGAAAAGACCCGGCAGATGTGCCGGGTCTTTGTCTTGCCGATAACCCGTGCATGACACGTTTCTCACGCACGATCGTCGCCATAGTGGCGGCGCTGTTTTGTCTGAGCGTCACCACCGCACTAGCTTCCAGCGAGCTCAAAGTCGGCTCCGACGTCTCTTATGCTCCGCTCGAGTTCTATGGCCCGGGCCATCGCATGCAAGGCTTCGATGTGGATCTGGCGCAGGCGCTCGCCAAACAACTTGGCGAGCCGGTCGTGATGAGCAACTACACGTTCGACGGTTTGCTCCACGCGGTGCGCATGGGCACCTTCGACGTCGGTATCTCGGCGATTTCGGACACGCGAGCGCGCGAAGCGCAAGTCGATTTCGTGGACTATCTGCTTGCGGGGAGCGGCATGCTCGTGCCGGCGGGGAATCCGAAGCACATCTTCGACGTGAGCGGCTTATGCGGATTGCGCGTCGATGTGCAGCGGGGCACATCGCAAGAGACCGAACTGAACGAAACCTCGAAGCATTGCTCGAGCGTCGGTCTCGCGCCGATCAAGCTGATCGAGTTCGCAACCGACGACCAAGCGTTCACGGCGTTTCAAGATGGCAAGTCTGACGTGCACGTGACCGATTTTCCCGTGGTTGCCTATCTTGCAAAAACCAACGATCACCGATATGAGGTCGCTGGGCGCCAATTCGATCTCGTGCCCTACGGCATCGCCGTGCCTAAGGGCAACACGGCCCTGCGCGCCCGTATCGTCAGCGCGCTTCACGCAGTGATTTCCGACGGCACCTACGATGCACTACTGAAGAAGTGGGGACTTGAACAGGGCGCGCTTCGCAGCGCGCCCATTAATGCCGGAACTTTGTTCAGTAAGTAGCTACGCGAGCTTCGATTTGAGGAATTCGACAGCGCGCCCCCAGGCTAGCTTAGCGAGGTCCGCATCGTAGTGTCCGAGACCGGCGTGACCGGGCTCGTTGGGATTGTGGAACGCGTGCTCCGCGTCGTAGCGATGGAATTCGTACGGCACGCCTGCTTCTTTGAGCCGAGCTTCCATGGCATCGACTCCGGCGATGGAAAAGAACGCGTCGCGCGTCGCCCAGTGCCCTTGCACCGGGATCTTGATCGTGCCGACATCGCCACCTTCGCGCGGAGGGTAGCCATAGAACGTCACTACCGCGTCGAACTCGGGATCGTGCATCGCGCCTAGCAAGGCGAGCGCGCCGCCCATGCAAAAGCCGATGACGCCGACTTTTTTCGATCCGGTCGATTTGAGATATTGCGCGGCGCCCCGTGCGTCTTGCGTAGCCGCATCACCAAAGTCCAGACCTTCCATGAGGTGGTTGGCTTCGTCGCCGACCGCGGCCACGCGGCCGCGATAAAGGTCCGGAATCAACACGCGAAAGCCGGCTGCCGCTAATTCGTCGGCAGTGTGTTTGATATGATCGGTGACGCCCCACCACTCTTCAAGCATCACGACTCCCGGCGCATTCGCCGCGCCGGGCGGTGCCGTGTAATATCCAGGAGCGGTCTTCCCGTCCGGACGCGGAAACTCGATCATCTCAGCCAACTGCGACTCCTTCCTCGGAATCTTGCCGATCGAGATTCTCAATTTTCTCGTTCAGCAGCCACTCGTTTGCACGTTCGACGCGGTCTTGGGAAACGCGCTTGCGCAGCCACGCGAGTAGCTCCGCATCGGTTGCGTGCTTCGAAATCGCAGCGTCGAATTCGCCGGGCGTGATGCCCCAGCGTTCCATGACGCCCTTATCCATGGGGCAGGGGTAGATGTAGTCGAAGATCGTGCCGGCGGCAGCGGCACGCGCCTTGTCCGAGACCCGTTTGAGCCACAGGACGCCGTCGATTGCATCGCGGCCGCGCCGTGGAAAGGTCTTGCCGTCTCGAAAATCAGTAGCCATATTTCCTAGAACGCGTGAGGACCGAAGGCGGTTGCCGGGCGCGCTCGAACCGACGCCGCGTGAAGGATCGATATCAGGCTCGGGTTGCGGTGCTCGTTGCGGTTGCGCTCAACCTCATTTTGCCGCCCAAGTTGGTGCTCGGCCCGGTTTGGGTCGTGCTGGTCATCGTCGCCGTCTTCTTAATACCGCTCGTCGCCATGATACCGACTCGGACGCGAGACCTACACGTGATGCGCGCCCTTACGATTGGCTTGGTCGCCACGCTCAATATTTTCAACGTCGCATCGGTCTTGCTGCTGATCAACGATCTCCTCAACGTACACGCGGCCGGTCACACCAACCTCACCGCGCAAGAGCTACTTTCGTCCGGCGGAGCGATTTGGATCACCAACGTGATTATCTTTGCGCTGTGGTTCTGGGAGCTCGACGGCGACGGCCCGTTCGACCGCGACCGGTTTCCCTCAGCATGCGATACCCCCTCGATCGATTTTCTGTTCCCGCAGATGTCGATGGATCGCACGCGGATCAAAGGCATTCCGAACAATTGGAAGCCGATGTTTCTCGACTATCTCTATCTTTCGTTCACCAACGCGTTGGCCTTCAGCCCGACCGACGTCATGCCGATCACGCGAACAGCCAAGATGCTGATGCTAGGCGAGTCACTAATTTCGTTTGTTACCGTCGCGCTGGTTTTGGCGCGCTCGGTGAATATTCTGAGCTAGCGGATGCCTTCGGGGTCGGCGTCGGAACGGGATCGTCGAGGAAAGTGGTATAGTCGTGCGTGAACGCGCTCGGCGGAATTTGAAGATCGCCGCGAAACGGGAGATCCAGTTCGGCAATGACGACGAAGATCGCTCCGATAACCGCGCCGACGGCGGCGGTCATCAGAATATGGGCGCGGGCGTCCTCGACGAAGAAAAAATACGAGGACCCGAGCGTCACGATGGCAATGAAGATCAGCATCACCCACACCAGCGCCGGTACCGACTCTTGATTTTGATAGAGGCGGTTGCCCCGCGCGTCCATGAACGCATGCGCATGATGCAGCGCATCGGCTTGCGCCGTTTGCTGCCCCAAGGTTACTGGGTTAAACGATTCGATCAGCGTGACGACGTTGGCCGCGGCGCGATGCGCCATCGCGCTCGATTTACCTGAGCGCATCAATGGCCACTCGCGATCGATGACGACGTCCACGTAGTTCTCGATGGCGGCATGGAGTTGGTTCCGCAAGGGCTGCGGAAAGACCGAGGCCTCATGATACAGATTGGAGATCTCGTCGGCTTCGGTTTGTACGATCAGCGCCGATTGGTCGTACTCTTGCCATACGGTCACGACCATGAACGAGAGCATGACGGCCAGAATCGTGCCGAGCGTTGCCATGATCGGGCCGGCGAAGTCATTGGCGCCGGCGCGAAACTTGCCCGTGTGCCGGCCTCGCGCAAGCAGCAGGCCCGCCGCGGCGAGCGCGCTCATCCCGCCAATGAAGAGAATGCACACCAGCCAGGCAGGGATCTCGTACACCCACGTCATTGGAGCACCACTTCCGCCAGGACGCGTCGCGGCCTGCACCGAATCGGCGGCTGCTGTGGTTCGCGGGTATGATGTAATGGTAGCCTGCGACCTTCCCAAGGTTGATGCGTGGGTTCGATTCCCACTACCCGCTCCAGCAACCGCGGCCCCGAATCGTTTGTTTCATCGAATGCGGCGACGTAGCCAAGTGGTAAGGCAGGGCTCTGCAAAAGCCCCATTCGGCAGTTCGAATCTGCCCGTCGCCTGAATGTCTTCCAAATGCGCATAGTTATCGTAGGTGCGGGCGCCATCGGCGGGTACATCGCCGCCGCGCTGGCGCGCGCCGGGGTGGCTGTCGGCGCCATCGCGCGCGGCGCCCATCTCGAAGCGATCCGCCGGGATGGCATCACCGTACTCTCGAGCGATCTCGGGGAGTTCGCCGCACGCGTCGAAGTGAGCGACGATCTTCGTTCGCTTGAGACATTTGATTTTGCGCTCCTTACGTTCAAGGCACACCAATGGCCGGGGTTCCTTCCGCAAGTCGCGGCCGCCGTGGAGGCCGGCACCACGATCGTCACGCTGCAAAACGGCGTGCCATTTTGGTTTCGCCGCACGCCGCCGCTGCAGACCGTCGATCCAAGCGGTTCTATCGGCGCACTGATCCCGGATAAGCAAACGATCGGCGGCGTGGTGCACGTGTCCGGAAACATCGCCGAGCCCGGCAAGATCCGTCAAAGCGGCGGCGGCCGTTTCATTCTGGGTGCCATGGATCCTACGGTCGACGAGCCTTTGGCGCGATTAACGACCGCGATGCGCGACGCGGGACTGCAGCCCGAAGTCGAGCCGAACATTCGCCACTTCACCTGGCTCAAGCTCATCAACAATGCGGGTCTCAATCCGGTAAGCACGATTCACGAGCTCACGATCCATCAAATGCTCGCCAATCCGGTCACGCGCGAAGAAGTACGGCAGCTGATGCTCGAGACCGTCGCGGTCGGGCGCAAGCTCGGGGTGGTGGAGGACGTCGACCTGGACGCGCGCATGACGTACGCGCAGCGTCTCACCGACGTGCGGACCTCGATGTTGCAGGATTTGCAAGCGCGTCGCCCGCTCGAACTGGATCCGATCGTCGGCGCGGTAGTCGAGCTGGGCGAAGATTTGGGTGTGCCGGTTCCCCATTTGCGCGCGGTCTACGACGAGCTGCGCGAACGAACGAACGCGTTTTCGTGAAGATCGGCGAACTCGCCGGCGTCGGCCCGAAGAGCGCGCCGCTCTTTCGCGAGCTCGGGATCGAGACCTCACGCGACTTACTCGACTATTTGCCCTTCCGTTACGAGGATTTGCGTTTGCCGACGCCGTCGAACGCCTCGGGACGAGCCGGTGGTGAGGAGAATGCCGTCGGCACGTGACGGCGGTCAAGGAGCGCCGCGTTCGCGGCCTCGAGATCGTCGAAGCGCGTTTGCGCGACGACGAAGGCGCGATTTCACCGCGAAATGGATCGGCCGCAACCGGTACGTGTACGGGCGATTCAAAGACGGCATGCGCCTTTTCGTGCGCGGCCGCGTGGAGCGCACGCTCGCCGGCGCCGTCATCAATGTCGGACAGTATGCGATACTTCGCGACGGGGAAATCGTATCGCGGCGAACTCGAACCGGTCTACCGCGCCAGCAAGGATCTGGCGACGCGCAAAATTGCCAAGGTCGTGCGCAAGAACCTTGCGCGCCTGCTCGATGCTGGCCGGCGACGATCCGCTTCCCGCCGAAGCCCGCTGCGAAGCCGCGTACTACAAATCGTCCGACGAAGCGTACCGTGCCGTGCACGAGCCGCAGACGCCCGAAGATGCGGAGCGCGCGCGCGAACGCTTTATCTTCGGCGAGTTCTTGGCGCTCGCGGCGTCGGCGCAGCTGCGCCGGGCCGAGCGCGAGCGTCGAACGCGGCGCGCGCGCTGCGCATTCCGCACGGTCTCTCGAAGAATTCGAAGCACTCGCTCCGTTCGCGCTCACCGGCGCGCAGCGCCGCGCAATCGGCGAGATCTGGCACGATATGGCGCGCGACATCCCGATGAATCGCCTGCTGCAGGGCGATGTCGGCAGCGGAAAGACGCTGGTCGCGGCCGCCGCGATCGTCCTTGCGGCACGCAACGGCGTGCAGTCGGCGCTGATGGCGCCGACCGAGATTCTCGCGTCGCAGCACGCGAGCAAACTCGCCCCGCTGCTGCTGCCGTTCGGCGTTACGCTCGAAGCGGTCTTCGGCAGCCAAGGCCGCGCGGCGCGCAACGCGGCGCGCGGCAAGATCGCGGGCGGCGAAGCGCTGGGTCGCGGTCGGCACGCACGCGCTGCTCACCGAAGGCGTGGATTTCAAACGCCTCGGACTGGTGGTCATCGACGAGCAGCATCGCTTCGGCGTCGAGCAGCGCGCGCGGCTGCGCGCCAAGGGCGTCGCGCCGCACACGCTGCACATGACGGCGACGCCGATTCCGCGCACGCTCGCGCAATCGAAGTACGCCGATCTCGACGTTTCGATCATCGACGAGCTGCCGCCGGGCCGCACGCCGATCGAAACGTTCGCGATGCGCACCTAGCCGTTTGGAGCGGGCGTACGAGTTCGTTCGCAAGATCGTCGAGCGCGGCGCACAAGCCTACGTCGTCGCACCCGCGATCGAGGAAGGCGAGAGCGATCTCACCAGCGTCGTGGCCGAAGCGGAGCGCTTGAAAAACGACGTCTTCCCCGACTTGCGCCGTTCGGGCTGCTGCACGGGCGGCTCACCCGCCGGGAGAAAGATGAGGTGATGGGCCGGTTTGCCCGCGGTGAGATCGATGTGCTGGTTTCGACCACGGTCGTCGAGGTTGGCGTCGACGTCGCCAATGCCAGCGTGATGGTCGTCCTGGATGCGCAGCGCTACGGTCTCGCGCAGCTCCACCAGCTGCGCGGCCGCGTCGGCCGCGGCGCCGCGAAGTCGTACTGCATCTGGTCTATCCCGATGATGCGGGCGAGACCGAGCGGCTCAGCATCCTCACCAAGTCGACCGACGGCTTCAAGATCGCCGAAGCGGATCTGCGAATTCGCGGCGCCGGCCAGTTTTCCGGGCACGCTGCAGGCGGGCGCAGGCCGACTTGGACGTCGCCGACCTGGTGCGCGACTTCGAAATCTACCTTGCGGCCAAGGCCGGCCGCCGAGAAGATCGTCGCCGCCGACCCGCACGTGCGCGACCCGAGCACGCAGGGCTGCGGGCGCTTTTGGAGCGCCGCCCGAGCACGCAGGCGCTCGTTGCTCTCCTCGTGAGGGAAGCGGGGCTCCGCCGCGAATACGGCGGCGGATGCGTTATTGTGCGAATCGTTTCGCTGCCGCGATTGCGGTGGCCCCAGCCGTCTTTGTTCTGCCCCGGCAGTTCCGCGGCCGCCGGAGTCGACGTGACCCGCGCCACGCTTCCCAACGGCCTCAGATCATCGTCGTCCACAACCCGCTCGCGCCGGTCGTGACCACGATGCTGAACTATCGGTCCGGTTCGGACGACCAGACTGTCGACGGGACTCGCGCATGCGACCGAGCACATGATGTTCCGCGGCAGCAAGACCGTCTCGTCCGCGCAGTTCATGGATACGCTTAGTCTCACCGGCGGCGATTTCGACGCGGACACGCAAGACGCGGTAACGCAATATTTCTTCACGCTGCCCTCGCAGTATCTCGACGTCGCGCTCAAACTCGAACGCTCGCGCGCGGCCGGCCTGCTGATGTCGCAGTCGCTAGTGGAATCAGGAGCGCGGCGCGATCACGCAAGAAGTGACGCAGGATAACAGCAACGCAATCTACCGCCTCTACGAGAAGATGTCGGATCCGTTTGGTCGCGGGAACGCCGTACGCGAAGAACGGCCTTGGGACGGTTAGCGGCTTCGCCCACGACGTGAACAGCAAGAACCTGCTGAACTTCTACAGCACCTGGTATCACCCCAACAACGCGACCTACGTGATCGTCGGCGACGTCGACGGCCCGTCGACCGATCGCCAAGGTCAAGGCGCTGTTCGGCGATCTTCCCGCCGCAAAACTTCCGGTTCGCCCGCCGGTGAAGTTGAAGCCCGTCACCGCGAGCGACCTATCACGACACGTCGGACCAGCCGTTCACCGTCGTGCTTCTCGGCTATCGCATGCCCGGCTACGACAGCCCGGACTATGCGGCCGGACAAATCCTCGCCGACGTGCTCAACAACTCGCGCAGCACGTTCGGCTCGATGCCGTACGAAGGGAAAGCGCTCTTCGCCAGTTCCAAGTCCAAGCGTTTCAGCACGCCGGCGTCGGTATCGTCTTCGGCGATCGTTCCCGTCACCAGCAAGCCGGAGACGCTCGACAAGAGCCATGCGCGACGACTTCGCCGCGTACGCGAAGAGCGGCGTACCCGACGATCTCGGTGACGGCATCGAAGCTGCGCGAAATCTCGCAACTCGAATTCAACGGCAACTCGATCGAAGGGTTGGCGTTCCAGTGGAGCCAGGCGGTCGCCGTGCAAGGCGTCGCGTCGCCCGATTCGATGAAAGCGCAGTTCGCCAAGGTGACCACTGCCGATGTGAACCGCGTGCTGCGCACGTACCTCGACAACAATCGAAGTTGTTGCGGCGTACGCGGTGCCGAAGAACTCCGGAGCGACCAGCTCCGGCGGCAGCGGATGGGCAAAGAAGACAACGGCTTCCCCCCAACACGCACGAACCGCTGCCCGCGTTCGCGCAAGCGATTCTCTCGCATCTCGCCGTGCCGCCGAGCTCGCTCTGCCCGACCGACACGACGCTGCCGAACGGACTGCGCTTGATCGTGCAGCCGGAACACATCACCGGACCGTCGTCGTGACGCGGCGAGATTCTCAACAACCCGCAAGTTCAGGAGCCCGCGGAAGAGGGCGGCTCGCCGATATCGCACGCAGCTCTTGCCGTTCGGCACGACCACCTACGATCGCGTCGCAGTTTCAAGCCGAACTCGATAAAATCGCGGCGACCACCAGCGCCGGACCGATTTCGGCGTCGAGGCGCTCTCGGGGGATTTCGACCGCAGCATGCAATTGCTCGCCGACGAGGAGCTGCATCCGGCCTTCGATCCGAAAGCGTTTGCCATCGTTCAGAAGCAAACCGTCGGCTCGCTCACGGCGAAGTGACGTCGCCCGACCATCTGACCGATGTCGCGCTCAACAAGGCGCTCTATCCCGCCGGCGATCCGACCGCAGCTTTGCATCGCCGCAGTCCGCGGGCGCGTCACGCTGGACAAGTCAAGGGCTGGTACGCCGCGGCGTATCGTCCAGACCTGACGACGATCGTCGTCACCGGCGACGACACCCGAGCAGCCCAGCCGTCGTAGCAAATACTTCGGCGGTTGGACGGCAACCGGACCGAAACCGAACGTCTATCCGCCGGCCGCGCCGGCCAACCGCCGCCGCAAGCTCTGGTTCCGGCCAACGGCCGCGTGCAGTCGTCGGTGCAGCTCGTCGAATCGACGACGTGCGCCGCACCGATCCGGCTTGGGCGCCGCTTCAGGTTGCCAACACGGTGCTCACGGGCGGCTTCTACTCCTCGCTGCTGTATCACGATTTGCGCGAAGTGCACGGCTACGCGTATTCGGTCGGAGCGCCCTTCGTACCGGAAAAATGCGCTCGAGCTTCCACGTGACTATGCTTGCGATCCGCAAAACATCGTGCCGGCGCAGGCCGCCGTCGTCGCGGACCTCCAGCGCTTGCAAACCTCGCCGCTCTCGCAGACCGATCTTTTGCGGGCCAAGGCACTGCTGTTGGGCGACGTCCCGATTCAGCAGGCGAGCTACAGCGGCGTCAGCACGATGTTCTTACGCTATTCTTCCCAAGGACTTCCACTCGACGAGTATCAACGTGACGCGCAGAACTATCTCAACGCGACCGCGGCGCAAGTGCAGGCGGCGTTCGCGAAGTGGATTCGCCCGACCGCCTTCGTGCGCATCGTCACCGGTCCGGGCCCGAAGTAATGGCCGAATGCGCCGTCGGCTTCGACATCGATCACACATTGTGCATCGATAATAAGCTCGAGCGCGTGGCCTTCTTGCACTTACTCGGTCGCGTGATCGACGACGGTGGGATTTGCCTCGGGAGTTTGGCCCAGGAGACCGAACACATCGATGCGCTGCTGGTCTTTGCTCGCAGCGGCGGCGGCTCGATCGAAGAGGCCGTGCGACGCTTCGTAAGCGAGCGCGGCGTCACACCGACGCAGGCGCACGTCGAAGGATTCAAACACGTGGCGCTGTCGATGGCGGAGAGCTTTATCGTGCCCGATCCGCGCGCGAGACCCACGATCGCCGCGCTCGAGCGAGACGGCGTTCCCGTCGCGGTGCTCAGCAACGGCTGGAATCCTCTCCAGGTCACCAAGGCGCGCCTGGCGGGCTTCGGCGGCAGAGTGCTGGCCAGCGCCGACCTCGGGGTGCAAAAGCCAAATCCGGTAGCTTTCGAGGCGCTGGCGCGTGAACTGCGGGCCGATCCGGCTCGTTGTTTCTATGTCGGAGACGACCCGCGAAGTGATGTGGCCGGCGCGCTCGGAGCTGGGTTCCAGGCGGTCTGGCTCGACCACGAAGGGAAGAGCTACCCCGCGGACCTCCCGTCACCGACCCACGTGGTCCACTCGCTCGATGAGGTCCTTACACTTGTTGCTGCGGAGGCAGGAGTTTGAGTCCCAAGATCACCGGCGGCGAGCTGGGGAGCCGAAAATTGAAGTCGCCCAAGGGGATGAGCGTGCGTCCGACGCCGGGCCGCGTCAAAGAATCGCTCTTTTCGATCCTGATGTCTCGGATCGAAGGCGCGAACGTGCTCGATCTCTTTGCCGGCACCGGCGCGATCGGCTTTGAGGCCGCGTCACGCGGCGCGGCTCGTGTGGTGAGCGTCGAGGCGCATCGTGAAACGGCACAGGCGATCGAAGAGTCGGCCAAGGACCTCGAGGTCGACGATCGCGTGAGCGTCGTCGCGGCGCCGGCCGAGCGCGCGCTCTATCGCATTGAGGGACCGTTTGATATCGTCTATCTCGACCCGCCCTACGCGAACGAGGTGCCGCAGCAGATTTTCCGGTTGCTCTTGGAGCGTTCGCTCTTGGCGCCGGATGCGCTCGTGGTGTACGAACACGCCGCGAAACGGATTCTTCCCGACATACCGGGGTATCGCTCGACACGCGAAGAAGTCTACGGCGATGTCGCTCTGGCGTTCTTCACCGTAGGTTGACTCCCCGAGTCACGCGGGCCATCTACCCGGGATCGTTCGATCCACCAACGAACGGTCACCTCGACGTCATCGAACGAGCCGCCGCTGCGTTCGGGGAACTCATCGTCGCCGTTGTCGTCAATCCGCAAAAACGCAATCCAATGTTCACGCTTGACGAGCGCGAACACATGCTTAAGCAGTGCGTCGCGCACCTCCCTAACGTGCGCGTCGATCACTTCCGAGGTCTACTTGCGGGTTATGTCAGAGCACAGGACGGCGACGTGATCGTCAAGGGACTTCGCGTTGTCTCCGACTTCGAAACCGAGATGTCGACCGCGCTCATGAATCGGTCGCTCTCCAATGTCGATACGCTCTTCCTGATGTCGGATGCTCGCTATTCGTTCGTCAGCTCGAGCCTCGTCAAAGAAGTCTTCTTTCTCGGTGGCGACGTCGCACCGTTCGTACCGGTCCCGGTACTCAATGTCATGTCGACGAAGCGCACCGCACTCAAGCAAGCGTAACGGAGGTTCGTAATGTCGGTCTATCGCGTGTTGGATAAGCTCGAGAGCTACGTACATGAGGGAACTTGGCTTCCCGCCGGTTTCCGCGTTCTCTCCGAGGAACGTCTCGTGGAATTCGTAGAGAAGATTCGTTCTACGCTTCCCAAAGAAGTCGGACGCGCGCAGATCATTGCCAAGGACCAAGAGCGTGTCATGCGTGCAGCGCAAGAAAAAGCCGACGAATTGATCGACGATCATGAAATCGTGCAGCGCGCGCGTACGACCGCTGAGGTCGTCCTGCGTGAAGCCGAAGAACGTGCGCGCAAGATCCGCGAAGGCGCGGATAACTACGCGACGCAAGTGCTCGCCGAAATGGAAGGTCGTCTTGCAGCCGCGCTCGGCTCGGTGCAAAAGGGGCGCGCTGCGCTTGCTAATGCGCCCAAACCAGCAGCCGCTCCGCAGCAACAGCCGCTCGCAGACGCGGCGGCAAAGAGCAAGCGTGCGGCGTTCGACTTGCATACCAACGAAGAGACGAGCGAGCTTGAGTCCGTGGATGCCGTGAAGGCGTAGATCGAACCGGTTAGCACTCGGCGGTCGTGGGTACGGGGTCGCCATGAGACAGCTACTTGGAATTCTCAGCCTGCTGGTCGCCACGGCGATTCCGGTTGCGGCTGCTAACGGCACGGGCGGTTTCATCGGACACGTCTATGACGCGAACGGACGCCCGCTCAACGGCGCGCAGGTCGCCTTCTTTCGCTTGCCTCTGCATTACGTGGACTCCGCAGTGGCGACGGTGACGACCGACGGCCAGGGATACTACTCTAAGCTCGCGCTACAGCCGGGCCGGTATATGGTAGCGGTTGCGACCTCGCACAGGGCGGGCGATTGCCGCGTTGACGACGTGTTCGACAACGGCGTGACGCGCGAAAATCTACGCGTTCACCCTGGAACCGAATGCAGTGGGCCGCGCCTGCACACGTCAATGGTCAATCCCGCGATCACCGGCGACTATACGCTCGTTCATTAGCGAGTAGGCGCTCCTTGCGCTTCACACCCCAGCGGTAACCGCCAACGTCGCCGCTTGCCGCAACGATGCGATGGCACGGAATGAGCAGCGCGACCGGATTGGTCGCGCATGCTCGCGCTACGGCGCGCGCCGCTGAAGGAGAGCCGATCGCGCGAGCCAGTTCCGCGTACTGCATTGTCTTGCCGGGCTTGATCGTTCGCAGCGCTTCCCACACGCGCATTTGAAACGCGGTTGCGCGCACGTCGAGCGGTAGCGAGGGCCACGGCCCATCGTTCGCGAGATAGGCGACGATGCGCGAGGTTGCGCTTTCGAGGCTGTCGTCGCTGCGTTCGCATTGCGCGAGCGGGAAGGCCTCGCGAAGGCGCAGCTCGAGGGCCTTGTCGCTCCCGCCGATGTCGACGCGGCAAATTCCGCGTGCTGTGGCGGCGACAAGCACGCGACCAAGCGACGAATCGACGATCGCATAAGCAACCTGTTTGCCTTTGCCGCCACCGCGCGGCCGCTCGAAGCGATTGTCGCGCGCGAGCTTTCCATACGCGCGCGGCGAGATCCCAATCGTGCGTGTAAAGAGGCGCTGGAAATACGCCGGACTCAAGGTCACGCGCCGCGCGAGTTCGTCGAGCGTTATGCGGTCGCCGGCTTTATCGAGTAAGCGACAGGCTTGCACGATACGCGAATCGATCGACGCTGCCTCATCGGGCCGGCAGCGCTTGCATGCGCGAAAGCCGGCATCACGTGCAGATTGCACGTCGTTGAAAAATCGCATGTTGCGCGCGAGTGCCTTTCGGCTGGCGCAGCCCGTGCGGCAGTAGATGCCGGTCGTCTTTACGCCGTAGAAGGACGGGGTGTTCATGCGCGCACAATCTTGAAATCGAAGCATGTGTAGCTGCGATGGCGCACGTGCGCTTCGGCGATGCGGTCGTTTGCGAGAAAGCCAGCCGCAGCGCCCTCGGCGTCTCCCGGCGCGGCGACCAGCGCGTCGGCGATTCGCCCGTCGTGGCCGTAGGCACGAACCACCAACTCGCGGTCAAGGAAGTCCGCCGGGAAGTCGCCTGAGTGGTACGGCACGCACTCGCGCGCGTGGATGAAGATCGGTCCAATTTCGGCGTAGGGATTCGTATCGGGCAACGGCTGATAGGAGAGCAGAATCAGATCCTCGGGTTCTTTCGATATTCGTAGACACGAGCGACACGGAGCTTGGTTCCGCTCCACCTGGAGCTGGTGCCCAAACCGATCGCGTAGCGTTCGGCGGGCCTCGGCCGCGATCTCGACGGGCATCGGAAGATAGGCGAGGGCGAGTTGTACAGAGCTGTTCATGACCTTAGTGTAGGCGCGAACGCCCCGCACCGCACTACGAATCATGCGCTCCAATTCGATGCCTAGAGCGAGGTGATTCGGACGACGGCCGCGAGGCCGGCGGTGCGTACCTCGATGGTATCGTCGTCGTCGGCCTGAAGCGCAAGCGTATCGCCCTGCGCGCATGCAGCGCTTAACGCGGTCGCTTCCCCCTCGATCGCGTAGACGAACACGATTTCGTCTTCGTCGAGCACGAAGCGTTGGATCGACGTCACGATCTCCACGTCGTGCGCATAATCGTCACGCAGCGTCATCACGTTGAGATCGCGCGCCGCGCCGGCGCGTAACCGGCACGTGACCTGGGCTTCGCCGGGGAACGCGTAGGGCTCGCCGCGGTCAAGCAAAACGTTCTGGCCCTCGACCTCCAGTTCGACTGGGCCGCCGTCAATAGCCACGATGGTGCGGTCGTAGCCGCGAAACGGCGAGAAGGACCCGTCGCGATCGATCGTGGCGAGGGAGAGGCGCCACAGCACGCGCGGCGTTACTTCGTCGGAAAGGGCGACGGCGATCTCTCGTGTGAGACCGCCGCCGTTTTTCCAAGGCTGTTCTGCGTATTCGCGTGCGGGAAGGTGTTCGATCAAACCGGTGGGGCTTGAACGTTGTGGGCGAAGGCTTCGAGCCGCGCGCGGTCGATCGCCTTGACGCGGCCGCGATCGAGTTCGACGGCGTTCGAGTTCTTCAAGCGCAGCAGCGCGCGGGCCGCCATGTCGCGCACGGTTCCGGCGGCCGCGGCGATCTGCGCCTGCGAGAGATTCTCGACGCCGGGCAGTCCGCGCGTCATGCCGACCGATGCGCGCGCGTAGCCGAGCAAGAACTTTGCGACGCGCTGCAGCACGTGGGCGAACGCGAGATCGGCGATCGTGTCGATCGAACGGCGCCGCGCTTGCGAGGCGGCGATCAAGAACCCGAGCGCGAGTTCGGCGTCGTTGCGCACCGCGTGAATCACCGCTTCGCTCGGAAGCGTGACAACGGTAGCATCGGTGAGCGCTTCGGCGCGCGTCGTGGCGCCGCCGCCGTCGAAAGTGCCGCTCTCGTTGAGCGTGTCGTGCGTGAGACGCTCGCCGATCGTGTGCGTCTTGCCGTCGGGCGAGAGCAGCGTGTAGATCACTTTGCCGCTCTTCACGATGCCGAGATACGGCCACATCTCGCCCTCGTCGAAAATCGTGTCGCCGGATTTGTAGCTGCGCTCGCTCATTTGAGTGGCGAGTTCCTTGATGGTCGGGGCCTTGGCTTGCGTGAACTGCGGGACGTGCGCCAGGAAGGTTTCACCGTCGGCGTGCTCGTCGATCCGCTCGAGGCGAATCGTCCAGCGGCTTCCGCCCAGGTTGCGCGCGTCCCACGAGAAACGCCCCGGGCGCAGCTGCGTCATCTCGTTGCGCAACGCGCGAGGATCGCTCTCTTCGTTGATTTCGAGGGCGCCGCCGATTGCAGCTTGTCGAACGCTTCGAGGATCTGTTCGGTCTTACTCGCAGGCGACAGCGACCGGGCATCGAGCGTAATGGCGGCAGGTCGTTTCATTGGCATGACCCGCGAAGGTTAGGGGTGCTCCCTGGAACTTCCTGGGAATACCCCCGGCCCATGGCTAGTAGAGCACCAAGCGACAGCGATATCGTTATAGTTGCGGGCGCCCGCACGCCCTTCGGCAACCTGGGCGGAGCCCTCGCCGACCTCACCGCTACCGATCTGGGCGTCGCAGCCGCGACAGCCGCCATCGAGCGCAGCGGCATTCCCGCCGAACGGATCGACGACGTCGTGTTCGGCAACGTCATCCAGTCCAGCGCCGACGCGATCTACCTGGCGCGCCACGTTGGGTTGCGCGCCGGCGTGCCCGTCGGGGTGGCGGCGGTGACGGTGAACCGGCTGTGCGGCTCGGGGCTCGAGGCGATCCTTTCCGCCGCGCGCTCGCTGCGGTTGGGCGAAAGCACCTACGCACTCGCCGGCGGCACCGAAAACATGACGCAGTCGCCGCACGTGGTCCGTGGCGCGCGCCGCGGCTTTCCCTTTGGTGCCAACGTGCAGTTCGAGGATTCGCTGTGGAGCGCGCTCACCGATTCGTATGCCAATACGCCGATGGCGATAACCGCCGAGAACCTTGCCAAGAAGTATGGCATCGTGCGCGAAGCCTGCGATGAGTTTGCGCTCGCAAGTCAGTCGCGCGCGCTCGAGTCACAGGCGAGTGGATACTTTGCCGATGAGATCGCGCCGGTTACGGTCAGCGGTCCCAAAGGCACGCAGAATGTCATTGATAAGGACGAAGGTCCGCGCGCCGGCCTCTCGATGGAGAAGCTCAGCAAGTTGCCGGCGCGGTTCGTGAAAGACGGCGTCGTGACGCCGGGAAACGCGAGCGGACTGACCGACGGTGCGGCCGCCGTGGTACTGACCACGGTGAAGCAGGCGAAGGCCGACGGACTGACCTGGCTCGGACGGCTGGTGAGCTCGAGCGTGGTCGGTGTCGACCCTTCGATCATGGGCATCGGACCGGCCTACGCGATTCCCAAAGCCTTGCAACGCGCGAACATCGCGGAAAAAGATCTTGGGGTGATGGAGATCAACGAAGCCTTTGCACCGCAAGTGCTCGCGTGTATGAAGGAAATGGGGAGCAATGGGGTGCGTTTCAATCCGCACGGCGGCGCAATTTCGCTCGGGCATCCGCTCGGCGCATCAGGCGCGCGCCTTGCGCTTACCACGCTCAACGATTTGCGCGCGCACGGCGGCGGCTACGGCATAGCGTCGGCGTGCATCGGCGGAGGGCAAGGCATCGCGGCGGTTCTTCTCGTCGACTAAGTGGGGGCGCGTCTTTGACGTGCTCGCGCTGTGCGTGGTCGCGTTCATCGGGTGGAAGATCTTCTTCGCGCCGCGCGCGCTGAATGTTGCGAACGCCTATCCCGCGCCGCGCATCGCGTATTCTAAGCTCGACGGCGGGACGTTTCATATCAGCGACGAGCACGGGCGCGTGGTCTTTCTCGACTTCTTTGCGTCGTGGTGTGAGCCGTGCCGGCTGGAGGCGCCTCTCGTCGAACATTACGTCCACGCGCATCCCAATGTCGTGGTGATACCTATCGACGTTGGCGAACCTCCTGCGGTCGCGGCGCGTTACGCGCAGCGCATGCACCTACGCGACGTGGTGCTTGACCCAACCAGTAGCTCGCAGGGATTTTTTCAGATCGAAGGCTTCCCGACGATCGTGGTGATCGATCCGCAAGGACGTATTCGTGCAACCTGGTCGGGCTTCAATCCCGCGATCGAACTCGCGATGGCGCACGCGCAAAAAACGTTGCAGTAACCCTTTGTCATCCCGCGCCTAGGGAAGTGTGTCACCCTGAGGTGCGAGCGCGTAAGCGCGAGCCTCGAAGGGCGAGGGACCGAGGGGATCAATCGCTTTCGATCTCACCCATCACGTCGACGCCCGGCGGCGCCGTGAAGGCCGGCAGGATGAAGTGCAGCGTGTTGTCGGAAAGTGTCCCGTCGATCGGACCGATCGGGGTGAATCCCGCGCCGCCGATTGTGAGGCTATATTTTATGGGCGGATCGAGGACGAACGGGAACCATACGTCGAGCGTCGTGCCGGCCTGCACGTGCACCGGCTGCTCCGCCTTCACCGTGCCCGAGAAGAAAAAGTAACTGTTGCCGCCCGGCGTGATCCAACTCTCCGCTTTGGTCGGGGCGCGTCCGTTGAGGTCTTCGAGACTAGCGCCGGTTTCGGGATAGACGTCAGTCTTCGCGAAGGCGATCGTTGCTTCGTACGGTGCAGCAAGCATCGTGGGGGCCGGAAACCAGGAATGAATAATGGTGGGACAATCGGGGATTCCCATGGCTCCCCCTTTTGGCGCTTGTGCCTGTCGTGCGATCATCGCATCGATTGCGGGAAGATGATCTCGTGCAACCGGCACAAGCGCTTGAAATGGCGCCTGGAGGCCGGCGCAACCGTACCCTGCGTAATCGATGGGGGCGTCGACCGGCGCACGCTGATCGAGCCACCAGCGACCGAAGCGTAGCTCCATGCCGACGATACCGGAGCGTTTCTCCGCGTGCCATTGCACCATGGCAAGATCGCCGGAGATAGCAACGCCGTCGAGTCTTACTGCCGAAGGCGAAATGTTGTGGGCGCGGAGATCTCGCATTAGGAGAATCGGAAGGTCGTGATGGATGGCACGGATGTCGCGCGATGGTCCGACGTCATCCGCGCGTGCAACAAGCGGACACGCTGCGAGCGCGAGAAGAAGCGCACCGAGCGTGGCCCGCATCTACATGCCTTTCCAGGCGGGCTTGCGTTTTTCGAGAAAAGCGCTCGTGCCTTCCTTAAAATCTTGCGTGCTGATGAGGCCGCCGAATTCGAGCGCTTCGAGTTCGAGCGCATCGTCAATGGCCAGATGTGCGCCATTGTTGATCGCGCGTTTGGTTGCGGCGATGGCAAGCGGCGCTTTCGCAGCGATCGCGTTGCCGATGCGTTTGGCTTCATTCAAAAGCTCGGCAAGCGGCACGACCTTTTCCACCAAGCCCCCGCGAAGTGCTTCGTGGGCGTCGATCATCTCGCCGATCAGACACAGGTACATCGCCATGCCCTTACCAACGAGCCGGGTCGTTCGTTGTGATCCGCCGTAGCCGGGCATGATCCCAAGATTGACCTCGGGTTGACCGAACTTGGCATTTTCGCTCGCAATCCGAATATCGCCCGACATCGCGATCTCGCAGCCGCCTCCGAGCGCGAAGCCATTGACCGCCATGATCACCGGCGTACGCAGGCGTTCGATCTGACGCGTGATCGATTGGCCCATCCGCGCTTGATCCGAACCTGCGATAGCGCTCGGCAGGGCGTTGAGCTCGGAGATGTCGGCGCCGGCTGCAAACGCCTTCTCGCCGGCTCCGGTGACGATGATCGCGCGCACGTCTGCGTTACGCTCGAGTTCCAACAGCGCAAACGAAAGCTCCGCGAGCAACTTAGTGTTGAGCGCATTGAGCACGTTTGGGCGGTTGAGCGTAATGATGCCGAGCGCGCCGTCTTTGTCGACCAGGATCGTCTCGAAGATCGACTCAGTCATAATCGTAAAAACCCTTCCCGCTCTTGCGACCGAAGCGGCCGGCGAGCACCATGCGCTTGAGCAGCGGCGGCGCCGCCATCGCGGGGTCCTTGAATTCGTCGAACATGATGTTGGCGATGAAATACGTCGTGTCCAGACCGACGAAGTCGAGTAGCTCGAGTGGGCCCATCGGATACCCGCAGCCTAGCTTCATGCCTTTGTCGATGTCTTCTTTACTGGCTAGGCCGCCCTCGTAGCAGCGGATCGCGTAGAGCAGATACGGGATCAGCAGCCGGTTCACCACGAACCCGGGCGTGTCTTGAGCCAGAATCGGTTCCTTGCCGAGCCTCTTGGCAAAGGCGAAGAGTGAATCGATCACGTCCTGGGTCGTGGCAATGGTCTTGACCACTTCGACGAGCTTCATGATCGGGACGGGGTTGAAGAAGTGCAAGCCGGCCACACGGTTCGGGCGCTTGGTTTTAGCCGCCAGCTCGATCACGCAGAGGCTCGAGGTATTCGTGCAGATGATTGCATGCGGCGCGAGCAGGTCGTCGAGCTGGGTGAAGAGCTTGGTCTTGACGTCCACGTTTTCGACGATAGCTTCGATGATGAGATCGCACCCAGCAAGGTCCGCGACCTTGGTTGTCGGCTTGATCCGAGCAATGGCGGCATCGCGTTCCTGTTGCTGTAGCTTCCCTTTTTCCACGAATTTGTCGAGCGATTTGGTGATGCTCGTCACTCCGCGGCGCAGCGGCTCGTCGGCCACCTCCATCAGGACGACGTTGAAACCGGCGGCCGCGCAGGCCTGCGCGATGCCGTTGCCCATGAGTCCCGCCCCGCAGACGCCTACGGTGCGAATTTCATCCGCCATTCATATCCCCTATCTTATGATTTCATAAAGAGCGCAGGGGCTTTCTCTGTCTTGCGGTAGACTTACTTCCGCTTGACTTACGCCCAGAGGGAGGATGCGTAGAAGTGCGGACCGCCTATCACGAGGCGCTCGAGGCGACACGACTAGACGTCGTGCGCTTAGGTGCGCTTTGCGGCGACGCGATTCGCGTCGCGGTCGAAGCGCTGGAACGCCGCGACGCGACAGCCGGCGCGCGCGTCGTCGCGGGCGACGATTCGGTCGATGACTTGCGGCGGCGCATCGAATCGCATTGCATCGAATTGATCTGGCGGCAGCAGCCGGTTGCCGGCGAGTTGCGCGAGATTGCGGCAATGCTTGAAATCGCGACGGATCTCGAGCGGATCGGCGACTACGCGGTCGACATCGCCAAGAACGCAATCAAACTTTCGGATCAATCCTTGCGCCCGCATAAGGTCGAGATCGATCGCATTGCAAGCGTCGCGCACGGCATGCTGCTCGACGCCATGCGCGCCTATACGGAGCGCGATGCGCATCTTGCGAGCGAAGTCATCGATCGCGATGACGAAGTCGATAAGCTCTATAAGCGCAGCATCAAGCTTCTGCAAGAAGAAATGCAGGCGGATCCCGAGCTGGTGCGCTCCGGCACGCGCTTCCTTTTCGTGCTCGCCTCGCTCGAACGCGTGGGCGATCGCGCCGGCAATATCGCCTGGCACACGAAGGACATGATCGGCACCGAGTGACCCCTCTTCCCCGTTCGCAGTTTTTCGTAACGCAGCGTTACGTCTACCTCAACCACGCGGCAACGGGCATCTTGCCGCAGCAAACGCATGAGTCGCTGGCGGCGTTTCTTGACGCGCAAGCAAACGAGGGCGTCGTCGGCGTCGCACGCTATGAGATGAAGATGCCCGCCTATCGGGAGCACATCGGGCGTTTCATCGGCGCGACCGGCTCGGAGATCGGCGTACTGCGCAATACCAGCGACGGTGCGAACGTCGTCGCGCAAGGCCTTGACTGGCAACCCGGCGATCGGGTGATTCTTTCCGACAACGAATTTCCCGCCAATGCGATTCCGTGGCTTGCGCTGCGACGCCTCGGCGTGGAGATCGACTTCATCGATACCTCGCGCGAACGGATGACGCCCGACGTACTGCGAGCGAGAATGACCGATCGCACGCGCGTCGTTACGGTGTCATGGGTGTCTTTCGAAGACGGTTATCGTCACGATCTGGAAGCGTTGGCGAAAGTGACGCACGAACGCGGCGCATGGTTCTGCGTCGACGCGATCCAAGGACTCGGCGCATTTCCGCTTGACGTGCGTGCGCTCGACATCGATCTGCTGTTTAGCGGCGGTCAGAAGTGGCTGCTCGCGCTGCAGGGCGTAAGCTTCGTCTACGTGCGCGACGTGTTACAGGACCGCTTGATGACCGGTTCGCCTGGCTGGCGTTCGATGGGCGATGTATGGGATTTTCTCAATTATGACCAGCCGTTCGCTGCGAATGCATCGCGGTTCGAAGGCGGCACCGCGAATTTTATCGGGGCTGTTTCACTCGACCGTTCGATCTCAGTGATTGAGGCCGCAAGCACCCAGGCGATCGGAGCTCACGTTCTGGAGCTGACCGACCATTTGTCAGAGGGGCTGCGCGCGTGTGGCGCCAACCTTCGGACGCTGCGAGGGCCCGGAATCTCGTCGGGCATCGTCACGTTCACGCTCCCTGGGGTCGATCCCGTCGCGCTTGGACGTGCGCTCCAATCGGAAGGCGTCGTTACGACCTGGCGGTCAAGCGGAATTCGCGTTTCGCCGCACGGATACAACACGCACGACGAGATCGATACGCTCTTGCGACTCGTGCCGGAGCACGCGCGATCGCTCACCGCTTAAAGGACCGTCCGTGATTGGACTCTTGCTTGCGACCGGACTAGTCGCGGCCGCGCCTGTGCCGCCGATTCCGCCGGGAACGTACACGTACACCGCAACGATGGGCGGCGCGAACGTCGGCACCTCGACCCTCACGGTTCGGAACGTCGGTGCGACGACGGTGATCGATGAGCAGGTCAAGGGCGCGCTCAGCGGCTCGGCGGCGAGCGCGAACGACACGTTGATCCTTGATGCGGATCTTGCTCCGCTTAGTTATCAGATGAACGCAACCGAAGACGGCTCTCCATTGAAAGACTCAGCTCGCATCCAGAACGCAACGGCATCGGTGACCGACGTGCACGGCAAGAACGCATCGTTCGATTTGCCTGCGAGCACCAAGCACTTTGTGGTCGCCGATTTCGGCCTTTTCGCCGGGCTTTTGCCGCTTCCGGCTCAGATGCGCGCGTGGAATAACGCGCCCTTCCTTGTCGTCGTACCCGAACTTGGACGGTCGGCACCGCTGGTTCCCGACACCTCGGCAACACCGCAACGGCCGGCCGGTATCCCAACGGCGGATGTGGCGATCGTGTTCAGCGGCGACGCACCGTTTACCATCTGGTACGATCCCGCGACCAATCTGCCCGACGAAATCGATGTAACTGCCCAAGGGCTAACAGTCACCCGCCAGCGTTAGCGCGTTGTCATCCCGAGCGTAGCGAAGCGTAGTCGAGGGATCGCCGCAACGGCTCGCCTCCGCCGGTCGGCCGAACGGGTTAGCCGAGCGGCGAGCACCTGACAGTGTAGCTTTTGTGCGAAACGCGAGGCGCTTAGTGAGGCCGAATGTCGGAGGCAGAGACGTTAGGCGGTCCCTCGACTACGGCGCCACGCGCCTACGCTCGGGATGACAAAGGGTTAATAGCCATTCTCTTTTACGAATGACGGGGCCATAACGGCGTCGATCATGCCGTGGATCAACCGCTTATCGGCGGGTGCGACGGTGGCGAGAATTCCGCCGAGCTGGACGGTCGTTTCGCCGGTCACGAAATAGTACGGGCACAGTCGCACGCGGCCGTCGAACGTTTTGATCTCGCTTCGCTCGCGCGGTCGAAGTAGGGCATGCGAAGCGTTTGCTCTTGTGGAAGCGCTGCAAGATGTACGGCGTCGTATCGAACGAACTCGAGCGCCTTCTCGATCGCGGCGGTCCAGTCGTCCTTGGTGAGATCGTTGGCGATCTTGACGCCGCGCGAACCCCACGCGAGTTCGGAGAATCCCGACGGCTTGACGACGTAGTCGCGTTCGCTTTTGCCGAGGTCGATGAGCGCGCGCCAATCCGTGACCGGCACGCCGCCGGCTCTCGAGTCCCGGCGATGACGCCTTGCGGCGGCAGCGGGCGCGGATCGAGCACCCACGTCTGCGGAATCATCGTCGCGGCAGACGATCGAACGTCGTCTTTGCCGAGTTCGTCGCGCCACAGCGTCGCGAGCGCGTGGATGATGGAAGAGCGCGAACGAGAGCTTCTCTTCGAGGTTGGCTTTGGGAGGCGGCGTCATCTTGCACGCGGTTGTGCCGCGCCGCGTAGAGCATCAGCTCTTGCTTGGGAACGTTGAGCAGATCGAAGAGTTCGAAGTTGCGGTAGAGCGACGTCGAGTCTTTTCTTCGCGCCCGTCTTCGAGGCGCACAAAGAGCGCCTGTCTTCGGTGAAGATCACGTCTTGCGGCTCGCACACGCACGCTTCGCGAGATCGAGGCGGCGCACCGCCGCGGCGAGCCAGCGTCATTTCGCCGCGGTAGTCGCCCGATTCGTCGGAGACGACGATCGCGACGCGTCGGGTTCTCTTTGCCGCTCGCATGCGCGAGCATCGCGGCGAACGCCGCGCGGAATACCGTCGATGCCGCCGACGCTCTCGATCCCGGCTCTGCAGTACGCCTCGGCCATCGCGCCGACGAACCCCATGCCGCCCGGCACGCTATCGAGTTCGGTGGCGACGAAGCCGTCGTCGGTGATGATGAGATCGGGACGAATCACGCCCGGAATTCTTGCTTGAAGCGATTCTGGCGCGCCAGCTTCACGATCTGCTCGGGCTTGCCGTGATCGAGATACTCGGCGATGAAGGCCGGCGCCGTTCCGCGCGCGCTGCGATTGTAGAGACTGTTGAGCGCCCGGTAGAAGGCGAGGAGGTCGTGGCCGAGCTCTTCGATCTCGTCGACGGTGCTTCGCGGTCAGCGCAAACGGTTCGGGGCTGACGCGCCATGGGATACGTTCGCTCTCGTCGTCGATCCGGAAGAGTCCGGGCGGTATCGCTTCGTGGATGAACTGCGCTTGTTCACGAGCCGTGAGGTTCGGCACCGGGGCCGTACATGGCATGGTTAAAGTAGCTCCGAACATCGACAGCGCATAACGTTTTCCCTAACGCTTCCTCGGGTTGAGCGGTTGCGCCGGCGGTCCCCATCGAGAGGGGTCGCTTGACGGCCCGCGCTATGCTGGGGGGGTGCCAGCCATCCAACTCGTCGCCCTCGATCTCGACGGCACGCTCCTCGACTCCACCGAAGCGATCTCTCCGGCAAACCGGGGCGCCATCAAGCGGGCCCAGGCTCTGGGCGTGCATATCGTCCTCATCACGGGCCGTGGCGCCGACGCCCCACTTGTCTTTGGGCGCGAGCTCGGCCTGACCGACCCGATCATTTGCGCGCATGGGGCGCTCACCAAGGATTGCCCGAGTGGCCGCGAGCGGCGCCATCTCGCCGTTCCGCGTGAATACGCTACGCCCCTGATTGAATTTGCGCAGGAACATCGCCTCGATACTGCTGTGTACACCGGCGAACGATTCCATCGTATCGCCGGCGCGCCGCGCTACATGGACGACATGCAGGGTCCGCTTTGGGTCGACGTGCCGGATCTGACCCCGCTCGCCGAGCGTGACTCGACCTTTATTCGTTTCTTCGGCAAAGCGGCGGTCGATGCGATCAGCGCGCGCTTTAACGATCTGCCGGTGCACTTTAAATTTGAAACCTGGGGCGATTTCGAAGAGCTTGCGATCACCAGCGAAGAGGCAACCAAAGAACGCGCGCTGACCGAACTCTGCAGCGATCTCCATGTCGATAAGACCCGAGTCATGGCTATCGGCGATTCGCGTAACGATGTGCCGATGCTGCAATGGGCGGGCGTGGGAGTGGCGATGGCCAATGCGCTGCCCGAAGTCATCGAGGCCGCACCGTTCGTGACGGCTAGCAACGACGACGACGGCGTCGCACGCGCGATCGAACGCTTCGTGCTCGAGCCGCGCGAGGGTCGGAAGCGCAGCGCATGATGCAAGGCGTACCGACCCCCGAATATGAAGCGCGCTTGCGCAAGATTTTGAGCGATCGCGATTGGCAAGCGCTGCGCGAGTTTACGCGCGCCGAAAATGAAATACCTGACGACGTGTACGCTAAGGATCAGCACTTCTGGGAAGTGATGTTGCATAAACTGATTTGCAATCGTATCGACATGCTTGCCGATCACGCGCAGGCGCGGGCCTGGCTAGCAGAAAATGGCTACACCAGCGATATCGGAGGATTTTGACTCGGTGCTAACGGTTCGCGTGCGTGCTTTCGCGCGAATGCGCGAACTGCTTGGGGAGAGTGAATTCGATATGGTCGTGCCCGACGGCGCAACGCTGGTCGATTGCTGGGAGGCGCTCGTACGCGTAACAATCGGGTCGATTCGCTCGCATCGGTCACCCGCATGGCGCGCAACGGCCGCGTTGCCGCTCTGCTCGAGGAGCGGGTCGCGACGGCGACGAGATCGCGCTGCTTCCGCCGGTAGGCGGCGGATAGCGATGGCGCTCTTCGCGATCGTTCGCGATCCGATCGATCCGCGCACGCTCGAGGCGCGCGGTGCGCGACTGACAAGTTCGGCGGCGTCGTCGATCTTTCTCGGCGTCGTGCGCGAGCACGCGGAGGACGGGCGTCCCGTGACCGGCCTCTCTATGAAGCGCACGAAGCTATGGCGTTGGCCGAGTTCGCCGCGATCGCAGGCGAGGCTGGCGAACGCTATCCGCGGCGTACGGCTTGGGATCGTGCATCGCGTCGGCGACCTGCGCATCGGCGAGATCGCCGTCGCGGTCTGTGCGGCTTCGGCGCACCGCGCGCACGCGTTCGATGCCTGCCGCTACGCGATCGACGAACTCAAAGCGCGCGCTCCGATATGGAAGAAGGAACGCTACGCCGACGGAACCGGGGAATGGGTCGCCAACGCGTGCTAGCGCCGTGTAGCTGATGCCCCTCGAACTGCATCCGGGTCTGCGCGCAGCACAACGACGTCGCGGTGCTGCGTCTACGAACCGCGCCGTCCGCGCAACGTCTCGATTGTCGCCGGACACGGCTATTCATCGAGCAAGCACAATCTCGACTTTCTGTGCGCGTTTCTGCAGAGCCATGGATTTCGCGTCTATAACCTCGATTTTCCCGGACACAAGCTTGGCGCGAGCGGCGGTGAGCTACGCGGATTCGACGACTGCGTCG
This sequence comes from Vulcanimicrobiota bacterium, assembly GCA_963833095.1. Lineage (GTDB taxonomy): Bacteria > Vulcanimicrobiota > Vulcanimicrobiia > Vulcanimicrobiales > Vulcanimicrobiaceae > Aquilonibacter. Next base: position 68,337 of record CAWHWQ010000004.1, on the reverse strand, counting down.
ACGCCATGGCTGCGGTTGTTGCAGCGGCGCGCGAACGCGGCAACGAGCCGCTCTATACGATGGGCCACAGCATGGGCGCGATCACCGCGCTATTTGTCGCCGCGGCGGATCGTACGATCGCCGGGTCGGTCGCCATCGCCACCGGATACGGGCGGCCAAGCGCACTGAATGCTGCTGCGCGCCGCGGGAGCCACGGATTTTCGCTCGTCCTACGTCGACGGCGTCGATTTGCCCACACTGCTCGACGGTATCGACGCATCCTTCGAACGATTGCTGCCGAAGTTGCGGGGGCGGCCCGCGCTCTATGTCGCGGCGGCGCACGATGCGATGGTCTCGCCTGCAAGCGTGCGCGAGCTCTACGACCGCGCTCCCGAACCCAAGAGCTTTGCATCGATCGAAAGCGATCACACCTATGCGGGCGAACATGCTCGCGGTGAAGTGCTGCAATGGCTGAATCGACCTGCACCCGCGCGCCTAAGCCTGGCCGGTCGCTCCGAGCTGCGCCGTTATAGCCGTCACCTGCTGATCCCCGAAGTCGGACTTAGCCGGTCAGGAGCGGCTTGCCGCTGCGCGCGTGCTCGTCGTTGGCGCGGGAGGGCTTGGTTCGCCGGTGCTACAGTATTTGGCCGCGGCGGGTGTCGGTCGCATCGGCATCGTCGACGACGATGTGGTTGATCTCACGAACCTGCAACGGCAAACCATCTTTGCAACCGTCGATGTCGGCAAGCGTAAAGCGACGGTCGCGGCCGAGCGCGTGCAGGCGATCAATCCATCGATAGCGATCGATGCGATCCCACGCCGCTTCGATACGAGCAATGCGCGCGAGCTCGTGCGCCTTTACGACGTCGTCGTCGATTGCACCGATCGTTTTTCGACGCGTTACCTCATCAACGACGCTTGCGTCCTCGAGGGCAAGCCCGACGTCTACGCATCGATCTTCCGGTTCGACGGTCAAGTCAGCGATCTTTAATTACAAGGGCGGTCCGTGTTACCGCTGCCTCTATCCCGATGCGCCGCCGGCCGGCGCGGTGCCGACCTGTGCGGAAGGCGGCGTGCTCGGCGTGTTAGCCGGGCTGGTCGGTACGTGGCAAACAAACGAAGTGCTCAAACTGCTGCTCGGGATCGGCGAACCGCTCGCGGGGCGTCTCCTGCTCGATCGAAAGTTTAGGCGCGCGCACGCGGGAGGTGCGTTTCGAGCGCGATCCGCGCTGCGCAGTGTGCGCGCAGCGCCCCACCATTCTCGAGGCTGTCGAGACCGAACTCGACGAGAGCGAAGACGAGAGCGATCTCGGTCCGGCGGAATTGGACGATGCGCTCGCGAGCGCAACGCTTCTCGACGTACGCGAGCCGCACGAAGCGGTACTGGGAATAGTTGAAGGCGCGCTACACATCCCAGCGTCGCAACTCGAAGCCCGGCTGCACGAACTCGATAGCGCCCAAACCTACATCGTGGCATGCCGAGTGGGCGCTAAGTCGCTCTGGGCGGTGCGGCGTTTGCGTGACGCCGGGTTCACCCGTATCCGCCATCTCCACGGTGGTCTGCTTGCCTATGCGGCGATGCACGAGTCATTCGACTTTTTTTGAGGTAGAGTCGAAATATGCAGCACAAAGTCTTTGGTGCAACCGGCGTTTCGGTTCCGGTGATCGGGCAGGGAACCTGGGATATTCCCGAGAGCGGCGCGCGCAAGACCGAGGCGATTCGCGCGCTCCGGCGCGGTGTCGAGCTCGGCATGACGCATCTGGACACCGCGGAAATGTACGGCGCGGGCGCCGTGGAGCGCATTTTGGGCGAGGCGATCGCCGGCATCGCGCGCGACTCGCTGTTTGTCGCCAGCAAAGTCTTGCCGGGCAACGCAACCTATAAAGGTACGATCGAAGCCTGCGAGCGCAGTCTGAACAACCTTCGTCTCGACCATCTCGATCTGTATATGCTGCACTGGCCGAGTGCGGTTCCCTTGCACGAAACGATGCGCGCGCTCGGCGATCTCGTTCATGCAGGCAAGACGCGTTTCGTCGGGGTAAGCAACTTCGACGTCGACGAGATGCTCGAAGCCCGCCGGCTTCTTGGCGAGATCCCGCTTGCGTGCAATCAAGTGCTCTATCATGTGCGAGAGCGCGGGATCGAGCATCACCTTATTCCAACCGCGCTCGCCGCGGATGTCGCGATCGTTGCCTATACGCCGTTTGGCCGCGGCCAGTTCCCGCGCTCATCGAGTAACGGCGGTGACGTGCTCGAGCGCATTGCAGCAAAATATGGAGCGACGGCGCGGCAAGTGATTTTGGCGTTTCTCACCCGCGAGCCCAACGTGTTTACGATTCCCAAGTCATCGAGCGTTGGGCACGTCGAGGAGAATGCCGGGGCAGGGGACCTTCATCTCGATGCAAGTGACATCGACGCGATCGACGCCGCCTTTCCGGTGGGGCGCAAGGGACCGCTCGCGACCCTGTGATCGCGCAGCTCGGTGCGATCAAGGAGCTCGCGACGCAGCGCGCGCGAGCGCTTGGCGCCGGCGACGTGCGCGTCGTCGATGCTCGCGAAGATCCCGAGTCGCGCGAGCGCATGCGCGCATCCTTCGATCGCGGCGACCTGGCCACGTGGGGTTACGACGCGCAGTACGCGCGGGCGGCAGCGGATCCGCAAGTCATACTCGCTGGTGCGCGCAGCATCATTTGTATCGCGGTCCCGTATGCAACCGCAGAGCCAACCCGGCCACCCCTACATGGGCGCGTTTCGAACTACGCGTGGTCCTCTGACTATCACACCCGCCTGCGTGAGCTGCTTTCGAGGGTGGCGGCGGAGGTCGACCGCGCCGCCAACGCAGCGGTGACCGCCATCGCCTGCGATACAAAACCGATCGCCGAGCGTGCCTTTGCGGCGCGCGCGGGCTTGGGGTGGATCGGCAAGCACACCAACCTGATCTCGCCGGAACTTGGGTCGTTCGTGTTTCTTGGCGAGATCGTGACCACGCTCGCGCTTGAGCCTGATGCACCACTGCGCAAGAGTTGTGGTTCGTGCGTGCGCTGCATCGAGGGATGCCCGACGGGTGCGCTGCGCGGCGACTACACGATCGATGCCACACGCTGCATCGCTGACCTTACCCAACGAACCGATCCAATACCGCGCGAAATGCGCGCATTGCTCGGTGATTGGATTTGGGGTTGCGACATCTGCCAGACCGTCTGCCCGCCGACTCGCAATGCCGGAAACCAAGGGAGCGACGCATTCGTACCCTACGATGCTGCGAGCGCGGCGCCCGCGCTCACAGAGCTTCTCCAGCTTCGCAGTGGAGAATTCAAGCGGCGCTATGCGCGCACGGCGATGGGGTGGCGCGGCGCGGCGGTGTTGCGGCGTAACGCAGCAATCGGGCTTGGAAACGCGCTGGATCGCTCGGCTATCCCTGCACTCGTGCAATCCCTGCAACGCGATCCCCATCCGATGGTGCGCGGTGCGTCAGCCTGGGCGCTCGGACGCATCGCCGCGCCGCGAGCGATCGAAGCCTTGCAAGTACACGCCACGGTTGAAACCGAAGCCAGCGTCCTAGAGGAGATCTCCGCAGCACTTCCATGAAATTGTTAGTCATTCTACTGGCCGATCTGCTTGCGCGCATGATCGGACTCAATCCCGATCTGCACAGCTATTCGGCCACGATGCACGCGCACGTCGCGCTCGAAACGTTTCCGTTTCTCTCAACCGACCTCGTCGCGACGTACTATCACAAGGACCCCGATCTCAACAAGGTCGCGGTCACCAGCGGAATGCCGGCGATTGCGCAGGGATTCTCGCAGCTCTTCCCGCGGATCGAGCCGCCGGCGCGCTGGAACACACTTTACGAAGTGACGCAGACCGCGGACGACGGCCACACTACGACCTTCGCGCTGGTCCCGCGTGAAGTTGGAAACGTCCGCAAGATCACGGTGACCGTCGATGACGCGACCGCCACGATCGGCGCGGAGCGTTGGGACTACGCCAACGGCGGCTGGGCGTCCGTGGACAACCGCTATAGCGTCATACAAGGGAATGCTCTGGTCACGTCGCAGACCGGTCATGTGGAAGAGCCCAGCTACAAGGGCGACGTCACCGCGACCCTCTCGGGCTACCAGCTGAATCCGAATCTGCCCGATTCGCTGTTCACGCAGTAACAAGGTGCCATGAAAACTACGGTCGACCTCACGCGCGAGCCATTAGCCGATACCTTCAATCGGCCGATTACCTATTTGCGCGTCTCGGTGACCGACAAATGCAATCTGCGCTGCGTTTACTGCATGCCGGAATCCGGGCTGCCGTGGCTCGCGCGCGAAGACTTGCTGCGCTACGAGGAGATCGTGGAAATCGTTCGAGCGGCCGCGCAAGTCGGCGTTCGTACGATTCGCTTGACCGGCGGCGAGCCGCTGGTCCGTCGCGATCTCGATCGCCTCGTTGCCGGTATAAACGCCATCGACGGCATCGACGACATTGCGCTCTCCACCAACGCGGTGTTACTCGAGGAGCAGCTCGATGCGCTGGTGGTTGCCGGCTTGCGGCGCGTGAATATCTCGCTCGATACCCTGCGCGAAGACCGTTTCGTCCGCATCGCGCGCCGGCCCGGGTTGGACAAGGTGCTGCGCGGCATCGACGCCGCGATCGCGGCAAACCTGGGCCCGGTCAAGCTCAATTGCGTCGTCATGCGCGGGGAAAACGACGACGAGATCGCGGACTTTGCCGCCCTGACGCGCGAACGCGCTGTGTACGTACGCTTCATCGAGGTAATGCCTGTCCATGAAAACCTCGAGTTGCAGCGCGATAGCTACGTGTCATCCGATGAAATTCTCGAACGGGTCGCGGCGGTCGAGCGGATCGAGCCGGTGCCCGGACCGCCGGGCAACGGTCCGGCGCGTTACTTCGCCTACCCCGGCGCTGCTGGCGCCGTCGGCGTCATCAGCCCGCTCTCGCACGACTACTGCGAGCGTTGCAACCGGGTTCGTCTCACCGCCGACGGGCGGCTGCGCCTGTGCCTCTTTGGGGATCAGCACGTCGACCTGCGCACGCCGCTGCGAGCGGGCGCTTCTACGGACGAGATCGCCGGCTTGCTGACCGCCAGCATGGCGATCAAACCCGAGCGCCATCACCTCCGCCTGGGCGAGGCTAGCTCCCGAATGCGCGCCTTCTCCGAAATCGGCGGCTAATTTTGTCCCGGTCGTCGTCAGCGTGCCCCTCATTTGCTAGAGCAAACTTCGGGGCGCGCTTCCTCGACCTGACCAAAATTCGGTCACAACCACCCCCATGACCCCGTTGTATGGCAAAGGGGGACCAGAACGCATGGAGGAGGTCTACCTCACCACGCAATCGGCGGCCGGCGTGCAGCTTCGGATCGAAGCACTCGTGCGCGAATACCAAACCAAGCTGGCGCGCTATTTGCGGCGCATGGTCGGCGACAGCGAGCTCGCGCTCGATCTGACGCAGGACGTGTTCTTAGCGGCGTTTCGGACGCTCCAGCGCGATCCGGATCGACCGCTGACCGCGGGGTGGCTCTATAAGACTGCGACGAACGGTGCGATTTCGCACCTGCGACGACGCAAGATCATCCGCATGCTCCCGCTCGATCGCGAAAGCGACGACCGGTCGTGGCGGATCGACGAACGCAGTGCGTCGTCGGTCGACCTGCAAGCGGCGATTGCGAAGTTGCCGCCCGAGCAGGCGGCGGCGGTCTTACTGACCAGCTATGCGGGCTACTCCTCCAATGAGGCTGCAACGATCCTCGGAACCTCGCCCGACGCCGTTCGTCAACGCGTCTGCCGGGCCATGAAGATCTTGCGGTCGGTGATGACGGAGCGATTGTGACCAACCAATGTTCGCGCACGGAGATCCTCGCCGGAGCGATCGCGCTCGGCGAAGCGACGCAAACCGAGCGCGAAGAATATCGTAAGCATATCGCGACCTGCGCGTCGTGTCTCAACGCCCTGGGCGGCGAGCGCGAGATCGAACGCGTCATGTCGACGATTGCGCACGCGCGTGACAGCGAGACGTGGGAGCCTCTGCCTCGCGTTATGTCGGGTTCGCGCGCGGGTGTGTGGCGCACCGGCGCAGCGGTGCTCGCTGCGGCGATCGCGATTTCGTTTGGCGTGCATGCGATGCTCGCGGCGGTGGTTGCGCCCCCCGCGATCGAACCGAAGGTTGCCGACGCCGAACACACGACGACGTTTCACGTTGCGCTCGAACATCGCCCGCGCATCGCCCCCACGGCGCAGCCGCCGGCGGCCAAACCTTCGCCTGCGCCGCGCAGCATGGTGGTCATTCACAACGTTGTCGAGCGGCACGGGAATAAGGTAACGCAGACGACTACGCAAACGACGGTCGTCGCGCAAGCGCCGATACCGCGCGTGACGGCGCCCGCGTCAAACGTGCCGATCTGGCGACGTGACGAGGCAATGCCGTCGCAAAAGGGCGCCCAAGCCGAGACCACCGCCGTGCCGGTATTGGCCGGCCGCGCGGAGTCAATTGCGGTGGCGCCGCTGACTACGGTACGTGATGTCGTTCCGCTTGGCGGCGATGCGGCGATCAAGCCGCGACCGGCCCCGATTGCGTATGCGGAAAATGCGCAAGGAACAACCGCGTTCGAAGTGTTGGTCGACGAACGCGGCCTACCCACCAAGTGTACGATCACCAAATCGTCGGGATATCTTGCGCTCGACGTCGCGGTCTGCAAAGCGGCGATGACCGCGCGCTATTCGCCGCGTCTCGTCAACGGAAAACCGACGGTTGGCCTCTATCGCGACGCGTTTACTTTCCGGGCGGCCTCAGACGAGGACACCGGAATCCCGCAGTAAGAAATGCTTCGCTTTCGCCGAGATCCTGCGGATCGGGCGCGGAAGCGCTCGAACGCCACGGATTCAGCGAAGCTGAATCCTGCTAATCTATGGATTTGCGGAAGAAGGCGAGCATCTTGTCGGCCTCAGGCATGATGCGGAATTCTTCGAAGCCCCAGCTCTTGGCCTGATTGATCCCGCGCGTGTTGTTCATTGAGATCAAGAAGGTCAGCGTCCTGACTTTGCGCTTCATCGCGAGCCGCTGCACTTCGCCTACGAGTTCGTTTCCAATCTCCGGCGGCGCGTTGGGCTTGAGGCGCAGACTCTCCATCATCGCGACGTCCATACCGTTGGCGGCCTCGGGATCGTCGTAGCCAGGCGGCAGCTTGAAGACGAGCTGCACCATCCCCAAAAGTCCGCTTTGGTCTTCGGCAATAAGAATGACGCGCCGGCCGGCTTTTTGTTCGCCGAGGCACATCGTCATCCGTGTTGTCCAGCTTTCCCGCGGAGAGGGCGCGCCGGTAAGAACGCCTTCTTTCGTGAGGCGCTCGATATCGTTCGTTTGTCCAAACCGCAGGAAGATCTTTCGGGCCACGTCGCCTTTCGATTCCCAAGTGGGGAGAAACGGGCTCTTCAGACGAAACGCCCGCCCAGCAATGCACACCCGCCGTCGCCTGGTATTCGCTGCGGTCGTCGTAATCCTTACGGGACTTACGAACGTGGGCTGTTCGCATCAGCGCGCCACCGTGGCGAGTTCAAATCGAGGCCGGGGAGCGGAGCTCTTTGCAAAAAATTGCCAGGTCTGTCACAATTCCTCTCTTGACTCTGCACGTATCGGTCCGTCGCTTGCGAGCGAAGGCCGAAAAAGAACGCTCGCGCAGATCGTGCGCGCGATCGAAGAGCCCGACCCGCCGATGCCCAAGCTGTATCCGGGTACACTCACCGATCAGGACGTGTCCGACATTGCCGCCTACGTGAAGACGCTCTAGGCTAGAAGGGAACCATGGCGGCGCCGTTCATCTACCGCTTCACGCGCGACCTACGTATTGAGGACCATGCGGGTTTGGCGCAAGCCGCTTCGCTCGGTGACGTCCTTCCGGTGCTCGTGATCGATCGCGCGACGGAAGCGCGACTCGCGCGTTCACCCCGCCGCGCGGCATTCTTTTGTTCCGCCGTCGCCGCGCTCGATAGCGCGCTACGCGAACGGGGCGCGCGTCTGATCGTGCGACGCGGGGCTACCGGAGCGACGCTAAAAAATATTGCTCGCGCTTGCGCGGCCGGCGGCGTTGCCTGGAGCATGAGTTACGACGGTGCCGGCGCGACGAGCGACGCGCGCGTGCAATCCGAACTCGAGGAAGCGGGCTTGCGTGCCGCGCTGGTCCATGATGCGCCGGCGATACCGCCGGAGGAGACGGCTGCTGCGCGACCCAGCGGCGGCGACGGATATCGCGCGTTTGCTCCCTACTACGACGTCTGGCGCTCGTTACGGCCGACAATGTATGACGCGCCGCTGCTCGTCCGTTTCGCATCGAGCGAATTACAGAGCGAGCCGCTCCCGCTGCCGCACGAGTTCGGAGCGGGGGAACGCGAGATTGAGGCCGGCCCCGCGGTTGCCGCAGCCACGCTCGATCGTTTCTTGAACGGTTCCGCGGTGCAATATGCCGTCGCGATGAACGTGCCGAGCGACGATCGCACCTCGCACCTCGCCGCGCATCTTTCGTTTGGCACTATCGCGTCGCGCACGGTGCTTCGTTCCACGCTTGCGCGCTTAGAAGATTCGTTTTTACTGACGGAAGAGCGGGTGTCGCTGCGGCTCTTCGTGCGCTCGCTCGCGCTGCGCGATTTCTTCCTGCAACTGGGATTTTTCTACGGACCGTTCGACGATGAAGCGCTGCAGGTCAAGATGCGCGGCTTTCCGTTTGCGCGTTCGCACCCGGCTCTCGATCGGTGGCGCGGCGGTAAAACCGGTTTTGCACTGGTGGACGCCGGTGTGCGCCAATTGCACGAAACCGGCTGGATGCATCCGCACGTGCGTTCCGTGGTCGCCTCATTTCTCTGTTTCGATCTTGGGGTCGACTGGCGCGTGGGACGCGACGAGTGGGAACGCTGGCTAACCGAGGACGATCCCGTGCTCGCGAGCGGCAATTGGCAGTGGATCGCCGGCGTCGGCGCCGACATGGCGCAATACCCGCGCATCTACAACCCTGAAAAGCAGCGGCGCCGCTACGATCCAAGCGGCGCCTATGTCAAGCGCTGGGTACCCGAGCTTGCGCAGTTACCGATGAGCGCTTGGGGCGCACGCGTCGACGAGTATCAACCGATGCTTCCGCTCTTTACGCGCGATGCGTATCCAAGCGCGGTGGTCGATCACGGGCGCGAAGCCCGGACCTTTTTAGAAAGATACAAAGAATTTGTGCAGAGGAAGCTCTGATTTGTCCTAGGCGGGCATTCGTTCGTCGAGCCAGTCACTTATGATGGGCACGCGAACGGGATCGCCGTGCCAGGCTTTGATGCCGAAGAAGACGCTGGCGACCAGAAAGATCGGCAGCATCATCAAGAGCACGAAGCTCGACGACCAACCCAGCACCGGAATCTGACTCGTCAATTCGAGAAGACCCCAGAAGGCGGCGAAGCCCACGTTAAAACCGAGCGCTTGCAGCGCTTGGCGTTTGATGTAGTTCGATTTCTTGGAGTCGAGCAGCCCGAGGAGCGCGAGCGGCCAGAGTGGATAGCCCAGCGCAACCAGGGCGCGGCTTTCGACGGGATCGTCCGACACGGTCGTTACCTTTGCCGAGGCCGTTGTCTGCGGCGGCGCACTCGGGCGCGGGGGAACTTTGCCCCACAGTTGCTTGGGTTCGGCGACGGTAGCATCGATTTTCTGTCCCAAACGGCAGCTTGGGCATCCGCCCTGCTCGTCACGGCAGGTTGCGCAAATCGACTTTCCGCAATGCGCGCACGGCGCTATCGACGGAACGTTTGAGTGAAAGTAGCAGTCCATAATCCTTGCTTCAGGCTCCAATCCTACACCCTCGTGTACTGCTGCGCGCGGGTGCAGGTTTCATCCGCGGCGGGCCGCAAGACCGGGCCCGATGGCGCAATCCACGGTCGCGCGTTTGGCGCGTGAAGGGCGTCCCTACTACCCCCGGTTGCTCGTAGCGATCGGTTTGGGCGCTCTCAATAGTCTGCTCGTGCTGGTCGGACCATGGGCGCTGGGCGTCATCTTCAATCGCGTCATCGTCCCAGCGACCGCGCACACCGGCGCGCCGCCCGATCTGCGCGTGCTCTATCTGGCGCTGGGCGCAACCTATGTTGCGCTGGTGCTCTCCAATTTCGCGACCTACGGAACGAACTACATCACGACCTTGTGCGGGCAAGGCTTCCTTGCCAAGCTGCGGCAGAGACTCTACGACCGGCTGCTTCGCCTGCCGATCCAGATTTTCGACCGCTGGCGGCCCGGTGAGCTCATCGCGCGCTTCAACAGCGATCTCCAAGTAATGAGCGACGCGGTGAGCGTTTCGCTGCCGCAACTTATCAACGCAACGCTGACGTTTGCGAGCTCGTTCATTGCAATGATCTGGATCGACTGGCTGCTCACGCTCGTGCTGATCGTGATCGCGCCGCTGATGTCGGTCGCGGTTTCGCGTTTTCAGAAGTTGATTTCGACCAGCATGACGCGCTCGCAATCGCGTATCGCGAACCTTTCTTCGACGTTGACCGAAATTCTCCAAGCGCAGCGGGTCGTGAAAGCGTTCGGGCGCGAGGACTTCGAGTCGAAGCGTTTTCGCAATCGTAACGACGACTACTATGGCGCGTTCATGAAACTCAATCAATTCGTGTTCATGCAGCCGGTCGTGATTTCGTCGATTCTGACGTGCGGCGTGATCGCGATCATCTGGCTTTCCGTTCGCGAGGTCTTGGTGGGCCATCTCAACAGCGGTTTGCTGATGACCTATTGGTTGCTGGTCGTCAATTTGGTCAATCCGATGAATCGTATCGCCGCATTTGTCGGCGATTTGAGCAAAGCGCTCGTCTCCGCGGGACGCGCATACGAATTGCTCGATCTACCGGCCGAAGAAGAAGCCGTTGCGGATCCAGCCCCGATGGCGCGTATCGCCGGACGCATCGAGTTCGACCGTGTGTGGTTCTCGTACGACGAGCAAGAAGCACCGGCTCTCGCCGATGTTACCGCAGCGATCGAAGCGGGCGAGATCGTCGCGCTGGTTGGGCCGTCGGGCGCGGGCAAGACGACGCTGGTCAACTTGATCCCACGTTTCTATCGCCCGCAACGCGGCCGGGTCTTGATCGACGGCATCGACATCGCCGGAGTGCGCCTGGGCGATCTGCGTTCGCAGATCGCGATCGTTCCGCAGGATCCGCAACTCTTCCGGACCTCGATCGCGGAAAATATTCGTTACGGCCGTCTGGACGCGAGCGACGATGACGTTCGCCGCGCTGCGGTCGAGGCGAATGCCGACGAGTTCGTGCAGACGTTGTCCGAGGGCTACGCGACCGAGGTGGGCGAGCGTGGCGTTCGCCTCTCCGGCGGCCAGCGCCAGCGCATCGCGATTGCGCGCGCAATCGTGCGCGACCCGCGCATTCTCATTTTGGACGAGGCAACCAGCGCGCTCGACCGTCACTCGGAGGCCCTCATTGAATCGGCGCTCGATCGCTTGCTCCCCGGACGGACGACCCTGATCATCGCCCATCGGCTCTCGACGATCCGCCGCGCAAACACGATCCTTTATATCGAAGGCGGACGCGTGCTCGAGGCCGGCTCGCACGACGTGCTGCTTGCTCAGGGAGGCGCATACGCCGCCTTGCATGCAGCGCAATTTTCTGCTTAAGCTGCGCCCTCGGGAGGCCGATAGACCTTTAGATGGCTGATTTCAGCATTCTTCCGCTTGGACAAGCGACCACGCTTTTGGGCGAGGCGGCCAAGGGCGCAAGTATGGAACACAAACAGATCGCGAACAACATCGCGAATGTCAACACGCCCGAGTTCCGTAGTTCTTACGTCGATTTCAAGTCGGCGTTGCAGGACAGCCTGGGCGTGCCGCCCGATCCGAACGAGCTGGCGATGGCCACCGACGACGACCGGCAATTCGCGATCGGCGACGGGGCAGCGCCGGTGCCTTACGATCCGCAGGCGCAAGTCGATACCACCACGCAGATGCGCGTCGACGGATCCAACGTCGATATCGATCAGCAGATGGCGCAACTCTCGAAGAACACGGGCTATCAGGAGACGGTATCCCAGCTCTTGCAAGAGCAGTACAAGTTTATTCGCGAAGCCGCGACGGAGCAGCCGAACTAAGATGGGCTATTACGATTCAGTCGAGATCAGCGCGTCGGGTCTTTCGGCGGAGCGTCTGGCGATGGACGTCATCGCCAACAACATTGCCAACGCCAATACGACTCGCACCCCGCAAGGCGGCGCCTTCAAGCGCCAACTGGTCATTTTCGCCCAGAAACCCGCAGCCCCGAGCGGCAGCGACCAAGTCGGATCCTCGGGATCGAGCGACCCTTTCGCCCCGCCCGATCCGTTTGACCCGGCGTCCTCGCAGCCGGCTAACGTCGAGGGCGTGCAGGCGCTGGGCATCACCGATGACCCTACTCCCGACCGCCTGGTCTTCGATCCGAACAATCCCGAAGCCGACCCGCGCGGCTACGTGCACTACCCCAACGTTGAGATCGTCAAAGAGATGGTCGACCTGATGGCCGCCTCGCGCGCCTACCAGGCCAACGTCGCGGCAATCACCGCCTCGCAGAACATGGGCGCGCAAGACCTTTCGATCCTCAAGAGCTAGCAGAAGAGATACATGGAAATCAACAGTTACGGCGATGCGATGAGCAAAGTCTCGCCCGGGACCTTCGTTCCGGACATCAGCCCGCAGGGACCGCAGTCCGAGCCGCTGCCGGATGACATGGGCGTGGCCGGGGCCGGCGCAGGGGCCGGCGTCTCGTTCAAGGACACGCTCGCGGGAATGCTCACCAACGTCAACAGCCAGATGAACGACGCCGAGCAGAAGTCGACCGACTACGCACTGGGCAAGAGCAACGACCTCGAGGGGACCGTCAAGTCGGTCGAAGAGGCCGGCCTGGCGATGCAGATGACCCTCTCGGTGCGGAATAAAATAATGTCCGCCTACACCGAAATCGCTCAGATGCAGTTCTAGATTTCCCCCTGGTGCCGTTACGTCGGGCCTCGAGTGCGAAGCACACTTCGGCCCGCCGTGCCTAACCAGGAAAAAATCTGCTATCCATCTTTCAGCCGCCCCGGGGCGGCTTTTTCTTTGGTCCAGAGCAGCGTTCGCTCCGAGCGGATTAGCCGAAGCGGCGAGGACCCTGACATTCACTGTCCGAGACGCGAGGCTTTGAGCGAGGGGCAATGCTGCTCCAGGGCCATAGGCCCGAAGTCGGCCTCAAATTTTGCCCCAGTCTGCCGAAACCCCAATGGAGTACCAGCGCTCGCTGGCACTTGCGGCCTGGACTACCTCGCACGAAGGGTGGAAGGCCGGAGCGAGACCCGACTGATTGACGGTCTTGCGAAGAACCGGGAAACCGGAACCTGTTCGTGCGGAGGTTTTTTCTTTTGGTACGTGGCCTGTACACGTCTGCGAGCGGCGCGCTCGTAGCTCAGAGTATGGCTGACAACGTTGCGAATAATCTCGCCAACGTTGATACGAGCGGCTTCAAACAGACGCTGCTCCAAATTCAGTCGGCTCCGTCGCTTGACATCTATCGTATACAAACGGATCCGGGCAAGACCGCCTCCAATCCGCTTGCTGGTACGCCTGTTGCGCAGGAAGTCGGGCAACTCGGTACCGGCGCGCTGGTCTATGACACGCCGACAAATTACGATCAAGGCTCGTTGCAGCAGACCGGCAATCCGCTCGACGTCGCGATCACCGGCACCCCGAACGCCTTTTTCACCATCCAGACGCCGAACGGCATTCGCTACACCCGCGACGGCGAGTTCGCCGAGGATGGGCAGGGCATTCTTCGTACGCGTGACGGCAACACCGTGTTGAATACGCAAGGCCAGCAGATCCAGCTGCAAAATACGTCCGGCCCCGTTACGATCCAACAGGATGGCACGATCGTGCAAAACGGCGGCCTCAACAACGCGCAGAGTTCGCAGGTCGTCGGCCAACTTCAGTTGACGCAGTTCAACAGCCTGTTGAACTTGCGCCCCGAAGGCCTGAACAACTACGCCATCAGTGGTAACGCCGGGCCCACGACGGCGACCGGCGTGACCGTGCAACAAGGTTCAGTCGAAACGAGCAACGCGAACGTGGTGAAATCGATGGTCGATCTCATCACCGCTGAGCGCTGGTTTGACGCAAACGAGAAATCGATCAAGACCCAAGACGATGCTACCAACACGGCGATCTCGGTCGTCGCAAAGACGGCCTAGGCCAGGAGTGAACGAACCGACATGATGCGATCACTGTATACGGCTGCAAGCGGCATGGAAGCCCAGCAGTACAACATGGACACGATTTCCAACAATCTCGCGAACGTCGACACGCAGGGATTCAAGAGCAATCAGGCCCGTTTCCAGGACCTGGTTTATCAGCAAATTCAAGCGCCGGGCGCACCGGTCGGCGCGTCGATTGTGCCGGTTGGTCAGCAAGTTGGTCTTGGCGTGAAGGTCTCGGATTCGGAGAAGATCTTCACACAAGGCTCGCTCGTCCAAACCAGCAATAATCTCGACGCGGCGATCGAGGGCGACGGATTCTTCCAGATTACCCTGCCTGACGGCACGACCGGCTATACGCGCGACGGTTCGTTCAAAGAAGACGCGAACGGCTCGATCGTTACGGCCGAAGGCTACTTCGTCCAGCCGCAGATAACGATTCCGCAGAACGCGGTCTCGGTCTCGATCGGTCCGGACGGTACGGTAACCGCGCAAGTGCCGGGCAGCGTTCAGCCGCAGACGCTGGGACAGTTACAGCTCGCGCGCTTCGTGAATCCGGCCGGTCTCACGCCGACTGGTGACAACCTCTACGTCGAGACGGCTGCGAGCGGTCCGCCGATCGTCAGCACCCCAGGCCTCAACGGCACCGGCGTGCTCGAAGACGGCTACTTGGAAAATTCCAACGTGTCGGTCGTCAACGAGATGGTCAACATGATCGTCGCGCAACGCGCTTACGAAGCCAATTCCAAGGCGATCGGGGCCGCCGATCAGATGCTCCAAACCGCCGTCCAGCTCTCGCCGTTCCAATAGGCGCCTGGATGAAGCACTCGTTCGCCGTCGCTCTCCTCCTCGTGCTCGCGTTCTTCGGATGCGACGCGGGGATGGCGCGCGCCACGGCGATGCAGGTGCTCTCTGGAGCGCGCTTCGAAGCGCTCGCCGCGCCGATTACCAAGGGCGTGCGCTTGGAAGGCGACGCCGTGCTGGTGCAATCGTACCGGATTCCGGATCAAGTCGTTCCGCCCGGCCGAGTGTCGTTGGTCGTGCAGAGCGCGATCGTGACGCCGTCCTACGTCAACGTGCCGATCGAGATCGATCTCGATGGGCGCTTCCTCCGCCAGATTTTCGTGGGCTATCGCGTCCAGCGTTATGTCTCGACCGCGGTTGCGACGCACGATCTTCTCCCCGGCGCGGTGCTTGCAGCGAGCGACCTCAAGATGGCGCGGATGGTCTTCGTAGGCCAGCGCACCAACGGCACCGCGGCACTGGTCGGACGGCGCGTGATCTCCGCGGTTCGCTCCGGCGCGCCTTTGACCATCGAAGGCACGCAGGTCGATCAAATCGTCAAAGCCGGCAATACCGTCACGTTGATCGTCGACAATGACGGCGTGCGCGTCGCGGCCGACGTGGTCGCGCGCACGAGCGGTGGACTCGGTGAACAAGTGAACGTCTTCAATCCGCTTACCAACAAGACCTTAACGGGAACCGTCGTCGGTCCGGACCGCGTCGAACTGAACCTGTCGGGAGACACATTATGATGCGCACATTGCTTGCCGCACTCGCGTTGCTTGCGCTCGCTCCGGTCGCAGCATCCGCAGACTCACTCTACCAGCCTCCCCCGCCCGCCGCGGCGCCCGGTCATCCGCTGAATTTGATGAACGATCATCGCGCTGCGCAAATCGGCGATCTGGTCTACGTCCAGTTCGACATCGCGGATGCGAATTCGCATACCAACAATTACTCGAGCACGAAGTCCGCGTCGGTTAGCGGCGGCAACGGCACCGGCATCTTCGGCATTCCGCTTGTTCGGCTCAACAACGGCGTCTCGGGACAGACGGCGGCGAGCGTCGCTCAAAGCGCCACGGGCGCGGACGCGTTTACCGCGACGATGATGGCGACGGTGACCAGCGTGATGCCAAGCGGCGCGTTCCAGATTGCGGGCGATCAAGGCATGACCATCAACGGCCGCCAGCAGACCCTGCACATCACCGGAATGATTCGCCCTGAAGACATCGACAGCACGGACACCGTGCTTGCTTCGCGCGTCGCGAACGTCCAGGGCGTCTTTAAAGGCGACGATCAGAAGAGCAAAGGTCTCTTGTCGAGGATACTAAGTTGGCTATTCTAACACGTTCGCTGACGGCGCTGATTCTCGCGTTCGTTTGCGCAGGATCGAGCGCGTGGGCGCAAGCCGTCGGAAAGCCGGTGCTGGTCAAAGATATTGCGCACGTGCAAGGCGTGACCGGCAACCAGCTCGTGGGCTACGGCGTCGTCGTGGGCTTGCAAGGCACCGGCGATTCCACCTCGGTTATTTTCACCAGCCAGACGATTCAAAACATCCTGCAGTCCTTTGGACTGACGGTGACGCAGACCGAAGTGCGCACGCGCGACGTCGCCGCCGTGATCGTGACCGCGACGCTGCCTCCCTTCGCGCATTCCGGCGATAACGTCGACGTCGACGTCTCGGCGATGGGCGACTCGACGAGTTTGCAGGGCGGCACGCTCGTGCTAACCCAGCTCAAAGCGGCCAACAACCTCGTCTATGCAACCGCGCAAGGGCCGCTTTCCGTCGGCGGCTTCGTCGCGGGTTTTGGCGGATCGACCGTCAACAAGAATTTCACCGGTGCGGGCCGCATCCCCAACGGTGCGGTGATCGCGCGCGACATGGTCACGCCGATTCAGAATTCGCCCAGCGGGTTCAACTATGTCCTGACGACGCCGGATTTCAAGACCGCCGCCAATCTCGCCGCGCTGCTCAACGCGCGGTTCGGAGCGAGGACTGCGTTTGCGAACGACGCCGAAACGGTCCACGTCAACCTGCCGCCGCAGTATAGCGGCAACCCCGTGCAGTTTCTTGCCGACGCGTCGGACCTGAGCTTCAATCAGGACGAACTTGCCAAAGTCGTGATGAACGAGCGTACCGGGACGATCGTCTTCGGTGGTAACATTCGGCTCGCCCCATGCGCGATCGCCTCGGGGGATCTTTCGATCACCATCACAACGACGAATCAAGTCGTTCAGCCCAACGCCTTTGCCACCGGCAACACCGCCGTCCAGCGCAACACCTCGGTCAACGCCGCGGAGAAGGGCCACCAACTCACCTTCGTTGCCGGCGCAGCCACGCTCTCGTCGGTCGTTCGTGCGCTCAACGCGCTCGGCGTCTCGCCGCGGGATTTGATTGCGATCGTGCAGGCGCTGCGCACGGCCGGCTCGCTCCAGGCTGACTTGGAGATCATCTAGTGGCATCGCCGATCGACCCTACCGCCGGCAATGAGCAAGCCTCCGGCGTCAAACCGCAGCAGCCGCTCACGCCCCAGCAAAAGCAGGCTCTGGCGAAGCTGCACGACGCGGCGACGCAATTCGAAGGCGTCTTCATCGAGATGCTGATGAACGCCATGCAAGAGACCGTTCCGCAGCAGACGCTCATGGGTGGAGATAACTCGGCCGAACAGACCTGGCAAAGCATGCTCAACGACGAGCGCTCGCAGCAGATGGCAAAGAGCGGCTCGTTTGGACTCGCGCAGCAGCTCGAGAGTCAGTTCCGCAATCAAGTACTCGGTGACGCAAGTCACGAGGCTAACGTCGACGTTGACCGGAGGATCGAACCGTGAGCGATTCGTGGGAAGCTTTCGCGAGCGCATTGCACGAAGAATCACTGCTGCTCCGGCGCACGCATGAGGCGGCTCTGTTGCTCACCAAAGCGCTGGTCAAGAGCGATGCAACCGAAATTCTCGAGTGCGAGCGCGGTCTGGATTCGGCCCGGCGCGCGTATCACTCGGCCTCCGGCAAGCGTCGCGGTATGCAGATCCGCGGCTTCGGCGCGCTCACGCTACGCCAAGTGTGTCTCTATGCGCCGCGGCAGATGTGGCCGACGCTCAATCAGCGTTTGGTCGAACTGACCACGACCTCGATCGGCCTGCGGATCACCAATAACAACAACAAGGCGTTGATTCAGAGCGGTATGCAGCGATTGGTCAAGATCACGACGGCGTTGCAGCGCGCGGCCAGCGATGCTCCCCAAACATATAAGCGCCGCGGTTTCGTTCCGCCTCCGCAGAACAGCGTTCTGGTGAGTAGTAAAGCGTGAGTAGTTTCTTCCCGCAAGGCACTTTTTTCGGGCTCGACTTGATGTCGACGTCGCTCCAATCGTTCTCGGTGGCCGAGAACGTGACGGGCGACAACATCTCCAATGTCAACACGCCCGGGGCAACGCAGCAACAGGTCGTGCTTACCGAAGCTCCTCCTGTGGTTGGGTCACCGTTTGAGTCGACGCAGGTTCCGGGGACCGCCGGCGACGGCGTGATCGTTTCGCAGATTCAGCGCGTGAACATCCAGGCTTACGACGAGCTATTTCGCGGCGCGAGTTCTTCGCAAAATTACTATACGACCGAGCAGCAGATCCTCAACAGCGTCCAGTCACAGCTCGGCGATCCGACTGCCGGCGTCAGCACGGCCTTTAACAATTTCCAGACGGCGATCACGAATCTGGTCAATGCTGGCCCCACCGGTAGCACGCTCTCCGCGTCGTCGGGCGTGCTGACCACCGCGCAGTCGCTCGCGCAGGCGTTGGGCAACTCGTCCTCCGCCGTTTCCAACGCGGAGAACCAAACCGTCTCCCAGGGCGCGACGATCGTACAGTCCGTCAACGGACTGCTTGATCAAATCGCGGCGCTCAACGGGCAGATTCGTTCCTCGACCGCGGTGGGAGACAACCCGAACACCTTTGAGGATCAGCGCGACTACGACATCGATCAGCTCTCGCAGTACATTTCGACGCAAACGTCGGTGCAGCCTGACGGCTCGGTGCTGGTCATGGTCAACGGTCAAGCGCTGGTCAACGATACGGTCGCGTATCATCTTGCGGCGCCGGTGGTCGGCACCTCATCCAACGGGTCGCAGAGCTTCAACGTCTACTTCGCGACCAATCCGCCGCAATCGCCGAGTTCGCCCAGCGTCGCGCTGGGTAGCGGGCAGCTTGCGGCATTGCAAGATCTCTACAACAACAAGCTGAGCAGCTACGGTACGCAACTCGATCAGTTTGCTTCGAGTCTCGCGAACGAGGTCAACCGAATCACCCAATCGGGCTACGATTCGAATGGTCAGCCCGGCACGGCATTGTTTCAGCCGATCGACGCTCAGCTGCCGATCTCGGCCGGCAATATCAAGGCCGGCATCACCGTCGCGACTCAGTTGCCTATCGTCCTTGCAAACACCGAGGCAAACACAAATGCTCTGACCGGCATCGTTCCGATGAACTCGGCCAATAATACGGTCGATACATCGCAAGCGTTGATCAACAACGGTGCGCTCGCCAATGCGCCTACGGCAGCGTTCGCCGCCGGCTCTCAGTTAACGATCACGGTTGATGGTGTTGCGCAAACGTTCGGGTATACGTCGGCGGCCCCGCCTTCGCCGCCGCTTGCCGGAACGATTTACGCCGACAACGTCGGCGACTTCGTGTCCAGCTTCAACGCATTGCAAGCCGGTGTAACGGCGTCCTATGACTCGGCATCGCAGGAGATCGTTTTCGCGAGGGATCCGTCGAACGAAAGTCTGGCGTTGCGCGGCGCGCAGCAAGGCGCTTTGGAGACACCTTCGTTTACGATAGCCGATAACCAATATAACGCCGCGACGCCCAACACGTCGATTCTCGGCGCGCTCGGCGCCGGCAATATCAGCGCCGTGCAGCAGAATGCGAGCAACGCTTACGGTCAAGCCGACAACGGCGTCGCAAATTCGCTGACCAGCCTGTTTCAAAGCACCGTCGGTTTTCCGGCGCTCGAGACCACGAGCGGCGCGGGCGTGACCGCAACGGCGGGCGTGGCAACGACGATTGCGCTGCCGAAGGGCGTAAATGATGTTCAGGTCGGCCAACAGCTGACGATCGACGCGCAGATCGGCGGCGGATTGCCGCAAGAGAACGTTACGGTGTCTGCAGTGAGCGTCAATGCCAACGGTGTCGAATCGGTGACCTTCACGCCCCAGCAAAATCATGGCGCTAATTACACGATCACTTCGGCGCAGACGCAGACGTTTCAACAATACTACGGCCAACTGGTGACGCAAGTCGGGCTCGACACGCAGACTGCGAACACCGGCACCACTACGCAAACCAATCTGGCTTCATCGATCGACCAACAGCGCCAGAGTATCGCCGGTATCAACATCGACGAGCAGACACAGGACCTCATCAAGTACCAGACGGCCTATCAGGCGGCCGCGAAGACCATTTCGACGCTGAATCAGCTGCTCGACACCGTGGTCAACGGTTTAGGCGTCGGATCCTAAGGAGAGGCGGAAGAACCAGCAATGATGCGCATCGCAACCTCGACGATCTATTCCAACCAGACGCTCGCGATCGAGAATCTGGAATCGCAATATCAACAGCAAGGGCAAGAACTTTCGACCGGAATCGCGCTCAACGAACCGTCGGACGCTCCGACGATCATTGCGCAAGATCTTTCGGTTCGTAATGATTCGGCCGTCACGACGCAGGTAGGGCAGAACCTAACTGGGTTGAACAATTTGCTCTCGACGACCGACAGCACGCTTTCGAGCCTGACGACCTTGCTGCAGAGCTCGCGCAATCTCGCGATCGAGGGCGCAAGCGATACGGTTACGCCCGCGCAACGCGCGTCGATCGGGCAACAAGTCAATCAGTTGCTGCAGCAAGCCATTGGTTTGGCCAACACGCAGTACGACGGCAAATACATCTTCTCGGGTACGGCCGCTGCGGCGGGTTCATCGCTGGTTACCGCAGTGGGCAACCCACCGTCGGGCGTTACGGCGAAGTCGAATATCGTTCAGCAGACCGAGCAGTTGCCCAACGGCCAGCAAGTCCCGACCAACGTGACCTTGCAGCAAGCCTTCAATGTGAACGCCGCCAACGGCTCGCCGAGCGTCTTTAACATGCTCATTCGCCTGCGCGATACGCTCGAGCAGAGCCAGACGACGGACGAAAGCAGCACGCAGGTCAACCTCAGCTACCACGCGGTCACGACCGGCACAACCATCGGGCAGCTCGAGTCCGCGACGTCACCGCTGTCGATTCCGTTAGCCTCGGTCGGAGGCGGCAACGTGGCATTCTCGATCGCATCGTCGCTCTCGCCGACCGGCACCACCATCATGTTCACCGTCGGAGAGTCGATGCAGAACGTCATCGCTGCGATCAACGGCGCCTCGACCGCGACCGGCGTGGTCGCGTCCTTCGACTACCAAACGCAGCGGCTCTCACTCAACGACGTCGGGAATCAAAATTTCCTGGTGAGCAACGTCGCCGCCCCGCCGGCGACCCTGGCGAGCAATTTTACCAATGCCTTCCTCCTGGGGTCGACGGGTGACGTGGTGAACAACCTCTCCACCCAATTGGGCGACATCGACAATGCCCTCACCGTGACGCTCAACGCAGCCGGTTTGGTGGGAGCGACCGTTCAGACGGTCAGTTCGCTCTCCTCCATCGAATCTTCACGCGGAACCAGCGATACCCAAGTGCAATCGGGCCTCGAAGATACCGATATTGCTAAGGTGACCAGCGAGTTCAGCTTGAGCCAGACCGCCTTGCAAGCGGCCTACCAAACGACGACCCGGCTCGAGCAGGAAGACCTCTTTACCTACCTCCCGAACGGATAGCGCAGCTTGAATAGCGGAGCCACAATGGAACAAGAACAGATCACCGTCGATCTCCCCCGATTCGGACCTTGTACCTTTGAAGCAAGCGAGGTTCTGGAGTTTCCGTGGGGCTTGCCGGGCTTCCCAGACCTGCACCGATGGCTTCCGCTCAACCTTGACAGCCATCCGACCTTCGTCTGGCTGCAGAGCCTTGACGATCCGTCGGTAGCGCTTCCGGCGGTCGATCCGTGGATGGTCTTTGAGAGTTACGAACCCAAGCTGCCCGCCTATGCATTCACCTCGCTCGAGATCCGCGAGCCAACCGATTTTGCGACCCTCTGCGTGGTCGTCGTGACTCCCGACGCGGAGGAGATGACGATCAATCTCATGGCGCCCGTGATCGTCAACTTGCGGACCCGCAAAGGACGCCAGATCATGCTCGACGGCTCGAGCTATTCGCCGCGAGAACCGCTGCCGCGCAAAGCTGCAGAGAAGATGCCAGCGAGCAGTAAGAGCGCCTGACCCTGCCGAAAGCCCCTCTTTAATCGCCAAGGAGGGCCTTCGATGCTGGTTCTGAGCCGTAAGATCAATCAATCCATTATGATTGGTGACGACGTTCGCATTGTGATCGTCGCGGTTGACCGCGACCAAGTGAAGCTTGGGATCGAGGCGCCCCGCGCCGTTCCCGTCCACCGCTCCGAGGTCTACGAAGAGATCCGGAGGGCGAATCAAGAGGCCTTAGGCGCGGCCCCGGCTACGACCGGTAAACCCGAACGTGCGACGCTGCGTCCAAGAGCCAAGCCCCCTCACTAAAGTCCTGTAAAAACAGGCCGATATCATCTTTTAGGGGGAGAACGGACACTCTTCCCCCATAGGATACGTATCGGTGCCTCTGAGCACCACATCATGGAGGAAAAATGGCTACAGGCCTGAGCATTGCCACGAATCTGCTGTCGAATTCAGTTCAGCTGAACCTCGACAACAACCAAAAGCAACTTCAAAACGTCGTTACCCAACTGTCGTCCGGTCTGCGGATCAACACCGCTGCGGATGACCCCTCTGGTAACGCGATCTCAACCAACCTTACCTCGCAGTATGAAGCGTTCAATCAAGCGTCGCAAAACGTGCAGAACGCCAATAACGCTGCGCAGGTCGCGCTGGGTGCGTTGACCCAGCAAACTGACATTCTGCAGCGCATCCGCGTTCTCGCGGTTGAGGCGGCATCAGATGTCAACAGCTCGAGCGATCGCGCGAATCTGCAAACCGAAGTTTCGCAGCTTTTGCTCGAAGTCAACCGCATCGCGCAAAACACCAACTTCAACGGTCAAGCGCTGCTCAATGGAAGCCACCAGGGCGACCAAGCGGGCGCGGAAGCGTACTACACGATCACTGCAAACGCGGCGCTCCTTTCGAGCGGTGCGCAAGCGATCGGTACGTCGACCGGCTTCCTCGTTGCCAGCATCGGCATCGCGGCGGGCAACTTCTTCACGTCGACCAATACGGGCGACGAGACGATTGAAATCCAAGTCATCGCCAACACCGCGAACCCGACGGCCGCGACCCCCGAGCTGGAAATCACGACCTTCAACAGCTCGACCTCGGCTTCGTTCTCGACGTTCTTGTCGCTCGGCGCGGCAACGTCGTACACGCTGGCGACAATCAACACCGGCGTGACATTGCACTTCAGCACCCCGACGCTTGGCGATATCGGTCAAACCGCATACGTCAAGATCTCGCAGTACGTCCAGCCGTCGAACTTTGCGACTGCTCCGGCGTTCAACTTCCAGTCGGGCGCTGATGAAGGCGACGTGATTCAGCTCGGTATCGCAGCGACGAACACCAATACGCTGCGCCTATCGAACGTCAATCTCGCGGTTAGCTCTTCGTCGAATCCGTCGCTCGCGGCGGAAGACGCGATCGGCCAGCTCGACATTGCGCTGCAGACGCTCAACACGCAGCAAGCTGACCTCGGCGCCGTTGTCGTTCGCCTCGGCATCGACCAGCAGAACGACGATACCGCAGCGGTCAACCTGCAAGCCTCGCAATCGAACATCGCCGACCTCAACGTGGGTCAAGCAACGACGCAGTTCACGAAACTACAACTGCTCGTTCAAGTCGGCACGTCGGTTCTGGCGCAGTCGAACGCAAACGCGCAGTCGGTCCTCACGCTGTTCCGATAATCGATTCTGCGGGCAACCGCACGGTCGTTTCCTCGAGGGCCCGCTCCGGCGGGTCCTCGTTGCTTTTCTGCCGATAACCGTAACGATGCCGATTCACGTCCGGTCTCGTCGACCGAAACCAGAGCCGACTTCTCAGCCGGCCGGGGCGAATGCCCCGCCGCTTCCGCCGCCGCCGCCGGGATATCCTCAGAAGCCCGCCGGCGTGAGTCTGTGCATGATCGTGCGCGACGAAGAGAAGTTTCTGCCGCAAGCGCTGGCAAGCGTGAAGGATTACGTGGACGAGATCATCATCTGCGACACCGGCTCGCAGGATCGCACGATCGAGATCGCGCGCTCCTACGGGGCCACCGTGATCGAAGATCCGTGGCGCAACGACTTTTCGTGGTCGCGAAACAAGTCGATCGAGATGGCCACCAAGCGATGGATTTTCTTCCTAGACGCCGACGAGGAATTGGCGGAGGACTCGCGCGCGGCATTGCTTGCGCTCAAGAACGTTCCCGCATATGTCACGGCGCTCTATACACGCATCGTCAATCGCACCGACGACTATCGCGGCTCGGGCGACGTTTCGCATCACGTCATTCGCATCTTTCCCAACGACGAGCGAATCCGATTCTTTGGTCCGATACACGAGTACCCGGCGCTCGACGGAACCAGCCTCAGCGTCGACGCCGTCGCAAGCGCGATAACGCTGATCCATCACGGCTACGTTAACACAGTCGTCGCGGAGCGGAACAAGGGACAACGCAATCTCGAAATTCTGCTCGCGGCAACGCAGAACGATCCCGAGAACGCCTACCACTGGTACAACTTGGGGACCACGGCGTATCTCAATAAAGACTATGGCCTCGCGCTGAGTTCGCTCTTGAAGATGCTTGAGCTAGTCGGGGATACGCCGCGCGCATTCATGCCTAACGGACTCGCTTTACTCGGCGACCTCTATTGCGATCACTTCGAGGATCCGGTCAAGGGTGAAGAGATGTCGCGTCAGTCGTTGCGGCGTAGCGCGCACTACGCGAACGCGCACATGATGCTCGGGAAGGCGCTAGTCGCGCAGAAGCGCTTTGACGAAGCGCGCGAGGCCTTTGCGGCTGCAATCGAAGACCAGGCCTTTGCCAAACAACAGTTCATCGTGGACGACCAGGTGTATATCTGGAAGGCGCACTCGGAGATGGG
This sequence comes from Vulcanimicrobiota bacterium, assembly GCA_963833095.1. Taxonomy (GTDB): domain Bacteria; phylum Vulcanimicrobiota; class Vulcanimicrobiia; order Vulcanimicrobiales; family Vulcanimicrobiaceae; genus Aquilonibacter. The sequence goes on along the minus strand of CAWHWQ010000004.1, from coordinate 43,173 downwards.
CTCGAGTTATGCCATTCAGGGCGACGACGCCCAGGCGCTCGAATGGTTCGAGCGCGGCTTGGCCAATGCGCCGACCGTCGAGCCGTTGATGCTCAACCGAGCGAAGGCGTTCGAGCGCCTGCAGCGCTTCGGCGAGGCGTACGATGCCTACAAGCTCGTTCTTGATACCCACGAAAGCTCGCCGGCGATGCTGCACTTCGTGAACTTCTTATTGCGCATGAAGCGGGGTGGCGAGGCGATCGACATCGTCGAGAAGTGGTACCCGCGCCTCAAGCCGGCCGAAGCGTGCGAATTGCTCGTAAGCGCCGCGGGAGTCTCAGAGCGTTACGAGCTCGGGAAAGAGGAATATTTTTTGCGTCTCGCCGTCGAGCTGGATCCCGAATCCGAAAAGGCGACGCAGCACTTGGAGCGCGTCCTCGAAGCGCGCGGGCATGCCCAGGAGTTGCAACTTCTGCGCGAGCGGCAGGCAACGCCCAAGACGTTCGAAGAGTGGCGCCAACGCGCGCGACGCGCGCTCGACGAACAGCGTGCCGAAGCCGCGCTTTCCGCCGTCGATGCCGCGCTTGCGCTCGATCCGAGGAGCTTCGACATGCTGATGACCCGGGCCGGAGCGCTCGAATTGTTGGCCTCGCCTGCCGGGGTAGAGGCGTCGCTAATACGGGCGCGCGAGATCGACCCCGTTCGGTCGAGCGTCGCGCTCTCGCTGTATTACCTGCGCAACGAACGATTCGCCGAGGCGGCAGCCGTCGCGGACCGCGCCTTGAAGTAACGAATCCGTGGACTATTCGATCATCATTCCCGTCTTCAACAAGGCGGAACTGACCCGCAATTGCCTGGCCAAGCTGCAGCCCTCCCTCGCCGGAGCGGGTGATGGTGAAGTAATTGTCATCGACAATGCGTCGACCGATCACACGCCGGAAGTGCTCGCGAGCTTTCCCTGGATCCGGGTGATTCACAACGAGAAGAACCTCGGTTTCGCCGGGGCAAACAATCAAGGCGCGCGCGAAGCGCGCGGGCGCATCCTGGTGCTACTCAACAACGACACCGAACCGATCACTCAGTGGCTCACGCCGATGATGCGCTTGTTTGACGACCCGGCCGTCGGTGTGGTTGGAGCAAAGCTGCTCTTTGAGAACCGAACGATCCAACACGCCGGCGTTCTGGTTCGCTGGTGGCCGTTTAGCGCATCCGGGCTCTATCCGTTTCATTATCTCGTCCACGAGCCGGGGAACACACCCGAAGCGAACGTGCGGCGCGATTATCAGATCGTGACCGGCGCCTGCATGGCGACGCCGCGCGCGCTCTATCTCGACCTGGGCGGCCTCGACGAGGCGTACTGGAACGGCTACGAAGACGTCGACTACTGTCTCAACGTGCGCAAGCGCGGGCTGCGCGTGGTGTACGAGCCGGCCGCGACGCTCTTCCACTACGAATCGAAATCCGGATCGCAGCGCTTCCGCCGCACGCAGGCAAACCTGCAGCTCCTGGCCGAGCGCTGGCGCGATCGCGTTGCCCACGACGCACCGCGGGCTTGGGTGGATTCAGGCAAGATCGAGGGGCTACGACGGAGTGGGAACGGTGGCATGAGCCTGTTCTTGTGGCCGGTCGAGCACCCGGTTGAGGTTCTGGTTCACGACGTATCCGAGGAATTCAACCGGCCCGAATTTGAGCGCCGGCTGCGCGCGGTTCGCACACCGATTGGTAAAGTGCATTGGGCTGGGAAGCGCGATGCGGTCGAGCGCGCGCGCGCATTGATGGAACTACGCGGCGAGCGGTTCGTGGCGCTGGTTCGCGCCGATACGCACGTGGAACCGGGATGGCTCGATGAACTGCTCGCGCGCGTGACGACGCCGATCAACGCCGCGGCTGCAACCTTCGCCGAGGGCGTCGAGCGCGATCCGCATCAGCCGCTCGTTGCAAGCGACGCGCGCTGCGTGCTGCTGCGTCTACGGCAGTTTCCGCAAGGCCTGGAGCTGCGTGAAGGGCTTACGCTGGATGCTGCAATGGTCGATCTGCTCACGCGGTCGCTGCAACGCGAACGCGGCACGATCGGCGTCCGGCCGATGGCAACAATGGGACCGACTGCGCATCCTGACGCGTTCGACCGCGATCCGGCGGCGATCGAGCGAGTTCTACGGGGAAGGCCGGCATTTCAGCGCGGCCTCGTTTCGATCGTTACGTTGAGTTGGAACGCGCCGGAGTTTACGATCAAGGCCCTGCAGTCGATTCGGGAGCACACCGCGGAGCCGTACGAAGTGATCGTCGTCGATAACGGGTCGGGTCCCGAGACGCTCAAAGCGCTGGCGACGATCGACGATCCGCACGTGCGCATCATTTATAACAAGACCAATCGCGGGTTCTCCGGAGGGAACAACGACGGGATCGCGCACGCGCGTGGCGATTACGTGATCGTCCTCAATAACGACGTCATCGTGACGCCGGGTTGGGCCGACGGCCTCGTCGATGCGTTCAGGCGTTTGCCCGGTCTCGGCATTTCGGCGCCGCGCAGTAATCTCGTGACGGGCGATCAACAGCTTCCCAGCGTCCAGTACCGCGATGAATCCGAGATGCAAGCATTCTCGTTGCAGCGCCGGCGGGAATTCGCCGAGAAGGGCTACATCACCGATCGAGCGATCGGGTTCTGTTGGTGCATTAGCCGAGAGGTGCTCGAGCAAGTCGGTGCACTCGACGAACGCTACGCTATCGGCAATTTCGAGGACGACGATTATTGCATGCGCGTGCGTGCCGCCGGATATTGGATCTACGTGTGCGACGACGTCTTCATCCACCATTTTGGTAGCCGCTCGTTTGCCGCAAATAACGTCGATTACCGCGCTACGATGAACGAAAACTGGGCGCGGTTTGCGAAGAAATGGGGCATGAGTGGTCCCATTCCCGCCCAGGGCTATCGCGGCGCGCAGATACATGCCCGCGGGTTCGTGCGCTCCGAGCACTTCCTGCCCTTCCCCAAAGAACGTGAGCCCCAGGTTGCAACCGCGGTTGCCACCGAGCCGGCCGGTTTTGCGTCGGCCCGGACCGTTTTCGGGATCGCCGTTCGCAACGAGGCAGATTGGAACGCGGCGGCTCAATTCGTGCGCCGCTTCGCGACCGCGTTTAAAGTCGACGACGGCGTCCTGTTGGCTATCGGTGCCTTCGGCGAGCCCCACGCGCATGCGATTGCCGCGCGCGTCGAACGCATTCTCGAAAAGGCTGAGGTGACTGCCCAAGACTGCGCGGACATCGACATCGCCGATTACGACGACGACCGGGAATGGGCTGCGTATGCCGATGATGCTCGCTGGATCGACATTGCGTCGCTCACCGATCGCAGTCCAAGCGCCCTACGCCGAATCGTGCGGGAACGCGCGTCGTGAGGCGTCACGCGCTGCTCTCGCGCTTCGCGCCATTTATCGAGCCGGGCCGTTTTGCCCGGGTCGTGGGCGCGCCATACTTGGTCGCCGCCCGATTGCAGCCGTCGTTCTATCCTTGGGGCGAGGGCTGGATCGATCTCGTTTTTTCGCGTGACGGCGAAATCGCGCTGCTTCCGTTTGTGCAAATCGATCCGCCGATGGTCTTCGTTCGTGAGGCAAGCCCGTTCATCTGGCCGTTGTGGCTTCCGTGCGAAGCCCTGGCTGTGGCGGCCTTAGAGGCGCTGCTCGAGCCGTGGCTGCTCGCGCATACGCTGCTCGGATCACTCGAAGAGGAGGTCATCGGGTTCTTTACTGACGATGCGCAGGCGCGCGCAATCTTCGAGTCGGCTCGAGCGGCGCGTTTCCTTTGCGCCGCCCCGGTGGATGAGGTGTTGACCGATGTTGCGCCCTACGTGTACGCGCAGCGGTTCGCTACGGGGAGGCGCGTCGGCATTTCATCGGACGACGGATCCTTTGGGGCCTCGTTGCTGGCGCGCGTCGCAAACACCGTGCACGCGGATCTTGGCTCGGCGGCGCGTAACGAACTCGCGCGATCGTGGTATGGGATCGGCATCTACGGTGAGATCCCGCGCGCGAGCTTTGACGTCGACATTTCTGCGGCTGGGTCGAGTAGCTCGACGGTATCGATCGCTCTTGAAGCACCGATGGAGGGCGACACTGAGGTTACGCTCGCGCGGCCCGTCTTTCCGTTGCTCGCATGTTCGTTCGACGTTGCCGATGCAGCGCCGGCGCGGCGCTTCTTCGTTCGCGCCCGCGACCCGATTTTGCGTGCGAACCGGCTGAGCGCCGCACCGGTTATCGGCGGCTCCGCAGGTCGTATCGCTATTGTGATTCGTGATGACGGACTCATTGCGCCCGAGGCCGACGTTGACCAAGCGCGCGCTCTCGCCGAAGCGTTGCAAGCCCAGGGATTCGATGCGCGATTGACCGTTGCGTCGGCCGCGCGCGCGGAAGGATGCGACTTGGTCCATTTCTTCGGACATCGTCACGTGCAGCAGTTCGAATACATGCTCGGCGAAGCGAAACGTCTCGACATTCCCATTGTGGCGACGCCGTTGTTCGACGACTTTGCCAACGAGTCGCTTTGGGGAACGTCGGCAATTCGCACGATGCTCTCGGGCATCCGCGACGAGGCGACGCAGCAGTCGATCGAGCGCGGACTGGCCGCTCGTCTGATCGTGACCGATGCGGATTCGGCACGAGGGAAGCCCGCTTACGATGATGCGCTCTTGCGAAGGATGTTCGCGCAGTGCCGAGCGGCGATTTTCGCAACCCGGGCCGAGGAAGCGGAAGTGCGCTCGCGCTTCGGCTTTGCCGGTCCATCCCGCTTGGTACCCTGCGTTCCCGCGCCCCCAATGGCTCCCGAGCCTATCGGGGCCCTGTGCGGCACGGATGAATACGTCCTTATCCATGCGGCGGTCGAACCCCGAGCAAATCAGTGGATCGCGATGCGCGCTGCGGCCTCGATCGGTGCTGCGTGCGTCCTCGTGGGAACCGTCGAGAATGCCGAGTATTACCAGAGCCTTCTCGAAGCGGCCGGACCCGGCGTGATCTGGCTCCCGGATGAATCGCTCTCTGCCGGACAGCTCGAAGCGCTCTATGGCGGCGCGCGCGTCTATGCTGACCTTGGGTGGGCAGGACACGGGGCCGCACGCATCGTCCGAGCTGCAAGCCACGGGGTCATGCCGGTCCTCTCCACGGCACTCGCCCTCAGCGAACTCTGGCCTGAGCTGGCCGGAGGGGCCGACCCCGCATCGCTCGAGAGTGCGACGACCGTGCTGCGCCAGGCTTGGATGCGAGCTCCCGCGGTAGGCTACCAGGTCGCCGAACGGACCACCCAACTGTGCGACCCGCTCCGCTCTCTCCAGGGTGTTTTGGGGGCTTACGCGGAGGCTGCGGCGGTCAAGACGGTATAGAGATGGTTCGGGTCGGACGCACATCCTGTGCTCCAGGCCTTCAGCCGCTTTTGGGCGGCCCCGGGACGCGCCGCCGGACCACGGCTAATATAGTCCCTCGCATGGGTCGAAGACGTATAGTAGCGGGAAAAGGATTGTAAACATGGACGTTCCGACCGTCGCCCCGGCCACGAGCGGGCCTGGCGAAGGCACTGCCCAAACTGCAGGTGTTGCTGCTGCGCCACAGGCGCCGGCGACCTCTTCGGGTTTGCCGTCCGCCGGCCCACAACAGCCTAAGCCTGTTGAAGGATCGACGATTGCAGCCGCAGTCGCAAAGCTATACAACGTTTCATCAGGCTCTTCGGGTCAACCGCAGCTCGCGATTTCGTATAAGTACGTTAGCGAGCTTCAACTCGTCGTGACCGTCTTCACTAATCCGCAGACGGGTGAAGAGGTCGCGCAATTTCCGCCGCAGGAGCTGATCGGACTTGCTGAGTTCTTCGATCAAATCGACGGCGTCACTCTCGACCGCAAAGTCTAAGGGATACTGTGTCAAGCAATAGCCCCGTCTACGGCACCACCGCTCCGATCTCGTTCCCCGGGATCGTTTCCGGCATCGATTACAACGCGATCATCTCCAAACTGACGCAGTTGAGCCTTGCGCCGACGACTCTGCTCAACGCGCAGATCGCGACGCTCAATAATGCCAACGCCGAACTGATCAAGATCAGTAATCTCGTCGCGTCGGTGCAAAACGCTCTCGGCAATCTTTCGGACCCCAACTTGTTCTCGACCTATCAAGCGAGCTCGGGCGACACTGGGGCGCTGACGGCCACCGGCATTCCGGGCGTGACCGCCACGCCGGGACTCTACACGATCGACAGCGTCAAAGCAGCGACGAACACGTCGATACTTTCCAGCGCGAGCGCCGGGCACTCGATCACCGACACGATTACCAGCGGAACGTACGCCGGTCAGGCATCCGACACGGTGCCGCTCGCCTATTCCTACGCAAGAGTCGTGCCGCAGAACGGGACCAACGGAAACGGATCGGTCACGGTCGACGGCGTGCAGATTTCTTACAACGTCGATTCGCAGTCGCTCGATGCGATTTTGCACAATATCACGACGCAGGTGGACTCGAAGGCGGATGCTGGTTTCCTAGCGACCCTCGTTAACGGCGTCGTCGATTTTACCTCGAGTGACCAGCAGATTTCCCTCGGCAGTAATCAGGATCAAGGGAATTTGCTCAGCGTTCTTCAGTTGAGCAATGCGCAGTTGCTCAATAGTGGCAGTTCGGCCTCGATTTCCGGTACGGGTAACGTCGGTGGGATCAATCCGGACGCGGACTTCAATTCGGGAGCGAACGCCGGTTTTGTGACGCCGGTGACGTCCGGGACGTTCACCATCAATGGCGTCAAGATCAGCGTGTCGGGAACCGAGAACCTCCGCGATATCCTCGGCGCAATCAACAGCAGTACCGCCGGCGTGACCGCGGTCTTCAACTCCGTAACCGGTCAGATCCAGCTCACGAACGCCAACTCAGGGCCGCAGAGCATCGTGCTCGGGGCATCCGGCGATACCAGCAATTTCCTGACTGCATCGGGCTTGACGGCGGCGAGCGGCGCGAAGACGACCGTGGGTCAGCAGTCGGCGATCACGGTCGAGAATCCCGACGGGACGTCGAGTACCTATTACGGAAACTCGAACACGGTCACCAACGCGCTTCCGGGGCTCTCGCTTTCGATTACCGGCAACACGACTTCCGCGTTCACGCTCGATGTCACGCAGAATACGACGTTACTGGTCTCGACGCTCCAAGCGTTCGTTTCTACGTACAATGCGGCGGTCAACGAAATCAATACGGCGACCGCGCCGCCGATCGTCCTCGCGATTCAGCCCGGCACGAACGCCACCGCGCAATCCGTGCCCGGAGGCGTCCTCTGGGGCAATTCCGATGTGGGTTCTATCATTTCGGAATTCGAAAACATCGTTGGCGGCTTCCTCGGCACCGATAAGAGTTATAACTCGCTCGCGCAGGCGGGTCTGTTGCTCGCCAGCTCGTTTACGACGGTGCAGGCGACGAGTATCGACCAGCAGGGCGGTCCGAACAGCACGCCCGTCCAGAACCAAACCGTCGACGGAGCGAACGGAACGCTCGCGCCGCTCAACGTTTCGGCGTTCTTGCACGCGTACGCGAGCAATCCCAATGCCGTGCAGAACCTGCTCGTCGGCGCCAGCAGCTTGACCCAAGAGCTCGGATCGTATCTTGCATCGGTGACCGGCAGTCCGACGCTCCTCAACAGCGGGCCGGTGGGGTATGTACCGGCGGTATCGCTCATTCAGAACTTCGAAAACGGCAACACCGACACGATTACGACCCTCCAGCAGCAGGTTTCGCAGATCACCGACGAGGCCAACGCGCAAGCCACCTCCCTGCGCGACGGGTTTGTGGCAAGTGAAACGGCAATCGCTGGACTGCAGGCCGAACAACAGGAGTTGGCGTCGGTCTTTGGGTTCTCAACCACCAGCAGCAGCAGTTCTTCGAGTTCGGGCGCCTAGCGGACCATCATGAAAAAGAACAACGAGCAGACCTATCTCGAGACGTCGATTCTCACGGCCGCACCCGAGGATCTGATCGTCAAAATCTTCGACGTATTGATCATCGCTTCACAGCAAGCTCACGACAAGCTGGTGAACGAGCGCGATGACATCGAGGGGATTCACAAAGCGCTTTTGCGCGCCCAACGCGCGTGTACGGTGCTGATGAGTTCGCTGAATATGGAGATCGGCGGCGAACTTTCAGAGAATCTCCTGCGCGTCTACGGCTTTTGGCACAAGGAACTCGTCATGGCCAATATGCGTAAGGATCCCGAACGTGTCGAACGCATTCTGGGCTACGCCCGGGAATATCGCGAGACGTGGAGCACCGCGGTGACGCAATTCAAAGCGCAGCGCCGCGCGCAAAAGAATCTTTCGGGGGGCGACGGCGTGACGTCGACGTTCGCTGCAGTTGGCTAGCAAGTTGCTCGATGAAGTTCGCTCCGGCGTCGCGATGCTCGAGGGGCAGTGTAAAGAACTCGGGCCGTTGATCGATCGCTGCGATTGGGCGGCCTTCGAAGCGCTGCTTTCCGCAATGGGCCATGCGCGCCACGTCGTTATGAACGCCTGGGTGGAGGCGCAGCCCGAGCGTACGCCCGAGTTCGACGAAGAAATCGCGGGGCGCGTTCGCCGAGTCCTAGAGTACCGGGAGTGGCAACTCAAGCGACTCCAGCGATTCAACGATGAGGTCGGCGGGCGCTTGCAACTTATTTCGCGTTGGAAGTCCTACGCGCGTTCGGTTGCCGGAAAACGCCGCAATCAGGCGGCGCTTTTCAGCGAAATCCGCTAGGGAACAATCACGTAGTCTACGTTCGCGCGAACGTGCGATTCGGTCGTGCTGGTGGGCGCGGGCCTTGCTTCGACCAGCACCGGGTGGCCGTCAACCAGCGCGGCCATGCGTTCCCGTCGCGTAATTTCCGGCGGCTCCCAGGCCTTGGGCGCAATGGCGCTCGACTGGCGATCGTAGTGACCGCAGCGCACGCCGGGGTGGAGAAACACGCGATGCCCAGCTTTCCGAAGGCGCGCGCAGAAGAGATAGTCCTCGTCGCATACGCGCACCCTGCCGGCGCTGCGTTCGATGAACACGTGGGCCGCGAAATACGGCGGCATCAGCTCGCGCAGGGCACTCACTCGTAGCGCCACACAGCCGAAGCCGACACCGTCGACGGGAACCGGCTCACGATCGAACGCGGGAATCACCGCCGTGCGCGTGTCGTTTTCGTCCCAACGGTCAACGACCATCGGACGAAAACTGTCCCGCGAGTAATACAGAGCACCGGCGAGAGCATTGCGCGCATCCGCTTCGAGCAGGGCGCACAAATCGACCAACGCGTTGGGCGAGAGCACCATGTCGTCGTCGCACATGATTAGCACGTCGGCATTGCGTTCGAGCGCGCGCTCGACGATGAGATCGCGCTGCGCAGGAACGAAGTTTCCGGTTATAAGCACGCGTTCGAGCACGGTGACGGACGGCGGCAGGCGAAGCTGGGCGACGCTCTCGAGGAACGGCGCGACCGGCGAACCGGCGCTCGGGATTCCGAGAAGCAGCTTCAATTCGTGAGCGCGGCAGCCAATGCGGCGAGCAGTACGCGAGCGGCGGAGTCAAGAGCCGTATCCGTTTGGAAGAGCACGCCCGTGGTCCGATCGATACGCAAGCGCACAAAGAGCTTTTGCAATACGGTCATCGAGTGTTGCGCATAGGAGCGCAGGGCATTGTCGATTGAAGCGGCGCGCGCGTCGTCGTCGATGAGCGCGCGCTGAGCCTGCAGGGCGAGCGTGAGTTGGCGTGCTTTGACGAAATCCCAACGGTCGCGCTCTTCGGCGATCTTGCGCACCACGGCGAGCGCGGGCTCGTGCAGTTCGTTGGCAAGCGTAACCCGCTCGTTGCTTGGCAATTCGATTGGCCGCACGGGACGAGGCGCGATCGCGGCGATAGCGGCGAGGAGCTGGCCCGAATATTCGCTGATCGGCTCTTTCTTACCGAGCTTTTCGTGCAACGAGACGCGATGAAGAATCTGCGATTGCGCCGCAAGGTGTGCCTTGAGCCCGAGGTCGTCTTTCCCGTCGACGTCGACCGCGCAGGCCAAGGCGCTTGCGAATATGCAGTGTTGGAGGATCGTGGGCTCTTTGGATCCGTTGAATACACGCTCGAAAAACGCGAGCGTGGGACGATCGAGTCCGCCATAAAGCACGACCGCTTCGCGCAGCGGCTCAGGCAACGGCTCAGGCAGCGGCTCAGGTTCCGGTTTGGGTTCCGGTTCGGCGAGAGTTTCCAAAATCGGTTCAGGCGCAGGAGCAGGCCGCGCGGCGGCGTCGGACAGGGCTGCGTCGGCGGCTTCGTAGACGATCTGCTCTTCTGCGTCGAGCTCGTAGATCGGCAGCTCCGAGGTGGGAATCTCGACTGGGATCAGCGGTCTTGGCTCAAAAAGCGCGCGGTCGGCCGCGGCGAGTTCGCCGGCAAAGGCGCCGAGGGTGCCTCGTCGCTCGACGGTGAGCGGACCCCCGCCGATGACGGCGGCATCGCGCGCGCGTACTTGGGGGATCGTCAGCAGCGGCTTGGTGCCCATCCGGACGCCGACTTTCCACATAAGGGCGGCACGGCTTCCGCCGGCGATGGTGCGAAGATCCAGACCCGCTCCAAAGAGCGCGTCGGCGGCGCTATCGTCGGCCGCGCGCCCATTTATCTGGAGCGATCCGAGGCGATAGGTGACGCCGCCCGGCAAAGGCACTCCGGCAACGACCCCGTTTGCGGGTGCAGCGCCTTCGTTAACGATGCTCAGCGCATAGGTGACGACGGTACCGGGAATCACCTCACCGGGTGGCGTTGCGGTCAAGGTGATGGCCAGCATCGCGCTCCGGGCGCTCGCCGCTTCCGCCGGCTCTTCGATGCCGGGTGTTGAGTCGACGGCATACCGGCTCTCCCAGGAAGCGCGCTCGGGAGCGACCAGGCCTAGCGACGTGCGTTGCAACTCGAGCAGGCGCATGTCCGCGCTTGATTCGAAGTCGGGCTCGCGGTTCATGACGAGGAGCGCCGGGCGAACAGCCGGCTGAGCAGACCCCACGGTGCTGGTTCGTTGTCGGATTCTGGGGCGTCGACAACGCCATTTTCCGACCGCGCCACCACGGCAGCCGGCCGCGGTGTGATGCCGCGTACCAGCATGGCCGAGCGGACATGATCCTCGTTGATCAGCGTGCTCGCCCGATCGCAGGCCTCTTGCATTGCGGCATGAGCAAGCATCGTGAGACGGCGCGGGAGGCCGTCGGCCGCGTCGATCATGAGCGCGCGCGCGTCCGGTGTGAAGAATTGCCGTTCCGGCAGCAGACCGGCCTTGGCGAGGCGGAAATCGAGAACAGCGGACGCCATTCCGGGATCGAGCCGCTCGAGGCGTATCCAGCCGTCCACGCGGTCCTCGAGATTACCCTTGGCACGAATGCGCTCGGCTAGCTCGCTTTGCCCAAAGAGCAAGATGTTGAGCAATTTGCGCTGCGGCACATGGTAATTAAGGAGAAGGCGCAGCGCCTCGAGGTTCTCGTCGCTGAGGTTCTGCGCTTCGTCGATCGTGAGGACCAGGTTGCGCTTTTCGAGGATCGCGGTTTCGAAGAAGAAGTTCTTGAGCGCATTCTTGAGCGCGGCGCTCGAGCGCGGCGGAAGCGCCAGGCCGAAAACGCGTCCGATGGCGATGAGGAATTCGACCTCGGTTGCGAACGCCGGATCGAGGATTTTGGCGAGAACGACCTTATCGTCGGCTAGGAGCTCCTGCTCGAGCGCGCCGCTGAGGCTCGTCTTCCCCGTCCCGGGGTCGCCAAGAATCACGGTCAGTCCGCGCGAAGCGTCGACCGCGTCGTACAGACGCTCCTTGGCCTTGCGCAACGCGCCGAACTCGCAATAGAAAAACGGGTCGGCGGTATCCAAGAACGGGTCGCGTTCGAGGCCGAAGAATTCAAAGTACCGTGACATAGCGCCACCGATAGGTTAGACCTGCGAGCGCAAAGTCATTGTGCACTGGTTGCAATCTAACGAGGACCTTACGCAGACGAGGTCGAGATAAGGACGAGATGTCCCGCCTCGACTATCTCGACGAACTCGAAGCCCGCACGATCTTCATTCTGCGCGAAGCGTTTTCGTGCGTGTCGCCGCTTGCCATGCTCTGGTCGATTGGTAAAGATTCAACCGCATTGCTTTGGATGGTACGCAAGGCCTTTCTTGGCGAGGTTCCCTTTCCGGTCGTGCTGCTCGACACCGGCATGGAATTCGAGGAGGTCTACGCCTTCCGCGATCATCTGGTTGCGCAGTGGAACCTCCCCGTTGCGAATGAAGCCTGCCCGCCGGAAAGCACCGTCGATCAAACGCTTCCGCCGGCCGCGCGGCACGCGGCGCGCAAAACGGCGGGTCTGCGCGCGCTCATCGCGCGCGAGGGCTACCGCGGGATTCTCCTTGGAATCCGGCGCGACGAGCAAGCGATCCGCGCCAAAGAGCGGATCTTCAGTCCGCGCAACGCCGACGGCTCGTGGGATCCGCGCTCGCAGCCGCCCGAATTATGGGACTACTACGCGTACGACGTGCCCGACGGTGCGCACGTGCGCATCCATCCGCTACTGCATTGGACTGAATTGGACATTTGGCGTTACACACTGCGCGAGCAGATTCCGTACGTGCCGCTCTACTTGGCCAAGGACGGGAAACGGTATCGCTCGCTCGGCGAGAGTAACATCACCTTTCCGATCGCGAGTGACGCCGACACGCTCGAAAAAATCGTTGCGGAACTCGAAATAACGCGGGAACCCGAGCGCGCCGGCCGCGCGATGGATAATGAGAGCGAGGACGCGTTCGAGCGGCTGCGGACCACGGGGTACATGTGAAGAACGTTCGCATCGTGATGGTCGGCGACGTCGACGCCGGCAAGTCGACGATTCTCGGGCGTCTGCTGGTCGATCTTGGATTGGTGACGCCGGCAAAGCTCGAGGAGCTTGAAACCTCGAGCAGCAAACGCGGCGTGCCGATCGAGTATTCGTTCTTGCTCGATGCGTTCCAGCTCGAACGCGACCAAGCCATTACGCTGGACCTCACGCGTATTTGGGTGCGCACGCGGGACGCGGAGTTTGTTTTCGTCGATGCGCCCGGACACCGCGAGCTAATCCGCAATCTGCTTAGCGGCGCATCGGAAGTCGATGCCGCGGTGATGGTCGTCGCTGCCGATGAAGGTATCACGCAACAGACGCGGCGCCAGGCGCTCTTTTTGCGCTGGTTTGGATTTGCCAATGTGCTGGTGGCGATCAACAAGCTCGACTTGGCGGACGACCCGCAAGCGGCATACGCTGCGCGCGCCGCCGAAGTCACGGCGTTTCTGGATCAGCTCGGGATGCAAGCGCGGGCGATCGTGCCGGTTGCGGCGCGCAGCGGTGATGGAATCGTCAAGCCCGGACCGCTGACGGCGTGGTGGCAGGGACCGACCCTGATCGAGGCCTTGGGCACGCTCGAACGCGTGCAGGTCCGCGAAGACGGCCCGTTGCGCTTTGTAGTCCAAGATGTCTATCGTCGTGACGGCAAACGCCTGATCGCCGGGCGGGTCGAGAGCGGTATGCTCGAACGCGGCGAGTATCTCACGTTTTGGCCGTTGCAAACCGGTGCGCGCGTCGTAGCGATTCACGACTGGCCGGACGAGCTAGAGATTGCCGCAACCGGAGCATCGATCGCGGTGGAATTGGACGCGCGCGTCTTCGTCGATCGCGGAGCGGTCGGGAGCCGCGCGATCGACGCCCCCGAACTTGGCCACGCTGCGCAGACCACCGTTGTGTGGCTTGGCGTCGATCCAGTGCGCGCCGGTGAGCCGTTGCGCATGCGTTTGGGGGCTCGTGAGATCTCGGTCACGCTGGCGCGTATCGAGGAAAGCATCGATCCCGATACGCTGGAGCCGCGCGAGGCGCAGGAACTGCGCAGCGGCGATGTAGGCGTCGTATCGCTCGTGTCGCGTGAGCTGATCGCGGCTGACACCAACTTGGCCGAGTCGAGCATCGGCCGCTTCGTCCTTGTCCGTAGCGGCGCAATCGTCGCCGGCGGCCGCATCGACGCCGTAGTCGGTCACGCTCGCGGCGAGGGAGCAACCAACGTCGTCGCGATGACGTCGTCGGTCGAACGCGTCGAGCGAACCACGCGCAACGGCCATGCTGGCGGCGTGTTCTGGCTCACCGGGCTCCCGAGCGCGGGAAAATCGACCGTCGCCATGGCGGTGCAGCGCATGCTCTTCGAGCGCGGCCGGCTGGTCTACGTGCTCGACGGCGATACGCTGCGCACCACGCTCAACGTCGACCTCGGCTTCAGCGACGAAGACCGTTCGGAGAACGTGCGCCGCACCGCGGCGGTTGCGGGCGTCTTCGCCGACGCCGGCTTCATCGTGATCTGTGCCTTGATCTCGCCTTTTGCGGCTGATCGGGAATTGGCGCGGGCGGCGTACCCCGACGGATTTCATGAGATTTACGTGTCGTGCGATCTGGTCACCGCAGAAGGCCGTGACGTCAAGGGACACTACGGTCGCGCCCGGCGCGGTGAACTCGCCCACTTCACCGGCGTTTCCTCGCCGTACGAGATACCGAGTAACCCCGAACTCGTGGTCGATACCGCGAGCCATCTTATTGAGGAATCAGCGGCGCAACTTCTCGAATACGTGGAGAGGCATCTCGTCAAGTGATTCAGATCGTGCTGATCGGCTTCATCGTCGGGTTGTGCATTTCGTACTCCGGCGTCGGCGCGGGATCGCTCACCACGCCGTTGATCGTGCTCTTCCTCGGATACGATGCGAGTACGGCGATCGGTTCGGATCTGCTCTTTAGCTTGGGAACCAAGATCGTCGCCTTCCTGACCCATATCCGCGCGCAAACGGTCAACTACCGTGCGCTGCTCTTCCTTTCGATCGGCGGCGTTCCCGGGGCGATCCTCGGCGTGTTGATCACCGGTTGGCTACACGCGCATCTGCCGCTGGGCGTGGTCAACCACGTATTGAAGCTTGCGCTCGGCGTCGCTCTGCTCATTGCGTCGGGAGCGGTGGCTCTGACGCGTTCAGTTGCGCCGGACAAGCAGCCGACGGCCTCGCCGCTGCCGCGCGTTCCGTTAGCCGTGACAGGTTTCGTCGTCGGTACGCTGGTGAGCATAACCTCGATCGGGAGCGGATCGCTTACGCTGCCGTTGCTCTTGCTGGTTCTCTCGCAAGCGCAGCTGCGCACGCTGGTCGGCACCGACGTCGCATTTGCGGTGGTGCTGCTCGTGCCGGCAATCCTCGGGCACTTTAAGCTCGGCGACGTGAATGTGCGGCTTGCGATGCTCCTGCTCGCCGGGTCGATCCCGGGCGTACTCATTGGTACGCCGCTGGCTAGGCGCCTACCCGAGCGAGCGTTTCGGATCGGTCTTTCGCTGATTCTCGTGATCGTCGGCATCCGGTTATTCTTCTAGTCCCTAAGCGCCCGTGGTGGGCGGGCCGATACCCTTAAACGTGAATCAGTCGGACACCCCAGCCAAGCCCCGGATCATCTTTGTCCTGGGCATGCATCGTTCGGGCACCTCGCTCACGACCAACGTGTTGTCCGAGCTCGGCGTCTCGCTCAGCGAAGACCTCATGCCGGCTACCCACGAAAATGCGCGCGGATATTTCGAGTCGCAAACGATCTCGTTCTTGCAGGATCGCATCCTGGCTTCGTTCGGGCTTGCGTGGGACACCCCGACGTCGATGCGCGCGCTTCCGCCGGAGTGGTGGAAGTCCCCGTCGATCACACCTCTGCGCAATCAGATCGCGGCATTCGTGAACTCCGAGCTGCAGAAGCATCCCGTCTGGGCCTTCAAAGATCCTCGAACGATGCGCCTCATGCCGATGTGGCATGAAATCGTCGCAGAACTTGGAGCCGAGCCGAGCTATCTGCTCGTGACACGCCATCCAAACGAAGTCGCGGGATCGATTCACGCGCGCGGAAAACTCGATCCGGTCATCTCGGAGCTGCTCTGGCTCGAGCACAACGCCGATGCGTTGCTCGCGTGCCGCGACCGGATCGCCGCGATCGTCGACTACCAAGAATGGATCGATCGCCCGGTCGAGCAAGCGCGCTATATGATGGAAAAGCTGACGCTGCCGTATTCCGGCACCGACGACGAACTGCGCGCTATGCTCGCGCGCGTGGTTGCGCCCGAGTTGCGTCATCATGCTCCGTCGAACGCGTTTCGCCTGCCTTTTACCGGGCCGCTCTACGAAGCGCTCCTCAAGCGCGATCTGCCCGCGATTATGAACCTCGCGGAACTGTTCAATATCAGCCGCTCGCTCACAAGCGCGGTGGCCGTGCCGCTCTATCGGAAGCTCACCGAGTTGAATACTATCGCGAATCAGCGTGGCGCGCGGATTTCCGAACTCGAAGCGCAGGTCAGGGCTTCGCAGCCGATGCCCAGCACCGGCATCGCGGAGCCGAAGCTCTAAAGCTTTTGCGCGGCGACGCCGAAGCTCGTCGCGATCATGAAGTTCTCCGGCAGCGATCGAGCTTCGTAGGCCGTCCGGAATTTTCGCGCAGTGTCGAAGGTAGCTTGCGGAGTGGAGCAATCAAAATGCCGCATCGCCTGCGGCTCGATTTTGCGATCGTTATACGCTGTAACGACACGGCAGTTCAGCGGCTCGAGGATACCCAAGATCTGCGCGACGGTGGTGTAGTAGAACATGTCCAGCCCGCCGTACGGGCGATCGAAACCGTCCAGCCACGCCTTGCACAATTCTCGCGGTAAGAATGGCGGCCAAGGGATCTCGTAGTGCGCCTCAAACGGCGCGCGGTAATCCGGCGCAAACAGCACGACGAAGCCGCCGGGCTTGGTGATGCGTAGCAATTCGCTGATCGTACCGGCCGGGTCGGGCACGTGTTCGATGAATTGATGCCCGAGCACGAGGTCGAATCGATTCGGTTCGAAATGAGTAGCGCTCGCGTCTCCCTGGACGAGACGGCTCTTCCAGGCGGGCTCGAGCCCGAACGCGTCGATGCGGGCGTAGCCGATGGCCAACCGGTCGGCGTCATTGTCGATGCCCCATGCATCGTGTCCCTGCGTGAGTCCCACGGTAACGAACGATCCGCTGCCGCAACCCACTTCCAGGACGCTTCGCGGCGTCGACCAAAACTCTGGAGACTGGATGACATTTGCGACCATCTGAAAAAGGCCCGTCTGCCAATTGGGATCGAGTGTCTTCGCCAAATCGCGCTGGAGCACGGCGTCGCCGAATCCAAACGCAGCCTGACCTTTCGCGAGCAAAACAAGCGCTCGCTCACGCAAGTCGTCCATCTACGTGACCTAAGGTCCCTTTCCGGCGAAGCCGATAAGAGCAGTGTGAGTTTAGGCGACTGGCGTTCGCAAACGCGAGGACGATGACCTTGAACCTCGACGAGCTGCGCAATGCGCTGGCGGAATGCCTGGATGTCGAGGAAGACGACGTGCGCGCGTTGCTCGAATCCGAGGATCGCGATGCGCGTCTGCTCGCAACGGTGGCGTTGGCACGAACCAAGATTCGCCAGGCGCTCGTAGCAGCGGCGCGTCTCGCGCGCGAGTGCAATTACCAGGATCAGGGTTCGGTTACCGCGGTGGAACGCCTCGCCAATCTATCCGATATCGACGAGCCATATATCGAAACGCTCAAACAGATCGGCATCCAGGCGGCCGCAGCCGGCCGGTTCGACGGGGCGATGCAGTACCTGCAGTTAGCAACGACGCGGGGCGCGATCATCGGGCAGCGGCGTGACAAGCGCTCGCGGCCGGCGATTCGATACGGGCACGATCGCGAAATCGACGCGGCGATTGCGTCGCTCGCGGGCTTATTCAAAACGCCGCACCTGCGGGTTCCCGAGATCGAGCCGTTTCGGATAGCGATCACCTGCTCGGGCATTCAAGATGAAGATGGTCCGACCGTGCTGATCATGAAGCGCGCGGAGCATTTCAAGAAACTTGGCTACGATGTTAGCGTCGTCGCGAGCGGCGGTTCGGAGACGAACAGCCAGCAAAAACTTGGGCGGCTAGCAGCGATGGGGGTCCCGTTTTTTCATCCCCCTTCGAAGGAGAACAAGGCGCGTCTCGAGTGGCTCATCGCGCACTTTGAGCAGCATCCCGTTCACGCGATCTCGTGGACGACTTCGCTCTACGACAATTTGGGAAAGCTCGCCGCGACCATTGGACTTGCGCCGGTGCAGGCCTGGGAGAATCGCAGTCTCGAGCCGTTCATCGGGAAATGGGATCTGATCTATCAAGGTGTCGATTCACGTCAGGAGCAGATTACGGAGTGGCCGGGGATCAGCAAGTACTATGGCAGCTCGGTAATGATGGGCGAGGAGATCGATGCCGCAGTGCCGTTACAGCGGTCGTTGCTCGGCGTCCCCGACGATGCCGTGCTGCTCGGAACCTTCGGTCGTATGGAAAAGGCCAACACGAGCGTGTATCAGGACGCGATGTCGATCATCTTGAAGTCGGATCGGCGCGCGTGGCTGCTTCTGGCCGGTCGTGACGGGCTCGACGCGGTTGCGTCGCTGCAACGCCGGTTCGCCGCCGAAGGCGTTCTCGAGCGAGTGCGCTTTCTGGGACCGCGCCAGGGCGACGCGCCGGCATTGAACAAGACGGTCGACATCTATTGCGATACGTATCCGTGGGTCGGTGGTCAGACGCTTCTCGACGCGATGCAGGGCGGCCGGCCGATCGTGGCCATGTTGCCTGCGCCCGATACCGATCTCGATCCGACCGGTGTCAGTTCCATAACCTCAGTCGCGACGTCGTTACTCTCAGGCGTTTTGGAGCTGGCGCGCGCGGGCGACGCGGCGGACTATGCGAGAATTGCGCTTGCGTACATCAACGAGCCCGAACGCCGCGCACGCGACGGTGCCGCAGTCTATGAAAAGGCGTCGCGGGATTGCAACGCGTTCGAGAAATCGAAGCGTTACGCCGAGGATTTGCGCGCGATCCTGGTGCGGAAGTTGTCCGCCTCGGGAGTCACGGTTTCCGCACGACAAGCGTGAATTCGTAGAGTCCGTAATCGTGCAGCAGCGCAACCCAGCGCGAATAGCCTTCGCACAAATCGAAATATTCGGCAGGCTGCCCGTAGTAGAGATCGTCCCGCATTCGCTCCGGATCGGAATATGACGTCAGAAGGTTGAAGGCGAACCCTTTGCGTGATAGCGCGTGCATGCGCTCGATCGTAGCGCGCACGTATTTTTCCCACTGCGGCGCAGTCACGTCCATTTTCACGCTAAAAATACCGCTCGCGACGACGAAGTCAGCGGGCTTCAGCGCGGCGGCGTTTGCAGTGAAGAAAGCACGCTCGTTGTGGGCGTGCAACGTTTGCGCGCTCTCGATCATCGCTTCTGATATGTCAAAGCCGATGTAGTGCGGATATCGGTCGCGCGCATTCAAGAAATCCAAAAATGCGCCGTACCCGCAGCCGTAGTCGAGCACAGAGAAGTCGCTCCCTTCCGGGAGAAGGCGCGCCACCTGTTCGAATCGGGTCACTTGGGATTGTTCCGAGTTCCAATCCACGCCGCGCGGTGTCGGTCCGAAGTCGCGTAACTTACCGCTGTAATACGCGTCGATCTTGCCCAGGATAGGATCGTGCTCGCTCACGCGCGCGCCCCCGCGCGGAAGTAGGCCGGCGCCTCGTCGCCGAGGTTGAAGAAAACATCCAAGATCGTAACACCGTGCTCGAAGGGGCCATGGAGCTGCGGATATTCCGGGTAGCCTTCGTAACTCTTAAACTCGACGTTTACGCCCTGCGCATTCCAAAGCGCGTGGTCGATATAGGACGCTGCGGCGGGGCCGGAAAGGTACACCGAGGCACCCGCTTGGCGGCAAATTGCCATCAGCCGCTCGTTCTTTCCCGGTGCTCCCGCGTAGTCGGTAGAGCGTGAGATTCGCGTAGCAATCCCCAGGCGCTCAGCGATCGCGCGAATGAACAACTCATTGACGGCAGTGAGCATTGGAAGCGTTGCCGCCGCTTCGTACAGTCCCTCGATCCACCCCCACTGTTCCTTTGCGTGCGGTGCTCGCGCGTAGGCGTGTCGTAGCGAAGCTAGGTGCTCGTGCGCCCACCCGGGTTCGGCGATCCGGGTTTGATCGATGGATTGCGTGTACTTGCCGCTAACGTCGACCGGTATCGTAAGCCAGCGTAGGCCATCGACGGTCTTGATCTTGTTGCGATTGCGCCAATCGCGCCGCGTATATTGCACTTCGTCGAGCAGGACGAACTCGTCGACGCTTGCGATGAAGTCGAAGTAGCCTTTCCAAGGGATGTAGTTCGACTGGATGATCCCGACGCGTTTGCCCACCGTTAGAAGTTTCGAAGTTCGTCGCTGCGCCGCTCCAAGGGCTCGGTAGCGGCCGCCTTATAGACGGCAGAAGGAGCGGTGTCCTTGAGCAGGAGCGCTCCCGCACCGACGACACAGTCGGGAGCGACGGTGATGCCGTCGCGGAGCGTAGCATTGACGCCAAGGAAGCAATTGTCGCCGATCGTGCACTTGCCGGACACAACGATATGACTTGCGATGAAGACGTTGTTGCCGATCGTGGAGTGGTGACCGATGTGGTTGCCGCTCCACAATACGCAGTTGTTGCCGATCGAGACGTACGGCTGAATCACGTTTTCTTCAAAGATGAAGCAGGCTTCGCCATAGCTGGTTTCCGGCCAACGGTGAACCGTGGAGTGAATGTAGGTAGGCGTTTCGTAACCCAGGGACTTGAGCGACTCGTAGACACTGCGCCGCGCCGCATTGACCTTACTAAATCCTACGCCGACAAAAGCGACGTGATCGCTGGGCGGATGGGACTGGGCGATCCGTTCAAACGGCACCACCGGTAGGCCAAGAAGCATCGGGTCGGTCACGTATTGCTCGTTTACGGTGAACGCCACGACGTCATACTCGCTGTCGTCCCGTAGGTAAACGCGCGCGACTTGCGCGAAGTCGGTCGTTCCGAAGATGATCGCCTTTTTCATGCGTGGACCGTCGTCGCGAAGTTGCGTACGCAGTCGATAACCTGTTGCTGATCAACCGAGCTCAAATCGTTGTAGAACGGGAGCCGAACCAGGCGATCGCTGACGTTTTCGGTCAACGGGCACTCGCCCCGAGCCCCTAGGCGTAACGCCTCCTCTGACCGATGGAGCGGAGTGTAATGGAAAACCGCATTGACGCCTCGGCTACGCAGTTCGTCCAAGAAGCGGGTGCGTTCGGCCAACGTCGGTAGGAGCATCCAAAACATGTGATACGACTGCTCGCGATCGGAGGGAACGAACGGAAGCACGACGCCTTGGGCTTCTGCCCATTTGCCCAAGCCTTCAAAATAGGTCGTCCAAATGCGTTTACGAGTCCTTTGGATCTCCTCGCGCTGTTCGAGTTGTGCGAGCAAGAATGCGGCGAGCATGTCGCTCAACACGTAACTCGAACCGAGATCGACCCATGTATACTTGTCGACCTGTCCTCGAAAGAATCGGGAACGATTTGTTCCTTTCTCGCGAATGATCTCGGCACGCTCTATAAAGCGTTCATCGTTGACCACGAGTGCGCCGCCTTCCCCGCATGTAAAGTTCTTCGTTTCATGGAAGCTCTGCGTCGCTAGCTCTCCGAACGTACCTAGCTGCTTGCCCCGATACGTTGCAAATAGGCCATGCGCATTGTCTTCGACCAGCATCAGCCCATGACGTTGCGCAATAGCGCCGATAGCATCCATCTCGCAGGCGACTCCGGCGTAGTGTACGACGACGATCGCCTTGGTCTTCGGCGTAATGGCCTCTTCAATGAGACTCTCGTCGATATTGAGCGTATCCGGCCGAATATCGACGAACACGGGGACGGCTCCACGCAGCGCAAAAGCATTGACGGTCGAAACGAATGTAAAGGCCGGCAGCAAGACTTCATCGCCGGGCTGGAAATCGAGCAACAGGGCGGCCATCTCGAGGGCGTGGGTGCAGTTGGTCGTAAGCAATACACGCCGCGCGCCGAGCGCGTCGTTGAGGAGCGCTTCGGATTTTCGCGTGTATGCGCCATCCCCTGATATGTGCATCGAGGCGACTGCATCACGCATATACTCCAATTCGTTGCCGCTGAGCACAGGACGGCTAAACGGTATATGGTGTTCGTCAGGCATTCTAGAAGTAGTATCGTCTTTCGAAGAGAAGCGGTTTACGGCTCTTGAATCCACGGAGGAAGGATGAGGCAGGAATTGTTCGCCGTTTTGCGCTGCCCAGAGTGCGGCGAAGCGATGGTACCGCGCGGGGAGGACATCCTTCGGTGCGATCGCGACCACGAATTCCACGTCGTCGACGGCATTCTTGACCTTGTCCATCCCCGGACCTTGCTCCCCTCGGACGCCGAATTTCGCGGGAAATACGATAGCGGCGCGCGAGTGTATGACACCGGTATGCGCTGGCTTTTCGGAAGCTTTTATGAGGACGAGGAGCAGGTTCGTTCGTCAATGGCCGACCTGCTGGGGCTCCAACCGGGCGCACGCGTCCTCGAAATCAGCACCGGCTCCGGTTCGGACTCGGTGCAGATTCTGCGGCGTATCGGCTCCACCGGTTGGCTCGTCGCGACCGACTTGTCGCGGGGGATGCTCCAGGTCGCCCGCGAGCGGCTAAAAGAGAACTCGGCTCAAATGTCGTTCATCCAATGCAATGGGGCATATCTTCCCTTTGCAGCCGGAACTTTTGACGCGGTCTTTCATTTCGGCGGAATCAACGAGTTCTCGGAAAAGGAACGCGCGATTGCGGAGATGGCCCGGGTCGCAAAAATCGGGGGCCGCGTTGTCTTTGGCGACGAGAGCGTGCCTCCGTGGCTGCGTGAGACGACGTTTGGCCGCGTCCTGATGAACGCGAACAAATTATACAAACACGTGCCGCCGCTGGAAGCCCTGCCGGAGACGGCGCGCAACGTGCAGATGACGTGGACACTCGGCGGCGTGTTTTACCTTATCGCGTTCGACGTCGGCTCGGGGCCGCCGAGCGTCGATCTGGACCTGCCGATACCAGGTAAGGGAGATTCGCTTCGCTCGCGCTTCGAGCGCGCGTTTCCCGGCGAAACATTGTGAAGTGGGAGAAACTCGGCCGGATTTTCGATCCTGTCGGTCGCGCGCCGTGGATGCGAACGCATGCGGCGAATCCTGTTGCAATGCCGGTCGGAGGTGATCGCTTCAGAATCTACTGTTGCGGACGTGACGCTCAGCAACGATCTCAGGTGGGATTTTTCGAGATGGACCTCAAGCGCCCAAGCGAGGTTTTGGATTTCTCGGAGCAGCCGTTCCTTGCGATCGGACCGCTTGGCG
Source organism: Vulcanimicrobiota bacterium (assembly GCA_963833095.1). GTDB lineage: Bacteria > Vulcanimicrobiota > Vulcanimicrobiia > Vulcanimicrobiales > Vulcanimicrobiaceae > Aquilonibacter. Next base: position 19,945 of record CAWHWQ010000004.1, on the reverse strand, counting down.
CCTATGACGACTGCGGCGTGCTTAACGCTTGCTACCTCGATGACGGCGATCGCCAGCTTCACTACTACTCGGGCATCACGCTTGGAAAAAGTGTGCCTTTTCGCTTCTTTGCCTCGGTCGCGGTGAGCGACGACGGAGGGCAGACCGCGCGTAAGCTCTCGGCGGCGCCGCTTCTGGGTATGAACGAAGTCGATCCTTATCTCACCGGTTCGCCATGCGTATTGCGCGACAGCGAGCGATTCCGTATGTGGTACACCTCGGGTGTGCGGTGGGATCTCGTGGACGGAACGCCGCGGCACTACTATCACATCAAATATGCCGAATCTTCCGACGGCATCGTTTGGCGGCGCGACGGAACGGTCTGCGTAGATTTTGCGAACAAGGACGAATACGTCGTCGCCCGCCCGTGCGTGCGTGAAGACGGGGGACGGTTCATGATGTGGTACTCGTATCGAGGCGATCGCTACCGAATCGGATACGCGGAATCGGACGACGGCCTGCGCTGGAAGCGCATGGATCACCTTGCTGGGATCGAATCGTCGCCATCGGGATGGGATTCTGAAATGGTATGCTATGCCTTCGTCTTCGACCACGCCGGTGAGCGGTATATGTTGTACAACGGCAACGGCTACGGTGAATCGGGCATTGGCCTGGCGAGACTGGTGAAATGAACGTCTCGACGCGCGACCGTGATTGGTTGGCCAAGACGAGCGAGGCCGTGCGGCTGCAGGGCTACGCGGTGGTTACCGACTTGCTGTCGCCCGAGTTCTGCGCGCAGGCACGCGAGCGAATGTACGCGGCCAAGGATAAAATTGATCGCGAAATCGGTCCCGAACGCGTCGCACGAAGCGGCGAACTCGGCGTCGTGCGCCTCCCGCTAAAGTACGAGCCATTCTTTGCAGAGTTCCTCGGCCTCCCCCGCGTTGCATGGCATTCTCGACGACGTGCTCGCACCCACGTCGATCCTGCACACGCAAAATGGACTGATTTTACCGTCGGCGTCGCCGGACGAACGCGGCGTCTTCCAAAAGACGTTTCACCGCGACTTTCCGCGCTTCATGAACGGTTACCGGGCGTCGATCAGCGTGCTCTTCGCAATCGACGAGTTCACCGAGGAAACCGGCGCGACGCTTGTCGCCCCGGGGTCACATCTCTACGGCGGCCGGCCGTCGGACGAATTTCTCGCGGCGACCGCGGTCCCGGGGATTTGCCCGCAGGTTCGGCGCTCGTCTTCGATGCGATGCTCTATCATGCTGCGGGCCGGAATACCTCGGGCCGCGACCCGCGTCGCCATCAATCACCAGTTCACGCTCGCGTACTTCAAGCAGCAAATCGACTACGTGCGCGCCCTCGGCGACGACGTCGTCGAGGCGTTGCCGCCACGCACGCAGCAGATCCTGGGATGGTACACACGGGTGGTTACGAGCCTCGACGAGTACTACGTTCCTGCCGAGAAGCGCCTCTATCGTTCCAGGCCAGGGCTCCACGCAGCGTCGCTACGTCGCGTTGTTCGGCCACCAATTGCCGCAGCGCGATAGAGTGACTCGAATTGGCCGGCGTCCGTCCACCAGCCGTCGAGAATGTCGTAGAAAGATCGCCTTCTTTGATGTACGGCGTTGTTGACGTCGGTGATTTCGAGTTCGCCGCGCTTCGACGGCTTGAGCGTTCTGCAAAAATCGAACACGCGCCGGTCGTACATGTAGATGCCGGTCACGGCGTAGTCGCTCTTCGGATCTGTCCGGCTTCTCTTCGATGCGGACGATGCGGTCGCCGTCGAGTTCGGGCACGCCGAAGCGCTCGGGATCGTCGACTTCTTTCAGCAGGATGCGCGCGCCGGATCCTGCGCCTCGAACTTGCGCACGAACGGCGAGATGTCGTCCTGGATGATGTTGTCGCCGAGAATCACGGCGATGCGCTGGCCTTCGGCAAAGTGTTCGCACAGCTTGAGCGCGTCGGCGATGCCGCCCTCGCCCTCTTGGTACGTATAGTAGATGTCTTTCAGGCCGAACTCGCTGCCGTTTCCGAGCAAGCGCAGAAAATCGCCGGCGGAGTTGCCGCCGGTGACGATCATGATGTCTTTGATCCCGGCCTTGACCAGCGTCTCGATCGGATAGTAGATCATCGGCTTGTCGTAGATCGGCAGCAGATGCTTGTTCGTGACCTTGGTAAGGGGCCGAAGCCTCGAGCGAGCCCGCCGGCGAGAATGACGCCTTTCAACCTCGGCGACGCCGCCGTTGACTACGGCACCGTTCGCAATCTCCAGCAGGCTGCCGGAGCCGCTGGCGAACAAAGTGCCGGAATTGCTGATGGTACCGCTAACGATCGCGGTGCCACCGCTCAAGGTCTCGACGAGCGCACCGAGACGGACCGTTCCGCCGCTAAGCGTCAGTGTGCTACCGCTGGTGACCTCAACGAGTGAGCCGCTCGCAATCGTCGCGGCATCGATCGCATCGTTTGTGCCGCTGCCCGTCGCGATCACTGCGCCGGCACCGGCACTCAGCGTGCCGCCAGAAACAACTGCGTTATTGAGTTGAACTTGCGCGCCTTTACCCGAAGCCTCGATGAGCCCGCTCGTGGCGCCGTTGATGGTGGCGCTTCCACCGCTGGAGGCGATCACGGTGCCGCCGGTGAGGATCGTCAGGCCGACCGCGGTGCCGCCGCTCAACACGGTCACGCTACCGCCGCTCGACACCGTGGTGTCGCTCGCTGTGCCGCCGCTTCGATAACCTGGGAGCCGGTGAAGACCGTCGCTCCGCTCGCCAAGCCATAATCAAGCTGCCGCCCGCCCGAGATCTGCGCCCCGTCATCGGTGCCGCTTGCTGACACGATCTCAACGCCGCCGCCCGATATCGTGGTCCCGACGGTGGTGCCGCCGGACGAGACGATCTCGGTGCCTTTGAGCACGGTCGCGCTTGCCGTGCCACCTGCCGACACGATCTCGCTGCCGCCGAGGTTTACCGTGGCACCGCTGTCGGTGCCGCCGGACAGGACTTCAACCTTGACGCCAGTGCCTGCACTGCCGCTGAAGACATAACCGGAGCCCACTTCCAAGGTGGCACCGGCGAGCGCAATCGGCGTGCCTGTCGCGCCGTCGGTGAACTCGAACGTGCCGCCTGACGAAACGGTCACGGTACCGCCGGAGACGATCGTGAATCCGACCGCCGTTCCGCCGCTCAACACGGTCACGCTGCCACCGCTCGACACCGTGGTGGCGCTCGCCGTGCCGCCGGCTTCGACAACCTGGGAGCCGGTGGAGACCGTCGCTCCGCTCGCCAAGCCATAATCGAGCTGCCGCCCGCCCAAGATCTGCGCGCCGTCATCGGTGCCGTGGGCGCTGACGATCTCGCTGCCGCCGCTGTGGATCGTCGCCGGATCGGCAAGGCCGCCGGACAGAACATCCAGCGTACCCCCGCTCGAGACCGTGGTGTTGCTGGCGGTGCCGCTTGCAGACACGATCTCAACGCCGCCGCCCGATATCGTGGTCCCGACGGTGGTGCCGCCGGACGAGACGATCTCGGTGCCTTTGAGCACGGTCGCGCTCGCCGTGCCACCTGCCGACACGATCTCGCTGCCGCCGAGGTTTACCGTGGCACCGCTGTCGGTGCCGCCGGACAGCACTTCAACCTTGACGCCAGTGCCTGCACTGCCGCTGAAGACGTAACCGGAGCCCACTTCCAAGCGTGGCGCCGGCGAGCGCAATCGGCGTGCCTGTCGCGCCGTCGGTGAACTCGAACGTGCCGCCCGACGAAACCGTCACGGTACCGCCAGAGACGATCGTGAATCCGACCGCCGTTCCGCCGCTCAACACGGTCACGCTGCCGCCGCTCGACACCGTCGTGGCGCTCGCCGTGCCGCCGGCTTCGACCACCTGGGAGCCGGTGAAGACCGTCGCTCCGCTCGCAAGCCGTAATCGAGCTGCCGCCCGCCCGAGATCTGCGCGCCGTCATCGGTGCCGTGGGCGCTGACGATCTCGCTGCCGCCGCTGTAGATCGTCGCCGGATCGGCAAGGCCGCCGGACAGAACATCCAGCGTACCGCCGCTCGAGACCGTGGTGTTGCTGGCGGTGCCGCTTGCCGACACGATCTCAACGCCGCCGCCCGAGATCGTAGTCCCGACGGTGGTGCCGCCCGGACGAGACGGTCTCGGTGCCGCCGCTGCTGATGATCGCGCTGGAAGCGACGCCGCCGGACAGAGACGATCTCGGTGCCGCCCGTGAAGACCGTGACATCGCTGGTGACAGTGCCGGCTATGCCCAACGTGCCGCCGCTCGAAACCAAAATATTGTCGGCGGTTGCACCGGCCGAAACATTTAGCTTGCCACCATTGAAAAGCCGCCCGAACTCGAAGGTGCCGCCCGATAACACGTTGACCGTTCCGGAAATCGAGGTTCCGGAACCAAGCACACCGCTGACCAAGCCGCCCGACGATACCGTCTCGACGCCGCCGGCAAATACCGTGGCATTGCTGGCGATCGTGCCTGCTACATTCAACGCGCCGCCGGAAGACACCCCAATGTTATAAGCCGTCCCGCCCGACGACACATTCAGCTTGCCGCCGCTAAAGACCGTCGAAAACTCGAACGCCCCACTCGACAAACGTCTACCGTACCGGAAATGGTGGTGCCGGTATTAACCTGACCGCTGACCACGCCGCCCGACGAAACCGTCTCGACGCCGCCTTTCGCAATCAACACATCGCTGGTGACGGTGCCCAATATGCTGGCACTACCGCCACTTGATATTGTGAAGTCGTGCGCAATCCCGCCCGATGACACATTGACGTGCCGCCACTCGAAGCCGTGAACTCGCTGCGCCGTGCCGCCCGACGACACATCGGCATTACCATCACTCAATAGCGTAATTGCTGTGCAGTACCGCCGGCCGACACATTGAGATTGCCGCCGTCGAGGACAAAGCCAAACCCGAACGTACCGCCTGACAGCACGTTCACCGTGCCGCCCGCGATCCCGGTGCCGACAAGGCTTGTGCCGGTGGTCACACCGCCCGACGACACCGTCTCGATGCCGCCGCTCAAAACCGTGACATTGCTGGTGATAGTGCCGGCCACGTTCAACGCGCCGCCCGACGACACCATGACGTCATGCGCCGTGCCGCCGAGGATTCGTTGAGGCTGCCGCCGGATGACACCGCCGCAAAGCCCAGTTTGCCGCCGGAAAGCACGTTCACCGTACCGCCGGCAATCGAGGTCTCTGCAGCGCTGGTGCCGTTGACCACGCCGCCGGACTAAGATATTCACAACGCCGTCCGTATTGGCCCATAGAAGATTGCTGGTGACGGTGCCCGCCACATTCAGAATGCCGCCGCTGTCGACGACCAGATCGTGTCCGATAGCGCCGGCAGACAAATTCGTAGACCGCCGCCGATATCGATGGAAAAGCTGAATGAGCCGCCGGACAGAACGTCCACCGTTCCGTCGACCGCGGTGCCGGGTAAAATTCCGCTTATCAGACGCCGCCACCGGTCCCTGTGCCGCCCGACGAAATAATCTCGTGCCGCCACTGTCCACTTGGGAAAGGCCGGAAACGGTATTGGCGAGACCGAAAACAACCAGTGTTCCGCCGCTTGCTACCTCGAAATCTTTATCGGTGCCGCCGTGCAGGACGGTCAGCGCCCCGCCGCTTGAGATAGTCTGAAAATCCACCGTCCCACCTGACGAGACGTTGACCTTGCCGCTCGCTGAGATCCCGAAAAACTCGACTAGCCCTCCAGCAGAGACATTGATGGCGCCGCCGCTGAATACCGTAAGATATTCGGCGGTCCCGCCCGAAAGCACATTCATGGTGCCGCCGGAAATCCCAGTGCCGGCGCCGCTCGAGCCGGAGACCAAGCCGCCCGACGACACGGTCTCGACGCCGCCGGCAAATACCGCGACATCGCTGGTGACAGTGCCAGCCACGTTCAACGCGCCGCCGCTGGAAACGCTGATATGGTCGACCGTTCCCCCTTTGGACACATTCAGCTTGCCGCCGCTATAGACCGTCGCAAACTCGAACGCACCGCCGGACAGCACGTTCACCGTGCCGCCGGAAATCCCAGTGCCAGCACCGATCGAACCGGTGACCACGCCGCCCGACGACACGGTCTCGACGCCGCCGGCAAATACCGTGACTTCGCTCGTGATGGTGCCAGCCACATTTAATGCGGCGCCGCTGGAAACGAAAATATTGAAGGCGCTGCCACCGGCCGATACATTCAGCTTGCCGCCGCTAAAGACCTCCGAAGCGTCGATCTCTCCGCCCGACAACACGTTTGCCGTGGCGCCGTTGGAAACGAAGACATTGTTGACGCTACCACCGGATATGTTCAGCTTGCTGCCACTAAAGATCGTCGAAAACTCGAAAGTGCCGCCCGACAGCACGTTCACCGTGCCGCCGAAAACCCCCGTGCCGGCATCAGGTGGCGCTCCCGAAACCAAACCGCCGGACGATACAGTTTCGACGCCGCCCGCAAGTATCGTGACGTCGCTGGTAATGGTACCGGCAACGTTCAGCGCGCCGCCTGACGAAACCAGGATGTCATGTGCCACGCCCCCGGACAGAATATTCACTGAGCCGCCACTTAAGACAATTAGTAAATCCGCCGTCCCATCCTGACGAGACGTTGACGGTTCCGCCTGAAACGTAGGTGCCAGTGCCGTCTGTTCCGCCAGTAACCACACCGCCGGACGAAACATTCTCGATGCCGCCGCGAAAAACGGTAGCATTGCTGGTGACGGTGCCCGCAACATTGAGCGTGCCACCGCTCGAAATGCTAAGATTATAAGCCGTCCCGCCGGCGGACAAATTCGTGATGCCGCCAGCGTCATCATCGAAGAAACTAAATGTGCCACCAGAAAGGACGTTCACCGTTCCGCCGAAGAAACGCCGGTGCCGGAATTGAATCCGCCAGAAATCTCACCGCCGGAGGAAACGGTTGGCAACGCCGCCGGCATAAACGCCGAGCTCCTCGGTGATAACGCCCTGAACATTGAGGGCGCCCCCACTATACACGCCAATAAAGGACGCCGAGCCCGCTGCCAGAACATTGACCGTGCCGCCGTATATGCCCGTCCCGTAATTGCCTGAGCCTGAGTAAGAGTTGCCCCGAGATAAATCCGCCCGACAATATATTCTCGACGGCACCGCTATAAATTAAGCTGTTGCTGATCACCGTGCCCTGCACGTTCAGAACACCGCCGCTCGAAACGGCCAGATCATGAGCCTTACCGCCTGACGACACATTCAGCTGGCCGCCGGCAACGACCGTCGAAAATTCGATCTACCGCCCGACAACACGTTCACCGTGCCGCCGTTCTCGATCATAAGCCCGCTGCTGGTCTGGCCCGCCGAGACGGTGAGAACCTCGCCGCCACTGACCGGAGCGAGTGCGTTTAAAACGTTCTGCGTCATCTGGCTGCCAGCCCCGAGCAGACCGCCGGCCGGATTCAACAGCTCGACGCTGAAGCTTCCACTAGCCGGCTCAGAAGCATCGCGCCTTAATTTCCAAAAATATTGAATTTTCAGCGATGGAGCCTGGGTTTTCGATAGAACATTGCGTTCGACCCATTTGAAAAATTGATTGTGCCGGAAGTCGCGCCTACGAAATCACTTAGACTTGGTCCGTTAGAATTGGTCACGACTTTCCATTGCACCGAACCGGTGGGAGGAGCGGATTCTGTGCTAAATAACTGTACGATGTAATCAACCGAAACGGTGCTGCTGCTCAAGGCGACGGCGGAAGGATTTGTGTCGGAAAAGCTAAAAAACTGCGAGCTGGCCGCGGCGGTGCCATTGGTTGTACCCTTATCCAAATAGTCTGCCGTCGCGGTACCAAATTTACCGCCTGTACCATCAGCCCCGGAGTTTCCCTCCTGGCCAGACGGACCTTGTGTGTTGCCGGAGCCGCCAACTCCGATCAATCCGCCGCTACCAGCCTGACCGCTGCACCACCTGAGCCGGCCGTCGCCTCGCCGTCAAACACGACGGCACCGACAAGATTGACGGTACCGGAGTTCTCCAACGCGCCAACGGCCGAACCTCCCTTGCCACCCGCCCCGCCGTCAGAACCACTGCCGCCATTTCCGCCGTGACCGCCGTCGGCGTTGTTACCCGAGCCGCCGTTGCCGCCCTTTCCGCCGTCTCCGCCATCGCCACCGCTGCCTCCGTCGCCGCCGGTTGCAGTCCCGATGACTAGTGTGTCTTGCAGCGTAAGCGTACCAAGGTTGATGATCGCTCCGACTGCATCACCACCATCTCCTCCGTTCATTCCTGCAGCGCCGTCTCCGCCCGTGCCACCGGCGGTGCCCGCTTGGCCGTTGCTTACGCCGTCTCCGCCGATGCCTGCGTTCCCACCGTCCCCGCCATCAGCACCGTCACCGCCAGCACCGCCAACTGCCGTGCCGGCAATGATCGATCGGTTTATTATTAGTACGCCGTCATTCTCAAGTGTCGGTCCCGCCGGCAGTTGCGTTCGTGCCGCTCGAGCCTGAGGTGCCGTTACCGCCCGGCCCTCCTTGCGTGTTGGGTACGCCAGATGGAACTCCATTATCGCCAGCTTCCCCGGGAAAGGCGCTGACCCCATCCGTCCCGCTGCTCTCAGAGTTATATCGACTGCCGTAAGATGCGACCGTCGCCCCGCTCGCCACGACGACCGCACCGTTGAAATCTACTATCCCAACTCCATCACCATCAATGGTGACGTTGGATGAAATGACGAGGGGTGTAGTAAAATCAATGGCAATAACGTCCGAGGCGAACTCAACCGTACCACCATTTCCCGCTTGAGTGATCGCCTGCTGCAAAGCAGCTTCCGTTGCCGAAGTCACGGTGACAATTGCCATGATCCATCCTTGCTTTAGTGACGCTCATCTAGCGGCTAAGTTCGCGCTAAATACGCAGTACGACCTTGACGGTTCGTCCAGTAGCTTCTCTTCATCGTCGGGCAAAAAACCCGGCCGTCGTCAAAATCGAACTTCAATCCTTGCGGCCGGCGTTGCGTCGGCAACTCCGCGGGCAGGGTAAGCAGGCTAGGCTTCGCGTCTGCAGATCCACTCGGCGGAGCTGACGTGGTTTGGATCGTTGGCGCAGGAGAATTTGGTTTCGATAGGGTGGCCGTTTCCGCGAAATATTGCGGCTCGATGGGCAAATCAAAGCCGATACCGATCGAACTCACTGCCCGGTGAGATCGCTTTATTCATGGACCAGCCCAAAGGAAAAATCGATTTAAGATGAATTAAAATACGGACGTGAACTTAATCTTGCGCAGCGGATCGAGTCAATTAAATCCGCCATAGCAAAATAAGAAATGGAGATTTGAGCTGCTGCCGGTTTGATGACACCGAGTTTGCGGTATTTCATAAACGGGGGCGGCCGCCGAGGGATTTAGCACCTTTTGGGTTTTGGCCGGTAAAGCTGCTTGAAATGTTACGCGGCGGCTCGCGCGGCATCCGGGTCAAAACCATTAGTCCCGGTCCAATCGATACCCCGATCCTCGACAAAGGAGGACTCACACCGGCGCAGAAGGACAACTTTATCGAGGGGCCAAGACCCCATTCCACTCGGTCGTACCGGCACCGCCGCCAAAATCGCCGCTGCAGCTCTCTACCTCGCCGCCGATGCAACCTACACTACTGATGCCGAACTGTTCGTCGACGGCGGCTTGATTGTCTCGCCGAACCGAGGCGGAAATAGTTTCCGCCCGCGCTGCCTGTAAGCGGTTGAGTTAATGGCTCTACTTGGCGAGCATTTATGAATTGTCCCAATTGCTGCCCCAACAAGCAGCGTCTTTTCGGCTTCTGGGGCCGCCTTAGCTACCACCTTGACCGCGCGCGACCAAATCGTGCGGGAGGTATGGCTGGCTTGGCAGGAGCGGGCTTCTGCCAGGACGCAGGGTGTCAAGGCCATCACGCCGGTTTGACGCACCGGCGAAGCCGCGCCATTACCGGCGCGGGCGCTGCGTATGCGGGAGTTGGTTTGATATGCGTGATATCGGCACGGTGTGCCCGTCATTCCGGATGCTACAAACGCGGCATTCGCTCACTTCACCGCCGGCGCCAAACTGCCTGCATTGTTCCCAGAATGTCACGCTCGCTTGGAATGATCAGCGCAAAATGCACAGAACTACGGAAGCCGAGAATTTTGATTTAATATCAAGATATCAAGTTGACCGGCGATTCCGACAGCCTGCGCGTGCGCGTCGTGGTCGTTAGGTCATTACCGACGTCCGCTATGCCTCGATAGCGAAGACAGCGGGCAACTGGATCGCATTTTTCAGGCCGCCAGGGGTTTATTCCGCTGTTGAAACCAGGGGCCGCTGCTCCGACGTCTCCCCTGAAAAACGTGGTATTGTTGCAAAGTTTGATCTCCGACTGGCAGCGGCAATGTCCTCGTCCGATGGTACAAATGAAACCAGTGACGCAGCCCGCCGACGGCGGAAAAGGAGCAATTCCTTACTGCTGGTCTTGGCCGTTGGATTTCTTGTTTTTGGCGCCGCCGCGGGCGCACTATATTATGCGTTGCGGCCGGTAACTCTACGGATAGCGGTCGGACCGCAAGGAAGCGACGATCACAAAGTGATTCAGGCGATGGCCGAAGCCTTCGCCAGCGAAAGCAGGACTGTCAAACTGTCTCCGATCACGTCCGACGGAGCGGTCGCAGCCCTCGCCCTGCTTGGTGCTGGCAAGGCCGACCTGGCGGTCGGTCGTGGCGATCTGGAGATGCCGGCCGACGCGCAGGCTGTCGCCGTCGTGCGCAAGAACTTCGTTGTGCTGTGGTCGCCTTCCGGACTTGCGGGCAAGAACTCCAAAAGAAAGCCCGCACCGAAAATCAAGGAGATCGCCGATCTCGAAGGGCACAGGGTCGGCGTGATCGGCCGGACACCGGCGAACGCCGCGTTGCTGCGGGTCATCCTGAGCGCCTCCGGCGTGGAGGCGGACAAAGTCGCAGTTACGCAATTTGGCCCGGACCAAATCGAGGAGCTGGCGCGCGACCCCACCCTCGATGCATTCATGGCGGTCGGTCCGCTCGACAGCAAAATCACCTCCGACGCCATCGCCGCGACGGCCCGGGCGCGAGGCGAGCCGAAGTTTCTCGCGATCGAGGCATCGGAAGCCATCGCCCTAAAGCACCCGCGTTATGAATCCGAGGAAATTCCACCCAGCGTCTTCAATGCGAATCCGGCCTGGCCGGATGACAAGGTCGAGACGGTCAGCGTCAGCCACCTGATCGTGGCGCGGAAGGCTTTGTCTGAAACGACGGTGGCGGCATTTTTCCGGCAACTATTCGCCCTCCGTCAGGCGATTGCCAGGCAAGTGCCTGGCGCTGCGCACATCACCAAGCCGGACACCGAGAACGACGCCGAGCTGCCGGTACATCGGGGAGCGGCAGCCGTCATCAACGGCACCGAACGCACCTTTCTCGACAGGTACGGCGATTACTTCTGGTTTGCGCTCCTGCTTCTCTCCGGGATCGGTTCGGCCGGCGCCTGGTTGCGTCACTACTTGAATCGGGACGAAAGGCAGGAAAATACCAGCCATCGCAACAGGATCCTGGCCATGGTGTCTGGGGCGCGCACCGCCGAATCCGACCAGGAACTGCTGGCGATGCAGCGCGAGGTCGACCTCATCATCGGTGAAGCGCTCGAATGCTACGATGACGGCGCCATCGAGGAAGAGGAACTGGCGGCCTTTGGCCTGGTGCTCGAACTGTTCGATCACGCCACCGTCGAGAGGCGCGCGGCATTGCAAGCAGGCACCGTCGAACGGGCTCGCAGCGCGGCGGTAGGCCCCACCCTTACGTCTCGACGATGACGCAGCCATATGAAACGTGGCACTGCGATTGATGCGCATGAAGCTATCGGGGAGGACTTGCGTGCTAATGCAAGTCCTCAGCCGACATTGCTCGATACAGCCGGTGCTTCGCATTTGTGCATGCCATGAACGGAAGTATCTCGCACGCAAGGAAAGCTGGCGCATCTTACGATTTAGCTCGTAAACTTACAGTGGGAAAACCCGCGCGGCTCGTTGGGAGAGCGCAATGAGATTTCGTCCACTAGCCTTTGTTGCGCAAACGGCGCTCACAATACTGCTGTCTCAAGGTATCACCGCGAACGCGGATGAAATCAAAATCCTGAGCACGCACGCGGCTATGGAAGTGTTGAGCGAGCTCGGCCCTCAGTTTGAGCGCTCAACCGGCCGCAAGCTGTCGTTCAGTTACGACCCGGCCAATATCATAAAGCGTCAGATCGAAGGCGGCTCGGCGTTCGATATCGCCATTGTAACTCGTGCGGTGATAGACGATTTGACCAAGCAGGGCAAAATTGCGGCCGACAGCCGCACTGATATTTTCCGTTCCGGGCTCGGTCTCGCGGTGCGTGAGGGCGCGCCTAAGCCCGACATCAGCACGGTTGATGGCTTTAAGCGCGCCATTCTGTCAGCGAAATCGGTCATGCGCTCCACCGAAGGCACAAGCGGCATCTATTTTGAGAAGCTCCTTGAGCGTCTTGGCATCGCTGATGAAATGCGCAGCAAAATCATGCTGGGGCCAAGCGACCGCACCGGCTGGCGCCTTGCCGAATTTGTCAAGGCCGGCGATGGTCGCCGAATTACCCTAGCGCCCGCAGCTATCCGTTGCCCCTGTGGGCGAAAGATGCGCGCAGGATTTGTTCCAAGACGATTGAACAATCTTCGTGCAGACTGAGCAGAAACAATTTGCAGGTGGCGGCCTTGGTCTAGTAACAGAATGGATTTCCACCATGCAAGACCAAATCAACATCGATCTCGCCCACAGTCGCGCGATGTGCACGGAGATTGGCGAGCGCCTGCGCGAAATTCTAGCCCGGGACCAAACAAAACTACCGGCTCAAATTGAAAATCCTTTAAGCAGACTTCGCGAATTAGATGACGACGACTCGCCGGCAATCGTTCCGTCGATAGCTCATTGATCAGCGTCATCAAAAGGTAGGCAAAAGCAAAGCGCCGCACCAAGCCGGGCAACGAGGCGCTCCAATGAACCTCGCGTCACCGGCATATGTTGAGTAATGCTGGCAGAAGGACCTGATGCCTTTTTCAACTTGGTGAAAGGTCAATTTTAAGTCCTGCTCTAGCCAATCTGACGGAACCTTTCGTGTGTCCGTCACTTGACACAGCAGCTTCAGAGCCGGTCAAAAGCCGGGAGACGCAAAAGAACCGTCCGGTGTAAAGCCCGGGCGGTTTTTCATCCAGATTCAATATTAGTTGGGACTTTTTATCGAAATTCTCGGTCGTCATCGCCGCAACGCATTGATCCGAGTAGATTAACGGTGGCCTTCCGGTTCTAGGCCTTTAATATTCACGAATGCTTTGCGGCGATGATGACGTTTCGGCCTTCAACTGCAGACGATGGACGGGCTCGCAGGACTTTACCGAGCCAGCGGGTCGTAGCAATTGGGCTTAATTACTCAACGGGCTGCGCAAGAAGAAGGGCGCTGTCCAACGCCGCGCGCAATTGCATAGCGGCGGGGATATTGCATTTCAAATTCCGATGAGCAAGGGAGCCCCGAATGTACGCCAATATTCTCTTGAGCACGGATGGATCGGATGTCGCGAGAAAAGGCGTTGAGCATGGGATTGCTTTAGCAAAGGCCTTGAACGCTAAAGTGACAGTCATCACCGTAACGGAACCGCTGCCGGTCGACTATGGAGGCGGACACGCCTCGGGATGGATTCCCTCGCAGGAAGAGGTTGATAGCTTTGACGCAGCCCGCAAGGAACGTGCGGGCAAAGTGCTCGATGAAGTTCGAGCTATGGCGGAGCAGATCGGGATATCTGCAGAACTCTTGCATGTTCCGAATGCGCACCCAGCCACTGCGATTATCGAAACAGCAAAGTCCAGAGGCTGCGACTTGATCGTCATGGCCTCTCATGGGCGTCGCGGCCTCAGGAAGCTATTCTTGGGGAGTCAAACATCGGAGGTCCTAGCGGACGGAAGCGTGCCGGTGTTGGTAGTGCGGTAGCGGTTTGACGGTGGCTGTTAGCGCGGGCCTGCCGACTAATGGCGTTGCCGGCTTCACACTGCAAATTCGCGATCGGCAAAGGATTAGCGGCCACTATTTGCGACGGCCGGAGAGCCGATTCCCGTCCTACCGCCGTCGGGAGTGTTCCGAAAAGCACTGATTTTAGAACAGCCTGTCATTCGGCCCTTTAATTGCGGATTTGTTGTCAAGCTTACCTTTTTGAACTCTCCGACGGCAAGCGGTAGCGCTCGCGCCGTCGGAGCTGGTCGGGGTTGCGGAGACGGCGCGAGCGCGGCTGATCATGGTGTGCCGGCCGGCATCGTGAGACCGGTTGATGTCTTCGCTGGGGTCATGGTCCTTTCCGAGGTCGCGCAGCGCCTCATGATGATGTCCGGGTCGGGCGCCTCAACGTTTGCAGCGGAGTACGGTCAAGCCGCCACCAGCCGAATGAACGAGGTCGCCACAACACCGTCCCAGCGGGACATCGCCAGTCCGGCGGACCGGACCAGGAACTTACAAAATCGTCAGGCCGGCTTCGCCAGACCCCAGTCGAATGATGTGCCGTCGACCCAGATGCAGTGAAGAATCACGGCGATCTTTCGGGCGATGGCGACCTTCGCCTTCCTCATGCCGATCCGCTTGGCGAGCTTCATGCCCCAGGCCTTAAGAGAAGACCACTTCTTTGTCCGATAAAGCAGGACGGTCGCGGCCTCAAACAGGTAAGTTCGGAGAAGCCGGTCGCCCCATCGTGATATCTTGCCATTGATGTCAGTTTCGCCAGATTGGTTGCGCCGAGGTGTGAGGCCAAGATAGGCGCCGACGCTCGATGCCGATCGGAAGCGCGACGGGTCATCGATTGTATGGCGGAAGGTCAAGGCGGTCACCACGCCGACACCGGGAACCGTCATCAGGCGGCGCGTCGTCTCATCCGCCTTCGCCAACTGGCGAACTTCGTCGTCGAACTTGTTCTGCTGCTGACAGATATGCTCATGGATCAACAGGAGCGGCGATATCACGCTGAGGAGTGGATGATCGTCGCCCAATAGCTCGCTGACCTGGTTGCGGAACTGCTGGCCGATCGCGCGCGGGAACAGCAAGCCGTATTCTTTGATCAAACTCCGGACTTGGTTCTCGATGTCTCGGCGCATGGACACGAGCCGGGATCGCGCGACGAGTATCGCGCGGATCTTCTGACTTTCCTCGCTCTTGACCTTGACTTCCCGATACCAGCCAACTCGCACCAGTTCGGCCAGGCCTCGAGCATCATTCTGATCGCTTTTATTCATGCGTACGGATAAAGCCGCGTGGGCGTGCCGCGCGTCGATGCAAACCACCGGGAGATCGACCCGACGAAGTTCATGCCATAGCCAACTCGCCATCGCCCCAGTCTCAAATCCGATGCGCTCCGCTTGTGGCGCCCGCTTGCGAAGCAATGCCGCGAGTGCCCCTGGGTCGGACTTGGCCCTTCCTTCGAACAAGACCTGACCCACTTCGTCGACCACACATACTGAGGTTTCTTTTTGCGAGACATCCAACCCAACATATTGCTTCACGGTCCCCTCCGATTCGTTAGATTGCAGGAAGGCTTGAAGATAGCGGATGTTCCGTACCGCGAACGCCGACCGCAATTACGTCATCGTCTGCAATATTGACCCCCTAAGCCGGGGGATCGGCGTCCAAAATTGACCCCCTATAGATTGGTCTGTTGCGCTGCCTGCTTTGTCATGAAGCAGGTGGTCGGGGATGCTGATCGTGGAGACGATTGCCCGGATACGGCGCGAGCACTTCATCAAGGGCAAGACGATCAAGGAGATCGCCCGTGACCTGAAGGTGTCGCGGAACACGGTCCGGAAGGTGCTGAGGTCGGGCGAGACCTCATTCGAGTACGAGCGTGTTGTCCAACCGCGGCCGAAGCTGGGACGATGGGCAGCAGAACTCGACGGATTGCTGGCAGGGAACGCGGCCAAGTCCGCTCGCGAGCAACTGACATTGATCCGGATCTTCGAAGAGCTGCGTGCGCGGGGCTATGACGGCGGTTACGACGCCGTACGGCGTTACGCCAGACGGTGGAGCAAGGAGCGTGGGGAATCCACGGCTGCAGCCTACGTCCCGCTGAGCTTTGCGCCGGGAGAAGCCTATCAGTTCGACTGGAGCCATGAAGTCGTTCTGCTCAATGGCGTAACGGTGATGGTGAAGGCCGCCCATGTCCGACTCTGCCACAGCCGGATGCTGTTCGTGCGGTGCTATCCGCGCGAGACACAGGAGATGGTGTTCGATGCCCACGACCGGGCATTCGCTCTGTTCAAGGGCACCTGCGTGCGCGGCATCTACGACAACATGAAGACCGCCGTGGAGACGATCTTCGTCGGCAAAGGACGTCTCTACAATCGCCGCTTCATGCAGATGTGCAGTCACTACCTGGTCGATCCGGTTGCCTGCACGCCGGCGTCGGGCTGGGAGAAGGGTCAGGTCGAGAACCAGGTCGGGCTGGTTCGCGAACGATTCTTCACGCCACGGCTGCGGTTCAAAACCCTGAATGAGCTGAACGCATGGCTGCTGGATAAGTGCATCGCTTACGCCAAGGCTCACCCCCATCCGGAACTGACCGAACAGACGCTCTGGGAGGTGTTCGAAGCCGAGCGACCGAAGCTCGTTCCCTATGCCGGCCGGTTCGACGGATTCCACGCAGTGCCGGCATCAGTCTCGAAGACCTGCTTGGTGCGCTTCGACAACAATAGATACTCGGTCGCGGCGAGTGCCGTCGGACGGCCTGTCGAAGTCCATGCCTACGCCGACCGCATTGTGATCCGCCAGGACGGACGCATCGTTGCTGAGCATGCTCGCTCGTTCAGCCGCGGCGATACCGTCTACGATCCCTGGCATTACGTGCCGGTGCTGGCTCGCAAACCCGGTGCCCTGCGCAACGGCGCTCCCTTCAAGGACTGGGTGCTGCCGGCCGCGATCGAACGTGTACGGCGCAAGCTCGTCGGTGCCGACGATGGCAATCGGCAGATGGTCGACATCCTCAACGCGGTTCTGACCGACGGCTTGCCGGCCGTCGAAGCAGCCTGCGCCGAGGCGATCGCTCACGGCGTTCATTCCGCCGATGTCGTGCTCAACATCCTGGCCCGCCAGCGTGATCCTGCGCCGCCGGCCAACATCGCCACACCGGCTTCGCTGACATTGCGTCACGCGCCGATCGCTGACTGTGCCCGTTACGACAACCTCAGGAGAACCATCTGATGGAACGTACTCAACTGTTCGACCTCATGGGCGAGCTCAAGCTCTACGGCATGAAGGCCGCCTTCGACGAGATCATGGCGACCGCTGTCAAACGCCAGCACGAACCTCAACGCATTGTTGGCGATCTGCTCAACGCCGAGATCAATGAGAAGCAAGCCCGCTCGATCAGGTACCAGCTCACCATCGCCAAACTGCCGCTGGCCAAGGATCTTGAGGACTTCCAGTTCGAAGGCACACCCATCAACCAGACGCTGGTCAATGATCTCGCCGGCGGCGGCTTCATCGCCCAGCAACGTAACGCCGTCCTGGTCGGAGGTACCGGCACCGGCAAAACACATATGGCCATCGCAATCGCCAGAAGCTGCATCAGGTCCGGCGCGCGCGGCCGCTTTTACAACGTGGTCGACCTCGTCAACCGTCTGGAGATCGAGACGCGCAACGGACGGCAGGGGCGGATCGCCGAGCATTTGACCCGAATGGACTTCATCGTCCTCGACGAACTCGGTTACCTACCGTTCGCTCAGTCCGGCGGCCAGCTTCTGTTCCATCTCGTCAGTCGGCTTTACGAGCGCACATCCATCGTCGTCACCACCAATCTTGCCTTCGGTGAATGGCCCAGCGTGTTCGGTGATGCCAAGATGACCACCGCGCTGCTCGACCGCCTGACTCACCATTGCGATATCGTGGAAACCGGCAACGACAGTTGGCGCTTCAAAAGCCGCGACGACGATCACGCAACCCGCGCTCGCCACGTCTCCGCAACCCCGGCCAGCTCCGACGAGGCGAGCGCTACTGTCAAAACCCGCCGCTCAAAGGGGTCAAAATTGGACGCCGATACGGGGTCAAATTTGAACGCCGATTGACACAGATGGGATCGACATTGCTGTCTCCGTCGAATTTTGAAAAATAAGGGTGCTCGCAGTGTGGGACCGCGAGCTATGAAGGACACTCCGGGATCGCTATGCGGCGCTCGTGATCCGCTGCACCGACTTGATGCGAATGACGGTCGAGATGACCGTATTTTCGAAGCGGTGATAAGATTCGCCGAGATATTCCTTCACGGCCTTGGTATCGAGCCGACCAGCGATCTGTTCGGTGGCTGTGAATGTGAATTGGCCGCCCGCGACCTCAACGAGGCCCCGGCGCTTAAATTCGTCCTTGAGCAGCTTGCATTCGGCCTCCGCGCCCTTCAGCACGGCATCGGCATGACCGAGCGCATCGGCAAGCGCCGGGTCGGCAAGATTGTGAAAGCGGGATGGGGATATGGTAGAAACGTTGGTAGCCTGGGCCATCGATTGAACTCCTCTGGCTTGGGTTAGAGCCGGGGCGGAAGTTGACGCTTCCCCTCGGCTTGCTTTTGGGATACCCTATATTAATGCCAAAGTCAATTGCGGATACCCCAAAAAAGAGAGGACGAGGTCGACCCCCGACAGGTGGGCGCCGTGAAGGCGTTATGGTCCGCTTGGACCCTTCTCCAGTTTGAGGCCTTAGATGGTTGGAGTGCTAAGCAGAAGCTTAAACCGTCCCGCCCCGAGGCCATCCGCCGCCTGGTCGAGATCGGGCTCACCGTGAAGACGCCAGCCCGGGGTCGCAAGCAAAACCGACGGATGTTGCGCGCCGCGAGCTCGCCGCAAATGCGATCGACAAATGGGCGATCCCGCGGCCCATCCGGAGGAACATGCCCAGCGCCGGCGCCGCTCACCAAAGGGCCCGAAGAGTTTCGAGAGGTGCGTGCGATCGGCCGAAGGCGAAAGGATCGATGAAGTGACCGATCTGACAGCTGAACATCCGGAGCCTGCGATTGCGGTCAAACAAAAGAAGACCGCCGAAGAATTGGCAGCAATGATTCTCCAAGACCTGCGCCAGATCGAGGGTTGCCCGAAAAGTGGCCTCAAAGTCACCGTGTGGTTTCAACCATGGAGTTCGAGGTTGACGTTTGCTGTGGAGGCCGGCCCGGGTGCCAAACAAGGCGAATCTACTGGCGTTTTTTGAAGTAATTATTGAACGGCTGAAATCTCTACGACGTTTGATGATGCCGCTGGCGCCAGGTCGTGGACAAGCATTTGGACAAGCCTACAGACAGGCTGTTTCCCACCTCCTGATTGGCCGATTTACCGCCTCGGGAAAATCATCATTATTGCTTCGCTCATCGCCGGAAATCAGGATACCGAAAATCGTGATGGCGCGTGATCGCAAACCGTCATCCGTAGCAAAGGGAAGGTGTGACCGTAAGCAAGATCTTCGGCCTCTACTCAGGTTGGCGAGGCTCCGCTTGCAACATGCGCCGCAGTGATTGGTGCTCCGGGCCGCTCGCTCCCTGGGCGAGAAATTCGCTGATCGCGGTGTAGGATGGTCGGCCCCCTGATTGAGGGTTTGGGCGGTGCAGCACGGCTTGAGCTCCGTAGCCGGATCGTTGGTAGTTAATGCCACGAATCGCCGTTGCTGCTTTGGTAGATAAGCTGATCTTGCAGGTTTAGATTTTTCGTCGGTTTGCTTGCCAAGCACATATTTAACCGGTCCTTGAATAGGATGTTTGCGCATCAACTGGAATTTGGCCGTCGGGTTCTCATGCCATGCAGCTATCTCTGCAAAAGTGACCGTGATTGTCCCGTCTCGGAATGGGTAATCCCCGGCCTTCTGAGCGTTACCTAGATCGTTCCAAGATATATTCATGCCAAATCAATAAGACGGCAGCGGTTCCGTTCCAGGCAAAT
>CAWHWQ010000003.1:0-263375 GCA_963833095.1 Vulcanimicrobiota bacterium | reverse complement strand
GAGCTTGACCGAACCGGGCGGCGGTGAGCTGCTCGTAAGCGTCCCCGGAGAGATTAGCGACGCGGTCGTCGTCAAGGAGCACAACGGTAACGCGGCGGCGCAGTATATTTTCTGCGGCTTGATTTGTCTCGGGGCGAAGAAGGGTGACGACGTGCTGCTCAGAGAGGGTAGCGACTTTCACCTGGTGACGCTCGCGAACAGCGGTGCGACGACCGTGCCCGACGGCAGCGCGCCCGCGCAACTCGATCCGAAATACGAACCCACTCCCGATCCGGGAAAGATGCCGATGTCGCAGAGCGCGTCGCCGTCACCGAGCGCGTCGCCGTAGACAAAATGAAAGGCCCCGCAATCGCGGGGCTTTTGCAATTGGTGGGCCATCCTGGGATCGAACCAGGGACCTCATGCTTATCAAGCATGCGCTCTAACCAGCTGAGCTAATGGCCCGTCGGGGGCACAAGTCAGAAGTATAGCATAGGCTTACAATACCCTTCGAGGCTCACGGCGCTCGCACCTCAGGGCGACACTGCTGACCCCAGGGGTGACCGCTTAGGCGATCATAGCGATCCACTTTTTCATCACGTCGTCTTCGTCTTTGAGGTTGGCCAGCAGCAACGCTTCGAGCGCCGCGCGCTCGCGTTCCATCTCGGCCTGTTCCGCTATCTCATAGTCAAAGGCTACCTTGGCTAAGGCGAGGGTGTGTTCTTGAGCGCTCGCGTCATCGGGAGCCGATGCAGCGGCCCCGGTCGCCGGATCGGCGGCGAGCCTGAGCTGCGGCGCGCGTGGTGCGCGCGCCACAGGCATGAGGCCGTCGATCACTCGCCGATGCTTTCGATGAACTTCTTCGTGATGCCGTCGTCGGCTTTGCGCTGTGCCATTTGCGCATCGCGAAGCGAATTGATCTCCCGCATGTTCTCGGACTGTTGATCCATTGCTTCATCAAACATCGTGGCTTGCAGATCGAGTTGATCTTGCGCGCCCATCTCTTGCCCCATCAAACCGGTGTTGAAGGCGCTATTAGCGCTGAGCATTCCGGAGAGGCTCGCGTTCGAGCCGCCCATCGCGCCTTCGGAAAGGCCGCTCAATCCATTACCGAGGGCGCTTGACGCTGCTCCGCCGGCGAGACTTCCCACGATCGAGGGGGCTGCTGCTTCGAGCATTGGCATGAGAAAGCCCATATTGCGTTCTCCTTAGCTGCCGCTGTCGTCGCCGTCGATGAGGCTCGCAAGCAGATTGTCACTCTGCGGTTGCGATTGTGCGTACGACGAGAGCGTGTTGATATTGGTGAAGGCGCTGGACTGTTGGCTCAGCGCGCTTTCGAGCGAGCTGGGATCGAGACCCGAGGTCGATGATGCTGCAGACGATCCACCTTGGCAGCCGCCGGCGATTGCACCGGCCGCAGCGCCAACCGGGCCGCCCGTTAGTAAGCCCTCGACGCCTCCGACGAGAGCGCTGCCGATATTGAAGCTCATGGGTTGTTGTCTCCGTTGATATAGGTGTCGTAGGACAGGTGTTGATTCGAACCGTGTCCGGTGGGATCGAGACCCTCAGCCGAGCGCCAGCGATGGTGATGATGATGTGCCCGTGGAGCGTGCGGCGAGGATTGCAGTTGCGACTGCAGGGCAACGAGCTGCGGCAGTTGCTGGGCTGTTTGTGCAAGGCGATCGGTCCCGTCGCCGCTCCCACCGAGTTGCTGGTAGTGCCGCATCACGGAATCGGCGTAGTCGAGCGTCTGACCGTCGCCCCACGTTGTGCTCGTGCCTTTGCCGCCCGGACTACCGGAGTTATACGCCGAGAGCGCGGCTTTCAGGTTGCCGCCATAGCGCTTGAGCAATCCTGAAAGCATGCCGGCGGCGTAGTCGGCGTTTTGCGCGGGATCCATCGCCGCGCCGGTTTTGGCGAAGTCGTGCCAGCGATCGTCGATTTGGAAGAGCCCACGGCCGTGACCGCCGTCGCCCACCTCGTTGTGGCCGCCGTTGGCCCCTGGCCCGCCCGTCTCTTGTGCGGCGACAGCCGCCAGGAGCTCGGGATCGAGGCCGTACTTCCGCGCCGCGCTCGCGATTTCGGGGGCGAAGTTGACGCCTTGCGTGGCGAGCCGGGTGGCCAAGGAGCCGAGAGGGTTCATGCTGCCTCTCCATCCCGCGGACCCTGGTGTTTGACAAGACCCCTGAGGGGCTCTACAATCTCCAAGTCGTTAAAGGGGGCTCACCGCACGGGGGGCCCCCAATCTACGACAGGTCGCATTACACGCCATGGCTCGTTCGCACAAGGTCGATATCAGTGGGCTCCTCGGGGGCGGCCGGCAGCTTATGCTGGTCGACGACGAGGTGCCGATCGAGGAATTCGAGGGGTTCTCGTTTCCGACTCCGGCCCAGGTGCACTTGGAATTGCGCTACGCCGATCGCCTACTTCATATAGTAGGCACGGTGGACGTCGAAGCTCGTGGCGCGTGCGACTCGTGTTTGGAAGAGGTCGATGTGCCGGTGCACGCCGACGTCGACGAGCGGTTTGATCCGAATACCGGGCGTGACGATGACCCATTCGGCGAGACCAACGTTCTGACCGGGAGCCGGCTGGACGTCGCGGACCTGGCTCAACAGTTGGTGCTGAGCGAAATGCCGATGGGGCTGCGCTGCAGCGAGAGCTGCCAAGGCATACCTTATTAACGGAGACGAAAAACTCAAGTGGCAAATCTAAAGTGGAAGACGCCGCGCAGTAAAACGCGCAGCCGTCGCGCGGCGAACTGGAAATTGAACGCGGTTACGGCCGTGGAATGCCCCCAGTGTCACCAGCCCAAGCGCCCGCACTTCGTGTGCGGTCATTGCGGTACGTACGATGGCCGTCAGGTCGTCGAGGTCCGCGACGAACACACCGGTCACGATCACGACTAAGCAATAACCTCGTGACCGGGGTAAAGATCGTCGGCGTCGGGCACTACGCGCCCGAACGGATCGTGGACAACCATGATTTGGAGCAGTGGCTCGATACGTCTGACGAGTGGATCACGACACGTACGGGGATGAAACGCCGTCACTGGACTTCAGAGAGCGAAGCGACCAGCGATTTGGCATTGGCGGCGGCGCGCAACGCGCTCGCAAACGCCGGCCTGCAGCCCGACGACATCGACGCCTACATTGTCTGCACCGTCTACCCGGACTTTCTCTTTCCGGCCACTGCCTGCATCGTGGCCTCCAAGCTCGGTGCTCACGACAAACCCGCGTTCGACATGGAAATCGCGTGCAGCGGCTTCATCTACGGCCTTACGGTCGCATCGTCATTGATTCGTTCGGGTGTGTACCGGCGCGTGGTCCTCATCGGCGCTGAAACACTCTCGAAGCTGGTCAATCGCGAAGACCGCGGAACAGCGATTCTTTTCGGCGACGGTGCCGGCGCCGTCGTGCTCGAGGCGAGTGAAGAAGATTCGTTTCTTGCCTCAGAACTGGGCAGCGACGGCAGCCGGCCCGAGTTGCTACGGGTCGAGACTGGTGGTTCGCGCGTGCCTGTCTCCCACGCCGCGTTGGATCGCAAGGCCGATCGCATTCATATGGAAGGTCGCGAAGTTTTCAAATTCGCCGTCACCAAGATGATCGCGGCCACCGATCGCGCGCTCGAGAAGGCGCACTTGACGAAGGGCGACGTCGACGTCCTGATTCCGCATCAGGCGAATAAGCGTATCATCGACGCGGCGATGAAGTACCTGGAGATCCCGCCCGAGCGTTGCGTGGTGAACATTCAAGAATACGGCAACACGTCGGCCGCTTCGATTCCGATTGCGCTCTCGGAAGCCGTTGGCGACGGCAGAGTCAAACCCAACGATATCATCGTCTTCGTCGGATTCGGCGGAGGTCTCTCGTGGGGCGCCGTGGTGTGGAAGTGGGTAGCCTAGTGGCGCGCATCGGCGTCGTTTTTCCTGGGCAAGGTTCGCAAACGCTTGGCATGGGTGCCGATGTCGCGAAGCACTCGACTGCGGCTTCGGATCTGTTCGACATGGCACAAACCGTGCTGGGCTACGATCTGCTCGGGCTGCAGCGCGACGGCCCCGAAGAGCGCCTGCGCGAAACGCAGTACAGTCAGCCGGCGATCTTCGCATCGAACGTTGCGATCTTTGCGGCGCTCGAGCTTCCGTTCGAATCACTGATTGTCAGTGCCGGCCACTCCTTCGCAGAGTATTGTAGTTTGTACGCCGCGCAAGCCATCAGCTTTGAAGATGCGCTGCGCGTCGTTAATGCGCGCGGAATCGCGATGCAACGCGCTGCCGAACTTGCAGCGGGTGGCATGTCGGCAGTCCTTGGCATGGATGCCGAAGCGATTCGCACAGTCGTCGATGCGGTGCGCGAGCAGACCGGCGGGCGCGTTCAACTCGCCAATTTCAACTCGCCGTCGCAGATTGTGATCAGCGGCGACCTGCTCGCCGTGCAAGCTGCGGGCGACGCGCTCCTGGCTGCCGGCGCAAAGCGGGTCGTCCCGCTCAACGTCTCGGGGGCGTGGCACTCGGCGCTGATGGAGCCCGCGCTCCAACATTTTACCCATGTCGTCGAAGAAGCGCCGTTCACCATGCCGCGATTCGATGTTATATCAAACGTCGATGCGCAGCCCTATCGGGACGTCGCGACGATCAAGAAGAACCTCGTGCTTTCCGTCACCAACGAAGTGCGTTGGCACGAGACCGCGGAGAGGCTGGTCAGCTATGGGCTCGATCTCGTGATCGAGTGCGGCGCGAGCCCGGTCCTTGGCCCACTGATGAAGCGCTTGCCGAACGCTCCCGACGTTGCTGTCGTCAGCGACTATGCCGGGATACAGAAGCTGAAGATCAATGCTTAGCTTCGACAATAAGGTCGCGCTGATTACCGGCGCGAGCCGTGGCATCGGACGCGCCATCGCTGTTGAGCTGTGCCGCTACGGCGCCGACGTTGCGCTGATCGGACGCGATCGCGCAGCGTTGGATGAAACCGCGGGCGAGTGCGCTGCGGTTCGCCCCGGAGCGACGGCCGAAGTCCTCATCGCCGACGTTGCCGACGCGGCAGCCGTCGAAGGTGCCGTGGCGGCAACGCTGGAGCGCTTTGGGCGGATCGATTTTGCGATCGCCAACGCGGGTCAGTCGATCGACGGGCTGCTCATGCGCCTCAAAGTGGAGACGATCGATCAATTGCTGGCGGTCAATCTGAAGTCGGCCTTCTATTTGTGCGGTGCGGTAGCAAAGCCGATGATGAAGCAGCGGGCCGGCTCCATTGTGCTGGTCTCAAGCATCGTTGGGCTCACCGGGAACGCCGGCCAGGCAGCGTACGCGGCTACCAAAGCCGGGTTGTTGGCGCTGGGCAAGTCGGCGGCAAAGGAGTTGGGTTCACGGAACATAAGAGTCAACGCCGTCGCGCCGGGATTTATCCAGACCGCCATGACTGAAAAATTGCCCGACGCAGCCAAGATGGCCCTGAAGGCCCAAATCGACCAGTCCGCGCTAGGGAGAGTCGGGACGCCTCAAGATGTCGCCGGTGTCGTCGCGTTCCTCTGCTCGGATGCCGCCGCCTATGTCACCGGTCAGACCATCGTGGTCGACGGCGGCATGGTCATGTAAATTTCCCCACGACGGGGATACACTGTCACAGATAATAAGGAGCCGTAATGTCCACGTTCGACAAAGTCAAGAAGATCATCGTCGAGCAACTCGGCGTCGACGAATCCGAAGTCACGCCGGAAGCGTCCATTACCGATGACCTTGGCGCCGACTCGCTCGATCAGGTCGAGTTGGTCATGGCGTTCGAGACCGAGTTCAACATCGACATTCCCGACGAAGAAGCCGAAAAGATCAAGACCGTCGGCGACGCCGTCGCGCGCATCGATCAGGCCACTGCAGGAGCGACGTAAAGACACCTCATGCTCGATCAACTCAGCGATCGGCTCGGCGCGATTTTCTCGCGCCTGACCGGGCGCGGTAAACTCAGCGAAAGCGATGTCAACGAGGCGATGCGCGAAGTGCGCGTCGCGTTGCTCGAGGCCGACGTCTCTTTGGCCGCGGCCAAGCAATTCGTGGCGCGTGTCAAAGAGCAGGCCATCGGGCAAAACGTCCTCGAGTCGCTGACGCCCGCGCAAACGATCGTCAAGATCGTTCACGACGAGTTGGTCGAACTTCTGGGCGGAGCTGCGGCGCGCCTTACGTTCAGCGATGCGCCGCCGTCCGTGATCATGCTGGTCGGGCTGCAAGGTTCGGGTAAGACCACGCAGGCCGGCAAACTCGCCCTACGGTTAAAAGAACAGGGACGGCGTTCGCTGCTGGTCGCAGCCGACGTCTATCGTCCCGCTGCCATCGCGCAATTGCAGACGCTCGGCAAACAGGTCGACCTGCCGGTGTATGAAGCCGGCACCGGCGATCCGGTGAAGATCGCGCGCGACGGTGTGAACGAGGCTCGGCGGCTGGGGCTCTCGACGGTGATCATTGATACCGCGGGCCGGCTGCAGATCGACGACGCTTTGATGGGCGAACTCGAGCGCATCAAAGCCGCCGTTTCGCCCAAAGAGATTCTCTTCGTCGCCGACGCGATGACGGGGCAGGAGGCGACGAACGTTGCCAAGGGCTTCAACGATCGACTGGGCATCACCGGCGTCATTCTGACCAAGATGGACGGCGATACGCGCGGAGGCGCAGCGCTCTCGATCTTTAGCGAAACCGGTGCGCCGATCAAGTTCGTCGGTGTCGGCGAAAAGCTCTCGGCTCTGGAGACGTTCTATCCCGATCGTCTCGCGTCGCGAATTCTCGGCATGGGCGACGTGCTCACCTTGATTGAGAAGACGCAGAGCCTGTATTCAGAGACGCAAGCAAAGCAGCTCGAGGAAAAGCTGCGCAAGAGCAGCTTCACGCTGGATGACTTCCTCGAACAAATGCGTCAAATGAAGAAGCTCGGCTCGATGACGGACATCATGAAGATGATTCCGGGCCTCTCGCGAGCGTTGCCGAAAGACTTCGATATTCCCGAAAAAGATTTGAACCGCGTTGAAGCGATCATCTGCTCGATGACGCGCGCGGAGCGGCGCAACCCGTCGATCCTCAATGGGTCGCGCCGCAAGCGGATCGCCTTTGGATCAGGAACTGCGGTCAGCGACGTGAACAAGCTGATCAAGAACTTCGAAGGCGCGCAAAAGATGATGAAGCAACTGGGCGGAGCCAAGGGCGGTAAGCGTCCGCGGCTACCGGCGGGGATGCTTCGCTAACCACAACACGCAGAAAGACACGTACTAAGACACCATGGTGAAAATCAGACTGCGCCGCATGGGCGCAAAGAAACAACCGACCTACCGATTCGTGGTCGCGGATTCGCGCTCGCCGCGTGATGGCCGCTTCATCGAAATTCTTGGGCACTACAACCCGCGCACCGAGCCCAAGACGCTCGAAGTGAACGCGGAAAAGGCGAAGGAATGGCTGGCCAAGGGCGCGCAGCCGACGGAAACAGTTCGCCGCCTCTTCGCTGAGAAGGGCATCATGGAGCGTGGTCCGATTCCGACGACCAAACGCGCTCCGCGTAAAGGAAAAGAGTAATGTCGGCCTTCGATGACGAGTTTGGCCTCTTCGGCGAAGGCGCCGATGAAGCCGAGCGTCGTTCGTCGCTTCCCGCGCGGAAGATCGCTTCAAACGAAACGGTCATCGATGATGTCGAGCCCGAAGACGCTCGTCCGCCGCGCGCTGAGCGCCCGCCGCGGCGTCGCAGCGGGGGTGGTGACTATCAACCGCGTCGCGAGCACCGCGATCGGCAACCGTCCGATCCATGGGCGTCGTTGCGCCGGGCGACCGCATTGCTCGATCTCCTCGCCAAGAAGCTCGTGGCAAAGCCCGAAGCGTCGAGCGTTGAACTCTTTACCGACGAAGAGGGCAAGCCCGTAATCGAGCTTGTCGTCGATCCCGAGGACTTGGGCAAAGTGATCGGCCGGAGCGGCCGCGTTGCGCAAGCGCTGCGGACAATCGTGCGCGCGACCGCGGAAGGGCGCGTCTCGGTCGACATTCTTGACGCGGAAGAAGCCGCAGCAGGCTGACGAGGGCACCGGCGACGCCGAAGAGTGACTTGCCGATCGGCCGCATCGCCGGCGTCTTTGGTCTTCGCGGTGAACTCAAGTGCGACCCGACCAGTGCGGGTCGCGCCGTCTTTTCGGGCGGCGTGCGGTTGCGCTGCGTCGCTGACGGGCAGAGCAAAGACGTAACGATCGCAAGCGTGCGCGAACACAAGGGCCGGCTGCTCATCGTCCTTGACGGCGTGTCGGATGCCACCAGCGCGGAGCGATTTGTCGGCGCGACGTTTTTTGCACCTCGCGAGGCGCTCGACGTCGAACCCGGAGAGCATCTCGATGTCGATTTGGTCGGCTGCGCGGTGGTCGGCTCCGACGGGAAATCGTATGGCGTCGTCGAGCGCGTCGAACATTATCCGTCGAGCGACATGCTCGTCGTCGGCGGACATTTATTGCCGATGGTCCACGCCTTCATTAGGAGCATCGATACCAAAAAAAAGGAGATCATCGTCGATGATCTCCCTATAGGCCTACTCAATGGCGAGTGACGTCTCCCTGAATCAGGGCTTCATCAAGAATTGTCTGGGTGGTCGGAGGCATACTTCTCGACCGCTTCTTTGATCGCATGGGAGTAGTCGTTGTCGCTTTCGGTGTCGGTGTAGAGCACCGCACCGAAGCACGCATACACATTGAGCGTGTACGAGTAGGTGTCGTGCGCCCGGAATCCGCCGACGTGCGTTACTGTTAGCACGCCCGAGGCGACGGTGTTGTCGCGATTTTTCCCGCAGATCGTATCGGCGCTCTTGGTGAGGTCGCCCGAAACGACGCTCGACATTATCGTCGTGTAGTGCGCATTCATGCCGCGGTAAAGCTCGTCGGTTGCAACCGTAAGGACATTCGGCTGAGCGTTGCCGGTCACGCGCGCGACGATCACGCCGCGTGCGGGTTTGAGCGGCGTTGGGGTGGGCGCAGGCGTGAGTTTGCCCTTCGGCTTGCCCTTGAATAAATCAGACAGCACGTTGCTGATCGGCACCGATGTGCCCGACGTAGCGGTGGATTCCGGCGCCGGCGAACCCGACGTGCTAAAATCGGGGCGAATCACGCCCGCCGCCTCGAGAATTACCGTACGTGCGTTGAGCGCCGACGACGCGACGTCTTGAACATCGGTGACTTGCGTGGTTGTCGAGTAGACGCTGATGTCGGTGGATACGTCGACGACTTGTGTGACGATGGCTGCGGCTTGGCCGATCGGTTGGATGTACCCGCTGATGTAGTAGTCGGCGTGCAGCACGTGGGCGTACTTCTGGTAGTCCTCACGCTTGATGCCCGAAGGAATCGCGAGCACGCTCACACCGCCGCTCTGCATGATGACCTGCGAATAGATCTGAGCGATGGAGGTACCGGAACGGGGGTCCAGATCCGAAGGCGCTTCGAAGGGATAGACGACCAGGACGGGCTGGGTCGTGCCCGGCGGCGTTGCCGATGCGGACGGAGCCGCCTTGGGTATAGGGGTGGGTAGCGGCTTGGAGGTCGCTGCAAGCAACAGCGCGCTTGCGAAAAGCACGACAACAGCGAGGTGACGGCGCAACGGCACTTCCTTTGCTAGATCGACGAATCTACGTGGTTAACGAACGCGCGAAGCGCGTCGTTCACATCACCTGGGCGTTCCGCCATTGCGAGATGCCCGGCTCGAGGCACTATTCGCGCCGAAGCACCTGGTATCCGGTCGGCCAGCGCCTCGGCGAATTTTGGCGGGGTAAGCACGTCGCGCTCGCCGGTCATGGCGAGCAGCGGAAGGGTGACCTCTCCGAGCCGGCCGATCCGATCGAAGGCGTCGCAGGCGCGGAAATCGCGCAGCGTTTGTGCCTGGCCGACCGCGAGCATCATCTGAGTCGATGCGGCGAGTTGCGCCGGTGACGGCTCGGCGTAGAAGTGCCGTGGAAGCTCGCGCGCGGCGGCTTGGAAATCGTGTTCCATCTGTTCGAACAATGCCGGTGCGACCCGCAATCGCGCGCCTGACGATAGCATCACGATCGCGCGCACGCGCGGCTCGCGACGCAGCGCGAGTTCGAGCGCAATCGCGCCGCCCATCGAGTGGCCGCACAGAATGACGTTATCGAGCTCTTGCGCCCGAAGCTGCGAGGTCACTGCATCGGCGAACCCTTCGATACTGGCGGGCTCGCCGGGTGTCGTGTGGCCGGGAAGCGTCAGCGCGACCGAATCGTCGATGGCGGCGGTCTGCGCGGCGAAGACTTCGCCCGTACAGCCGGCGCCGTGCACGAAGACGAGGGTCATGCAGCGTCGACGCGCGAGAGTTCTTGCGGATCATCGGCATGCCACGCCGCCGAGAATTCCGCTCCGAAGAAGAAGACCGACCCGATTACGTAAAACCACAGCAATAACGCAAGCGGCACGGAAAGCGCACCGTAGATTTTCGTGAAATTCACATGCAGCGTATATTGCGTGAACGCGAACTGAACGATGGGCCACAAGAGCGCGACGAGGATCGCGCCGGGAAGCGAGAACGACCACGAGATGCGACGGTTGGGCAAGAAGCGATAGAGTACCATCGTCACGACAAACACCAATGCCAAAGAGATAGCGTAGGCACCGATGTGCGAGAGGTACTGGCGATCTGGAACCTGCGCCAAAACTAAGACGATCGCAATGATGATCGGCAGTGCCATCGCGACCATCATGATCAGCGCCATCACCGGCAACATGATCATCGAAAGCGCGAGATTGTTTACAAATGGGCGAACTTCGGGGACGCCGAGCGCGCGGTCGAGCGCAAACGCCAAGCCCATAAAGAGATTCTTGCTGGACCACACGAGGAAGATCAGCGCGATGATGCTGGAGATGCCGCTTCCATAGATATACGTGCCCAAGTTGGCTGCAACGAACTGGTGAAGCGTCGGGCTGAAGGTGCCCAGAAAGTTGAGCACGCGTTCTTGCGCAAACGGAAAAATGTACGAAGCAAGTCCGAGAATCAGGACGACCAGCGGAAAGAGCGCGAAGATCGCATTGAACGCGACGGCTTGCGCCAAGAAGGCGCAACCATCTTTCGAAAATCGGAGGCTAGCCTCGCGCAGGCTGGAGATGAGTCGTCCCATCGGATGCGGTATATCGCTACGCCGTGATGTTATTCCCACCGGCGGCCGCGGTAACCGTCGCCATCGATGGCCGCCCGCTGCGGGCGTACCACGCGCCCTACCTCTCCGGTGGGCACGTGTACGCGCCCGTGGAGCCGTTCGTGACGCGCGTTGCCTACCGGCTGTGGTACGAAGGCGACACCCTGGTCATTGCACGCGGCGCCCGAGAGGTTCGCGTTCGTTTGAATCCACGTGACCCGCGCGCGCTCGACGACGTGTACGTACCTATCGCAAGCGTGCTGCGCGCGCTAGGGGCGCGTGTTGAATACGTACAGCGGCGCTTGGAAGTCCACGCGCAGTATCTGCCTCTTTCGAGTCCAACACCCTTCAACGCCGCGCTCCCTTCGGCGCAACCGCAGTCCATTTTTACGCCGATTTCTTCGCCGACGCCGCGACCGGTATGGACGGGAACGCCGCTGCCGCGACGCACCCCGCTGCCGGTTATCGCGCCGACGCCGCGTTAACTATCGGATTGCAAGTGCGCTGAGGTCGCGATCGCCTAGATTACGTGCCATGCGCTCGCGCATCGCGCCGTCGACGGCATCGATAACCGGAATTGGCGTACCTTTAGCCGCGGCTTGCATGAGGCGCGCGTCTTTTTCGGCCATGTCGAGCGTCCACAGCGGCGTGTACTCACCTTCTGCCATGCGCTTGCCCCGCCCGGTTATTTGGCCTTCGACGCTGTAAAACGAAAACAGTTCGTAGGCTTGCGCCGGTGTGAGTCCTTGCGCTTGCGCGATCGTATAGATATCGGCGAGGCCGCCGACGACCGCGAGGATCATCGCATTGCCCATAAGTTTGTAGATTGCGGCGAGATCGACGCGCTCGCCCAGATACTGAACCTTGCCGGTCATCGTTGCCAGATGCTCGCGTACCGCATCGAAAATACTCTGCGGACCCGACGCGAGCATCACGCCTTGCGCGGACTCGGCCTGCGGTGGGCCCATAAAGACCGGCGCGTGCAGGAACGAGAAGCCGGCTTCCTTTAAACGCTGCGCACGCGGCGCAACGCTCTCGACGGCGACGGTCGTGTGATCGACGATCGGTGCCCTTGCAGCAATCCCGGGCAGCGCCGCAGCGAGTATGGCATCGACGGCGGCTTCATCGCGTACGCAGAGGTGCACGATGTCTGCGCCATGTGCGGCTTGCGCGGCATCTTGGAACGCATGCGCGCCGACAACCTCGAGCGCCTCGGCCTTGTCGAACGACCGATTCCAAACGTTGACCTCGTAGCCTTGGCGGCACAGCGATTTGACAAACCCCGAACCGAGCATGCCGGCCCCGTAAAAGGCAATAGTCTTATAGTTCATAGTGTAGTGCAAAACGACCAAGGAGCCTGGGCCGGTTGCACGATAACGTCGGGAATGCTTGCTTTGATGATTCTCGCAGCCGTCGCCGCGCCGCCCACGGGAACCTACGTGTATGCAATCTCCCTAGCGGGGACGTCGCTGGGCACCTCGCAGATCGTGGTCAATCACGCTGACGGCGGCACGACGATCACGGAAACGGCGACGATCAACGGCCAGGCCTACTCAACCGTCGCGGTTTACGAGGATCCCGTACAATTCAAATCGCTCGACGTCGCGGTCGGAGGGAGGCCGGTTCTCCGTGCGGCTGCCACCGTGAGTGGCGTGGATTTTAGCGGCGCAGCGCAGATGCACTTCGACATCGCGCACGCTTCGCGTGCGTTCGTCGATGATGGCTTGGCCGAAGCGCTCGTGGTGCTTCCAGCGGCGCTGGCCTCGGGCTCAGCCGACGTTTCCTTCGTCACCACGGTGTATCCGCGCGTGATTCCGTTCGCCATCGCACTTTCGCCTGCGGTCCCTCCGACCGGCGTGTCCGCGAGCGCAGCAGCGCTAACCTTGAGCGCCCAGGGCGTGATGCAAACGCTGTGGTACGATCGGACGACGCTCGTCATGCAAGGCTTCGACGGAGCGCACGGATTGCAGATGCGACTCATCTCGCACAATTCGTCGACGCAAACGGTCGCCGTCCCGACCGTCGCGCCCACCGCAACCGCGCCGCCATCGCATTTCGGATCGCGCGACGTGACCTTCACGTCAAAAGACGGCAGCGTTCTCGCAGGAACGATCTCGTATCCCGACGGCGTGGGTCCATTTCCGTGTGTGATTCTGCTGCAAGGCAGCGGGATTTCAGACCGCAACGAAACGGTCGGGCCCAATCCGATCTTCGCGGAACTAGCCGATGCGCTCAACGCGCGGGGCTACGCGGTGCTCCGCTACGACAAACGCGGTACCGGAGCCAGCACGAGCGCGGTACCGCTAATGAAAGTTGTTAGAGACGACCCTGTTGCGGACGGAGTCGCCGCGGTAGCTTTCGTTGGAAACGCATCGCGAATCGATGCAAAGCGAATCTATTTTCTGGGTCACAGTGAGGGTGGCGAGCTCGTCATGGGGATCGCGCTAGCGGGTGCGCCGGTGCGCGGCATCATCATGCTTGCGCCGTTACCGATGAATTACACCGCGATGATCGAGCGCCAGATCGCTCGCGAGCACGTTTCGCCCGCGGAACAGAGCCAACTGCGGGCCGCCGAGAAAGCGGCGTACGTCGAGAGCTTTAATGACGTCGATCCGGTTGACGAAGTGCGTCAGGTGCGCCAGCCAATGCTGCTCGTCCACGGTTCCAACGATCCCAACGTTACCGACGACGACCTGCGCGCATTTATCGCGGCGGCAGAAGCGGCGCACCCAAGGACGTTTTCCGACGTGGAACTCTCGGGGGACTCGCATCTTTTTGCGCAAATCTCGAAAAGCGACGCGGCTGCCGGTGTCGATTTGGAAACGCGCGTCGCGCTCGACCCGCGTTTGGTCGGGACGATAACCGCGTGGTTAGCGTCGCCTTAGCTCGGTTGTTGAGGGGCAGGACGCCGCGCGAGCATATTGAGGCCCGCAAGTACGATCGCGGCAATCATCAGAATCGTCGCCGATTGCGCCGTCGAGAGCAGGGTGAACCCGAGAGCGCTATCGAGCGAATACGCGCCGTATCCAACGTAGGCGAGTGCGACCGCCGAGGCGATGTACACCGCATTGAGTTCCCAGCCGCCGTTGGTGATAAAGAACCCCTTGCTGATGTGGACCGCGAAGATTGCCACCAACATCACCATCACGATAGTCGCCGGCCCAAGCGCGCCGCCGAGACCGAGCACGATGAGGACCCCGCCGCCGGCCTCGCCCAGCCCGGCGAAGAACGCAAAAAGTCGCCCAGGCCGAAACCCGAGCCCCTCAAAGAAGCCGCCGGTGCCTGCCAGGCCGTACCCGCCCAGCCAGCCGAAGAGCTTCTGGACACCATGAGCTGCCATGGCTAAACCGATGACGAGGCGAACGAACAGCAAAGCTGCATCCATGGTCGAAGACCTCCGCCCTTATATTGTCTTAGTAACATACTTATGGTAAGTTTGTAAAAACGATAGCACGAGGAAACGATCGATGTCAACGCACGCAGCACCGGAAGAATCGCATTCGGAGAGCGCCCCAAGCGCCCTCTGTCCGCGCTTTCATCGCGCAGTCGAGTTGATCGGCCGGCGCTGGACCGGGGCGATCATTCGCGTTTTGCTCGGTGGGCCGCGTCGCTTCAACGAATTGCTCGCTGCAATCCCTGGAATCTCCGATCGTTTGTTGACCGAGCGGCTGCGCGAACTCGAACACGAGGAGCTGATCGTCCGCCGCGTCGAGCCGGGCTCTCCCGTCAAGGTCATTTATCAGTTGACTTGCGCGGGTGCCGAACTGCAAGAGTCACTCGATGCGTTGGGGCGCTGGGCCGAACGCTGGCTCGGCCTCCAAGCCTGATTTTGTCCAGGTTGTTCGTCAGTGCGTTAGACTGCCGGCCAAGACGAACGTAATTCCCTGCGCTTGCAACTGCGGAATCATCGCGCGAACCGCTTCGAGGGTGGTTGCGCGCGGATGACCGATCGCGATCGCGCTACCGGTGCGTAGCGCAATGGCCGCAGCTTCGCGTAGCTGTCCTTCGGTGTAGTTGACGTCCGCACGGTTATCGAGAAACACGTCGCGCGATGCGGTCGGAATACCGGCCGCGGTCGCCTCCTGCGCGCCGACCGATGCCGCGTTGGTGCGCGAATCGATGAAGAAGAGACCGCCATGCTGTGAAAGCACCTGCATAACGTCGTGCATCACGCGCGGATCGGCGCTCGCCTTACTGCCTTCATGATTGTTGACGCCTTGCGCAAGCGGCACTTGCGCGAGATCGTCTTGAACTTGCGCGGCGATTTGCGCGTCGGTCATCGAGGTTTTGACTTCGCCCGGCCCGGGATACATCCCCGAAAGCGTCTCCATGGGGAGATGCAGCATTACGCCCTTACCCGCATCATGCGCTTCTTGCGCGATCTCCGCACCGGCGTGAACGTGCGGGAGCACGGAGAGCGTCAACGGTACGGGCAGCGCGATGTAGCCGCGCTCGATGTCGACCCACTGACCACAATCGTCCACGATCAGCGCAATCTTGGGACCGCGAGGGTTTGGCGTTAGCGTCGGCGTCGCGCTTGTTACCGGGGACGGCGAGGGCGCTGCCGTTTCACTCGAAGCGGCGGCGGGCGTTTCGCTCGAGGCGGTTTGCGCGACCGACGGCTGTGACGGTGCGCTCGCGCCGTTGTGCGGGAGCGGGCGAAGCAGGTACCAACCGGCTGCGCATGCGATGACAAAGAGGAGGAGGAGCGCAGGCCAGCCGCCCGAGAGGCGGCGCCGAGAACGGCGTTTCGACACGAGGTTCGCAGGTTCTCACGCTCTTCGCGATTGCCCTACGTCCTTGGAGGTTTAGCTATGAGTGCGCGAGCTCGTTCCGCTTCACTTCTTGCCCCGGCGGTGATCGCCGGGATCATTGGCGGTATCGTCGTCGATGCGTTCCTTTCTCTTTGGCATCACATATCGCCGATCACGCTGTGGACCGGCATGGCGAGCGCTGCCGCCGGGCCGGGAAGTCCGTGGTGGGTAGGATTGTTGGTGCATGCGGTCATTTCGATCGTGTGGGCGGTGCTTTACGCGTATATCGTGAGCGCAATCGGCCAACTGCGGAACTGGCTCGTCGCCGGAATCGTATGGGGTGTCATCGTGACCGCGGTGATGGCGTTCATCGTTTCGACGAAGACCGGCACAACTTGGAGCAGCAATTTCAGGGAAGATTTGCTTGGCACCGCGGTGTTCTATGCGCTGCCGATGGCATTCTATCTCGCACGCGCCGCGCGACGCGCGTAATTGCTACTTCAAGGCCTGCGCGTCGTCGCAGTCGCGGCGAATCTTCCCGGGCCGCTTGCGGCAGCGAGACTTCGCGCGCTGGGCGCAAGCGTGGTGAAGATCGAGCCGCTGCGCGGCGATCCGCTGGCCGCTGCAGCGCCGGCTTGGTACGAGGAGATCGTCGCCGGGATGGAGATCGTGCAGTTCGACCTGCACGCTCCCGAAGCGAAGGCGCTCGTTGACGAGCGTTTGCATGAGGCCGATCTGGTTCTCACGGCGATGCGTCCCCAATCGCTTGCAAACGCGCAACTCGATTGGCCGGCCCTGCACCAGCGGTATCCACGGCTGTGTAGCGTCGCGCTCATCGGGGAAGCAGCGCCCGACGACGATCGTCCGGGACATGATTTAACGTATCAAGCGCGCGCCGGGATGATCGCGCCGCCGGCGCTGCCGCGGGTGTTGGTAGGCGACATGGCCGCGGCGGAGCGCGTCGCCAGTGTCTCCCTCGCGCTCCTGTTGCAACGGGAGCGAACCGGGGAGGCGGGCTTTGCCACTGTTGCGATTACCGACGTCGCGCGCGACTTCGCGCAACCGTATCTGCACGGACTCACGCGAGCGGGCGGCGTGCTCGGCGGAGGATTGCCGGTTTACAATATCTATGCGGCGCGTGAAGGCTACGTTGCTATCGCTGCGCTCGAACCGCACTTCGCACAGCGTCTGCAAGCAATGTTGGGGATCGAGCGCCTCGACGCGGAAACCATTGGCGCGGCGTTCGCTGCGCGCTCCGCGCAGGAGTGGGAGGAACTCGCGCAGCACCACGACGTGCCACTGGCGGCAATTCGCTGACCTGCGGCAAAAAAGGAGACGAACCTACGTGGATATCGCCGGGAAAACGGTTCTTGTCACCGGCGGGAGCTCCGGTTTGGGCGCCGCGTGCGTGCGCGAATTCACCGCTGCCGGGGCGAACCTGGTCATCGCCGACATCGGCGAGCATGGAGCGCAACTCGCGAGCGAGCTCGGAACATGCGTGCGCTTTGCCAAGACCGACGTTACCGACGAGACCCAAGTGAGCGCCGCAATCGCCCTCGCGGTGGCGCAGTTCGGCGGACTGCATGGAGTTATCAACTGCGCCGGCATCGCGACGGCCGAACGCGCCGTGGGCAAAGAGGGGCCGCAGCCGCTCGCGCATTTTGCCAAAGTGATCTCCGTCAACTTGATTGGAACGTTCAATGTGATTCGCTTGTCCGCCGCGCAGATGATGACCCAGCCGGTCGATCCGGGCGCCGACCGCGGCGCGATTGTCTGCACCGCGTCGGTTGCAGCTTACGACGGACAGGTCGGCCAAGTAGCCTATGCTGCGTCCAAGGGCGGCATCGTCGGCCTCACCCTGCCGCTCGCGCGCGAATTTGCGCAAGCGCAGATTCGCGTGTGCAGCATCGCACCGGGCATCTTCGACACGCCCATGCTCGCGGGGTTACCAGAAGCCGCGCGTGAATCGCTTGGGAAGCAAACGCCGTTTCCGGCGCGACTAGGTCAGCCGCGCGAATACGCGGCGTTGGCGCGACACATTTTCGAGAATCAGATGCTCAACGGCGAGACGATTCGCCTAGACGGCGCAATCCGTCTCGCTCCAAGATAAGCTTCTCAGTTCTTCGCCACTACCTTCATTGGCGCGGCGCTCTCGTTGACGAGTGCCGGATATTTTTCGCGCAACGCGCGCAGCTTGGGCAGATCGTTGTAGACGATGTACGGACTGTCGGGATTGTGTACCAAATAATCCTGATGGTAGGCTTCGGCCGGATAGAATCCGGTCAGTGGGGCCACCTTGGTCACAATCGGGTCGGCGTAGACGTGACGCTTGGTGAGTGAGGCAATATATGCGTTTGCCTGGTCACGCTGCTGCGCATCCGTGTAGTAGATCTCGGATCGGTATTGCGTGCCGTCATCGGGCCCTTGGCGATTGAGCTCGGTCGGATCGGTCGCGACCAAAAAATAGACCCCAAGCAATTGCTGGAACGAGATCTTCGCAGGATCGTAGGTGACGTCGACCGATTCTGCATGCCCGGTCGTGCCGGTCGAGACCATCTCGTAGTG
This sequence comes from Vulcanimicrobiota bacterium, assembly GCA_963833095.1. Classification (GTDB taxonomy): domain Bacteria; phylum Vulcanimicrobiota; class Vulcanimicrobiia; order Vulcanimicrobiales; family Vulcanimicrobiaceae; genus Aquilonibacter. The sequence continues at coordinate 244,939 of CAWHWQ010000003.1, read as the reverse complement.
CGCCGTATCGGCGGCTCCGCCCGAGAAGCCCGCGACAACGTGCGTGACGCCGCGCACCGATTCAAAGACGGCTTGCATGCCCCAGAAGCAGCCCCCGGCCAGCACGACGTGCTGCTCGGTCGCTGCGGGTGCGGGCCCAACGCCCGCGGTAAGGAACGTCCCCACGAGGGCCAACGTTGTCAGAGTGATTGCGCGCAAACGGTTCATGCTCAAAGAACGCTTCGACCCGCTTGGCGGATCACTTCCCAGGAATCCCAAAGAACGTAAACGATACCATGACCAGGATGAAACGGTTGCCTTGGGTCGCCCTTCTCGCGCTTTTAACGCTAGCGGTTGCCGGCATTGCCGCGCCGGCGGTCGGTTCGACCGTCGCCGTGGCACCGACGCCCTTGCCGTCGCCCGACGATTTGCTGGCGGCGATCCGCGCGCAATTCCGGACGCATCGGCCTCCGCCGCCCTTTGAGACCTACACGATCGTTCGCAAGCAACAGACGAATTACGGTTATCCCGACTACGTGAACAGCTACACCGATCACGTCTGGTATCGTTCGCTCGATCACGCTGCGCTGCGTCGAAGAATCAGCGACCTTGGTGACGTCGGACCGATGACCTTCGATCGGCCGATTTTCAACGCCGCGACAGACCCGGGGCCGCCTACCGCCGATGTGTTCGAGCCGGCACCGCTGCACACGTACCCGCCGACCTTCGTTCCAACGCCCGAAGTATCGCTTCCGCCGGTGATCGCCACAGTGCGCGTGCATGCCGAATTCGACTACCGCGTCACCAACGTGCAGCGCGAGGGCGATGAACTGCACCTTACGCTTATTCCACGACGGGAGCCCGAGCGCAATCGTTTGCGTGAACTGTGGGTCGATGCCAAGACGCTGGAACTGCGCAAACTGCTTGCGACCGACAAGCTCTTCGAACCGGGACACGACCCCTATCCGGTGCTTTTTACTGTTGAGTTTTCCATGTACGAGGGAATTCCGGTCATTACGCACATCCACGGCGTGGTCTACGGCAACTACGACGGGGATGGAAAGACCGTCGACTATGATTACAAAGACCTCGTGTTTCCAGCGTCGCTACCGGCCTGGTACTTTGACGCGCGAGATTACGCGCAGCACGCGAGTGAGGCGCCCGATCCGCCCGATCCGCACAACTAGCGAAAGGTGCGCAAGGTCAAACCAGCTCTTTTACAATTTCCGCAGCCAGTCTCGCGTTCGCGCGGACCAATGCAATGTTCGCTTCGAGGCTGCGCCCTTGCGTCAACGCAAGCACGCGATTGAGCAACCAAGGCGTGAGCGCCTTCCCGGCGATACGCTCAGCGCGCGCCTGGGCTACCGCGCGTTCGATGATGTTTGTCAGAGTATCATGCGGGATCTCAAATTCGGCCTCAATCGGATTGGCGACCAGCATCCCACTTTCGATTTCAAGCTCCCGCGCGCAACGAAAGATGGCGGCAAGTTGTGCGGGATTGTCGCGGCGTAGCGGCGCGGGGATGCCACTCTGCCGGCTCCAGAAGGCAGGAAACTCGTCGCTTCGATACACGATCGTGGGAACGCCCAGCGTTTCGAGCACCTCAAGTGTTTTGGGAATGTCGAGTATGGCTTTTGCTCCCGCGCATACCACCATGACCGGCGTGCGCGCGAGTTCGCTCAGGTCGGCGGAGACGTCCATGCTATCCGCGGCACCACGATGCACACCACCGATACCGCCCGTCGCGAACACAGCGATGCCGGCGCGGTGCGCGCAAAACATGGTCGCCGCGACCGTTGTAGCGCCGTCGCCACCGCTGGCGACGGCGTAGGCAAGGTCGGCGCGGCTGAGCTTGAGCATGTGGTTCGCCGTCGCCACACGCTCGAGTTGCACTGGGTCCAATCCAACGCAGATCTGTCCATCGAGTACCGCGATCGTTGCGGGGATCACGCCGGCGGCGCGTACGTCGCCTTCGACCGCGAGCGCCGTTTCGAGATTGCGCGGATACGGCATGCCGTGCGCAAGGATCGTTGACTCGAGCGCGACGACCGGCGCTCGTCTCTCCAGCGCTTCGCGGACGACCGGGCTAATTCGGATGGCGTTCATCGAGGGCTCGAAGCGCGTCCTCCAGGAGCGCACGGGCGGCCTGCGGGTCCGCAACGGCGTGGACGTCGAGATAGAATTCGATTCCGCTGCCGTGTTCACTGAACACGGTCGGGCTCTCCGGTCCGTCGATGTAACCGTCGATTTTGTAGGGTACGACGTCGCGCGAAATTCCCTTTACGCGAATGGGCTCGAGGGCGTGGGCGTGCACGGTTCCGCGGACCAGCGCATAGGTTTCGTAGCTGACGACGATCGTGCCGGGTTCGGCGATCGACTCGAGGCGCGCCGCAAGGTTCGCTTCGGCGCCAATGATCGTGTAGTCCATGCGTTGCGCAGACCCGAAATTGCCCACGTTGCAGTAGCCGGTATTGATGCCCATTCGCACTTGGAAGGGATGTTCAATGCCCTGCCCACGCCAGCGAGCGTTGAGTTCGGTCAGGCGCGCTTGCATCGCAAGCGCCATAAACACGCACGCAATCGCGTCCTCGGATTCACCGCTCGTCTCTGGGTCGCCGAAAAAGACGAGAATCGCGTCACCCACGAATTTGTCGAGCGTCCCCCCATAGCCAAGCGCGATCGCCGCCATCTCGGTGAAATATTCGTTGAGCAGCTCGGTAAGTTGCTCGGCCTGAAGCCGCTCGCTGGTCGCCGTGAAGTCCTTGATGTCGGAGAAGAAGATGGTGAGCTTCTTGCGTTTGGTGGCAAGTTCGGCATCGGACTTACCGCTGAAGATTGCATCGTAGATTTGCGGGGAGATGTAGCGCGAGATCTTCTTCGAGATAGCGGATAGCGAGGCGTAGGCTGCGCTAAGGGCTTTCGACTGTCGGCGCTGCAGGGCGAGCGCCCCAAAACCCGCCAGCGCGAGAAAGACAAGATAGATCAACAGATAGCGAAAATCGCCGAGATCATACGCTACCGGTTGGGTTACGATCAGTTCTTGGATTCCGCGAACATCGCCAACCTTCCAATCGCGCTTGGGACTGGCGGGACTGCTGTTGTGGCAAGCGACGCACCCGGCGCGCATTATGATCGGGGTCACGTAGCTCACCTGCGAGCTCATCCCGGTCCACGTTACGTTGGTGAGCGCCTGGTGTGGGTCGCGTTCGAGCGTGGCGAGGGCCGCATCTTCAAAGGCGTTGAACGGGTGCGCGGGCGTACCGCGAAAGGGATAGTGCGAGATGAATCGATAGCGGTAGGTCGCTTGATCATTTCCGATGACTTGGCCGAGTTCAAGCGAGAACTTCGCGGGAATCGGAATGCCGCCGGGATGCTCGAGGTAATGCGCGGTGACGAACGCATGGCCGTTCGCGGCAAGAACGCGGTCCACGACATCGGTAGCGTAAAACGAGCGAATACCGGTGATAACGGTTGAAAGATTGGCGGCTTGCCGCTCGAGGCTCGCGTTGGTGATCTCCCGCAAACTGAGCCAGACGGTAAGCGGAAGACCGACCAGCACCAGTACAACTAGCAACGCCATGAGCGGGGTGAGCGCGCGCCCGATGCCTTGGCGATCCGTCAGAATTGTAAAGCTCCTGTAAGCAAGCTTCTGGTATGTTGGTCCAGGGTCCAAATAGACGAGGGAAACCTTCTTCGTTAGAGATGAAGCTACACCCCGGAGGTGTATGGGTGCAGTCCGCACGGATTCTTCGCGTAGGCGGCAACGCCGCCGAGAACGGAACTTTAGAGGCGCTCCTTCGCGGGGCGGGCCACTCGCAGGTTGCGGTGACCGGCGTCGTCGAGGCGCTCGAGGCAATTGCCTCACGAAGCGTTGATCTGGTGTTGCTGGATCTCATCCAGCCCAGCAACGACGTGTTCAACGTGCTGCGGGCGGCGCAACCGGCAAACGGCAAAACCTCGCGCGTTCCCGTGATCGTAACCGCGCCGGCGACGGCGAACGATCGCGTGCAAGCCTGCTTGCAGCGAGGAGCCGAGGACTATATCGCGACGCCCTTCGATGCGGCAAACGCGTTGATTCTCACGCGGCGGATCGAGCTATGCTTGCAGCGCAAGAATTTGCGCGAGTTTACGATTCGCTTGCGCGCCGCAAAGCCTGACGATACGGCGCTGATTGAGCTGTATTCGAGCGCTTCGAACAAATTCGTGCCGCAAGAATTTCTCGAGCATCTTGGGCGCAAGACGATCGCCGACGTGCGTTTGGGCGATCACGTGCAGCGCGAGATGACGGTGTTTTTCTCGGACATTCGGGAGTTTACGCGGCTTTCGGAAACGATGACGCCGCAACAAAATTTCGATTTCCTCAACTCATACCTCAAACGCGCGACGCCGATTGTGCGAGCCAACCACGGGTTCATCGACAAGTACATCGGAGACGCGATCATGGCGCTCTTCCCGCGTGAGCCTGCAGATGCGCTGCGCGCCGGCGTCGAACTGCAGCGCGAACTCGTCAAGTACAATCAGGGGCGCAAGAAGGCCGGCTACGAGCCGGTGCGCATCGGCATCGGCTTACACTGCGGCGAGCTCATTCTGGGAACGATCGGTGAAGAGAGCCGTATGCAAACGACGGTCATCGCGGATGCGGTGAACGTTGCGGCGCGGATCGAGGGGCTCACGAAAGTCTTTGGGGTCTCCCTGCTGGTAGGCAAACCGGTAGTAGACAAGCTACCGCCCGGTCACGGGTTTCATTTGCGGCATTTGGGGGCCGTCAAAGCCAAAGGCAAGTCGCGTAACGTCGAGATTTACGAATGTTTCGACAACGATGCGCCGGAATTGCAGCAGCACAAGATCAATAGCACCGATCTGTTCGCCAGTGCGGTCAATCAATACCGAGAGGCGCTCTTTTTGAGTGCGGGGACAACATTTCAGCGGGTGGCGGCAATGAATGCCAACGACACGGTGGCGGCGCACTATCGCGATAGCTGCTCGCTTGCTGTCATGAAGGGCGGCGGAGTGGCTTGGGACGGCGCCGAGCGCATCGAGACCAAATAGTCAACGCATTCTCAAAGTTAAGGATCAGATTAGATGTCGTCGGCGCCGGCGACTTCCCAAAGGTGTGCGACGTTGACACGATGCAAAAAGACGCAGACCGCCGATGGGAGTGCACAGGATGCACGTTACAATTATTCGCGCGCCGTTCGCGCTTGTTCTCGCCGCTACGCTCGCGGCATCTTTTGCAGGCGCTGTCGCGCCGGCTCGCGCTCAGCAGGATGATGCTGGCGCCGTTTCGCCTGCAGCCGGCGCACCGCCGGCCGTCGCCCGTTTATCGGTCGTCGATGGTCAGGTAGGGCTCAAACACGGTGACACCGCCGACCAAGCTGCGGCGAGCGAAAATGCGCCGGTTGTAGCCGGCGACTATATTACGACGGGCAACGACGGACACGCTGAAGTGCAGCTCGATGCAGACAATCTCGTCCGAGCCGGAGCCAATACACAGGTGCGCTTCACGCAACTCGACGGCGCCCACGATGTCACCCAGCTTGCCGAGGGATCGCTCGAAGTGCGCGTCTTCGCAAGCGGCCAAGACAACGTGCAAGTGCAGACGCCGTCGGTCGACGTTGAGCCTTCCGAGCCCGGTTCCTATCTGGTTACCGTAACCAGTGACGGAAACACGCAGGTAACCGCGCGCAGCGGCAGCGTTGCCGTGGTGACGCCGCAGGGAACCCAAGAAGTCGATCCGGGCCGCACGATGGTCGTCGCCGGAACGGCAAATAATCCGCAGTACCAATACATTGACGAAGTCGCGCAGAGCGATATCGAGGCGTGGGGTGATCAGCGCGATCAGATGCTCGCGTCCGGCGCCAGCGCTCAATCGCAATATGTCCCAAGCGACATGACCGGGACGGCAGACCTCAATCAGTATGGGAACTGGGTCGACATCCCGGGCTACGGCAACGCCTGGGTCCCGAATGGCGTCGCACCGGGCTGGACGCCGTACAGCGACGGTTCGTGGGTCTCGCTCAATTACTACGGCCCGACCTGGGTCGCGGCCGAACCGTGGGGCTGGGCACCGTATCACTATGGCCGCTGGTTCTACGCGTCGAGTGTCGGCTGGGCTTGGACGCCGGGTCCGCGCTATGCGCGGCCGGTATGGTCGCCCGCACTCGTTGCGTTCGTTGGATTCGGCGGCGGCGTTCGCGTCGGGGTCGGGTTGGGCAACGTCGGCTGGGTGCCACTTGCGCCTGGCGAGTCCTACCGTCCGTGGTGGGGCCGAGGCGCGTCATTCTCAGCCGGCGCGTCAGTAACGAGCTACCGCAACTATTCACACGGCTTCGTTACCCGCGACCACCCGATGAGTGCGTCGCGCTTCGCAGCGAACGCGCCCAGTCGCAGTGTCGCGCCGTCTGCGGGTTGGCAGCGCTTCAGCGGCGGCACGACGCAACAACGCTATCCTTCGTACGCGCGTCCGTACGGCTCGTACCAGCAACCTCAGCGGCAGTACGGCTCGTACCAGCAACCTCAGCGTCAGTACGGCTCGTATCAGCAACCTCAGCGTCAGTACGGCTCGTATCAGCAACCTCAGCGTCAGTACGGCTCGTATCAGCAACCCCGGCGTCAGTACGGCTCGTATCAGCAACCCCAGCGGCAGTATCAGTCCTATGGAGCGCCGCGGCAATCGTACCAGGCACAACGCCAGTACGGTGCGCCGCAGCAGCGGATGCAATACTACCGGCCGCAACAGAACTCTCGGAGTGCGCCTTCGCACGCAAGCAACAGCGGAAACCATCCGCGTGGACCAGGGAGACCTTAGAGCACCAACTTAGCGCATCGAGGCGCCGTCTTAGAGACGGCGCCTCTTTCCACACAATTGAGGGCACCCTAAAATGCGAACGATGATCGGCCTATTGGCCGTCTTGATCTTTGCCGGCATTCCTATGAGTACGCTGGCTGCGACCTATTCCGGACCTGCCCCCGCCGACGAATACTTTGGACCCCACAAGCAAAGCATCTTAGAGATCCGCAACCGCCTCGACCGCATGGATGCGAAGAGCGATCGGGAAATGGTCGACGGCAACGCGATCGTCGAGCTGGACGATGTCGCTGACTCGGTGAGCGACTGGCACCAGCAGTATCCAAATGATCCGTGGCTGCCGCGGACCTACGCGCGCTTGTTGCGCGATTACCATCGCATCGGAGCGTCATCGAGCGATCGCGCGGTGGCGACGCTGGGTGAGATGAAGACGTCGTATCCCGATGCGCCCGAAACGAGCGCGGTCATCGCGATGACCTTTGCCGGAGGAACGCTGGTACCGGTTCCGGTGGCCGTCCCAATAGCAGTTGCCGTTCCGGTTGCGCCGGTCGAGTTTGCTGCATATGTGCCGGCTCCGCCGGCGCTCTCACCGGGAGCGTGGCAGCGCTTTGACTCGATGCGCACGGGCGTGACCTCGACGCCGAAAACGTCGACCACCGTGACGACGACCGTAACGACTTCGACGTCGTCGGGCGGGCCGTAGACGATCGATCCCGAAGCCACTTCGTTGTGGGGAAACTCTACAACGAGGTGGCCGGGCGTGATCTCGCGCGCCTTGCGGCTTTAAGCGACGGCATCTTCGCATTTGCGATGACGCTGCTCGTGCTGAATCTTCGCGTGCCCGATATCGCGGCGATTCATTCCGAAAGCGACCTTTGGCACGCGTTGCTGCGCCTGGCGCCGCACCTCTTGACGTGCGTGATGACCTTTGTCACGCTGGGCATCTTTTGGGTCGGCCAACAGACGCAACTAAGCGCCTTGCGGGTCGCCGATCGAGACGTATCCTGGATTCAAATAGGGTTCATGTTCGCCGTGGTCCTCGAGCCGTTTTCGACGGCGCTGTTGGCCGAGTTCATCACCTTCCGCGCGGCGATCCTGATCTATTGGGCGAACATTCTGTTTTTGGGTTTGATGCTGTACGTGAGCCAGTTGCATGCCTACCGCGCGGGCCTTTTCAAAGAACATTTGGCGGTCGGCTACCACGCGCTAATACATCGGATCGTAAGCGCGCAGGTACTTTACGCCATTGCCGCCGGGCTTTGCTTTGTGAATACGTGGCTGAGCATCGGACTGACGTTTGCGATTCAACTCAACTACGCGTTCGCGCCGCGCATCCCGTGGCTCTACCGCCTTTAGGCAAGAGCGGCACTCACGGCGCGAATGCCGTCGCGCAGCCCCCTCCTAGCTTCGGGCAGAATGCGTGGGATATTGACAAAGCCGTGTGCAAGCGTCGGCCGTAGGTCGTACACAACCGGTACCCCCGCGTCGCGTAGTCGATCGGCGTAGTAACGACCCTCGTCCACCAGGGCGTCGTAGCCGGCGGCCAAGAGATAGGTCGGCGGCAACGAGGCCGGATCGGGTGCGTCAATTTGCGTAAGCCAGGGATTCGACGCGTCATCCTTCGAGCGAAAGAAGTTTTGCATAAACCACGTTCGTAGTTCCGGTGTCAGCGGCACACCTTTGTTGAACTTGCGTCGCGAGGGAAAGCGTTCGGTCGCATCCAGCGGCGGATAGATCAGGAATTGATACGCGGGACGCTCGAGGCCCTCACTCTTCGCAAAGGCACTGAGCGTTGCTGCCAGACCCGCACCGGCCGAATCGCCTCCGACCGCGATGCGGCGTGGATCGAGGGCGAGCGTGGTAGCCTCGCGCTGGAGCCAGCCTAGCGCGTCGAACGCATCCTCGTAAGCGACGGGAAAGCGGTGCTCGGGGCCCAAGCGGTACTCCACGGAAAGGACCGCGATCGAGCCCTCGTGCGCAAAGTAACGCGTCAGGTGATCGTAACTCGCCACATCCCCGATGACCCACCCGCCGCCATGGAAGAAGAGCAACACCGGTAACGGCGATCTTCCACCTTTTGGCCGATGAAGATGCGCCGAAAGCATGACGCCGTCGCGCGTGGGTATTGTCACCGTGCTGGTCTCGATATCGTGAACCGGCGGCATCCCGAAACGGCGATTGAGTTCGGCATAACCGGCACGTACCTGCGCGACGGTTGCCCCCGGCCGAAACTGTCGCCCCTGTGCGACCGAGAGCCAGTGCAGCAGCGTGATTCGCGGGTCGAGCATCAGCGTGACGGCCGCAATGCCGCGTCGGCTTTTTGTGCCAGCGTTTGCAGATGCGCGCGCGTTGCATCGTCAGTAGCGTGTGGCGCCTGAGCTGTTGCGATTGAAGCAAGGCGTTCGAGTTCGAGGCGCGCAAGCGACTGTGCGTCGGGCGGAGCACCAGGTTGCGGCGCGGTCGCGAGCGCGATCAACTTGTCCTCGTAGATGGCCTGGAGATTGCGGCGAAGGAGCGAGATCGCCTGGGCATTACCGCCGTAGATCGCCGTTTGCATCCATCCGAACAATTGCGGCAGACCCAGGGTCGGGCCGGTCGATTCGAGCGGATTTTGCTCCAAGCGCGCAAGTACCGCGGGCTGAAAGAGGTAGTCGATCGTCGAGCGTTGCGCATTTGCCGATTTGGTCGACGATCGGGAAATCATGACGCTCCGGCGGGTTGTACGCCCAGAGCGGAAGATTGCCGTAGGTCTCCCATCCAACATAGCCGTATCCGGCCCACTCGGAATATCCGAGTTTGTCGAGCACCGCAGGCGAGAAGCGCAGGTGCGCATCGGAGAACAAGTAGCCGCTCAAGATGGTAAACGCGCGCTGTTGGATCTCGAGTGGTACAGGCACGATCGGCAGTGGCGCGCCGGGATCGCCGCGGTGTGCGCGCGAGATGTATTGGCCGCCGATCCAGTGCGCAGTCTTGGAAGCCAGCGAGATGTAGCGCATCAGCGATGCGCGAAAAGCCACGGTTGCCGATTCGTACGCGCGGCCGTCGTGCGGCAACATCATTGCGTCGCGATCCATCAGCGCGCGATTCATATTGAGCTGTACCACCGTCCATCCGAGCTGATCGGTAGAGAGCTCGCCCGTTTCCACACGCGGATCGGCGGCGTGGCCGTTGCCCCATGAGACGTCTTCGTCCGAACCATAGCGGTACAGGGGATTCGACCACGACGCCGCCCACCGTCGCAGCGTCGGCAGCTCGTCCTCCGGCGTCTTGGCGCCCGGAATCGACGCGTAGGTGAATTTCATCGCGTAGTAATCGTACGGCCCGAGCACCGTCTGATAGTAGGATCGCCTGTCCGTAGCCTTTCGGGCCAGATGTTGGTCGGGGCGTACTCCATCACGGTTGACGCGATGCCGAATTGTGCGTGAAGTTCGGGTCCTGCAGCTGCTTCGCGGTGTAGGCCATCGAGCCGATGAAGTTGTGCTGCATGCCCGAGATTATGGCCGGTCTCGTGCATGATCTCGGATTGGAAACGATCGTAGATGAATTGTCGGGGACGGGATCGGTGTCGCGGCCGTTGCGTACGGGATCGATGATCGTGCGCCACTCTTCGCCGGAACCGCGCGCGCTGTCGGCCGAGATCAAAATGCCGGTCCGAAACTCTTCGCCGGTACGCGGATCGAAAAGCGTCTGTGAGTCCGCGCCGAAACTGGGCTGCTGTTCGGTCACCCAGCGCAAACACGTTGTAGCGCACGTCGTCGGCGATCCCAGTTCGGATCGTCTGGCTGTCGATAACTTGCAGCGCGTCGCGGATACCGATCTTTCCGAACGCAACGTTCCAGTGCAAGACGGCGTCGCGAATCGCTTTGCGAAACTCTCGGCGGAATCGTCTTGCTCATGCAGAAGACCATCGGATGCGTCGCGGGCGAGAGTTTTGTCGGATCGCTCCGGCGCGAAATTCCAGCGCACCAGATAGCGCAGGTGGCGGTCGGGAGCGTATCGATCGTTCGCAAAGTCGAGGTAGATATCGTCATAGATGCCGACGCGATCGTCGGCGTAGCGCGGCATGTACCGTCATCGTGCGGCAGCTGCACGAAATTATAGGCGACGTCCATCTGCACGCTGCGCGAGTCGGGCGCGGTGTCCGGCGCGACGTGCGGCTCGCTCGTAGCCCAGAGCTGCTCGACGTCGATCAAGACGTTCTCGGGAAACGCCTTGGTTTGACCGAAATAAGTGCGCGCCGGATCGAGGTGATACGCCGTGCCGGGCGTCGTGCGCAGCGAACCGTTGATGATGTGGTCGATATTGAGCACGTCATAGAAGAGCGGCGACGCGTCGAATACGATGTGGCCGGCGCCCTCGGCGACGATCTTCCCGATGCCGACGACCGACTGCGGGAAATTCCGCGCACCGCTTGCGTCCCTGAGGCGCTCCCCGGCGCGACGAACGATGTGTTCGGCCAGACGATCGCGATGTTGCCGCCGGCACGCGATGAAAGCGCACCAGCATCGCCGGCAGATGATCGGTGTTGCCCCAGACGATGAAGTTGCCGCCGAAGCCGTTGCCGGGGACGATCGTCTCGAGATAGTCCTTGTCGAGTTGGCCGGTCGTGAGGTCGATGTAGACGTGACCTGCCTTGTGCCATACACCGAAGAGCCCATGCTGACCGTTTGCTGAGGCCGTGAACGCAGCGTAGGGGTCGTTTGGGGCATCCGCGGCGCCGGCCCCTGCAGCATACGAGAAAAACACTGCGCATGCGAGCACGCAGAAAAGAAGACGCTTCATCAGTGGGCAGCTACGGCGAGCGAACAGGAGAGTCCCTCCGAACTTTCGCGTCGCGACGTTCTTGTTGCTCTGCGCCTGCCTGACGAACCTGGGGACTGCAGACCCGGGCCGCGAAGGCAGCAACGTGTTTTCAGATATCGTCGGCGCAGAGAACTGTATAACCGACCCGGCCGGCCTACGCGTCTATGAGTGCGATGGCCTTACCGGTACGCGCGTCCGGCCGGCGGCTGTCGTGCTCCCGGCGACGACGGACGAAGTCGCGCGCTGCATCGTTCGTGCCGGCGAGCTTGGCATGCCGATCGTACCGCGCGGCTCAGGCACCGGTCTGTCAGGCGGGGCACTGCCGATCGAGGGTGCAGTGGTAATCGGGACCTCACGGATGCACGCGATTCTCGAGGTAGACATTGAGAATCAACGGATGCGCGTGCAGCCCGGTGTGATCAATCTCGATATCAGCAAGCATCTTGCGCCTCTCGGCTACTACTACGCGCCGGATCCCAGCTCGCAGAGCGTCTGTTCCATCGGCGGCAACGTGGCAGAAAACTCGGGCGGCGCGCATTGTTTGAAATACGGCTTTACGATCAATCACGTCGTCGCCTTGACGATGGTGCTAGCGAGCGGTGAAGTCGTCGAGATCGGGAGTTCCGTCGCCGATCCGATCGGCTACGATCTGACCAGTGCCGTCATCGGCAGCGAAGGCTTGCTCGGCATTGTAACCGAGGTCGTCGTCCGCTTTTTGCGCAAGCCGCAAGCGACGCGCACGGTGTTCGCAACCTTCCCCTCGACCGATGAGGCGGGAGAGGCGGTTTCGCAGATCATCTCGGCTGGAATCGTTCCCGCGGCAATCGAGATGATGGACGCACTGGCAATTGAAGCGATCGTGGCCGCTACGCACGTCGACTGGCCGCTCGACGTCGGCGCCGCACTCCTTATGGACGTCGATGGTTATACCGCCGAGGTCGAGGAGACGGCCGACGCGGCGGTTGCCATATTGGAGCGAATCGGTGCGCTCGAAATCCGCAACCCGCGCGACGAGAGCGAGCGCGCGCTGATGTGGAAGGGGCGCAAGGGTGCCTTCGCCGCGATGGGACGCATCAGTCCCAACTACTACGTGCAGGACGGCGTCATACCACGTTCGGACATCGCGCGCGTGCTGCGCGAGATTGCCGACCTTTCGCACCGTTCGGGCTTTCGCATTGCCAATGTCTTTCACGCGGGCGACGGGAACCTGCACCCACTCGTGCTCTATGACGCGCGTTCGGGCGACGAGTCCGAGCGCGCCGAACACGTTGCGTCGGAGATTCTGCAGATCTGTATCAAGTACGGCGGGTCGATTACCGGCGAGCACGGCGTCGGCGCCGACAAGGCCGCCTATATGGGCGAAATGTTCAGTGATGATGACCTCGAGACGATGCACTACGTGCGCTGCGCTTTCGATGCAACGCGAACGTTCAATCCGACCAAGGTCTTTCCAGCGCCGCGCATCTGCGGCGATAGCGCTGGAGTCCGGTAATGCACGCGCCCGCATCGCTCGAGGAAGCATCCGATCTCCTGCGCGAGTTTGCCGTCAAACGTCGAACGGTCGGCCTTACCGGCGCGGATCGCGCGGGCGGCCCGTTGCGCGTGCAGGTCGACGAGACGGTGTCGACGCGCGCGCTCGCCGAGATTGTCGAGTATGTACCATCGGATCAAATCGTCACCGTGCAAGCGGGTATGACCGTCGCGCGGCTGCAAGCAGCGCTTCACGAGCACAAGCAGCGCCTCGCGATCGATCCTCCGGCGCCGGAGCGCACGACGATCGGCGGTGTCGTTTCGAGCGCAGGCTACGGGCCACTACGAACGCGCTATGGAACGGCGCGCGACGTGATCGTCGGCATGACGATCGTGCGCGCGGATGGAACGATCGCGCGCGGAGGCGGAAAAGTCGTTAAAAATGTCGCGGGTTTCGACATTCCCAAGCTCATGGTTGGCACGTACGGGACGCTCGCGATGGTCGGCACGATCACGTTTCGCCTGCATCCGCTGCCACAGGCTTCATGCGATGTCGTATTTTCCGGATGCGACGCGGCGACGCTGCGTTCGCTCTGCGCGACGATGACCAAGGCACAACTCGAGCCCAGCGCCGTCTTCGCTACCTTTGACGGCACGTCGTATGCGTGCGCCGTGCGCTTCGAGGGATTCCCGGCGGGCGTCGCGGCGCAGCGCGAAACGTTACTTGCGCTAGCAGATCGCGCGCAAAGCGAGGGTGTAAGCTTGAATGGCCGTCATGAAGTGGCCCGAACCGCCGGCGATCTGCAAGTAAAGATCACCGCCGCGCCCTCGATGTTGGAAGAGTTGCACGCGCGAGCCGTCGCCCCGCTCTATAGCTTGCTGGGGTCAGCGAATGCGACGGCCTATCCGCTCGTCGGGGCGGCATTCGTGAGCGGCGATTGCACCGACGTTTCACGCTTGCTCCCGACGTTAGCAGCGGCCCGTGCGTGGGTGGAAGGCGCCGGCGGTACCTTGGTGACGACGGAAGCCCCGGCGGCGATTCGGGCTGTGTTCGATCCATGGGGAACGCCGCCGCCCTCATTTGCGTTGATGCGCGCTCTAAAAGACCGCTTCGATCCGCAGCGGCGGCTAAATCCAGGCGGTTTCGTTGGTGGGCTGTAGCGATGAGTGAAACAATCGTCCCGCGCACGACGGTGGATTTGATCGCGGATTGCGTGCATTGCGGGTTTTGTTTGCCCGCTTGCCCGACCTATCGCTCGTGGGGTTTGGAGGCGGACTCGCCGCGCGGGCGGATCGATTTGATGAAGGGCCTCGCTGAGGAGACCATCGCACTCGATGAATCGGTCGTGCAACATTTCGACCAGTGCCTGGGGTGCATGGCGTGTTTGACCGCGTGCCCTTCCGGCGTGCGCTACGATCTCTTGATCGAGTCAACGCGCGCCAAGATCGAGACGCAGGTCAAGCGGCCATTCTTCGAGCGCCTGCTTCGCGACATGGTCTTTGCGATTTTTCCCTATCCGCAGCGTTTGCTGCGCCTCGCGCCCTTCATGAACATTGTGACGAAGCTAGGCTTGCAGCGTTTTGCTCCGGGTGGTGCGTTGATGCAGACGATTGACGTTGCCGCTGCGTCCAAGCCGCTGCCGGAGCGTACGCCCGCGCAGGGCATGGCGCGAGCGCGCGTGGGGCTCGTTGCTGGGTGCGTGCAACGGGTGATGTTTCCCGAGGTGAATGCGGCAACGGTACGCGTGCTCAGCGCCGAGGGTTGCGACGTGATCGTGCCGCCGCAGGCCGGCTGCTGCGGCGCCCTCTCGCTGCATAGCGGACGCGCTGAGGAGGCAAAGACGTTCGCGGGCGCCCTTATCGCGGAGTTCGAGGACGCGCAAGTCGACACGATTATTGTTAATGTCGCCGGCTGCGGTTCGGCGATGAAGCAATATGAGGAGCTCTTCGCGGATGATCCGGCATGGGCTGCGCGGGCGCAAGCCTTCAGTAAGAAGGTGCGCGATGTAAGCGAGTACCTCGCCGACGTCGAACCGCGCGCACCGCGTAACCCGATCGATGCGACGGTCGCCTACCACGACGCCTGTCATTTGGCCCACGCGCAGCGCGTGCGTCAGGAACCGCGCGATTTGCTGTGCGGTATACCGGGGTTGAAGCTGGTCGAGATTCCGGACGGGGACCAATGCTGCGGCAGCGCGGGCACGTACAACTTGTTCGAACCGGCGAGCGCAAACGAGATCGGCGAGCGCAAGATCGCGAACGTGCTTTCAACCGGCGCGCGTATCGTAGCCAGCGGCAATCCTGGCTGCTCGCTTCAGATGCAGTCGCTCCTGCGCCGCCGCGGCGTCGAGGTGACGATCGTCCATCCGGTCGAGCTACTTCATCAATCGATCTTCGGCTCCTAAGGTGGTGCGCCGAGCCCAGTGTCGTCGCCTCGGTCGGGGTCGGCCGTAGCCGAATCGACGAGCCGCGCGAGGCGCTCGCTGCGCTCCTCGCGTCGTATGCCCGGAAATTCGAGCCGAGTGTAGTACATGACAAACGCGAAGATCGCGGCGAACATAATGCGCACGCGCGTCAGCGCGCGGTCGGGAGCCATTCCCGTGCGCTCGGCAAGTGCGTCGGCGATCAGCTTGTGCCCGATGCTGATAAACTCCGGCAACGTTTCACGATAGGGTTCGATCAGCTCGGGACACATGATCCAGGTCAGATAGAAGCCACGCATGCGGTCGACAAAGTTTATGTAGTGAAGCCCGATGGCACGCAGCAGACTCTTCGCGTCGGCGTCGGTCGCGGCAGTCCGCCGTATTGTCGCGATAAAGTCGTCGAGTTCGTCCATCGCCTTCTCGACGAATGCGCTCATGATCGCTTCCTTGCACGGAAAATACTTCTGCAGCAGAGAAGGAGTGATGTGCGCTTCTCGTGCAATTATGCGCAGCGATGTGCCGTAGTAGCCGCGATGCTCGAAGAGTGTTGAGGCGGCTCGCAAGATCGATTCCCGTCGCTCGAGATTGGCGGGCCTTCCAACGAGATTTGGTATGACCTTGTACCCCCTTTGGGGTTTTTTGCGCTTGCGCATTTAGCTGTACCAAGCGCATGATGGGTCCGTTTCAAGGAGCTGAAATGACCCGCTACAAGTATAATACGTTTCCCGAGGAACCGGACCCGGATCGCCTGCGACGCCTGGAACTCGAATGCATGAGCCTTAAGAACTACGATCTGGTAACGGGCCTGCCGCACCTGCCCCTGTTTCTTTGCCAGATGGAACGCGCCGCCATCGAGTGCGCGAGGCGCGGGCGCCCCCTGGGGGCCATCGCGCTCTCAATCGACAGTATCGACGCGACCGGGGCGCTCTACGGCCTGGACGGCGGCAAGCTCTTGTGCGCCGTGGTGCGGCAACTGCGGGGTTGCCTGCGCGCCGAACACTTCTTCGCCCGCGTCGGAAACAAGTTCCTTGTGCTCCTTCCTACGTTCGATGAGGCGCGCACGACGGCGCTCGCGCGTCGTTTCGTCGATGGCGGAATGGAACTTGACGTCGAGGGAACGAGGACGGTCGTCGCCGTGTGCTCCGGCGCGGCGACGATCGAATCATGGAGCGACGATCCCAAAGTGGACGTCCGCTCGATCATGGACAAGGCACTGGCTGCGCTGCACGCCTCGTGGCGGCGCGGTGCCTGCCTTGCGACGATCCACACGCCGGAACTGGGGCGCCGCCTGCGCCGGCAGGGCGCGATCTCACTCGAACTCACGCATGCCGCGCGTCGCCAACAGCTCTACGTCCTCTATCAGCCGATCGTCGCGCCGGATACCGGAGAGATCGTATCCGTCGAAGCGCTCACCCGTTGGGAGCATCCCGAATTAGGGATCGTCTCTCCAGCCGAGTTCATTCCGGTCGTCGAACGTGCCGGTATGTCGGGCGAGTTCGATCAGTGGGTGTTCGAACGCGCGCTTGAGGATTTAAAAGCGATGCGGCGCGTGCGCAACATCGACCTTCACATCAACATCTGCCCTACGTCCCTCGAGGCCGGCGATGCGGTTGAAACGCGACTCGCTGCGATCGACGAGGCCGAGATTCCGCGCAACGCCATCATCTTCGAGCTTACTGAGACGGTGCAGACCGAGCATTTCGAGGCCGTGCGCGCAAACGTGCAGGGTCTACGCGCAGCGGGCGTTCGCGTGGCGATCGACGACTTGGGGAGCGGCTTTAACTCGCTCCAGTTTTTCGCACGCATGCCGGTAGACGTGGTCAAGATCGATCGCGCGTTTCTGGCACGGGAGGATGAGGGCCAGCTCTTCGTATTGTTGGGCGGGGTGATTGCAACGTGCACTCGGCTTGGCATCGAGGCGGTCATCGAAGGGGTCGAGACCGAGGCGCAACATAAACTCGCGCTCGAGACCGGCGTGGAAATGGCGCAAGGGTACCACTATTCGGTCCCGCTGCCGATCGCGCACGTTCTTCCGTTGCTCGCAAAGCATGCATGCGGCGAAGCGGGTGCGTCGAATACAGGGACATGACCATTCGTGATCTTTCGCTCGTGCTTGTTCTTGCTTGCATTGCTGCTGAGCCGGCCGCAACGGCGGTTCCCAATCCGGTGGAGCTTTTGCGCGGAACGGCAACGACCGGCAGTGCAACCTGCCGCGCAGCCGATGGTGCGCTCGGGTCATGGGAGCGCGTCAGCGGCGTCACGTCGACGACGCAGCCGTCGGTTCTCGACGTCGAGGTAGGAACCAAGGAGCCGCCAACCGCGATGCTCTACTGTCGCGATCGCGACGGTCGCGCGGGCAAGATCGAGTCCAAGCCGGCAAGCCTGGTGTTTCCAAGCGGAACGTTGCTTCAGCCGGTCTATCGGCTGACGATTACGCGCCCAAGCGCCGACAATCAGCCCCCCTTTGAAGCGGCGCTCGGCCCGGGCGGAGTCGTCACCAAAGCGCCGTTTGGCCAGGCGATCATCTTCGGAAAGCACTCGATGCTCATCGTGCCAAACGCGTGGAAGATCGAGAGCCATGCGGCCGGGATTTTGCCGAAGAGCCCCGATACCTACACCTCGACGCTCGATGAAGGCGGATGTGAAGTAAATCGCATGGACGACGAAGACGCGTACCCGCGCTACATCGGAACGTCGGCCGCCGATTGCTCGATCAAAATCGACCTCAACGCACTGCAGTAGTTACGGTTTTCCGATGTGCCAGCGAAGCTGGAACCGGAGCGTGCGCGGCAGTGCCGGAATCAGCGTAGACGGAACCGAGGTTTGATAATATTGGGCGGACCCACCGGGAGCAACGGGGCCGTATTGACCAAGCGTCGTCGTCACGCCTGAGTTTGGTTGAGGCAGGTTGTAATAGTTGTTGGTGTTGAGCAAGTTCTGAACCGAGATCTGCGCTTCCAACGTCGGCGTGATCGTCTTCTTTGCGCTCAAGTCGAACTGAAGGAACGGGGGCTGGAAGTAGGTGTTGTTTTTGCCTTCAAAATCCGCCCCGAGGCCAACCCAGGATTGGTCTTTGAAGGTGTAGTTCGCTTGGAAGTAACCCTTCATGTATGGGATGCACGTGACGCTCCCGGGGATCGTAAGGCCGAAACCGCATGTCTGCTGTCCATTGGCGGGGAGCGACGGGCCGAATCCGTAGAACGCTAGGGGAATACCGCTCACGACCGATCGCTCGAAGACCATCGCGCCGTTATAGCCCAAGCCGAACCGCGGCGCATAGTTGTAGCTTATCGTCGCCATCTGCACGCTCAAGAGCGCGGCGTTGGTCGGCTGCACCGTAGTCACCAGGTTATTGTTGATGCCGGTGATCGCGCTCCCCGGCCACATAATGGCCGTGGGTGTCGTCAGCTCTTCGAAGACGTTGTGGACCTGCGTGTTCTGTAAGTCGAGTTTGAGGATGCCGTTCTGGCGCACGCGCCAATCCATCCCGATGCTGAATTCGGTCGCCGTTTCCGGATCGAGATAGGGATTTTTGAACGTCACGAAGCCATTGGGCGCAACCGTTCCCGACGTCGCGGACGGCGGCGTGTAGAACGGGGCGCCGCTGATGTAGCCGGAGAAGGGGAACGTCTCGGAGGTGCCCCATGCGGCGCGATACGAGATGTTCCCGGTCGGCTGATACGTCACCGCGACGTGCGGATCCAGGCGCGACACACTGCGTTGCAGGCCGACCTGCGGCACGAGACCCGTCGCCGGATCGGGCGTCGCATACGGCGTGACGTTTTGCGAACCGGAAACGCTCCAAATCGAGTCATAGAGGCCGGCTTTGACGCCGACGGTGCGCGAGGCATGAATGTCGCCCACGAGCGAGAGCGTCGTGTAGTGCATTAGCGTGTTTGGGACGGTGACGTCGGCCGGCGTATTAGCGTTGTAATAGCCGTAGCTGTTGTCGCCGTGGAAGTCATAGGTGAACGTGAAGAGATCGTCGCCTACCGGGTGCAGGTAGGTAAGCGTATTACCGTAGAGCTTGTCTTGGGAGAGCTCGCTGAACTGCGTTTGATAGCATTGCTCGTAGCCGCCGGGCAGCACAGTCGGCGTTGAATTGTAGCCCAGAATCTGACCGATGTAGCTCCCGTAGCACGCTGCCTCGAACGCGTTGGGGTTGTTGATCGGATCGGTCGACGGCACGGTGCCGGGTGGCGAGAAGTAGAGCGGATAGTGGTCTTCGCCGGCACCATCGAGTACCCCACTCGATATTTCCGGCATATGGCCGAATCAGCAACGTATCGTTGCCGATCGAGGTGCGAAATTGACCGGTAAAGATCGGCTGATTGTAGTAGACGTTCGAGCCCGGATACCAGGCGTACGCGGGTATGGACTGTCCGATGAAGCCGTTGTAGTTGGGGTTGTTACACGCGAGCGGATTTGATTGGAGACACGGCTCAATTTGGGTCGAGCCGAGATACTGGCCGTACGATGTTCCTTGCGGGAGATAGCCGCCGTACGCGCCGATGAACCCGACCTCGAACGAGGTAGCGGGTGAAAACGTATAGCGCAGTTTGAGGATAAGGCCTTTGTTAAAAAGCGAACCGCTCGAGTCACCGCAGAATTGCACGATGCCGACCGACGCGGGTGTGTTGTCGTTGGCCGGATTGTCGGGCGTTACGACGCAGTGGGTTGCTTGAAAATAGGGCCCGTTGCTGCTGCCGTAGCCCGCGCCCGCGACGTACGAGAGTTTCTTTACTGAACCGGTGATCAGAAGACTCGAATACTGCGAATTGTAGCTGTCGCTGCCTATGACGAAGTTCATCGTCGGCTTGGCGGTGTAGCCGGGCGTAAGTAGGTTCGTGGTGCCGCCGACGGCCGTTGACGCGAAGGGCGTCGTGTTGCCGGGCCCAATCTCGGTTTCGACACCGGCGAGCAGATACGACGGAAAATACTCGGTAAGCCACACGCCGTATTGCCCGAGGGAGATCGGGTGTCCATCGATGAGGACTTGCGTTTCGTAGGGCTGCACGCCGCCGTCGACGATTGTCGTGTCGGGCTGGCTGCCTTGGCGCTGGATCACAACGTTGGGCATGCGTTGAATGACGTCGTTGATCTGTGGATTGGCGAGATTGCTTACGTCGGTGCCCGGAATATAGGTAGTCGATGCGGCTCCGGTATTGATCGAACTGTTTCGCCCGGAGGTCGAGACCGAAGCGATTGTACGCAACGAGGTTAAGTCGGCCAACGTCATCGTCACGTCGACCGATTGCGTCGAACCGCTGATCACCGCGATGTCGGTGAGCGTGGCCGGAACGTAGCCACCTCTCGTGACCGTCAGGCGATAGATTCCCGCCGCGAGCACGAGCTTGAAATTGCCTTGCGCATCCGCGCCGA
Organism: Vulcanimicrobiota bacterium; assembly: GCA_963833095.1. Lineage (GTDB taxonomy): Bacteria > Vulcanimicrobiota > Vulcanimicrobiia > Vulcanimicrobiales > Vulcanimicrobiaceae > Aquilonibacter. Next base: position 224,074 of record CAWHWQ010000003.1, on the reverse strand, counting down.
CCGAAGCGCGCGTTGGCCCCTCCGCAGTGACGAGGGCGCTCGGGACCGCTGCCCCGGCAGCCGTCTTTACCGAACCGGTGATAGCGCCGGTCGTGGGTGCGGCCTGTGCATAAGCTGCGAGCGGCGTTGTGCATAACGCCAAAGCAATAGCCAAAAAGCAGCGGATAAGCATCGGGCCCCCACGCAAAATTAGATATTAAATCTGGATTATATGGGTTAAGCTTGCTTCGGGCAACTGGCACGTGTCGCAAAGATCGGCGCGAAAGCTGCGCTATCGTAGAGGATCCGCGACCGCAGGCCGTTCCGAGCGCAGCGAAAAAGCTCCGCTGCGGAGGTGCGCAGCCTATGTTTCATCTCGACTCGTTCACTGACTTTGGCCTGTTATTTCTACGGATCATGGCCGGCTTGGTTTATGTTGATAGTGGCTACAACGACATACGCAGTCCAGACGAGCGCAGCAAGGGCCTCGGCCTTCCCAAAAGCTTCGTTATCTTTCTCGCTGTCGCCGAACTCGCGGGCGGAGCTGGAGTCATCTTGGGCGTCCTACAGCAGCTTGCGTCGATCGGGCTCATCCTCATCATGCTCGGCGCGATGCAGAAGAAGATCTTCGTCTGGAAGACCGGTTTTTGGGGCAAAGATGGACTCGGCTGGTCGTACGAACTAATGCTGATTTCGATGTTGCTCGTGATTCTATTCACCGACGGCGGACGATTTGTTATCGTGGGCTGATATCCGCACCGGCTTCGAGCGGCCGTTTTGGATCGCTAACGTCAGCGAGATCTTCGAGCGGCTTTCGTATTACGCGGTATTCTCGACGCTTGCGCTCTATCTGAACACGACGCTCGGGTTTCCTAGTTCGCAGGCCGCCGGTCTCAGCGGCATCTTCGGTGGCGCAGTCTGGGTGATGGCCGTCTTCGGCGGAGCGGTCGCCGATCGCATCGGATTTCGCCGGGCGCTTTCGAGCGCGTACCTTATCCTGACGTGCGCCTATTTTCTCGTGGGCTCGATCGGCGCACCGTGGCTCGCGCCGGTACGGGCAATCGTCCCGCTTGGTCTCTTGGCTGGTGTCATTCTTTTTTTACCTGCACTGGGCGTCGCGTTGGTCAAGCCGTCCGTGGTTGGTACAACCGCTCGCGCATCCAAAGAGAGCGTTCGCTCCATCGGCTACTCCATCTACTATACGATGGTCAATATCGGTAGTACCGCCGGTCCGTTTCTTGCCGGCTGGATCAACGAACGCATGCGGCCCGAGAACGTGTTTCTGCTCGCCGCGCTCAGCGTCTTTGCAATGTTTTTCACCGTGCTGCTGTTCTTCAAAGAGCCGCGCGGCGGCAGCGCGCAATCGACCGATTCGCTCGCGCAAGTAGCGCGCAACTTCTTGACCGTCCTCGGCAATGGGCGTTTCGTGCTGTTTTTGCTGATCTTCTCGGGCTACTGGATCGTTTTCTGGCAGCAATACCTTATTCTGCCGATTTACATTCACGACTACGTCGACCCGAACGCCAACACCGCGATGATTCTTATCACCGATCCCCTGATCGTGATCACACTCACGGTTGTGGTAAACGCGCTGACGCGCAGGTTTCCCGCGTTTCGCGCGATCACGCTAGGCACGCTGATCACATCCGTGGGCTGGCTGCTGCTTGCGGCCAAAGCTAGCGTTTTGATGGCGGTCTTGAGTTTAGCGGTACTCGGGCTCGGGGAGATCACTCAGTCGCCACGGTACTACGAATATATTTCGCGCCTCGCGCCCGCAGGCCAACAGGGAACGTACATGGGCTTTGCGTTCCTGCCGATCGGCATCGGCTCGCTTGTCGGAGGATGGTTTGGCGGTACGCTACTACACCACTTCGGTGAAGTCGTCCACCGGCCAGCGCTAATCTGGCCCATCGTTACGGGTGTCGGCGTGCTGACAGCGTTGCTGCTGTGGATCTACGACAACATCGCTCAGCCTGCGAGGAGCGCGTAAACGCCGACGAGTGCGACGAAGAGGCCGCTGAGCACTTCGCCGTACCGTTCGAGCGGCCCGAGTGAAGTCTTTTGCAAGCCGCGCAATCCGGCCACGCACATCGCCACGTACGTGACGATCGTCGATGCGGCAAAGACGATGGCCATCACGCCGAGTAGCGCCGGCCCTTTGGTTGATGCGTTGAAGAAGGCTGGAATGCCCTCGATCATCGGTGAGGAGCCGAGGATGAGCAAAAGTGCCATGCGCCCCGAGGCGGTATGGTCATGACTGTGCAACACGGCAACACCTGGCTCGACGAGATGCAGATCGTCGTCGTGATGTTCGTGCCAATGCACGTGTTCGAGGCCCCCGTCGTGGCGGTGAAGGTGCGCGTGCCCATGAAGCGCGTCGGTGTGACTCTCCTGACGCGTTTCTTTCCATCCGGTGTACGCAATCCACAAACCAAACGCGATCAACGCGATCGCCGAGACGGACGAAACGAGATGCGCGTAACGTACGGCGAGCGCAGCGCCAGCCAGCCACACGATTGCTCCGAGGAGCAGGGTGGTTGTCACGTGGCCCAAGCCGGCCACGGCGGCAGCCCGAGCGATGCGCGCAGTCGACCAGCCTTGCTCCCGCGCCAACACAACGATGGGGGCCCAGTGATCCGGCACGATCGTATGCAACACGCCGACCGCTGCGACGGCGAGAATGAGCGCGGCACCGGCGTGGTCGAATGCGGGCATGACACCAAGCTTCGCCTTTGGTTAGCGACGCTACTGGGCCGTCGTTAAAGCCTCGACCGCCACGTTGACGGAGAGGAGGCCTTGTGAGGCACCCTTATACACGCCGCGTACGGGACTCACGTCCCGGTAATCTCGACCGACCGCGATCTTGACGAAGTCGTCGTTGATGAGGCGCGCATTTGTCGGGTCAAAGCCCACCCAACCGTGCGGCGGCAAATACGCCTCGCACCAGGCGTGCGAGGCCTCCGCGCCGAGGACCTCGTCGCCGGAACGGGTGTGAATGTAGCCGCTGACGTAGCGTGCTGGAATCCCATGCAGACGGCAAAGAGCGACGTAGACGTGCGCAAAGTCTTGGCACACGCCGCTGCGCAGCTCGACCGCCTCGTCGACGATCGTGTGCACGCCGGTCGCGTCGCGGTCGTAGCGAAAGAGCTCGTGAATCGCCTCACCGGCGCGAATGAAGTAGGCGGCAAGATCATCTCCGGGGTCGCCGAGAAACGTCGCGAAGTTTCGTAGCTCCGGTCCGAAAACAATGTACGGGCTTTCGTGCATAAAATCATAGAGCTGCGGAAGAAGAGGATCCGCCGTAAGAGCCGCGCGTTGCGCGAATGGAGGCGCTTGCGGCCGGCTCGCACGTACGGTAACTACCGTCGAACGCGCGCATATCGTGAGGACATCGTGATTGGGCAGGTAGTCGAAGTGATGAACTTCATTGTTGAACCGGTCGCGATAGACGAAGATTTGCGCTGGCGGCTCGATCCGCAGGTCGAAGCCGGTGCAGTATTGGGTGGTATCGCTGAGGGGCTGTAAATGACAGACGGTATACGACTCGCGCACGCGCTGGCTGTATGAATACGCTGTCTCGTGATCGATCGTGTACAGCATCTATGCTGCCGGAACAAGTGGAAAGTACGTAGCTTCCACGGCGGTGCCGATTTCCGCAAGGCGCGCAGCGAGGCGACGCGCAAAGGCAACCGTCCCCTCGTCGACGATCTCGCGAAGCCGCACGTAGTCGAGCATCGCAGCGAGGCGTCCGGTCACGCGTTCGGCTTCGTTGCTGAACGTGCCGAGCTGCGTTTCCGAAAGACGGTGCAGCGCGTGGTCAACCTCAACGGTACAATAGCGCACGGAGCGCGGAAACGCGCGGTGCAGAAGAACGAACGCAAGCGCATCGTGGGGATCATTTGAGTGGCGCAACGTTCGTGCAAAGGGCTCGCTGGCGCAGCACATCTCGAGGATGCGCTGCCATTCGGGAACCGAATCATCGCTCTCGTCGTGCGTTTGGAGGATACCTGCGGTCGTCGCAGCGCGTTCGAGAAAGCGCCCGAGCTGGAGAAAGTTCCATTCCTCGCCATGGGTGATCGTGGCATCGACGATACCGCCGAAGGCAATGCTTGCGTCACGAATCTCGCGAAGGAACGACGAGGGTCCCGCGCGGACGACCGCGCGCGGAGACTGCTTTTCGATGAAGAGATAGAGCGCGTTGACCGCTTCCCAGGCTTCGCTGCTCAGCTCGGCGCGGACGCTGGCGGCGTTTTGGCGCGCGATGCGAATGCAGGAGACGATCGAGCTATGATGCTCGCGAGAAAACGTCGAGAGCGCAAAGGCGTCAACGGCAAAACGCGAACTGCCAGGATAGGCGTCGTCGCCGGGGACGCCGACGAGGCTGAGCACGCTGCGCCACATCGCGGTCGTCTGCTGACGTCCGGCTACGTTGCGATCGACGGTGCGGTTGAACGCCACGTCGACGATGCGCGCAAGCGTTTCGGCGCGTTGGAGGTTCCGGCTCATCCAGTAGAGCGATTCAGCGACACGCGATAACATTATCCCTCATCCTCGATGATCCAGGTGTCTTTGCTTCCCCCGCCCTGCGAAGAATTGACGATCAGCGACCCTTCGGTAAGTGCGACACGCGTAAGCGCTGCGGGCGGGACGTCAACCTCGTGGCCGTAAAGCGCGAACGGACGCAGATCAACGCGTCGTGGCGCGAGCCGCTCCCCGGCAATGGTTGGATGCGACGAGAGTTGGATCACCGGTTGGGCGATGAAGTCACGGGGATGCGCGCAAATCGCGTCGTGAAAGGTCTCGCGCTCGTCGGCCGTCGAGGACGGTCCCATGAGCATTCCGTAGCCGCCGGATTGATTGGTGTTCTTGACGACGAGCTCTTCGAGGTGCGCGAGCACGTGTTCGCGCTCGCGCTCGTTGGAGCAGTCGAAGGTCGGCACATTCTCGAGAATCGGTTCCTCATCGAGATAGAAGCGGATCATCGCCGGCACGTGCGGGTAGACCGCCTTGTCATCGGCAACGCCGGTACCGACGGCGTTGGCGATAACCACGTTGCCCGCACGATAGGCGTTCATCAATCCCGCGATACCAACGGCCGAGTCAGACCGGAAATAGAGCGGGTCGAGGAAGTCGTCGTCGATACGCCGGTAGATGACGTCGACGCGCTGCAACCCGCGCGTCGTTTTCATAAAGACGACGTTGTCGTGCACGATGAGATCGCTCCCTTCGACCAGCTCCACGCCCATGCGGCGCGCGAGCAACGTGTGCTCGAAGTACGCTGCGTTGTAGATGCCCGGCGTCAGGAGCACGATGGTCGGATCCTCGTTGCGGCTACTTGCTCGAAGCGCGGCGCGCAGGCGCAACGGATAGTCGTCGACCGGCAGCGGCTGGTAATTCTCAAAGAGTTTAGGAAAGGAACGCTTGAGCACGTCGCGGTTTTCGAGGACGTACGAGATGCCCGAGGGCGAGCGCAAGTTGTCTTCGAGAACGTAGTACGTGCCGTCACTTCCGCGAATGAGGTCGATACCCGAGACGTGGATGTAGATGTTGCGGAATAGGCGCACGTCGATCATTTCGCGGCAGAAGAACTTGGACGAATAGATCAGTTCCCACGGAACGACGCCTTCACGAAGAATGCGCTGCTCGTGATAGACGTCGGTGAGAAAGGCGTTAAGCGCACGAACGCGCTGAGCGATGCCGCGCGAAAGCCGGCTCCACTCGCTTCCCGGGATGATCCGCGGGATGAGATCGAAGGGCATGATGCGCTCGGTGCCTTGGCTGTCGGCATAGACCGTGAACGTGACGCCGCGCTGAAGCAAAACGGCGTTGACCCGCTGCTCGCGCGCGCGCAAATCGCTCCACTCGATTGAGCGAAGCGTGGCGGCAAGGCCGGCGTAATGCCGCCGCGGGAGCCCGTTCCGATCAGCGTATTCGTCGTAGCAGGCGGCCTGCTCGTACGATTCCAGCAAAGGCTGCATCATGTGGCCTTTCGGCCCGCCCCCGGCGATCTTTCCGGCCATTTGTCTAAAAGGCGGCCGGAATCTCTATTCGATCGGCCCGGCGATTTTGAGAAAGCGCTCGCTCGCGCGCAAATTAGCGAAGGGCCGCGCGGGGCCTTACGTTATCCAAAAAGCGCAGAATGCCTACTACTAGCTAGTGTACTGTTCGCCGACCGCGGTCTCGTACAGGAACCAAATCCGCCGTTCGGTTTCGTCGATGAAGACCTCGAGCAAGGAAGCCGTCGCGACGTCACCGAGCTCGTCCACGGTACCGTGCACAGCGCGCATGCGACTGACGAGATCCTTGTTATCTTCGACCAACTGGCGCAACATCGCATGCGGTTCGACAAAGTCCCGATCATCGTCGTCGACGCGCGTGATCTTTGAGACCTGGCCAACACTGCGCAGCGTCGGCTGACCGAGCTTGCGCGAGCGCTCGGCGAGCACATCGACCATCGCAAAGATCTGCGTCGCGTGCTCGTCGAGCAGCTCGTGATATTCCTTGTAGTGGCTGCCCGAGACGTGCCAGTGGTAGTTCTTCGTCTTGAGGAACAACGCCACCACGTCGGCGGTGAGAGGCAGCAGCGCCTTGCCGATCTCGTCCCGCGCGTCTTGCGCGAGGTCGGAAGGGGTGCCCAGGCGCGCTTGAAATTTGGAGAGTGTTGTCGTTTCCATGGCCCCCAAAACCCTTGGATTTGTAGCTGGGATGCGCCCTCGTTACGTGTATGGAGGCAGTTGTCGAGATCGGCTTGCCGCGCTGCTCCTACATTGCGGCGCCTAATGTTGATAGCTCACGGTGTTTTCTGCTGTGCTTGCCGCAGTCGCGCGATTTTTGGGAGGGAGTGACAGTCACTTTCGCGGAGAGGGACTAGGCATGCCATTGGAAGCCGACGCCGCCTACATCTGCCCGTACTGCGGCCGGGAAAATCACGTCGGCGTCGATCCCACGGCGGGCTCGCGGCAGCGCTTTACGGAGGATTGCCCGGTATGTTGCAGTCCAATTTCGTTTGCCGTCCGCATCGAAGAGGGCGGTGACCCCGTCGTGGAATCGGCCGAGCGCGACGACTAGCTCCACTCGGTACGATGTACACTCTGCCGCCAACGGTACGTTGGCGTAAAGCCCAGAACGCCAACGCGAAGCGCCCCCCGCTTCTGGTGCTGCTGCACGGCCGCGGCGCGGACGAAGACGACTTGTTCTCGTTGGCTCTCGCAATCGATTCTGCTGTTGCGGTGGCCTCGGTGCGCGCGCCGTTGCCGACCGACGAAGGCGGCTACACCTGGAGTGACAGCCGCACGCCCGGTCGTTATATCGGTGAAAGCCTGCGCGCGTCACTCATCTGGTTTCAAGCGTGGCTAGACACTCTTACAGCCGGACGCCCGGAGCCGCAAGACGTGTATCTCTTGGGGTTCAGCGCGGGCATGGCAATGGCGAGCGCACTCGTGTTGGATCAGCCGGCACGTTACGCGGGTGCCATTCTTCTAAGCGGTGCGCTGCCCTTCGACACGGATCTGTCGATAACAAAAAACCGTCTTGCAGGGCTTCCCATCTTTTACGGGCACGGATCGTTCGATCGCGTCATTCCGGCCGACCTCGTCGCGCGGAGCATAATGTATTTGCGCGAGAGTAGCGGCGCAAAATTAGACGAGCACAGTTATCCGATCGCGCACGAGATCAGCGCAGCCGAGACGAGCGACATTGGTGCGTGGCTCGCGCGGTTATCCAAGACGGCGGCGAAAGAGCGCAAATAGACGTTCCCAGTGCCGTTCGGCTGCGACTTTGTCGTAGGCCGGGCGACGGGGAAACGCAAAACCATGCTCGGTTCCGGGATAGCGTTCGACCTCAAAAGGGGCGCTCGCTGATAGGAGCGCGCGTTCGAGTTCGATGACGACCTCGGGCGGTGCATAGCTGTCGACTTCGGCGCAACCAAAATACATTTCTGCGCTGACGCGGTCCGCGCGGAGGTGCGGACTATCGGGCCGGCCGGTCACCAGCCCCACACCGTAAAGCGAAGCCATCGCCGCGATCCGATCTGGAAATTCTGCGGCAGCTGTAAAGACATACTGGCCGCTCATGCAATAGCCGACGCAACCGATGCTCGCTGTCAGGGCGTACGATTGCTCGTCGATAAACGCGAAGAGGGCTCGCGTATCGTCCATAATCAGCGCATTGTTGATGCTGTACATGAGTTGCCACATCCGCTCGCGCTCGGGTCCCTCTTCGCGCAGCAGCTGCTGATCGAGGGCTGTCCCCGTTCCGGCGCGATAGTAGAGATTCGGCAGCACGACGGCGTAGCCGACGGTCGCGAGGCGACGGACCATATCGCGCAACTCCTCACGAATTCCCGGCGCGTCCATGTAAAAGAAGATCACCGGAAACGGTCCGCCTCGCTCGGGATACGTTACGAACGTATCCATGACGCCATCAGCGGTGATGATCTCGACCCGATTTTCGATCACAGCTTTCCGGCTGCTACCTTCACGCAGGCTACGTTCACTCGTTGGCCCGTGCTGCTAGCTGTCGTAACCAGATTTCGGTGCCCTCGTCAACACCGCTCGCCCAGCCAACGCGTTTATAATGTCGCAGTCCGGATATTTCGGCGCGCTGCGCCGAGAGCGCTCGATCCGCCCACTTCGCAGCAGCGTCCATCTTCCCGAGACCCGCGAGGAGCCGAGTAAACATAAGCGAGTACCGGAATTCGAGGAAAGGTCCAAAGGACTCAGGCTGGGCGACTTCCTCTCGGAGAAGTTCGAGGAGCTCCGAGCGGTGGACACCACCGTCAACGTCGTGAAACGCTTCGGCGAACGCCAGCCCCACGTTACACAAAGCGTTGCGCTGCTCGCGCTGAGCTTGGAACGCGCCGCGGTATGCCTCCAACGACTCTTCGCGACGGCCTAACGCCCAAAGGCACTCCGCTCGTAGCTTGCGCAACGGCGTCATTTCTCTGCTGGGAAACTTCTCGATGGCCGTCTCAACCAACTCGAGTGCGGCATCGTACTGCTTTGCGTCTTTGAGCGTGAGCGCCTGAATCTTTAAGTACTGTGCGCGATGGATATCCGTTTGCGAGCAAGCAAGCTGCGCGAAGAAGTCCTTCGCGTCGTCAGTCGACCACGTGGTTTTTCTATACCAATCGTCCCTGGGCACGCGGAAGTATTCTGCCGCGGGTATCACCGGACCCTTCGGACCGGGTTGCATTGAGGCGTTCTCAATGCCCCAGATGCCATCCGTGCAACGGGCACGCATAGGGCTGCAGACCGACGCTCGTGCGGGGAACGGCGCGCGCGGCTTCTTTTCGCGTTTTGAACGCGACCTTCGGGGCACCGTTTTTCTTATAACACGAGCGCGGCCCCCCGCTCTTTCGGATGCCCATTGCGATCGTGCAATTCGCCGCCGACTCACGCTCCCACTATGAAGGAGGCAAAGGCATCGGAGAGAGGAAGCCTAAGACGATGCTTTTTCCAACGACCATTGCGGGAGTCTTCCCAAACCATCGTGGCTCGCCGAGACCGAACGGCTCTGGCCGCAATGGCGCCAAAGCGGAGACGCGCTCGCCGACGCGATGCGCGATGCGACGCAGGATCGCACTTTTTGAAGAAGAGCACGCCGGAATCGATGTTGTGACCGACGGCGAACAATCTCGCCAACACTTCGTCCATGGGTTCGTCGCCGGCATCGAAGGAGTAGATTTCGAGAAGAAGGTGCGGCGCGGTATCCGCGCCGATCGCTATGAAGCCGATTGCCCGAGCGTCGTCGCCCCGATTCGCCGCCCGAAAAGCGTGCACGCAGCAGAAGTGCAATTCGCACGTAGTGTGACCGATCGCACGCTGAAGATCACGATTCCTGGGCCGATGACGATCGTGGATACGCTGTTTGATGGCCATTATGGCTCGCGGCGTGATCTTGCGTTCGCCTTCGCCGACGTCATCCATGACGAGATTCTCGACCTCTGCGCACTCGGCGTCGACGTCGTCCAGCTCGATGAACCAGCGTTCAACGTGTTCTTCGACGAGGTTGACGAGTGGGGCATCGACGCGCTCAACGCTTGTATCGCGGCGTGCCGTGCAAGACGGCGGTCCACGTGTGCTACGGCTACGGGATTCAGGCGAACAACGACTGGAAGCACTCCCTCGGCGAACATTGGGATCAATATGATATCGTGCTTCCGATGCTGGCGCGCAGCAATGTTGACCAGGTGGCGATCGAGCTTGCGGGGTCGCGCGTCCCGCCGCACGTGCTTGCGCATCTCAAGACCAAATCCGTCGCGGTCGGCTGCATCGACGTCGCTTCCGACGACGATCGAAACACCCGAAGACGTCATTCGAACAATCGAAACGGCGCTCGAGTATCTGCCTGCCGAATCGATCACCCAACGACCAACTGCGGCATGGCCCCCATGTCACGCGGGTTGCCTATGGGAAACTTCGCGCCCTGGGCGAGGGAGCGCGCTCGATGCGAGCACGTTACGCATCTGCTACCGCGCAGAACTAAGGTGCGCGTCGCTGTTCTCTTGCGCCGGTCGGATAAAGAAGGCGGTACGTCGGCGGAAAAATGTGACTTGCGTCGTAATTGACGGCCTATGAATCGTCTTATTGCTGCCATTGTCCTATTTGCGCTGGTCGCAATCCCGTCAGCGCCCGCCCCGAGTGCGACCAACCCGTTCTTTGCTCCGAGCACGTTGCCGTTCGGCGCTCCGCCGTTCGACCGGATCAAAGATAGTGACTATTTGCCGGCATTCCGCGAGGGCATCGCCCAGCAAGACGCGCGAGTACGCGGCGATTGCCAATAATCCGGCACCGCCGACATTTGCCAACACCTTCGTCGCGATGGAGAAGGCGGGAGCGCTGCTCTACCGTGTCAATCCCAGACATTCAACGCGGTTTCGCAAGCTAATACCGACGACGCGCTGCAAAACGTGCAAGACACGATCGCTCCGGAGCTGGCGGAGGCGCAAGACGCGATCTATCTCAATGCCAAGCTCTTCGCCCGCATCCAAACCGTGTATAACCGGCTCGGAACGTTGAAACTTGATCCTGAGTCGCAGCAACTCGTGCGGGTCGATTATCAGAGCTTCGTCCAGGCCGGAGCAAAATTGAGTCCGGCGGGCAAGGCGAAGATGCGCGAAATCGATAAACGCCTTTCGATTCTGCGATCCGCCTTCGACCGCAAGTTGCTAGCCGCAACGGCGGCGGGCGCGGTCGTCGTCGACAGCAAGGCGGAGCTGGCTGGGATGAGCGATGCCGGGATCGCATCCGCCGCGCAGGCGGCAACGGCGCATCACCAAACGGCAAGTGGATGCTCTCGTTGCAAAACACCACGCAGCAACCCGCGCTGCAGTCCCTGGACAACCGCGACCTGCGGGAGAAGCTCTTTATGGCCTCGTGGAATCGCGCCGAGAAAGGCGACGCCAACGATACGCGCGACACGATTGCTTCGATCGCGCAGTTACGGGCACAGCGAGCCGCGCTGCTTGGCTATCCGAATTATGCAGCGTATGCGCTCGTCGACCAGATGGCCAAGACCCCCGAGGCCGTTCAGCAATTCCTCAAACAGCTCATTTCGCCGACACACGCTAAAATTGTAGAAGATGCCAAGGAAATCCAGGCACAAATCGACGCATCGGGACAAACGTTCGCACTGCAGCCGTGGGATTGGAATCACTACGCCGAGGCGGTACGTAAAGCCAAGTACGACCTCGACGATGCCCAAGTACGGCCGTATTTCGAGCTCAATAACGTCCTTACGAACGGATTGTTCTACGCAGCGAATCAGCTCTATGGGATTACTCTCAAAGAGCGGCACGATATTCCGGTCTATAATTCGGATGTGCGCGTGTTCGAGGTGTATGACAAGGACGGCTCACCTCTCGCCCTGATGTACTTCGATTTCTTCAAACGTGACAATAAGTCGGGCGGCGCGTGGATGAGTACCTTCGTCGAGCAGTCGAAGCTGTGGGGAACGAAGCCGGTGGTCTACAACGTGGAAAACATTCCGAAGGGTGCGCCCGGCCAGCCGACCCTTCTAACCACCGGCGAAGTGACCGGGATGTTCCACGAGTTTGGCCACGCGCTCAACGCTTTCTTCGCCGACCAGGAATATGCGTCGCTTTCTGGGACCAACACCGCGCGCGACTTCGTTGAGTATCCTTCGCAGTTCAACGAGCATTGGGCGATGTATCCAGCGTTCCTCAGACATTATGCGGTGGACTATCGTACCGGCGCACCGATGCCGCAGGCGCTGATGGACAAGATGCTTCTTGCCGCGAAGTTCAACCAAGGCTACGCATCGGGTGAGGCACTGGCAGCCGATGAGCTCGATATGGCATGGCACACATTGCCGGCGAGTGCGCCGAAGCAAAACGCCGACGCCTTCGAGACAAAGGCGCTTGCCGATTCGGGAACGGATTTTCCATCGGTCCCGCCCAGGTATCGCTCTACCTACTTCGCACACATCTGGTCGAGCGGTTACGCCGCCGGCTACTACGCCTATGCGTGGAGCGAGATGCTTGATGATGACACCTATCAGTGGTTCATCGATCACGGCGGCCCGACGCGCGCGAACGGCCAGCGTTTCCGCGACATGATCCTCTCGCGCGGTCATTCCGAGGACTATGGCCCGATGTTCAAAGCCTTCTATGGAACCGATCCCAATGTCGCGCCCTTGCTAAAGTACCGTGGGCTTATGCCCTAAGCCAGTGGCGCTTGTAGGAGATTGAAATGGTCAGGATCATGCCTGCCGTGCTATACCTTGTGGTGTTGATTGCCGTGGTCGTTAGTGTGGATCTGCTGTTTTTCAGAAATCGATTCTTGGAACGGCTAATAGCGAACATCGGTATTGTCTTGGTGTTTATGGCCTTCTATTTGCGGTTCCTAAAGAACCCGTAAACCTTGCCAATCTCGGTGGATGGCCACGGCGTTTACACAAGCTATATCAAGCGCTTACAGCTCGTTGGCAAAAGCGTGTTCATGAGGGCGCTTTTCCACCCGATTGTAAGGGGTGAGGGAGGGCCGAAAAATGATAGCTGATGATCGGACGATGAAGTTTGCCTTGTGGCCGCATCTGATCACTTTGGAAGGCCCCGCGGATAAGCTGGCTGCGGTGATCGAGGATCTCTATAACGATCCACGCCTTCCGCGCAACAAGTGGGGCCTGGGCAACACGGACGATGTCGGTCGCCGCGCGATGGTCCAGCGGTTACGCACCGAAGGGAAAGTGATGCGACGCCTCGGAGTTGCCGCCCTGACATTGGACATTTTCGAGGCCATCGAATCGCGCGTGCGCACGGCAGGCGTTAAGTCTTTTGCCATGCATCTTCCGCGCTGATTCCAGCAACGCCTTAGTTAGCGATGCGGGCAACCCGGCCAACAGCATGGCCGGCGCATACCCTTGCGCATTTTATCCAGGCCGACGGTAATGCGGCGCTTGCGGGTATCATCTTTCTTCGCGGAGGTAACCCAGCAGATCCACTCGTTGCGGGCTAACGGCGTAATGTCTTCCCACACACCCTTTGCAACCGAGTCAGATTCAATTGCTTTCCGCAAGTCCGCCGGAAGTTTATGAACCGGGCCAAGCTTTTGTGTAGCCATTGGCGCCTGATTATTCAGGCGCTCGCAACGGACGTCCTCCAGTTCGCGCGACAGGCTCAGCTTCCGACGTTCCGGAACGCTACTGACACCATAATCGGTTTGTATCACGGTTGAGCGCTATAGACGCGAGGGCCATGCGACACAAGTGTTGCTCTGTTTTCGGCGGCGTAAGGCACGTGCCGAACCGCCCTTTGCAGTAGCGCCGGTCTAAGGTGCCGCGTAAGGGAAGATCGCAGGGCACAAACGACCGGCCAGAAAGCGGCGGCGAAGTCTGCTTCGTATCTCTCCCGAAGAAGGCTTTGATTCGGCTAAACATCTCTTCCCCGGCCTTCGTCGTTTTTCATCTGGGTATTCCGCTCAGGGTATGTCGATCGAGTCTTTTGATATTGAAGTCATCGAAACGCAACGTGTTGCCGCTCGTGTCAACGATAGTAAAGCCAAGATCACCTAACATAGCAGAGAGCGACGCTTTAGCGTCGCTCTGGACTGTTCCTGTGGTTCGTTCGGCCTAAATAATCGATAGTTTCAGCTACATCCCGATGTTGCGCCGCAGTTGTCGCACTTCTCGCAGGCGCCGTTGCGCACCATCGTGAGTTGACCGCATTCGCCGCAGGCGTTGCCGGTGTAGCCTTTCGCCTTTGACGCGTTGACTGCTTCGACTTTCGACATCACCGCCGTGGACGTTGCAGCGTGCGGCAGCGGTTTGGGCGTGTCGTGCATTGCCGGTGCGTGCATGCCGCCTCCGCCTCTCGCCGCCTTCGTCCTTGCCCGGACGCAGATGCGTCGAGACCGGATGGAATTGCTCGGCCACGCCGGCGGGACGCACGCGCGTCTCACCTGCCTCCTCGGCGATGTACTCCTCGCCGGATCCGCCGACGTCCATCGCGTCCATCTCCATCGAGGGTTGCACGTGCGCGAGATCGTAGCGGCCGAGATAGCTCACCGCCAGCTCGCGGAAGATGTAGTCGAGCAGCGACGTCGCCATCTTGATGTTCTGATGGCCGACCACCGGACCGTTGGGCTCGAAGCGCGTGAAGGTAAACGCCTCCACGTACTCTTCAAGCGGGACGCCGTGCTGCAGACCTAAGGACACCGCGATTGCGAAGTTATTCATCAACGATCGGAACGCGGCGCCTTCCTTATGCATGTCGATGAAGATCTCGCCGAGCTGCCCGTTGACGTACTCGCCGGTGCGCAGGTAGACTTTGTGGCCGCCGATGACCGCCTTCTGCGTGTAGCCGCTGCGACGCGCCGGCATGCTGCGGCGCTTGGCAATGTAGCGGTACACGATCTTCTCAGCCACTTGCAGCGGCTGTTGGAACGGCTGCTGAGGTGCGACCTCTTCGCCGATCGAGGCATCGCCGCCCAGATCGAAGCTCGCCGCCAGCGGTTGGGAGAGTTTCGATCCGTCGCGATAGAGCGCGACCGCCTTGATCATGCGCTCCCAGCTATAACGGTACGCGTCCTTCACTTCGGCAATCGTCGCGGTTTGCGGCAGGTTGATCGTGTTATGGTTCACGATACCGTTGCCGACGAAGGCGTGCGTTACCGGAACAGAGATGTCGTAGACGAGGCGTTCGCCGGCGTCCGCTACGTGTTCGACGGGGCTGAAGTGAAGATTGCGGTTAACGATCTCGTCGAGCCACTCGGGAAGTTCGATCTCTTCGGAAAGTCGTTGTAGCGTTTCCCACGAGACATTTTTCGTACGCGAATCGAGCAGGTGCGTGTAACGGCTTCGAACACCACCTGTGCCCGCTCCACTCCGACCCGATTTGCCGCGTGGAAGCATCTCGTAGAGCGCCCGACTGTCGACGCCCGGGACGACATCTGCGGAACTTTGCGCGAAACTGTGGGTTAGGACGGTCCACGCGCGTGCGAGCTTAGCCGGCTCCGGGAACTGAACCATTGCGAGGAGCTTCTGAGCCTGACGGCCCGTCGCATAGACCTCACCATAGGTCTTTCCGTACTCGCGATTGAGCTTCTCGATACGGCTATGGACAACGCCAAGGTTCGTCAGGACGGCTTGGAGGTCGTCCAGTAAGCCGGCCGAGTCAAGACAGATCGCCCACTTGCTCATTCCCTCGGTAGTCACGTAAGCATCGAGGAAGAGTCCGGTCAGGAATGCGAGTACGTGCTCACGCTGTGAGCGAAGCACCGCGTCGGGAATACGCTTCTCGCTCGCGCGTGATCCGGATCCGAGGTATTCGAGGAACTCGACAAGCGTTTTTGACGTAAAGACGATGTTTGAGCACTTGTCGACTGGATGATGAATCTTGCCTTCGATTCCGAACGCGGACCGCGCCGCATCCTGAACGCGCAGAAGCACCGTCTCAACCGAGTTTGTGATCGTGATCGTGTAATTCGAACGCGAGGTGTGGCCTTCGGAAGCATACGCGCCTAGGAAGAAGGCGAGATCGGACGTCATCTGCTCGGGAAGCGCTATGCTTTTCTGGTATCCGTACGCCGGCGACGCCACGAAGTCATCGAAACGAGCAGCTTCCTTCGACCACATGTCGTCACCGTATTGCGTTGCGACATGCTCGCCCGGCTGAATATCCGAAAGGTATCGCCATGCTAGCCCCTGGTCGCCGCATGTCAGCACGCGGTGGTTCGGCGTTCCGGTGACGCGATGACCGGAGCGGAGGCGAACTTCCCGAACTTGCCGCTTGCCGCCGTAATAGAATGCATCGGTGTTTTGCGAACCGTTGAGCGAGGCAATGCGCATTTCGTGCGAGCGGAATGAGTCGTCGCGTTCGCCTTGATGCAGCGATTCAATGCGAACCAAGCCACTCTCGGTCGTCAGTAGCGTTTCGCCGACGACGCATTTGGAGATCGCACCCGAGACGAACGGCTGTGCGGCCGCCATCATCTCGATGTGCGCGGTCGGGCGAATGTAGCGCGTGCCGTACTTGCCGCACGGTGTCGCGCAGTCGAAGACCGGCAGATGCTCATCTTTGAGATACGGTGCGCCCTCGAGCGTCATGCGTCCGCAGATGTGCGCCGAGGCTTCTTCGATCTGCTGCGTGCTGAACCCGAGCCCGTCGCGTAGGAGCGAGAAGCTCCAATCGTTGAGCTGCTCGTCGGTGAGACCGAGCTTGTCTTTGCAGAACTCTTCGCCCAGCACGAATTTGTTGAAGACGAACGGCAATTCGAACGCACCGACCAGCGATGCCTCGACGCGCGCGACTGCATCGTCGTCGAAGCCCTTGGCTTTGAGCGTGGCGCGGTTGATGTGCGGCGCTTCGAACAGCGTGCCGGTGCCTTTGGCGTAGGTTTCGATCGCGGCGATCTGCTCGTCGCTGTAGCCGAGGCGGTGCAGGGCAGCATCGACCGATTGATTGACGATTTTGAAGTAGCCGCCGCCGGCAAGTTTCTTGAACTTCACGAGCGCGAAGTCGGGCTCGATTCCGGTCGTGTCGCAGTCCATCACGAGGCCGATCGTATTGTGCGAGATGAAGCCGTTAGCAATGTACGTGACATTTGCGGGCACGGAAAGATCATATGTGAGTTGTTCGCCGCCATCGTCGTTCGCCGATACGTGATCGTAGAAGAAGTCCAGGGTACAGGCCAACTCTTCATTTCCGGTTTGTTCAACGATTTGTGAAACGAGATTGCGAGAAATGCCACCAGGGTTCCGCTTGTGCGAATTGTAGAGAACGCCTTTCGACACGTTTCCCGATACGACGAGTTCGCGGAATGCAGTCTCGCCGATATAGACATTGTCGTGCTTGCGACCCTGCCACGTGTCATTGAAGGCTACGGCGTTCCGCTTACGCGCTCCAATGAATCCTGCGGTATTCGTGAACGCCTTGGTATACGAAAGATTCAGTACCCGCGTGCAATAGATCTCCGATTGACCCCAGCCCGAGATATCGATCTTCGTCGTAGTAGGGACGCCAAGAAGAAGTAGCAGCGTCTTCACCTCATCAGCGAATTCGCGAGATGCGGTTGTCCAGCACGGGGCTCCATTTGTGACCGTACCGTCTGCCTCATAGAGGCCACGCACGAAGCCGCCATATACTGCGGGGTCATTCGTCGCGAGAACCGCGTCAGGAATACGCGGAACGTACCCCTTTCCACTGTGGCCTTCGTGCGGAGGAAATTTCTTAAGTCCGCATGCTTCCCACCAAAGCGTTAGAGGAACCGAGTTGACGGAAACCTCTGTGTATCCGGTCTTGTTTGTCAAAGTCGCCTCGAGGTTGAATAGCGACTTTGCAAGGGAACAGAGACGCTCGGCTACATCGGCGTCTTGCTGAGCGACGCAGAAGCGCAGCCCCTTGCTATGGAACGAGCCATCTCCCATGAAATAGCCGATGAACTCAGCCAGATCTTCGGTCATCGTGCGGGGAGCACGCGTCGTATAGTCTCCAGTCCAATATTCTTCGCTAAGATCAGGCAGCGATACAGTCTTTGGTTCTCCGATGAACTTGCCCATCGAGAGCGCCACGATGTCGTCTAAAGTGACATCAGCCATACGTTTCCACTGCAAATCGCCGGTCGTGGGATCCACCACCTTGATGCGGTGCGTGGGCGTGCCTTGAATCACATAACCGCTCTTGGTGACGATACGCCGAGTCTGCTCAATCCCGTTTATGAAGAACTTAGTCGCATTCTGCTCGCCATCGTCTGTCAATACACGGAAGCTGACGTCTTGCCACTTTTCGCCCTCAACATTACCGAGGCGATTCAGACGCATCAAGCCGCGATCGGTAACCACCATTGAGTTACCCGTGAGGCAGCCAGTCGGCGCGATCACGACGGTCTGCGCGTTGCGGAAGCCCGACACCTCACCGATTGCGAGCGCATCGTCCCACATCTTACGGGCGAGGGCCCAGGTCTCTTGGGTGAAGAGCGACGGCACATACGTGACCGGCGTCACGCTGAGGTCTTCATACTCCGTTTTCGGTGCATCGTACGCGGCGCGACGATGATTGCGAATCACGCGCAGCATCGGTTCGCGATTGGCTTCGAAGCGCTCAAAGGCGCCAAGCTGCTGCGCCATCTCGGCCGACGTGCGATACGCCGCACCGGTCATCAAGGCGTTGATCGCCGCGCACCAGCCGTAGCCTTCGTCGGAATCGTAGGGTAAACCCATACGCATGAGCAGCGTGCCGAGGTTCGCATAGCCAAGTCCAAGCGTGCGGTATTTATGATTCTTCTCGGCGATCGTCTTCGACGGCATTTGGCCCATCGTCACCGAGATCTCCAGCGTCGTCGTCCACACGCGCGCCGCCTCAGCGAAACGATGTGCGTCGAATCCGCCACGATCGTCTTCGAACTTCACGAGATTCAAGGATGCCAAGTTACAGGCAGTGTCATCAATGAAAACGTATTCCGAGCAGTTGTGCACTTGCAAACCGTTTGCAACGAAGTGTGATGTGTCGTGTTCGGTCAGATCGAAGACGTCCGCTTCGCCGATTGGGTCGAGCGAGGCAAATTCATCCGAGAGAGCGTCGCTGCAGCTCACTGATACATTGAGACGTTGCAGCGATGAAGGCGCGACGCGAAGCGGATGCAGGCGATCGGTGGAGAGCTCCGCTTTGATTCCGAACGAGAGCAGCATGTGTTGAACCTGCTGCGCGAGCTCGAGCAAGCCCGCGTCGAGCGTCCCATCTGCGCTAAAGAGTCCACGCAGCACCGCAGCGGTCGAGGCCTTGTCGAGGCGATAAATTGCCTCAGTGAACCGCGTCCTCGCACGACCTTCATCAAGGACGGCATAGTGCGAGATGAGTTCGACGGCGGACTTGGGCGCGGTCGCGGCGGTAGCGCGACGGCTCGGGCCATCATCCACGATAGCCGGATTGGTCTCGCTGATGCCCCCGGCGATGCCTCGAATAACCGGCGGGGCGTCGTCGTGCACACTGTCGCGTACTGCTGCACCAATCCCGAGCGCAATTTGCTCGTCGAGGGTCTCGATTCCGAAGCCTGAACCGGACAGCAGAATACGATCGCCCTTGCGCAGTTCGCAGGCTGGAACATCACCGCGATTCTCCGTGAGAACCTTGTGATCGGCGGTCAGGTCGACCGTGTAACCGGCTTTGGTAACAAGGCGATAGACGGCCTTACGACCGGTTGGGAAGACCTTGTTGACGAAATGCGGTTTGCCGTCGGAGCCGATGATGAATGCGGCTTTGCCGACCATATCAGCGATTCTCTTTGGGCCGTCCGCCGTAGCAACCAGCGTGTCGCCGGTAACACACGGATTCGTCGCATTAATGCGCTCGTCGTTGGAACAGGTATGCCATTCTTGAATCGTGTCATCGAATTGCAGGCCGGGATCGGCGCACTGCCAGGCGGCAAGACCGATCTGTTCCCACAGATCCGCGGCTTTGATCGTCTTGACCGTGTTGCCGTTGGTGCGTGAGGTCAAGGCCCAATCGTCGTTCTTGTCGAGCGCGTTGAAGAAGGCGTTGGTTAGACGCACCGAATTGTTGGAGTTCTGACCCGAGACGGTATTGTACGCTTCAGAATCCCACGCGGTGTCGTACTGGTCAATCTCCAGACTCTTGAAGCCCTGGCGCGCGTAATCCAGCGCTTGTTGCGTCGCGCCGCTGGGCACGCCCATCATGAGCGCTTTGCGTAGCGCATCGCGCAAATACGAATTAAACGCCACGTCCAAGCGCGATGACTCCGGGATGCGCGTATCGTGCGCCGCCGCCATAATTGCGTTTAGTTGTTCTTTGAGAATTCGTGAACCGATCACCAAGTCGGCGACCTTACGCTCCTCGGTAACTTTCCAGTTGACGAATTTCTCGATGTCGGGATGGTCGGCGTTGAGTACCACCATCTTGGCCGCACGACGCGTGGTGCCGCCGGATTTAATCGCACCCGCAGCGCGATCGAAGACTTTGAGGAACGACATCAAGCCGCTCGATGTGCCGCCACCCGTTAGTTTTTCACCCTCGGCGCGAAGGCGCGAGAAATTTGCGCCTGAACCCGAGCCGCCTTTAAAGATGCGTGCTTCGCGGAGCAAACCGTCGAAAATGCCGCCTTGATTGACCAGATCGTCGTCAATGGAAAGGATAAAGCACGCGCTAACCTGTGGCCTGCTCGAAGGCCGACGTCGAGCGCACGGCTTCGCCGCTTTTGGGGTCGACAAAATAGTGGCCTTGCGCCGGCCCCGAAATGCCGTACGCCCAATGCAAACCGGTGTTAAACCATTGCGGTGAATTCGGCGCGCCGACTTGGCGCGCGAGCATCGCCGACATCTCGTCAAAGTAGATGCGTGCGTCGTCTTCGCTATCGAAGTAGCCGGTTTTCCAGCCCCAGTATGCCCAGCAGCCCGCCAAACGATTGAAGACCTGGCGAGAGTCGCGCTCGGCACCGAACGTCGCGTCAGACGCCGCCTCGGAGCGCCACAGCCACTGCGGAACGCCCTCTTCCGCAATCCGCACGGTCGCGGTTGGGACGCCGGCTTTACGGCAATACTTCTGAGCAAGCACGTCGACGGCGACCTGGCTCCAACCGGTCGGCACCATCACATCCTTGGCTTCAAAAATGACCGAACCGTCCGGGTTGACGATCCGCGACGTGCGCGGCTCGAACTCGAGGCCCGCATACGGATCGTTGTGGGCCGAATAGAGGCGACGGAACTTCATGGGGAGCTGCTCCTTGGGCGTGTTGGGCTGGACCAGTGATCTTCGAGAGAGTAGATGCGAACACCCGTTCGCTAAAGCCGACACCGATAGACCAATGGGACACCTATTGTGCCACATCGATCTCATTGCCACAAGATATTGGGGTCGCCGGCCTTAACTCCTTGTGATTTCGTTGTGGAAGGCGACAAAAATCGGAGGATGGCCCGGGGATGAGCCTTCAAAGGGGAGGAGACCCTGTGGAGCCTTCCGAGGATACCGGGGATAAGCCGTCGGAACGGCAGCCATAATGTTCGGTCCTGATCGTTTTGTCTCGCGCCTCGCCACCCTCGCCTTGGAGGACCTGCACGCTCAGGGCTTCCGCGGGCTGATCGTCGATCTCGACAACACCCTGATGGGGTTCCGGCAGACCGAGCTCGAGGCCGATCACCTGGATTGGGTCAAACGCGCCCACGACCACGGCTTTCGGATGGTTATGGTTTCCAACAACTTCACCGAACGCGTCACCGGCATCGCGCGTCAGCTCAATATTCAGTGCGTGCCCAATGCGCTCAAGCCGTTGCCCTTCGGCGTGATGCGCGCGGTGCGAATGCTGGGAATCCCCCGCCGGCAGATCGCCGTGGTGGGCGATCAGCTCTTCACCGACGTGCTCTCAGGCAAACTATGCGGTCTCTACACGATCCTCACCGAACCGATCGAAGCCAAAGACTTTCCGGTCACCATGCTCTTCCGGTTTCTCGAACGCTTGATGCTCCCGGGTCGTCCAAGCGAATGAGGCTCGCAGTCATCGGCGATCCCGTCTCGCACAGCCGCAGCCCCGAAATTCATCGGCGCTTTATGGACGAAGCCGAGATCGAGGACGGCAGCTACGTGGCGATTCGCGTGCCGCAAATCAACGCGATTTCGGTGATTCGGCGCATGCGCATGGACGGTTACACCGGCGCAAACGTGACCTTTCCGCTCAAAGAAGAAGCACGCGCGGCATGCGATGCGCTCACGCACGAAGCCGAAAGCGCGCAGGCCGTGAATACGATCTTTTTCGGCTCGGAGATTCTGGGGCACAACACCGACGGCATCGGCGCGCGTTCCGCGCTTGAAGTATTGCTCGAAGAATCCATCGCGCTCAAGCGCATCGGTGTGCTCGGGTACGGCGCCACCGCGCGGGCGATTCTTGCGCACTTCTCGGAAAACGACGCCTATATGTTCGTTTGGGGTCGCGATGCGCTAAAAGTGCAAGCGGCATGTGAACGCTACGACGCGCAAACGTGGCCTAGTGACAATCCGCCGGAGATCGTGATTAGCACGTTACCGCCGAAGGTGCGGTTCGAACCAGATATGCTCGATTCGTTGATGCGCGCCGACATCGTGATGGACGTGAATTATGGCCGGCGTGCGACGCTGCACCATCAACTCGAACGCGAGATCGTTCCCGGCGACGCCATGCTCGAAGAACAGGCGAGGGCATCGTTCGATTTCTGGCTCGCCCACGTCGAGGGGCTCGCTCCCGAACGGGGCTAGGGGCTAAGCCAGCGCGCGATGTTGCGCACGTAATCTTTAAAGATCGCGAATCGCTGCGGATCGCGTTTCATCTCGGTGCCGGGTTTGTCGGTTACAAACGACGGCGCGCCGCGATCGGTGTCCCAGTTCAAGTCGCAGAAGTGGTGGAACGTTGACTCCGCCACCGCGCGTCCTGGTTCACCTTCGATCACGACGGCAATATTGAACGCGCGTTTGCTCTGCGTGCTGCGTCCGCGCGCGACCACGCGCGCATGCGTATCGCGCGCCGATGCACCGACGGCGCCTTCGTGCGGATGCGCGGGGAAAAATTCGATCACGCCGCCCGGCGCGCGACCCGAGCGGAAGATCTCGTGGATCGGCTCGATCAGCTCGATGCGCTGATAATCTCCGTTCGCGCCGGAGTGGTAGTTCGGCCACGGAATGTCGGGATCGTCTTGATCGTCCTGTTGGCGGCGTTCGGGCTCTTCCTCGGGGTTGTAGTTGTGGAAGTGGTTGATGGATCCAAGCGTCCCGAGATTGCGGATGCATGCGCCAAGATCGGCGTGGTCGCGCGCCGTTAGTACGCCGCCGCCGCGCGCGCGAAAGGCATTGATGCCGTCGATATCCCCACCGCACAGCCCATCACCGGTATCGACGCCCATCAGCCAAAGCTGGTCGAAGTCGCTCGTGCCGAGGCCGGAAAGGACCGGATCGTTTCCGGCAGCGTCGGGTTCGCGGTCGCGAGCCGTCACGTCGTGTCCGGCCGCGACCAGCTCGTCCTGCAGCAGCGCGAAGCGTCCGACGTGCCAATCGTCCTGCGCATAGGGAATCGTGGTTTGCAACAGTATCCGTGCCATACTCGAATCGTACGGAGGTCGCGGTCAGATGCCTGTCTCTATGGATGTCCAGTCGGCTATTTCCCAGCGCTACGGCCAACTCGGCAATGCCGTGACCCACGATCCGACCCAAGAACGCAGCTTGCTCGCGCCGCACTTCAACGACGCCGCAAAGATGAAGCTCTCGACGTTTGAGTACGATCCGCTCACCGTGATCGTGCAGCGGATCGATGCGCGGCCCGACGGAGTGTACGTCCGTGCGGAATACGTCGGCGTTCACGGGCACAACGAAGTGACGGTGGATCACTGGCAAATGGTCCGTGGGCAGTGGCTACTCGCCGCTCGTCATAACGCGTGAGCGTCGAGCGCGCGCTTCGACCGGATTTTCGCGGGCTTATCCGCAGCATCGTCATCTCGATCGTTCTCCCGGCGATCCTGGTGCAAATCCTCATTCGCGCGCACGTGCCGCTCATCGGTGCGCTCGCGATAGCGGCGATTTTTCCGCTCGGCGCCGCGATTCGCGCCTGGACGCAAGGGATCGTCGACGTCATCGCGATCGTCGGCTTGCTGTTCATCGTCGCGGGCGTGGCGACGTCGCTCGTTAGCGCTGACCCACGCTACGCGCTAATCGCGGGCTCTTTGGGTTCCGGTATTTTCGGCGTGGCGTGTCTGCTCTCGTTGCTTGCACCGCGCCCCGCGATGTTCGTGATCGCAAAGAGTGCCGCCGGCGCCGAGGCGGGATCGACGTTCGACCGGCTTTGGGACGAGCGGCCCGGCTATCGCAATGCGATGCGGCTCATCACCACGGTGTGGGGACTTGCGTTACTGGCAGCAGCGGCGCTGCGGGTCGCACTCGCGTACGCGTTCGATCCCAGACTCACGGCGATCGTTTCGCCCGCGCTGGATGCCGTTGCGCTCGTCGTGTTGATTCTTTGGACGATTGCGTACGTGCGCAACGCCAGAAAACGCGCCGGCCTCGCTCAGTAGCGTGAGCGAGCGTAGCGAGCCACGTCGGCTTTAGCCCGACAAAGCTTTAGCTTTGGCGGATAAAGCCCTCGGAGAGGGAGGGATTCGAACCCTCGAGACGTTTGCACGTCTGCTCGCTTTCCAAGCGAGTGCCTTCGACCACTCGACCACCTCTCCGCATCGTTTTTGCCACCTTCGGTGGCACCGCGCATCGTGCGCTAAAACGACATGCTTCACCCTCCAGGTGAAGCGCTTCGCCCTCCAGGGTGAAGCGCATTCGGGTTAGCGGAGAGCTGCGGCGAGTCCTTGAGGGCTCTTAGAGTGGTGAGCTCGTCGGTGTGCCGGTTCCGGTGTAGTTAGCGACCCAGAACGCGTAGATGTTGTCGGCTGCAAACGTGTAGGCTTTTGCATTTGCGTAGAAGGTCCACGTGTTGCCGGAGACCACCACCGGTTGGCTCAGCGGCGTGACGACGATGCCCGAGAGGCTCACGTCAACTTGGACGATATAGAAGTTTGCGACCGAGGTGGCCTTGGAGGTGAAGCGGCACGCGGGGATGGTGACCGGCTGCTGCGCGACGGTAATGCTCGAAAGGGTCAGGTACCAAAACCCGAAAAGCGGGCTCGGCGCGTTCTGACACGTGTTGAGAAACGAAAGACTGGTCAGCGAGTAACCCGAGGTCACCGCGAGCGGCACCTCATATCGCCACTGGCCCAGATTGAGATCGTCGCGGCCCTTTGCTGCGTCGACCTGCTTGATCGTGGCCGTCGGCGCCTGCGTGACTTGTAACTCCTTGGGCGGAGCCGGCACTGTGTCGGCTGACGTCCCGCCGCCTGACGCCGGAGCCATGCTGGACATCCCACCTGAACATGCGGCCAAAACCGCGATCGCGGCGGCGCTTACGACAATACGAAGCTGACGATCCCACGACATAGCGAAAAAGCTCCCATCCAAAGAAAAAGCTAAAAACACCCGGCCGCAAGGGCTCCCTTTACGTGCCCGCAGACGACCGCCTGTGGTCGCGCGAGGGCGCCGGGACAAGGATTTGTAAAGTTTCGATTATGCCGGAGCCGACCCGATCAGGCTCGCAAAGTCGTCTGCCGGTAAGGCGCGGCCGAACAGGTAGCCTTGGGCGTATTCGCAGCCGCACTCGGCCAGAAACTCGGCTTGCGCCTGGGTTTCGACGCCCTCGGCTTGGACACTCAGCCCGAGGGCGTGGGCCATCGCGATGATCGCCGAGACGATTGCCAGGTCGTTGGCGTCGCTTGGAATATCGCTTACAAACGACTTGTCGATTTTGAGTTTGTCGATCGGGAATCGCTTGAGGTAGGCCAGCGACGAGTACCCGGTGCCAAAATCATCGAGCGCCAGTTCGAGCCCCAATCCTTTGAGCTGGCGCATGATGCCGATCGAGTCCTCGGCGTTTTGCATCGCTACGCTCTCGGTGATCTCGAACTCGAGCGTATGGGGGCGCAAACGCGCGCTACGCACTGAATCCTCGATCGCCTTCATCAAATTGTGGTGTAAGAATTGGCGCGCGGAGAGATTGACCGCAAGGCGCAAATCGAGATTGTGCAGGCCCTGCCATTTGCTGACTTGATCGATTGCCGTGCGCATGACCCACTCGCCGAGTTGCACGATGAATCCCGATGTTTCGGCTTGCGTAATGAAGGTCTCGGGCGGAGCAAAGGTCGCGTCACGCTGAGGCCATCGGCACAACGCTTCCACGCCCACGATCGCCCCGCTCGCCAGCGAAACCACGGGTTGATAGAAGATTCGAAACTCGCCGTAACTCAGCGCATTCGACAGACGCTGATGCGCGGGGAGACGATAACTCAAGTGCCCACACCCTCCAAGAGATGCCAATAGTACGCGATGCGGGCGGCTTCCTCGGCTAAATCGGTTTGGAGAAAGGCATCGTCGAGGTCCCGCGACACGACGGAGAGCCCGTGACGCTCCATCATGACCACATCTACCCCGGCGGCGAACTGCTCGGCGCATGCGGCAGCCAACTCCTCACTGCCGTTGCGATAATATGGCGTCCAGGCGCAGGATCGGAGCGTTTCGCTCGCCCCGACGGTGTCGCGCGGGAAGATTGCGCCGGTTTTCGACCAAACCACGCACATCGTGGGATGCGTGTGCACAACGCATGCGATATCGGGCCGGGCGCGATAGGCGGCGAGATGGAGCGGGAGTTCGCTCGTCGGGACGCCGCTGCCGGGGCGCGGAGTACCGTCGGCGTCGAGTGCGACGAGGTCGCGCGCACGCAGATCACCGATCGAGCGCGCAGAAGGGGTGACCAGGAGCGTCCCGTCATCCATACGGTAGCTGAGGTTCCCACTCGACCCGGTAACTAAGCGGCGCTTCCAAAGACGGCGTCCGCAGCGCACCAACGCGGCGCGCGCGCGTGCTTCGTCTACACGCCGGCGGGATGCCAAATTGTCTTGATTTCGCAGTAATCGCTGATGTCGTCCAGGCTCTGCGCGGCCGGTGCAAACCATTCGTCGCGCGAACGCATCGGATAGAGACGCACCCGCTTGACGTTTTCGGCCGACTCGCGCTCGACCGATTCGCCTAGCTGCGGATCGCCGCGCGGAACGACGATCGCGTTCACGTCCATGTGTTTGGCCATGACCGGCGCGACTTCGGCGCGATAGCCGGTGAGCACGTTCACGACACCAGCCGGGATGTCGCTCGTTGCGAGTGCTTCGGCAAAGACCACCGCAGTGCGCGGATCGAATTCCGAGGCCAGCAACACGACGGCATTTCCGGCAACAACCGGCGGTAAAAGCAACGAAACCAAGCCCAGCAGCGCCGGCCGGTCGGGTGCGCACACGACCACCACGCCCATTGGTTCGGCCGTTGAAAAATTGAAATGCGGTCCGGCAACAGGATTGCGTGTCGAGAGCAGCGCCGCGTATTTATCGCTCCAGCCCGCGTACCAAACCGTGCGATCGATCGCTGCGGTGACTTCGCGTTCGGCCTCTTGTTCGGAACATTCCGCGCCTTCACGAATGCGTTCGGTGAGCTCGCCGCGGCGCGCTTCCATCATCTCCGCTAAACGATAAAGAATCAAACCACGCGTACCGGGCGCGGTTTTCCACCATCCCGGTTGCGCGGCGCGCGCGGCAACCACGGCGTCGCGCGCGTCCTTGCGCGATGCGCGCGCGATGTTGGCGCCAAATTCTTTGCCGTCCCAGAGCGGATCGCTGCGCCCGGATTCCGAGCGCACGAATGCGCCGTTGATGTAGAGCTTGTACATTTTGCGGACCGCAAGCCGCACATCGCCGTTCTTGGACATCGAGCCGTACGGGTACGACGCAAGGGCTGGCGCCCCCTCGGGCGAAGCTGCGGAGCCATGGTCACCCCGACTTTCCTTGGGCGCGTCGTCGTCGCCGAGCCGTTTGACGAACGCGGTGTTGCCGTCTTGCGTGAAGCCGGCGCGGAGGTCGTTTCCGTGGTCGGCGGGCCTCGCGAGGCCCTTCATGAAGCGCTGCGCGAGGCGCGCGGGCTGATCGTTCGCTCCGAAACCCGGGTAGACGCGCAGTTACTCGCAGCCGCGCCGCACCTCGAAGTGGTGGCGCGCGCCGGCGTGGGCGTCGATGCGATCGACGTCGACGCGGCGACCGCTGCGGGGATCGTGGTCGTCAACACACCGAGCGCCAACACGCTTGCTGCCACCGAACAGACCTTCGCGCTGCTACTTGCCGCGATGCGCCACGTGCCCCAAGCCCATGCAAGCGTGCATGCCGGCAAATGGGAGCGCAAGAACTTCATTGGCCACGAGCTCCACGGCAAGACCCTGGGCATCGTCGGACTCGGGCGCATCGGCAGCAACGTCGCGACGCGCGCGGCGGCATTTGGAATGACGGTGATCGCGTACGATCCCTATCTCGCGGCTTCGCGCGCCCGCGCGCTCAACGTCGAGTTGACCGGGTTCGAAGAGCTTCTCGAGCGCGCTGACGTCGTCACGCTGCACGTGCCCCTCACCGCACAAACGCGCGGCATGATCGAACGTTCGGCCCTTGCGCACATGCGTGACGACGCGGTTCTCGTCAACTGCGCGCGTGGTGCCGTCATCGATGCCGACGCGCTCGTGGAGGCCCTGGACGCCGGTCGCTTGCGCGCCCTCGCTGTCGACGTCGTGCCCGAAGAGCCGCCGCCGCCCGGATCCGCATCGGCGCGCATTCTGATGCACGAGCGCGTCGTCGCGACGCCGCACTTGGGCGGCTCGACCTACGAAGCACTCGAGCGGATCGCGCTCGAACTGGCGGGCGACGTCGTGCGCGTGCTGGGTGGGCGCCCGGCAAGCGGCGCCGTTAACGCTCCGATGCTCCACGGCGCGGACGCCGAGCGCGCGAGCGCGTTTATCGATCTGGCGCATCGCCTCGGTACGATCTTGCCGCAGCTCTTCGATGAAGTGATGCGCACGGAGATCGCGGTCGTGTTGCAAGGTGAGCTCGAAGGCGTCGACGCGGAGCCGTTTGTCGCCGCGCTACTCGCCGGCGCGTTGCCGCTGGTGACTGACCGGCGCGTGACGCTGGTCAACTCCGCTGCAATCGGGCGCGAGATCGGCGTGCGCGTGGCGGTTTCGCGCGAGGGGAATGCACCGCCGTTTCGCTCGTCGCTGTTAGTTGCAGCCGGCGATCACCGCATCGTCGGCACAGTGTTACCGCACGGTCCGCGCATCGTCGAGATCGACGGCTTCGAGATCGATGCGGTCCCGGATGGCACGATGCTCGTAACGCACCATTGCGACGTGCCGGGCATGGTCGGTCGCATCGGTACGATCTTGGGTGAGGCCAACGTCAATATCTCAACGATGCAGGTCGCGCGCACCGCGCGCGGCGGCGACGCGATGATGGTGCTCGAAGTAGATCGCGACATCGAGCGCGCGGTGGTCGACCGGATCGGAAACGTGGAGGGCATGGCTTCGGTGCGCGTGGTGCGCATCTGAAGTGATCTATGTTGCGCGTCACGGTGAGACGGATTGGAATCGCGAGGGGCGCTATCAGGGGCAGCGTGAATCGAAGCTGACCGAAACCGGCGTCGCGCAGGCGCGCGCGCTGGCGAGCGCGCTTTGCGAACAGAACATTACCCGTGTCGTTTCAAGCCCGCTTGCGCGCTGCACGCAAACCGCTCGCCCGCTCGCAGAAGCGCTCGGTCTCACGCTCGAAACCGACCGCGATCTGATCGAGATTGCCCACGGCACGTGGGAAGGCCGCCTGCGTGCGTCGATCGAGCGTGAAGACCCGCGGGCGATGCGCACTTGGCGCGAGCATCCTGAACAGGCGCATTTTGAAGGCGGCGAGTCGCTCGCGCAGGTCGATGCGCGCTGGCGTGCCTTTATGCAACGCAATCGCGACGCCGACGGGATCGCGATCGTGACGCACGATGTGATCGTCCGTCTCGCGATTCTGGATGCAAGCGGTGCGCCGTTGTCGCAGCTATGGAAACCGCGCGTGGTCAATGGCGGCTATGCCGTCCTTCACGGCGGCGCCTCGTGGGAGCTGGTCGAGGAATGCGTCGCCGGTCACTTAGACGGCCTCATCGTCGATACGGCGTCGCAAGCACTCTAAACGCAAGCATGGAACTCGTTTTGGTCCGTCATGGCGAGACGGCGTGGAACGCCGCGCGCCGTTTTCAAGGGCAAAGTCCGGTTCCGCTGTCGCAGCGGGGCCGCGCGCAAGCCGCGGCGCTGGCGCGCGCGCTGCGGAACGAATCGTTTAGCCACGCGTACGCAAGCGATCTCGCGCGCGCACGCGAAACCGCGCGTACGATCATCGGGGCACGGCCGCTCGAGGTTACCAGCGACGCTCGCCTGCGCGAGTTCGATTTTGGAGAGTGGGAGGGCCTGACGTGGCCTGAGATCGTCGCGCGTTGGCCGCAGTTTGAGCCGGGCATCCCCACGCAGGCTCGACGCTACGAGCCGGTCGCAGGCGAGCGATTCGAGCAAGTCGTTGATCGCGTGCGCTCGTTTCTCACGGAACTGCGCTCGGGCGCGTCTGGCGGCCACGTGCTCGTCGTTACACATGCCGGTGCGCTGCATGCCGCGCTTGACGTGCTGGCCCCCGAGGGCTTCGACCCGCTCGGTATGGTGTTTTCGACCGCGAGCATCACGCGAATCGCCATGGAAGGTGACGCTGCGCGGATAATCACCCTAAACGATGTCAGCCATCTCGATTCCACCGCTTGACGCTGCCGCGGCGCGAGCCGCGCGCGAGCGGATCGATCAACTCACCAAACCTGTCGGCAGTCTTGGGCGAATCGAAGAGCTCGCCGAGCGCCTTGCGGCGATCGCGGGCGATCTGCCGCCGATCTACGAACGCCGAGCAATTCTCGTCGGTGCCGGCGATCACGGCATCACCGCCGAGGGCGTGAGCGCCTATCCGAGCGAGGTGACGCCGCAGATGGTCGGCGCATTTCTCGGCGGCTTTGCGGCGATCAACGCTTTTTCGCGCGTCGCCAGGGCCGAAGTGTTTGTGGCAAACTTTGGCGTTGCCGGTGACTTGCCGCAGCACGAGCGATTGCTCGGCATTCCCGTAGCTCGTGGAACGCGTAACTTTGCGCGCGAAGCAGCGATCGATCCCCTCGATGTCGATCGCGCGTTGCAGGCCGGCATGAACGCCTTCGCGACCGTCGTCGAACGCGTCGATCCGCAGATCCTTGCTCTGGGCGAGATGGGGATCGGGAATACCACCAGCGCTGCCGCGATCATCTGCGCTCTGACCGGCGCGGCGCCCGAAGACGTCGTCGGACGCGGTACCGGCGTCGATGACGATGGCTTGCGACGCAAACTTGCGGTTGTTTCCGCCGCGCTTTCGCGCCTGCGCGCGACCGATTGGCGCACGGTCGCAAGCGAAGTCGGCGGCTATGAAATCGTGGGGCTCGCCGGAGCATTGCTCGCAGCGGCACAGCGGCGCATCCCGATCCTCCTCGACGGATTTATCGTCGGCGCGGCCGCGCTACTTGCGCAGGCGATCGCGCCGGACTCGATCGGGTATTGCATCGCCGCGCACCGGTCGCGCGAACTCGGTCACGCCGTCGCGCTGCGACATCTCGGGCTTGTGCCGTTGCTCGATCTGGATCTGCGGCTGGGTGAAGGAAGTGGCGCTGCGCTTGCGATGCCGCTCTGCGAGGCGGCTGCGCGCATGGTGCGCGAGATGAAGACCTTCGCGCAAGCCGGCGTCGCAACGGCGAGCGAACCGGTCCAGGCTTGAACCTGCTGCGCGCGCTGGCCGCATCGTTTTCGTACTTTTCGATCCTTCCGATTCGTCATTCCGACGACGCTCCAGGCGACAACGCGATCGCGTTCCTACCGCTTGTCGGCCTTGTCGTCGGCGGCCTTTCCGGCCTCGGAGCGTATGGCGTCTGGCTATTCACGCAGTCTCCGATTGCCGCCGCGATCGTTGCCTGGATGCTTTCGATTGCGCTCAGCGGCGCGATTCACATCGATGGGTTTCTGGATTGCTGCGATGGGCTCTTAGCAATGGTCTCACCTCAGCGGCGGCTCGAGATCATGCGCGATCCGCATCACGGCACCTACGCCATCGCCGGCATGGCGATGCTCAGCATCGCTGTGGCTCTATGCGCTGGCGCACATTCCGCCGCCGCTGATGCCCGCGATTCTCGCACTGACCGGATGCGTCGCGCGAGGGCTTACGCTCGTTGTCTTGCGCCCGTCGAGGCGAATCCCGTCGCCGGTCGTGCTTCTGATCAGCGTCGTGACTATCGTTCCTTGGATCTTCGGTGCTTTCGCGAAGCGGCGGCTGGGAGGCGTGCTCAACGGCGACTGTTACGGTGCGGCGATCGTGGTCACAGAGATCGCCTTGCTGATGATTTCCGCCGTGTCCACGAGTCGCGGGCCCGGCCTATTTAGATAGGCGCTGCCGTCGATCGGGTACACGCGGCCCTCGCGCACGGCACGCAGATTGCGCCACGTCGCGTTTGTCTCCGAGTTCGGCCATCGCTTCGCGCGTGCGCGGCAGATCGAAGCCGCACGGGCCAACGACGATCGCGTCCGGATCTTCACGCGCGATCGTTTCCCAAGCGATGGCCTGCGAATTTGCGCCGGGATTGCCGAGGACCGGCGCTGCACCCGCGAGCTCGACCAGTCCTGGCGTCCAATGCCCGCCGCTCATCGGCGGATCGGTCCATTCAAGGACGAGCACACGGGGGTGGGCGCGATCGCGCGTTCGCGCGCGCAGCGCTTCAACGCGTGCGCGAAGGCCGCGCAACAACGCAGCAGCGCCGTCAGCATGTCCGGTGAGCTCACCGAGAAACGATATCGTTGCAAACACGTCATCAAGAGAAGAAGGCTCGAGCGATACGAGGCGGGGATCCCCGCGCAACCGCCGCACCGCGCGCTGCACGATGTCGTACGACACCGCGCACACGGCGCAGAGTTCTTGGGTGACGATCAAATCCGGCTTGAGCGCTTCGAGCAATTCCGCATCGAGGTGGTAAAGGCTCGAGCCCTCGTGCAAACTGCGGCGAACGTGCCGGTCGATCTCGGCGGACGAACCTGCGGACGGTAGCGCCGATGACGTCAGATGGGGACGCGCGATCGCTTCAGGCGGGAAGTCACACTCGTGAGTGACGCCAACGACCTCGTCGCCCGCGCCGATCGCGAACAGTATCTCGGTCGCGCTCGGCAAGAGGCTGACGATTCGCATGCTGCCTATCGCGCGCCGAGGAAGGCGAGCTCATCATCCTTCGAGAGGAAGTCGATAAGCGGCGTCTCCGGCGGCATAGCCACGCCATGCGGGTATTTCTTACGCCACGCTTCGTCGCTCAGACGGTGCTCAATGCGGCGCGCGATGATCGCTGCGTTGAACGCAGCAATCTTCTCCGGCGGAACACGTTCGCGTAGCCACGCGGCAATGTCCGCATCGCTCGACGCCCGTTCGACGGCGCCACGAAAGTCATCCTCGGAGACGCCGATGGCTTCAAACATTTGGGCACTGAAGCCCGGAATATTATACGCGCCCAGGTTACCGCCGGGGAGCGAAGCGCGCACCTTGTCGACGGTTCGCGCAGCCATGATGAGGTCGAGGTCCGCGAGACGAGCCCGCGGAGCCCGCGGGGGGGCTTTGGTAAGGTCGAGAGCTTCCATGAGTTAGCTCTTCGGCTTAGCGGCCAACCGACCTCGCGATGCCGTGGGCGTGTGCGCAAAGCCGCGAGCGCGACTCGTGGGCGCGATCATATACATGAATAAGCCGGGTCGTAAAGCCGGGAAGCCACGGATCGCGCGGATATTTGCGATACCAGTCTTCAATCGCCATTTCCAGATTGTCGATCCCGCGCACATGGCGCCGCAAATCCCAATCTGCATCGCGCTCGAAGGACATGAGCCGGTTGCGAATCTCGAGGATGCTCTCTTTGAACGGACCGAAATATTCGTCGGCAGGTGCAGGGCCGCTTGCTCGACAGGCAAGCGGCAGAAGTGCGGATGCACAAGCAAATGCCAAGGCCAAGATGCGAGGCAGCATGCACTAAACTTTGTCGCAGGCAGGCAAACGCCTCGCCCTCATACCCAATTCTAATGTAGGTTACACGTTACGCTTGGCTGCTATCGCCTGATGAAGTTTCGCCGCGGGTCGCGCGCACCAAGCCGCATCTGGATCGGTGCGTGCATCAACGCATAGGTCGCCGCGGTAAACGCTGATGCGGCCTCTCGTCGGCGCGCGCTCGTCGCGGTAAGGGTTGTCGCGGTGAGATACGTCCACTGCGTTCCTGAAACTGTCGTTACCGACGTGTTGAAATTAATATTGCTTGGGACGTTCAAATAGTAGTTAAGCGGATACGCGTTGTATGAAGCACCGATGTACACATTCTCGTTGCAAATCTCGCCGACGCCGTCGAGGTAATAGTGCTTGATCGTTTCGTTCGAGTAGTAATTGCTGTTCCACTCGGAGGCAGGGTCCGCGATGACCACAGTCTCGTCGGCTTCGGTCAACGTTGGGCTACTGCCAAGCAGGCCGGCGGGAATCGCGCACCCACCTGGAAGCGCGGCAATCGGACCGACGACATGAAACGTGTCGCTCATAAGGGGAGTCGGAATTTTTTCACCCGGAATACCGTTCCAGACCGCCCACGGGTTGGGAACGCTGGTCGGTTCGGGTGACGGCGTTGTGGTTTCATCCGGCGCCGGGATCGGGCCGGGGAAGGTTTGAATCATCACGGGAATTGTTGCAGCGCCGGGGCTCGGAACGGGAACGGTGATGATCGAAGAACCGCAACCGCAAATTGCATTGTCACTTCGTAAAATGCTTCCGTCGCTGCTCTGCGTGATGGTGAAGTCGTCGCCGGAGAAGAGTCCCTCGGTGTTGACTTCATAGGAACCATCAGGATTTAGCACGGTCTGTCCGGTATCGCCTGCCCCGTCGCTATACGACACCGTGCACGGCGCACTGCTCGCTAGCACGTCCCAGTCCGTGGTAAGCGGCGCTTCGATCTCTTTCGTATACGGCGACTCGCAGGTCAAGGTAAAGCCCGTGTTGCTCGTCATGCCGACAAGACCCAGGGACGCGTTCGAGCCCTGCGGCGTCCATGTGTAATATGCGACGAGGTTTTGAAAGTTGATGGTGGACGAAAAGCTGCTGGGAAGCCAGTTGCTCGCCGCATAGAGGCCGCCAATCTCGACGAGGTTATTGATGCCGTTGAACGTTTGGCCCGTCGTGACGATCGCGTCGAACGTCCCGCCCGTCGTATTCGGTCCGTTCACCGGCGGCCCATTATTACCGAATATGTAGCTGTCGGTATAAGTGAAGGTCGTGCTCGAGCCGTTAACAGTTGGATAGGTCTGACTAGGCAAGAATGACCCAGCCGTTACATTCGATGGGCTGACATTTGCGGCAGATGCGTTGATCGTGGCAGGCGACGCCATCGAGCCGCCCGCGTACGCCAGGGTGACGACCGTCGCGCCGTTGGTGATACCGGACGCCGAGGATGAGAGCGTGGTTTGTCCGGATGCGTCGCTGTCGGTGAGCGCAATCGAATTCGTATAGGTGCCAAGGACGGTATTGCCGCTAGCGTCTTCGGCCTGCACGGTTACCGGCACCGTAATATTCGCGCCTATTGGAGCGCCGCCGACCGTAACGACGATCTTCGCAACCGTTCCAGTGAGCGTTGCGGGCGCGACGACCGTCGCACCCGCGGTCGTCGTGACGGCAATGTTACCGGCTCCGAGCGATCCGCCCGTTCCGTTCGGCCCGCCGTACACGGTGAGCGTGTAGATCAACGCTCCAACCGGCGCCGTCAAATTGATCACGCAGCTCAACTGCGTTGAGGATTGCTCGCACCCGGCCGTTGCAGCGCTCAAATTGACCGTCGTCGGCGTCGTTGTCGACGACGTGCCGTTAACGGAATCGAGTTGAACCGCGACCGAGAGTGAGGTCCCCGGAACCACAACGGTCGGGCGATGGCGCGCGCTTCCGCTGATATTCGGGACAATGACGTTGAACGAGACCGTGCTTGTCGTCATGCCGGTCGGCTGCATTGTCGGTTGCATCGTCGGCGTCGGGACATTCGGCTGAGGCGTCCCGTAGACGTAGGTCGTACCACTGCAGGCGGCAAGCGCGGTTGCCGCCACAGCTACGAATGCAAAAACAAGCGAGCGCATGTGCACGTTATTGACCTTGCGCTAGTGAATACCCCCTGTCGCCGTTGAACGTGAAAAGTCCCTCGGTCTTGATCACGTCGAAGCCGGCGCGGTCGGCCTCGGCGAGCAGCTTGATCACATGCTCGGCGGTGAAAAGTTCGTCGCTGTCGCCTTCGAAGCGGCACTGCCAATGATCGCTCCAGTAGGTGTCGGGATTGCCGTTCGGCCACACCTTTGTGCCGCGATTGCTGATGATGGTGAGCTTGGTGCCGGTTACGTTGAACTTCTGCATCAATGAAGCGATCTGGTCGGGGTTGCCGTCGCGGCGGTCGATGAAAAGATCGACGCCGACGCGGACCTTCATCGGAGGCTTGCCGGCCGGGCGAATCGCCAGGTTCATGTGAACGTCCTTCGCGTACTCGGCCGGCTTGAGTTGTTGCGGCTTTTGACCGAGACGCGCGATAACCGCGTCGCCGAACTCCTTCGTGCCGACCTTTTGTTTCGACACGCCTTCCGTGTAGATGTCGTAGGTGTGGATGCCGTCTTCGATCGTCCGCAGCCACGCGTTGTGCGCGCGCTCCGCAGCATCGCCTTGCCCGATGTGCACCAGCATCAGCAGCGCGCCATGCAGCAGCCCGGACGGGTTAGCCAGGTTTTGGCCAGCGCGCCGCGGCGCAGAGCCATGGATCGCTTCGAACATCGAGCAGTGATCGCCGATGTTGGCCGAGCCTGCGAGACCCACTGAGCCGGTGATCTGCGCGGCGACGTCGGAAAGCACGTCGCCGTAGAGATTCGGCATGACGATCACGTCGAACGCTTCGGGCGTGTCGGCCAACTTCGCGGCGCCGATGTCGACGATCCAGTGCTCGTGCTCGAGATCCGGATACTCCTTGGCGATCTCTTCGAACGTACGATGGAAGAGGCCGTCGGTGATCTTCATGATGTTGTCTTTGGTGAAGCACGTGACTTTTTTACGCTTGTTGGCGCGCGCGTATTCGAAGGCGTAGCGGATGATACGCTTGCTGCCCGGACGCGAGATCAGCTTGAGACATTGAGCCACCTGATTGGTTTGGCGATGCTCGATGCCGCCGTAGACGTCTTCCTCGTTCTCGCGAACGATCACGATGTCCATGTTCGGGTGCTTCGTCGCGACGAACGGATGGAGCGATGAGCACGGGCGGACGTTTGCGTACATTCCCAGCGTCTTGCGCACGGTGACGTTGAGGCTCTTGAAGCCGCCGCCTTGCGGTGTCGTGATCGGCGCCTTGAAGAAAACTTTCGTACGGCGCAACGATTCCCAGGCCGACGGCTCGATCCCGCTGTCCATCCCTTTCTTGTAGACCGATTCGCCGATCTCGATGCGTTCGATTTCAAGTCGGGCGCCCGCCGCCTGAATGATGCGTAGGGTGGCCTCCATGATCTCGGGCCCGATACCGTCGCCGTACGCGACCGTGATCGGGACCTTCTTTGCCGACGCCACGCTTGGCGTGATTTCCTTGACGGCGACCGAGGCGTTGTTGGTACTCATGGTTACAAAGGGCTCCTTACGAATAGTTCTCGTATCAGGGTGAAGTGAACGTCCAATCGGCAGCGTTCCATGCTTCGCCGATTCCATTCGGACTAAAATTACGTAATTCCGGCGCATACGCGTAGCGCTGTTTCGGATAAAAAAGGAAGATCGCCGGTACGTCGTTGACCAGCAGGCGCTGGATTTGCGCATACGCTTGCTTGCGGACGGCCTGATCGAAGGTGGAGAGCGCCAGATGCTGCGCGGCATCCATTTGCGGCGACATGTAGCGGTCGACGTTGTTACCGTTGGGCGGAATAGCGGTACTCAGCCATTGCGACGAATCGTCGGGGTCGCCGCCCGAGATCCAGGCATAGAATCCGACGTCGAATTTGCCACCGAGGAAGATGCCGCCGTCCTGAGCGACGGCGTAGAGCTGCGCATAGGGAAACGCCTTGGGTTGCACCTCGACGCCGACGGCACGCCACATCTGTTGAATTTGCACGACGATATTCTGCGAGATGTCGCTACCTTGCGCGTATACCAGCAGCAACGAGAGGCGCTGCCCGTTCTTGGCGCGCACGGCACCCGGGCCGAGCTTCCAACCGTCGGCATCCAAGCATGGCGCGCGCTTTGGCCGGATCGTACGGCTGGGCCTGAGTTTTGGATCGTAGGCCCAATAGAATGGCGACAGATCGCCGACACCGACCGTCGCGTCGCCGAACTCGTTATCTCGCATGATCGTCTCGCGATCGGTGGCATAGGCGAGCGCGACACGTACGGCTTTCTCGTTGAGCGGCGCGCGCGCCAAGTTGAACATCAAGCCGTCGTAGTCCGGTGCCAGAACCGGTAAGCGCGTTACGCGCGCATCGCCCTTGAGTTCGTTGTAATGAGGGCCCGCTCAAGTTGTTTGCGGCCTGGACCTCTCCGGTACGCAGTTCGGCGACCATCGTGTTGGCATCGTTGATGATCTTGCACGTTGAGCTGTTTGATTTTCGGCGCGCCGCGGAAGTAGTCGTCGTTAGCCGTGAGCACGATGCGGTCGCCGCGGATCCAACGCGCAAAGCGGTACGGTCCATCGGTGACCGTCGGCTCGGCGTTGAACGGCATCGTATTGAAATTACTGACATGCGCGAATGCGTGCGCCGGGAGAATGTCGTACGGCTCATCGCTCTCGCCGAAGAAGTAGTCGATAATCGGCGGGAAGACTTGCTTCATGTGCAACACCACGGTGTACGGACCGGGCGTGTCGAGCGAGCCGATCATATCGTAGCCGTGCCGTGAAGCCACGTTATTGACCGGATTCATGATCTGCTGATACGTGAATTTCACGTCGGCGCTAGTTACTGAACGACCGTCGGTCCACTTCGCGTTCTTACGCAAGTGATAGATAATCGTAAGGCCGTCATGGCTGATGCCGCCGTTCGCGAGGGTTGGAACATCAGCGGCAAGGTCGGGAACGTGACGCTGCTGCGCGTCGAGCGTGACGAGCTTAGCGAAGAGCAGGTCGGTGACGAAGGTTTCGGAGTTACTGGTCGTGAGGATCGGGTTGAGCGTGTTGGGCGTGATCGGGATGCCGATGGTCAGCGAGTCGTTCGAAACGTTGGTTACGCCCGCGCGCGTGCATCCCGCGAGCAGCACGCATGCAAGCGCTAAGCGACGCAGCGGAATTTTGCGTACATGTACGGATAATCGCCGTAGAACCAGTTGCGAAACGAGGGGCGAACCAATTCGCGCGCGGTCACCGGCGACGCGCCTTTCATGACGTAGTGCTCGTCCATCGAAAAAGTCGGCGGAATATTGCGGATACGACGCCATCGGTTCGAAGCCCGGAAAGGGCCCGAAAACGCGTCGAGGTCCATTCCCACCCATTTCCGACCAAATCTTCGATTTCCCACGCGCTTACGCCGGCCGGATGCGCGTCGACGGGCTCGGGGTCGAAGCGTTCGAAGTCGAAGTTTCCGTGCATCGCGTCCGGCGGCGCATCGCCCCACGGAAGAAGCGGTTCGCTCCCGTCCGGCGCGCTGTATGCAGCGCGATGGAATTCCGCTTCGGTCGGAAGCCGCATCCCCGCCCAGCGCCGCATATGCCGCCGCTTGGTCGTGCGAAACGTACACCGGCCACGAGCGCGGCAACGGCAACTCTTCGAACACGCCGCGCAGAAGCAATTCGCCTTCGCGCTCGACCCAAAACTCAGGCACCGGGCCGCCGGCTTGAACGAAACGCAGCCAATCGGCGTTGGTTACCGGATACCTTGAGATCGAGAATGCCGGAACGTCGACGTCGCACGCGCCGGAACTCGTTGTCCCAGCCGAACGCAACCGTGTCCGGATCGGCGCCGAGGCGCGCGACGCCGGCCGCGACACGTTGCATCGGATTCGTGGGGCGGCGCGTGGTCGTAGTGCTCTTGGGCGATACGCCCTTTGCTGGCGTAGTCGAGTTGGTGGATGATGTAGAGCAAGCGTCTCGTGATGCATCGGTTCGTGCTCGAGAATCGTGTAGACGGACTGACCACGGCGCAACGCGTGGATTCGTGGGGTCCACCAGCTTCGCGTGCCGGAACGCGTCGATCACGCGTTCGTCGCACGCGAGGGCAAAGTTCGCGATCTGCGCGCGCGACGGCCAATCGGCACGCCCATGCGCGCGCGCCGTCGTCGACCGAACCCGGGTCGATGCCGCGCTCGAACAGTTTTTCAAGCGCGCATCCATCGGCGATTGCCCAGCGCGCGTTCGTTGAACGTCAGGAAGCTGAACGCCGGAATATGCCCTTCGTAAAACACGAACGGGTGGCGCAGCGGAATGGGTCGCTGCAGAAACGCGCTCGGTCGATCAGCGCGAAGAGCTGCGCGGAGCGCTCACGATTGCGCCGATACCAATCGATCAGCGCGTTGCGGTCGAGCCGCGGTGTCGCTGAAATCATGGCCGTCACCCTTTACCCCGTTGCGGCTGACGCTTCGCGACGGCGCTAAGAAATCCTCGAATTCTGCGGCCGGAAGCGGCGGCGCGATGGCATAACCCTGCACCATGTCGCAGCCGTTTTCGGAAAGGAACGCAAGCTGCGTCGAGGGTCTCGACGCCCTCGGCAACGACCTCGAGGTCGAGGCTGTGCGCCATGCCGATGATCGTCTTGACGATGGTCTCGTCGAAGGCTTCGTGACCGATGCCCTTGACGAACGAGCCGTCGATCTTGAACACGTCGAGCGCGAACCGACGCAAGTATGAAAGCGACGAGTAGCCTGTGCCGAAATCGTCGACGGCGATGCGAATGCCGCGCGCCTTGAGATCGCGCACGATTCCGCCGTTTGCGGCGGCGTCGGCCATCGCCACGCTCTCGGTGATTTCCAGCTCGAGAAACGACGGATCCAATTGCCGCTCTTCGAGCGCCGCCATCATGCGGCGGCGCAGATCGCGATCGTGGAACTGGCGCGCCGGAGAGGTTGACGGCTAGCCGCAACGGCCCGAGTTCGGATGCCAGTGCGCAACCTGCTTCGACGGCGGTCTCGAGGACCCAATCGCCCAGCGGAACGATCAAGTCCCGAGATCTCGGCGCTCGGAATGAAATGTCCCGGGCTCGATCAAGCCGCTCTTGGGATGATTCCAGCGCACCAGCGCTTCGACGCTGACGATCCGCCCGTGCGCAAATCGAGCTGCGGCTGGTAGTACACGACGAACTCGTTGTAGCTCGAGGGCTTTGCGCAGCAATTTCTCTTGCGAGAGTCGCATGTGGATCGGCGCTTCGAGGGTCGGATTGTAGAAGTAGTAGCCGTTGCGTCCGCGGTCCTTGGCCCGCGACATCGCGATGTCGGCGTTCTTGATCAGCGTCTGATCGTCGCGGCCGTCTTCGGGATAGATCGGCGATGCCGACGCTGGTCGAGATAAACTGCTCGTATTCGTCCAGCGCAAACGGTTCGCTGATCGTCGCGATAATGCGCTCGGCGAGCGTCGCGGGCCTGCTTCGATGTCGCGCGCAATCGGTTAACAGGACGACGAACTCGTCGCTGCCCATGCGCGCGATCGAGCCGCGGCTCGCCGAGCACCTCGACCGAGGCGCGCGCAACCAGACGCAGCAGCTGGTCGCCGCGGGCGTGGCCGAGCGTGTCGTTGACGTCCTTGAATCCGTCGAGGTCGAGGAAAAGCAGCGCGACGCGCGCGAGGCGCGACTGCGAGACTTCGATCGCGTCGCGCAGCATCTCACTCAGCAGCGCGCGGTTCGGCAGGCCGGTCAGCGTGTCGTAGTAAGCCAGCGTGCGCAGCCGCATGCGCTGGCCGATTCGTTTCGATCGTGCCGGCGACGAGCGTCGAGATCAAGCCCGAGCAAGTCCGCGTCGGTCGACGAGAATTCGCGCACGGTACCATGGGGATCGGCGAAGACCAACGCGCCGTATGGATCGCCGCCACGTCGAGGCGCATCGCGATGCCATTCCGGAACGGCACTGGAATCGCCGCGCCCGGCAACGTGGCGACGCTCTTGGCCATTGCGATGATTTCTCGTCCCTGATCGTCCAGCGCTGGGCTCGCGATAGACGCTTCGATGGTCGGGGCGTCACCGTCGATCTCGACGACCGCGCCGAGCGCGAGGTCGCACGCGTGACAGCCCATTTCGAGCGAGGCGCGCATGCGGACTTCGGGGTAGTCGCCGCTGGCGGCGATGAAATAGAGGTTGCGAATGCGCAGGCTCTGCATTTCGGCGCGCCGCTCGGCCGTGCGGCGCTCGGTGATGTCCTGCAAGACGCCGTAGATGCCGACGCTCTCGCCGCCCTTATACCGTGGAATCAACGTGCATTCAAGCTCAGCGGTGATCCATCGGCCCCGGTCGATTCGACGTTGAGCGCCACCGGATGACCGCTCAGGGCGCGCGCGAAGGCGGCGTTCGTTCGTTCGAACTCATACTCGGGAACGAATCGGGTAGAAGTGCGCGCCGACGACCTCTGGACGAGCAAAACCGGCGATCCGAATGGCCGCATCGTTCGCGTCGATGACCTCGCCGTGCCGATCGAGTAACACCACACCGTCGGGATTGTGCTCGAAGAGCGAGCGCAGCGCGCCTTCGGCCGCGCGCTGTTCGGTCTCGTCGCGCGTTATCGAGTAGGCACCGGCGATCTTGCCGTCGCGATACATTGGGAACGTCGTAACCGAGACATCGAGCGGTTCGCCGTCAAAGGTGCGAACCCGCGAGTGGTAAACGAGCGTTTCGCCGGCGAGCGCCTTTCGATGATACTCTTGGTGAGCCGGCACATCTTTGGGATCGAGAAACGTCGTGTAATGAACGCCGATGAGCGCCTCAGGTGGCGCGAAGCGACGAACCGATTCATTGACATCGACGAAGTATCCGTCGAGATCGATAAGCGCCACGATATCGGGGTTGTAGTCGAAGAGAGAGCGGAATCGTTCCTCGCTTTCGGCGAGCGCATTTTGGGCCGCGAGCGATTCGGTAATGTCTTCGGCGTAGGAGAGCGCGTGAAACGTGCTACTGTCCTGCACCGCAACGTGGTCCAACGGCAGGTGCGCACCTCACCGTTCGCGCGGTGGTTACGGTTGACGTTGACGAGCGTGCGGACGTTATCGGTGCCGTCGAGGCGCTGCTGCACCTCGCGAACGATCGGCTTGTCTTCGGGAGCGACGAGATCGAAGTCGTCGATTGTTTTACCGACGACGTCGGAGGCCTGGAAGCCAAACATATCGGCCGCTCGCGCCGACCAGTAGGTAATGCGGTAGCCGGCGTCCCACGCAATGATAGCGAGTGGCGAGCGCGACAGCAGGTCGTCGAGCAGACGGAGGTCGCGTTCGCCCAGCATCAACGACCCCGTTTAATGTGCAAGATACTCGTAAAGCCCATGCACGCCGCCTTCGCGACCAAAGCCTGATTCGCGATACCCGCCAAAAGGCGAACTTGGATCGAATTGGTTGAACGTGTTGCACCAAACGACTCCCGCATGGAGGCGCTGCGCTACCCACATATTCTTGCTGCCCTTTTCGGTCCACACGCCGGCGGAAAGGCCATAGGGTGTGTTATTCGCCTTCTCAACCGCCTCGTCGGGCGTGCGAAATGTCAAGATCGAAAGTACGGGACCGAAGATCTCTTCGCGCGCGATGCGATGCGACTGATGAACGTTGGTGAAAAACGATGCGGGAAAGAAGCAACCGCGTGACGGCAGATCGCATTGCTGCTGCACCAGCGTCGCGCCCTGCTCCACTCCGCTGCGAACTAGCTCCTCGATCCGCTCGAGTTGCGCGCGCGAATTAATCGCGCCGATGTCTGTGTTCTTATCGAGGGGATCTCCGAGACGCAACGTCTGCAGGCGTTCGGTAAGACGAGCCGACGATTTCGTCGTGCATCGCTCCTCCACGAGCAATCGCGAGCCGGCGCAACAGACGTGTCCTTGGTTGAAATAGATGCCGTTGACCACGCCCTCGATCGCCTGATCCATGCGGCGCATCGGCGAAGACGATGTGTGCGGCTTTTCCGCCGAGTTCGAATGTGAGGCGCTTATCGCTCCCGCCCAAGCGGCGAGCGATCGCCTTGCCGACCTCGGTCGAGCCGGTGAAAGCGATCTTATCGACGTCGGGATGCTCGACCAGCGCC
The DNA here is from genome assembly GCA_963833095.1 of Vulcanimicrobiota bacterium. Taxonomy (GTDB): domain Bacteria; phylum Vulcanimicrobiota; class Vulcanimicrobiia; order Vulcanimicrobiales; family Vulcanimicrobiaceae; genus Aquilonibacter. The sequence goes on along the minus strand of CAWHWQ010000003.1, from coordinate 179,931 downwards.
GCCCCGGTTGTGCCGTCGCCGGTCACGACGTTAACGACGCCCGGTGGCAGGTCGGCTTCTTCGATGATTTGAGCCAGCGCAAGCGCGGTCAGCGGCGTCGTCTCGGCCGGCTTGAGCACGACCGTGTTGCCACAAGCCAGCGCCGGCGCGATCTTCCAGGCCGCCATCATAAGTGGAAAATTCCAAGGCACGATCTGCCCGCAGACGCCCAGCGATTGAGGATCGCGCCCTGCCCGCATGACCCATTCGAGCTTGTCGGCCCAACCCGCGTAATAGAAGAAGTGGGCGGCCGACATTGGGATGTCGAAATCGCGCGACTCCTTGATCGGCTTTCCGCCATCCATGGTCTCGAGGACCGCCAGCTCCCGCGAGCGTTCGGTGATGGCACGTGCGATCCGATAGATGTACTTCGCGCGATCGGCGCTTTTGAGTTTGCGCCAGTACTTGTCGTAGGCTTTGCGCGCGGCGCGGACCGCACGGTCGACGTCGGCTTCACCCGCCTGGGCGACACGAGCCAGCACCGTCTCGCTCGCCGGATTGACCGTCTCGAAGAATGCGCCGCTTTCGGGCGGCGTCCACCGTCCGTCGATAAACAGCCCATAGTCTTCGCGAATCTGTGGCCGCACGCTCTCCGGCGCGGGCGCGTAATCAAAGATGGCCATCGTCAATCCTTTGGTATGTAATCGGTTCCCGCGTAGTGGCCGGTTTCTTCTTTTTCGAGCTGCATGAGCAGATCGTCGAGCAGTGAGCTTGCGCCGATCCGAAAGCGGTCCGGCGTGAGCCACCCGTCGCCCAACGTCTCTTTCACGATCACGAGGTACGTCAGCGCCTGCTTTGTATTGCGGACGCCGCCCGCGACCTTGAGTCCGCGTCGCTCGCCGGTGCGACGCGCAAAATCGCGGATAGCTTCACACATCACGACCGCGGTGGGAAACGTCGCGTTGGTGCCGACCTTCCCGGTGGAAGTTTTGATCAGGTCGGCTCCGGCTTCGAGCGCGAGATCGCTCGCGCGGCGAATATTGTCATAGGTCCCGAGTTCGCCCGTTTCCAGAATCACTTTGAGTTGCGCTCTGCCGCACAATTGCTTTACGGCGACGATCTCGGCAAAGACGGTCCCCTCGTCACCGGAAAGAAACGCGCCGCGGTCGATTACCATATCGATCTCGTCGGCTCCGGATTCGAGTGCCGCAGCCGTGTCGGCGAGCTTGACTTCAAGACTCGAGAGACCACTCGGGAATGCCGTCGCGACGGAAGCAACCTTGACGGGGGTGCCGCACAGCGCTTCTTTCGCGACCGGCACGAGGTTGGGATAGACGCACACCGCGGCTACGCTCGGCACGTTGGGCCAGCCCGGGCGAGGGTTGCGCGCCTTTGCGCAGAGCGAACGCACCCGACCGTGAGAGTCTTTTCCCTCGAGCGTCGTCAGATCGATGCAGCGAATAGCGAGGGTGATACCTTCAAGTTTGGCCGAGGTCTTGATCGAGCGCTGCGAAAGCGCGTTTGCGCGCGATTCGAGCATGACGGCATCGACGTTAACCAGTGGACTCGCGAGAGTTGGCACTTAGAGCGTGCCGCGCTTGGCTTGTTCTTTTTCGATTGAAACGAAGAGCGCCTTGAAATTGCCCTTCCCAAACGAAAGGCTTCCCTTGCGCTGAATGATCTCGAAGAATACCGTGGGGCGATCCTGCAGCGGCTTGGTGAAGATCTGAGCATGTACCCCAGGTCGTCGCGGTCAACGAGAATGCGCCGTTCGCGCAGCACGTCAAACGCCTCGTCGATCGTGCCGACGCGCTCGCCGAGCATCTCGTAATAGCTGTCGGGCGTGTCGAGAAACTCGACCCCGTTATAACGCAGCGCATCAATCGTCGCGACGATATCCTCAGTGCGGATCGCAATATGCTGCACGCCCGAACCGCGATAGAACTCCAGATACTCTTCGATCTGCGATTTCTTCTTGCCGTGCGCGGGCTCGTTGATCGGGAACTTCACTTGGTGACGCGGATCGCTCATCACCTTGGATTTAAGGGCCGTGTATTCGGTGGAGATATCCTTATCGTCGAACGACACGAGCTGCGAGAACCCGAAGACGCGCGCGTAGAAGTCGCCCCAGGCATCCATTTCGCCCCAGCCCACGTTGCCGACGCAGTGGTCGATGAATTGCAAACCGGTCTTCTTGCTGCCCGGCAGCGTCCGCGAGGCTTCGATAAAGCCCGGCATGAAGGCACCCGTGTATCCGCTGCGCTGCACGAAGGTATGGACCGTCTCGCCGTAGGTAGCGATGGTCGCGCGTACGATACTGCCGGTCTCGTCGGAGTGCTCTGCCGGCGCACTCACCGAGGTGGCTCCGCCGGCTATCGCGCGCTCGTATGCGGCGCGAGTGTCGTCGACGACGATGGCGATGTCTTTGACACCGTCGCCGTGCAACGCGACGTGGCGCGCGATCGCGTCATCGGGCACCAAGCTTGCGGTAATGACGAAGCGCAAATTGTTTTGCTCGAGCACGTAGCTGCAGCGGTCTTTGATCCCCGTTTCAGGCCCCGCGTAAGCGACCTGGTCGAAACCAAAGGCGGACATGTAATAGTGCGCTGCTTGTTTTGCGTTGCCGACGTAGAACTCGACATAGTCCCAGTCGATGCGCGCCAGCGGATTACTACGCGCCTCGATGCTCGTATTCATGAAAAGGGGCTTGGCGAAGCGTCGGGAGGGGCCCTGTCGAAAGAGTAGCGCCGATGGAAACCTTGACCCAAACGCCCGCTCGACGTTCCGCCCTCGAAGGCCTGATCGACTACGCAGGACTTTTTCCCCCGGCAAAGCTGCCTATGGAGGCGGCGGTGGCCGAGTACGATCAGGCGACGTCCGGCTCCGCCGCATGGATGCTCGGGCGCTTCGTCGTGACGGCCGCGGGCCTGATCGAATTGCGCCGTAGCCTCGCAGGGCGTGCTCGCATCGAGTTGTCGGTGATTTCGACGCCCGAAATGTTCGAGGTGGTCGCGCGCACGCGGCATGAAGGCTGGGCAACGATTGCCGCCATTGAAGTTCCACTCGGCGACTATTCGATTGGCGGATGCGCGCGGCAAGCACGGCGGGCTCGCCTCGACGATCTGCCGATCTACGTCGAATCTGCGCGCCAGCAGCTTGCGATGGATAAACTTGCCGAGCATGGTCTGCGAGCCAAACTTCGCTGCGGCGGGATCAAACCGTCGGCTTTTCCGAGCGTCGCCGAGGTCGCGGCCTTCATCGCGGCGACGAGCGATGCGGGCGTTGCGTTCAAGGCAACCGCGGGGCTTCACCATCCGGTCCGTCATTTCAATGAAGCAGCCGGTGTGACGATGCACGGCTTCCTCAATCTGCTCTGCGCCGCCGGTGTTGCGCCCAAAGGCGATCGTAGCGCGCTCGAAGCCATCGTCGGCGAGGAGGACCCGGCAGCGCTTCTTGCGCTGCTCGAAGACGAACCCGCGATGCGCGGGGCGCGCGCGCGCTTTATCAGCTACGGAAGCTGCAGCTTCGGCGAACCGGTCGACGACCTGCGCGCGCTTGGCGTCGTGGCTGCCGTCTAAAAGTCGTGCCGCACATTCATTCGTGGGTTCCGGTTCCGGCCGGAAGCGACTTTACCATTTACAACCTGCCCTACGGCGCATTTACGCGCGAGGGACGCACGCACTTGGGCGTGGCGATCGGTACGCGCATCTTAGATCTCTTCGCATTGAGCGAAGCCGGGCTCGTGGACGACGTCTGCGACCGGGGGCTGCTGATGGCGCCAACGCTCAATCCACTGCTTGCAGCGGGTCCTGCAGTGTGGAAGAAGCTCCGCCTGCATATTGCCGCTTTATTGCGCGCCGACGACAGTGGCAACACGGCGCTGCGCGAGCGTCAGGGCGCGCCGTTCTTCGTTGAGCAGGCGCAAGCGGCAATGGTCGTGCCGATGTCCATCGGCGACTACGTCGATTTTTATTCATCGCTCGAACACGCGACGAACCTTGGAAAACTCTTTCGCCCCAACGCCGAGCCATTGTTGCCCAACTGGCGGCATATGCCGATCGCGTATCACGGTCGCTCGAGCACGGTGGTCATCGACGGCACGCCGATCGTGCGCCCGAATGGCCAGCGCAAACCGGCGGGCAGCGACGCGCCGGTTTTTGGGCCTTCGCAACGCCTCGACATCGAGCTAGAGGTCGGCTTCGTCACCGGCCCGGGCAATCGCCTCGGCGAGCCGATTCCACCCGCCAAGATGCGCGATCACGTTTTTGGCCTTGTTCTCGTGAATGACTGGAGCGCGCGAGATATTCAGGCGTGGGAGTATCAGCCGCTCGGACCATTTTTAGGCAAGTCGTTTGCGACGACGATCTCGCCATGGATCGTCACGCTCGACGCGCTCGAGCCCTTTCGCACCGATAGCCGTGAGCAGGACCCGCGACCACTTCCATATCTGCTGGGCCCGGCGCGCGGCGGCTACGACATCAAGCTCGCCGTCGACCTCTCCACGCATGCGATGCGCAACGAGAACATCGCACCGGTCACGATCGCGCGCACGAATTTCAAAGAACTCTATTGGAGCATCGCCCAGCAACTCGCGCATGTCACCGTAAACGGTACGCAGATTCGTCCCGGCGATCTCTACGCGTCCGGAACGATCAGCGGTGCCACGCCGGATTCGCGCGGCAGTCTAATCGAGCTCACCTGGAATGCAACCGAACCGATCCATCTGCCGAAGGGTGACGTACGTGGCTTCCTCCAGGACGGTGACGAGGTCACGCTGCGAGGATGGTGCGAGCAGGGCGAGTTCCGCATCGGCTTTGGAAGCGCTCGCGGGATGATCACACCGGCGCGATAGTTTCGATCCAAGAGCGGTAGTACTGTTCGTCTTCGACTTCGAGTGCGGAGAGCGCGAGCGCGAGCGGTGTGAACGTATCGACCATGACCGCGATCTCGTCGGTCGATGTTTTGCCGAGACTAGCTTCAACCGCACCGGGCTGCGGCCCGTGCGGTGCTCCGGCCGCATGCAACGTGATCGAACCCTCCTCGACGCCGCGGCGGCTCATGAAGTTGCCGCTGACGTAGAAGATCACTTCGTCGCAGTCGACGCTTGAATGATTGTACGGAACGGGAATCGCCAGCGGATGGTAATCAAAGAGACGCGGGACAAAGGCGCAGAACGCCGCACCCGGCGCTTCGAACGTCGCGTGAGCCGGCGGCGGTTGATGCAGCTTCCCGGTGATGGGCGCGAACTCTTCGAGGTTGAAGGCATAGGGATAACAGTAGCCGTCCCAGCCGATGACGTCGCAGGGATGGTTTTGGACGATGTAAATCGCCGTACGTCCGGCACTGCTGACACGCACTTCGTACTCGCCGCGCGCGTCGACCGGCGACTTCAGCGCCGGCGCACGAAAGTCGCGTTCGTAGTACGGCGCGTGCTCTTCCAACTGCCCGTACTCATTGCGATAGCGCCGAGGGATCGTGACCATGCCGCGCGATTCGTGCACGAGCATGCGACTGGGCGATGCGGGAAGTACGCGATAGGTCGTGCCGGTCGGGATCACGATGTAATCGTGCGCCCGATAAGCCAGTTCACCGAACGGCGTTTCGATGACACCCGCTCCGTGATGGATGAAGAGCAACTCGTCGCCGCCCGTGTTGCGGTACCAGTACTCCATCGGACGATCCGCTTGCGCGATGGAAACGAGCATGTCGTCGTTCCCCAGGAGCGCCCGGCGCGAATCGATCGCGTCGCCACCGGTTTGGATGCCCGCAGTTTTGAAGTGCCGGTTGCGTAGCGGTTCGTTGGGCACGAGGCGCACGGCCGGCCGATCCCACGCGCGTACCTCAAGCGTTGCGGTCGGCGGACGCAGATGATAGAGCAGCGAGTAGACACTCTCGAAGCCCTTGGTCGAGAAGAGTTCTTCGGCATACAGTCCCCCGTCGGGACGGCGGAATTGGATGTGCCGCTTGTGGGGAATCGAACCGGCGCGAACGTACGATGGCATCGGGTTACTCCTGTGGCGTGGCGCGCTGCGTCGCGCAAAAGCCGTTTTCGCGGTGACTGCCGTCGCAAAACGGCTTGAGCGCCGAACCGCCGCAGCGGCAAAGGACGAAGTTCTCGTTGACGGTGTACGGGTTGCCGTCGGCGTCGATCAGGCGCACGCTTCCGGTTACCAAGTATGGGCCGTTCTCACGAACTTTGATGACGACATCTTCCATTCCGCAGACGTTTACCGTGGTGCCGTGGCAAACATTCCGACCAGCGTGCTCTGTGCGAGGATGTGGCCTTGCATGCGCGCCAGCAGTTCGGTCGCCGTCAGCGGTTGTGTTGCATCGATGCTTGCAATGTCCAGCGCATACAGCGTGAAGCGGTAGTGGTGCGCGTTCCCCGGAGGAGGGCATGCGCCAGCGTAGCCGAGCGTTCCGAAGCTATTGCGCCCCGAACGATTGCCCGGGATGCGCGCGGACCGCTGCAGGGTGGTCGTCTCCGGCGGGAGATTGTAGAGAACCCAGTGGTAGAAGCCCCCGGCGACCGGCGCGTCGGGATCATGGACGATCAGTGCGAAACTGCGTGTCGTGGCCGGCGCATTGCTCCAGCGCAGCGCCGGTGAGATGCCCGAACCGCCGCAGGGAATAGCCGCAGCCGTCTTCGGCAGGAAGGTCCCGTTATCAAAAGCAGAGCTGAGCAGAATCAAGGCAAGGAGCACGTTCACCGCTGAGACCTCCTTGGCAACGACGCAGAAGGGCCTGTGGTATTATGGCGTGGCCATGATGGGGGTTGGGCTTCACGCGGCGTAACCTTGTGAACCCCGCCAGGACCGGAAGGTAGCAACGGTAAGCGAGTTTTTACGGGTGCCGTGAAATACCTCAGCCCCCGTCGTGGTTCCTTATTTATGTCAACACTTACGATTTACGCTGCGTTCGCAGCCTTTGCCGCGGCCTTGGTCGCGCTGCTCGTCTATCACCTAGCGGTCGCGGCGCCGGCGCTACGCCGCGCCCGGGAGCTGCTGGCCGTACACGACGGACTGATCGGCGGTGGCGCGGGCGCCTCGGGCCGCCTGGCTGCAATCGAGTCTGCTTTGTCCACCGAGCAAGCCGGCCTCAAAAGGGTCGCTCAGCAGGTAAGCGAACTCGAAACGCTGGCTCGCACGGACGTCTCCCGGGTGGGATTTGTCCGCTACGACGCCTTTGAGGATACCGGTTCGGAACTGTCCTACGCGCTGGCTCTGCTCAATCGTGAGGGAGACGGCGTCGTCATCTCGAGCATCTACTCGCGCACCGACACACGGACCTACGGCAAAGCCGTCAACCGATATAAACCGGCAGTCAACGCTTCAGCTGAAGAACTCCGTGCGATTGAACTCGCGCGATCGTCGAAGGCATGATAACCGACAGATATTATGTGAAGATCGTCCCTGAGCGGGGCGAGACGGTGCATCGCTTCCAAGTTCGGCGTCGTCACATGGCCGCCGTTCTGGGCGCGCTCGCGCTCGTTATCTTGGGCTCGATCGGCTTTGCCTTTGCCGAAGTGATTCGCGCGCGACTGGAGGTCTCGCACCTCGCCGCACAAACCGCCGCACAACAAGCCTCGCTGCGGCAGATCGACCGGCAGACCGAGACCCTACGCAAGCAACTGCAGCACGTGCAGAAGCAAAACAGCGAGATCCGCCAGCTTATCGGTGTCCCAAGCGCGGCATCGAGTCCGCCCGTGCGGCAAAAGACCTCGTGGGTGCGGGGTCAGTCTTTGCCGGCCGTGGCCGAGCGGGTCAATGCGCTCAGCGCCGAGAGCCTCGCGGTGTCGCACGAATCCGACGCCATGCGCCAGCTCGCTATGCACGTGCTCAATATCCGCCACATTCGCGATTTGGCTCGCGCGCAAATGATTGCCGACATCCCTTCGATCGATCCAGTCGACGGCGCGCCGATCATCGGCTGCTATTGCTATCGCACCTATCCTGACGTCGAATTCCACCCGGGCGTCGATCTGAGCGCCGACTACGGCGAGATCGTCCGCGCGGCGGCGGCCGGTACCGTGGTTGCAAACGGGTATGACGGCGGTTACGGTATCAAAATCGACATCGATCACGGAAACGGCTATCACAGCTGGTACGCGCATCTTTCGCGCGTAATGGTTGCGGTCGGAGCGCATGTCTACAAGGGCGAGACGATTGGCCTCGTCGGCGCAACCGGCTTTGCAACCGGCCCACACCTGCACTATCAGATCATGTACGATGGGTCGCCGGTCGATCCCACGCCGTTCCTCCACGGCGTGCCGGCAAATGTCTTAGCCGCGCTTCCGTAGAACTTACTTTGCCGTGAATTTCCTGTGCGCGCTCTACGGGCCGATCCTTTTAATCTTCAAGATCTACACGGTGGTGTTGATCATTTACGCGTTATTGTCGTGGCTGCCGGATCTACGCGGCCCCTGGACGCGCTATCTCGCGATGCTGGTCGAACCGCTGCTCAACCCGATCCGGCGCATTATCCCGCCGATCGGCGGCTTCGATATCGCCTTCATCGTGCTGTTCATACTCGTGATCTACGTCGTGCCGTGGATTATCGCTATGGCTATCAACAGCGTATGCGTCGCTGCGTACTAATGTGAGTATTAAGGCCGAGCGCCCCCATCGTACCGAAATTGCGGCCAATGTCCGCAATTTTTGTATTATCGCGCACATCGATCACGGCAAGACGACGCTTTCCGATCGCTTGTTGGAGTTGACCAAGACGGTCGAGATGCGCGACATGGAAGACCAGGCGCTCGATGCAATGGATTTGGAGCGCGAGCGCGGGATCACCATTCGGATGCATCCGGTCACGCTGAATTATAAAGCGGCCGACGGACAAACCTACCAGCTCAATTTGATCGACACGCCCGGACACGTCGACTTCTCCTACGAAGTGTCGCGTTCGCTGGCCGCCTGCGAAGGCGCATTGCTGATCATCGACGCAGCGCAAGGCATCGAAGCGCAGACGCTGGCCAACTATCACCTCGCGGTCGAACACGATCTCACGATCATCCCGGTGATCAACAAGATCGATCTGCCCGCGGCCGATCCCGAGCGCGTGATGGGCGAAGTCGAGGAGCTTCTCATCATTGAGCGCAGCGAGTGTATCCTCGCCAGTGCCAAAAACGGTATTGGGATCGACGAGATTCTCGAAGCGATCGTGAGCCGCATTCCGCCACCCAAGGGCCACCACGATCACTTGCGGGGCTTGGTGTTCAACGCGCAGTTCGATCCGTATCGGGGCGTAGTTTCCTACGTGCGCGTAGTCGACGGCGAGCTCAAAGCCGGAAGCCGCTTCATGTCGATGGCGCACGAAAAAGTCTATGAGTGTACCGAGGTCGGTGTCTTTAGCCCGCAGATGCGCCCAACGAAGACACTGGGCCTGGGCAGCGTGGGCTACGTCATCGCAAATGTCAGGTCGCTTGGCGACATCGACGTCGGCGACACGCTGACCGAGGCGAGCAATCCGGCGCACGTCGCGCTGGTGGGCTATCGCAAAGCGGTACCGATGGTCTATTGCGGTCTCTATCCCAACGAAGGCGCCGAGTACGGAGATCTGCGCGAAGCGCTCGAAAAGATGAAGCTCAACGATGCGGCGCTTTCGTACGAGCCCGAGACGTCGGTGGCGCTTGGTTTCGGCTTTCGCTGCGGATTTCTGGGCCTGTTGCACATGGAGATCGTGCAAGAGCGGCTCGAGCGCAATTTCAATATCGATCTCATCGCGACGTCACCCTCAGTCGTGTTTCGCGTGACCCGGACCGACGGCACGGTCGAAATGATCGACAATCCGTCGAAGCTTCCGGTTAGCAACGTCATCGACACGATCGAAGAGCCCTTCGTGAAGGCGACGATCATTACACCGCCCGACTACGTCGGCACGATCATGGACACGACCATCGCGCGTCGCGGGTCGCTCCTCAACATGGAGTACCTGCACGACGGGCGCGTGATCCTTACCTTCGAGATGCCGCTCATCGAAGTAATCGTGGACTATTTCGATCAGCTCAAATCGCGGACCAAAGGCTACGCCTCGCTCGACTACGAGGTCATCGGCTATCGCGAAGGCGACTTGGTCAAGCTCGAAATCTTGCTCAACGCAGAACCGGTTGACGCGCTGTCGTTTATCGTCGCGCGGGAGAAGGCGGCCGCGCGCGGCCGGGCGCTGGCGGAAAAACTCAAAGAGTTGATTCCGCGCCAGATGTTCGACGTGCCGATTCAGGCCGCGATCGGCGGCAAGATCGTCGCGCGCGAAACCGTCAGCGCGATCCGCAAGAACGTTTTGGCGAAGTGCTACGGCGGCGACATCACCCGCAAACGCAAACTGCTTGAGAAGCAAAAGGTCGGTAAGGAACGCATGAAGCGCGTCGGCCGCGTCGAGCTGCCGCAAGAAGCCTTCATGGCTGTTCTCAAGCTCGACGATTAGCGTCACGCGCGAGGCGTGAAGATCGATAGCTCGTCATGAAGACGCTCGTGTGCGCGACTACATTCTTGCTGTGCATCGCCGCCGGTGAACGGCCCACGGTGTACGCACCCGAGGTCACGTCGATCGCCATTCGGATCTCTGTCGGGGGCCTTGGTCCCGGTGCAAACTATCAGACGACGATAACGCCCCATTTGGGACGGTTCGAGCGTACCGACGGCACGCGCGTTTCGGCGGACGCCGTAACGGCGTTCGTGGAAGCGCTTTCGCAACCGCCGACGGCTACGTTCGACTTCGGCGGAATGGCCATTGACGCTGGCACACTGCGAGCAGAGGAGCCCGACATGGCGGAATACGCGCTAGGCGACGCGCGCTTTATTCCATCGGCGGCGAAAGTGTTCAGCAACTCCTTTTTAGACACGAAAGCTTTAGACGATTGGTACGCGCGCAGCTGGCTGCTGCCGAAGGTCACAATCAGTGACTATTATCCGCAGCTCCAGATCGATGTTACCGAACCGACAGGTGTGATTCGTATTTCGTCGGGATCGCAGCAGCCTTATTGCGTGCCGCTAGAGATCGAGCGTAACGGTTCCCTGGTCCATACTTGGGAGCCGTCTCTTTCGAGAGCGATTGCCGGCCTCTTGCCGACCGAGGCCGTGTTACGAAGCGAGCTAAACGGAGACTCCATTGTTAGCAAGTGGGCAGACGATCTCGCGCGAGGGCCCGGGGTCACCGATGCGGTCGAGCGCGACGGCGTCGCATGTGATGCGGCGCAAAAGCTTGCATTGTCGCTGGACATGCTCGTCGCGCAATGCAGAGTCGATAGAGGATTCTGGAACGGTTTTGTTTCGCTCCGAGGCACGCCGGGGATCCGGTACCGTATTTACGATGAACGACAGACGTACCCGGACCGATTTCTAGCCTTACTGCGCGAGAAGCGGATAGTGCTTCTAACCGTTGGCGACTCGGTCGTCCTTACCGCTATCTTGGGCCGGGTTCATGGTTACACCATTGACGTCCAGTCGGGCGCCCGTCAAGACAGCGGATACTCTGGACTCATGAATAGGAACGGTTACGTTCACACGGCGAAGCGACTGCGTGCCGAGCTCGGATCATCGACTCTGGCAAGGTTTGTCGGCGTCAAGGACGGCAATGCCGTCGCAACATGGTTCCTCTTCCCGAACGGCGACACGCTCCTTGCTCAAGCTGACGCGGGCTTCGTGTCGAGCGCATTTCCCCCAAATTTGGCGCGTCGGATTCCCGTTTTTCCGAAGAGTGACTACGGCTACGGTGAGGGCTTTACCGCGGTGCTATTTCGTCCTGACGGCTCCGTAGATTGGAATTCCCAATGATAACCTACCTCGCGACTAAAAATGAGGGGAAGCTGGCGGAGATTCGCACGATGCTCGCGGGGTCGCCGCTCGATCTCCACACGTACGCTGGATATCGGGATCCCGACGAAGGGCACGAGAGCTACGTCGACAACGCGCTGCTCAAAGCTCGCGCGTTGCGTTCGCAGTTGCGTGACGCGGGGATCAGCGATGTGGCGGTGCTGGCAGATGATTCGGGTATCGAGCTGGACGCGCTCGGCGGCGGTCCTGGGGTAGATTCGGCGGTGTATGCGGGCGCCGGGACGCCATGGCCGGAACGGCTCGCAACGATGATGCGCGAGGTTGCTGCACACGAAGACAGCGGTCGCGGTGCGCGGTTCATCTGCGTAATGGCGCTCATCTTGCCGGATGATCGCGAGATCGTCGTCCAGGGCGACGTGCGCGGCGAGATCGCGAAGGAACTTCGCGGCGAAAACGGCTTTGGCTACGATCCGCTCTTTTATTATCCGCCGATCGGTAAGACGTTCGGACAGATTCCCGAGCACGAGAAGAATCAACTTAGCCACCGCGGACGAGCGGCACGTGCACTGCTCGATGCGCTGCCGCAATGACCGAGCCGCAGATTGCCGCCGCAAGCGAGGCCGACGTGCGCGCGCTCGCGGCGCGGCGCTGGCCGGACGAGAGTAGCCGGCAGCTCTACGTCAATCTCGCCGACAGCGCGCCGCGCGGCGCGTGGGTCGCGCGCGACGAAGGTACGCCGATCGCGATTGGGTTTGCACATGCGCTCGAAGACGAGTGGTTCCTCAGCGAGCTGTTTGTTGAGCCGTCGTTTCGCAGACAGGGGATTGGATCGCGCCTTCTGCGCGAGGTGGCGCGCGACGCCGGCGACGTCTCGCGGTCGGGACTCCTCGACGTAGCCAACACCGACGGCATGGCATTCTTCCTTCGGCTCGGTGTCGCTCTGCACGCGCCGGTGCTGCGCATCGCCGGCGAGATTCCAAAGGAAGAAGAGCTGATGCCGATGGCGGCAGGCGACTATCGCTTCGCGACAATGCCGATCGACCCGCAGGCACATGCCGGGCTCTTGGCTTCACTCGACCGCGACGCGCGCGGGAGCGCGCGGCCGAACGATCATGCGAGCTTTGCGCAGCTCGCGACCGGCACGCTGCTCTTACTCAATGATGAATGTGTCGGCTACGTCTATGTGTGGCCCGACGGGCGTATTGGTCCGATGGTCGCGTCGTCGGGCGCATACCTGACGCAGTTCTTCGGCTTTGCTCTTGTCGCGCTGCGGCGAACCTATGGTGCGTCATGGTGCCAAGCGCTTGTGCCAGGCAGCAACGTGCGCGTGATGCGCGCGGCGGTGCGCATCGGACTGCAACTCGATCACGTTCGCATCTTTGCGACGGATCTGCCGCAGATCGATCTGTCACGTTACGTCGGATTTCACGCGTTGGCATTTTAAATTGCCACCCAGGTGGCATTCGTGCATGCGATTATCATCGCATGAAGAGATGTCCGATGTGTAAGGAAGTGCTGCCGCTCGACGCATTTGCAAAACGCCCTAAAGGAACGAATCCGAGTGCCTATTGCAGAGAATGTCAACGCATTTACTGTCGTGCCCACTATTTGCGAACTTTGAGCTGCATAACCGTAGGCGATGTGTAAATACGAGGAGATACAAAAAGCGCAATCGTATACTGATGACGGCTTACCTCAAGGAACATCCTTGCGTAGACTGCGGTGAAGGCGATATCCGGGTGCTCGACTTTGATCGCGCGCCTGGAACCAAGACGGCGAACATCAGTAATTTGGTAGGTCGGGGCGCAAGCTGGCAGCGGATAGAAGCCGAGATGGCAAAATGCGTAGTTCGCTGTGCAAACTGCCATCGCCGAAAGACCGCCGTTGACTTCGGATGGTATAAAGACAAGGGTATCGGGGCGTAGCTCAGCTTGGTAGAGCGCTCGCTTTGGGAGCGAGAGGATCCGCAGGTTCAAATCCTGTCGCCCCGACCAATTTGCAGGCGCGTGGTATCCTAGCCAGGGTACCCGCGCCGCTGACTATGCGCCCGTGGTCTAACAGGATAAGGCACGAGTCTTCTAAACTCGAAGATGGGGGTTCAAGTCCCTCCGGGCGCGAAGCATCGGCCCCGGCCAATATGGTGATTGTAGCTCAGTTGGTTAGAGCGCCTGTCTGTGAATCCGGAGGCCGGGGGTTCGAGTCCCCTCAGTCACCCCAATCAATAGATGAGCCCGTCCGCAAATCGCGATCGGGCTCTTCCCTTTCTGAGCGACGGCGGGAGTGCTTGGCCCCCAAGCGAGAACGTGGCTTCTTTAGATGGACCCGTGAAGCCAGTCAAAGACCAGGCCCTAGCGATGCGTTGGGCATCGTCGTCACGGCGCTGGCGGGAGTCTTACTGGCCGTTGTGCTCTTTCAAATCTTCCGGCTCGGCAACGAAGCTGGACTGAGCCGCGACTCGCTCACGCGCGAGCGCGTCGCCGTCACCGAAACGTCCCACATTCAGGCATCGCTCGATGCGCTCGACGATTATCGCCAAGCATTGATGCTGCGTTCGCCCGACGTTGCGCGGAAGCGCGATCTCGCGCAAGCGCGCCTGGACGCGTTACATCGCGACTTCGTGAGCGGCAGCGCAGCGATGTTCCGGCTGCAAGCGCAATGGAACGCCATCGATCGCGCCTGGGAAAATGCTCGCGTGCTCAACGGCGGCCCCGATACGCTTGCGAAGATGCGCCCAACGATGAACGCGATCGCTGAGTTACTTTCTTCGCTCGAGGATCGCTCGGGACTCAGTTACGATCCCAGCACCGTCGCGCAGAACCTGGCCGACGTGTACATGCAAGGCACTGTTTCCGGCCTCTCGGGCACGCGCCGTCTGGAGAGCATCAGCGCTTTGGCGCTGCAGCAGCACGGCATGAGCCTGTCCGAACGGCTGGATGCCGCGGGGAATCTCATGAACCTGCGCGAGTCCTTTGACCTCTCGCGGGACCAGCTTCCGGCTGCCGTCACGAACCTCAATGAACTGGCGCCGGGCCAACGCGCGCAATGGGAAGCCATCCCGGCGCTCGCGCAACGGATGGACGCAGCCGGCGAAGGCTTCCTCGACCTGGTCGTTCACAACGTCATGCTCCAGCCAAGGCCGATGATCTCTGCCGCGGTACTCCATCAGAGCGCTGCTCGCGCGATCGACGCTACCAAAGCGGTGTACGCGCTTTCAGGAAGGATGCTCGACGCCAGCTTAGCAGCGCGCGGGCGGATTCAGGCGGAGCGGAATCGCTACTTATATCTGGCCTTCGTGCTCGGCGCGATTTTAGTCGTCGGGATAATGGTAACCGTCGCGCAATTGATCGCGCGTCGCGATCGCGCACTTTTGCGCGAGGCGCTTCGAGAGGCTGCGCGTCTCCAGGCGGAGCTTGCGCGTCAAGACGCCGAAGAAGCACTACGGTTGACCGAAGCCCAGTTTCGCACTGTCTTCGACGGCGCGGCAATCGGCATTGCGGTGGTCGATCGTACCGGTAACGTTATGGACGCAAACGACGTCTATCGCACGATGTTCGGCGATACGATCGTGACCGCGATCGAAGGACACGCAGCAAGAGCTCGAGTCGCTCTGCGGCGGGCGAACGCGAGACGTTCGAATTCGAGCAGCAGGCGCGTTCCGCGTCCGGCCAAGAAGTCTGGACCGACGCAACCGTCTCGATCGTCAATGACGAGAACAAACATGCGCGCTTTGCCATCTGTATGTTCCGCGATAAGACCGAACTCAAGCACAGCGAGCGGCGAATCCAGCACAGAAAACGCATGACGGACTTACCGGACTGCCAAACCGCGCGTTGTTCGAGGATTGTCTGCGCGGCGTTTCGCGGAAGCGGGTGCATTGCTCGACTCGTTCTTCGCAGTATTATTCATCGACTTGGAGCATTTCAAGGAGTCAATGAATCGCTCGGTCACGCTGCAGGCGACGTCGTCCTCACGCAGATTGCGCGGGCGTCTGCGCTCGGCGGTCGATGCGCGCGACATCGTGGCGCGCTTGGGGGGCGATGAGTTTGCGGTGCTCCTCGCGTCGCTCGGCGACATTATTCACGTCGAATCGATCGCGCGTCGCATTCTGAACAACCTTTCTAAATCGATCCAGATCGGCTCACGCTCGATCTTTATCAGCGCAAGCATCGGAATCGCCGTCGGATCGTCGAGCATACGAGCGTGCCGAGGACGTGACGCGCGATGCGGAGATCGCCATGCAGCACGCTAAATCGAGCGGTGGCGCGCGGTTCGCACTCTTCGATTCCACCATGCACCAGCGGGCCGAGAAGCGGCTGCAGCTCATTAGCGATTTGCGTCTGGGAGCTGGAGCGACGCGAATTTCGCATGCTGTATCAGCCGATCGTTGCGCTTCACGACGGCGCGCGGTCTGGCGTGCGAGGCGCTGATCCGCTGGGATCACCCGACGCGCGGCCTCCTTTCACCGAGCGAATTCATCCCGACTGGCCGAACAGACCGGGCTTGCGGTAACCCTCGGGCGCTTCGTGCTGCAGACGGCATCCGAGCAGGTCGCGGCCTGGAAACGCAATCGACACGGAACGCCTAAACTTCGGGATGCACGTCAACGTCTCGGCAAGCGAGCTCAGCGATCCCGACTTCGAACGAACGTTGGTGCAAATTGTCGAGCATCATGGGCTCGATCCGTCCGAGTTTGACGCTCGAGATCACCGAGAGCGTCGTGCTCGATGCGGCGACGCGCGCAAACTCACGACTATCGGGCGCATGCGCGAACGCGGGTTCAAGATCTGCATCGATGACTTCGGAACCGGATATTCGTCGCTGCGATATTTGCAGCAGTTTGAGGTCGACGCGATCAAGATCGACGCGGTCGTTCGTGAGCGGCTCGATGGAAGGTTGGCCAGCGAGCCGATCGTGCGAACGTTGATCTCGCTGGCGGAAGCCTACGACGTACGCGATTGTCGCCGAAGGTGTGGAGACCGCGGAGCAGTGCGAGCTGTTGCGCAATGCCGGTTGCCGGCTTGGGCAAGGTTTTCTTTTCGCGCCGGCACTTACGCCGGTGGAGATCAGCGAACGTTATCCCGACGTGCTCGGGCGCATCGCGCGCTCCGCATCGGCGTAAGGGGTTGCGAACCGGGGCCGCTAACGCTACAATGCCCTGGTCCTAAGCGTTTCCGCGGGATGCGGGAACGTTGCCGCAGGAAGCGGCAACAATTTCCGAGCACAGGATGTGCGACCGACCGCGGAGCGGGAGGCGGAATAAGCGCCTTTAGCTCAGTCGGTAGAGCAGCGGACTTTTAATCCGTTGGTCCCGGGTTCGAGTCCCGGAGGGCGCAAAAGCTTGCACCGCTAGCTCAATGGTAGAGCAGTTGACTCTTAATCAATTGGTTGAAGGTTCGAGTCCTTCGCGGTGCACCAATTCAAGGTCCGTGGTTGCTTGGAAAGCCGCGGGCCTTTTTGCGCTACAATGTCACGACGAGGTAGCGTGAGATGAGCATTCAAACCATTGCCGTTCTGGGCACGGGCACGATGGGGTCGGCATTCGCGCGGAGGCTGCTCGGCGCGGGAATGCGAGTGAGCGTGTGGGATCCGACTCCGGCGTCAGCCGCCCGCCTCGCAGATGTGGGCGCTACGGCGGGTGCGACACCCGAGGACGCGGT
This sequence comes from Vulcanimicrobiota bacterium, assembly GCA_963833095.1. Lineage (GTDB taxonomy): Bacteria > Vulcanimicrobiota > Vulcanimicrobiia > Vulcanimicrobiales > Vulcanimicrobiaceae > Aquilonibacter. The sequence continues at coordinate 162,518 of CAWHWQ010000003.1, read as the reverse complement.
TCGCGACGCCGACGTCGTCCTCACGATGGTACCGACGATCGCTTCGATCGAGGAGACCATGCCGGGAGTGTTGCCGGCGATGCGCCCCGGCTCGATATGGCTGCAGATGAGCACGATCGGTGTCGAGGGGACCCAGCGCGCATTTGCGCTTGCCAAGGAACGCCGGCCGGACATCGTGTTCGTCGATGCACCGGTATCGGGCTCAAAGGTGCCGGCCGAACAAGGAAAGCTGTTGATCCTCGCGTCAGGACCGGCTACGGCGCTGGATGCGCTCGCGCCCGTGTTCTCGGCGTTGGGGCAAAAGACGATGCGATGGGAACTCGTCGGAAGCGGCTCTCGTATGAAGGTTGTGCTCAACACGTGGCTCGCGGTCCTTGGCGAAGGCATCGCGGAAACCGCGCGACTGGCGCAGTCGCTGGATGTTTCGCTCGACGACGTGTCGGGGTGTCTCGGCTCGACCGCGCTGGGCGCACCTTGGGCGCTGGCCAAACTCGAGAAGATCGAGCGCAGCGCGTTCGATGCCGACTTTGCGCTGGCCCTAGCGGCGAAGGACCTTCACCTCGCGCTCGATGCCGCAAATCTCGCGCACCAACGGCTGCCGATGGTGCAAGCGATTGGGGCGCAATGGGACAGCGCGTTGCAAGCGGGTCTTGGCGATCGCGACGTTGTCGGCGCGTATCTCGCACTGAGCGCAAACAATCAACCGGTAACGAGTGCCCCTCACGCGTAACGGCGTCGTGGTTCTCGCGGCGCTCGCAACGCTCTGTGCGCTGGCTGCGCCGCGCGCGTCGGCGGCACCCGATCCCTATGAGATCTTTGCCAACGCGCGCGCGTACTGGCAGGAGCAGAGCTATCCCATGCTGCTCGATTACGACATCGCCGTCGATGTCACGGAGGGCGGCCACGAGCGCGTCGAACGCTACGCCGCAGAGTACGACGCGGTCAGCGGCATTCCGCACCTGGATCCGGTGAGCGACTATGAGCGCGCACATCCCACCGTCGCAAAGGGTATCAACCTGGGTATTCTCGGCTTTCGTCTGAACAAGCCGGTGCCCCCGATCGACTTCCTCGGCGTTCCATATCTGGCGCCGAATTATTCATTCGGGATGGCGCCGTTCGTGCCGGCACCAACACCAACGCCGTTTAACTCTGCAGCGTTGGTGGCGCAGATCCGCAAAGAGTTTCACGATCCAAATCCGCGTGCCACCCCGACACCATCGCCCACGCCGAACAGTTTGGAAGAGATTGCGACCGTGTATGCGCACAACCGCGACTACACGATCACGTTGATCGGTACGGATACGATCGACGGACATGTTTGCTATCATCTCGGATTGACACCGACACGCGACCCCGGTCGCTATCGGATCCGCCAGGCCTGGATCGACGAGCAGACCTTTGCGCCCTGGCAACTCGAAGATGCCTTGAACTTCACGAGCGGCCCCGGTACAAACGTTGCTTGGACGATCCACTTTGACGATGTCGCGGGCGCACATTACGTTCGTGAAGAGGACGCGTTAGCGCCGATGTCCACCGGTGGCGAGATCTATGCGGAGACGGCGCTGCGCTTTGAGAATCTGCGCAGCGTCGACGAATCGACGGTGCGCGCGCCGATCGTCCAGGGTGGAACGCTCCTCGAAGAGCCCGCACCCGTATAAGGGAGGAAATATGGGGAGCGCGTTCTATACTAAGCGGTCGCCGCATCGCGGACGGCTGTCCAAGGGCAAGTGGCGGAACTGGCAGACGCGCTGGATTTAGGTTCCAGTGGGGCAACCCGTCAGAGTTCGAGTCTCTGCTTGCCCAAGGTCGCCAAGACAAATGTGTTTCTAGCGAGAGCTAGGATTGGTTCGGTGAGGAGCCTCTGACCGGCGAGCGAAGCCACGATGGCGAGAGCGAGGAGGCAGCGGAGCAGGAGCGAGCCCGGATGGCTCGCGACGAGCGTCTCCGAACCGAACGAATTCGAGCTCGAACGATATGCGGAAGTAGCTCAGTGGTAGAGCATCGCCTTGCCAAGGCGAGGGTCGCGAGTTCGAATCTCGTCTTCCGCTCCACATATTTTTCAGAATAGTGAACCCGGTTCGGCCGGGACCGTAAACAAACCAAGGTCCCGAGCCGAATCGGGATCGCGATTACACGGGGCGCGGGCGCAGTAGCGCCGAAGCGCCCCTTCCTATTGTCCTGTGCAACCAAATCAATGCAGAAGGAACGTTGCGACCCGTGAGCACCTCGACGCTGACCCGCCTTGCCCCAACGCAGGTGGAGTTGGAGATCCCGATCACCCCCGAAGAGTTAGCCGCAGCGCAAGAGCGCGCGTTCCGCCGGCTAGCCAAGAATGTGAAGCTGCCCGGCTTCCGGGCCGGGAAAGTGCCGCGCAAAGTCTTCGAGCAGACCTATGGGTCGGAGACGATTGCCAGCGAGGCGCTCGAGGACGTCGTCCCCGAGGTCTATGCGCGCGCCGTTCGGGAACACGAATTGTTGCCGGTCGACCGTCCGAAGATGGAGCTGCTTCCGGCCGAAGAGGGGAAACCGTCACGCCTCAAGGCGACGGTCGCCGTCCGCCCCGCAATCGAGCTGAGCAACTACAAAGGCATCGAAGTCGAACGCGAAGCGCCGGCCATCGAGGATGAAGATGTAGAGCGCAGCATTTCGGCTCTGGCAAAAGAGCGCGCAACGCTGGTACCCGTGGAGCGACCCGCGCAGTTGGGCGACGTCGTGACGCTCGACTATGAGGGCAAAATCGACGGCGTAGCCTTCGAGGGTGGGGCGGCCACCGGCCAAATGACGGAGCTCGACGAGAATCGCTTCATCCCCGGTTTTGCCTCGGGAATTGCCGGCATGAGCGCGGGAGAAACCAAGAGCGTTGAAGCCGTCTTTCCGTCGGATTACCCAAAGGAAGATCTTGCCGGAAAAACCGCGGTGTTTGCGGTGACCGTGCACGACGTAAAGGCACTCGAACTTCCGGCCATCGATGACGAATTTGCAAAGGCCATTTCCGAAAACGAAACGCTCGAAGCGTTGCGCGTCGACGTGCGCAGGCGCTTGGACGCGATCGCACAATCGCGCGCGCGGCGCGCCATCGGCAACGCGCTGATGGAGAAGCTTGTCGACGCGCACGACTTTCCGCTGCCGGATGTCCTGGTCGATCGTGAGGTGGACAACATGGTCAATGACCTCGCGGCGCAGGTCGCGCAGAGCGGTTCGAGCCTCGATGAATACCTGCAGGAGCAAGGGAAGACGGCCGATGAGCTACGCGAGACATTTCACGCCGATGCCGAGCAACGGGTGAAGGGCACGCTGGTACTCGAGGAGATCGCGCGAGCGGAAGGCATCAACGCAACTCCGGCCGATATTGCTGAAGAACTTGCGGCCCTCTCGCGCCAATACGGGCAGCCGATCGACCGGATTCGCAAGGCGCTGGGCAATAACGTCGTTTCGCTGATGGAGGGCATCGTGCGAAATAAGACGCTCGAGTTCCTCGTCGATAACGCCAAGGTGTCCGATAAAGAAGCCAGCAACCCTTAGCGAAACGTCGCGGTTACAAGGCGCGTATCAAGTAGGAACCTAGCACACCAAGGAGCATCGCAGAATATTATGGGTCATCTCGTTCCGATGGTTGTCGAGCAGAGCGCACGCGGAGAACGCGCGTACGACATCTACTCACGGCTGCTCAAGGATCGGATCATCTTCGTCGGCGGCGCGATCGACGACCATCTGGCGAACCTGGTGATCGCGCAGTTGCTCTTTTTAGAAAAAGAAGACCCCGACAAGGACATCGACATGTACGTCAACTCGCCGGGCGGCAGTGTCACGGCGGGCCTGGCGATCTACGATGCCATGCGCTACATTAAGGCCGACGTCGCGACGATCTGCATGGGTATGGCCGCCTCGATGGGGTCGGTTCTCCTGACCGGGGGAGCGGCTGGGAAGCGTTATTCCCTGCCCCACTCGAAGATTCTGATCCATCAGCCCTGGGTCTCGCAGATCGGCGGCCAGGCCACCGACGTCGAAATCGCTGCCCGGGACCTGATTGCTACCCGCCAGACGATCGCGCACATTTACGAGCGGACCACGAAAAAGCCCATCGAACAGGTCCTTAAGGACATCGACCGCGACTACTATATGACGAGCGACGAAGCCAAGGACTACGGGATTATCGATCACGTTATCGAAGATCGTTCAGCCTTGTCGCAGCCGGCTTAACGCCCAGGAGGACGCCCGCCCCCGATATGTTCCGATTCGGAGACGAGAAGGGTCAGCTCAAGTGTAGCTTCTGCGGCAAGTCGCAGGAGCAAGTCCGGAAGTTGATCGCCGGTCCAGGCGTCTACATTTGCGACGAGTGTATTGAGCTTTGCAACGAGATCATCGAAGAAGAGCTCTACAAGAACGTCGATGAGAACCTGCGCCTACGCAATATCCCCAAGCCCAAAGAAATCAATCACATCCTCAATCAGTATGTGATTGGTCAAGAGCGCGCAAAGAAGTCGCTTGCGGTTGCCGTCTACAACCACTACAAGCGTATCAACGCCGGCGGTGCCGCCGACGACGTAGAGTTGCAGAAGTCGAACATCTTGCTCGTCGGACCGACCGGTTCAGGCAAGACGTACCTCGCGCAGACGCTCGCCAAGATTCTCGACGTGCCGCTCGCGATGGCCGATGCGACCTCGCTCACCGAGGCGGGCTACGTCGGTGAAGACGTCGAGAACATTCTGCTCAAGCTCATTCAAGCCGCGGACTACGACGTCAAGCGCGCCGAGAAGGGCATCGTCTATATCGACGAGATCGACAAGATTGCGCGAAAGAGCGAAAATCCGTCGATCACGCGCGATGTCTCGGGCGAAGGCGTCCAGCAGGCGTTGCTCAAGATTCTCGAAGGAACGACTGCAAACGTACCGCCGCAGGGCGGCCGTAAGCACCCACATCAAGAGTTCATCCAGATCGACACGACCAACGTGCTCTTCATATGTGGCGGCGCGTTCGACGGCCTCGAACGGATTATCGAGTCACGCGTCAGCGCCAACAACATGGGCTTCCGTGCGACGCCGGAAGGCAAGAAAGACGCGCGAACCGGCAAGCTGCTTCAGCAGCTGATGCCCGAGGATCTGCTCAAGTTCGGCTTGATTCCAGAGTTCATCGGCCGTCTGCCCATCGTGGTTACTCTCGATGCGCTCGATGAGCTAGCGCTGCGCCGGATTCTCACCGAACCGCGTAATGCGCTGGTGCGCCAGTTCCAAAAAATCTTGAATATGGACGGCGTCGATCTGCAGTTTACCAAAGATGCGCTCGTTGCGATCGCGACCAAAGCGCAAGGCCGCAAGACCGGCGCGCGCGGATTGCGTTCGATTCTCGAAGAGACGATGCTCGACGTGATGTACGATCTTCCCTCGCTGCAAGGCGTCAAGAAGTGCATCATCAACAAAGACGTCATCGACAAAAAAGAAGCGCCGACGTTAATCTATCAGGAGCAGAAAAAAGACATGCCTGCATAGTCAAAACTGGCAGGCGCTTTACTGCAGTTTATCAGACCTTTACGAGGGTCTGATTTTTTTTTGCGTAGTTTCGCGCCGTTTTGGGCACGTAGACCTCCAGATTTTTGGACGTTAAGCCGCGCAGGCTAACAGAGAGAGGAATCCCAAACGAGCGAGCCAGTGGAAAAACTGCCCCCATCATGTGAGCCGGACCACGTCTGTGCGCCGTCGGCGCTGATTCCCGCGTGGTGGAGCGGCTTTCTCTTTCACGTGCTCAATCCGCGGCAGACGAGCATGTACATGTATCTGACGATGCTTTGCGATCCGCGCGGGGAGTGCAGTCCGACAGTCGATCAGATTCGTGAGGACCTTGGCCTCTATAGCTCGTCGATGGTGTTCGAAGCACTAGCGGCGCTGGACGATCTGGGATTCATCACGCGCGTTCGCGCGGCATTCCCCGGCATCCGTGCCCGACGCAATCTCTACCGCCGCCCATCCTGCGAGAGCACGCTGATCCGGTTGCTCGAACGTGGACGCATCGACGGCCATCTACGCTCGACCAATCCGACGCGCGCTCCGGCCTCGGCCGAATCGCAAGCGTTGACGTACGAGGGCCTTGCAACGATGCTCGGTGAGGCGTACGAGGTCTACCATCTCGCGCCGACCGAAGAGGAAAAGCGCAACGTGCTGCTGGAGCTGCTCGCCGCGCGCGAGCGCGGAATCGCCGGCACGGCGGTGGGCGAGGGCTAGGCTTAGGGGGCGCGGAACTACCTGCGCTCGCATGACCTCCCCGCAGCATTCCACCGATCTCCCCAAAATCTACGATCCCAAGAGCGTTGAACCGCGGCTCTACGAGTTCTGGGAGCGCAACGGATACTTTCACGAGGATCCCGATCCCGCACGCCCGCCGTTCATCATTCCGATGCCCCCGCCGAACGTTACCGGCCGCGCGCACTTGGGCCACGGCTCGACCTACACGCCGAAGGACGTCCTCACGCGCTACCACCGGATGCTCGGCGATAACGCGGACTGGCTGCCGGGCCTCGATCACGCCGCGATTGCCACGGAATCGGTGCTCGTCCGCGAACTGGCCGCGGAGGGAATCTCACGCGACAGTCTGGGGCGTGAGGGTTTTATCGAGCGCGCATGGGAGTGGTCACGAACGAACGGCGGGACGATCAAATCGCAGTTTCGCACGCTCGGTTTCGGTCCCGACTGGCAACGCTAGCGCTTTACGATGGACGACGGGCTCTCCGCCGCGGTGCGCAAAGTCTTCGTATCGCTCTATCGCGAGGGGCTCGTGTATCGCGGGAAGCGCCTGATCAATTGGGACCCCAAGGGTAAGACGACCGTCTCCGATGCGGAGGTCGACCACGACGAACGTGATTCGCATCTGTGGCACATCGCCTACCGGGCGAAGGACGGTCGCTTTACGATCGAGATCGCAACGACGCGGCCGGAAACGATGCTTGGCGATACCGCCATCGCCGTGCATCCCGAAGACGAACGCTACACTGCCTTCATCGGAATGCGCGTTGTGTTACGCCGTTGATCGGTCGCGAGATTCCGATCATTGCCGATGCGGCGGTCGAGCGCGGTTTCGGCACCGGCGCGGTGAAGGTGACGCCGGCGCACGATGCGACCGACTACGAGATCGGCCTGCGCCACAATCTTCCGATGCCCACGGTCATGGACGCCGATGCCAAGATCAGCGGCGCGGAGATCGGCGTCGGGCCCTACGATGGGCTCGACCGCTTCGCGGCACGCAAGCGCATCGTGAAGATCTGCGCGCAAGGGCTGCGCTGGTTAAAGAAGAAGCCTACCGGCATGCGGTCGCGCTCAGCGCGCGTACGGGTGAAGTCATCGAGCCGCTGCTATCGGAGCAGTGGTTCGTCAAGATGGCGCCGCTGGCCGAACCGGCGTTGGAGGCCTATCGTGACGGACGCTTGCGTTTCGTTCCCGAACGCTACGGCCGCACGTACGAGCACTGGCTCGAAAACATCCGCGACTGGAACATCTCGCGCCAGGTTTGGTGGGGACATCAGCTGCCGGTTTGGTACACGGCCGGCGGGCGCAAGTCGTCGCGGAGACCGAAGAAGAAGCGCTGGAGATCGCACAGTTCGACGATTCGGACGCGCGCACCGCTCACCCGCGACCCGGATACGCTCGATACCTGGTTCTCGAGCGGTTTGTGGCCATTCTCGATCTTCGGTTGGCCGGAGAAAACGCCGGAGTTGGAGTGCTGGTATCCGGCGCAAGTGCTGATGACCGGATGGGAGATCATCTTTCTATGGGTCGCGCGCATGGTGATGCTCGGCATTCACTTTATGGGCGAAATTCCGTTCCCAACCGTCTTCATCGCGCCGCTCGTTTTCGACGCGCAGGGGCGCAAGATGTCCAAGTCGCTCGGCAACGCGATCGATCCGATGGATCTGGTCGAACGCTATGGTGCCGACGCGTTTCGCATGGGTATCATTCGGCAGATGCGCCTGGAAGCTCAAGAGATTCGCTTTCAGGAGTCGCGCTGCGAAGAGGCGCGCAACTTCAACAATAAGATTTGGAACGCGACGCACTACATGCTATCGCTGCGCGAAGGCTTGCCGCGCGCAATGACGCTGCCTAAAGCCGCGGATTTGACGGTGGCGGACAAATGGATTCTCACCCGCCTGCACGATACGATCGCGACGGTCAGCGAGCGTTCGACGGATTTGACTTCGGCAACGCTGCTGATGCAATCTGGCGATTCGTGTGGTATGAATTCTGCGACTGGTATGTGGAAGCAACGAAGGTGGAACAGAATCATGCCACCCGCGCCGCCGTTTTGTCGTTCGTGTTGAACAATGCGATGCGGGTGCTCCATCCGATCGAGCCGTTCATCAGCGAAGAGGTTTGGCTCGCGCTTCCGCACGACGGTGTGACGATCATGACCGCAACATGGCCGGACCGTCTCGAAGTGCCGGTCGATCGCGATGCCACAGCAGCCTTCGAGGTGCACATGGCCGCAACCGAGCAGATTCGCCGTCTCAAGCAAGAGTTGGAGCTGCCGCTGGGCTCGAAACCACCGACGCGCATGCCGGGAGATCTTGGCGCGGCGGCGCTTGAGGCAATTGCGAGCTACGCGCCTGCCGCCGCGGGGGCAATAATTACGGTGGACGCCGCGATCCAGGGTGGCATCAGCGGAATCGTGGTCGAGGCGCCACCCACGCTTTTGCTCGAACGCTACCGCAAAGACGCGACGCGGCTGCGCGGCGAGGTGGAGCGCGGTGAACGCAAGCTTGGCAACCAAGACTTCATCGCCAAGGCGGCGTCCAGCGTGGTTGCGAAGGAGCGTGAGAAGCTGGAAGGATATCGGAACGAACTAGCCCGCGTAGAGGCTGCGCTGGCCGCCATGGGAGAGACTGCATGACCACCGCAATGCAGAAATCGCGCGTTTTGCTCGAGAGCGACGAGATCGCGCGCGTCATCGCGCGCCTCGCGCATCAGATCCTCGAGCCCGACGACGCGCAGCGCGGTGTCGTGCTGATCGGCGTACGACGCGGCGGCGAAGCTCTAGCGCAACGGCTCGCGAGCGAAATCGAACGCATCTGCGGCAAAGCGCCGGCACTGGGGTTTCTCAACATCAATCTCTATCGCGATGACCGCGTTAAGCACGAGATGCCCGAATCGCAGATTCCGGTCGACATTAGCGACCGGCTCGTGATCATCGCCGATGACGTGCTCTTTACCGGCCGCACTATTCGCGCAGCGCTCGACGCGGTGACCGACCTTGGCCGTCCGGCGGCGATCCGGCTCTGCGTCATGGTCGATCGCGGATTGCGCGAACTGCCGATCCAGGCCGACTACGTCGGCCGAGTCATTCCAACCAGCCGGCGCGAACACGTCAAGGTCGCACTCGCTGCGCAAGCAACGACTAGCGATGAGGTCTCGATTCATGCGCACCCGACGTAGTCTTATTGATCTTGACGATCTTTCCGGCGACGAAATCGAAGCGATCTTCGAGCAGACGCGCTCTTTCGAAGGTCACGCGCCGGGACGATTACTCGAAGGGGTTGACGCGGTCAACCTTTTTTTCGAGCAAAGCACGCGAACGTTTACGTCCTTCAACCTTGCACAAATGCGGCTGGGTGCCAATGTCGTCAACCTTTCCCCCAAGGAGTTGAGCCTCGCGACCAAGGGCGAAACGGTGGAGGATACCATGCTCACGCTTTCGGCGATGGGGATCGGCATTATCGTCATCCGTCATCCCGAGGCAGGCTTTCCGGCGCGCGCCGCGGCCGCGTTCGACGGGCACGTGATCAATGCCGGCGACGGATCGCATGCCCATCCCACGCAGGCGCTGCTGGATCTCTTCACGCTGCGCGACGAGTTTGGATCATTGGAGGGGCGCACCATCGCAATCGTCGGCGACGTTACTCACTCACGCGTCGCTCATTCGACGGTTCTCGGTCTGGCTCGCTTGGGCGCGCAAACGTTACTCGTCGGGCCGGAATGCTTTTTGAGCGCCGAGGATGCAATCGCTGGAGCGAAAGTCGCCCGCGACCTCGATAGCGCACTGGAGTCGGCTGATGCGGTGATTTTGTTACGCATTCAGCGCGAGCGTTTCGCGCAGATGCCGATCGACGATCGTGAGTACATCGAACGCTATCAGCTCGACGGGCGCCGGCTCGCCCGCCTGCAAAAGCATGCGATCATCATGCATCCCGGCCCGTATAACCGCGGTATGGAGCTCGACGACACCGTGCTAGAATTTGCCGGTTGGCGCTACGCGCGCCAGGTGCACCATGGCGTGTACATACGGATGGCCGTCCTGGATCTCTTGGTCAACGGCACCCGCGAGCGCGTTAGCTAAGCGTCGTGCCCCCGAGTTCGATGCATAAAGTCGCGAGCGCCGAAGTGCAAAGGCGAGGCGCGAGGAAGGAGCATAGTGCACGCTCTGTGACTGACGAGCAACGAGGCCAGTGCACTTTCGGCGCCGCTACCGCGACGGCTGGCTTTATGTACCGAACTTGGGGGGCACGACGCTAGGTGCTGATCCACGGTGGACGGCTGATCGATCCGTCGCAGGGCATTGATGCGCGGCGCGATGTGCGCATCGCAGGAGGCGCCGTCGTCGAGATCGGCGAGCATCTGCAGCCGGCATTCGGCGAACAAGTCTTCGATGCAACCGGCGCCGTCGTTGCGCCTGGTTTTATCGACATGCACGTCCATCTTCGTGAACCGGGGTTTTCGCAGAAAGAGACGATTGCAACCGGAACCCAGGCGGCAGTTCAAGGCGGATTTACCGCCGTTGCATGCATGCCAAATACGCAGCCCGCGCTCGATGCGCCCGAAGCACTCGCGCACCTCGCAAGTATTGCGGCGCGCGACGCGCGCTGCCGCGTCTACCCGGTCGCTGCTATCACGCGTGGGCGCGAAGGGGCGCAGAGCGTCGATTTTGCAGCACTCGCGGATGCGGGCGCCGTTGCATTCTCGGATGACGGCACGACGGTCGCAAGCGCGCGCGTCTTGCGCGATGCCGCTTTACAAGCCCGCAATGTAGCGGGAGCATTCATCTCTCATGCGGAGGACGACGATCTCAAAGGCGATGGGGTGATGACAGCGGGTGCGGTGGCCGATGCCCTCGGTGTCGTGGGTGCGCCTAGCCTGAGCGAAGACGTGATCGTCGCTCGCGATTTGATCATTGCATTGGATACCGGAAAGGCGTGGCACATCGCCCATCTCTCCACCGCGCGATCGCTGGCCCTGGTCTGCTGGTCCCGCGCGCAGGGCGGTACAGCGACCGCCGAGGTGACGCCGCACCACCTGCTGCTCACGGACGAAACCGTTCGCGAACGCGGGACGAGCGCGAAGGTAAATCCGCCCCTGCGAACGCAGGCCGACGCGCGCGCGCTGCGCGACGGCGTGCGTGACGGCAGCATCGACGTGTTTGCAACCGACCACGCGCCGCACACGAAGGAAGAGAAATCCGGCGATCTGAAAAGCGCTGCGGTCGGTTTCACCGGGCTGGAGATCGCGATCGGCGCGTATGCATTGGCGATCCCCGATCTGCCGCTCGACCGCTTCGTGGCGCTCCTCTCAACCAATCCAGCGCGAATTCTCAACGTCGCAGGCGGCACGCTGCGCATTGGTGCGCCGGGCGACGTCACGATCTTTGCCGATCGCGCCTGGACCGTCGACTCCTCGAGGTTTGCATCAAAGGGAAAGAGCACGCCGTTCGAGGGGCGTACGTTGCCACGCTGCGCAATCGCTACAATCGTAGCCGGCGAGCTGCGTTGGCGTGACGTTATCCATCAAAGCTAAAAGCTTTGCCGCGCGGCTTCGCTCGCGCACGCGAGCTAATCCCCTTCGAGATCGCCTTTGACGTCGGGCTCGCTACCGTAACGGCTCTGCGATCCTTGGTGCCACCCGCGGAGCAGCTCGGCGCGATTATCCCCCGAGTCGATATCGCCGTCCCCTAGGTCGCCTTTGACGTCGGGTTCATTGCCGTAGCGGCTGCCGAACTCACGGTGCCACCGGCGGAGCAGTTCAGCACGCTGATCCGAGTCGATCTCGAGCGTCGGATCGATGCCGAGATCGTGAATCATTTGTTCTGCGGGCGGATCATCGTTTTCCATAGGATCTCCCTCTTGTGCCAGTATACGCTAGTGCCGTACGAGCGGCGTCTGCAGGATGCCGTTGATCACGAATTGCACGGCAAGCGCGGCAAGGATGATTCCGAGCACGCGGGTTACCACGTGAATGCCGGTCGTTCCCAAGCGATGCAGATAGCGAGCTGCGCCGCGCATGCACAGCCACGCGATCGCGAGCGCGGCCGCATAAGCTAGTAGTACGAGCGCATCCCGCGCGGGATTTCCGCGCGCCAGGTTGACGAGCAAAAGCACCGTCGCGATCGTTCCGGGACCCGCAATCATGGGAATCGCCAGCGGAAAAACCGCGGGATTCTCGCCCTCGCGTGCGACGCGTTCTTCCTCACTGGTCGCGCGCGCGCCGGTCGGACGAGCAAAGAGCATGTCGATCGCGATCAAGAAGAGCAGAATTCCGCCGGCGATGCCAAAGGCCGGCAGCGTGATGCCGAGGTAGTCGAGCAAGTACGGGCCGACCAGACCCATCGCAAGCATCACGATTGCCGCCACGAGGACGGCCTGATCGACGATGCGATTGCGCTTGCCGCGATCAAAATGCGCGGTCGTCGCGGCCGTAATCGGAATCATGCCGATCGGGTCGATGATGGTTATTGCGGTCGCGAAGGCCGTTGCGCCGAAGTGCCAGTCCATTCCCAGCGCGTTAACTCCAGGTTTGCGGGGCCCCTCTGTATAACCGCCATTGCTTTAGCATGACCATCCCCGCAGCACTGTTCCTCGCCGACGGCTCGCGCTTCGACGGCTTCGGCTTGCGCCACGAGGGTCTCTCCCTGGGCGAAGCGGTCTTTTATACCGGCATGACCGGCTATGAAGAAGCCCTCACCGACCCGTCGTACGCCGGCCAGATCCTCACGTTCACGTACCCGCTCATCGGCAATTACGGTATCTCCGGAAGCGCTGCGCAGTACCCGCGCGCCTGCGTCAGCGGCGCCATAATCAAAGAGATCGCGCGCCATCCCTCGCACTACTTGAGCAAGGCAGCGCTGCCGGACTGGCTCGACGAGCAGAAAATTCCGACGATGGTGGGCGCGGACACGCGCGCCATCACCATTACGTTACGCGAACATGGAACGATTTGGGCTGCGCTCGCGGTCGGAGAGGCTGCGCTCGAACGCGCGGAACGCGAACTTGCCCGGTTCGTGCGGTCGGCCAGCACGGCGAACCTGGTTCCAAGCGTCGCAACCCGCGAACGCCACGTTGAAGGTACGCGCGGCGGCCCGCGTGTGACCCTCATCGATTGTGGCGTCAAGCGCGCGATCTTGCGCGAGTTGACCGCGCTGGGCAGCGAGGTCACCGTCGTGCCCTACAACGCAACCGAAGAAGAACTGCTGCGCGGCGACCCGGACGCGATCTTCATCTCACCGGGTCCGGGCGATCCGACCGATCTCAGTGAAACGATCGAAACGCTGCGCGGGCTTCTTGGCCGAAAACCGCTTTTCGGCGTGTGTCTTGGACATCAGTTGCTGGCTCTCGCATGCGGCGCACAGACCTACAAACTTCCGTACGGACATCGCGGCGGGAATCAGCCGGTAAAGGATTTGATTCGCGACGAGGTTTTGATCACGGCGCACAATCACGGCTATGCTGTCGATACGCGGTCCATGCCGGACGATCTTGAACCGACGATGACCAATCTCAACGATGGCACCAACGAAGGATTCCGTCATCGCGAGCTCCCGGTGGCAGCGGTCCAGTTCCATCCGGAGGCATCGCCGGGGCCGTTCGACGCTCGCCGTCTTTTCGCACAATGGCTTTCAACACTTCCATCCGTTCGCTAGAGGGTTCGGCCGACCGAGATGCTTCGGCCGGCCCACGGCCGCTCGCGCCTCCTGCGCTCCGAAGCTTCACCAGCCTCCTGCTGGCCGGTATCGTGGCGATATTATTCCCAACGACCGCGAGTGCGCAGAGTTTACAGCGGTTGACCGTGACGCAGTTGACGCTGGCAAGTGATACGGCGACGCCGCACATTGAAGCGCCGTTTCACTTGATCGTCACGGCGCACGTGCGCCAGCGCATCGCCGAACTCGATAATCTCGATCTGCCGATCCTAGCCGAACTCGAGCTGCTTGGCGACGAGCACACCCTCGTGCCGCAGGGCGGCGGGACCACGTACCGCGAGACGATTACCGTGGTCGCGCATCACTCGGGCGCAATTACGATTGCGCCGGTAACGCTCGATGCCGTCGATGCGCGTGACGGCAAGCCCAAGCGATACTTTTCGAATTCCCTTACCGTCCACGTTGCGGGCCCCGGCGCCGCCATCGTTGCAGCCGGTGATGCGTGGCAAGGGATTCGCGCCCTCGCGCAGGCGCTGCTGCGCCTTGGCCTCATGCTCGTCGGGATCGCCGGCGTCGTGTTCCTCGTCGTTGCGCTGATTCGACGTCGCCCGTCGCCGCCTGCGCCGGTCGTGACGCTTGCTCCGGCAAGACCGGTGCTGCGCGATCCGAAGGATGAGTTGCGTGAAGCCCTTGAGACGCTGCGGCGCGAGCGCACGCGGGCCGGCGCGATGCGGGCGCGGAGCATCGTGCGGCGAATGGTTGGCGCGAACGACGCCGAGACGCTAGCGGACGTGCTGCAAAGGCCGCTCGCCACGGATCCAAATCTACGCGATCTCTTACGCGCACTCGAGCGTGCCGGGTTCACGTATGACGCTGACCTCAACGTGGCCGTGGCGGCAGCGATCGCCCAATTGGAGCGCATGACGCGATGAGCACCATCGGATCGGGACCTGCGATCGTCGCGCGTGCCCTCGAGCGCGTTATCGTCGGTCAAGAGAGCGTGATCGAAGGTTTACTCTTGGGGTTGTTGTGCAGCGGGCACGTGTTGCTGGAGGGACCGCCGGGACTCGCCAAGACCCTTGCCTGCCGCAGCCTCGCCGATGCGTTGCACGGCGAGTTCAAGCGGATTCAATTCACGCCCGATCTGTTGCCCAGCGACATCGTGGGAACGCGAATCTTCGACCAGCGCGAGAGCGCGTTCGCGACGGTGCGCGGACCGATCTTCGCCAACGTCGTCCTCGCCGATGAGATCAACCGCGCGCCGGCGAAGGTGCAATCCGCACTGCTTGAAGCGATGCAGGAGCGCCAGGTGACGATCGGTCCGCAGACGCACCCGCTGCCCGATCCGTTCATCGTGATGGCGACGATGAATCCGCTCGATTCCGAAGGAACATATGCCCTTCCCGTCGCGCAGATGGATCGCTTTCTGCTCAAGGTCGACGTCGGCTACCCGTCGCCCAGCGACGAGCTAGCAATTCTCGAACGCTTCGCGATTGCCGATGCTCCGGTCATTACACCGGTCGCGACGCTCGATGAGGTGCGGGAGTGGTGCGCGCAAGCCCACAGAGTGCATCTCGACGACGCGCTCAAGCGCTATATCGTGGAGCTAGTCGTCGTCACTCGCGAAGCGCAACATGTCGCTATCGATTACGGCGCAAGCCCGCGCGCGACGCTCGCAATCGCCAATCTGGCGCGCGCGAAAGCCTTGCTCGAGCGGCGCGACTACGCCGTTCCCGACGACGTTCGCGGCGTGGCGCCGCTTGCGCTACGCCATCGCATCGGCTTCAATTTCCGCGTGACCGCTGAGGGCGGCCCATCACGCGTGCTCGAACAATTGATCGCGAAAGTTCCCGTTCCTTAATGCCGGCCGTCACCTTACGGGATGCGTTGCTGCGCGGAAAGCGGCGTCCGCGGCGCTTTGGCGCAGGTTCACCAACGATGTACCGCGGCGACGGCTATGAGTTCATCGAATTGCGCGAATACGTTCCCGGTGACGATGTGCGGCGCATCGACTGGGCGGCCACGGCGCGGGCCGGCGAACTGCAAACGCGCGTCGTCCTCGAGGACGTCGCGCTGACGCTCGCCGTCATGCTCGACGATACGCGCTCCATGCACGTAGGGCGATCGCGTCGCTTGGTCGACGCCGCCCAAGAAGCCGCGCAGGCTTGGTTTGGAGCCGCGCGCAGCGGCGACCGGCTACTGCGCATTGGAAGTGATTATCTGGGACCGGCGCATGCGCCGGTCACGACGCCGTTCGAATCTGCGAGCGCGCTGCGAACAGCACGGACCGCGCTGCGCCGCGGAAGCGCACTGCTGGCCATCGGTGATTGGTACGACCTCACTGCGCACCATGTCGATCTTTTGGAAAGCTTGGCCGCGTGGTGCGATTGCACGGCGCTGATCGGTCGCGATCCATGGTACGCTGGTTTACCGCTTGGCGGCATGGTGCGCTTTGCCGGCGCCGAGGGCGGCCAGCTTCGTGCCTATATCGGGAGACGCGAGCGGGAGACGTTTGCGCGCGCCGTTCGCACGCGAGAAGATGAGCTCATCGCACGCTTTTCGCAGGCAGGTTGGAGAACCGGAATACTTTGCGAGGCGGACGGAGCGGCTTCGTTGCGTGCGGCGTTCGGCGTGGCGCAATGAGTTTTGACGCGCCGTGGGTCCTTGTTGCCGGTGCTCTTGGAACGGCTCTGCTCACGCTCCTATATCAACGCGCCGTTTCACGGGCAGACGCGCAGGCCTTGTTGTATTCGAACCTCGCCTTTCTCGAGCGAGCGCTTGCGCCAAGAACCTGGATTACTGCGGTCCTGCGCGGTGCATGGATCGTCGCCCTTTGCGCTCTCGTGATCGGCCTTGCGGGTCCGCATCTGCAACTGCCCGTTCCGGTTGTCGACGGAAGCGTCTTTATCTGCATCGATACGTCCGGGTCTATGGCCTCGACCGATGTCGCGCCCACGCGCGCCGGCGCAGCGCAGAACGCAGCGCGCGCCTTCATTCAACAAGCGCCGGCCGGAATCAAGATCGGGCTCATCACCTTCTCGGGCGCGGCCGAGTTGATCGCTCCGCTCACGTCAAACAAAGAAACCATTCTCGGCGCGGTCGATCAGATTCCGGCGCCCAACGGGGCCACCGCAATCGGGGATGCGCTGCAACTGGCCGCATCACAGTTCCCGCCAAGCGGTCATCGCGTCGTCGTGCTGATTACGGACGGCGTAAACAACACTGGTGTCGATCCGCAAGACATGGCGCAGTATTTTGCCGCACATCATGTGCCGATTTACACGATCGGAATCGGGACGGCGAACGGCGACGTGATCGGTGGAGAACAGTCGTCGATCGATGAAGGCGCGCTCGAGTCGTACGCGCAAGTCACCGGTGGCGCATACGCTCGCGCCGAAAACGCGACCCAGCTGCGCGATGCGCTCGCCCGGCTCGGACGCGAGACGACAATCGAGCGCAAGCCCGTCGCAGCGGCATTCGGTTTCGTTCTCGGCGGCGCGGCGCTTTTGGTGATTGCGATGCTGACCGGCCTGTCCGTTGGGAGAATTCCGTGAGTATCGAAAGCAGTCGCGATGTGTACTCGAGTCCGCCTTTTCTAGAAGAAGCGCTCGCCCCAAATCCGATCGAGCAGTTGCGACGCTGGCTCGATGATGCCTACGCGTGCACGGAGATTCGCGAACCCAATGCGATGACACTCGCGAGTGTCGACGCGGAAGGTTCAATAAGCGCCCGCATCGTGCTCCTGCGAGGATTGGACAAACGCGGCCTTCAGTTTTACACCTCCTATTTCAGCCGCAAGGCGGTGCAGCTCGAAGCCAATCCGCGCGCTGCCGCGACGTTCTTCTGGGGACCGCTGCACCGGCAAGTGCGTGTCGAAGGATTGGTTGCGCAGCTCTCCGAGGACGAATCTGACGCATATTTCGCGTCGCGGCCACGCGGACACCAGCTTTCCGCCTGGGCATCCGAGCAAAGCGCCCCACTCGAACGCCGTGAGATCCTTGCCGAACGCATGGAGCACTTCAAGGAGCGCTTTGCGGGCGAGGACGTCCCGCGACCGCACTCGTGGGGAGGCTACGTGCTTTCACCCAGCTATGCGGAATTCTGGCAAGGCCAGGCCAATCGACTGCACGATCGTCTCGCGTATAAACGCGCGGGCGCGACGGGTTGGACGGTACTTCGTTTACAACCTTAGACGGTTCAGTCGGCCTTTGGCCGATCGCGCATCGTGTGCTCTGAACGTTCGGCCGCATCGTGCGGCTCCTGCGACTTCCATCGTCGAGGACTCGCCCGTCCTTCCGCCAATCCCCTCTCCCCAGCATGCCCCGCCGCAACATCCTCGTGATTGGCTCCGGTCCGATCGTGATCGGTCAGGCTGCGGAATTCGACTATGCCGGCGTTCAAGCGTGCCGCGCGCTGCGTGAGGAAGGCCACCGCGTCGTCCTCGTCAACTCCAATCCCGCGACGATTATGACCGATCCCGAGGTCGCCGACGCAGTCTACCTTGAGCCGTTGACCGTCGCGTCGGTGGAAGCGATCATTGCGCGCGAACGCCCCGATGCGCTCTTGCCCACCCTAGGCGGGCAGACCGGCTTGAATCTTGCCGTCGAACTCGACGATGCGGGCGTTCTGGAGCGGTACGGCGTTGAATTGCTCGGCACACCGGTCGACACCATCAAACTGGCCGAAGACCGCGAGCGATTCAAGGCGAAAATGCTGGAGATCGGCGAGCCGGTTGCGGAATCCGTGATCGTTACCGAAGTCGAGCAGGGCCTTGCGTTTGCGGCTAATTCCGGCTATCCGTTGGTCGTGCGCCCGGCATATACGCTCGGCGGCACCGGCGGCGGTGTCGTGTACAACGAAGCCGAGCTGCGCGAACGGCTCGATGCCGGACTGAATGCCTCGCTGATCCATCAGGCGCTCCTCGAAACCTCCCTCCTGGGCTGGAAAGAGATCGAGTACGAAGTCCTGCGCGACGGCGCAGACAATTGCATCATCGTCTGCAACATGGAAAATATCGATCCGGTGGGCGTGCACACCGGCGACTCGATCGTCGTCGCGCCGTCGCAGACGCTCTCGGATCTCGATTATCAGATGCTGCGTAGCGCATCGCTCAACGTCATTCGTTCGCTCAACGTGCAGGGCGGCTGTAACATTCAATTCGCGCTCCACCCCACGAGCAATGAGTACGCCATCATCGAGGTCAACCCGCGCGTCTCGCGCAGTTCCGCGCTCGCTTCTAAAGCGACGGGATACCCGATTGCAAAGATCTCGACGCGCATTGCGCTGGGTCAGACGCTCGACGAGATTCCCAATCCCGTCACCGGCGTAACTAAGGCGGCCTACGAGCCAACGCTCGACTATTGCGTCGTCAAGATCCCGCGCTGGCCGTTCGACAAGTTTCCGCTCGCCGATACGCTGCTGGGCACGCAGATGAAATCGACTGGCGAGGCCATGGGTATCGGCCGAACGTTTCGGGACGCGTTGATGAAGGCCGTGCGCGGACTCGACGTCAAGCGCGAACGCCTCACGGGGGGTGAGTACGAAGAATGGACTGACGGCGAACTCGAGGCGATCGTCGCGCGGCCCACACACGAGCGGCTCTTCGCGGTCGCCGAACTCATTCGCCGAGCGGGGACCGCCGGACGGGATGCATGCGTCGAGCGAATTCACGCCAACTCGGCGATCGATCGTTTTTGGCTCTACCAATTTGCCGACATCGTCGACGACGAGCAGCTCGCTCCGCTCGCTCGCCCTGGTCAGCTCGAACCAAGTTTTCGGATGGTGGATACGGCAGCGGCGGAATTTCCCGCGCGTTCGCCCTACTATTATCTCTCGCGCGGCGAGATGAATGAGATGCGCCCGACGCCGTGCGAGGCCGTGGTCGTCGTCGGCAGCGGGCCGATTCGCATCGGCCAGGGCATCGAGTTCGACTATAGCTGCGTGCATGCGGCGTGGGCGCTGCGCGCGGCCGGCAAATCCGCGGTCATCGTCAACAATAATCCCGAAACCGTGTCGACCGACTTTGACGTCTCGGATGCGCTGATATTCGAGCCGCCGGGTGCCGACGAGGTCGAAGCTGCGTACCGCGCAACCCACGCAGGCGGTGTTATGCTCGCTTTCGGCGGGCAGACCGCGATCAATCTTGCCAACGAGCTCGAGGCGCGCGGCGTGCGGATCATCGGCAGCGATCGCGCGAGCCTTGATATGGCCGAGGACCGCGCGCAGTTCGATGCGGCGCTCTCGCGTCTTGGGGTGGCCCGGCCCGAGGGCAAGGCTGCCACGAGCTTCCGCGAAGCGCGCGCTTTTGCGCGCGAGCTCGGATTTCCCGTGCTCGTGCGCCCAAGCTTCGTGTTGGGTGGGCGCGCGATGGAGATCATTTATAATGAAGGCCAGCTCGCCTCATATGCCGAGTCGGCGCCGCCGATTCTGCCCGGCGCTCCATTGCTGGTCGATAAGTATCTGCGCGGTCTGGAGGTAGAGGTCGACGCCGTGTTCGACGGCGAGGACATTCTGATCCCGGGCATCTTCGAACACATCGAACGGGCCGGCATTCACTCAGGCGATTCGATTAGTGTCTACCCGACGCAAACCATCGACGAGGCTATGGAACGGCGTATCGTCGACGTCACCACCGCGATCGCTCGCGAGCTCGGAAATCCGTGGACTGATCAACATTCAATTCGTGGTCCACGAAGGCGACCTCTACATCATCGAGGCCAATCCGCGCGCGAGCCGAACCGTGCCGATCATTCAGAAGGCCACGGGCGTCAATATCGTCGCCGCGGCGACCCGCATCGCGCTCGGCGAACGGTTGCGCGATATGGAGTACGGCATCGGGCTTCATCCGCGCACGCCTTACGTCGTCGTCAAAGTTCCGGTATTTTCGTTCTCGAAGATGCGCGGCGTCGAAACGATCCTTGGACCGGAGATGAAATCTACCGGCGAAGTGCTTGGGATCGATGACACCTTTGCGGGCGCTTTGCGTAAGGGCTTCGTCGGTGCCGGCGTACGCCTGCCGGGCACGGGCGGCCGCATCCTTGTCTCGATTGCCGACGAGGAGAAGGAGGCGGCGGTTCCCGTGCTGCGTCGTTACGCGGATCTCGGATTCACGATCGTCGCAACGCCCGGAACGCGCACTGTGCTCGAAGCAGCGGGCATCGTGTGCGAAGCGATCAACAAAATCGCCGATGGTTCGCCGCACGTGCTCGACGTGATCGCGACAGCGCAGTGTCGACCTGGTCATCAACGATGCCCAAGGGCCGCGGGAAATCTCCGATAACTACAAGATTCGCCGCGCCGCGGTCGAAGCGAGTATTGCGTGTTTGACCAGTCTGGATACGGCCCGGGCCCTCGCGGAGGCACTCGCAAGCACGGCGGGGCCGCCTCGGAGTCTGCAAGAGTATCGCAGCGCGGCAGTGACGATCGAATCCTCGAGCTCGAGCGACGAGCCGCGCGTCTTCGTGCTGGGCGGTAACGGCAGCACGCTTGGCGTTCATCAACAGTTTTCGTACCGAAGGCGGAGCCATCACCGCGCGTCTCGTTCCGCTCGCGTGGACGCCGGTCGGCGTGGTGATCGGCGAGACCTGGCAGAACGTCGGCATTGCGCTGGCAGGCCTCTTCGATTGGGTCGATCGCACCTTTCCCCCTGAAGACGAGCGAGCATTCGTCGCGTCCGATGCGCGACATCGAATTGCTCGCGCGCGTTCAGTGGGACGCTGACTGCCCGAAGCACTCTCGGACTGAAGCGCGTCCTCAACATCGAGGACGTACCCGAAGAAATCGCCGACGGTCTCGCGCATCCGCCGGGACCGATCGTGCAATGCGCCGTGTGCCGCCGATTATGCGTGCGCGACGAATTCGTGTGGAAAGAGAAGCAGCTCTGCGCGTGGGATTATCACGCGCAGGTCTTCGGAAAACGCGGCCCGTGGCGCAACGGCCCCTACGAAGAACGGCATTTCGAAACGCTACCCTCGTGCGCGTACGTCGCGCCGCCGCTCCTCGAGCGAAATGAGCGTCGAAGTCGTCCTCGCAGCCGGCGAGATCGCCGAGGAAACGGCGCACGCGATGATCAACGTGCTGCTTGCTGCCGATGCCGGGCCGGCCCATATCGCCGTGCAGTTCCGGCGGCGGATTCACGGTTCTGCGCGAGCGGTGACCAATCGCGCGATCGGACGGCTGTGCGATGTTTTTCGTATGCTTGTTCGCGATTCTCGCATCCGCGCAGGCATACGTGCATGCTCGTCGCCGGCGCCGACATCGCCGTCGAAGCCCGATAATCCCGCGCCACGCGCTTGCTCGACGCCACCGCGGGCGGATTCTCGCGACCGACGGGTCGGTGCTCGCGCAAACCGTCGACGGGCAAGCGCGGCTATCCACTTGGCCCCGCGCTCGCGCAGACTGTCGGGTATGTCTCCGCGCGTTACGGCACGAGCGGCATCGAAGACGCCTACGACCGCGCGCTCACGCCGGCCGACACCACCGGCGATCCGGTCACGCAGTTCGATGAGATTCTCAGTGCGTTTGACGGAAAGCCGCTCTGCAGTCGCATGGCGCCGACGTGGTTACCACGATCGTGCCGGCGATCAGAACGAACGCTGTGCGGATCAGCTCTCGCAACATGCGCGCGGCGCCGGCGTCGTGCTCGATCCGCGCACGGGCGCCGTGCTCGGCGATTGCCAGCGTGCCCAGCTACGACCCCAACGAGCTCGATGCGAAATTCCAGTCGCTCAGTCGCCGACCGGCAGAGCCCGCTGCTCGATCGCGCGCTCGACGGACTCTATCCACCGGGTTCGACGCTTCAAATCTTTACGGCCGGTTCGGCGCTCGAAGCCGGCACCGTCACGATGGATTCGCACTTCGAAGATCCCGGCTATTTTCACATCGGCAACTTCACGCTGCACAATAACGAGAGCGAAGCTACCGGCTATGCCGATCTCACCGGCGCATTCGCGCTTTCGAGCAACGTCGACTTCGCGCAGATCGCGCTGAAGATGGGCGTCGATCACATTCTACGACTATCTCGAGCGCTGGGGCATCGGCGAACCGCTGGACTTCCAGCTGCCGGCCGAGCCCGACCGCGTTCCTCCCAAAGACACGATCGTGCC
The DNA here is from genome assembly GCA_963833095.1 of Vulcanimicrobiota bacterium. Lineage (GTDB taxonomy): Bacteria > Vulcanimicrobiota > Vulcanimicrobiia > Vulcanimicrobiales > Vulcanimicrobiaceae > Aquilonibacter. Next base: position 139,530 of record CAWHWQ010000003.1, on the reverse strand, counting down.
CGGCGAGCTCGCGCAAATGGGCTTTGGGCAGGGCGCGCTGCTGTGACGCCGCTGCAGATGGCCCTGATCGACGCGACCATCGCAAATGACGGCACGATGCCGCGACCGTACATCGTGCGCCAGATCGTGCGCGACGGCAGCGTGGCGAGCGTCTACGCCTCCGGGCAACGCTCGCAATCGCCGATTTCGGCGCGAACCGCCGCGAACGTGACGAAGATGATGATCGCCGTCGTACAGCGTGGTACCGGGACGACCGCACAGATCTCGCGCGTGCAACGTTGCCGGCAAGACCGGAACCGCAACCAATCCGCTCGGACCCGCGCACTCGTGGTTCGTCGTGTTTCGCGCCGGCGGACCATCCGCGCTTCGCGTTGCGATCGTCGTTGAGAATGCCGGCTACGGCGCGGACGTCGCCGCGCCGATCGCACGCGATGTGCTCGAACCGCGCTCGCTACACCTGACAGCGACCAGGTGTATGCAGGAAACACCTGCGGCACGAGAAACGAGTACTCGCACTGATCGAACAGCAGATCTTCAATAATCGTTACCGTCTCGACCGCAAGCTCGGCGAAGGCGGCATGGCGACGGTCTACTGCGGCACCGATACGGTGCTGCGCCGCCGCGTCGCGATCAAGGTGCTTCGCGAGCAGTACGCCGCCGACGAAGAGTTCGTGCGCCGCTTCTATCAAGAAGCCGAATCGGCCGCCAAGCTTGTCGCACCCCAACATCGTCAACACCTACGACGTCGGCCGCGAAGGCGAAACGTACTACATCGTGATGGAGCTCGTCGACGGTCCATCGCTGGCCGAGATCATCGCGGCCGACGGGCCGTTGCCCGAACCGGTCGCGATCGACTACGCGGCGCAGATCTGCAACGGCCTTGCTTACGCGCATCGCGCCGGCCTGCTGCATCGCGATATCAAGCCGGCCAACATCCTGGTCACCAAAGACGACGTCGTCAAGCTCTCCGACTTCGGCATCGCGCGCGCGGTTTCGCAGCAGACGATGGCGCTCACCAAGCCCGGCCTCGTGATGGGCAGCGTGTATTACATTTCGCCGGAGCAGGCGCAGGGTCACGAACTGCACGAGACGTTCCGATCTCTACAGCGTCGGCATCGTGCTCTACCAGATGCTCACCGGCAAGCTCTCCCGTATACAGGGGAATCGCCCGTAACGGTCGCGCTCAAACACATCGGCGATCCAGTACCCGTGCTCGATACGCGAGACCTCCGGCGTTAGCCCGGCGCTCGCCGCGATCGTGAACAAACTCCTGCAAAAGACGTCCGGAGAATCGCTTTCAATCCGCGAGTGAAGCTCGCGACCGCGCTGCGCGAGGCGCGCGAGCGCCCCACCGTTCCCGCGTATCAGCATCGCCGACGACGCGCCGACGCAGATGATGCATAGCGTGCTGCCGCCGCGCCGCTCGCCATTACCTGACCGGGCCTATAGCTCGTTGGGCGAAGAAGAAGAGCGGCGTTCGCGCTGGGGAGCGGGATTAGTTCTTACCTTCGTGCTGCTCGCGGTCGCCGCAACCGGCATCGGGTACGTCATCTTTGGACACCCTCTTAGCCTGCCCAGCGTTGCTTCGTCGGTAACCGTCGGTGACTACACGAACATGACGGACACACAAGCCGAGGCGGCCGTCGTCAATGCCGGTCTCGTCGCACGCTTCATCAAAAGCGCAAGCGATACCGTGGCCGCCAACCGGGTGATTCGTCAAAACCCGCAAGCCGGCACTAAGGTTGATCGCAACGCGCTCGTCGAACTCGTCATCAGCAACGGTCTACCGTTGGTGGGATTGCCCGACGTGCGTGGGTACAATGTCAGCGACGCTCAGCGCACGCTCGAGTACGACGGCTTCAAAGTAAAGCGCACCGACCGCTTCGATAACGCGGCCAAGGATAGCGTCATCGACCAGAGCCCGGCAGCGCGCTCGCAAGCTCGTAAGGGCGCCGTCATCGCGCTCACGGTGTCGAAGGGTCCGCAATCGATTGCCGCACCGAATTTCGTCAACATGGCGGCCACCGACGCGCAGGCGGTGGCGTCGAAGCTCGGGATCACCCTCGACACATCGCAGCAAGCGTCGGATCCCAACGTCGCAAGCGGCGTCATTAAGGCGCAGGATGTACTCCCCGGCACCGCGATGCAGCGTGGAGGAATCATTCACGTAACCGTGAGCACCGGCCCTGCGACAAACGCGCAGGCCGTCGCGGTCCCCGCGCTCGTCGGTGTCGCATACGTGCAAGCCGTTGCGCAGCTGCAACAGCTAGGATTCCAGCCGGCGATAACGTTTTCGACGCAGTCCGACAAAAACGGGACGATCGTCGATCAGGATCCGCCACCCGGTTCGCAAGTTTCGAGCGGGAAACGCGTTACCTTGACCCTCTCGGTCAACGGTCAGGTGCCCGATACCGAGGGCGAGACATTACAGCAAGCGCAAGACACGCTCGCCGGCGACGGATACCAGGTCGGCAGAATTCAATATACAACGAGCGAAGGCGCGAACGGACACGTGATTCGCACGGATCCGGCGGTCGGCGAAAATCTCACGCCGGGATCGACGGTGACGCTCATCGTCAACGGCACCGGACAATAGCGGGTGCGTATTCTTGGAATCGATCCCGCGCTGCGCGTCACCGGCTACGGAGTAATCGAGCGGCGCGGGCAAAGCGTTGCGCTGATCGAAGCCGGCGTCGTCAGCCCGACGCCGAACGGGCCGCTGGAACGGCGCTTGGCGATCCTGCACGAAGGTATCAGCGCACTGATCGCACAGACCACACCTGACGTGGTCGTCATCGAAGAGCTCTATACGACGTACAAGAATCCGATGACGGCAATTTTGATGGGGCACGCGCGGGGCGTCATGTGTCTGGCCAGCGCGCAAGCAGGTGTTCCGGTGCAGACGCTCGGTCATGCGCACGTCAAGCGCGCCTTGGTCGGCTCGGGGAGCGCAAGCAAGGATCAAGTGAACGCAATGGTGACGCGATTGCTCAAGTTGCGCGTTGCGCCCAAACCCAACGACGTTTCCGACGCGCTGGCGATTGCGCTTGCATACCTCAATATGTCCGAGCATGTTTTCGCGCATTAGCGGGACCTTGGTCGAACGCGACGGGGAGCACGTCGTCCTCGAGGCGGCCGGATTGGGCTACGAGATCACGCTTCCACCCTGCGTCGCCGACAAGGTGACGGCCGCGCCGGGCGAGCGCGTCGCGCTCGAGATCTATGCTGCGCTCAATATCGACGGCAATAGCGCGCGCGCAACCTACTACGGATTCACCAACGCCATAGAGCGGACGTTTTTCGAGGCGTTGATCAGCGTCGCATCGATCGGTCCCAAAACCGCCGCACGCGCGTTTTCCGAACCGATGTCCTCGATCGCGAGTGCCATCGACCGTGGTGATCACATCTATTTACGCAAGCTTCCGGGAATCGGACAACAGAAGGCGCGCGATATCGTGGCCAAGCTCCAGGGTAAAGTGGCGCGCTTTTTATTGATCCAAGATCCGTTGCCTCCGGCTCCGGCTCCCATGCCGGATTTTGCGGGCGAGGCGCTCCTGGTGCTTCTGCAACTCGAATACAAGCGCGCCGAAGCTGAGACGATGGTTCGCGAGACGCTCGAGGGCGATCCGAATATCAACGACGCCGAGATCTTGCTTGCGCAAATCTACCGGCGTAAGGCCGCGCAAACATGAGTGACGAGGGGCGTAAGCCGCTCTACAACGGCGAAGACCAGGCCGATCGGCTGCTCTCACCAGAGGGGTCGCTCGAAGACGAAGTCTACGGCGCTTCTCTGCGGCCCCGTACCTTCGACGACTACGTTGGTCAACACCGGGTCGTCGAAAATCTTCGCATCGCCATCGAAGCGGCGCGCGGCCGAGGTGAACCGCTCGAACATATCTTACTCTACGGTCCTCCGGGGCTTGGGAAAACGACGCTTGCTGGTCTGGTCGCGCGTGAAATGGGCGCGAACTTTCGTCCGACTAGCGGACCAACGTTGGAAAAACCCAAGGATCTCGTCGGCATCTTGACGTCGCTCGAGGAGGGTGACGTCCTGTTCATCGACGAGATCCATCGACTGGGCCGCGTCGTCGAGGAATTTCTCTATCCGGCGATGGAGGATTTCCAGATCGATTTTGTGGTCGATCGCGGCGCCTACGCCAAGACCATCAAATTGCCGCTCAAGCGCTTCACGCTCGTCGGCGCGACGACGCGCGCCGGAATGTTGAGTGCACCGCTTCGTGACCGCTTCGGAATCGTGCATCACCTCGACTACTACGAGCCAGCGGACTTAGAACGAATTGTCACGCGCTCGGCGCAGTTGCTCGGAGCGCAGCTCGATCAAGAAGGTGCCCGCACCATCGCCGCGCGCAGCCGCGGGACGCCGCGCCTTGCGAACCGGCTTTTGCGCCGCGTTCGTGACTTCGCCGACGTCCGCGCAAGTGGAGCGATTACCAGCGCCGTGGCGCAGGAAGCGCTAGCGCGTGAGGGAGTGGATGAGCTGGGACTCGATCGGATGGATCGAGCGTTCTTAAAAGCGCTGATTGAGTCGTATCGCGGCGGACCCGCTGGTATCGCCGCGATTGCCGCAACACTTAACGAAGATATCCAGACGCTCGAAGATGTGGTTGAGCCCTATCTGCTCAAGGCAGGCTTCGTCGTGCGCACGGCGAGCGGTCGCAAGGCGACCGAATCGGCATACCGTCATCTCGGTACGATTGCACCGCGCCACGAGGATCGGCTCTTGTGATGACACGGGGCGCGTTTGTCGCGCTCGCGCTCGCCGCCGCTGCGAGCGCGCGAGCACGCGCGGATGCTGCCGTACAAGATCAAAATGACCCTGCGATGAACGCGGCCACCGCGCAGCTTCGGGTCCTCCTTGGACGCGGCACGGTTGCGCCGCGAGCGGGCGGCGGCTTCACCTTTAACGGACGCGACTATCGCGGAAACGCCTTGCAGTTGACAGATGGGAGCGTCGTCAACACGCTCTCGCTCGAGGAGTATCTCTACAGCGTCGTTCCGCATGAGATGTCGCCATCGTGGCCCGCCGCCGCGCTCGAAGCGCAAGCGGTATGTGCGCGCACCTACGTGTTGCAACGCAGTAATCCGCAGCGCGCGTATGACGTCGTCCCGTCGGAACTCGATCAGATCTACACCGGTGTCGCGACGGAAAGCCCGCAGGGGCGCGCTGCCGTCGACGCGAGCGCCGGCATGGTCCTGCGATTTGGAGCGGGTTTTGCGCAGGCGATGTACAGTTCGTGCTGCGGTGGGCACACCGAGGCGTCGCACGATGCCTGGGGCGGCGCGCCCATTTCGTATTTAGGCGGCGTCGTCTGCACGACGTGCACCGATTCGCCCTACTATCGATGGAATCGTGAACTCGAGGTATCGCAGGTCGCACGAGCATTTTCGAGCGAGTTACAGCCGGTCGCCCCCTTGCAAGCACTTACCGAAGCGGGAGTGGATAGCAGCGGACGGATCCGCGGTTTTATCCTGCAGGGTCAGCACGGCACAATACCGGTCAAGGGGAGTACGTTTCGATTGCGCGTCGGCTCGCGCGCGCTTCCAAGCCTGCTGATTACGAAATTCGAACCCAGCACGGAGGCGCCGGAGAGTATCGTCATCGAAGGGGGTGGACTAGGCCACGGCGTCGGGCTGTGCCAATGGGGTGCACGTGGCCAGGCGATCGAGGGTGCTTCGTTTAGCGACATTCTGCATTTCTATTTTCCGGGAACCGAGATCGAGCATGACTGACGGGCCGACGAATAAACCCGCCGGAGAAGAGGACGCAAATAGCGACAAGCGGTACGCGCTTCGCTTGCGTAAATACATCGACGTCGTTGTCGAAGACCCGCTCTCCTCGATGCTGTTTCGCGGGGCGGTTGCGGATATTTCGCCGACCGGCATGCGGATCATCGCCGATCAGTATCTTGCGGTGGGCACAAAGTACACGTTTACGATGAAGCGCAATCCGTTTCTGACCTTGCGTGGACAGGTGCGCTGGATTCGCGCGTTCCAAGCAGAGAACTATCAAGTCGGAATCCTCTTCATCGATGCGACCGAAGAAGAGCGCAAGCGTCTTACGAACTTCTTGGAACTCGAACGGCAGCGCTTAACCACGTAGTGAGCTCACCCGAGGAGTTCGCCTCCGCCTACGATTTCAAGCTCCCAAGCGAACTCATCGCGCAGCATCCCGCTCCAAAGCGCGACGGGAGCCGTCTGATGGTGCTCGGGCCGCAGCGAATCGAGCACCGCATCTTCTCAGAGCTGCCCGAGCTCGTGCGTCCCGGCGATGTGCTCGTGCTCAATCGCACCCGCGTGATCGCGGCGCGCCTGTGGGGCACGCGCGAACCCAGCGGCGGCGCGGCTGAGGTGCTGCTCCTGCATCCCGCGCACTCGATGCGGTACGATTCCGCCGCTACGCGCTGGACCGCGTTGCTCCGGCCCGCACGGCGCCTTCGAACGGGTTCGCTCATTCGCTTTGACGAGCGCGCTCGAGCGCGCGTCGTTGGCGAAGGCGACGAGGGCTTGCGCGACCTCGAGTTCGAGCTCAACGAACCGTTCGAGCACTTTTTGGAACGCGCCGGACGACTACCACTTCCTCCGTACATTCACAATGATTCGGACGAGGCCCAAGCCAGATATCAAACGGTTTTCGCACGCGACCCGGGAAGCGTTGCCGCACCGACTGCGTCGCTGCACTTTACAAACGAGCTTCTTACCCAAATCGAGCAGGCCGGCGCGACTATCGCCCAGCTCACCCTCGATGTGGGCCTTGGGACGTTCCGGCCGATGAAGACCGCGCGGCTTGACGAACACGTAATGCACGCAGAGCGCTACGCGATCGATCGTGATGCGATCCAGGCAATTGAAAGCGCGCGCCAGGGAGGAGGACGCGTCATTGCAGCCGGCACCACGGTCGTTCGCGCACTCGAGGGCAACGCCGCGGCCCACGGGCGCCTGCTGCCCGGAGAGGGGACCACATCGCTTTTTATCACGCCGGGATTTCGCTTTGCCGTGGTTGACGCGATGATTACCAATTTTCACCTCCCGCAATCGACGCTGCTCGTACTGGTCAGCGCGTTTGCCGGGCGCGAGCGGATACTCGCCGCGTATGACGAGGCCGTGGCACAGCGATACCGCTTCTTTTCATTTGGCGATGCCATGTTGATCGAATCGCGCGAAGGATGCGCGCCGCGTCGGCCCGCACAATAATGCCGTGAGGTACGTCGCGTTCGATCAGCCCGGCGATCCGTCGGTGCTCCATGTTGCGCAGGGGCCCGCGCCCGCACCGCGCCCGGGCGAGGTCTTGATCGAGGTCGAAGCCGCGGGCGTCAGCCGCGCCGACACACTCCAGCGGCGCGGCCTGTATCCGCCTCCCAAGGGCGCATCACCCATCCTAGGTCTCGAAGTCAGCGGCACGATCGCGCAGATCACGGGAACCTGCGCGTTCTCGGTCGGCGACCGCGTCGTCGCGCTTTGCAACGGCGGGGGATACAGCGAGTACGTGCGTATCCCAGTCGGGCAGGTACTCCCGCTACCAGCGCAATGGTCCTTCGTCGAGGGCGCTACGCTGCCCGAAAACGGCTTTACGGTCTATGACAATCTCTTGGTGCGCGCGAAGTTGGGGGTGGGCGAAACCGCGCTGATCCACGGCGGCACGAGCGGCATCGGCACGACCGGCATCATGTTCGCCCGTGCGGTGGGCGCTCGCGCGATTGTAACCGCCGGTTCGGAGGAGAAATGCCGGGCCGCGCTCGAGATCGGCGCGGAAGCCGCAATCGACTACAAGACCGCCGACTTCGTTGAGCAGGTGTTGGAGTTCACCAACAAACGCGGTGTCGACGTCGTGCTCGACATCGTGGGCGGTGAGTACCTCAATCGCGACTTACGCGCGATCGCGACCGAAGGGCGCATCGCATGCATCGCGCACGCCGGCGGGAGCGAGTCGACGATCGACTTGCGGTACCTCATGCAGCGCCGCGCCACCATCTACGGATCGAGCCTGCGCCCGCGCACCGACACGGAAAAGGCCGCCATCGCGGACGGCCTCCGTACGCACATCTGGCCGCTGCTTCCCAACCGCGACCCGATTTTTCCCGTCGTCGATTCGGTCTACACGTTCTCGCAAGCGGCGGAGGCGCACGCGCGCATGGAGTCGAGCCAACATATCGGGAAGATCATTCTCGTTCCGGACTAGTGGTAGATGGATTGGTGTGGTCCGGTCACCATGAACCAGAGCATCGGGATCGAGAGCATCGTGTTCGCCCGTGAAGCCAGGAACGCGATGCGACGCGACTTCGCCTTTTCTTCGTCCGTGGCGGGTTTGTAGCCGAGGATCTTTTGCTGATTCGGCCAGATGATGCCCCACACGTTGAAAAGCATGATCGTGCCGAGCCATGCGCCGATGCCGATTGGGGCGAATTCGCCCTGTAATCCGAATGCCGCGACAAACCCGTTGAGTCCGCTCGCGGATTGCATCGTTGAAAGCAACCCGGCGCCGAGAAGCCACGTCGCCACCGCAGCCCAGCGGAAGAAGAGTAGCGCGCGGGGCATCACGTACTTACTGATGCCGGCCCCTTCGCCGGCCGCATTCGCCTGCTTCGCCGCCTCGACGTTGACGAAATTGAAGTAGTAGAGCAGTCCGACCCACATGATGCCGACCATAACGTGGAGCCAGCGCAAGACTGCGCCTTCGAGTGCTTCCATAGCGTCAGCCTCCCGCGCTCGTGCGCACCACGAGCCACTGCGCGACGTAAAAGAACATGACCGTGAGGACGACACCGCCGATAACCGTGCCCCACAACGAGTCCAGGGGGTTCTTCATTGGCAATCACCTCAGCAATTCAGGGCCCGGAGAGAGGTCCATACGAGACGCTTAAGGCATCTCTTATTGCAAGCAAGCGGCTTGCCCTTTGATGTGCTGCAGCCATTCCCAACCTGTTCTCGTTCTACAGGGGTAGACTACAGAGGCACATTACGCTAGATACGGGGTTCCAAAATAGAACATGAGCGTTAACACCGCGACCAAGAGCTACACACCCAAGAAATGGGATCTCTCGGGGTTGCAAGGCATCTCCGATGACACACTGCAGATCCACTTCGGCCTGTACGAAGGGTACGTGAAAAACACGAACACCCTCAACGAACGGCTGGCCGAGATTCGCGCCGCGGGCAAGAATGCCGGCGCCGACCCTGCATTCGCCGAACTCGTGCGCCGGCTCGGCTGGGAATTCAACGGCATGCGCCTGCACGAATTTTATTTCGATAATCTCACCAAGAATCCCAAAGACTATAGCCGTGGACGTCTGTACGATCTAGCGGGCGAAAGCTTTGGATCGTTCGAGAACTGGAAGAAAGATCTGGCCGCGATCGGTGCGATGCGTGGCGTGGGCTGGGCCATCACGTTTTACGACGCGAAGGCGAATGGACTCATCAACGTCTGGATCGGCGACCACAACATCAACGAACTTGCCGGCTGCGATCCGATCGTCGTCATGGACTTGTGGGAGCATGCCTACCTGCGCGACTATAAGCCTGCCGACAAAGGCAAGTACATCGAAGCTTTTCTAGCGCATACGGATTGGACCGTGTGCGAATCTCGGCTGCCCAAGTAGCTTAGGGCGGCGCGGGTTCGGCCATGATGGTGCGCGGATGCGTATACCACACCAGGCCGGGCGGCGCATCGCGTTGCGCACGCACGTGCTTGCGTAACGTATAGTCGATCGCGACCTTCGCGCTCGCGCGCGCTTTCGAAAAATATGCGGCCAGCGACGCCGCCCGCTCGATGTCATCGGCGGGCGGCTCGCTGCGATCGTCGCGCTGCAGGATCACGTGGGCGCCAGGGACGCTCTGCGCATGGAACCACCAATCGTTGGGGCGCGCGACGTGAAACGTGAGGTCGGCGTTTTCGCTCGGTGAACGGCCCACCACGATGCGCGATCCGCTTGCCGTGCGAACCTCCAGCGGTGCGCGCTTACGACGCGGTGCTGGCTTTCCCGTCTTGGTCGTGCGTCGTTCGAGCACCGCGGCAGCATGCTCGACGTCGGCAAGGTCGGTCTCGTCGATACGCTCGGCCTCCCAGCGCAGTTGCTCGATGGCCTGCAGCGTCGAACGTAGCGTTCGGTCGCGCGCGGCAAGATGGGTCAACGCGGCACCGAGCTTCTTGTAGCGGGCGAAGAGCCCGCTGGCTTCCTCCTTTGCAAGATCGCGCGCGGCCTCGTCAAGCTCGTGCAATCCGCCGTAAAGCGCCTCTCCTCGCTCGCGAAGTTGATCGCGATCGGCGGCCGCGCGCTCTTTTTGCGCCACAGACTCGAGATCTTTGCGAACCTTGCGCTCGCGCTCGTCGAGCCGTTTGATTAGAGCTTTGCGGCGATGTTCGGTCCGATAGCTTTCGCCGATGAACGCCGATTGCGCGCGGAACGCGCTGAGGTGATCTAAGACGCTCGCGCCTTGGGCCACGACTTGCTCTGCGTCGGGACGCGTCCTCGCGACCAGCGGCGGGAGCGCATACGGATGCCCGATCTCGATCGCGCGCGCGGCGTTTTCCGCCAGAGAAAACTCCTTGAGGGCGGCGACGATACGCTCTTTGCGCACCAGCACGATGTTTCCGAAGCGTGGTACCAGCTCCACGTAGAGGTCGCTCTCGTCACCGACGCCGAAGCGCGAGCGTGTTCCGAAGGTCAGACGCACGAGCCTATCGCCTTTGCGAGCCTTGGCGGAAAGGAGCGTGCTGCCGCGCAGTGCCGCGCCCGTCGCGCGGATGAATCCCGCCTCGCTCTCGATCGAAAGCTCGCGCGCATCTTCGACCGTGATCAGCGGCGGAGTGCCGAAAACGTCGATACACACCATCTGCTCGTGGCCTCGCGACCACAAGACCAGCGCGATGCGGCCGTCGGGCAAGCGTCCCACGTCGCGAACCCTCGATCCGGAAAAGCGCGCATCGATCTCTGCCGCAAGCCGAGCGATCAGCTCCGGATCGGTTCGTAAGCGTTCCACGAAAATCGGGCGCTTAGACGCGCGTTTCGAGCTGAACCTCGACGCCGCCGATCCAGCCCGCGACGAGATTGTAGAGCGCTCCGCCGACGAGCGCGTAGATGAAGGCGCCCACGAAGAGAATGACCGCGAACAGAATCGGGAAGAGCACGATGCTTAGTGGGCCGAAGCTCGGCATGCCGTAGCCGGAGAAGAGCGAGCCCGCGCTCATCGCCGCCAAGCCCTCGAAGAATCCGGCGATGACACCGAGCAACGCGTAGAGCACGCCGGCCATGAGTGCGAGCTGAATGACGTTGAACGAACGAATGCGAGTGGTCGTACCGATCATGATACCGTCCTTTGATGCAAGCGATCGCGGAGTTCTCGTTTAAGCACTTTCCCGCTGGGACCCAGCGGCATCGCCTCGATGAAATGCACGTGCCGCGGGTACTTATAGCGCGCGAGGTGCTCTTGAGACCAGGCGATGATCGTTTCGTCCGTGACGTCCATTCCCTCGTCGGAGCGGACGATTACGGCAACGACTTCTTCGCCGTGGGTTTCGTGCGGGATACCGATAATCGCCACCTGTTTGACCGCGGGATGGCGCATCAGCACTTCCTCGACCTCGCGTGGATAGACATTGTATCCGCCGCGTATGATCAAGTCTTTCTTGCGATCGACGATCGTAATGAATCCGTCCGCATCCTTGGTGCCTAGATCCCCCGAACGGAACCAGCCGTCGACGATGACTGCACGGGTCGCTTCGGGGTTGTTCAAGTACCCCTTGAACACGCAGTGACCGCGAATCACGATCTCGCCAAGCTCGTCCTGTTCAAGCAGCTCGATGTGGTCCTCCAGCTCGGCGCGCGCGACGTCGACCTCGACGCCCCAGATGCCACGGCCGACCGTCCCGGGTTTGCGTCCGAAATCTTGCTGGTTGAAGCTTGCGACCGGAGACGTTTCGGAAAGACCATAGCCTTCGTAGATCTGGACACCGAAACTCGCCTCGAACGCCTCGAGCACGACGAGCGGCAGCGATGAACCGCCGGCAATCCGCAACGCGCAACTCCGGACGTTGCGCGCGCGCTTTGGCTGCTTCCAGCAGCGCAATGTACATCGTCGGCACGCCGGCGAAAACCGTCACGTTATGTTCGATCATCAGATCGAGCGCGGCCGCGCCGTCAAAACGTGGCATCAGCACGACGGTCGCGCCGGCCCGAAACGCGGCGTTCATCACGACGGTTTGACCGAACGCGTGAAAGAGCGGCAACGCGGCTAGGAACACGTCGTCGCGCACGACGTAGAAGAGGTCGTTCACGCACACCGACGCGTTGAGGATGATGTTATTTTGCGAGAGCACCGCGCCTTTGGGGCGGCCGGTCGTTCCGCTGGTATAGAGAATGACCGCGTCGTCGCCGGGCTCGCGTTCGACGAGAGCCGCGATCGGCACACCGGCTGGAAGACGGGCTTCGAAGACCTGGATGCCCGCAGCCGCGGCGCCCGCGGTTCCGTTGGGAATCAGCGGTCCCCCGCAGATCAGGACCTTTGCCCCAGAATCGCTCAGGATAAAGGCGATCTCCTCGGGGGTGAGCAGGGCGTGGACCGGGACCACCACCGCGCCGAGAGCCAGCACGCCGTAATAGGCACGCGGGAAATCGGGGGTGTTGAGCACGAGGATCGCCACCCGGTCGCCCGCGCCGACGCCTAAGGTCCGCAGGTGGGCAGCGAACCGCCGGGCCTCCTCCCAGAGTCTGGCGTAGCCGATCCGCTCCTGGCCGGCTACGAGGGCGGTCCGCTCGGGGTGGCGCATAGCGCTCTCGGCAAGGATCGATGCGAGCGAAAGTAGTGACATGGACCAGGTGACCTCCCCATTGGATGGGAACACTTCAGGCTTCGTTTCCAGAGGAGTTCGAGTGATCACCGGCCCAGGGCTCTTATTCGTGGTGTCCGGCCCATCTGGAGCCGGCAAGGATACCCTGGTCGATGCGTTACGCGAGCGCATGCCCCGCATGCGGTACTCCGTGTCGGCGACCACCCGGCCTCCGCGGCCCGGGGAGACTGAGGGCGAGCATTATTTCTTCGTGACGCACGCAGCCTTCGAGGAGCGCCAAGCAGCGGGCGGCTTCTTGGAGTGGCGCGAGTACAACGAGAACCTCTATGGAACTCCGCGCGACTTCATGGAGTCAACCCTCGCGCAGGGCTACGACGTGATCATGAAGCCCGAAGTCAACGGGGCCTTGGCGGTCAAAGCGGCCTATCCCGACGCGGTCCTGATCTTTCTGGTGCCCGATCGGTTCTCGCACTTGCGCGAGCGCTTGCTTGCGCGGCGCACCGAAACAAACGAAGAGATTGCGCGCCGGCTGGAGATCGCGCACCAGGAGATGAAGTATATCCGCAATTTCGACTACATCGTGATCAACGAACAGGGCCAAGCCCGACCAAGCGGTCCGCGGATTTGCAGGCGATCGTTCAGGCCGAACGATTCCGGATCCACCGGTACAGCGACGATTCGCTCGCGGGACCTCGAACACACCTAGCTACCAAAAGGGATCAGAAGAAAGGAACATCGTGAGTAAGACCATTTTTGGCGATCTCGATGTGCTGCTCGAGCACGCCAGATTCGAAGTTCAGCCTGGTCAACATCGTGACCAAGCGCGCGCGCCAGTTGAACAACTGGATCCGCGTTCAGCAGCTGCCGTCCGCGGATCGTCGCGAATTCTTCGCCAGCGAACCGCTCGTCGACCAGGACGATATCAACCCCAACAAGCCGGTCTCGATCGCGCTCGACGAAATCGCCGAAGGCACGATCGAATACCACCGCACCAAGGAAGGCATCAAGTAAATCAATGCCGTCGTCTCGCAGGCCACGGGAATCGCCCGAAGGGCAATCTCGAGGATTGGCGGGTGAATCAGTGTGCGGATTGTTGGTTATATCGGTGAGCGCGATAGCGTTCCGATCATTCTCGATTCGCTCGCGCGGCTCGAGTATCGCGGATACGACAGCGCGGGTATCGCCGTTATCGACGCGAACGGCGACGCTGACCGGGAGCAAGGCCGAAGGCAAACTCTCGCGTTTGGCCGAGCGTCTGCGCAACGGCGAAGCGCTCGCACGGCAGCGGTCGGCCTGGGGCACACGCGTTGGGCGACGCACGGGCGACCCAACGACGCCAACGCCCACCCGCACATGGATTGCACCGGACGCATCGCGGTCGTCCACAACGGCATCATCGAGAACTACGCCCGCTGCGCGCGAAGCTGATCGAAGTTCGGTCACGTCTTCAAGAGCGAGACCGACACCGAAGTGCTCGCGCATCTGATCGAAATGCTACGACGACGGCGACTTGGAAGCGGCCGTGCGCAAGACGCTTGCCGACGTGCGGGGCGCCTATGCGCTGGGCGTCATCTCTAGCGATGATCCGGAGCATTTGATCTTTGCGCGCAACGGCGCAAGCCCGCTCGTGATCGGGATCGGCGAGGGCGAGATGTTCGTCGCTTCCGACACGCCGGCGATTCTGCAGTACACGCGGCACGAAATCATCTTGCAAGAAGGCGAGATGGCGGTGGTCGATCGCGACGGCTACCGGCTCATGAATTACGACGGAACGCCGATCGTGCGCGACGTCATCAATGTGACGTGGGACGCGGCTTCCGCTGAGAAGAGCGGCTACAAACATTTCATGCTCAAGGAAATCTTCGAGCAGCCCAACGTGATCAAAGAGACCCTTGCCGGCCGCATTGACGACGATGCGCAGCGTCGATTTGCAGCGGTGAGATCGGGAATATCACGACCGCAGCGCCTGCAGCGAGATTTCCAAAATCGCGATCACCGGTTGCGGCACGGCCTACCATGCCGGTATGGTCGGCATGTATTTGCTGCGCTCGCTCGTCAAATTGCCGGTCGAGATGGAGCTTGCAAGCGAGTTTCGCTACGGCGATCCCGTCATCGATCCGACGACGCTCGTCATCGCCATGTCGCAGTCCGGAGAGACCGCCGATACGATCGAAGCGGTGAAGCATCGCCAAGGGCGCAGGCAGCTCGATTCTGGGCATCTGCAACGTCGCTCGGCTCGCATCTCACCCGCATTGCCGACGGCACGCTCTTTACCCGCGGCGGTCCTGAGATCGGCGTCGCGGCGACCAAGACCTATGTTTCGCAAGTGACCGCGATGACACTCTTCGCACTGTATCTTGCACGCGTGCGCGGAAGACGGCGCCGTCGACGGTTGCGCGAGATCGCCGAGAACACGCAGTTGCTTCCCGCCAGCGTCGACGTCGTGCTCAACACCTCGGATCAAATTCGCGAAGTCGCGCGCAAGATTCGCAAGATGCGAAGAGCTGTCCTGTTCATCGGGCGCTACATCAACTTCCCGACCGCCCTGGAGGGCGCGCTGAAGCTCAAAGAGATCTGCTACATTCACGCCGAGGGCTATGCGGCAGGCGAGATGAAGCACGGCCCGATCGCGCTGCTCGATTCGAGCGTCCGGTGATCGGCGTGATGACCGATGGGCGCGTGCGCGAGAAAATCCTTTCGAACCTCATGGAGTCCAAAGCGCGCGAGGCACCGATCATCGTTGTTGCCAACCACGGTGACGAAGAAGCGGAAGCGATCGCCGATCACGTCTTCTGGGTTCCGAAGGTCGACGAGTTGCTCTCGCCGATCGTCAACGTGATCCCGCTGCAGCTGCTGGCATATCATATCGCCGATATCGAGGGCAAAGACGTCGATCAGCCGCGCAATCTAGCCAAGACCGTCACGGTCGAATAGCGCTATACTGGGTTCATGCAGGTTGATCTAGGCAGCGACCCCGTCGCGCGACTTGTCGATTTGCTGCGCGACGCGGAGCATGCGCACGGGATCTACGAAAAGTCGCTTGGGCATGCCGACGCCGACTGGCCGGACTGGTACGCGCGCCACATCTACGACCGGCTTACCGAGAACGAGGAAGCTCGCTCGGAATAGCCCCCTCAGGGTTGCTCCGGCTCGACGTTCACGTCGATCGAACGAACGTCCGACTCGCTCTGGAACTTGATGGTGCATCTTCCCGGGCGCTGCGCGCGCACATCGAGGGTTAGCGTCGAGGAGTTGCCTGACCTAGACTTGTTCAGCCCAGTCACCTTGAGAATGTCGCCCGGCGAGCCCGCGGTCGTGAAACAGCTGGATGGATAGACCTCGAGATGCGAACTCGTCGCGCTCGCGCTGACTTTTGCGAAGACCCTACCGCCGATTTCCAATACGAGCTTTTGCGGAGAGACCGAAATCACCGCCGCCGAAGTGACCGCCGGAACGAGGGCCAACGTCGCAACGAGAGCAGCGAAAAAGCGCTTCATGAGATGCCTCCGGGCAACCGGGCGGTTTGTTTCCTGGTAGGCGGAATGCCTGCGCGGTCCGCCAAAGAAGCGTTCATATGATGCGCTCGGACGGGCGAAAGCCCGATGAACTACGCCCGGTTTCTATCGAGCCGGGCTTTCTCAAATACGCCGAGGGCAGCGCCCTGATCAGCACCGGCAACACCCGCGTCCTTTGCGCCGCTACCGTTGAGGATCGCGTTCCGCAATGGCTCAAGGGCAAGGGCCTGGGCTGGGTGAGCGCCGAGTATGCGATGCTCCCGCGCGCAACGCAAGAGCGCACGCAGCGCGAATCCGCCAAAGGCCGAATCGGCGGGCGCACGCACGAAATCCAACGAATCATCGGACGCGCACTGCGCGCCGTTACCGACACCTCGAAACTCGGTGAACGCACCGTTTGGATCGACTGCGATGTGCTGCAGGCAGACGGCGGTACGCGCAGCGCATCGGTCACCGGCGCATACGTCGCCCTCGCCCTAGCACTGCGCGCGATTCCCGAACTGCAAGGGGTGAAATGGCCGCTCACCGGGATGGTTGCGGCAACGAGCGTCGGAATTGTCCGCGGTGTGCCGATGCTCGATCTTGCCTACGACGAGGATTCGACCGCCCATACCGATATGAACGTCTTCATGACTGACGCCGGCAAGTACGTCGAGCTTCAAGGGACGGCAGAAGCCGCGCCGTTCGACCGGGAGCAACTCGACCGCCTCCTGGCGCTCGCGGAAACCGGCATTCGCGAGTTGTTCGAGCGCCAGCGTGAAGCAATCGGCGCAAGCTCGCCGTGAGTGATGAACGCGTGAGCGCGCTGGTCGCACACGTCGGCGCGTTCCACATTACCGATCGCGCAATGCGCAAGGCGCAAGAAGCGGCCCAGCAGGCGCTTGCGGCCGGCCGGCTCGACGCCCGCGCGCTGGACGAATATCTCGCGGCCGTGCGGCGCTATTTTACGGGCTTCGAGCACGAGGCACGTGGCCATCTTCGCGACGTTGACCGTCGCCTCGAGCACCTCAACCAGGTGCAGTTCAATTTGACCGCGGAGCGCGGCGTCGCCGTCAAGCGCATCGAAGCGACCCAAGCGGTGATGCACGAACTCGATGCCATTGGACCCCTGGCATGAAGGTGCTCGATCGCTTCGGACGAGCGACAATCGAGTTCTTCGAATACGCCGGCGGGATCGTGATCCTAGCGACCGATTCGCTTGGATTTTTCGCTCGGCTGCGAATCCGGTTCATCGAAACCATCAACCAGTGCTATTTTCTGGGCTTTCAATCGCTTTCGATCGTCCTTTTAACGTCGCTCTTCACCGGCATGGTGATCTCACTCGAGTCCGCGGTCCAGGCGGTGCAGTACGGCTTCGGCAGCGTCGTCGGCGGCGCGGTTGCATACAGCTCGGTGCGTGAGCTTGGCCCCATGCTCACTGCCGTCGTTGTGGCCGGACGCGCAGGGGCGGCAATTGCCGCCGAACTGGGATCAATGGTCGTTACCGAACAGATCGACGCGCTAACCTCGATGGGTTTAGAGGTTCCCCGCTTTCTCGTGCTGCCGCGGCTCCTGGCAATGCTGGTGATGTTGCCGCTCCTCACGATTTTCGCCGACGTCGTTTCGATCGGCGGCGGAATGTGGATTGCGCAAACCTACGCCCACATTTCGTTCGACACGTTTCTCACCTCAGCGCGCCAAACGGTCGGCTTCGAGGACGTCGTCAAGGGCTTGATCAAGTCGCTCGTCTTCGCAGCGATCATCGCACTGGTCGGTGCGTATCAGGGCCTCTCGACGCGCGGCGGGGCCGCCGGCGTGGGGGCGGCGACGACCGGAGCGGTCGTCATTTCGATCATCCTGATCTTCGTCTCCAATTTCGTTCTCTCGTTTATCCTCTTCGGTGCCCACTGAGCGATGCCGGAAATCATTGCGCGACTGGAAGACGTCACGCTCGCCTACGGCGACCGCGTCATCCTCAAGAACTGCAGCCTCGATATCGTCGAAGGCGCCATCACGTGCATCATCGGGCTCTCGGGCGCAGGGAAGTCCACGATTTTGCGCTTGCTCGACGGCTTGAGCAAACCAAATGCCGGGCATGTCTACGTCCGCAACCGTGACATCTGCCATATGCCCGAGAACCAGCTCAACGACATCCGGCGCTCGATCAGCATGTCGTTTCAATTCGCAGCGCTGCTCGACAGCCTGACCGTCGGAGAAAACGTGGCACTGCCGTTGCGTGAGAACACGAACGAGAGTGATGCGAAAATCGTTAAAACGGTCGAAGACGCGCTCGACTCGGTCGGGCTTGGACACACCTATGACAGCATGCCAAGCGAACTTTCGGGCGGTATGATCAAGCGCGCCGGCTTCGCGCGCGCGATCGTGACGCGCCCGGATCTCATTCTCTACGACGAGCCGACGACCGGCCTCGATCCAATCGTTACGCACCTCATCACCGACACGATCATCCGTTTGCGCCAGAAGCTCAACGGGACCGCCGTCGTCATCTCGCACGATCTGCAATCGATCTACGCGATGTCCGACTACGTGGCGATGCTCTTCGAAGGCGCGGTCATCGCGTATGGCACGGTCGACGAAATACAACGCTCGCCAAACCCCATCGTCCAGCAGTTTATCGCGGGCAGCGAAGTTGGGCCGATACCCATATGAAAAAGGCGCTTCGCCTTGGGCTCCGCGCCCCCACGTCGTGGAGCCCCGAACTATGGCGCGCACACGATTGCGACAAGTATTTGATTCCCCAAGGGCGCGCCTAAATGACGTTACCTCGTCGCCCAGGTCCATCGGGACTACGTCGTGCGTACGTAGCCCCTCCGCACGACCCACCCAGCCCCTCACGTCAAAGGCTCTCGGATAGAAATGAAAAAGATGGGGTTGATGGGGTTCGATGAGTAGACAGGCACAGGTCGGAGCCTTCGCGTTGCTCGCGTTGCTGCTACTTTTTGGCGTGTTCTATGTGATTACTGACTTCGGTACGAGGCACACGGGGTATCGGGTTGGGATCCACTTTGTCTCGGCTGCCGGTTTGCACTCGGGAGCACTTGTCTACTTCAGCGGTGTGACGGTGGGCACGGTCGATACGATCACGCTGTTGCCCGACAACACCGTGGACGTGATTCTGGCGGTCAATCGCGACGTGGACATTCCGCAGGCATCGCGCTTTTTGATTCAGGCGCCCTTGACCGGGGATCCCAACCTCATCATCGTCCCCCCGCGCCCCGTGCCGGGCGCGCCGCCCTTGCCGATGCTCGCGCGCGAGGTTCTGCCGATCGAGCAGCAGCCGCAGGGCACCAATACGGCGACCATCGCAGATCTACTCGAACAGGGCCAAGGCGAAGTCGTCAAGCTCGACGCAATGCTCAGCCAGCTCGAGAAGCGTGAGCCCAAGCTGCTTGACACATTGCAATCGACGCTTACCAACGCCAACGAACTCACGCTCTCGATGAAAAACTCCATTGGTTCGCTCACGAGCCAGCTGCAGTCCAGCCTCGCGCAGGCGAGCCAGAATTTAGTCGCGCTCACTGGTACGTTGAACGACACGACGCAGCTCAACTCTAGGAAAATCAGCGACATCGTGACCAACTTCGATCAGACTTCGAAGGCGCTCAACCAATCGATGGCTTCGCTGGAGTCGATTGCGACCGACAAAGACTTGCGGGGTAACGTGCTGGCGACGACCAAAAACATCGCCGACACTACCGCCAACATCGCCGGCATCACTCACGACCTGCGCAACGTTACCGGCGATCCGCAAACGCAAGCGCAGCTCAAGAACACGATCGCCAACCTCGACGCGACGATGCAGCGAGCCAATTCTCTCTTAGCCCAATTCGGTGGCACGAGCAGCGTCTACGGTGTAGACGCGAATGCGACGCCGTATCCCGCGGCGACAGCTCCCGTACCGGCCGGATCGTCGGCGCCGTTTTCCGCCGGCGGTTCCTCGGCCCCGCTTCCCTCGCTCTCGCAGATTGACGCGTCGTCATCGTCGTCCACTCCGACGCGGGCAACGCCGACGGCGAAGTCGCTGCACTTGCAGCACCGGCTGGCCGACATCGCGAGCAACCTGATCTCGATTCAGCTGCGGATGAGCGAGCTCTCCACGCAGACCGTCTGCTGTCCGAATCCGCTCTACAGCGCCGATCGTGGACCGCAAAGCGATCTCAATGCGGTGATCCTTCCCAATAATGGGACCAGCTTGCTAGTAGGCGCAAACGATATCGGCTATCACACGACGGCTAACGTGGCGCTGATTCAAAAGCTCTCGCCCAACGTCCGTATCGGGGGCGGCGTATTGTATTCGCAACTCGGCTTCCTGGGCGCGTACAATGACGGCGTATTCGGCTTTGATACCAAGATCTACAATCCGCAACGGCCCGACATCGACGTGTACGGTAATTTCCACATTGCCAAGCACTGGGATCTCTTCATCGGCGAGCGCGCGCTCAATCATGCTGAGCGTCGTTTTACCTACGGCTTCCAAACCAAGATCCCGTAGTGGTGACTCGGTGAGCAGCGAACAACTCAAGATCGGCATTATCGGGGCTGGTTCGATGGGCACCCTCTTCGGTTACCATTTGGCGCAGAACGCCGACGTCACCGTGCTGGAAGCGAACGCGCAAACCAGCGATACAATCGCCCAGCGCGGCCTGCAACTCAACGAGGAGACGCCGCGTCGCGTCCACGTCGCAAGCAATGCGCGCGAACTCTTCGGATCGCAGATGCTCTTTTTGTTCGTCAAAGCCGTCGACACATTGCGCGCATTGCGACCGTTCGCCGGTGAGTTGAATCCCGCGACGCCGGTGATCTCGCTGCAAAACGGAGTCGGCAACGAGGATGCGATCAAGACCGCGCTGGGGGGAGCCGTTCCTGTGGTGCTCGGTGTGACCACCGAGTCGTCAATCACCGTCGGGCCCGGCTGCGCGCGCAGCTCGGTGACCGGAACAACCCTCATCGGCTCGGCCTCAGCGGCTCCGGCAACGTCCCGCGCGATCGCCGATGTGCTGACGCGCTCGGGCCTGCGCGCCTCGGTCGTCTATGATATACGTCCGCATTTATGGGGCAAGTTGGTAGCCAACGCAGCGATCAACGCAATCTCGGCGCTGTTGGATTGCGACACCGGTGAGATTGCAAAAAACCCTAACGCGGCGCATTTGGCTGAATCGCTGGCCGAAGAAGCGGCCGCGGTTGCCGCGGCGCTGAAGATCAATCTGCCGTTCGTCAATCCTTGGCAGTACGTCACGCAAGTAATCGAGGTTGGCGCCGATTCGAAGAGCTCGATGGCGTTTGACCTCGAGTCCGGGCATCCAAGCGAGATCGATCACATTAACGGCGCCGTGGTCGCGTTCGGACGGCGTACCGGCGTGGCAACGCCCTACAACGATGCGATGGTACGCCTGGTCAAGGCAAAGGAAACTCAGCGCGCTCGGTCTGACGCGTGAGCGATTCGCTCCTCGCTCGGCTCGCGGACGTCTGCGGCCCGGGCGGGCTGCTTGTCGACAGCGCAGATGTTGCACCATTCGTTACCGACTGGCGCGGTGTATTTTCGGGCACGGCGCTCGCCGTTGCGCGCCCGGATACAACGCAGGGTGTGGCGCAATGCGTGCGCGCATGCGCTGACGCCGGCGTAGCCATCGTCCCCCAAGGCGGCAATACGGGCCTTGCCGCCGGAGCAACGCCGATCGGTCTCGAGCCGGCGATCGTCCTGAGTCTTTCGCGCATGCGCCGCATTCGAGCGCTCGACGCGCCCGGCTTTACTATTGCCGTTGACGCGGGCTGCGTGCTTGCCGACGTGCAGGCTGCGGCCGACGCGGCCGCGCGATTCTTTCCGCTCTCGCTCGCGGCCGAAGGCACCGCGCAGATCGGTGGTTTGATTTCCACCAATGCCGGCGGGACCGCCGTGTTGCGATACGGATCCATGCGCGCTTTCGTGCTCGGTCTTGAAGTCGTTCTACCGGACGGTGCGATCGCCGAGGGCATGCGCGCGCTGCGCAAAGATAACGCCGGCTACGATTGGAAGCAGCTCTTTATCGGCAGCGAGGGAACGCTCGGCATCGTGACCGGTGCGGTACTGCGACTCTTCGCGCGTCCGGCCCACCGGGCGACCGCATTGCTGGCAATCCGCAGCGCGCACGATGCCGTAGCGGCTTTTGGCGACGTGCAAGAGGCCCTTGGTGAAGCGCTGGTTGGATGTGAACTCTTCAGCGATCGCGCAGTCGAGTTACGACTGGCACACGAACCGCAACTCGTCCGGCCGGTCGCCGCACAGCCATGGTACCTGCTCGTCGAGGCCGCATCATCCTTGCCCGGCTTACGCGAGGGCGCGGAGGTGGCGCTGGCGCTTGCCATGGATCGCGGTCATGCCGTCGATTGCGTGTTGGCCGAGAGCAGCTCTCAAGCGGACGCCCTGTGGAGTTGGCGCGAGACGATCACCGAGAACGAACGCCGGGCGGGCCGTAGCGCCAAGCATGACGTCTCTGTTCCGATTTCCGCAATCCCCGCATTTCTCGAACGGTCAACGCGCGAGGTCGAGCAAAAACATCCCGGAGCGCGGGTGCTCGCCTTCGGACACGTGGGGGACGGCAACATTCATTTCAACGTGCTGCTGGGCGAGCAGCATTCTCCAGGCGAGATCAATCGCACCGTGCACGCGATCGTCCGCGAGTTCGCGGGAAGCATCACAGCCGAGCACGGCATCGGACGTTATCGCGCAGCCGAACTGCACGAACATCGCAGCACCACAGAGATGGCGCTCATGCGCGCCGTGAAGCGCGCAATCGACCCAAGCGACATGATGAACCCCGGAGCCGTTCTGGCCAAGGATCCATTTACGCCTGAGGAGTGAGGCGCAAGAGACGGACGGTGCCGCGCTTACTTTCAAGATCCACACCGAACGCACTCCCGTTATGCACCGGAGCGTCGATGGTCTCGTTGTTTCCTCGTGAAGTTCCGCGCAGGTTAAAATCGGTAAAGAGCGTTCCGTCGTCCGTGTGCAGGCGCGCGTGGAACGCCGCGGTATCGGGAACGTAGACGGTGACGTCGCCGTTTTGCGCCGAGAAGTGCAAGGTACCGGGCCACGACGTCGCTCCCATCGTCGCATCGATAGAACCGTTGGTCGTGCTCGCCGCGGCGCGACCGGTGACCATGATCTTCACGTCGCCGTTCGCAGCTTGTACGTTGACATTTCCGCTGATGTCAGTCACGTTCACGTTGCCGCTTTTCGAGTGCACCACGAGATCGACGCCTTGTGGTACGCGCACGAGGAGATTTGCAAGCGCGCCGGTGGCATCCACCGTGATACCCGATCCGCTGGGGTGGATCATTGGCGGCGGGGGCGGGGTCGCGCCGGCCGTCGCCGTCGGGGCAATCGTGTAACGATCCGACGGGTCGCCTTGAGCCGGCTTAAAGGCGTTGACCACGCCGCTTTCGACGTTGACCGTCATGACTGAGCCGGGTTTGAGCGCGCCGACGATCGTTGCATACGGCGTTGGCGCCGCTGAACATGCGACAAAAGCCAGAACGAGGAAGGAAGCGTAGCGTTTCACGTTAGCGTTCTTCGCTGCGGTCGCGCGGATGCGCCTCCTCATAGCTGCGTCGCATGTGCTCAAGCGAGACGTTAGTGTAGATCTGCGTCGTCGAAAGACTCTCATGCCCGAGCAGTTCTTTGATCGTCATGAGGTCCGCGCCGTTTTCGAGAAGATGGGTTGCGAAGGAATGACGCATCACATGCGGCGTCACATGCTGGGTGAGCCCCGCGAGTTCTGCAAACTGCCGAAAGATCACCCAAGCCTGCCGGTGTGACATTCGCGTCTTGCGCCGGGAAATGAACAGCGCTTCATCCGGCGTTCGCAAGCGTACCCCGAGATAGTTGCGGATCGCATCGGCCGAAGCTTGATTGATAAAGACCGTACGTTGCTTGTTGCCTTTGCCGATCACGCGCATCAAGCGCCGGTCCAAATCGACGTCGCTGATGTTGAGTCCGACGAGCTCCGCTCGACGGATTCCGCTAGCATAAAGCAACTCCATCATCGCCAGGTCGCGTAGACGCGCGAACTCGGTTTTGCCGGCAACGCGTGTGCGTAACAGCTTGCCGACCTCCCGCTCGCTCATCACGTGAGGCAAGCGTTTTGCGGCTTTCGGCGGCGGAACGTCCTGCGCGGGATTGTCGGCCCGACGCCCTTCGCGCTTTTGCAGCGAGAAGTAGGAGCGTAGCGCGGCGATCTTGCGCCGCACCGAACTGGCGGAGTATTTGCGCGGACCCATGAGTTCCATCACGAAACGGCGCACGTCCGAGACGGTTGTCTCGGCGAGTTTGGTGAACGGCGCTTCCTTGCCGTGTCCGGGCTCGAGAAACTGCGCGAAAAGCTCGACGTCGCGCGCGTATTCCTCAGAGGTGCGAGGCGACTGCCCGCGCTCGAGGCGCAGGTACGCTGCGAATTCCGCGATGGCGGGGTCTGCGGGGATGTATGAACTCACACGATCATTCTACGGCAGCCTGCGGCGAATCGGAAATCGGCTGGTCCAAGAGCCGCACGAGCGACGAGATCTCGACGGCCGGCGAGAAAAAGAAGCCCTGCGCGTGATCGACACCGAGGCTCGCGAGCAATTCAAAATGTTCGAAGCTTTCGACGCCTTCGGCAATCGTCGTGAGGCCGAACGAGCGAGACAGCACGACGATGCTGCGTACGATCTCGACCGCCTTAAGATCGGTCAACAGGGGCTCGACGAACGACCGGTCGATCTTGATACCGGCAATCGGGAGCGTTTGCAGATAGGCAAGCGATGAATACCCCGTACCGAAATCATCGAGCACGAACTCGATTCCAAGATCGCGCAAGCGTTCGAGGGCGCGTCTCGCGCCGTCTGAGCTCGTCATCATCGCCGTTTCCGTGATTTCAAACTTGATCCGGCCTGGCGAAACGTCATGCTGACGAATCAGCGTCTCGATCGTTTCGCACAACCCGGATGTCGCAAGCTCCGCGGCTGAAATGTTGACTGAAATCTGCGCGGAGGGAAAGGCTGCGAAGATCGCTTGGGAGTGGGCGCAAACGGCGCGAAACATCAGCGCATCGATCGTTTCGATGAAGCCGTGCTGCTCGGCAAAATGCATGAACTCCGAAGCCGGCGTGACCGATCCATCGGACCGATGCCAGCGCGCAAGCGCTTCAAACGATACGATCCGGCGGGTGCCAAGGCTCACGATCGGCTGATAATACGGGACAAGCTCGCCGCGTTCGATGGCTCGGCGCAAATCGTCCTCGAGCTGGGAATCGTCAGCGATTCGGCGACGCATCGCCGAATCGAAAATCGCAAACTGCGCGCGCCCGCGATGTTTGGCCTCGTACATCGCGATGTCCGCGTCGCGAAGCAATTCAGCGGGGGTCGTATACGATTCGTCGACAGCGACGACACCGATGGATGCCTCGGGATAAATCGTGCGCCCGGCGACAACGATCGGCTCCCCTAAGTGCACGAGCAACAGAGCAGCGGCTTCGTCGAACGCTCCCGACTCGACTTTTGCGACAACGACAAACTCGTCGCCGCCGAGGCGCGCGACTAAATCCGTCGGCTCCACCAGGGCTTGCAAGCGCGCGCCGATCGCGCGCAGGAGGTCGTCGCCGGCGAGGTGCCCGAGCGTCTCATTGACGATATTGAACCGGTCGAGGTCGATGAAGAAGACGGCATGTCCATCGCTCTCGCCAAGCGAAACGATCGCGCGCGCGTGCTCGATGAAGGCTGCCCGATTCGGAAGGCCGGTAAGGGAGTCGGTAAACGCGGCGCGGCGCAGTTCGGCCTCGACGGTTTTGGCGAGGTCGACCTGGGCTGCCAGGGTGCGCCGTTCACCTTCGAGTAGGTCTTGGCGCTCTTGCGAGCGCCAGCGCTGCACGAGGCCGACAGCGAGGAGCGCGGCAACAAGCCAGATGCCGACGAGAAGACCCGCAGCTAAAGATACCTGACTGCGGTTGGCGGCTTCCAGCGGCGCCGCATCGGTCGAAATATGCAAAAACGCGCGCGTATAACGGAGTGGGATTCGCCGTTCGAGCCGCGGGCCCGGCGGAACGGACCCGGTCCCAAGAAGCCGTCGACCGTGTTGGCTCGACTCAATCCAGGCGACGTCGCCGCCGGCTAGCGGCGACGCCATCAGCGCAATAAACGTCGGCGTAAGCGTATCGACGCTCATCACGCCAATCAGGTGTCCCCCGGCGCGAAAGGCGCGCAACGTGCTGATGAAGCTGCGGCCCGCATCCGTGTACGGGCCCGAAAAAACGGTCCAGTCATGCGCGGCAGCCTTGCGATACCAAGGGGTTACCGTATAGTCTTGACCGGGCGGCGGGCTATTGACCTCGCGCAGCACCTGATCGATGCCGTCGGACAAAACATTATCGTAGGGCGGAAGCGCAGGCCGGCCGACGTGGTCGTAGACGCTCACCAACCGTCGGTTCGATTCAAACGCGTAGGGCGCGTAAAACATTCCCACGCCGTAGATGCCCGGGTTACGCCGCGAGCGCAAGATCGAAAGCGTCAGTCGCTCGGTCAGGGGTAAGTTGCCGCGCGCATCGCCAAGCGATTGGGCCCCAAAGCTGGCCAGCGAAATCGCTTCGCCAAAATAATCATCGATCCGAAACTCGACGCGCTGCAACCGCAATTCTTGCGCCGCCTCGAATCCGCGGCGCGCTTGCGCCATCTGCAGCCGAGCATTTGCCACAATCAGCAACGATGCGGCAATTGCTGCCAATGCAAGAACGACGAGCCAATACCACGGTCGCCGGATACGGAGGGTATCGGCGCTGTTCGAACGCGCCATCAAGCGACCTATTCTAGGTAGCCGCTCTCGCTCATCCACAGGCCACACACATCACCAAATCAGTGTTTGTGGATATACAATGGCTGTGGACGAATGCCTTTGTGGGGTATGCTCCTCTTCGTGACACTTTCGAGCTGGCTGGTTCTGGCTATTTCGCTCGCCGCCGTGATGGGCATGATTCTTCGGCCGAAACGCTCGCAAGAATGGGTCTGGGCTGTCGCGGCGGCGGTTCTGCTGATCCTGATCGGCGCGATCGCGCCGCGCCAAGCTTGGGCGGCGATCCTGCGCGGGGCCGACGTCTATGCCTTTCTGGTCGGGATCATGGCGCTTGCGGAGCTGGCGCGCAACGAGGGCCTTTTTGACTGGCTCGCGTCGCATGCGCTGGTCGCGGCCGGCGGCTCGCAGCGGCGCCTCTTCGCGCTGCTCTTTCTCGTCGGTGCGGGGGTGACGGCGCTGCTCTCCAACGACACGACCGCTGTGCTCCTCACCCCGGCCATTGCCGCCGCGCTGCGCCGCACCGACGCCGATCCGCTCCCCTACCTTTTTGCCTGCGCCCTGGTCGCGAACGCGGCCTCGTTTGTGCTCCCGTTCTCCAACCCCGCCAATCTGGTTGTCTTCGGGTCTCATCTACCGTCGCTGCACGTATGGCTGGGGGCGTTCGGGCTCGCCGCGATTGCCGCGATACTCGTGACCTATCTCGGGCTGCGCTTTTGCTTCCGTGGCGAATTACGTTGGGGTTTTCGGGACGGCGCGCCGGTGCCGCTATCGCCGGCTGCCGCATTGAGCGGGATCGCCATTGGCGCCGCGGCGCTCGCCTTACTCGTCGCCGCCGCCGTGCGCGTTGACGTGGGCTATACCGCGCTTATCGCGGCGGCGGTCGTGCTGTTGTTCGTCACACTACGCGAACGGAGTGCAGCACGGTTTGTGGCGCGGCACGTCGCCTGGCAGGTCGTGCCGCTGGTGGCGGGTTTGTTCGTTGTGGTCGCGGCGCTCGACCGCGCCGGCGTGCTGGATCTCCTTCGCGGCTTTCTCCAACATGCGCAGACGTTGGGCTATGCGGGAGGAAATGTGCTCGCCGCGTTTGTCATCACCGTCGCGGACAATCTGTTCAACAATCTGCCGGTAGCGTTGGCGAGCGGTTTCGCGCTGCAATCGGCACCCGTCGTGCCGACGCTTGCGCACGCTGTCGTCGTCGCCGTAGATCTCGGCCCGAACGTTTCGGTGACCGGATCGCTCGCAACGATGCTGTGGCTCATCGCCTTGCGCCGCGAAGGCTTTGCCATCGGGCCGCTTACATTCTTCCGCATCGGCGCCGCGATCACGATCCCGGCGCTTATCGCAAGCGTTCTGCTTGTGCGCTAGACGCTATCTGCCTTTCCCAAATCGTCGGTGTAAGCGTCCGACCGATTCGGAAGCCCACCGGGCCATCAGCGTCTTCAATATTCAGTGGTTAGCGCTCGAAGGGGACGTCTTCGATCCAATCGCGAGTGATATAGAGCCAGAACGCCAGTCCGGCATACGGCCCATATGGCTTGAACGCGCGCACGATGGTCTTGTCCGAAGCGCGCTTTTTGCCGCTCAGTTCGAGGTATTTCGGCCGCGTTGCGGAGTCGAGGACCAGTTGGTGGTGATAGCCGAGCAGCTGCATGATGTGCGCAGCGGCATAGGGGCCAACACCGGGCAACTCACGCAGCGCTTCTTCCACCATTTCTTCCTTCGCGAGCTCGTCGCGCTCAGTGTTCGGCAGCATTGCTTCTAAGTCGATTCGCCCGGCTGCGACGTCGCGTGCGATCGTTCGCACGTACGGCCCGCGATACCCCATTCGGGCAACATCGGCAAACCAACGCTCCGGCGTCTTCGCGAGCAACGCCGCATCGGGAAACGCGCCGCCACCGCGTTCGACCAGCGCGGTGATCATGCGCCGCGTGCCGGCCCATGTGGTGTTGGTCGTACAAATGGTCTTGATCACGTCTTCGAAAACCGTTGGGCTCGCGATTAATCGCCCCGCGCCGATCGCCCATGACAGTCGCGGGTCATTCTCGATCGTGGCGTAGAACGGAGCGAGGTTTTGGTCCAGGCGAAAGACACGGCGCGTGATCCGCTCGGCGGCACGCAGGTCTGCCGTGCTCGAGCGCCCGTCGAGATCGACGTCTAACTGACCGTCATCCGAGGCGAAGCGCAATCGGCGGACACGTTCGCCGATACGAACGGTAAGGTCGTAGATCTTCTTCTCTTCATCGATCTGCCCGGGCGGCAAGAATGGCAAACCATGCGAAAAGATCGTGCGAACGAACGAGATCGGCTCGCCGCCCGCACCGATCAGCGGAATCTTCATCATCTTCGGGAACCAACCGAGAGAGCCGTCCGTTGCTCTTGCGAGGGGGAATCGTGCTATGAAATTCCTTTCTTGGGTTCTTATGGGGGTCTTTGCGCTGCTGCCACTCGCATCCCAAAGTGAAATCCTCCACCTAACCGTCTACACGCAGAGCGGATTGAAGTTGATCGGCTCGATGCCGGCGGGCTATTGTCAGAGCCTTGGTGTCTATTTTCGCTGTGCGGTCGAGCCGGGCCATCCGCTCCGCTTCGACGTAGGCCGAAGCAGTACAACGTGGTGCAGGTATGCAGCAGAGGTCGCCGGAGGCGAGATCAAGCGCGTTTCTGTCTGGCACGAGTCGTCAAATCGCATGACGTGCCACATGCATCAGCGCGACGCGTCCACCTTTGAGGTCTCTGAAGCAAAATAACACTTCCCGTAAGGAGCAAGCGATGAAAACGTCTTTGTATATCTCCTCGCTCGTTCTCGTTGCCTTTGTGTTTACGTTCGCGAACGTTTCGGCAGACGAGCTGTGGTTCAACAATAACACCGGGACAGTGATCAAGGCGATACCGAATGGTGGACACTGCATGAAGACGATGCCCGCTGCGTTGGTGTTGCCGACGGTCGGCGAGCGGGTGGCGTCGTTCAATCCGGGTAATTGCGGGGACAGGATCTTCTACATGAAGTTCGTGTCGATCGCAAGTGGCCAATGGCTCGACATCGAGTTTAGAAAACACGGCGACGACGAGATTAATCCTCCGCCCTGGACGGCCGCGAGATCAGCGAGCCACAGTGACGTTGCATTCTGCTTTCGCCAAGGGGTAAACAGGGCTCGGCTCATTCTTTATGACCCCGTCCACCGCAGCGGCTCAGGCTGTTGAGGCCCGCTTACGAAACGTAGGAAACGTTGACCGCGAAGCCGGCAGCTTCAGCACGCATAAGCACTGCGTAGACCGATTCCAGCTCGTCTTCGATGGCCGAGATTTCGCGGGCGCTAACCGGAAAACGTGAGGCGTGATTCCACAGCAGTGCTCGCGCGCGTTCGAGCGCGGTGCGCAGACGTCGCGGCGTCACTTCCAGTACCGGCCAATCCAAATCGCCTTGCGCCGGCACGATGCGCCAGCCCGCGCCCGAGAGCGCCGGCACGTCGTCGTCGGCGTCGAATGCATGCGGAATCGCGGCGAGGATTTCGACTGCTTCGCGATCGAGGCCGGTCAGGGGCAGCCCGAGTTCGGTCAAGCGCACGATGTAGCGAAAGAACGACGCGTTGCCGACCGTGTAAGCACCGGCCGGCGACGCGACGTTGACGTGCACGAGATCGACGTCGGAATGCCCGTGGCCGCCGTTCATCGACTACCGGCCGAGATCAAAGGCGATCCCGAGCTCACCGCTGAGCTTCTCGAGTTCGTCCCAGACTTTGACGTGCACCGGCACGCCGTTCTTGCGCGCTTCGAGCGTCTTTTCGTATTCGATCTCACCGGCAACGTAGATACGATCTTGTCCCGGCGCCTTCTGGCTCTCTTTGAAATAACGCAGCTCCTTATCCATGTCGGTTTTGAACTGCGCAACGTCGCGGAACCCATCGATGCGAAACGCGCCGAACCAATGTGAGATCGCGCCTTCTTTGCTTTCGCTCACCGTCGGGAGCGTCGGTCCGAACGCGCCGCCCGAGAGCACACCGCAAAGAATATCCACGAGTAGGCCGAGGCCGTAACCTTTGTGTCCCGAGTGATCGGTTCCCAGACCCCCGAGCGGTAGGAGCGCGCCGCGCAGCGCGGCGTCCGAGTCGGTCGTGCCGTTGCCGTTTTCGTCGATGGCCCAGCCGTCCTTGAGCGGCAAGCCTTTGCGCTTGTAGACTTCGAGCTTGCCCTTGGGGACAACGGTCGTGGCGAAGTCGAGCACAAACGCCGGCTCCTTACCTGCCGGAATCGCATACGCGAGCGGATTGGTACCCAGCAATACGTCTTTGCCGAAGGTGGGCGCGCCGTATTTCACCGAGTTGGTCGAGGCCATGCCGATCATGTCGTGTTCGAGCGCCAGCATCGCGTAGTAGCCGGCGATGCCGAAGTGGTTGGAGTTGCGCACCGCGCCGAACGCCGAGCCATGCTTGCGCGCCTTGGCGATGACGGCATCCATCGTAAGCTTACCGACGGGATGTCCGAGGCCGTTGTCCGCGTCGTACAGCACCGTCGTCTCGGTCTCGCGCACGATCTCGTAGTTCGGCTTGGGATTGAGCTTGCCGCCGCGGATGCGACCGACGTAATACGAGTTCAAGCGCGCTACGCCGTGCGATTCGACGCCGCGTTCATCGGCGGCGACCAGCACGTCGGCGACGACTTGCGCTTGATCGCGCGCCACGCCGACCTTCGAAAGAATTTCGACGGTAAGCGCCTTGAGTTTGGATTCGCTCGAAAGCTTATACTCGGTGGTGGCGGTCTCGGCCACGAAGGTGTACCTCCAGATAGTGACCCTAACCCTTCGCGCTGGGAATCCACGCTCATGCAGGGGATGGCCCTTGGCGCTGGTGATTAGGATGGCGATGACGGGTTACGAAGCGTGCGTTCGGTGCGGATTATGCCTTCCGGCCTGCCCGACGTACCTGGAGACTATGACAGAAACCTCCGGCCCTCGCGGTCGGATTAGTCTGATCAAGGCGGTCGACGAAGGCGAGCTCGATCTGCTCAGCCCTGGGTTTGTCGAGCAAATGTCGGAATGCTTGGACTGCCGTGCCTGTCAGGCCGTCTGCCCGTCGGCCGTTCCCTACGGGCCAATGCTCGAAGAAATGCGGGCCCGAATCGAGCGCGCAAGCGCCCCGTCGCGCTCGGCGAGCGCGCGCACGACACGCCACATCCTACTCCAATGGCTTTTCGCGAAGCCGTCGCGCCTGCGCGGCGCGGCGTCGCTGCTGCGTTTCGCGCAGCGCACCGGCCTCACTGCGCTTGCGTCGCTCGTTGGTCTGCGCGACAGCGTCCGTCTTGCACCGCAAATCTCCGATCGTTTCTTTGCCCCCGAGGATCAGCAGTATGCGGTCTCGCGTGCTGCCGGTACGGCCATGCTGCATACCGGTTGCGTGATGCAGGTGGCCTTTGCCAATGTACACGAAGCGACGGTCCGCATGCTCAATCGCGCACATCTCTCGGTGGTCGTTCCGCGCGCGCAAGGCTGTTGCGGCGCACTGGCCATCCATGCGGGTGACCCGGAATTCGCGCGCGAGCTCGCGCGTGTGAATATTGCTGCGTACGAACGCAGTGGCGCCGACGTCTACGTGGTCAACGCCGCCGGCTGCGGTAGCGCGCTCAAGGAGTACGGCGCGTGGCTCGACGACGACCCTGCGTGGCGAGAGCGCGCGCAAGCCTTTTCCTCTCGCGTGCGCGATATTACCGAGGTGCTCGACGCGATGGAGTTATCGAGCCCGCGCGGGCGAATCGATGCGCGTGTCACCTACCAGGAGCCGTGCCATCTCGTACACGCGCAACGCGTCAGCGCCGCGCCGCGCCGGCTGCTGGAAAAGATCCCCGGCCTCGAGTTAGTGGAGATGAATGAAAGCGCCGTCTGCTGCGGCAGCGCCGGTATCTACAATCTCACCGAACCCGACATGGCGCAGCGCCTCCAAGCGCGCAAGGTCGGCAACATCGAGGCAACCGGCGCGACGATCGTTGCCACGGCCAATCCCGGTTGCGCGATGCAAGTCGCTGCGGGCTTACGCGCCGCCGGCATTCCAGCGACGGTCAAGCACATCGTCGAACTGCTGGACGAAGCGTATTCATCGTCCGTGCAAAGCTAACGGTGCGGGAGTTGCTCCGCGGTCACGCGGAAATCGACAGCGGTCAAGGTCGTCGGATCGGATGGTAGCGAGATCGCGCGGCGCTGCGCCGACGATCCATGACCGACTTGGACCGTATACGAACCCGCCGGCAGATTGCGAAGCGCGTACACGCCGTTGCCGTCCGTCTTCGAAACGATGTTGAGCTGCGGAATTGACACTTCGATTCCGGCTGCCGGCGCAAGCTTCGAGTGGCGTGGATCGAACATCGTGACCGTGCCGGAGACACTGCGCAGCGCGCGAACCGACAGCGTCAACGGCTTGGGTACTCCGGTTGTAACGTCGGTTGTCATCGTCGACAAGCTTGAAAGATCGTATCCCGTTGGAAACGAGTCCGGCGAAGCCGCTACGGTGTAGTGGCCCGGGCCGACGCCCTCGAACGCGAACTCGCCGTCACTTCCGGTCGTGGCACTTAGCTTTGACCCTTGGATCGCAAGGACAACACCGCCAATCCCTTGGCCCGCGTCATTGACGATGTCCCCGATGATTTTCCCCTGCACGGAATTCACGCCGAAATCGACTCGGCTTCCGATCTGCGCCAACGCGGGCGACTCCGTCGTGAAGTAGGAAGGCGCCGTGCTCGGAATCTGCGCTTCCACCTGATGCGTGCCATAAGGAACGCCGGCGAAGGTGTAGTGCCCGGCCGAGTCGGTACGCGTCGAACGCTCACCATCGAGCTTTACCTCCACCCCGCCGATACCCGGCGTGCTGGTCGAGAATCTCCCGCTCGAATCGTCGTCACGAAAGACATAGCCGTCGATGTTGCCGCGTCGGGTTGGGAAGAGAAACGCCGGAACCGACGAGAAGCGGTGCGAAAACGTTAGACCGTAGGACACCTGCGAGCTGACCGACGGTGCGCTCCGGCCTGATCCCGCGGCCGACGAATACTCGCTGCTGCGCAGGGTCGTCACGGACGCCGTCATATCGGTTGAGGCGTTCAGCCGGCGTAGATACGTCAGCGTCGCGAGGCGGAAATCGAACGCTCCCTGGGTAAGCTGCGCATCGCTGTTCAGGAAACTCAAGCTTAGCTCCCCTCGCGATTTTCCCGGGAAAAGCCAGTTTATGTTGGCTCCGATGTTGTTTTGGGCCGGCGCGACGTTCAACTCCAGCCCGGTGAAACCCAAGCTGGCGAGCAACGCAGTATTGTTGAGCAGGGCGGCAAGCTGCGACGGGTTGGTGATCGTAATCCCGGCTTGTTCAAGAGCACCTTGCAATCCCGGAACCTGGTTGAACAGCGATGACACCGTCGGGATATCGACACTGTGCTGGTAGAGCGCGCTGATTTGGAAACGCGGGTAGTTTAGCCCGACGTTGGCACCGTAACCGTTAGCGCGCGTTCCCTGAAAGTCGCTCGTCGGCTGATCCTGAAGGCCCGCTACAAAATGCTTGCCGTTATAAGCGATCGAGAGCGGAATCGCCAGCGTCCGTACGTTAAAGACGGTTGGATAGATCGAATCGAAGCTCGAGTAGAGCACGCCAGCGCCGACCGAGAAGTCTCCTTTGAGCCGATAGTTCGCGTTCCCCTGGCTGGTAAGCGAATTCTCATGAAACGTCGGGAGGTTGTAATCGCTCTTTGAGACCGTTGCGTTGACATTGAGCGCGTCGCTGAACGTTCGGCTGTAATCGGCGTTACCGAACAACCCTTGTTGAGCGTCAGTCGCAAGCGACGCGAACGTTGCCGGCTTCGCAACCAGCGATGCATCGCCGTGCTGCTTGCGATCGTCATAGACCGTCGAAAAATCAAAGCCGATCGCGCGGCTCAGGCCAACTTCGGCCTGTACGATGAAATGCGGTTGAGGTTGATAGGTATAGAGCAGCGAGCCGATGACGCCGCCGTTCGTGGAACTGACCAGGCCGGGAGCGTTCACGATATCGTAAAGGTTCGCCGAGATCATGCTGCTGCTAGAGATTTTGAACGCGCGCGTCACACCGCCTATCCACTGCGGATTGGTAGGAATGAAGTACGAGCCGAAGACGCCGACCGACGAGGCGCCGATATGGAACGTCCACGGGCCTTGTTGAAGGTGGAACCCGCGAACGAGCGATTCGTTAAACGTCAACGGCGAGATCGTCACGACATCGTCGAGAAAGACGATTCGCTGCCCGGGCCGGCTGATTTCGTAGCTGAGCACGGGGAAGCCACTGCCGGCTTGTCCTGCGCTCGGCGACAAGAACGTCGCCTCCGTTACGAGCACCTGCCGAAAAGTCTGTCCCTCTTGCTGCCACAGATCGAACGCGTTAGTCACGGACCCGGCCTCGGAGTTGTACGTGCCGTTGTAGCTTCCGCCCGCGGAAAAACGCGCTGCCGCTCCGCCAATGCCAAGCTCCACCACGGGTGCACCCGTCACGGTCACTGCGAAAGTCGTTACCGCTCCGCCGCCGATCAAGACGACGACGCTGGTCACGCCGGTGCCGACGCCGCGGATCGCAACCGTACCGCCGACAATGCCGGCTTCCACAATCGACGGATTCACCGCATAGGCCGAGGTCGCTCCCGGCACGCTGAGATGTATTGTTTTGTCGTAGGCGACGGTTAACATCTCTTGCGCCGTAACGCTCCTGGGCACGAGAAGCGCCAGGATCAGCAGCGTCGCGGCGAGATATTTCAACGCACTCGCATCTCCGCGCTGTTCGTCAACGCCTTGCCTTCATACGAAAACGTGCAGAGGACGCGATAGGTGCCGGGTTTCAAACGTCCGGCGTACTCGGCGGAGAAATCGAGACGTTCGCCCGGTAATAACCGCTGGGATTGAAAAGGAATCTTGGCCACGAGCGAACCGCTCGCGTCGAGGAAGGCGGCAACGCCGTCAGGCACGACCGGCTCGCTGCCCGTGTTCTTGAGCGCTTCGACGATCTTCAAGTTCTCGCTCGCGGTCGCCGCATGCACGCGAACGGGATCGGCCTGCACGACCGCGTTGTCGCTCAGAATAAAGGTAATCAACGCTCCCACGGTAGCCGTGATCGAAACAGTGCCATGTTCGACAGCTACGTGCTTGGAACGGAAGTAAATCGCTACTGCACGGATCGTGGTTTGGTCTGGGATCGTCAGGAGTACTTGAATCGCCTGGCTCGAGCCGGGCGCGACGTGCCCGGACCGCTCGGAGAACACCGCCGTGGCAGCGATCGAATGCGGCAGTTCCCCGGCCGCGACGAATACGCGTTTCCCGTTCTTGACGACCACGTCGTCGGCGATCATTTCGAAATCGAGGCCTTGGCCGGTGCCGTTGTTGAGCCCGATCGATTGTTTAATCGTTTGCCCGAACGTCGCCTTGAGGATCACGACCGACGGCGAGAGTGAGAGGCTCGGCGCGCTCTGAGCGAGCGATTGCGCCGTCGTAGCGAGTACGAACAACAATGCGGCCGCAAATTTCATGATTATTCTTCCTGTGCCTGAAATTCGAGCGGAATTTGGGACGGAATTAGTTGCGGGCTCATGCCGTTGGGAATTTCGAGCTCGAGCTTGTGACGCGAAACGACGTTCAGTGGAACGTGCGCGGCAAAGAGCTGCGGAAAGGTGGAGAGATCGACCCCGTCGAGCCGCACGGAAACGCCCGGAATCGGAGCGCTGAGATATGCCGCAAGTGCGACCGTCCCAAGCGCACCTGAGCTCGTCGCGCGCAGTCCAATGAGCGTGACCACGACGTACGACGTGGCGCGCCGGACGATCGCAACGCCCGGGCTCGTAGTGCGCACATTCGAAGAAACGGTGCCGAGTTCGGCGATCGCCGTACCTGCCGCCCCTGCAATAATTGCACCCTCGGGAAGTTGCACCACGGCCACCGCAATCGAGCCGCTCGTTGCGGGCATTCCGGCGGCCGACTTTGCCGCCCCGAGAAGCAGCAATGAAGCCAGAACGAAACAGATCTTGCGCACTAGTTCGCCGTCGCCGTAAAGTCGATCGTGTCGGAGAGCAGCGTACCGACGGTTGGACCACCCGATGCGGGTGCCGCCGTCTTGATTACGATGTCCAACGCGTAGGCTTGATTGGTGTTATAGGCTCCCGTACTGGTAATCGTCTGCGCGGACGTCGTAAGCGTCACGCCATTTGCCAAATACGTCAGTCCGGTGGGCGCGGCCGCGCCTAGCGCCGCGCGCATCGTGTAGTTGCTGCTCGTATAGCCGCCCTTCTCTACATCGATGTCGACGATCGTCGCAACCGTGAACGACGACGCGGTCACCGTCGGGCGCGTCACGCCGGTTGGCAGTGATCCGGCGGCTGAAACCGTACCAAAATCCAGCGCCGCATTGAAGGCGCCGCCGGTGACGGGAGCACCGCTCGCATCCGCCGCGAGAAAGATTGAGATTCCGGGCTGGTTGATTTCCTCGAGGTTCAGCGTCGCGCTTGCCGTCGCGGCTACGCCGTTTGCTGTGGCTGTTATTGTGATCCCCTGCTGGAGCGCGCCGGTCGGGGCAGTCGACGTATTGACGGTAAGTTGGACCGGTCCGTTTTGGAGCGACCCGTAGGAAAGGTTACTCCCAATCGTCTGATTGGTGGTGGTGAGATTGGAGGTTCCAACAAACCAGGTTGTGCCCGCCTGCGCCGCGGAGTTGAGGCGCGCGCTCAGGTTCCAATTGGTGCACGTTCCCGAGCAGGTCGCTTCGGCGCTCAGACTCGTTGAGAGTTGATAGGTGCGACCGCTCGAGTAGCTAGCGCACGACGTATAGGTGCTCAAGCTTGCCTGGCCGAGGTCGATGGCCGTCGCGTTCGAATTCGAGTTGACCAGCGGGCAGCCGCCGCTACTGGTTAGGAGCACCAGCGCGATCGTCGTGGTGACGCCGACCTGAAGGATGAGCTCGGTGCTTTGCGACGATGGCGCAACGGGAGCAGCCCGCCCCACTCCGCCAAGAAGGAGCGCCAAGAGCAGTGTTATTGCGCATTGGCGACCCATAGATTGACTCCATGTTGGCGGATATAACCGGCGCAGCCTGCGCCGGCTTCCTCGCAAGCGAGCGCCTTTTAGTTTGCGGTGGCCGTGAAATTCACGTTCGAATTGATCACGGTGCCGCTGGCGATGCTAAACGGTACCGTTAGCGCAAGCGTGTGGGTCGCGTTGCTAGCGTAAACGCCGGTCGCGGTAATCGTCTGAGACGCGGTCGAAAGGGTAACTGCGTCGACGGCAAATGTGTCCGGGCTCGTCGCGCTCAACAAGGCAGCCAGCGTATAGGTGGCGCTCGCCGAATTCTCTTCGGCGACGTTGACGCCAAACGGGCTGCTGTACGTGAAACTGGTCGTACCGTTGACGACGCGCGTGGCGCCGGTCGGAACCACTCCACCGTAGGCTTGAATCGACCCAAAGGCGAGCGTCGCAGCGTTGGTTCCCGAGCCGCCCAGCGCGATGCCCGACGCGTCGGTTACAAAAGTCATACTGATCGAGCTCGCCACCGTGGCGCTCACGGCGAGCGTGCCGCTCGCGATTGGGTTGCTTGCCATCGCCGGGCTTGTCACCGCGAAGACTCCGGCCATCACAAGTGCCGGTAGAGACATAAGTACTCTGTTCAAGTTAATTCTAATCCTTAGCTGACGTTGCTCAGTGAAGCTTTGACCGCTAACGCCCTGAGCAGACGCGCTAGTTCTACTTCATACTAAGGGCGATCGCAGGCACAGGGTGCACCTGCAGTCGCACCGTTCGGAAAGCTAACAGTCGGCGGTTTTCGTGCGATAAAAGACGCTTTTTTAGTTCGCGGTCGCGGTGAAATCCACGGTGTCATTGATCGCAGTGCCCCCCGCAACGCTCAGCGGAACCGTCAGCGCAAGCGTATGTTGTTCGCTCCTCGCATAGACGCCGGTTGCGGTTATCGTCTGCAAGGTGGTCGAGAGTGTCACTGCATCGATGGTGAACGTATCCGTGCTCGAAGCGCTCAGCAAGGCAGCAAGCGTATAGCAGCTGCTTGACGAGTTCTGCTCCGTGACCGTGATGTCGAACGGACTGCTGTAGGTGTAGCTGGTCGTCCCGTTATTGACGCGCTTGGCGCCGGTCGGCATCGTTCCGCCGTGGGGAGAGATCGAGCCGAAAGCCATCGTTGCTGCGCTCGTGCCCGCGCCGCCCAAGGTCACGCCCGTGCTGGAGCTGGTGAAGGTCAGACCGATCGAGCTTGCCACCGTGGCACTTACGCTGAGCGCGCCGCTTGCTCTCACCGCTGCGGGTGCCGGACTCGAGACCGCGAGGAATCCGGCCATCACGATTGCCGGTAGAGACATCCGAACTCTGTTCAAGAGAAGAATTGATCCTTTAGTGCCTCTGCGGTCGAACCGCGCGCAAAGCGAACAATCGACACGATTACGCGCGATGAAAAGCGTTTATAACCAGGAATGACCATTAGCCACGATACCCGCGCCATTGCGCGAGTATCTCTCCCGACCGCTCTTTTAGTTTGCGGTGGCCGTGAAATTCACGTTCGAATTGATCACGGTGCCGCTGGCGATGCTAAACGGAACCGTTAGCGCAAGCGTATGGGTCGCGTTGGCGCCGTAGGCGCCGGTTGCGGTGATCGTCTGCGACGCGGTCGTAAGTGTAACCGCATCGACCGCGAACGTATCTGGGCTCGTAGCGCTCAGCAGGGCAGCCAGCGTATAGGTGGCGCTCGCCGAATTCTCTTCGGCGACGTTGACGCCAAACGGGCTGCTGTACGTGAAACTGGTCGTACCGTTGACGACGCGCGTGGCGCCGGTCGGAACCACTCCACCGTAGGCTTGAATCGACCCAAAGGCGAGCGTTGCAGCGTTGGTTCCCGAGCCGCCCAGCGCGATGCCCGACGCGTCGGTTACAAAAGTCATACTGATCGAGCTCGCCACCGTGGCGCTCACGGCGAGCGTGCCGCTCGCGGTTGGGTTGCTTGCCATCGCCGGGCTTGTCACCGCGAAGACTCCGGCCATCACAAGTGCCGGTAGAGACATAAGTACTCTGTTCAAGTTAATTCTAATCCTTAGCTGACGTTGCTCAGTGAAGCTTTGACCGCTAACGCCCCGAGCAGACGCGCTAGTTCTACGTCATACTAAGGGCGACCGCAGGCTCAGGGTGCACCTGCAGTCGCACCGTTCGGAAAGCTAACACTCCTCAGCCGCGATACTCGCGCCATTGCGCAATAAGGTTTTCTTTACAATGCACCAGAGCGCAACCGCCGCTCGTGGTCCACGTACCGTCGCGATTTATACCGAAACGATAACCGACCGCTGCATGCTCGCCCTCGACGATCATCTCGTCGATATCGAAGCGCCATGCGGGCCCATCGCGAAAAAAACGCGCGAAGTGCGCGAAAATCGCGGCGCGTCCGACGATCGGTTGTTGGCCCGATTCGTGATACACAGCATCCGGTGCGAAAAATGCGGCAGCGCGATGCGCGTCACCGCTTTGCCAGGCGCCGACCAATTCTTCGATCAGCTCGCGCGGCGTCACGACACGAATCGTCCGGTGTCGTCGTTCCATCGGTACGCGTGCTCCGTCGCGAGATGCACGCCGCCGATCCAGCGATCCAGCGGCTGCACCGCGAGCCAATCTTCGCCGCCGGCCAAAGTCGAACGGCCGCGCGCGGTCGGCTCGAGCGCGCCATCTTCGCCCTCGATAAGCGGCGCGGGACCGCTTTGCAAATCACGCACGATCGCCGCGAAGGCGAGATCGCCGAGGAACGGCGCTTCTTCACGCGACTGCGCGCGCCGAAAAAGTTCGTCGGCATTCGTCGGTCCGAGCGCGACGGCTTGCAATGCGTGGCGCTGCGAGCGAGACAGACCATCATCGCTCCAAGGATACTCTTGGCATAAGCGGCGCAGCGCATTACGCAAGTGCGGCAGGCCTTGCGCGTCGCGCTGCGTGAACGCGAGGAGCGCATCGGGCTCCTCTGCGCGCAGAGCATCCCACGCGACGCGCGCCTGCTCGAATGTCGCGGCACTTACCGTTTTGCGCCGAGGATACAGTGCGAGCAACTCATCCACGCTCATGCTTCCCAGATAGACGTCGCTTTGCACGAGGCTGACGCCCCCGCCTCCAGACCCATCGCATCGAGCTCGGCAAGCACCTGCACTAGTTGCAATTGATCGTAGAGATCGTGTTCGAACCACAAGACCACTTCGGAGAATTCGGGCGCGCGACGAAGCGTGGCGTCGCGCGAGGAAAAATCGTGCAAGAGTTTGATCGGCTTGCCGAAGCCGCGTGAGGCCAGATATTCGCCGCGAACTCGGCTGAGTTGCTCGAGCGTAGCGCCGGCAGGCACGGGGCCCTCGTGCAAAATATCGCGCCACGGCACGTGCGTGCCCACGACTCCGGCTTTCTTAAAGAGATAGACCACGGCGTCGCCGTTGGTGACGTGTAGCGTGGCGGCTTGTTGTGGGCTCATACCGAATGGAGCGGTTCATGGCAGCGTTGCAATTTCATCCCGGCGGCTATCGTGACGAGCCCGATTCGCGCGATCGGCGCTTTGTCCCGAAGCTCGAGCGGCTTCCGCGACTGGCCGATCTTTCGCAGTTTTGCGGCAAAGTCTACCAACAGTACCGCATCCAGAGCTGCAGTGCCAACGCCCTCGCTTCGGCGATGACCCTGATCGCTAATGAGCTCGACGAGCCAATGGCGCCTCTGTCGCGTCTCTTTATGTACTACAACGCGCGCGCGTTCTCCAAGACGCAGCGCAAGGATTGCGGCACCACGATTCGTATCGCGATCAAAGCGCTCGCGCGCCACGGCGCGTGTCCGGAGCGGCAGTGGCCCTACCGCAAGGATGCGGTCACCACGCGTCCTTTGCGCGCCTGCTACAGCGACGCTCTGATTCGCCCGATCCGTTACCACCGCATTGCTCAGGAGCTTGACCCGCTGCGCGCGGCGCTCGCCCAGGGAAGCGCGTTCATCTTTGGCATCCAAGCCTACGAGGAACCGTTCACGCAGGCGGCGCGAACCGCATACCTGCGCCTTCCGCGAAAGACCGACACGCTGTTCGGCGGCCACGCGCTGATCGCCGTCGGCTACGACAGCGCCAAAAAGACGTTCATCGCGCGCAATTCGCTGGGAAGCGCTTATGCGAAGAACGGCTTCTTCTCCATACCCGACGCCTATTTCACCGATCCCGAGCTCACCTACGATTTTTGGACGATCGGCGGCAAGACCGGATGGTGATCCGGAAATGCCGGGGGCGTATAGTGCGGAATCGGATGCTCGCGTAGCTCTTTCATCGCGGTTGCGACCGCGGCTTCGAGTTGCGGATCGTGGCCTTCGCGCACGAGTTTGGGATCTTGCTGCACCTCGATGTCCGGCGCAATGCCGTGGCCCTCGACCTCCCACTGGCCGTGAAGACCGCCGATCGCCACGCGCGGCGCCATGACGCTGCCGCCGTCCATCAGGGTCGGATAACCGCCGATGCCGACGAGCCCGCCCCAGGTCCGCACGCCGACGAGCGGACCGAGGTTCGGCCTTTTCGAAAAGCCACGGCATCGCGTCGCCGCCCGAGCCCGCGTACTGATTGATGATCATCACCTTAGGCCCGAAGATCGCCAGCGGCGGATCGGTGTACGGCATGCCCGTCGCGTCCTTTGATGATCGCCGGTCGCTTGCGGCTGAGCACGTCGATCACGTAGTCGGCGATTTGGCCGCCGTGGTTGTAGCGTTCGTCGAGGACGATGCCTTGTTTGCCGACCTGCGCGAAGAAGTAGCGATTGAAATTGGTGAACCCGCCGTACGCCGTATCGGGCATGTAGACGTAGCCGAGCTTGCCGCCGCTCAGGCGATCGACTTCTCGGCGGTTGTGTTCGATCCACGCAAGGTTGCGCAAGGCCGCTTCGCTCGGCAAGCGGCACGACGACGACGTTGCGCGAGCCGCTCCGCTCGGCATTGGAGGCCGACCGTGATCGTGGTTTGCTTCCCGGCGGTTTCTTGGAAGTCGGCGGAGACCTCGCGATCCGCGTGCACGGGATAGCCGTTGACTGCAAGCAAGTAGTCACCGACGTGCACGTTCACGCCGGGTTGTGTCAGCGGCGCGTGCAGCTGCGGATTCCAATTTTCACCGTTGTAGATTTTGGCGAAGCGGAATGCCATTGTGATCACGGTGTAGTCGGCGCCGAGTAGGCCGACGTTCACGTGATGCGGTTTTCGGCGGCGCGACACCCGGATAGACCCACAGATGCCCGACCGAAAGATACCCGATCATCTGCTGGGTGAGATAGGTGAAGTCCGACCGCGAAGCGAGTCCCGGCAAGAACGCCGCGAATCGTTTTTCCGCGGCGCCGATGTCGAGACCGTGATAGTGCGGATCGTAGAACCAGTAGCGCTCGATGCGCCACGTTTCGCGAAACATCTGCGCCCACTCTTCGCGCGGCACGCTGCGCACTTCGAGTCCGCTCGTTGCTAGCGCACCCAAACCGGGCGGCGGCGGAACCGGAAGCTGTGTGGGCACGATCGACCACTGCGGAACGAAGCGGCCCCGCGCGATCAGCATTTTCTTCCCGTCGAGACGAGACGCCGGCGAATGCGCTCACGCCGTCGGCATAGCGGCATCACCTTTCGCGAAGCATTGTCGTACCGAAAAATCGTAAACGTCGGCGGCAACGGATCGACGCTCACCAGCGGCGCCTGCGCCGAGGAAGATCGTGCCCGCCGTTGCCGACACGACGCCGGCGTAGTTCGCCGAGGGAATCGGCAAGCGAGACGATGCGCTGACCGATTTCGTCGAAATCGATCGCCGGCATCTTTGATGTCGCGGCCGTCGGGCGGGTTGCCGGCTTGGGTGTCGTGCTTGCCGCCGGCGGTCCGCTCACCGGCTCGTCGCTGGTGACCGGTTCGTCATCGCTTTGCGGCGCTACCGGCGATGCATCGCTTTTGGCAGGACGCTGCATACACGCTGCTCGAGGTCGGGCGCTCGTCGCTCTCCATGTCGAGCCCGTACTCGGTGAAGCCGGTATTGGTGCTCGCAAGGAAGTACAGGTACTTTCCGGATTCTTATCGAAGGC
Organism: Vulcanimicrobiota bacterium; assembly: GCA_963833095.1. GTDB lineage: Bacteria > Vulcanimicrobiota > Vulcanimicrobiia > Vulcanimicrobiales > Vulcanimicrobiaceae > Aquilonibacter. The sequence continues at coordinate 95,351 of CAWHWQ010000003.1, read as the reverse complement.
GGGCTGGTAGCATCGCTCATGCCGTCGGTGATCTGGTGCGCTTGGCCGTCCTGCGTATCGTAGATGAAGATCGCGTGGATGAAGCTCGTGAGTTCCTCGGCTGATAGGCAATATATCGGCTGTCCGGCGACCATGACCGCGCCGAACGTGTTCTGGCCGAAAACCTCGTAGGCGCTGCTGCGCGAACTTGACCGCCTTGCGGATGCTCTTGCGCTTAGTCGATGTAGTACAGATAGCCGAGTGCTTATCGCTGTAGGCGATCTTCTTGCTGTCCGGCGACCAGGTCGGCGAGTAGTAAAACGACGGATTCGGTTCGAGTGTGATAGACGCGCTCGGGCAACAGGCCTTCTGATCCCTTAAGCGCAGCGTGTACTCGCCGCACGCATCCGAGAAATACGCGATCCACTTGCCGTCGGGCGACCACGCCGGGTCGCGCTCCATGATGCCCGGACGTCTGTGTGAGATTGCGAACGTCGACCGTTTTCGACCGGGACGGTGAGGATGTCGCCGTGCGCTTCGAAAACCGCGCGCACGCCGGTCGGCGAGATCGCGGCATTCTGAATTTGATTCGCGACCGGAACCCACTGCGGACGCAAATCGGGCATGTCGGCGGCAATTGTCATTGGCACTTCGCGATCGGTGCGCGACGACGGATCGATAGAGATGGATCGAATCGAATTTCGAGTAGACGATCTCGCCGTTGTTCGCCGACGCCGAGACGATGTCAAAGCCATGCGGGTTCTCGATGAGCTGCGTCGAGGCGCGCGTCTGCGGATCGTAGGCGTACAGCGTGAACGTGTCCGCCGCGATCGGAAAGAAATAGATCTCGTGACCGATCCACATCGGGAAACGGTCGTTGGAATTATTTCGTGGAATCGGTATGACCGACGAATCGGCGAGATTCGCGATCCAAATCGGTGTCGTTTGTCCGCCGCGATAGCCCTGCCAGTACCACTCCCATTGGCTGTTCGGCACGTACGCGAAGTGGGTACCGTCGGGCGAAAAGGAGGCGGTGGTTGCGTCGGGCAGCGGCAGCATCGCCGGGATGCCGCCGCCTTTGGGAATTTCGTAGAGTTGCGTCGCATCGGTTCTGGCTCTCGCGGTGCGACGCAAAAAGAATCTTGCTGCCGTCAGGTGTCCAGCCCGTCACGACGTCGGCGCCGGGGTGGTAAGTGAGTCGCTCCGGCTCGCCGCCCGACGCGGAAACGGTGTAGACGTTCGTACTGCCGTCGTAGTTCGCGCTGAACGCGATCGTCGACCCGTCAGGCGAGAAATACGGCGCGCCGTTGAGACCGAATCCGGTCACCAGACGCCGCGCTACCCCGCCCTCATGCGAAACCACCCAGATGTCGCCGCCGTAAACGAACGCGATCTGCGTTCGGCTGACGGTCGGACTTTGAAGAATCAGCGGATCGGCGGCACGGGCAGGTACAAAGGACACGCCCAATAGCAAGGCCGCGAGTGCGAACGTACGTGCAATCGACATTCGTCGCGGATTGGGCTTGCCGGCGGTCGGTCCCTTTATGTCGTGATTCCGGCACTCCTCGGGCCTGCTTTTCGGGTACTATGGTCGGTACTATGCCGAAAATTTTAATGATCGTGACCGGGCACTCGCAGATCGACGCCGAGCATCCAACCGGCTTATGGCTCGAAGAGTACAGCATCCCATGGCACGCATTTCGCGATGCCGGGTTTGAGGTCGTAACCGTCACGCCGCATGGCGGCAAGGTGCCGATCGACCCGCGCAGTCTCGAAGCCTCCGATCCCAACGATCCCGCGCGCAAAGAATTAGACCTGACGATAACGCTCCGCGAAGCGGGCGATGCGGAAGATTACGACGCTGTGTTTATTCCGGGCGGACACGGCACGATGTTCGATCTTGCGAGCTTCGACCCGCTCAAAACGATGCTGAGCGAATTCGATGCGCAAGGCAAGATCATCGCGGCAGTGTGTCACGGCCCGGCGGCCTTCGTCGACGCAATTCGTACGGGCGAAGCCGAAACGCTGGTCGCGGGCAAGCGCATCACCTGCTTCACCGACGACGAAGAACGCGCGGTGAAGCTCGACGCGCTGATGCCGTTCTTACTCGAATCGAAATTGCGCGAGCAGGGCGCAAACGTCGTTACCGGTGCAAACTTCACCGATCACATCGAAGTCGACGGGACGTGGATTACAGGTCAGAACCCGCAGTCTAGCGGCAGCACCGCCAAAGCCGTTATCGAAGCGCTAAAAACCCGCGCCCGCTGATTTGTCCACAAGGCCGCGACATCGCGGCAACGAAGCCCGCCTACCGTGGGGCAAATGGAAGACGCTCAGTACAATCAACTCTCCGGCGCGATCGCCGATCTGGCAGGCGCCGTGGGCGCGGGCTTCACGCGCGTGGATGGACGGCTCGATCGCATTGATGAGCGCCTCGACCGCGTTGAATTTCGACTCGACCGCGTTGAGGATCGTCTATTCCGGGTTGAGGTGCGCGTTATCGACGGATTCGCATCGCTCGATGAACGCGTAGCAAAACTGGAAAAGCCCCGCCGCCGCTAAAACTTTCTCCGATTCGATAGCCAGGCCGCTCACCAGAGCCGCCCCTCGTCTGTGCTGCTCAAATCCCGTTGGCAACCGATGCACGCCTGCACCGGAAGTTACCCCGTTGTTGGCAACAGCGGCTCGATAAAGGTGAATGCCTTCGCTGCATCGTTCCCGGTTAAATCGTTTTCGTCGACTCGGTCTATGAGAACGTAGATCGCCCAGCTTTCCGCCAACTGCGGAGCCCGTCTCAAGGACGGGCTGAGGCTTTCTCTGGGGTGGCTGGATTCGAACGGGAACGCCGCCGCGACATCCTGTCGCTGCGTTCCCACCACCGGCATCCTGCCGGCGCCAACTTCGTTGGTCCTCATCCCCATATCAAAGAGAGAAAGCCTCAGCCCGTCTCAAGGACGGGCTGAGGCTTTCTCTGGGGTGGCTGGATTCGAACCAACGAATGGCGGATTCAAAGCCCGCTGCCTTACCGCTTGGCGACACCCCATTGCTCCCTCGCTACCGCGCGGGCACGCACATCCTGTGCTGCAATTTTGTCGCCGCTTCGTGCGGCGACCCCATGGCTCCCTCGCTACCGCGCGGGCACGCACATCCTGTGCTGCAATTTTGTCGCCGCTTCGTGCGGCGACCCCATGGCTCCCTCGCTACCGCGCGGGCACGCACATCCTGTGCTGCAATTTTGTCGCCGCTTCGTGCGGCGACCCCATGGCTCCCTCGCTACCGCGCGGGCACGCACATCCTGTGCTGCAATTTTGTCGCCGCTTCGTGCGGCGACCCCATGGCTCCCTCGCTACCGCGCGGGCACGCACATCCTGTGCTGCAATTTTGTCGCCGCTTCGTGCGGCGACCCCATGGCTCCCTCGCTACCGCGCGGGCACGCACATCCTGTGCTGCAATTTTGTCGCCGCTTCGTGCGGCGACCCCATGGCTCGACGGCCCTGAATACTACTTTTGGACCGAGGTCCCTGTCAGGCGCGCGACCCAGGGCACGTCGAAGAGCTCGCCCCGCCCCGCCCGCTGACTATAGCGTACCGCGAGGAGCACCCATAAGACCAAGAGGGCAAGATCCGCCAGCATCGCAATCGCGTAGATCCACAGGGTCGCGACGACGTTGCTCACCAGCAGGCTCAAGATCAGGGGCCACAGGAAAGCGGCAAGCCCGATGACGCTCGACAAGATGCCGAACCCAAGGGCTTGCCGCATGTGAAAACGGAACCAGCTCGACGTCTCGGGGCGCGGCGTGATCTGCTCGATGAGCGCCGTCGGCCAGAAGAGGTACGCCAGTGATGCGCTGCGCGATTCCGCCGCAGCGCGTTCCGTCGGGCTATTAATTTACGGTTTTGGCGACCAGGTGCTTGGTGCTAATGAAACGCTTGGCTCCAATGAACCGCGCGTGCCAATAGGAGTCCGAAAGGCTGGACACCATCACGCCGTGGCTCGAGCTCGCATGGACGAACTTGCCGTTGCCGAGATAGATCCCGACGTGCGACGACGCCGTCCGTGTAGGTCTGGAAGAACACCAGATCGCCCGGGCTCGGGCCGCCGACGGCGCGGATGGCCGACGTCGTACTGCGCGTCGGCGGTGCGCGGCAAGCTGATGCCGAGCATCGCAAAGACGTGCTGGACGTAGGCCGAGCAATCGAACCCGTACGTGCTGTTGCCCCCGAAGACGTACGGCGTCCCCAGGAAGCGCAGCGCGCTGCGGGTCAGTTGCTGGTTGCCAGCTTGGACGTTCGCGCGAGAACGCCGCCGGCAAAACGGCCGACTGCCGTTCTGATGCCGCGCGGCGATTTCGTGATGACCATGAGATGGGACGTCCACTCGGCGACGTCCGGGCTGGTCAGCGCGCTGCACGTTCGTCAGTACGAGGGCGGTAATATTGATCGGTTGGTCGTGTGGTCTCGGCTTTGGCGATCGCAGACGAAGCCAGATCGACAGGGCAAATGCCCCGATGGCTAACGCATGGCGCAAGAAACGGCTCCTCTTTCACGACACTTGCGAGGTTAGTTGACGGGTTCGGGCGGGAAAGATCGCCCTAGAGCCGACCGGCTCATTCACCCCTACCTAGATATCCCCCGCTCCGGGAATGCCACCGGACTCAGTGATCTTGTGCAGGCGTAGTGTCCTCGAGATAGCCGCGATGGGCCTCTTGGTTACCATGGCTCGACGTCTCCGTCAGATTTTAGGTTTAAAGCGCGCGCGGTTCCTTCTCGATCCGGCGAGCCGACTCCGCGCGGCCGATCCCTCGACGGTCTGGCGGTCGTCCCCCTCGGCCATGACGCGAATCAGCGGCTCGGTTCCCGAAGGGCGGATCAGAGCCGTGCCGGCACCCGCCAGCCGCGCTCGGCCTCGGCGATCGCCGTCCCGCACGGCCTCGCCTCCAAGCACGTCCTTATGCGGCGTGCGCACGTTGACCAGTATCTGCGGAGCGACTCACGACGTCGCCCACCAGTTCGTGCAGCGTGCGCTTCCGCTCGCGGCGACGATCCCAAAGAGCGTCACCGCCGTCATCGGACCGTCGCCGGTGGTGTTGCGGCGCAAATCGATGATGTGTCCGGACTGCTCGCCGCCCAGCACGTAACCGCCGGCGCGCATGCGTTCGAGCACGTAGCGGTCGCCGACCGCCGCGCGCATCGAGCGCGATGCCGCGTCGCTGCGAGCGCGCGCTCGAAGCCGATATTGCTCATTACCGTGCCGACGATGCGTTCGCCGCGTAAGCTCGCCGCGCGTCGTGCAACGTCGCAGCCGATCGCGTACATCACGTGATCGCCGCTCACCGATCGCGCCGGTTTCGTCGACGAACAGCGCGCGATCCGCATCGCCGTCGAACGCGACGCCGACGACGCGGCGCTCGCCGCGCGTCGATGCGCTCGCGCGACCGCGGCTTGCAGCGGCCGAAGGTCGGTCGCGCCGCAATCGACGTTGATGCGCGCGCCGTCGTTCTCGCAGTTGATCTCGATCACCGTCGCGCCGAGTTTGCGCAACGCATACGGCGCGATCGCGTACGCGGCGCCGTACGCGCCATCGACGACGACGTGCAAGCCGTCGAGCTTCAGCGCCGCTGCTCGTAGAGTTCGTCGTAGTAGTGCTTGCCGAGGTTCTGCGCGATGCGCGCGACGCCGACCTCGGTTCCGATCGGACGCGGCAGGTCCTCGCGATCGTCCAGCAGCGATTCGATCTCTCGCTCGACGTCGTCGGAGAGCTTGAATCCGTCGGGTCCGAAAAACTTGATTCCGTTGTCGGCGATCGGATTGTGCGACGCGCTGATCATGACGCCGGCGGCCGCGCCTTCGCGACGCGTCACGCACGCGACCGCCGGCGTCGGCACGATGCCGAGCGGCACGACGTCGCGGCCGACCGAGGTGATGCCCGGCGACGATCGCCGCCTCGAGCATCGTGCCGGAGAGGCGCGTGTCGCGACCGACGACGATCGGCGCTCGATGGCCGCTCGCTTTCATGCGCGAGCGACCGTCGCGCCGGCGCGCCCGATGGCAAACGCCAGCTCCGGCGTGAGCTCGGCGTTGGCGACGCCGCGAACGCCGTCGGTTCCGAAATGGGCTCTCACTTCGGCGTCTTCGCGCCCGTGCCGGTGCACGAACTGCGTCCTGCACGCGGACCAGATCGGGCGCGACCTCGCAGCCCGGCGATTTCGCGCCGCAGCGCGTTCAACCGGCAACCGGCCGGACCATCGCGTCGAGCGTCTTCGGCGCTTGGCGGCATCGCGATGTCGACGCGGACGTCCGCGACCTGCGAGAGCGCGTCTGAGGGGCCGCTGCACCGGTCACGACGCGCCGGCTTGCAGTTGCGGATTGCTCTTGACGACCAAGCCGGCGGTTGCGGTCCCCACGTAGTGCATTGCGAGCGGGAAACGTGCGCTGATCGATGCTTTTCGATCGTCAAGCGTCACCGACGCCGGGCTCAAACTCTGCACGACGACGTCCGGCGCGACCAGTTCGATCGGCACGTTGTAGACGCCCGCGCCCTTGCTCTGCAGGTCCAGCACGGCCTTGATTTCGTCGGGCTTTATCGGCGGCTTCGCCGCGCTTGGCCGCGACCGTCACCACGGCTTCCTTATCGGTGAAATGCGCGATGTAGCCGACCGGCAAATTCACCGCGGTAGATCGGCACCGAGATCTGCTGGTCGAAGCGCGCCGCGGCGACGATCGGATTGGTGGCGTACCGAAAGTACGCCCACCCGACGATCGCCAGCGTGAGCGCGAGAACTTTAAGTCCGAAGTTCTTGCGGATGATCTGCACGAGGTTCTTCCGGTTCTTTGCGGCGCGGGAGCAAGCGCGAGCGCAAGTGGGAGACCAGGTCGTTGCGCGCGAACTGACGTTCGCGCGCGCGGCGGTCGCGTGATCGGCAAGCAACATCTTCACCAGACGCGCCTCGTCTTCGACCGGGCGCGTGAGCTTGCCCTCGCGCGCGATCGAGATCGCGCCGGTCTCTTCCGAAACGACGACGACGACGGCGTCGGTCTGCTCGCTCAGCCCGAGCGCGGCGCGGTGGCGCGTTCCGACGCGCCGTTCCGCCAGCGACTGCTCGGCGAGCGGCAGAAAACAGCCGGCTGCTTCGATCGAGGTTCTCGCGCACGATCACCGCGCCGTCGTGCATCGGCGAACGCGGCATGAAGATCGCCAGCAGCAACTCGGCGGAAAGTTCGCGCATCCAGAATGCCGTCCCGCTTTCGCAAACTCTTTGAACCCGCTCTGCTGCTCGATGACGATCAGCGCGCCCAGCTTATTGCGCGAGAGCAAAAACGCGGCGTGCGCCAGCGTCGGCGATCGACTTGTCCTCCGGACGCATCCAATCGCCTCGTCGGTCTCGGTTTCCGATGCGGAACAAGCCGCCGCGGCCGATCTGTTCGAGCGCGCGACGCAGCTCGGGCTGAAAGACGATCGGCAGCGTGACCGCGGCGCCGAAGAACGACCAGTTGCAGAATCGCGCCGAGCAAGTACAGATGCAAGATGTTGGCAGACGCCGAGAGTCCCGACCAGCACGAAGATGCCGGTGAGAATCTGCACCGCGCGCGTGCCGCGAATCAAGAGCAGCAAGTAGTAGATCAACACGCTCGTCGCGACGATGTCGATCACGTCGGTGATGCCGATATAGCCGAAGACGACGTTAATCCAGGACACCGTGCACCTCGAGTAGCTTTTCGAGCACGCGATCGGGCGTATCTCCGGCGCTTGCAGGCCGCTTGCGGCAATACGCGTCCACCACGCAAGCGGTAGCGGCGTGAGCAGCGCGTTCACACGCGCGCCGCGGAAACGAGCGATTTCGATGTCAACGAGGTTGAGCACGACATCGCACGGGGTGACGTCGAGATCCCACTCGACGATTGCGCCGTCACCGCAAGGCTCGCACGCGAGCACCCCCGCCGGGCCCCCCGGCCCTCCCAGCGCACGCTCGAGAGGCGGCAAGGCTTCTTGCACGCTAGGGAAAACAGCAAGGGCGATGATAGGCCGATCGAACACCGTTGCCCGGTTGCTTCACGCAGCGCAGAAGCGCACGCGGCTTCGGCGTTTTCGACCAAGCCATACGTGCGCTTGCATGCCGCCGAGTGCTGCCACGTCACCGCGCCGCCGAATCGGCGCACGATTGCCTCTGCCGCGGCGACTTCTGAGTCGTCGAGTTGGGGCTGGAAGCGCAAAGTGAAGGCGGACATGGTGGGCACGATACCTTATACCTTTTTAGGCGCCACGCGCTCGCAATCATTGTGATGAATGGCCTACGCCGCGCATTAGTTGTTTCCACGGGGAAAAACGCGGCGTGGGTCTGCCTCGACGGCGAAACGGCGCCGCGCCTAGCTCAACTACGACGCCAGACCGGGAAACGTTTCATGCCGGTTTCGGGTGACGTCGTGTTCGTTCGCGTGCTCGAAGATGAGAAAACTGTGGTCGACCAGATCGAACCGCGTTCGTTTCACCTCGAGCGACGAAGCGCGGGTGGCCGCTCCAAGACCATCGCTGCCAACGTCGATACGATGGTGACGGTGACGGCGCTTGCCGACCCGGCGCCGCGCTTGATCATTTTGGACCAACTCCTGGCTTTTGCCGAACTCGAATCGATCCAAGCGATCGTAGTGCTCACAAAACCCGATTTGAGTGACCCGGCCGCAACGCGAGCGCTGCACGATCTCTACGCGGGCTTGGGGTATCGCACACTCGTCCTCAATCCAAAGGCCGGCGAGAACGTCGACGCCCTGCGCGAAGCGCTCGGCGGATGCCATGCGTTGCTTAGCGGGAATTCGGGTGTGGGAAAAAGTTCGATCTTCCGTGCGCTGGGCGGCGAGGCGGTCGTCGGCGCGGTGTCGCGGCACGGCATGGGCCGGCAGACAACGACGGCCGCGCGCCTCTATCCGCATGCCCGACGGCTTCCTTATAGATAGCCCGGGGGTCAACGAGTTCGGCCTCGGGCCGATCATGCCGGCAGAATTGGCACAGGGCTTCCGCGAGATGCGCGAGCCGGCGACAGCCTGCCGCTTCACCGACTGCACCCACTTGCGTGAGCCCGGATGCGGGGTCCAGGCGGCTCTCGCCGATGGCAGCATCGCGGAGAGCCGCTACCACAGCTACAAAAGTCTCCTCGGGGCTCCATAGCGCGCTTGCGCGCGACTCCGCCCCTCTGCTATACTGCGAGCCGTTGCCCCCGAGTCTAGCGCACGTAGGAGTTTCTTTTGCCGAATATCAAGGCCGCCGTAAAGTGGGTCCGCCAGAGCGAAAAGCGCACGGTCGCCAATAAGGACCGTAAGACGCGCTTGAAGACCATCTTCAAGAAGGCGCTCGCCGAGCGGGACGATGCGTTCTCGAAAACCGTCGAGAGCGAATTGGACAAGGCCGCCAAGACCGGCGTGATTCATAAGAACAAGGCCGCGCGCAAGAAGTCGCGCTTAGCCAAGGCGCTCGCGAAGGCAGCCGTCGCGCCTGCCAAGGTGAAAACCGGCAAGTCTACGGTTAAATCGGGAGCCGCGAAGAACACGCGCAAGGCCCCCACGAAGAAGTAGTCGCTTCTTCGCGAAGCTTCCAAGAGCGCTCTGTACGAACAGAGCGCTCTTTGATTGTATGAGCGAACAGCAGCCTGCCGCGATCTCCGCGATCGCTGACGATCCCAAAGCCGTTTTTCTGGCGTCGATGGCGCGCGAACTCCATCAGGCGGGTGTCGCGACCGACACGCTCGAGGAAACGCTCGCCGACGTCGCGTCTGCGATTGGATTGACTACCCAAATCTTCGCGCTGCCGACGCAGATCACGATCGCGGTTGGTCCGACCTTGGAATCAAAAGATCGTGCTCATGCGCTTGCCGCCCGGGCGCGTCAATTTGCGTAAGCTCTCGCAGCTCAACGCCGTCTACGACCAACTGCGCTCCGGGAAGATCGATTATCGCGACGCTAGCGTCGCCATCAGCGACGTGGATCGGCGGTCGCGCGGCCGTAACGCGCTCTGGGAAATTCCCGCGCTCACCCTACTCGCCGTCGGCGTAGCCATTTTGCTTGGCGGTGGCGCGCGCGAGCTCATCGTCGCCGCGTGCATCGGTTTTTTCACCGGCATCGTTTCCGCCGTCGCCGAACGCGTGCCGATCGTCGCGCGCCTGTTTGAGGCCATTGCGGCGTTTGCGGCCACCTTGATCGTCGCGGCGTTTTCGACGATCTTCGGCCCGACGAACATCTTCATCTCAATTGTCGCCGGGGTCGTCGTGCTGCTGCCGGGATACTCGCTCACGCTTGCCTTGCACGAACTGGCGAACGGCGATCTGGTCGCCGGGATGGCGCGCCTCGGGCGCGTGCTCTCGGTACTTTTGGAATTGGGTTGCGGCGCATTTCTCGGATTTGCGGTGATTGGGCCGTCGCTGCTACGCACCGGGGACGTGACGCCGCACGCGGTGCCCAGCCATCTCTGGATCCTCGCAGCCGTCTTGATGGCGGTCGGAATTTCGATCGATCTCGATTCGCGCGCGCGTGATTTCGTGTGGGTGTTTGCCGCGTGCTTTGTTGCGCTGCTCACCTCGCATCTGCTTGCCGGCACGCGCGTGCACGAAATCTCCGCGTTTCTCTCGGCGTTTCTGTGCGGTCTGGTAGCCAACGTGGGCGCCCGCGTGCTACGCGTGCCGCAAGCGCTAATGCTCGTGCCCGCGCTCCTGGTGCTGGTTCCGGGAAGCTTGAGTTACGAAAGCGTGCTCTTTGCGTTCCAGCACAATATCTCGAGCGCGTTTACGTTTGCGAGTAACGCGACGTTCGCCGCGGTGCAACTCGTCGCTGGGCTACTTCTCTCGCAACTCGTCTTTCCGGCCAAGGCGCTGCAATTACAACGAGGGGCGGGACGCGAACGCTAAAATATCGTTCTCTAAAACAGGATATTGTCGCCCGTGCCCCGGAGTCTTGACGCATGCAGATCAAGACGTCCCTCCTGAATCTTCCGATGATCCGTCCGTTCCGCATTACGCGGGGCGTCATGACCGACTCTTCGACGGTGCTCGTCGAAGTGGACGCCGGCGGGATCACCGGTTACGGCGAAGCGGCGCCGGTCGCGCGCTACGATGCGACCGTCGAGGACGTGATGGCGTTCTATCGCGACTACGAGCCGCCGTCGGACGATCCGTATCGTATGGAAGAACTGCTCGAGGGCATTCCCGAAGCGGCGCGCTGCGGTCTCGATATCGCGCTGTACGACTGGATGGGCAAAAATCTCGGCAAGCCGATCTGGCAATTGCTCGGCCTGGATCCGTCCAAGGCCGGCGTGACCTCGCACACCATCGGGATCGAGGACACCATCGACCTCACCCTCGAGCGCGTGCGGGCCCTCGCCCACGTACCGGTACTTAAGATCAAGCTCGGCGCCGGCAAAGAGATCGAGACGATCGAAGCGATTCGCACGGCGTATCGCGGGGCTATTCGCCTCGACGCCAACGAGGGATGGAACGCCGAGCAGACGGTCCAATTGCTGCGCGAGCTGCATCGCTATGAAATCGAGTTGTGCGAACAGCCGATTCCGTCCGGCCACCCAGAACAACTACGTTTCATCCGCGAACGCGTGAAGATTCCGATCGTGGCCGACGAGGATTCGATCGTTGCCTCCGATCTGCCCGCGCTCATCGGCTGCGTCGATGGCGTTAACCTCAAGCTCGCCAAGGCCGGCGGTATTCGCGCCGGCCTGGTTTTCATTCACACTGCGCGATCGCTGGGCTTCAAGATCATGCTCGGCTGCATGCTCGAGACCGAAGTGCTTTGCTCGGCCGCAGCGCAACTCGCACCGCTCGTCGATTGGCCCGATATCGACGGCCCGCTGTTTCTCGCGTCGTCACCTTTTGACGGCGTCGACATCTCGACCGGAAAGATCATCCTTACCGACAAACCGGGAATCGGGGTTAACTCGCGAGCGCGCGTCTAGCCTTCGGCGTGGCGCGCAGCGCCTGTTCGATCGCCTGCCACAGCCCGGTTCCGCCGTTACGCACCGGATCATCGACGGGTAAATCTGTTTCCTTTGCTGCCTGCGCGATGACGCGACGCGCTTCATCTGCAGTAAGCGCTGAGGTATCAAGCGCGACCGCGATCACGCGGGCCGGCTTGATGCGCTGCACCAGCGCTTCGTGATCCGCGATCAACTCCGCGAGGTCGGGAAGCTTCACGTCGAAACCGTCGATGTGCGTCTTGTTCGCGCGATGGCAGAGCACGAGCGCATCGGGCGCGCTGCCGTAAAGCAAGCCAAAGGTGACGGGCGCGTAGGCCGGATGGAAAATGCCGCCTTGCCCCTCGACCAATAAGACGTCGGCGTCCGGCGCCGCCTCGACGACGAGCTGTTCGGCTGCGCCGGTGATAAAGTCGGAGATCACACGATCGACCGCAATCCCCTTGCCGGCGATCAGAATGCCGGTCTGTCCGGTGGCCAGAAACTCGATGCGCGCGCCCTGAGCCTTCGCCGAGCGCTCGACTTCGAGCATGGCGGTCATCTTGCCGACGGCGCAATCGCTGCCGATGGCGAGCACCACTTGCGATCGCACGTCGTAGGCCGCTCCACTAAATAGCGGAATGTCATCAGGGGGAATGCGCACGTCCCACAAACGCGCGCCGGATGCCTTCGCGCGAGCAACCACTTCTTCGTCATCGCGCAGAAACTCGTGCAAGCCGTTGACGATCTCCAATCCGGCATCGACGGCGGCGAGCAGCGTGGGACGCATTGCCGGCGGCAAATGACCGCCTTCGGTGGCGACGCCGATGAGCAGAGCAGTCGGCGCGTAGGCCATCGCCTCGTCGAGCGACGCGACGATCGGGGCGCGCGAGCCCAGCCACGGCAACACCTCGTCGACACGCCTGCCGGCGTGGGTCGAGTCGATGACCGCGACAACGGCGTCGCTGCGGTAGCGCAGCACACCATGCGCGGTTTTCCCGTTGGTTCCGGTAAGCATTCCCTCGGTCAGGATCGCGTAGCGCACCTTTATCTCCATGACGCCACCGAATTGAATGGCGAAAGCATCGGGCGCTGGTAGCCTTGCAGGCTCATTGGGATGACGTCGACCTCGCTGACTTGGCAAATAAAATAGTAGGGAAGATCGCTTACAATCCGGCGCTGAATGGCGCCGTAGTCGGCAATTCTCGCGGCGCGATCGAACGACGCTGCCGCGCGCTTCAAGAGCGTATCAACGGACGCATTGCAATAGCGCGACAGATTGAACCCGTGCGGCGAACGTTGATCGCACTCGAGCAGCCACGAGACGTCAGGATCGACCTGCGCCTGATAGTCATAGAGCGAGAGCTGATAGTGCCCTTGCATGATGGGCCCTTCGTTGCCGATGAATTGCGTGCGCGGGTACTGCCGTAACGTGACGTCGACGCCGACCGCGCGGAGTTCCGCGGCAATCGCGGTCGCGAAGTGCGTCGTGATCGAAAGCCCGGTCGGAAACGCCAGTTGGAAGTGCAAACGCTGCCCGTTCTTGACACGAATGCCGTCGGTACCGGGAATCCAGCCGTCGCGCGTCAGGAGCGCGGCCGCCCGTTTCGGATCGTAGGCGATCGTATCCGCATGCGGATCGAAGGCCCACGTGAACAGACCGCGCATCGCCGTATCGGCGTCGTACACACCCTGGGTGATCTTGCGAGTGAGCGAGCGCCGGTCGATTGCGAGCGCGATACCCTCACGAACCGCGTGATCGGAGAGCACGGGATCTTCGAGGTTGAAGCCGAGCGCGTAGTACCAAGGCACCGGGGTGACGATCACGCGATGATTGGGAATCGCGCGCAGCTCCGCGATGCGCGATGGATCCAGTTGCATCGCCGCGTCGATCTCGCCGGTCTGCAGTTCGTTAATCGCGGTGGTATCCTGTGAAATAAACGGGAGCACGAGGTGATCGATATGCGGCTTCCCGCCGAAGTACGACGGGCTCGCATCGAATGTCAGACGATCGCCACGGTCCCAACGCACGAAGCGATAGGGGCCTTCTCCGATCGGCGCGGCGTTAAATGCTGCGGTGTTCACGTTCGGCAGCGACGCGAGCAGGTGCGCGGGCAGCACCGGGTAGTTGCTGTCGCCGCCGAAGAAAAAACTGATAATCGGCGAAAACGCGCGCTTCAAATGCACGACGACCGTGTAGGCGTCGGGGGCTTCGACGGATGAGACCAGGTCGTAGCCATAGCGCTCGGGCAAGTTGTTCGCGGGGTTCATTACCGCCCGATAGGTGAAGACGACGTCTTGCGCGGTGAACGGCGAACCGTCTTGCCAGCGCACGCCGCGCCGCAGATGGTAGGTGACGCGCTTACCATCGGTAGCTACGCCGCCGTTGGCGAGGGTCGGCACCTCTGCCGCGAGATCGGGTTCCGGACGTCCGCCGGCATCGTAACGCGTCAGGTTCGCGTAGAGAACCTCGCTGTAAATGTAGGCGTCGATGCCCTCGAGCAGCAGCGGATTGAGCGAGATCGGCTCTTTTTGCACGGCGAAAACGAGCGTTCCAGCCGCGCGCACGCCGCGGGCGTCCTGCCTCGTGCACCCGGCAAATGCGAGCGCAACCAAACACACCAGCATCGCCGCGCACTGCCTCATGCGCCGTTTTACGGGGGTTCCACGAACAGCCCCTCCCGCGATGCAGCAAAATTTTGCTCTCAGGGCCAATTTTTTGGAGGAAGCTCATAATATGGTCTTAAATGGCGAAATTTAATCTGGGTACCCTGCCTACCGTTTATGGAGCAAGTGCGATGCGTCAATTGATTTCTCGCGCAACGACCCTCATGCTGGCCGCATTTTTTGCGATAACACCTCTCGGGGCAAACGCCGCGAACCACTGCCGTCGTCACCGGCTCCGTGCACGCGTCGAGTGGAGCGCCGCTGGGCGGCGCGCAAGTGCAGCTGGCCGGCCCGACCCGCCTTTCGATGACCACGGACGCGCAAGGCAAGTTTAACTTCCCCGCAGTCCCGACGGGAATGTATTCGCTGCAGGTCAGCAAGGCCGGCTACAACGCTCTATCGCAACGACTCCGTCGCCGCGTTCATCGGCGAGACGGTAACGGCAAACGTGACGCTCGCCGAGTCCTCGTTCTCCTCGCTGAAAACCATCGGGTCGGTCTCCACGCACAGCCCGGGCGTCGCGCAAATGAACACGTCGACCGCGGCTATCGATACGATCAGCTCGACGGTGTTCGATAATCAGGGCAGCCGAGCAAGTCACGAAGGTGCTCAACGAAACGCCCGGCATTTTCACCACGCCGTATAACCCTAATAACGGCAACCCGAACAACGGCGCCTCGCCGGGCTCAATCCAAACGCCGCAGATTCGCGGCGCACTGCCGTACGAAACGGAGTCGCTCATCGACGGCCACCCGGTTTCGGTTGGTTCGTCGGGCACGTTTTCTCCAACCCTCGTCAACCCGTTCCTGCTTGACAATCGTCGAACTCGTCAAAGGTCCGGGCTCGATGCCCGTCGAGATCAACTATGCGATCAATGGAACGGTCAACTACCTCACGCTCGATCCGACCTTGACGAACAAGTTCGCAGGGAATGTCGCCGACGATAAGTGGGGCGGCGTCTCGGCAGGATTCAAGATGACGGGTCAGACGGAGAATCACAAAATTGGCTACGCCGCCGGCTACGTGACCGACGGCGCCCCCGGACCGCTAAAGAATTTTACCTTCTCGACTTCAGCGATACCGCTGTACGGTAACTCGGGTCTCGCCGTTGGTCCCACTGGTAACCTTACCGTCTACAACGTCAATTCCGGCCCGGCAACTCAAGTCATCGGAGGATCGCCGCTCGGCGAAGGGCCGCCACCGGCAGCTTGTCACCGTACGGCGGTATGGGAGACCTTTGCCGAGCCGCTCGTCGGCTGTTGTTATCAAACGGACACGGGCTACCACTCCACCTCGGAGCTCGGCGAAGCTCGTCTTCAACTTCTCGAATAATACGTCGCTCAAGCTTTCCTATCTCGGCGGACAGTCCATGGCGGCAACGGCGATGTGATCGGGATACGATACTCGACGGACAACGTCGCCGGCACCGGCCCGCCGTTCTGGCTTCCGCCCGTGCGGCACCGCGGGAGCAGCGGCTAGGGACTTGCAATCCGTTTGCAACCGGAACGCCGTATACCGGCGCAACGTACAACTGCTCGTCCCGGACCGGCGTGCGGCTCGTCGATTCCGTTCGACCTCAGCTCCGTTCAATGGCATCGGGTACACGTATCGCAGCAGAATCTCTTCCAAGGCGAGTTCCGCACGACGCTCGGCACGACCGGAACGTGCTCGCGCGCTACTACACGGGTTCCTTGAACAGCTACGCGTCGGAGGGATCGTCGTGCGTTGAAGTCGCTCAACGCCTCCGGTACGTTCCGCTCTGCCCGGTGGGCACGTTCGCTCCCAGCACGCCCACCGCCGGCGGCAGTACCATAACGTCGCGACTGGGTGCAGTCACGGCGGTCGCCGTCAACCGACGATGACCACGTTCAATGATCAGCACGTCACCTTCCATACCGACAGCTCTGGCGAATCTGTTTCCTCGAACGACAACATGAACGGCGAGTCGGTCCAACTTGCAAGAGCAGCTGGCGAATAATACGCTTACGTTCGCGTACGACGACTCGGAGCAGAAGTCGTCCGAGACGCCGGACGAGCCCTCCGTCGGCATCATCGTCAACAGCCCCGTCGCCGGTCACGTCAGACCTTCAAACGTTCTCGCTGCGCGGCAACATCGTGCTCGGAGCCGAAGCGATGCTCAACGCTCGGCGACTACGACCTCAACTACAACAGCCACTACTCGATCGACGGCGGAACGACGTGGGACGACTCCTCGCACTCGTACAACGAACCGCGCGCGGCGCTCAGCTGGCGGCCGGAAAATAATACCAGCTTATCGCTTCTCGGCCGGCGGATCGGTCGCGCCCCCGTACATCAGCCTCGTCTGTCGGGCGCGCCCAACGTGGAGCCAGATCATCGGCGGCGTGCCGGCGGCTCGGGTTGGATCGCAAAATGCCAATAACGGAAACATCAGCGCCGAAACGGCATTCGGCTACGATCTCGGCATGGATCACCGTATCGCGCGAGCGACCTCGGTCTCGGTCGATCTCTACTACACGCAATTGCACAATTTGTTCTTGACCGAGACGTCGACCGTCACGGCGGCGGCCGCGAGCGAGCTGTCCGAACCAGCCGTATCCCTGCGAGATCTCGCAAGACGGCGAACCTCGGTCAAGCGCGCTACGAAGGCATCGAGCTCGGCGCTCAATCACGTGCCGCGTTCGGCCTCGGCTGGAGACTGCAGGGTTCGCTGCAGCGCGCCTTCACCTATAATCTCCCGCAGTACTTCTACTGCGCCGGCTCGACCGATCCGAAGACCGGCGTCACCACCCCCGGGGCCCGGCTGCATCAACAACACCAACCTCGCGGTCCTTCCCGAGACGAACTTCGGCGGTCAGCCTACGGCGCTGTGCCGGAGCTCCAAACGGGGTCGCGGCGCCCGCGTACCGTATGCGAGCGGCTACGGTGAGCTAAGCTGGGCCGGACACTACGGCCAATACTACAACCTCGGCTTGACGTTCTTCGGCAACAATAACGCCTTCAACGAGCCGCCGTTTGCCGTGCTCTCGGCGAACGTGCGCTACAAACTCAACGACCACGGCACGCAGCTGCAGCTCTCCTGCCGATAACCTCACCGGCGCGTATGCGAATCCGTACGCCGGCTTCTTTAACGGCATTCCGCTGCCGCTCGTCGAGGGAGCCACGCAGACCAGCCTCACCACCGGCGCGCCGGTCCGGTCTCGCTCGCGCGACGCCGGCCGGCAACTACGGGCCGATGAGTTTCCGCCTCATCCTCATCCAGGATCTTTAGGAAATTATGAAACTATTTGCATCCGCGCTGCTGGCAGCACTCTTCGCTGCTGCCGGCAGTCCCCGCTCTCGCTGCAAGCTCGGACCGGCGGTGAACCGCCACGCCGCGCCCGCGATGACCGCGCGAAGACCTCAACACCTTCTTCTGCCGGGCTCGTGCCGTACGCGTTACATCGCGGCGACATTCCCGGGCGGCGTCATCGTCATCGTGAAAGACGGCAAGATCCTCTTTGCCAAAGGCTACGGCTACGCCGACATCAAGACGAAGCGGCCGCGTCGATCCGGCGACGACGATCTTCCGTCCCGGGCTCGGTCTCGAAGCTCTTCACCTGGACGGCGGTCATGCAGCTCGTGCAGGCCGGCAAGATCGATCTCGACGCGGACGTGAACAAGTACATCGACTTCACGATTCCGCCGTACGAAGGCAAGCCGGTCACGATGCGCAATTTGATGACGCACTCGGCGGGCTTCGAAGAGACCGTGCGCGACCTGCTCGTCGACCGCCAAGATCAAGTGCTTGCCGATCGACGTGTATCTGAAACGCCGCTTACCGACCCGAATCTTTCCGCCGGGCAAGGTCATCGCCTATTCGAACTACGGCGCGACGCTAGCGGGCTACATCGTCCAGCGCATTTCGGGCGAGAAGTTTGAAGACTACATCGCCAAGCACATCTTCGCACCGCTGAAGATGGTCGCATTCAAGTCGTTCGTGCAGCCGCTGCCGCCGAATCTCATGCCGCTGATGGCGACGGGCTATCTCAACGCCGTCCGAGGGCAAAACGAAGCCGTTCGAGTTCGTCGATACGGCGCCCGCCGGATCGTCGAGTTCGACGGGCATCGACATGGCGCACTTCATGCTCGCCTATTTGAACGGCGGCACCTACGACGGCTACCAGCTGCTCAAGCCCGCGACGATCAAAGAAATGTGGACGCCGCAGGTCGCGCCCGAAAAGGGCTTGCCGAGCTTCGATCTCGGCTTCTACCAAGACGACTTCAACGGTCTTGCCGATCATCGGACACGGCGGCGACACCGTCGCGTTCCACAGCGATCTGCACCTAATCCCATCCAAAGGCATCGGCTGGTTCGTCTCGTTCAACTCACCCGGCAAGGAAGGCGCGGTCGAAGACGTCCGCAACAACCTCTTCAAACTGTTCCTCGATCGCTATTATCCATACACGCCGACCGACCGAACCGACGCTTCGCCGATCCGCAGAAGGACGCGCGCCCGCGTCGCCGGCTGGTATGAGAGCAGCCGCCGCGTCGAACGCGCGCTCGCCTTCGTCTACACGCTTGCGCAGAGCGAATGTATCGGCGAATCGCCGACGGCACGATCGAAGTCAGCCCGCTCAAAGAACGCCGCCGGCGACCGTATCAAATGGCGCGAAGTCGCGCCGCTGCGCTACCGCCAGGTCGGCGGCAACGCCTACGTCGTCTTCGGCACCGATGCGAACGGCAACGTGATCTCGTGGGCGACGGACTACTTACAACATGGTCTCGGTCGAACAGCGCGTCACCGGCCTGCGCACGCTAGCGATCGGTCAAGATGCTGCTCACGATCTGCGCGGCGATCATCATGCTCTCGCTGCTTATCCGGCTCGGCGCATGGATCGCGCGCCGCAAGCTCAAGCTTCGCTGCAACTCCCGCGCAACGTGCAGACTCCTCCATGCCGTCGCGCGAATCGGCGCGATCGCGTTCCTGATCGCGTTGGTCGGATGGCCCGATGCTGCTCTATCCGCGAGGCCGCGATTCTCTCGCCGTCGCTACCCGGCAAGATGATCGTGCTCTACGTCATCGGAGTGATCGCCATCAATCGGCGCCTCGCGATGATCGCCGAGGCGGTGGTCCGCGTGTTGCGCGGACCGGGCGGCTGGCTCGTGCGCATCGGTGAGATCCTCGTCGCGCTCGCCGCGCTCTACGCGATCTGGTTCCTCTTTGCGATGCAGTTCGTGAACTTCGTAACGAACTTCTAGGCGACGTTGCTTAACGTTCTGCTGGCCGCCGCGATCGCAACGGCGGCTCCAGCGGCAAGCGCATACGCAGTGCCCGGCCGGCGCATCAGCGTCGACGGGCATCGGCTCAACCTCGTCTGTCGCGGATCGGGACGTCCCGTGGTCGTGCTCGATGCGGGGCTCGGCGATTGGTCGCCGTCGTGGATTACGCATCCAACTACGGCTCGCGTCACGCACGACGGTGTGTGCGTACGACCGCGCGGGATACGGGTTCAGCGATCCCGCTTCTTCGGCGCGCACGTCCGATGCGAATGCGCGCGAGTTGCACGATCTGTTGCATGCCGCGAATCTGCCTGCGCCGTACGTCCTGGTTGGACACTCGTTCGGCGGTCTCAATGTGCTGGCGTTCACCGAGCTGTATCGCCGCGACGTGGCCGGCCTCGTTCTCGTCGACGGAACCGCGCCCGACGTCGCGATCCCCGCGGCGCTGTCAAGTCGTTGATGGACGGCCAGCTCGCGTGCCGTTCAGAACGTGCGCGACGCGCGCCCGCGCGGCGAGTTCGCTTCGCCGCCTTTACGGCTGCTTCGCCTCTGGGGCATCAGCTCGCAGCCGAACAACGGCGTGACGCCGCAACTTCTTGCGGCGGTTAAGAAGCAAGCGCGCGAGCCCGCGCCGTACGACGCCGTTGCCTCGGAAATGCAAAACTTGGCGGAGAGCCAGCACGAAGTTCGAGCGCAGAAACGCTCGTTCGGCGATCTCCCCTTGGTGGTGCTGACGGCCACCGACTCACGGCGAAGACCAAATGCCGCCGGCGTTGCGCGCATCGCTTGAGCAGTTCGAGCCCGCGTGGCGCAAAGCGCACATGCGCATCGCCGCGCTCTCTACGCGTGGGCGCTACGAGCTCGTGCAGAGCGACCACTATATTCAGTTCGACCGCCCGGGCGCCGTGATCGACGCGATAAACACCGTCGTCTCCGAGGTGCGAGCGCCCTAGTACATCCGACCGGTCGTGATCGACACGGCCGTAGCGCGCCGGCCTGAATCATTGCGCAGCAGATGCGGGTACGCCGCGGAGAACGCGCAACAGTCGCCGGTCACCATCGGGTAGTCAACGCCGTCCACCACCAACACGATGTTACCCTCGACGGCGTAGACGACATCTATGCCCTCATGCGTCATTTCATTCCTGAATTTGGAACGCGGCTCGAGCTTCACCATGATGAAGTCCAGGTCGATTCCGGGCAGATGGAGCGCCTCATAATCGACGCCGCGTCCGCGAGCGACCTTTTTACGGGTTTCCGCCGTCACGAAGTTCGGGCGCGAAAGCTGCGCCGAGTAGCCGAGAAATGAGCCCAGATCGTATTCGAAAAACTGCGCCAGACGCGCCAGGCGCCCGAGCGAGATGTCGGAGTCGCCTCGCTCTACCGCGCGAATAAACGAAGCCGAAAGATCCGTGGCCTTGGCCAAATCGCGCACGGTCACATTGTTGCGCTCGCGCAGACGCTTGAGAATCGTGCCGACGTCAGGCAGGGGCACCGCTTTGGTTTTCGGGGCTTCGTTTGCGGGCCGTCGTGGCATCACTTCATCTCCATATCGATCCGAGGCCAATAGTTCAGATCGCGCTTTTCGTACGCGATCGCGGCAAAGTCGACCGCGAGCGCGCCGGGCGCACTGACGTGAATTACTCGTTTCGCGAGCGGCGCAAACTTCCCCCAGAAATGGTGCGAGGACTTGACCACGATGAGCTTCTTGTCGTCGAGCGAGATGCCAAGGCCGGTGAAGGCACTGGGCGCAAAGACCTGGGTGCGCGCGGAGACCAGCACGATATCGATACCCTGCGCGCGGATCCAAGCGCTGCGCCCGAGCGGTACCGGCCGCGTATCATCCATGTAATCCTGTTCGTGCGCGTCGAGCAGACGCATGACCTCAACGCGCGAATCGATCGGATCACCGGATGCGATTCCGAGCTTTCCACCAAAGCGCAGGTCGATTGTTGCGCCCTCGCCCGCCTCAAAGCACGCGTCGACTGCCATCGGATCGTAATAGGTTCCGGTCGCCACATTCTCGATGCCGCGCTCGAGCAATGCGCGCAGCACGTAGGTGCTGTCGCCCGGCGCGCCGCCGCCCGCATTGTCGGCGACATCGGCGAGCACGATCGGACCGCCCGGCGTCGCTAGCGCCGCATCGAGTGCCTCGTCAAGCGGGGTGGCATGCAGCAACGCCTCTTGGCGGATAGCCCAAAAGCGCTCTCCAAATTCCCGCGCAGTACGCGCCGCGAGGGCCGCGTCGCCGTCAGCAATGGCCAGCATCTTCACACCGGACTCGAGCACATCGCCCCAGGGAAATCCGTGGATAAGGCTGAGCGAAAGAATGCCATCGCGCTCACGCGCCGACATCTCATCGACGAGTGCCCGCATCGGCTGCGCCGTGGTTGGGAACATTCCGACGATCTTGCAATCGTAGGTGGCCATTGCCGGCCGAGTGCGGCCGTCCGCAGCCTCGACGCAGACCCGATACAGGTCGCGGGCGCGATCGACGGTGTCGGTATGTGGATATTCCTTGTATGCGATGATCACATTGGCATTGGCGAGCATCGTTTGTGTGAGGTGCGAATGGAGATCGAGTTCGGCACCGATGATTGCAGCGTCGCCGGCGATCTCCCGCGCGCGCTGCAGCACGTCGCCCTCGCAGTCGTCATAGCCCTCCGCGACCATCGCGCCGTGCAGGTAGAGTAAGATGACGTCGACCGGTAAGGCGCGCCGCAAGTCGTCGAGGAGTTCATCGCGAAGGCCCTCGTAAACGGCACGGACCGTACGACCGGCCGGCTGCGCGATCGCGACGATGCTCTCAATGACCTCATGGCCATCGCGTTCGCCCGATTCACGCCAGACTACCAACGACGCGACGTCGGACTGCAAACGGCCGCGATCGAAGGCCTTCGCGCCCGTCGGGAGCGGCGAAAACGTGTTTGTCTCGGTCAGGAGCATCGCGGTAAAGATGCGCAACGGTTTATTGACCATAGAGCAGCCGGGCAATACGCAGTGAGATCGCTTCAGGATCTGCCGTCGTCATGTTGGTAAGGATCACGATCTCGAGGCCGTCGTCGGGAAAGACCGCGTTCATCGCGCGCGCACCGATGAGACCGCCGTTGTGCCAGACGATCCGGCGCCCTTCGTCGTGCCCAGCGACCCACCCGAAACCGTAGCCCTCGCCGATTGTGCTCTGCGTGTTACCGGCAGGCAGGCCCAGGGTTATGCCGCGCGGCGGCGTGGTCGCGATCTCCACATTGCTTTGCGAGATCACCTTGCCGTCGAAGAACGCGCCGTCCCACTTCACGAGGTCCGCCGCATTCGATGCGATTGCGCCGGCCGCACCGCCCCACGACATGTCGTACCGCGGCACGAGTGTGTACGAGCCCTTCGCGTAATTGTAGCCGCGCGTGACGTCGCTGCCCGTGGGAATCGACCAGGTGAGGTATTGCATCGAGGTCAGGTTTTGCGCTTCGAAAATGTTTTGGGAGAGAAATGTCCGGTAGGGTTCGCCGCTGACTTTCTCGATTAGCATCCCCGCCACGGCGTAGTTGGTGTTGCTGTATTCCCACTTGGTTCCAGGCTTGAAGGTCAAGGGATCCCCGCGCGTGAGATTGACGTAGTAAGCGAACGGCTCGTGCTTCGTCCACGTGCCTCCAAAAATGCCGAAATCAGCGGCTTGTTCTCGAGGTAATCGTGAAGCCCCGACATTTGGTCGAGGATCTCACGCACGGTGATCTCCCGCGCATGCGCGACGCCGGGCAGGTACGTCGCGAGCCTGGCATCGAGATTGATTTTGCCTTGTTGCACCAGCAGCATCACGCAGGCCGCGGTGAACTGCTTGCTGATCGAGCCGATCGGAAAGACCGTATTCGCGGTTACCGGAAGACTCTTCGCCTGATCCCGCAGCCCGTACCCTTTCGTGAACAGCGTTGTGCCATTGCGCCCCACCGCGACTTCGACGCCGACCAGATGCTGCTGCGCCATCGCCGTCCGCACAATGGTGTCGATCTTCGCAACCTGCGCCGGCGAAACCGCGTCTGCCCGTGCCGCTGCCGGGATGCTTATCGAGAGGGCAAGCGCGATAAACGCGGCCGAAAACCGGGTACGGAACAGCGAGCCCACGGGCACCTCCAGACGCAATCGAATGGAACAATATACTGCTCCACTCGACTAAATACTGCTCGGCATCAGAGACCTCCTATGGCCGCGGGTATAGACGGGGTGAATTAAGGATCGACGTTGATTGCAAGTCGCGTGTCTTGGTCGCCGCGAGCGAGAGGCAAGAGCTTCTCTCGAATCGCTGCACGCAACGGCTTCGGGGTGCGGGATTTGACCGCCACGCGGAAGCGCCATTCGTTATTGACGCGCGCGATTGGGTAGGGCGCGGGGCCGAGGACTTCGCCGACGTTCTCCGCCTTCAACAGCTCAGCGTAGCGCTCCGCAGCGTCGTGCGCGGCTTTGCGGCTACGGCCGATGACACCGAGATAGACCAGGCGCGAGAAGGGCGGATACTGCAGTTCTCGCCGCTGCGCAAGCTCGCCGCGCGCGAAGCCCTCGTAATCGTGCGCGCGGCGAACACGATCGCTGGATGGTCGGCGATGTACGTCTGCACGATCGCTTCGCCCGGCGCGCGCGCGTCCGCTGCGCCCGCACACCTGCGCGATCAAGATCAAAGGTTCGCTCCGACGCACGAAAATCCGGGATGTGCAGGCCGACGTCGGCCGCGACGACGCCGACCAGCGTGACGGTCGGAAAATCGAGCCCTTTCGCCACCATCTGCGTGCCGACCAGCACGTCGCCTGCGTTCGCCGAACTCCGTCGAGCAGGCGCGCGTGATCGCCGACGCGCGTCGTCGTGTCGGAATCCATGCGCACGACGCGCGCGTCCGGAAACAGTCGCGCGACTTCTTCTGCCACGCGTTCGGTGCCGATCGCCGAACTCGCGAATCGTCTCCGAGCCCGCAGCTCGGGACAGACCTTCGGGAGCGGCTCTTGGATAATCGCAGTAGTGGCAGCGCAGCAAGCCCTTCGCTGCGGTGCACCGTGAGCGAGACGCTGCAGCGCGGGCACTGCGGCACGTGGCCGCAGCTGCGGCACAGCACGAACCCGCCGCTGCCGCGCCGATTGACGAACAGCACGCTCTTCTCGCCGCGCTCGAGCCGTTCGCCGAAGCGCCTGCACCAGCGCGGTGCTGAAAAGATGCGCTTGTTCCCGGCTTCGAACTCCTTGGCCAGATCGACGATGCGCACGCGCGGCAGCGGCTGCGCCGTGCGCGCGTTCGTGCAGCTCGATCAACTCGACCTTGCCGCGCTTGCGCCGCCGCGTAGCTTTCGAGCGAGCGGCGTCGCGCTGCCGAGCACAAGCACGCCGCCCTCGCGCTTGCATCCGCTCGCGCGCGACGGCGACGGCGTGATAGCGCGGCACCGTCTCTTGCTTGTACGACGATCTCGTGCGCCTCGTCGACGACACAGCAGCCGCACGCCATCGGCAGCGGCGCGAAGACCGCGCTGCGCGCGCCGACGACGACGTCGATCTCGCCGCGCGCGCAGGCCTGCCACGCTTCGAAGCGCTCGCGCTCGGAGAGCGCGGAATGCAGCACCGCGACGCGATCGCCGAAGGCCGCCTCGAAACGGCGCGCCGTCTGCGGCGTGAGCGAGATCTCGGGAACGAGCACGATCGCGCGACCGCCTTCGCGCACCACGCGCTCGATCGCCTCGACGTAGACGTAGGTCTTGCCGCTGCCGGTCACGCCGTGAATCAGCAGCATTCCGCGAAGACGCGCGCGCGTCGAGCGCCGCATCGATCCGCTCGCAGCGCCGCGGATTGTTCGCGCGTCGGCGGAAACGGCGCGTCGCGCGAGTGGCGCGTACGATCGCGCATGCGCCGGCTCGACGTCGCGCTCGTCGCATCGCGCCGGCCTTGACCGCGCGCGCGATCACGGCGTTCGAAAAACCCGCGAGCAGCGCATCGGCGCGCGGCACGCCCGGCTGCTCGCGCACGAACGCGACGAGCGCCTGCGCCTTGCTTCCACGAATGTTCCGCGTCGCCCGGGCACGAGCACGCGGACGCGATATTCGCTGCGTCTTCGGCTCGATCGAAACGGCGCTCGCGCCGAAGTTCACCGCTACGCATGAGCGCCTGCAAATGTCGCAGCAGCGCGCTGCGATCGCCCGCGCGCCGCGCTTCGGGATGGCGCAGCAGCGTTTCGAGCGCAAAGCCGTCGCCGAGCTCTTCCCAGATCAATCGCACCAGGCGCGGCGGCACCGACGGATAGCGCTGCGGATTCGGGCTGCGCGACCGTGCGCACGAAACTGTCGAGCATGCGCGGAACCGCGCCCGCGAGCACGACTGCGCAGAGCGCTTCGCCCAGCGTGCAGATGTAGTACTCGGCGACGAAGCGCGCGAGGTGCAAGCCTTTTCATCGAACGCGCGCGGCACGTCGAGCCGTTCGAGCACAGTTTTGCGTTTGGGATCCGGCGGCGCCTCGTACGCGTCGGCAGACGACGATAGGCGACGACTTCGCGCGTGCCCAGCGGCACGCGCACCACGTCGCCGACCTGCAGCTCGAACCCGCCCAGCGTCGTAGGTCAGCGGCAGATCGAAGCGCGACGAACGAATCGCCGCGAGCGCATCGATCGTCGCGGGGCATGGCCTTATCCGGCGTCATTCGGGCGAGCGGCGCAGTCGACGCGAGCACGCCGCGCACGGTGCGCTCGGGAACCTCGACGCCGTATTCCACGTCGCCGATCGTCGCGCGGCAGCGACGAAACGCAGCTTCCCGGCGCGCTTCTTCTTATCGCTCTGCATCGCCGCGAGCGCCGCGTCCGACGCCGACCGACGTGCTCAGCGGCAGCCGCAGCAGCGCCAGCAGCGCCAGCACGCGCAAATGCTCTTGCTTCGGAAAACCGCTCCGTGCGCAGCGCGAGCAGCCCGGCCGCGCGCAGCCCGAGCGCGACCGCCGCGCCGTGCGAGATGCGATAGCCGCTGGCCGTGTTCGAGCGCGTGCGCGAACGTGTGCCCGAGATTGAGCAGCTCGCGCATGCCGGCTTCCTGGCTGATCGTCGGCACGATCATCGTCTTGACCTTGACCGCTTCGGCGACGATCTCGAGCCACGGCCAGCGCCAGAACGGATGCGGCGCGAGCGTTTCGAGCGATTCGAAGAGCTCGTCGCCTTCGATGATCGCCGCTTTGACGATCTTCGGCCAAACCTTCGCGCAGCTGCCGATACGGCAGCGTTTGCAGCGCCGCGATATCGCAAAGACCGCAACCGGATCGGGGAACGCGCCGGCGATGTTCTTTCCCGCGCGAAGGTCGACGCCGGTCTTGCCGCCGATTGCCGCATCGACCATCGCGACGAGCGACGTCGCGACGTGCGCGTACGGAACGCCGCGCATGTACGTCGCGGCGCAAAATCCGAAGAGGTCGCTCGCGACGCCGCCGCCGACGCCGACGATCAGCGTCGTCGCGCCCCGCGCCCGCGGCGAGCATCGCCTCGAGCACGTGTTCGACCGTCGCAAAGCGCTTGCGCGCTTCGCCGAGCGGAAACGCCAGCACGCCCATCGCGCCGGAATCTACCGATGTCGCGAGCCAGCCTCGATACCGTCGCGTTGGGCGTCGGTCAGCACGACAAAGCGCTGCGCACGCTCGCTGAGGAACGCGGCGATCGCCGGACGCACGTCGTCACCGATGCGATCGGATAGCCGCAGATCGGCGTTGACGATCGAAGCTCCGGCGCGCTCAGATCTCGATCTTCTTCTTGTGCAGCCACTCGATGATCGCATCGACGACTTGCGCGGTGCTCATGCCGTCGGCTTCGACGACATAGTCGGCGTGCGCGTACTGCGGCATGCGCTTGGTGTAGAGAGCCTTGATACGCGAGAGGGCCGGGGTGGGGCCGAGCAACGGCCGCACGTTGCGGCTGTTGCGCAGCCGCTCGAGCACCAGTTCGGGCGAGACCTTGATGAAGACGCGATAGGCCTTCTTCTTGAGCAGCTTCCCGGAGGGTTCGTAACTGGAGCGCCCCGCCGCCGCAGGCCACGATGCCCGGTTCGCCCTCGCTCGACCACGTGCGCGAGCGCGGCGTGCTCGTAGCTGCGGAACGCGGCTTCGCCTTCGTTGTAGAAGATATCCGAAATGGGGCCATGCTGCGCGACGACCAAATCGTCGGTATCGAAGAAGGCGCACTTGAGTTTGCGCGCAAGGCGTTTGCCGATCGTCGACTTACCCGACGGCCATAAAGCCGACGAGCGCAACGTGCTGTTTCACACGCCCTCCTTTGCCGGGAAAAGAGCGCACGCCGCAGCCTCGTTTGCTGCGGCGCAAGTTGTCGCGCGTCTCCTCGATCGAGTCGCCGCCGTATTTTTCGAGCACCGGCGCGACCAGCGCGAGGCGCACCATCGCCTCGCCGACGATAGCGGCAGCCGGCACGACGCAGACGTCGCTGCGCACGATCGTCGCCGGCGCATCGGTCCGTTCGTGCAAATTCACCGACGGCAACGCCTTCATCAACGTCGGAATCGGTTTGACCGAGACGCGCAGCACGATCGGCTGACCGTTGCTCATGCCGCCCTCGATGCCGCCGGCGCGATTGCTGCCGCGCACGACGTCGCCGTTCGTCGAGCGCGAAGACGTCGTGCGCTTGCGAGCCGGGTCGCGCGGCGACGTCCGCGCCAAGTCCCACCTCGACCGCTTTGACGGTCTGCATGCCCATCAGCGCACCGGCCAGCACGCCGTCGAGTCGCGTTTGCGGCTGGCGATTGCTGCCGATGCCGACCGGCACGCCGTCGACGCGCACCATGAACACACCGCCGAGCGTGTCGCCGGCTGCTTTTGCTGCGTCGATCGCGGCGATCATCTTTGCTTCGGTGGCTCTGTCGGGATTGCGCACGTCGCTCGCCTCGACGTCGTCCTGCGTCAAATCTTCTAGCTCCGGCGAAACCACTTCGCCGATGCGATGCACGTAGCTACGCGTCGTATGCCGAGCGCTTCGAGAAACTGCGCGCAGATCGCGCCGAGGCAGACGCGCATCGCGGTTTCGCGCGCGCTCGCGCGTTCGAGCACGTTGCGCAGATCGCGCTGACGATATTTGAGCGCGCCCGCGTAGTCGGCGTGGCCGGGTCGCGGATTGGTGAGCGGTTTGCCGGCGCCGGTGATCGGATCCATCAGCGCGCGCACGTTTTCGTAATCGCGATTGCGCACGATCACGGCAATCGGCGAACCGAGCGTCTCGCTGCCGCGTACGCCGGCGAGAAATTCGACTTCGTCGCGTTCGATTTTCATGCGCCCGCCGCGGCCGTAGCCGCCCTGGCGCCGCGCCAGGGTTTCGTTGATGCGTTCGACGTCGAGTCGGAGATGCGCGGGCAGCCCGTCGAGGATCCCGACGAGCGCGGGTCCGTGGGATTCGCCCGCTGTGAGGTAGCGGAACACCCAAGCTCTCTTAGCGGCATATGCAGCTTGCGCCTGCGGAGCGGGCAGTGCAGCGCCTGCCAGCGGTAATCCGCGGCATGGCCGGGTACGATGCGTCCACTATGGCAAAGGAATTAGAAGGACTGCGCGTCGCGATCTTAGTCGAAGACGCATTCGAACAAATCGAGATGACCGCTCCTCGTGAAGCACTCAACGAAGCCGGCGCGGAAACCGTGCTGATATCGCCACGCAATGACGGCGTGCGCGGCTGGAAGCACCTGACGCCGGCGGATGTCTTCCCGGTCGACCTGCCGCTGGCACAAGCAAACGGCGCGGATTATGCCGCGCTGCTGTTGCCCGGCGGCGTCGTCAATTCCGACACGTTGCGACTCAATGAGCAGGCGGTCGAATTCGTGCGCGAGTTCGCTCGGGCGGGAAAGCCCATCGCGGCGATCTGCCATGGCCCATGGATGCTGGTCGAGGCTAATGTCGTGCGGGATCGGACGCTTACGTCATGGCCGTCGCTGCGGACCGATATCCGTAATGCCGGTGGAAATTGGGTCGACCGGATGACCGTGGAAGACGGTAACCTGGTCACGAGCCGCAAACCCGACGACATTCCTGCCTTTAATGTGGCCACGGTTGCGCTCTTCGCAAAATCGCGACCGGCGCTCAACGTCTCCTCCTAACGCAAAAGCCGCCCTTTCGGGCGGCTTTTCAAAGGACGAAGCGCTGAGCTTTACCGGCCTTTTTTGCGAGTCGTGGTCTTTTTCGCGGCAGCTTTGCGAGCCGGCGCGGCCTTGCGAGCGGGAGCCTTTTTCGCCGTCGATTTCTTGGCCGCCGGCTTCTTGGCCGACGACTTCTTCGCGGCGCCGCTACCGCGCTTGGCGGTACCGACGGCTTCCTTCAACACGCGGCCGGGAATGAATTTGAGCACGCGCTTGGCCGGGACTTTGATCGGCTCGCCCGTCTTCGGATTGCGCGCGATGCGAGCCGCGCGGTCCCGAACCTTGAACTGGCCAAAGGGGGTAAGCTGGACCTTATCGCCCGACTTGAGCACGTCGGTGATCTTCTCCAGCATCGCTTCGATCAGGTCGACGACCTGGCGGCGCGGGAGTTCCAACTCTTCGGCGAGCTCACGAGCTAACTCGTTCTTGGTCATACTGTCCTTTCGGAAATAGGGCAACTAATTGACCAAGCCGATTATCGAAAAAGCCCCACTTTCCTTGTGGAAATAGGCATTTTTGCGCGGGACCCGGCTCGACGCGAGCGAGCCTTCTTTAGGGCCTCCTCGGAGGTGGTTGCTCCGGATAGATCACGTGCGGCGTGATGAGGAAAACGATCTCGTCGCGCTCGTGCGCGGTTTGCTTGTTCGCAAAGATCTTGCCGAGGATCGGGATATCCGCTAGCCAAGGCACCTTCGAGATCGTCTCGCTCGACGTATCCATCATAAGGCCGCCCAACACAATCGTCTGCGAGTCATTGACCCGAAGCGTGGCATCGATCTTGCGATTGGTGATGATCGGATAGCCCGTCGACGTGATCCCTTCGATCTCGCTGTATTCCGGGTGAAGTTCGGCTGTTACGGTGCCGTCGTCGCCGATCGTCGGCGTCAGCCGCAGCTTCACGCCGACATCGACGAATTGCACGTTCTGACCGCCAAGCACCGATGTGTTGAACACAATCGGGTACGTCTCGCCGACCAACAAATCTGCTTCCCTATTGTTCAGCGTTACGAGCTTCGGTGTCGCGAGAATCTGCGCACGTCCCAGCGAGATGAGGGCGTTGAGAGTCATGTTAACCGGAATCATACCGCCGGTAAACGCATACGAGGTCGAGCCCGGTGTTACGGTTCCCTGCAGATTCGTTCCGCCGAACTCCAATCCAAAGTTGCTGGTGTCGTTTTGGGGCGTCACGTCGGCCACTTTGACTTCAAACATAACCTGCGGACCGGGTCGATCGATCGTCGTAAAGAGGCTTACCGCCGTGCTCTGCACGTTGTCGTTCCCGTCGACGATCACTTCGTTACGCTCGCTGTCGGCGATGTAAGATCCATCCGCAGTGAGTATCTTGAGTTCTTTGATTGCATCGTCCGCCCGAATGTAATTGAGCCGATAGGCGCGTGTCAGAGTTCCGCTTCCCCCGCCCAGGGTCGCGGCATCGAGCGCCGCGATCAATCGTTGCGCGCGCGCCACCGTATCCGCGTCGCCGGTGATTACGACCGCGCTCGTACGGCGATCGGGCACGATCACGGTACCGACCGCGAGCGCCGGTCCAATTTCCCTGGCAACGTCATCGGCATTCGCATGGGCTAGGCGCAACACCACGGTTTGCGCACCGGCGTTGGGTTGATTCTCGACATAGCGGCGGTTCATCGCGTCGGCGGAACCGACAATCAAGACGTTCCCGACGCGATGGACCGCAAGTCCGTTCGCCGTAACCAGCACCTCGAGCACCCGGTCGAAGGTGACGTTGCGCAAATGAATCGTCACTCGCTGCGGCTTGATCGAAGCGTCGGTCATGATGTTCGCGCCCGATTGCGCGGCAAGGAGCGTAATGACGTCGCTGATGTCCGCGTCGTGAACGTCGATGGTGATCAGATTGCTCGATCCGGCAAACGCCCGCGCGCAGAGAAGCATGCACAGCACGCAGCACAGCAACATCCTCATCGATGGGTCACGTCCAACAACAATCGCGTCCCGTCCGAGAGCGTAATACCCTCCGGGGTTATGGACGCGACGGCAAGATCGCCGATGCGATCCCCGACGCCCAGCACGCGTACGCTGCTGCCGTCCTCCACGAGCGCGCGGGCCGGATTCCCGAGAACGATCGCGCGAACGATCGGTGCGCTTGGCAATGCGCCGCTCATGGAGCCGATCGTACCATTTTGCTCGGCGCCCGCGTTCGGCGGCAAGACGACTCCAATCTCGCTCCCTTGTCCGACGCGCAACGCGCTGCCATCGAGCCTTGCGCGAATCGACTGCTCGGGAACGAAGGGATCCCGGCTGACCGAATATGCCGGAAATGTGAGACGTGGTGGTAGGGAAAGATCCGATAGATTTGCCTGCGTACGCACGTCGGCAGCACCGGCAACCGACGAACTCTGTGTTGTCAGCGGCAATACGCCGATCGCTGCGATAATCAACATCGTCGATAGCCGCGCGAGCGAGCGGCGGTCGTCGTCATAAAGTGCCGGAAGCATGTTGCGTCCCTTCTTCCGCGATGCCTCGATAGCGGAAAACGGTGGCGTGAATTTTCGCACTCAGAACCGGCTTGACCGAACGGTCTCCGTCGTCAGCAAGGTTCAAGTCGCTTACATCGATGAGAACATTGTGACGCGGCAGGTCTGAGACGAAGCCGAGCACGTCTCGAAATCTGCCACGAACATCGATCTCGACTGGGGTTCCCTCGAGGGCGCTACTCGAAGCGCTTTTCCCCTGCACGGGCGGTGTGGGCGAAGATGCCGGCGCCGGCACGATCGACCGCACATCGATGCCGAAGGCACGCGCTTCGCGATTGAGCAAGCTCAGTGTCGCAGCCGTTAGCGCGCTTTGCGAGCCCTGTCCTGAGAGCACCCGCACATCGTCCGACACACGTTTGGCAAGCGAGTGCAGTTCGGCGGCATGCCGAACATCGGCTTCGTTCTGGTTGGCTTCGTCGTACAGGCTCTTTGCCTGCGATTTGAGCGCCGCTATTGTCTGCGATGCCGGCCACCACACGAGGCCAACGCCGATGCCGAGGAATATCGCCGCACCGAGCATCCAAACGATCCGAATGCCGGCGGACATCGTGAGCGCTCCTCCCACCTTCATCGCGTCGCTCTCACACGCACTTCAAACGAGACGATCGTGCCCGAACGATCGCGATTCTCTTTGCTCGCGCGAATGAGGTCCGGAGACGCTGCACTCGAACTCGACATCAAATCGGCGACCGTATCGCTGAGGCCGTCAAGTCCTTCAGCGCGACCGTCGATCTGAATCCCGGTGTCGACGTGTACAATGCTTGTAAGCCAGGCGCGCGCCGGTACGTGATTGGCAATGTCGGCAACGCCGCTTGAAAGCGCCGCCCCAGAGCGACGAATCTCGCGAAGCCGCGTGTCGATCGCGAGCAACGCCTCCACGCGGGTCTTACGTAATTTGAGTTCGCTCAGCTCGACTTTACTGGCATTCAGCCGCAACGTTTGCAGTTGCAGCTCGTCGCGCGCCTGCCCAAGTAACATCTGCTCGATGACCCACCACGCGCCAACGATGACCACAATCGTAGCAAGTGCCGCAAGCGGCGTCCGCAGCGGCTCGGGAATTCGGCTCGGCCGAAGGTACTCGAATGCATCGGGCTCGCTGTCGCGCAAATAGTTGAAACGCACTACGCTGCGACGCTCCACAGCGCAAGGCTCGCAGCCAGCGCCCAATCCGGCGCGGCGGCCCGTACCACATCGTCGGGATAGGCTCCGGTGTGCAGCACCTCTGGAACGGGCATTTCTGTCACCGCGCTCGTGGCTTCTTCGAGGTCGCGCGCGAAGTTTGGCAGGCGCGCGCCGTTGCCGGTAACGGCGATGCGTGCGACCGCACCGCGTGACCGCGCTCGATCGACGAGTGACGCAATCGCCGCCACGACTTCATCGCTCGCCGTTTGTCCCGCGCCGGCACAGCCGAGGATACGCTTACGACGTTCCGCAGTGGGCATGTCGATCGAAAGCTCGGCGGCGATACCGCGGGTGATGGTTGCCCCGCCGGTTTGCGTGGTGAGCGACATTGGTCCCGACACTCCAAAAAGATGAACACTACAGCGCTCCGACCCGACGTCGACGATCGCATCGCAATCGGGAAAGATTCGGCGCATCGCGAATGCATCGTGGTCGATCGCGACAGCGCGCAATCCGGCCGACCGAACGGCGCCTACGCGCGAGTCGATGCTCAACGGCTGCGTAACGCCGATCGCAAAAGTACCGGCGGACCGGTCGACGGGATGGGTGCGCACGATGGCCTCTTCCTCGTCGGGATCCCGACCGGCGAAACGCTGCGCCTCGAAGCGCGCTGCTCGCAGTCGCTCTGGCCAGCTCATTTTCGGGAGACGCACGGTACGCAAGACACAGGCCGGAGCACCAACTGCAAGCACGCAACGGCGCTCGCGCGTGCCGATCTCCGCGATCATCTCCTCGATTACCGCTGCAACGAGCTCGGGTTGTTCGACTTGCAACGGCGAAATGGCGTCACTGGGGACGTCGCGCGCGACGATGGCTCGAATACGAACCGCACCTTCGCGATTTGATTCACCGCACGCGATGCGTGCGCGTGTCGATCCCAAATCGATGCCAAGCGGAAGCAGCTTCCAATCAGCCATCGCGGCTCACCAGCCTAAGGCCGTACACGCGATTGCTCCAATGGCTAAGAACGGCGCAAAGGCAACACGGTCGCCGGACCGCACGCGCTTGAAGATCAGCAGTGGAGCCGCCCAAAGTGCTCCGGCGACAAACGCCGTGCCGATGGCTCCAAGAGACGCTACCCCACCAAGCCCTGCGCCGATGACGCCACTGAGCTTTACGTCACCAAGCCCAATGCCGCACCCGCGCGTTGCCGCATACAGTGTCAGCATTGAGCCCGCACACGCGCCCGCACCGATCAACGCGACGGAGGGGCAGCGGCCGGCGACCGACCCGAATACAATCGCGATCGCCGCGATAACCGTTACTCGATCGAAGACCAAGCCCGTCGCGAGATCGCTTGCGGCGGACACCACGGCGCACGCCAGGGCCGCAATAGCGCAGACCGAGATCGGCGTGCCGCGGCGATCGGCCAAGAGGATCGCCAACACCGCACCGGTAGTCAGGATCACAATCGCCGGCCGCAGCAGCGTTACGGCATCGCTTCGGGCACGGGCCGCCATCGCCAGCAAGAGCAGCAACGCGCCAAAGAGTGCAAGAGCAGTCGATGACCCCATCAGCGAACTCTCGTCAGTGCTACTCGAACGGGAGTGTATTTCGGGTCGATACGTTCGGCTAGGCGCAACAATCGCTTCGCCTTTGCCGAATCCGAAGATCTCGCCGCATCCGACGCAGCCAGCGCCAGCGCTTGAACGTCACCGCGCTGTTCCCCGACACGTTCGAAATCGCGCTCGGCCAACGCATACTTCCTGAGTCGTTGAAGGCACAGGGCGCGATCCATGCGCACCCTTATCGCACCTGGGTAATTGAGCAACACAAGATCCGCTACCCTGACGCCATCTTCGAGCTCAGCGTTTGTCCGCAGGAGAAATGCGGCGAAGACATAGCGATCTGCAGCAACAATATTTCCCGGATCAATCTGCAGGGCCAAGCGATACTTCATTTGCGCGCGGGTGTCGCGAGCGTAAAGTAGCGCATCGCCCCTTGTCACCAAAGCGGAGGAGATCGCCGGACGAAGCATCGGCCACGCACATGCGAGCGCGATCAACACGAGAAGCAATCGACGTAACGATGATCTCCACGCAATCATGCCAAAAGCCCATAATAGCCGGCGAGTGCAAGCGATATGCCGGCGCCGATGACGCTCGACGCGCTTTGAAGCTCCGGACCTGCGGCAAGCCGCGCACTCCAAGGCAACCCTAAACCGACGCTCGCGAGCGGCGCGATGTGTCCTAGCGCAAACGCGAGCGCTACCGTGAATGACGCAAGCGGCGACCCGGAGACCGAGGCAACACCGGCCATCGTCGCGACAATCGGTGTGCAGCAAGGTGAAACGACCAAGCCCAGTGCACCGCCCGTGAGCAGCGCCCTGCCGGCCGAGCGATCCTGCTGGCGCTGATGCGTACAGCTTTGGCGAACGGCGAGCGCTCGTAGACCAACGTACAAAAAGCATGCCGCAAGGCCGAGGTAGATCAGCGGCGAGAAAGCCACCAACGTTCCGATGAACGACGCCGTTACGGCCAGCACGCCGTAGCAGAGCACCAATCCCGCAACAAAGGCTGCAACGCGCAACCACTTGGCGCGTCCGCTTGCATCCGCCACAATTGCTGCTAAGGCGAGATAGCGCGGCGCCACGCATGGTCCAATGCTCGTCGCTAAACCTGCGCCGAATGCCGACGCCACGATCAGCGCGTTCATGCTATTGACTCGCGACGGCGGTGAATCCAGTCCCCGATGCGTACTGGATGTGCGTCGCCGACGTACCCCCGCCGACTGCCGCTAGGGTCGCGGGGTCGTGTTGTCCGGGGCAGATGATCGTGTAGCTGGCATTTCCGGTGTTGTAGTTCGCGACTTGGTACTGGTAGAAACCGCTCGGATCAACCGGGTCGATTGGCGTTTGGCGCAAGTATTGACCGAGATTCGTGTCGGTAGAGGTGACGTTCGTTGCCGTCGTAACGTCCGGATATGCCTCGTGATCGGTTTCGTATTCCTCGAGGGCCGTGGCAATTTCTTTGAGGTTCGCTTCGCATGCCGCAGTCTGCGCTTGGGCACGGGCACGCATAAAATTCGGGACCAAGATCGCAACCAGAATCGCAATGATCGCCACGACGATCATCATCTCGATCAGTGTGAACCCGCGCTCTCCCGTACGTGACATCCGCCCTCCGTTTCCGGCCTGCGCCCTCAACAGAGTTCAGTGCCAAGATCACGCGCTGATGGGACGTGCGTGCGGTTGTAATTTCCGCAATGCAGCACGATGCAAACGCGTGATATGCCGCCGCGAGTATCCCAAGCGTTGCGCAATCTCTCCAATGGGCGTGTCGTTTTCGTAAATCTCTCGCAGGATCTCGCGCTCGACCTCTGAGAGCAACGCGAGTCCCGATTCGATGAGCACGCGGTCGAGCTGACTGTCGATCGTGTACGATAACGCGAGCTGCTCGTAGGGGCGCAAGGCGTCCACCGACAATGGCGTGCCTTCATCACGGTAGCGTATCATCTCGCGAAACTCGCCCTCACTCACGCCAAGGTAATGGGCCAGTTCCTGCGCCTTGGGCTCGCGACCAAGCTGTGCCCAGAGCTCGCGCTCCGCCGCTCCGCAACGGCGCTCAAGGTCCCGCATACGCCTCGGTGCGCGAACGGCCCGCTCGCTGTCGCGCACGTAGTGCATCAGTTCACCGAGCACCAGCATCCACGCATACGCCTCGAACGGCGTGCCGATGCTTGGATCGAAGCGGTCCGCTGCCTTGATCAAGCCGATCGCGGCGACCTGCTCGAGATCCCTTCGGTCAATACCGTCGCGCATAAATTTTCTGGCGCCACGCGCGCACAGGTATCGATACTCATGAATCGTTCGTTCGCGTTCGGAGTCAATGGCAATCATTTGATGCTTCCGATCATTGAGTAGACAGGAATCAGGATCGAGGCCACGATGAGGCCGACAAGTGCGCCGAGCCCGATGATCAAAATCGGCTCGATCACGCTGCCAAGAGTTGCAACTGCTGTTTCCACGTCGAGCTCATAGTAATCGGCAATGCGCAACAGCATCGCGTCGAGCGTTCCGGTTTCCTCCCCGACGCGAACGAGCTGAAGGACCAGCCCTTCGAACAGGGATCTGCGTTCAAGAGCCTCTGCGATCGAGGTTCCCTCGCGCAATGCTTCCGAGAGGTCGCGCGTGAGGCGCGAATACACGGCGTTCTCGACGACGTCATTCGCCGCGTCCAGAGCCTCTAGCAGCGGCACACCGGATCGCAGCAACGTGCCGAGCGTTCGCGAAAACCGCGCGACGACGGCTTTGCGAAGAATCCCGCCAAAAGGCGGTGTTGCAAGCGAGAGCTGGTCGATCCGTAGCGCAATACGCTCCTCCCGCCGTCCGACCCGGATCAGCGCGATGATCGCCGGCGGAAGCGCGGCAAGCCCAACCCAAACGAGGGGATTCTTCAACGCTCCCCCGGCCGCGATGAGCACCCGGGTCGACCACGGCAGCGCTACGTGCATCTCTGCGAACATCGACGCAAATGCCGGTACCGTGCTCCCGACGAGAAAAAGCACGAGTGCCAGTGCGGCAGTCGCAACAATAAGCGGATAGGCTAACGCAGAACGAACCTTCTTGCGAACCGCCAGATGACGCTCGAGAAGCGTCGCCAAACGTTCGAGGATCTCGTCGAGCGCGCCCCCAAGTTCGCCGGCGCGAATCATCGCGGCGAAGAGGCGCGGAAATTCACGTGGCCGCCTCGACATCGCGGTCGATAGCTCGCTGCCCGACTCGATATCGCTCGAGACGGAGCGCAACGCTTCGCGCAAACGAGCATCGCGGCAACTCTCCACGACCACGTCGAGCGCCCGTCGAATCGGCACTCCCGCCCGAATCAAGGTTGCAAACGAACGAAAGAACGCGGTGCGCGCGGCAGACGACACGGGCCATCCCGTGACGATCGATCCGATCATCGCGGGCGCCGAATCCGCCGGGGCGATCGATGTTACATACAAGGTCCGAGTGCGCAGATGCGCTAGCGCCTGGTCACGGTTGTCAGCCCTGAGCGAGCCGGCGACGAAGCCTCCGTCGCCGTCGCGTGCCGTATACGCGTAGATCGATGCCACGCTCGATTACCCTACCTGCCGGTCAATCGCGACGTCCTCGAATCGCTCGCTCACGCGCCGTGCAGAATCGCGGTCGATCTCGCTACCCAGCACGAGCTCGCTCAAGTGATGCTCGAGCGTCTGCATGCCCAGTTGGCGTCCTGTGGTCATCGCGTTGCGGATAAGGTGCGTCTTCGATTCTCGAATCATCGCGCGAACCGCGTCGTTGACCAGAAGCACTTCGACGGCCGCGCGACGTCCGGGCCCACGTTTGCGTGGAAGAAGGCGCTGGCAAACGACGGCGGTCAGCGACTGCGCTAGTTGCGACCGTACCTGTGCCTGCTCCGCGCCGCCGAACGCATCGGTGATCCGCTCGATCGTTTGGACGGCGCTGCCCGTGTGGAGCGTGGTAAAGACGAGATGTCCGGTTTCGGCCGCAGTAAGCGCCGCTCGCATGGTCGCGCTCTCCCGCATCTCCCCGAGCATTATCACGTCCGGATCGGCGCGCAACGTCCCAAGCAGTCCCGCAGCGAAGGACGGCGTGTCCCTGCCGACTTCACGCTGCGTGATCAGCGATCGTAGGCTGTCGTACCGGTACTCGATCGGGTCTTCGATCGTAATAATCCGCCGAGCCGAGGCTGCGTTGATCTCGGCGATGAGCGCGGCGAGCGACGTCGACTTGCCACTTCCGGTCGGTCCGGCGAAAATGACCAACCCGCGATCGCGTTGCGCCAGCGTCGCCACGACCGGCGGGAGCTGGAGGGATTCGAGCGTTGGGATGCGCTTGTCGAGCAAGCGAATTGCGAGCGTACACCCCTGCGACCCGCGAAACGCGTAGACGCGCAGCACGAGTCGATCGTCGGTGAGCCGCGTCGCGGAGACATCATTGCCGGCCTCGAGGCGAGCTAGCGCCTCAGGCTCCAAAAGCGCGCGCGCGATTTCCATCGTGTCTTCCGCAGACAGCGGCGAACCGGTAAGGAACTGCAGTTCGCCATCGACGCGCAGCGCCGGACAAAGCTCTGGAACAAAATGGATATCTGACGCGTCTTGCTGGCGGCCAACGTGCAATACGTCAACGAGGCGAATGTGCGGAATTGTCGCGCTCATTGCACCTCGCCCGATCCGAGAACGCGCTCGAGTTCGCTTCGTGACGTTTCGCCGCGAGCCACGAGCTGCAAGCCCTCAGTCAACATCGGCTCGTAGCCCGCTCGCGACGCCAGTTCAGCCAGCTCAAGAGCGGTCTCCCCCCGCCCAACTGCAGATCGAACGGCATTCGTCATCGGTAAGAACTCGAAGATGGCAACGCGCCCGCGATAACCGGAGCCATCGCAGCGGGTACAGCCCGACGACTCGAACGCCGGACCTCGCGCGCCGGGAACGTGGCGACGGCAACCCGTGCAAAGCCGGCGCACGAGCCGTTGCGACACGATGGCCGAGAGCCCGGCCGCGAGTGTGTGCCGATTCAAACCGAATTCCACCAGACGCTCAACCGCGCGAGGCGCATCGCCGGCATGCAGCGTCGTCATGACGAGCTGACCGGACAGCGCGGCGGACAATGCAACGCTTGCCGACTCAGCGTCGCGCATCTCGCCGAGCATGATCACGTTCGGATCCTGCCGGAGAAAGGCGCGGAGCGCGGAGGCAAACGTCAGGCCCGCTTTCACGTTTACCTGTACCTGCGCCACGCCCGCCATCTGAACTTCGACCGGATCCTCTACCGTGCAGATATGCTGACCATCGAGATTTCGCTCGGCCAGTGAGGCATAAAGCGTCGTGGTTTTTCCACTCCCCGTCGGACCGCAGACCACGATGAAGCCGTGAGCAGCGTGGATCGCTTGCCGGTACCGCGCAAGCATCGCCGCACTCATTCCAAGCGAAGCAAGCCCGGGAACCTCCGCCTGCATGTCGAGCAGACGAATCACCAGTTTTTCCCCGGCAATCGTCGGCATCGACGAAACGCGCGCGTCGAGCGTTCGACCCCCTCGCTCAAGCAGGTAGCGTCCGTCTTGCGGCAAGCGACGTTCGGCAATATCTATTGCCGCGAGAAGTTTAACGCGCGAAACCATCGACGCAAAAAGCTCGCGCGGCATTTGATCGCTCTCGCGGAGGATGCCGTCGACTCGCAGCCGCACGCGGCCACCGGTGCGAACCGGCTCTAAATGAATGTCGGATGCGCGCAGCCGCAGCGCAATTTCGTGGAGCCGATCGACCGCACGTATCGCCGGCGGATCGTCCGCTTGTTCGTCAGACACGAGCTCCGGTCGCGCGTAATAGCCGGCGATGCGATTGCGAATGGCTTCGCGCGGCGCCTCGGCCGCAACGATGCGTAGGCCGGTCAGGGCGTGCACGCGGTCGATGAGGCTCTCGTCGCAGGGAGCCGGAACGATGATGTGTAGCTCGTCGCCGTCGACGCGGCTGGCAAGAACCGCGTGCCGGACCGCCAAGGCGTGCGGTATCAGCGCTAGCGCTTCTGGTGAGCTAAGAGGAAATTCACCCTCGAGCAAAGCCCGAGGCTCAGCGTAGAGAGGCACACCCGTAACCCCACCTGACGGTGCAAACTTTCCCGGCGCCGCGGCAATATGACGCTTGGGTCATCTTTATCGCACATTGGAAACGAGTTTGCAACACAGTGGAAATAAAGGTGACCTTAATGTCCAAATCACTACCGTGCCGGGCACTGAGCCCCTACTTGGGGGCATGGGCCGAGCGGCCCAGCCCCCCTTCACGACGTCAGAACGTCACGGTTGCGGGCGAAGCCGCCGTACACATCGAGCCATTCTTTTCATCGAGCATAAAGCGCAAATGCGACGTGCCCTTCCCTGCGTCGCTCGAACGATCCGAGACATACGTGAAGGTGAACGACTGACCGGCCTTGAGCGGGGGGATCGACTTGGAATCTTTCTTCACAGGCCCTTTGTAGATGTCTACTGCCTGCAGAGTGCTTGACGGCTGGTTTGCGCCATTGTTGGTTACCACGCCGTTGATCTGGTAGTAGTTGAGCTTGCCGTCGCTCGTCATGTTCTTGACGCCGACGCTTCCCAGCGACAGATTGCTACATGCGCTGGCGACACTCGGCGTAAGGGCCGCGAACAGAAAGAGTGCGAGTGCGAATTTCGACATAGCGGTTGCTCCTTGTACTAGCAAGGCTCATCATACCCGCTTAAGGCTTGGCTTAGCCTTGCTCTTCCAGCTCCTTGCGCATTTGCCGCCATCCGCGGAAATTGGCGTGAAATTCGCCGTCGCCGCTGGGCGTCGCGACGTGCTCGAACGGGCTAAGATGGCGATCGCTTAAGAGACGCGCGCAGAGCTCTATGTCCTTTTCGATGTCGCGCTTCCCGTCGTGCGTGAGATACGACACGCGCGCGCAGCGAGCAGCGCTGATTTTCTTCAACTGCTCGATGGGAAGCGAGCGTTCGTCCTCTTGAACCAGGGGCAGATGCCAGCCGCCGACCGCGACGGGCTTTGGCTTCGAGCCATCAATTGCCGCGCGCATATGTTGCGCCGCAACGCGAATCTCGGGCTGCGCATTTTCTGCCAGACGCAATCTGAAGAAATTGTCCCATTCTGTCGCCGTCACGATTACGGTGTGCCACATGAATGGTTCGATGATGCGGTTGAGATCTGCTTGTGCACGTTGTGCTTCTGCAAATCCCGCACGTGCTCCACAGCGCTATCGCGCGCCCGCAGCCATCCGGCTTTGGCCGCTTCTTCTTGTTCCGCGGTGAGCGTCTCGTTTGCCGACATGCCCGGCTTATTTACGCCCCATTCGACCGGCATCGCGGGATTTTGCAGGACTCGTTCGACAATTTTACTGGTTGGCATGGCCCGGCTGCTTGCGCTATTCCGACTGAAAACACGATGCGTGTTAAATTCACTCAGCACGAAGCGCGGGAAGCGCACCTCGAGTGTGGTCAAACGGATACCCGCGGGGCTGATCGAGTCGACCAGCACCCGGGCGTTGAAGCCCTGGTCGTCCATGGTTGCTTTGCTAGCCGCGATAGCGCAGGAATGCCGGAACTTCGATGTCGTCCATGTTGACCGGTGTCACGGTGTCCAGCTTGCCGGTTTCGAATGTGTGACCCGATGCGCGCGATACGCTCCTCGCGGAGCACCGAAACCGGCTGCCAGTACCGTCACACGAACCTTGCCGGCCATCGATCGGATCGATCGACGCACCGAAGATGATCTGCGCGTCCGAATCGACCGCGCGGCTGATCATTTCGGCTGCCTCGTTGACTTCGTACATCGCCATATCCGGACCGCCGGTGATATTGAAGATCACGCCGCGCGCGCCTTCGATCGTCGTCTCAAGCAGCGGCGAAGCGATCGCCTTTTGCGCGGCGTCGGCGGCGCGATGTTCGCCCGTGCCTTCGCCGATGCCCATCATCGCGCTGCCCGCATCGCTCATCATCGTCTTCACGTCGGCGAAGTCGAGATTGATCAATCCCGGCTGGGTGATCAGATCGCTGATACCCTGAATGCCTTGACGCAGCACGTCGTCGGCGTAGGCGAACGCTTCGTTGAGCGGCGTCCGCTTTTCGATCACTTGCAAAATGCGCTCGTTCGGAATCGTGATCAGCGTGTCGACCTTGGCTTCTAGGTCGGCGATCGACGTTTCGGCGGTTTGCATGCGCTTTTGCCTTCGAACGCGAACGGCTTGGTGACGACGGCAATCGTCAGCGCGCCCGATTCGCGCGCGATTTCCGCGATCACTGGGGCCGCGCCGCTGCCCGTGCCGCCGCCCATACCGGCGGTGATAAACACCAGGTCCGCGCCGTCGAGAACCATCGCGAGATCTTCGCGCGAGGCTTCGGCGGCTTCGCGTCCGAGCGTCGGGTTCGCGCCGGCGCCCAGGCCACGCGTTTGGCCGCCGCCGATATGCACCGTGTTCTCGGTGAGCGAGTTGCGCAGCGCCTGCACGTCGGAGTTGACCGCGTAGAATTCCACGCCGGTCAGGCCCGCTTCGATCATGCGGTTGACGGCGTTGCAGCCGCCGCCGCCGACGCCGAT
This sequence comes from Vulcanimicrobiota bacterium, assembly GCA_963833095.1. Classification (GTDB taxonomy): domain Bacteria; phylum Vulcanimicrobiota; class Vulcanimicrobiia; order Vulcanimicrobiales; family Vulcanimicrobiaceae; genus Aquilonibacter. Next base: position 51,660 of record CAWHWQ010000003.1, on the reverse strand, counting down.
TACTTTGATCGACGCGGCATGTTCGGGTTGAAAGCGCCGTGCATCTGCCATCGAGCTTGCTCCTCGCTTAGATTAAGTTGCTTAGGTTTGTCCATGGAGGCTGCATCCTAGTTCCAAAGATCCGCGAACCACTGTCGGACTTTGGTAAACATCGATCCGCCGCTGCGCCGCGCGCCGTTGCTCTCTTCTAACTCGCCGTTGGCACCGAAGAGCACCAGGCCGATCGCAGTTGCATACTGGGGTTGGCTCATCGCTTCGGTAAGCCCGATCAGGGTCGAGGCATGAACCGACGCGCACCGGCAAACCGAAGACGTCTTCGGCAATCGGCTCGAGACCCGGCAAAAGCGCGCCGCCGCCGGTCATGACCACTTCGCCGAGAACGAGGTCGCGCGGAACGTTCTCGACGATTTTTTGCTTGGCCATGCGCAGCGTTTCGAGCACGCGCGGCACGACGATCTGCGCGCAACTGCTGCGTGGTGCATCCTTATTCGTGCGGCCGTCGAGCCCGTGCACGCTAAACGTCATCTCGCCGTCATCGCGCAACGCCGGCGCCGAAACGCTTCTTCACTTCTTCGGCTTCGCGCAAGCGAGGTTTTGAGGCCCAGCGAGATGTCGTTGGTTAGAATGTTGCCGCCTACCGGAACCGTCGCCGTAAAAATCGCGCTGCCGAGCGAATACACCGCTATGTCGGTCGTGCCGCCGCCGATGTCGAGCAACACGACGCCGACTTGTTTTTCTTCGGGCAACAGCGTCGACGCCGAACTCGCGAGCGGTTCGAAGACCAGTCCCGCTGCTTCGAGGCCGGCGCGGTGCACGCATTTGAGCACGTTGGTGATGAATGTCGAACCGCCGGTGATGATATGCGTGTCGACTTCTAGGCGTCCGCCGGCCATACCGATCGGATCCTCTACGCCCTCTTGACCGTCGACGGTGAAGTAGCGCGGCAGTGCGTGGATGATCTGACGGTCGGCGGGAATATTGATGATCTTGCTTGCGTCGATGACGCGACGCACGTCGGCACCGCGCACTTCGCGGTCGTCGCCCGATACTGCAACCACGGCGCGATTGTTGGTGCTGCGAATGTGATCGCCGGTTATCCCGACGAACACGTCCGAGACGTGGAAGCCGGCCATACGTTCGGCTTTCTCGGTTGCTGCCTCGATCGACTTGATCGTCTCCTCGAGGTCGACCACGACCCCCTTGCGCATCCCCAGGGACGGCGCCTCACCTACGCCCGACGATCTCGAGCCCGCTCGGCCCTTCCACGGCAACGACCGCGCAGGTCTTGGTCGTCCCGATATCGAGCCCGCAAACGGTCTCGTGCTTCATAACCACCATATATTGTGCCGGCGACGAGCAATCCCTACTACATGCGGGCATCAAAAGTAGGGAACCGAGAGGGCTTGGCGCCCAGGGCGTCGACTCCTTGAGGAAAGGATGCGGATGGGCTGGGGATAGGCTGCTAATAATAAATACCCACCCCGGTCGGCCGATTAAGCTAATGATGGAACAGCGCCGCACAAGTCTAGAACGCGGGCTCATGATGGCCTTTGGCCTCGTGATCCTCGTCGTATTGCTTATGGTCCCAGTGATGCTCTGGGCCTTGAACGGGATTTCGAATCAGGCCGAAGTGCTCAGCGACGCGTCATCGCGGGGCAGCTCGCCTACGCGAAAGTTGCCGCCGATGCTGACAGCTTGCGCGCGGCGACGCTCGAAGCCGCGACCTCACCGACCCCGCCGCAGCCGCCAAGCAACCGCCCTTGCAAACACGCTGGTCAAACAGTTCCCCGACGACTCGCGTAAGATGGTCGCAATCTTCTGCCCGACCAAGAGCGCGAGCAAGAGCACGGACGACCTGCGACTCGTCGTGCGCGAGCAACACCGACGAAATCGCGAAGCAAATCGGCTCGCTGGTCAACGCGTTCAGTACCAGCGCAAGCGGCTACGATTTCCAAGCGCTCTCCGCCGTGAGCCTGCTACAGCAAGGCAAGAACAAAGACGCGCTCGCGCAGATTAACGGTCCCGTCCAGCCTGCCTACGAAAAGCAGAGCGCAAGACGGACAGTCGATGCTTGACGCGCTCAACGCGCTGGCGGCAGACCGGTATCGAAATTGCTTGATCGCCGCGCGCACCGCGGCTATCGCGCCTTGATCGGCGGCCTGCTCGCTCGCGATCGTCATCGTCATCGTCTGCATGACATTGGTTCCGCCGCCACGATGCTCACGCAGCATCGGACGCATGCGTCGACATCTTCGAGGCGATGGGCAACGGCGATCTTTCGCGAGCGCATCAGCTGGCACGGGCACGATCTGCTTGGCCGCCTCGGCGTCGGCGTCGACGAGTTCGGCGACCGCATTTCGGCGCATCATGCCGTCAGATTCAGCGCGCGTCGCCGTCACCGTGCAAGGCGCCAGCGAGCAAAGCAATCATATCGCGCTCGAAGTCGACGGCCGCATCAAAGAAGAGCTGGCCGCGCTCGGCGAGGCGCTCAATATTCCGCCGATCTCTCCGGCGCCGCCGGCTCCGTCGCCGATAACGCCGAGGCCGTTGCGCGCCGCGTTTCGGATATCTCCAGCGCCGTCGCTGAAATGACCGCATCGATCCAAGAGATGGATCAGAACCTCTTGAACCTTGCCACCGTCGTCGAACAAGCCGTTGCCAACACGCAAGAGATGTCGGCCTCGATCGTGCAGGTCGCCAGCAACGCCGATCGCGTTCGCTCCGAATCGAACATCACCGATCAACAGGTGCGCGAAGGCCGCAACGAAGTGCTCGCGCTCTCCAAAGGCATGGGTTCGCATCAGCGACACCGTCGCCGACGTCGTCTCGGAGATGCAGAGCCTCGATCACGCTTCGCGCCAGATCGGCGAGATTCTCGGCCTCATCGAAGAGATCGCGGATCAAACGAACCTGCTGGCGCTCAACGCCGCAATCGAAGCGGCGCGCGCCGGCGAACACGGCCGCGGCTTCGCGGTCGTCGCCGACGAAGTCCGCAAGCTAGCCGAAAACTCTGCCAGCTCCACCAAGCAAATCGGCACGCTCGTGGCCGACATTCAGCGCCGCACGTCGGCCGTTCTCGAACGGACCGCGCGCGCGAACAATCTCGTCCAAAACAATGCCGAGTCCGCTCGCAACGTCACGACCATGATCGAAACGATCAGCACGCGTGTGACGGAAGTCGCACAGTTGGTGAGCGAAATCACGTTGCGACGACCGAACAGGCTCGCGCCTCAGAAGAACTTGCCAGGGCAAGCGAACAGATGGGGGCCATGACCCACGAGGCCGCGGCGACCATGCGTGAGCAGGCTATTACTTCGAACCAGATCCTCGAGAGCGTCTCCGAAATCGAGAACCGCACCGCGCAGGTGGCGCGAGCCTCCACGGAGCACAGGCGGGTCGATCAAGGCGCTGGGTACTCGCATCGAGCAGTCGAGCGAACTCGGCGAGAAGAACTCCGAGGCCATCGGCACCATGGCCACTAGCGCCGACGACGTCCAATCGCAAGCCAGCGAGCTTCGCGAGATGGTCGGGCAGTTCCACACTGGCCAAGTGGCCTTTGAGGATGGCGCACCTTCTGGCAGCGGGGCCCTAGAAGACCCACACACAATTGCGCTATCATCTTAAGCCAAACACCCCAAATTAGACGAAAACTTCCCTAGGCAAGGCTCTTAGTTTAAGCCATCCCTTAGTTAAACTCACCCTTTTTTCTGGAGTAACCGTGCAAAAGAAGCTCAGTCTCGTCGCCCTCCTAACGGCTCTCGTGATGCCAGCGATCGCGCTTGCCGCCAATATCGATGCATCGCTGATACCCGACGGCACCTACAACTGCAAAGTCGAAAAGCTTGTTGATGCCAAACATATTCAGGTGACGATGGACAACGGCGCGGAGACCACGCTCGCCGCAGGGCGCGATTCCGTCGACTTTGACAAAATCAAACCCGGCGATCAACTCAAACTCTCGCTGATCAAGGGTGCCGTCATGGTTTATCTCGATCTCACCAACCACTAACACGCTTGATGCGTTCGATGAGAACGTGATGAGAAACGGCAAACGGGCGCACCGCAAATGATCGGGCGCCCGTTTCTTATGCATGAAACGAACACTTGTTACAGCCTTCGCGACGCTCGCTCTCTTACTCGGCCTCTCGGCAGCGTTCGCGCCGAGCGCGTCCGCGCAACAGTATGGATACGGACCCACCTACACAACCTGGCAGCCGGCGTGGGATCGCTATCAATATGATCGGCGCCACGTCATTCTCGGCGAGGTCGTTCACTTTCGCGCGTATCGCGTCGAGATCCAACGTCAGGACGGTGACGTGCAGACGATCGATCTCAAGAACGGCACCGTGATTCACCCGACCGGTGCCACGCCCCACCGCGGCGATCGCATCGCCATCTACGGTTATTACAGCAACGGCACATTCATCGCAAACGGCGTGGTCTTGCGCTAGGACCCTCGCCTATTTCGCGTAGACGACCACGGGCGTGGTCATCGCTCGCAAATCGAGCGCGGCAACTCTACGCTTGCCGCGCTCGACTTTTTCCAGAATCGGGTCGAATGAGCGCGACCTTCTGCTCGCTGCCGCTGCGATCGCCGAGCAGTACGGTAATGCCGCTGCGCAGTTGCACGGTGACATCACCGAAGCGGTCGAAGCCTAACGAGCGCGCATCCAGATGCGCGGCAGCGAGCGCGTCGGCGTCGCCCACGAGCGTTTGCAGATCGGGATCATCGATCGTCGTCCCCACGGCGGCGGCCTGGGGCAGCACGAGCACAAAAGCGGGTAGCGAGTCCGCAAGATCGGGTGGCGCACCGTTCTGCAGCACGCGGAGGCGATGATCGATCGTGACGCGCTCGCCGCGATCGTCCACAAACGCATACGGTGTGCGCTCGGTCACCGTGATGACGATCGTGTCGGGCGGTTGCCGGTGGATCACCGCGCGATCGATGTAGGGAAGTGATTCGACCCGTGCTACCATCGCGCGGGTATTCTGCAGCCACATGTTCTTGCTCAGATCGATTTGCGCGCGGTCCATGATGGCTTGCTTCAGGAACGGTGTGATTACCGTCGACCTCGATGGTGTGCGGATAGAGCGCGGGCCAGGTCGCGAGCACATAGCCGCCGATCCCGGCGAGCACCACCGCGATGGCGATGAGAAACCAGAACGGGCGCAAGCGCCGCGCCGGCGATGCGCGACGGCGGCGTGGTTGCGGGCGGCCCTTTTTCACGCGAGCACGTAACGCTCGATGGCTTCGGCCACGCCGTCGTCCTGCACGTCGCCCACCACCGCCTTGGCGACCTTGCGCAGCTCGTCGGGCGCCGAGCCCATCGCGATGCCGAATCCGGCCGCTTCCAACAATGGGCGCGTCGTTCCACGAGTCACCGATCGCCGCGACGTCGCGCATCTCGACGCCCAGACGCGCGGCCACAAAGCGCAACGCCTCGCCCTTGTCGACGTGGGGATCGAGGATCTCCACGAACTCGGGATAGCTGCGCGTCACGTAGGCTTGCTTGCCCGAGCCGCTGCGTGAAAAGCGCCGCCATTTCGGCGGCGCGCGGCGGATCGTCGATCACGACCGCTTTGGTCGCGGGGCTGAACGCAAACGCCTCACGCAGCGAGGGTACGATGATCGGGTTCACGCCCGAGAGTTGCGCGTAGAGCTGCGAAAAGCGGTTCTCTTGCTCGCAGTAATATTCGTCGTTGCGATAGAGCTGCAAGTGCACGTTCGACGTCAGCGGCGATCGTAATCACGTCGCCGACCGTCTCGTTCTGGAGCGGCGTATCGCGCAGCACCTCGTCGCTAGTGGGATCGACAATCGCCGCGCCCTGATAGCACACCACCGGCGCATCGAAACCGAGTTCGCGCGCGTAGGGAACGGCGGCCTGATACATCCGTCCCGTGACGATGCAGCCTTGGATGCCGGCCTCGAGCATGCGCGCAATCGCCGCGCGGACGCGCGGCCGTATCACGAGATCCCGCCCGACCAGCGTCCCGTCGAGGTCGAAGGCTACGAGTTTCATGCCGTTTTCATCCGCCGCTACGCATCCGCGAGGTTTGCGCGTGATGCGGAAGATCTTCGAAATCGCACAGCGCCGCGAGCGGCAACGCGTCATGCAGCATGCGCTCGCGCGAATTCTCGACGACGCTGAAACTGCGGAAAAAATCGTCCAGACGGAGACCCGACGCAAAGCGCGCGGTACCCGAAGCGGGAAGCACGTTGTTCGTGCCGGCCAAATAGTCGCCCGAGGCCAGCGGCGTCATGTCGCCGACGAGCACGGTCCCGACGCGACGCACGCGCGCGAGATAGGGTTCGGGTTCGCGCACTTGGAGCGCGAGACGCTCCGGCGCGATCGTTTCGATCGCCTCGAGGAGCTCGGCGCGGTTCTGCGCGTGGAGCAGGTAGCACGCGCCCTCGATCACCTGCCGCAGGGTTTCGCCGTGCGCGAGGGTGCGCACGTCGAACGTATCGAGCAGTTGCGCCACGGCTTCTAAGAGCGGACGCGATTCCGAGAGCACTGCTACCCGCGCAAACGGCTCGCGCTCGGCCTGCGCGAGCAATTCGCCGGCGACGTATTCGCTGCTGGCGCCGTCGTCGGCAACGACCAGCACTTCGGGCGGCCCGGAAAGCCCGTCGATGCCGCACACACCGTAGATCTGCCGCTTGGCCTCGCTGACGATCGCCCCGCCCCAGCCGACGATCTTGTCGACGCGCGCAATCGAGTCGGTTCCGTAGGCGGCGCCGGCGATCGCATGCGCGCCGCCGACCGCGTAGAGCTCGTCGACGTCGCACAAACTGCAGGCATAGAGCACGGCCGGATGGACGGTGCCGCCGTTGCGCGGCGGCGAGAGCACGATGATGCGCGATACGCCGGCGATCTTGGCCGGCACGGCGCTCATCAACACCGCGGATGCCGTAGCCGCGCGTCCGCCGTGCACGTAGACCGCGACCGAATCCAGCGGGCGGTAGCGCAGGCCGTAGCGTGTTCCGTCTTCATCGACATACGAGAGATCCGCGGGCCGCTGTCGCTCGTGGAAGCGCGTGATGCGATCCTTGGCCAGCCGCAACGCGTCGGCAATCTCGGGCGGCACCAGCGCGCGCGCGCCCTCTTGCATCGGAATTGCCACCCGCAATTTTGAGAGATCGTAGTTCGGGTCGTCGTAACGCCGCGTGTATTCCACCAGCGCAGCGTCGCCGCGTGCGCGCACCCCGGCAAGAATCTCCGCGACCGACGCGATGAGCTCCGGCGACGGCGTCCAACCGTCGCGCCGCGTTCGCGCCGAGCGCATGCGTTCGGCGGCCGGCATCACGCTAAGCGTCATGCCTTACGTTCCCGCGTCCAAAGATGCGCTCGAGCTCGCTGCGCAGCCGATGATCCGCCGCGACCGTGCGTGTGAGGCGCTGCGAGCGGCCGCTCGCGTGCATCGTGACGGGAACGTGACCGGGCCAATCGTCGACCAGCGCGGCCAGGCGATCGATCTGATCGCGGGAGCCCACCTCGACGTGCCATTCACGCACCGGCACCGACGGAGCGACTCGCGCCGGGATCTCGAACACATTGACGTCATTTGCGCTCACCGAAAGTTCGACCGGTCCTTCTTCGCCGGGCGCGGCGCCGGGCCGCTCGCGCAGCCGTAGACGTCCCTTCACGACGAGGATTTCATCTTCGGTGAAGAGCCCTTGCACCGTCGGATACATCTTCGAGAACACGACGACGTCGCAGGCGCCGCTGGTATCTTCGAGTTGCGCGATGAGCATCTGCTGACCCGACTTGGTGAGCGTGCGGCGCACCGAGGTGACCATGCCGGCAACGGTCACCAGCGCATCGTCGTCGACCGCGCGCAAGTCTTTCATCAGCGTGGCTCCGCCGCGCACCAGCAGACCTTGGACGTCGGCGAGCGGATGCCCGGAGACGAAGATCCCGAGCGTCTCCTTCTCCCACGCCAAGCATCTCGCGCGTCGTCGGCGCGGAGATCATGGGCAACGTCGGCGTCAGCGACGGCGCATGCTCCGATGCGTCACCGAAGAGCGAGACCTGTCCGAGCTCCTTTTCGCGGGTCGCGTGCGCGGCCAAATCCAGCGCCACGTCGAGCGCAGCCAGATTTTGCGCGCGGTTTCCCGTCAGTTCGTCGAGCGCACCGCACTTGATCAACGCCTCAAAGACGCGCCGGTTCACTTGTTTTGCATCGACGCGCTTGGCAAGATCGAAGAGATCGGTGAACTTTCCGTCGGCCTCGCGCGTCTCGATGATGCTGCGCACCGCGCCTTCGCCGACGCCCTTGACCGCCGCAAGACCGAAGCGAATGCGATCCCCGACCACCGCAAAGTCGATCAGCGACTCGTTGATGTCGGGCGGCAACACCGTGATGCCCATCTTCTTGGCTTCGTCGATGTACTCGACCAGCTTATCGGTCTTGTCTTTGACCGAGGTCATCAGCGCCGACAGGTATTGCAGCGGATGATTGGCTTTGAGATACGCGGTCTGATAGGCTGATCCAAGCGTACGCGGCCGCGTGCGACTTGTTGAAGCCGTAGCCCGCGAACGGCTCGATGAAGGCGAAGATCTTGTCGGCGAGATCGCGATTGATATCCGACGTCGACCTTGGCGCCCTCGATGAACTTCTCGCGGTACTCGGGAATCTTGTCTTTCTGCTTCTTCCCCATGACTTTGCGCAACTCGTCGGCTTCCCCCATCGTAAAGCCGGCGATATCGCGCGCGATCTGCATGACCTGCTCTTGGTAAACTGCCACGCCGTACGTTTCCGCGAGAATCGGCTCGAGTTTGGGGTGCAGATACTTCGGTTTCGTGCGACCGTGTTTGTTGCTGATGTACTGCGGAATCCATTCCATCGGCCCGGGACGATACAGCGCAACGAGCGCGATGATGTCTTCGAAACGCGAGGGCTTGAGCTCGGTGCAGACGCGCTTCATCCCGTCGGACTCGAATTGGAAGACGCCCATCGTGTCGCCGCGGCTGAGCATCTCGTAGGTCCGCTTGTCGTCGTCGGGGATCTTGGCCAGTTCGAACGCGGCATCGACGGTGCGCCGGATTTCATCGACCGCGCTATTCATCACGGTGAGGTTGCGCAGGCCCAAGAAATCCATCTTGAGCAGGCCGATCTTCTCGACCCAGATCATGTCGAATTGCGTGTTGACGCCGCCGTCGTTGAATTTCACCAGCGGCGCGTAGTCGATCAGCGGCCCAGCCGAGATCACGACGCCCGCCGCGTGCGTGCCGGCGTTGCGCGCCAAGCCCTCGATGTCTTTGGCCGTGTCGAGCAGTTTGCGAATCTGCGGGCTGCTCGCCGAGGCCATCTTCAGTTCGGGAATCTGCTCGAGCGCTTCCTCGATCGAGAGGCCGCCCGGACCCGAGGGAATCATCTTCGCGACCTTATCGACATCGGGCAGCGGCACGCCCAGCGCCCGGCCCGCATCGCGCACGGCCGCGCGCGCGGCCATCGTGCCGAAGGTCACGATTTGCGCGACGCGATCCTTGCCGTACTTTTCGGTGACGTAGGCGATCACTTCGTCGCGCCGATCGACGCAAAAATCGGTATCGATATCGGGCATCGAGATGCGATCGGGGTTCAAGAAGCGCTCGAAGAACAGATTGAACTTGAGCGGGTCGAGATCGGTGATCTTCAGGCAATACGACACCACCGAACCGACCGCCGAACCGCGGCCTGGACCGACCGGAATATCGTGATCGCGCGCGTACTTGATGAAATCCCACACGATGAGAAAGTACGAGGCGAAGCCCATCGTGTTGATGACGTTGAGCTCGTAGTCCAGGCGCTTGCGCAGGGCCGCGTCGTTCGCCGCGCGCTCGGCGCCATAACGATCGATCAGCCCCGCTTCGCAAATCTCGCGCAAGTATTCTTCGGCACTGCGTTCGGGTGCGCTGGACGTTTCTTGCGGCACGGGAAACTGCGGCAGGTGGAAGATCTTTTCGGGAATCTTGATGTCGATGCGGTTGGCGATCTTGACCGTGTTTTCGCACGCTTCGGGAAGATCGCTCCACAGCTCGTACATCTCTTCTGCCGACTTGACGTAGAACTGGTCGGAGTAGAATTTCATCCGGCTGGTATCCGAGACGGTCTTGCCGGTGCCGATGCACAGCAGCACGTCGTGCGCCGGCGCGTCGCGTTGATCGAGATAGTGCGAATCGTTGGTCGCGACGATCGGCACACCCAGTTCGCGCGCCACTTTCACCAAGCCCGTGTTGATCACGTCTTCTTCGGGCATGCCGTGGCGCATGACTTCGATGTAGAACCGGTCGCCGAAGATGTCGACGTAGGTCTTGGCGTTTTTGACCGCGGTCTCGTAGTCGTTTTTGAGCAGCGGCGCGGCGACCATGCCCGACATGCAGCCCGAGAGCACGATCAAGCCGTCGTGGTGCTGCGCCAGGAGATCCAGGTCGATGCGCGGCTTGTAATAGTAGCCTTCGAGAAAGCCCTTGGAGATCAGCGCGGTGAGGTTGCGGTAGCCGATCAGGTCGGCCGCCAGCAGCGTCACGTGGGCCTCTTCGCGCACGGTCCGGTCGAAGCGGCCGCGCGGGGCGATGTAGGCCTCGCAGCCGATGATCGGGGTCAGGCTGGTGTCCCGGGCGGCGTAGTAGAACTCCATCGCCCCGTACATCACGCCGTGGTCGGTCAGGGCGACGGCCGGGGCGCCTCCCTCGGCGGTCTTCCGGCAGAGGCGGTCGACCCGGCAGGCCCCGTCCAGCAGCGAATACTCCGAGTGGACGTGAAGATGGACGAACTGTTGCAAATCTTTGTAGCCTGACCTAAAGAATACCGGAAAGCTAGACGTTACCTTAAACGATGAGCCCCAACCTGTCCGCAGGCCCTCCGGACGCCGCCGAACTCCTTGACGAGCTCGAGCGGCTGCGCGGTCGCATCGCGATCCTCGAGGCCGAGCGGGACGAGTACGCACAACAGAACGCCGAACTCTTCGTTCTGCAACAGGTCTTTTCCACGATCAACTCGACCCTCGAGATCAACGACATCCTCTCGATGGTCTTGCGCGGCGTGGTCGAGGCGCTCAAGTTCAAGCGGGTCATGCTCTTCGACGTCGTCGAGGACGATACGATCATTCGCCGGCTCGAGTGCGACGACAACGGCACCGTGAATCACGCCGTTGACCCGCACGAGTTCCGGCCCGATTCGGCGCTCGCCGACGTCTCACACGGCAACCTGCAGCTCGCATACGGCACCCACGACGACCCCGACTCGCCGCTGGAAGATCGCGCGGCTCGTTCTGCGTCGCCCCGCTGGTCGCGCGCGACGTCGTGCGCGGCATGCTCTACGCCGACGATCCGCCGGGCAACGAAATCACCGAGAATCAACTCCGCGTAATACTCGACTTTGCTTCGCAAGCCGCGATCGCGGTTGAGAACGCGCGGCTCTACGAAGAGACGCGCCGGCTGCTCGAAGAGACGCAGCGCCTGGCCCACACCGACAGCTTGACCGGTATCCCGAACCGGCGGGCGCTGAACGAGCTGCTCGAGCGCGAGCTGCACACCTCCGAGCGCTACGACACGCCCTTTGCCTTCGTCATCCTGGACCTGGACGACCTCAAAAAGATCAACGACTCCGGCGGCCACAGCCTGGGCGACCTGGCGCTCAAGCGCTTCGCCCAGGTGCTCAAGAAGAACGCCCGCAAGGGCGACATCATCGCCCGCTATGCCGGCGACGAGTTCGTGATGGTCATGGCCCAGAGCGACAGGGAGCAGACGGCCCGGGGCGTCGAGCGCATCATGGCGGCGCTGCGCCGCAACGGCCTGGCCAGCTCGATCGGGGTCGCGATGTTCCCCAACGACGGGACCGACGGCCAGACCCTCTTTTTCGCCGCCGACGAGGCCCTTTATGAGGCCAAGCAAGCGGGCAAGAACCAGTACCGCTTCTACTCCCGGACCAAAGGCGAGGAGCCTTCCAAGGGCGAGGAGCCTCCCGCACGATAATAGTCATGGGACCCCCCTCCATGCCGGATAGTATAAAGAAGCAATGATCAAGCACGACGTCGTCGTCATCGGCGGCGGTCTGGCAGGCATGCGCGCGGCAGTGGAAGCTGCCGAAGGCGGTGCCGATGTCGCCATCGTTTCCAAAATGCATCCGGTGCGCAGCCACTCCGGCGCCGCGCAAGGCGGTATCAATGCCGCCCTCGGCAACCGCGAGGAAGATTCGCCGCAAGCGCACGCCTTCGATACCGTCAAGGGCTCCGATTATCTCGGCGACCAAGACGCGATCGAAGCGATGTGCGAAGATGCGCCCGCACCAAATCATCTGGCTCGAACATCGCGGCTGCATCTTCTCGCGCATGCCCGACGGCCGCATCGCGCAGCGCCCCTTCGGCGGCGCCGGCACCCCGCGCACGTGCTACTCGGCCGACGTTACCGGCCTGGTGATTCTGCACACGCTGTGGGAGCAGCTCGAACGCTTCGGCGTCAAAGTCTACGAAGAGTATTTCTGCACCGCGCTTGCGATCGACGACGGGATCGGTACCGGCGTGGTCGCCTACAACATGCGCAACGGCGAGCTCGAACTGATCGCCGCGAAGGCGACGATCTTCGCGACCGGCGGCGCCGGACGCATGTATCTCAAGACGACCAACGGCTACGCCTCGACCGCCGACGGCATGGGCATCGCGTACAAGGCCGGCATCCCGCTGATGGACATGGAGTTCATGCAGTTCCATCCCACGACGCTCAAAGAAAACGGCGTGCTGATGACCGAAGGCGCGCGCGGCGAAGGCGCCTATCTGCTCAATGCCGCGGGCGAACGCTTCATGTTCAAGTACGCGCCGAACAAGGGCGAACTCGCCTCGCGCGACGTCGTCTCGCGCGCCGAGTGGACCGAGATTCTCGAAGGCCGCGGCGTCGACGGCTGCGTGCTGCTCGACATGCGCCACCTCGGGCGCGAAAAGATTCTCGAACGCCTGCCGCAGATTCGCGAACTCGCGCTCGACGCGACCGGCAAAGACGCGGTCAACGAGCCGATCCCGATTCTGCCCGGCGCGCACTACACGATGGGCGGCATCGAGACCGACAAGTGGGGCGCGACGCGCGTTCCCGGCGTCTACGCGGCCGGCGAATGCGCGTGCGTCAGCGTCCACGGCGCCAATCGCCTGGGCGGCAACTCGCTGCTCGAGACGATCGTCTTCGGAGCGCGCGCGGCCAAACACGCGGTCGAGTACATCAAGAAGGTCGGCGACGTTACGCCTTCGGACAAGACGCTCAAGCCGAGCAAGACCGCGTTCGCGGCCTGCTCGCGCGCACCAGCGGCAAGCGCGCGCCGAAGCTGCGCCACGCGATGAACGAAACGATGAGCGAAAACACCTTCATCTTCCGCGACGAGACGGGCCTCGCCAAAGCCGTGCAAGATCTCGATCGCGTGCGCAAAGAGTTCGACGCGAACGTGTACGTGATGGACAAATCCAAGACGTTCAACACCGATCTGGTCTCGACGTTCGAAACCGACTTCCTCATCGACGCCGCGTTGGCGCTGGCCAAGGGCGCGCTCGAGCGCACGGAGTCGCGCGGCGCGCAGGCGCGCACCGACTTCCCCGAACGCGACGACGCGAACTGGATGAAGCACACGCTCGCGTGGCGACAAGCCGACGGGTCGCCGCGTCTCGACTACTCGCGCGGCGTCACCATCACCAAGTTCGAACCCGAAGTGAGAACCTACTAACATGGCGAAGATCAAACTCGATCTCTTCCGCTTCGACGAAGCCGTCGACACCGTTCCGCATCGCGATCACGTCGAAGTCGACGTTCCCGAGACGACGACCGTGCTCGACGCGCTCGAGACGGCCAAGGCCGAAGTCGACGGTTCGATCAGCTTCCGCCGCTCGTGCCGCTCGGCGATCTGCGGCTCGTGTTCGATGAACATCAACGGCATCACGGGGCTTGCGTGCAAGACCCACTGCAAGGACGTCATCAAGGCCGACAGTTCGATCACGGTCGATCCGATGCCGAACTTCCAGCCGATGAAAGACCTGGTCGTGCACATGGACCCGTTCTGGGACAAGTACTCACGTCTCAAGCCATATCTGCAACCCAAGGATGCGGATGCCGATCATCCGACCGAACGCCGCGTTTCGCCCGAAGACATGAAGAAGCTCGTCGAGGTGGCGAACTGCGTGATGTGCGCGACGTGCTACGCGCTCTGCCCGGTCGTCAGCGTCGATCCGGCGTTCGCCGGCCCGGCCGCGATCGCGTACGCCTACCGCTTCATCGAAGACGTGCGCGACGGCCAACGCAAAGAACGCATCGCGCAGATCAGCGAAGACTACCTGTGGCTGTGCGCGCACTGCTACGCGTGCTCGTACTGCCCGAAGCACGTCGATCCCAACGATCGCATCATCGACGTGAAGCGCGCGGCGATCAGCGACAAGGTGATGATGAACGAGCGCGGTCCGCGCCACGCGCTGGTCGTGTCGAAGACGATCAAGCAAACCGGCATGCTGGCCGAAACCGAAGTCATCCAAGGCACCGTCGGCCGCTTCAACGTCCGCGGTCTGCTCAAAGTCGCCCCGCTCGGCTTGCGCATGGTCGCCCGCGGCAAGCTGACGCCGGCTGAGATGGCCGTCGGCGGAACCGCTCCCATGTTGGGGCTTCCCTCGCAGAAGCCGATTCCGAAAGTCGACGAAGTCCGCACTATTTTCGAGTCCCTGGAGGTCCCGGTTTAACTCATGTCAACGACACTTCTTCCCGAAGAGCAGGCCCTCGATTCGCACAAGAAGACACGCTCGCGCGAGTCCAAGCGCTACGGCTTCTTCCCCGGCTGCGTCGCCAAAGAGTCGTGCAAAGAACTCTTCAACTCGACGATGCTTCTGGCCGAAAAGCTCGGCATCGAGCTGATCGAACTCACCGCGGCGTCGTGCTGCGGCGCCTCGGTCGTCAACGACGTCAACCGCGACGTGGCGCGCGTGCTCAACGCCCGCACGTACGCGCAAGCCGAAGCGCTCGGCCTCGACGACGTGATCACGATCTGCTCGACCTGCACCGGGCCACATGCGCGCCGCCAACAAAGAACTGCTCGAGAGCGAAGAGCACATGGCGCAAGCCAACTCGATCCTCGGCAAATTCGGCGCCAAGTACTCGGGCAACGTGACGGTTCGCCACCTGCTCTGGCTGCTTGATCGACGACATCGGCCTCGACAAGCTCAGCTCGATGGTCGTGCGCCCGCTCAACGGCCTCAAAGTCGCGCCGTTCTACGGCTGCCACATCATCCGCCCGGAAAGCGTCAACGGCTGGGAGTCGGCGCGCAACCCGCACTCGCTCGAAGACATCATCGCCGCGATCGGCGGCGAAGCGATCGACTACGCCGGCAAGACGCGCTGCTGCGGCTTCCACATCCAGCTCGAAAAAGACGACGTCGCCGCCAACATGGTCGGACAGAACATGCGCATGGCCAAGGATCATGGCGCCGAGGCCGTGCTCACGCCGTGCCCGCTGTGCCATCTCGCGCTCGACGGCTACCAGCAAGATTCGGCCGCGCGCTGGGGCCGCACCGATCTGCCGACGTTCCATCTTCCGCAACTGGTCGCGTTCGCGCTGGGCGTGCCGGCCGATATGCTCGGGCTTAACAAGCATCTGATCGATCCGCGCACCGTGATGGTGGAGCGCGAGCTGATCAGCTAGCGAATCAGTTTGAGGGTGCGGTTAGCGAGGACGCGCACGCAGGATTCGAAATTGCGTTCCATGCCGTGCGTGGTGTGCACGCGGGTGCGGACTAAATAGTCCACGCTTCCATCGGCGTTCTTGGTGGTTGCCGCCCAGTGCATCAGGTGACGTCCGGCGCGCTGTTCGAGCCGCCCGTGCTGACAAAGCAGAACGCTGATCGCGTGCTCGAGATTGAGCGGCGGATGCGCGGGGACCGCTGGGCTTTTTGCCGGCGCGGTGGACTGCTTCGAAAACCACTGATTCACACGCCTATTATTTCAAGTACGGCGCGTCTTGTGGTGCCGGGATGGTAAAGATCGCCCGGACTTGACCGCGACTTAACGCAGAAACCCGTCATTGCGGACTCTTTTGGGACGCTTTACCGCTATTGTAAAGGGACAGGAGGAACGGCATGTCCTGGTTCAAGGGAAAAGCGTCACTCAAGACTGACCCGGCTCCAGTGATGCCGGTACTTCATCCGGCTCCTGAGGTCCAGGAGAAGATCGCCCACTTCCTCGTCACCCACAAGCGGGTCGAACTGCGCAACGGCCATCCGCTGATGCATTTTCTCGGCATGTCGCGCAATCATCACGACGGGAGCGTCGATTACTCGGTGCGCTCGCACGTCAAAGGTATCGACGGCAAGAGCCACCGCTTCGATTCGCACGTGCGCATCTACGCGACCGGCCACCTCAAGCTGGTTCGTTAGTCTGCGCGCGCCGCGCGCAACACCAGATCACGCAAGCCCGCATTGGCCGCGACAGCCGCACGGCGGCGGGCGATCGACAGATCGTCGGGTCCCGGCACCACCGCGCGCATTGTCGCGTTGGCCTCGAAGAAGAGCGCGCTCCCCTGCGGGTCGAGCGCGAAATCAATCCCAAAGTACTCCAGGCCGATTCGCTGCGCCGCCGTCTCGATGGCGTTCATCGCGCGTTCGCCGATCGCCGTACGCGGATCGGTGAGAAACGCTTCTTCTTCCGCGATGGCTTCGGGCGTGCGCACCTGGTCTGCGGAGAAGTAATGCACCTTCCACTGCGACGAGCGCGCCAGATGCACGGGATACAAGGTTCCGCCGATCGAGAGCAGGCGGTACTTGCGATAGAGCCCGTCGCCACCGCGCGCGTCGAGCAGCTCGATCGCAAGGAGGCGTTCACCGGGAAGCGTCGCCGCCACGCGCGCAAGTTCATCGCGATCGCGCGCCATCTCGAAGAATTCCCCGGTGTGATAACCCGGTGGCCGAACCAACACTGGAAAGCGCTGAACGCGATCAAGTTCCTGTCGGTCGATTTCCTCGATGTGCGGCACGATCAATCCCTCGATGCCCGTCAAGCGCTGCGCCATCGCGACGCGGCCGGTTCCCAAGACACTCGCCGGATCGTTGATCGCGTGCGCGTCGTTTGCATCGAGCAACTGCTGCGCGGCCTCGAGCGACGAACGGCACAGATCCGCATCGCCGATGCCGTTGAAAATCACGTCGTGTGGCGGCAGCGGGAGATCGGCTTCGTAGTAGTCGGTGAACAATTTGATGGTCAGGAAAGTATGGTCGTCGAGCGGAGCGTCTACCGGAACGTTTCCACGAAAGGCCGAGGCGAGGAGCAACAGTGAGACCGGTAGACCCTTCACCACGAAAAGCACTGATGACGACGGGCATCGCTTCGAAGCCGGCGCGACGGTGCTCGTCTGCGAGCGTCTGCTCGCCAAGCCGGCCGAGAACGTGGCTGAGCCCCTGATGGGCCGGCGAAGATTGCGGATCCACCTCGAGCGCGCGCTCGTACAAATCCCGCGAGAAGGCGAGCTCATTGTTTTCGAGCAGCGCATTGGCGAGATTGATCAGCGTGCGCAGATCGCGCGGATGATGTTTGAGCGCTTCGCTGTAGGTCAGCCGTGCCGCACTGCGATAGCCCGCGTTATAGAGGAGCGTTCCCAGGTTTCCGAGGGCCCCGATGTGCGTGCCGTCGCGCTTGATGACCTCGATGTAGGCATCTTTCGCCTCATCATTGCGCCCGAGCAAATCGAGTATGCAGGCACGCGAAAACAGCAGCGAAACTTCATCAGGAGTCAGAGCGAGCCGCTGCTCGATCTCGGTCAGCTCGTGTGGATTACCGAACGCCGGAAGCATACCGCTCTATACGCCGCCGACGCAGAACTCCCCCGACTAAACGCGGTACACAGGCGTGGAAACGGAGCGGTGTGTCAGCGATGCAGCAGGCCCGGCTGCTAATATCCTCCGATCGTGGCGCTCTTGACCTGAGGTGGCAAAGTCGCTCAAGTTGAAACTGTGAATCCCGGGCCTTTGGCCCAAGGAGATTCACGTGAAGAAAAGTCGCTTCACCGAGGCGCAAATCGTAGCCGTCCTCAAAGAGCTTGATGCGGGCGATTCCCGTCGCCGAGCTTGCACGACAGAACGGCATTCATGCAAATACCATCCGGCTTTGGCGCGATCGGTACGCCGGCATGGAAACCAGCGATCTCACGCGACTCAAGCAGCTCGAAGAAGAGAGCGCGAAGAAAGATCGGATCATCGCTCGACTCACGCTCGAAGTCGACGCCGTGCGAGACCTGATTTCAAAAAACGGATGGGGCCCTCGCAGCGGAAAGAAGCCGTGAGGGCGTTGGAAGAGCATGGCGTTTCGAAAGTGCGTGCCTGCGCACTCGTTGGGCAATGCCGACGAACGCTGTACTACACGCGAAAGCCGAAAGACGAGAGCCGCGATCGCCACACCGATCAACGATCTTGCGCACGAGCGACCTCGTTGGGGATGGCGGCGCTTGATTATCATGCTCCGCCGTCAAGGCATTGACGTTGGCGAACACCGCTTTCGTCGCATTTACCGCGATCTTGGCCTGCAAGTGCGGCCTCGGCGCAAGCGCAAGGTGAACTTCGTTCGCGGCAATAGCATCGCGCCGGTCACGCGGCCGAACGAACGCTGGTCGATCGATTTCATGCATGACCGAATTGGAAACTACCGGAACATCCGTTCGATGAATATCGTCGACGATTTCACGCGGGAATGCCTTGCGTTGGAGATCGGCTATTCGTTCGGCAGCCACGACGTCATCCGTAAGCTCGAGGAGGTTGCGTTCGAGCGGGGTTTTCCAGAAACGATTCGGTTCGATAACGGATCCGAGTTCACGAGCCACGCGATGCTGCGCTGGGGAGCGGAGCGCGACATCAAGCTGCACTTCATCGCGCCTGGCAAGCCAACGCAAAATGCGAACATCGAGTCGCTTAACGGGAAAATCCGCGACGAGCTGTTCAATATGCATCGATTCATGACGATCTTCGAAGCGCGGCGGAAGGCCGCAGATTGGCAACGAGACTACAACGACGTTCGGCCGCACTCAGCCCTCGGCTATCGAACGCCAAGGGAGTTCGCAGAGCAGTTCAAAATCAACCAACTCTCACAGTTATCAGCTGCGTAAAACGCCACCTCAGGTCACGACAAGTTTAATACCTACCATTCCCTTTCTTCCGGCCGGCGCGAGCCGATTCTCGATTTCGGTCAGCTTGTGCGGGTTACCAAATTCCGGAAGCACAAGCGCTTATATGCCGCGAACGGCCTTAGCAGTCCCCCAGCACGAGGGCAGAACCTATTTTCGGCCCCCGGCCAGTGCTACGATCACTTCGAACTAGCTCTACCCACCCGCCTCTTCGCTAACGGCTATCCCGGATGTGGGCCGTAACATCCAGGTCCGCCCGTATCGTGTAGTGCAAACATCGCCAGCGCTAATGCAATTGGCGCATGATGCTGCGACATGCACATGTGGGGTATCTCCATCTCACGTGACCGTAGTTCCGAGATCGTGCCCTCTACCGTCATCCGTTCCGTCTGCCTTGTGACTTTCGGCGATATCCTTCGTTTCGCGATGGATGTCACATTGAGCGTGACTTGTCGTACTTGGCCAATCCTCGATCGAGCGGGTCGATCTCAAGCGCGCGCTCGTAGAGCCGCGTGCGTCAGCGAGATCGTTATTTTCAAGCAGCGCGTTGCCAAGATTGATCAGCGTGCGCAGATCGCGCGGATGGTGTTTGAGTGCTTCGCCGTAGGTCAGCCGCGCCGCGCTTCGATAACCTGCGTTATAGAGCAACGTCCCCAGGTTCCCCAGGGCACCGATGTGAGCGCAATCGCGCTTGATGACCTCGATGTAGGCACCTTTTGCCTCGTCATTGCGCCCAAGCAAATCAACGATACAGACACGCGAAAAAAGCAGCGAGACGTCGTCAGGAGCCTGAGCTAGCCGCTCCCCAATCTCGGTCAGCTCATGCGGATTAGCAAACGCTGGAAGCACGAGCATTTATACGCACACCCAGCAGCGCTATCCCTAGCCGAACGCGATCCCCGGCATCTTGCTCCGTTTACGCGACCATACTGGCTACTTGTTACCGCGAAAAAAAGGCTCGCAAACACGCGCAAGTTTAGTCTCTTGTAGTTCTGAAAGGAACAAAATGTCCAGATGTTCAGATCGAGCAAACACGAGCGCGAATTGCTCATGGATCTCTTTCAGAAGAAGGTCGACCTGCTGAGGCGCGGCACGCAATGCGAGAACCACGGAGGCCTGCCCATTTCCAAGGACCGCGCGCGCCAAGTAGGCAGTGGCAACAGAATTGTCGGTCTCAAAAAGATGTGCCAGTCGCCCTTTAAGAATCCTCTCTGACTCCCCGTCCTGCTCACCCAGGAAAGTCAGTCCAGATACCGTGAACTCGACGGATCCTCCAGATGAAGACTCACGTGACATCGAGTGAATATCCCTTCCTCTATGCGTTCGCATCCGCAACGCTACGAAAGATCATTCCCCAGCCGATTAACTCGACCTGGCCGTCCGTGAACGTCAGCGTCGTCGCGATAAGCGGATCCCTTATCCGGGCAATGTAGACATGGCAAGGCCATTCGCTCACCGGAAACAGCGTCGACCCTCGGTAACGCGCTGAGATGACTAGGTCAGTTATGTCACGTCCCCCGAGCCCGAATCTTTGCCCAACGACAGGGGGCGCAACGTCGACGAGCATATAGTCATCCCTCGTCTCGTCCCTAAGCCGGCTTCTCTCCCAACAAGCTCGCGGGACCGCCAAATCGCCGTTGACCTCGGCCGCAGCCGAGATGAAGAAATCCGGTGTTCTCACGACCTACTATTCATTCAACGAACCTCCACTCAGAATGGAGGATTCGCTCCCGAGACTCGAGTTATTGTAATTTGGGATGCGGGGTTAGGGACATATACCTCGGGAAGGCCGCCCCCTATCCCTCCCGGACCTGACGCCGCTGTTTGGAATTGCACACCGTCGAGCTTGTTCAAGGTACCTTCTATTACGAACTGCCCACTATTCCCGGGAAACAGTCCAGCCCGCCGTTCTGTAGTCCGACACCGACCCAGGGTTTACTGTAGTCCAATATCTGCCCATGCCCTTTGCTTCGCCACCAAAGACACGATAGAGTGTGACTCTTCTTATAGTCAGAGCGGCACCGATTTCTTCAGCAGCCGCACCCTCCCAGCCGCCGAGGAAGAACATGCCAGCTTGTAAGAATCCAGTCCAGAACCCAAGCTGCAAATTCACGCGGTGGATTTGGTTCGCTATGGCGGCACTCGCCTGAACGTCCGCTATGACCAGTAGGCCGTGACATACTGTGCCGCCTGGGGGGCACGACTGTTCGCTGTCGACTTGCGAAGGAGCCTCAGCATTCATTCCCTCATTGCTCGCATCCCGAAATAGGACGCCGTCGTAGCCACTTGGGTCGCTGTAGGCCATGCCGTTGTTATTGTTCCATGCGTACGGCTTCTGTGACATGGGCGCGTCTACGTCGCCGCCGTAATCGTCGGGCGTGGTCCGCTGATTTGCATTGGGATCGTAAACGCGCGCCCCCTGAAATACATTGCCGTCGACGAGATAGCCGTCGGTTCTGCGCGCATCGGCGGGGAGACCAGGCGGATTGGTACCCGCATCGCTTGGACCACCGCTTACGGGTTTTGCCCTGAGTGCGGCACAAACGCCCACTGAGCACTGGTTGTAAACGTGATCCGGCGTGAGCGCGGTAAACGCCGCCACTTCGCCATTTGGCAATCGCGCCGGCAACGAAAAGTGCTCGTTTACGAGATTGCCGCCCCAGTCGCGATCGTACACACCAGTAATGGAGGACATTCCTGAACCTACGGTAACAAATCCAAGCTTTTCGAAATAAATCGTGAGCGGATAGAGCGGATGACCCGATACGTAAAGCAGGTCGTCACCATCCTAATGAGCTGCTTCGGTTCTGACGCGTAAGGCCTAATCCGGGCCTGCGGGAGTTGTGAGTTTCCGGGCGTAGAGCCCAGCAAGGAGACACGCGGTTGCGAAAAGTCGCTTTACCGAGGCGCAGATCGTCTCGATTCTTGCAAGGAGGTCGACGCCGGAACGCCGGTGAGCGAGCTCGGGCGCAAGCACGGCATCCACGCCAACACGATCCGGCTCTGGCGGGACCAGTATGGCGGCCTTGAGACCAGCGATCTGGTCCGCCTCAAGCAGCTCGAAGACGAGAGCGCGCAGATGCAACGCATCATCGCCAAGCTGACGCTTGAGATCGATGCGATGAAAGAGCTGGTTTAAAAAAACGGCTGGGGCCCTCGCAGCGGCAAGACGCGGTGAGAGCCTTGCAAGATCGAGGAGTTGCCCAGCGTTGCGAGCATGCGCCCTGTTGGCTACACGCGCAGCAATCTGTACTACCTCGCAAACCCAAGGACGATGACAGCCGGTCAAAGCACGGCTACAGGATCTCGCAGCGCAGCGGCCGCGTTGGGGGTGGCGACGCCTTTGATCCTCTTCATACGCGAGGGCTTGCTATCGGATACTACCGATTTCGCGGATTTACCGGGAATGGCCTGCAAGTGCGGCCTCGGCAAAACGCAAGGTGCAACTACGTTCGCGGCAACGCGTCGCCCCGGTCACGCGCCCAACGAGCGTTGGTCGCTCGACTTCATGCACGACCGCTGGCCAATGGCCGCAAGGTGCGCGTGCTTGAACATCGACGACGATTTTACCCGCGAATGCTTGGCCGTCGACGTCGACTCGGGGTTTCAGCAGTCGGCGCGTGATCAGCGTGTTCGAGGACATTGCCTTCGAACGCGGACTACCGAAAATCTCAGCTTTGATAACGGCTCAGAGTTAACGAGCCACGCTATGCTGCGCTGGGGCGCAGAGCGGCAATTCGAGCTGCACTTCATCGCATCCGGGAAAGCCGACGCAAAACGCCCACGTCGAATCATTTAACGGAAAGACCCGCGACGAGTTCCTCAATATGCATTCGTTTACCACGATCTTCGAAGCCCGTCGGTCTGCCGAAGCCTGGCGCGCCGACTACAACGACGTCCGACCGCACTCAGCCCTCGATCTGCAGACGCCCAGGGAGTTCGCCGATCGATTCAAAATCAACCATCCCTCACAATTATCCGCGGCCTGAAATTGCCTTACGCGTCACTCCCGGACCAAACGTGATTGATCGGCACTCTCAATGGACCACTGCATTGACTGCGGACCGGTCGGTGTCAGCCGAACTATCGCCCCGTTATCATCGCGTTCGCTCCTAAAGACACCATCGATCCAACCATCAACGTTTTTCGTATGCACACCGTCAGCCGCAAATTGATACGCGACCAGCCTGCTAGCGCCAACGTCGTATCCCCACATTTGCGTTGCCCAATCCTTCTTTTTCGCTCCCGCGCTCTGTGAAAGCTCGGTCATCCACAACCCATCAGATGAAAACGAATATCTCACTTCTTGAACGGTTCCGTTGGAACTGCCGCCCCTCAGTGTACAAGCCCAAGATCCTTTCAGAAAGGAAAGCTGGCGCATAGCGCTCACGCCCGCGCGCTCGACAAGTTTCGGGAGCTTGAAGGTCACGGTATCGATTTTATTGTCCGGATCGAGATGAATCAATATTTCGTCGGTACCGTTCGCGAAATGGGCGATGTAGTCGCCTTTCGCCCCCTCCAAACTTTCGTAGTTGCCGAGCGCACCTCTGAACCGCGCCAGAATCGCTTCAACCTGTCCGACAGAAGCTTGCGCCAGGAGGGCAGCGCTAAACCAACTTGCCTCGGCGTGCGCCGTAGAGAGCATCGCCTCGACACGATCGCGGGCCGCGTCGAGAGGGGTAGGCCTTGCTGCCGGGGGCGCCGTCCCATCTGGGCGCTGGCCGGGCTGCTCAATCCGATGATAAGTGCTGCGAAAGAAATGAACATGCGCATGCGCCGCCATTTTACGTATTGAACGAAATCTCCGGCTATTTCTACTCCAACCAAGGCTTTTGTCGCTCCCAGCGTCACGCGATGAACACATGCTTGATCGGAACGAAAGATCGCTACCTGGAAGCTAGTGCAAGCGCAAGTACGACCGCCCCAATGAGGAACGCTCCAAGCGCCGCACCGATCGTGCGAACCAGACGCAGGCGCGACTCGCCAGCTCCGTACCAAGCGAGCAGTTGAGCGGGCTTCCAGTTAGGCGTCCCCTTTATCGCAACTAGCGCAGCACCCCCCAGGAATGCGGATATTCCAAAGCAGACGACTGCAAAGAAAATCGCCATGGGCCAGTTCGTGATGACAGGCCAGTTCACGTTTTTACCCCGGGCGTCTCGCTTCCAGCGCGGTAGGCACGGTGCATCACCGCCAAACCAGCAGCAAGCGCGATTGCGAATACGCCTGCACAATCGGCGATCAAACCGCGATGAAAATACGCAGCAGTAGCACCAGCCACGCAAAGCATCACGAAAACCACCACATATCGCACCCGCGCCTCAATGCGAATGCCACGTGCACTTTTAACGCCGATAAACCCCAAGATTATCAGTGCAAGAAAACCAATCACCATTTTGCTCTCCATCACTTCGGCGAAGCCGCGTCCTCCTTCTTAGTAGCGGTCGTTTTAGTAACCTGTGTGCCTGGCTTCGATTGTGGCTTTGCGATTTGCACGCCGTAGGTAGCCGTGCCTCCAGCCCATGGTGTCGTAACGCCAACGCCGACGGCGGACCCGCTCGCGTTCCCCCACGCTTCGAATCCCACTCCTGCGCCGAAGCTGGCGCCCCCGCTCCAGCCACTAACGACGTCATCCGCGGTTTTGCCCGCGTTGCGTACGATAGTGCCAGCCATTACAGACACCGAAGGCTCTGGCGCACCAGCGCCGCCCGAGATGTAGGCATGACCGGAGGATGTCAATGTAAGGGACACCGCTCCAAAACCGGTGGTCGCTTCTAACTTAACGTAGTGCTCTGCGTTCGCCGGCATCTTCTCCTCGGGCTGGGCCCCTAGTCCTTGACAGCCTGGGCAATTGCCCTCGTACCCGCTTGGGTCGCTGTATGCCATCGCGTTGTTGTTGTTCCACATATATGGCTTTTGCGACATGGGGTCGTGAACGTCGCCTGCGTAGGCGTCGGGCGTGGTCCACTGATTGGCGTTGGGATCGTAGACTCGAGCGCCTTGAAATACATTGTCGTCGACAAGGTAGCCGTCCGTTCTGCGCGCATCGGCGGGGAGACCAGGCGGATTGGTACCCGCATCGCTTGGACCGCCCCATATGGGTTTTTGGCTCAGTGCGGCACAAACGCCGACGGAGCACTGATTGTAGATGTGATCCGGCGTGAGCGCGGTAAACGCCGCGACTTCGCCACTTGGCAGTTGCGCCGGCAACGAAAAGTGCTCGTTGACGAGACTGCCGCCCCAAAGCCGACGCGCTGCGCTTCGCCCGCGACCTGGTTCTCCGCTTCAAAAAGAAGTAGGAATCGGTCACCCGTTCGCTTCTTGGCTTCTAGTTTACCGAAGCACCACACGCCACTGGCGTCATATTAACAAAGAAATTCTTATGAGCCTTGATGGAGTCACCAATGAGATTGATGAGAAATGCGGTCTGATTCTGGCGCAGTTCGATCACAAAAGAAATCCTGACAACGTTATCAACGCCTGGCTTCTCATTGCCGGTCAGCGTAACGGAGCGTCCCTGTGGAAACGTCTCATACGTGTTCAGGTAGTTATCGACCCCAAGAATTACGATCGACGCCTGAACACCTGGATCAGCGCCGATGTCAATTGTCGCAGAGCAGTAGCTTTTTGTGTCGAAGTCGCCGCCCTGTTGGAACGCTCGCTTTTCAGGCGAAAGATAGCTAGGAAATGCCGCAAGCCGCACAACCGGAGCCTTTGATAAGGGGCCGGCCTTGTCTCCCGGTATCTTTGTCGGTGTAGGCAGATCGGCACAAGCCTGCTCGGTGCAAGCAATCGCCAGGAGTACCGCGAGCGCTAGGTGCTTCATCACGGCGAGCCCGGGTCCACCATGCAAGACATGCACGCCGTTCCAGCAGTGAGCGTCGCCGATCCCGACTTGCCTACCGCGCGTTGCATATAGACAAAATCCCGAGAATCTACCTTGCCGTAAGGCTCCTTCATAATATTCCCGCTCCATTCATCCGAAAACTTCTGACCGTATGCATCCGGAAGCCCTATCACGTGGCCTGCCTCATGCATGTCGCCCCATTCATTGTAGCTCTTGCTTGTACCTATTGTCCAAAGATTTGCCGCGTTATTGTCTCTCGATGGCGCATCGCCATCCTGAATATTGATCGTGTTAATGAGACTGCTGTTCTTTATGTCTTTCGTGTCTTCGACGACGTTCATCGTGACCGTGAATGCGCCATGCTGGCCACTGTAGGCTAGGAGACCGTTTACGAAGTTCTGTTCCGCCTTTTTCCCCTCCGCGCTTGTGGTATCTCCGGTGAATTTTACATAAACGGTTATTGTAACGGTATTCCCATTTACTTGGACTACGCCGGTGTAACCGGTGACATGTGAGGCAATTTCAGGCCGCGGATAATTGTGAGGAGTGGTTGGTTTTGAATCGATCGGCGAACTCCCTTGGCGTCTGCAGATCGAGTGCTGAGTGCGGTCGAACGTCGTTGTAGTCGGCGCGCCATGCCTCGGCGGATCGGCGAGCCTCGAAGATCGTGGTGAACGAGTGCATGTTAAGCAGCTCGTCTCGGATTTTTCCGTTAAGTGACTCGATGTTCGCGTTTTGCGTCGACTTGCCCGGAGCAATGAAATGCGTCTGAATCCTACACTCTGCGCTCCAACCAAGCATCGCAAGGCTCGTGAATTCCGAGCCGTTGTCGAAGCGTACGGTTTCAGGAAAGCCGCGCTTGAAGGCGATATCCTCGAATTCTCGGATAACGTCGGCGCTCCCAAACGAGTAGGCGATACGTAAGGCCAGGCATTCGCGGGTGAAGTCGTCTACGATGTTCAGGGTTCGAATTTTGCGCCCGTTTGTCAGGCGGTCGTGCATGAAGTCGATCGACCAGCGTTGTTCGGTCTACTGACCGCCCCGGCACAACGTTGCCGCGAACATAGTTCGCTTTCCGGTTCCGCCGCGGCCGAACTTGCAAACCATTTGCACGATAGATTCTCAAGAACCGATCGTAGCCAATGGCCATGCCTTCGCGTTTGAAGAGCACGTCAAGCCGCGACGAAAGTCAAATGCTGAGGGCATCACGCTTGGTTCGTCTCCTCAAGTTCCACAAGCGTTTTGTTATCGGGTCATTCCGCGGGCGAGTGAAACGGTCGAGGTCACCAGGGGCGGGCCCCCTGGGTGTCCCGCGCTTCCCAACGCCGCCCGAATCACCCGGGTGCTGCTTGAGAGGGAGCACGAAACGCTATAAGCCGCGCGCCTCCCCAACTGCCTCCCTTCGACTGGAACTATCTCGTGCATTTTGGAAGGGCCGAGCCGTAATACCAGGCGGTAGCGCTGCCATTTGGTCGAAGGCGGGCGTAACGCTGATTATCCGCAACCTGGTGAATGGCCGTGTTGACGACCGTCCTATCCGTGGGCGCCACCTTGAGGAAAGTCGCGCCGTACCTAATCGTCAGAATTCCGTTGGCGGGCCTGATTTCGGCTGTGCCACACGACGCGCCACCATGCGCTATCCGGTATCGGTGCGACGATGGCAGAGCAATAAGATCGTAGCTTTCTGAGACGACCGGCCCGTTTACTTTCTCCTCGAACCAGAACATGAGCCGCGTTCGCGATGACCTGGACTCGAAAGCGACGACGAACCAGGGTGAACCACCCTGATAGAGGCCCGGCGGAATAAGAGCACCGGCCGCGCGCGGCTCCGCCGAAAGGGCGAAGAGAATGAAGGACAGCATTGTAATCACCCTTTAGAGCCACACCAGCAATAGAGTTTTCCACTATCGCCGTGTCCACTCGTTATTAAAATAGCTGCGTGCCCCACACCACGACCAAACTCATTGTCGAAGAGTTCAATGGTCTCGAAGCCAGAAGGGTCGCTGTACGCCATTGAATTATTGTAGTATGGTCCGGCTCCGTTGCCGGCATCCACGACACCGGCCTGGTTGCCCTCAGCATCGGAAGAGAAGGCCCGGACAACGTTGAGGGCACGCGGGAGTTGCAGGCGCAACCGTGCGCGTGTGATTATCATGCTCCGCCGCAATTGCAAAGTGAGAGGGCACAATGCAGCACTCCAGTTACTGATGACCTTGGCCATAACTGCCCGCTTCACACAAGCAACGCGTGACCTATAGTTCCCGTTGTGCGTCGCCTGAAAAAGCGTCCAGGAGATCGCGGAGCGCAGCACCGGACGCTTCCAGAGCGTTCCGATCAGCGCCTTCAAAATGGCATTTTAGTAGGCATCTTGGAAATTCGCGAATAACTGTGACAAACCCGGCAACGGTGCCTGTTGACCGAGTCAAAAGCTCAAGCTCAAACAGCCCATCAATCGGCTTAAAGCAGAACTCTTCGGCGCCCGCTAGTCCTCGTGGGATTGCTTCGTTTAGCTCGCGGAGCTCTCGAATGCGGATGAAACCCGCCGCCGCTCCTCGGAACGTCCCACAAGCCAATTTCACTTCGCACGAGAGCAGTTCTCGATCGTCCTCATCGCTTGAGGTCGGGTGCGCCCTTTGCTTGACTAAAAGCGCAAATGAGAAATCGGGGAGCGCTGTTATCTTCAGTTCAGTGGCCACGCAACATCCTCGCTAGCGGGGCTTGGTTTTCTCGACTGTTATCACCGTGACTACCTTACCCTCCTTGTTCAGGACGACTTGTACGCCATTTGCGCTGGACGTATACGTCGTTGTTCCGTCTCTTGAGTCTGCCTTGACACCAGTTTTTATTGTGTCTTCAACGACGGTTGGCGTGACCCCGCGGCTTTGCATTTGGTCAAACGCGTGCCCGGAATAGGCGCGCCCCAAGACCGCGCCCGGGGAATTGGTACGTGGCGCTGTGTTGAGCGGGGCGCCTCTTCTCCCAAGCGGAGCGCTAGCGTACACGGGCTCTTCCGCTTCGGCTTCTGGATTCCGCATGGCTGTGGCACCGTCGGTGACCAGGGAAAGGATAAATAGGCCAATAGCTGTCACAGTGTCGGCGCACTGAAGCTGGCCCGGTTCCGTGGATACTTTCCGCTTAGCGGAGAAAGGTCCACCCATGGCCAGAAAACATCCCCGGGCCTACCCGGCGGACTTTCGGCTTAAGATCATTGAGCTCGCGCGATCGGGTCGCGGCGCAGACGAACTTGCCGACGAATTCAAGCTCGCGCGACAAACGGTTCGGAATTGGGTTAAGCAAGCCGATCTTGATGCGGGCCGTCGTAGCGATGGTGTAACGACCGATGATGCAAGAAGAGATCGCGCGATTCGCAAGCGCATCAAGCAGCTTGAAATCGAGCGAGATATCCTGTCAAAAGCCGCGGCGTGGTTCGCACGCGAGACCGATTCGATTCCCGTCAAAGTCTTCGAATTCGTGAAAGCGCACCACGCCATTTGGCCGATCGTCACGCAATGCCGCGTGCTGGAGGTCTCGACCAGCGGCTACTATGCGTGGCTTAAACGACAGCCGTCGAAACGGCGTCAAGCCGATATCGTCCTTGGCGATCGCATTGAAGCTCTCCATCGAGATTCGTTTGAAAACTATGGTCGCCCGCGCATTCAAGCTGATCTGCGCGATGAGAATATCTTCGCGAGCGATAAACGCGTAGCGCGGTTGATGCGCGAGCGGAATATCCAAGGGGCAACTCGCCGCAAAGCATTTCAAGACGACCATCCGCGATAAAGATGCACGTCCCGCGCCCGATTTAGTCAACCGCCAGTTTACGGCGACCGCGCCGGATGAACTTTGGGTCGCGGACATCACCTACGTGCCGACGTCTGACTGGCTTTCTATTCCTCGCCATCGTGCTCGACGTCTTCAGTCGCCGCGTTGTTGGCTGGGCGATGGCGACGCACATGCGTGCCGAACTTGTCGTCGATGCACTGGACATGGCCATTCATAATCGACAAGCCGAAGAACGTCATCCATCACTCCGATCAGGGATCGCAATACACCTCGATCGCTTTCGGCAAACGTTGCGACGAAGCGAGCGTTCGGCCCTCGATGGGTTCGGTTGGCGATTGCTACGACAACGCGATGTGCGAAAGTTTCAACGCGATCCTCGAATGCGAGTTGCTCGTTAAGCATCGCTTCAAGAACTCAACGCGACGCAGCTCTCGCAGTCTTCGAATTCATCGAGGGCTTTTACAACCCACGCCGCCGGCACACGTCCATCGGCAACATCTCACCCATGGAGTTCGAGCGGCGGATGAGTCAAGCCGCGTGATGTCTAACCAAAAACTCTCCGCGAAAGCGGGCCAGCTTCAAAAAGACTCTACGAGCGGCGACAAGTTTAATACCTACCATTCCCTTTCTTCCGGCCGGCGCGAGCCGATTCTCGATTTCGGTCAGCTCGTGCGGGTTACCAAATTCCGGAAGCACAAGCGCTTTATATGCCGCGAACGGCCTTAGCAGTCCCCCAGCACGAGGGCAGAACCTATTTTCGGCTCCGGCCAGTGCTACGATCACTTCGAACTAGCTCTACCCACCCGCCTCTTCGCTAACGGCTATCCCGGATGTGGGCAGAATGACAGTACAAGCAACGTGTAAAGATAGCCGAATGCCCCAAGCATCGCTAGCTCACACACAAGACCTATCGACTTTAGCGCTGTTCTATTGAACGTGTTGGACGCGGTCGACGTGCGGGCTAGAAGCAGCCGAGATAACCACAACGGAATCAACAAGAGGAGGAATGGGCCGAACTCGAGGGATCCAACTCCGGCACCCCCCCACAATTATGAAGAGCATTGCCAGTACCCACACGATCGAGAATGCTACGGGCGACCACCGCCGGTAAAGACATCCATCAATTCACCTGATTGTGCCCGAGGGCTAGCAAATAGCAAAGCATCTTAGCGAATTACCGAACCGGCTCGCTCCCGCCCCTTGACTGCCCACCGTGAATCCGCCTACATCGGCAATCCACTGGGCGCGCCCCGTGAAAATTCGAGCCGTCCGAGCACGTGACCCAGCCCTTGATGCGCCTGCGACGATTGGGCATCGACCTCCAGCGCGCGCTCGTACAAATCCCGCGCGAAGGCGAGCTCGTTGTTTTCGAGCAGCGCATTGGCGAGATTGATCAGCGTGCGCATATCGCGCGGATGGTGTTTGAGCGCTTCACCATGGGTCAGCCGCGCCGCGCTGCGATAGCGCGCGTTGTAGAGCAGCGTCCCCAGGTTTCCGAGGGCCCCGATGTGCGTGCCATCGCGCTTGATGACTTCGATGTAGGCATCTTTCGCCTCATCATTGCGCCCGAGCAAATCGAGTAAACAGGCACGCGAAAAAAGCAGCGACACATCATCGGGAGCCTGAGAGAGCCGCTCCTCGACCTCGGTCAGTTCGTGCCGATTACCAAACGCCGAAAGCACGAGCATTTATACGCCGTCGAGTCACTTCACGGCCTGCTGCCCTGGTTAGCTAACACTTCGCGCCAGAATGCTGTTGGCTATGTGTTCTACGTACGCAAACCGCGGAAAGCACAGCATAGGAGCGCCACAATTGGACACCCGCAGTTGGCCCGTGCAACAGCGAAGCTCGGGAGGCCCTTCGAGTCACCCTTGTGCAACCGATCTACGGTTGTGAAATGAAAAGCAACTACTCCGAATCGGTGCGTGCCACCCGCGAGCGCTGTCCATGGCGCTGCATCAGCTACTTCCAAACGCCCCAACGCCCCGCACTCTCCCGGCTGATCACCGTCCTAACACGATCAAGATACAGTCGCTCCTGCTCGCTCAGCGATCGCTCGGGCGAGACCGCCAGCACTGCTTTCAAAGCAAGCTTTGCACTCTTTAGGGCTGTATTCGCGCGATCGTCGTGACCGGCAACGTGCCATAGCGTACCAGCTACCGTAAATGCGTTCGCTCCATCAAACGGAAACATTTCGTCCTTCGGAGCCGTGCCCGCGGCAAAGCATCTTTGAAAGAGCTTGCCGGCCGAATCCCGCAAAACGGCTGCTTTCGCGTAATCTTTGGCGTCGGCAAACCGTGCGGATTGACGAATAAGCCCCGCGTAATGCTCCGAGCAATTGTCGGTCCCCGCTGCAGCTAAAAGCATCACCGCCATTAAGCTAGCGGCTGTTCTGCGAACCAATTCGTTCATGGGCATCTCACTCCTTAGGTTCCACGTCGCTTTGCAGCGGGGCAGGGAGCCACGTCTTTATCCCTGCGTTGACCATTCGGTATTCGGGATAACCGCCGACAAACTTCCGCCCGTAATTCCCAGGGTCCCATTGCCACCGAACTTCGCTGTAGTCGGACACAATCTCATTTCCCTTCCTGTCGTTTACTTCTATCTCGACTTCGACAGCAGAGAATATCATTTGCCCCGTCTGGCCGTTACCGAAAGCCACTTGGAGCGCGGCTCGACCGTCGCTACTCGACTCCGTGGTTGAGGCGCCGCTTTTAACCAAGTAGTTATCGGCGTTTTCTGCCAGCTCTGAGACGGTCTGCGTACCCGGGCGAACTAGGCCGCCGCTGGGCAGTACGGGACCGTCCAAATATGCACGAGCAGCCGCATGTATCATTAACATCAGCGGCGGTGCGGAGTCCTCAGTGTGTACCTGTTTGGGGTCCTCTGCCGCGTCTCCCTCCCTGCTCGCATCTCGAAAGAGAGGTGCATAGCCCGTAGGATCGCTGTATGCCATCGCGTTGTTGTTGTTCCACATGTACGGCTTTTGTGACATGGGGTCGTGCACATCGCCGGCGTATGCGTCTGGCGTGGTCCATTGATTCGCGCTCGGGTCGTACGCGCGCACGCTTGGAACACGTTGGCTCCGTCGTAGTAGCCGTCGGTACGCTGCGCGTCGAGCGCGAGTTGCGGCGGGGTACCACCAGCACTGCTCGGGCCGCCCGCCGCCGGCAATGAGCTTGCCGTTCCGCACTTTGGATTTCCCGACGTGCACGCAGTGTAGGGCCGATTGATATTCAGTGCGCTAAAGGCCACCTCTGTAGCATCCGTTGCAAGTGAGAAGGTCTCGTCGATGGTGGTGCCGCTCCAGTCGCGGTTATATACACCGGTGATCGCTGTTCCCGATCCCGACGGGCTTTGCGTGACGAAGCCGAGCTTCCCGATATAGATGGTGAGCGGCTGACCGGCAACATAAAGCAGGTCGTCGCCATCCCAATGAGCGGTATAGGGCCCAGCGGCATTAGTCAACGTTGCGAGATGCCCGTCCGCCGCCCAAGAGTACGCAGTCTGTATAGGGACCTGACGACAGATTTCCGCAGCTATAGGTGGTTAGGCCGGGGTCATAGCTTCCGCTCACGGTCATTTGCGCGACGTGATTGTCGGTGTCGTACGTGCGCGCGGTCGCACCGGAACCGTTGCACGTCTGCGAGGCATCGTTCGTTTCGCGCCCTGCAGCGTCGTACGAATAGGTATGCGTCGCCGTTACCATTGAGCCGCCCGGCGGCGTGTAGGACTCGGTATCGGAGAGTAGTTGGTTCGAGCGCGAATCTATCGTGCAGCTGCTCCCTTGCGTACACTGTGCACCGTTGGCATCTTGGCCATAGGCGTTTGGCCCCCACGTTTCGTTTCTTGCGGTGTAGACGTACGGATAGGGTGTAACGCCGGTCTGGAAATTGACCGCACTCCCTTCGGCGTCATAGGTGAAGCTCTGGAGTTGGTTTAGCGAGCGCGGCAGCTGCAGCGTGTTTACGCGCCCGTAGCTGTCGTAGGTGTAGGTTTCGGGGACGAGACTGATGTCGTTCCCGTAGACCTGGGCTCCGGTCAATGGATCACTCTGCGTGAGTTCTCGGCCCGCTGCAGTATAGGTCCAGGCGAAGGTCTTGTTCCCGTAGCCGATCGCACTCACCAGCGACGACGGTTTTCCGTCCGCGCGGTAGTTGTACGCAAACAGCGTACTCTGCGAGAAGTTCAAGGCTGGGATGCTCAAGCTGAGCGCCTGACGCATGCCGTCCGGGTAATAGGAATACGTCACGGAACCCGGATCGCTCAAACTGCTGGGGTCGGTCGTTCCGATCAGGCGCGCATTCGCATCATAGGTACGCGTCTGCGTTCCCAGGGCCGTCGATGTCAGACTCGTTTGATGGCCGTCGGGGTCATAGCCGAATGACCGATTCGGGGTGATTCCGTCAGTGAAGGTTTCGCTTGCGAGATGGCCGTCGGCGTCGTAAGCGAGCGTATCGGTTTGTCCGGTCGCGGTCGTCTTCTCGCTGAGGAGCCCGAGGTCGGCATTCGTGTCATAGGTTGCGGTCGACTCGGGTGTGCTTCCCGCCGCCACCTCGTATTTGTTCAGTCCACGATCGAGTGGGTCGAAGCTGTTGCCACGTACATCGAAAAATGACGTGCAACTTCCCGTAACGGTTGGGCTGCCTGATGGTTTTCCTGCGAACGGGCCGGCGACTAGGACACTCGTCGCCTGGAGACATTCCTGCGTCTTATAGAGATTACCGTACGCATTAACCGTGGCGCCGCCCGTGATCGAGACGGGCTGATTTTCCGACAGATCATAGATATAGCGCGTCAACCAGGGAAACGCGTAGACATCGGTTGTGTCCTGCGGCTGCTTGACTTCGATAAGACGATCGTCGCCGTCGTACCACTTCTGCGTCACGCCTGGAGCGACACTTCCACCTGAGGTCTGCCCGTAGTGATGCGTTTGCTGCACCACGTTGCCATCGGCATCGTAGAGTTGCGAGACCGCATAGGCGGGTGCGGTACTTTGGCAGCCGGTCGTCCCGTCTAAGGAGCGCTGGTAGGCGCTCTCCGTATACGCCACCGAGCCGTCGACGTTGTAGCACGAATAGCTCGTAACTGAATCCGGATCGCTACGCGTCAGCATCCGGTTGAGCGTATCGTATGTCAGCGTCCAAGCGCCGTTGCCGGCATTGTAGCTCGTCAGATTCCCGAAGCTGTCGTATGCGAAGGTCTGCGTCGGGGTGCGCACGGTACCGTCGTTTTGGGTGATCGAGGCACCCGTGACCGACGTCGGAAGACCGTAGTTGTCGGATTGCGCGGATGAATAATACCCGATCGTATGCTCGTATCCGAGCGGCGTGTACGTATTCACCAGTACGCCGGCGGGCTCGTTGCTATCAGCGTAGTCATAAATATACTGAGTCGCGCCCGTTGCACCCGTGCCCGTCGGGCACGCGGGTGGCGTGCCAGTCCCGCTCCACGTTGCGCGTAGAGCCACGTAGTTCGGATCGCAGTACGACGCGAGGTTCGCATACGTCATGCCGATCGAATCGGTATTGGTCGTGTACGAGTAGAGCGCGAGCGGATTCACCGTTCCTGCAGTCGTCGTCGTTATCTGTGGTTGCAGGACGGCGAGCGTGTCGCCGTATTGGTCGTAGGCGTATGTCGTCGTTTGCCGCGCGGATCGGTCGACGTAATGATGTTGTTGTTGGTATCCCAGGATTGCTCGGTCTGAAGCCAGAGCGAACCATTGAAATCCTGGCTCTGCGGTCACGCGCCATAATGCATCGACCGTCCACTTCGATGCGTGGCCCGCCGTATCGGTGTACTGCGTGGTCCCGCTGCCCCAGCCCGAGAACGTCTCCTGATACCACGACACGACGCCGGTTTGGCCGAACGTGGGCTGGAGCTGGGCATTCTGGTTATCGTTCGGAATTGGGTCCACCAACGATGCGTCGGTGATGCCCGTGAGGCGATTCGACGAATCGTACGCGAAAGTAAGAACGTCGCCATCGGGGTTCCCCGGCGCGTAACGTTGACTCCACACGTCGCGTGGACTTGCCACCGACGACAGCAGATGCTTGCCGGTGTAGGTGTACATCTCGGGCAGGGTCGTAATCGTCTGCTGATGCGTGACGTCGACGGCGTTCCCAGGCCGATCGACTTCGATCAGATCGCCGCTCGAGTCGTATTGATAACTGATCTCGGCGCCGTCGGGTCGCGTGATGGACTGCAGTTCGGTGATGCTTGTCCCGGAGACGACGGCGAACTTTAACGACAGTGCTTGGCCATCGCTGTGCGTCACGGTAATCGCCGTGAGTGCCTCGGCACTATTTCCGACGCCGTCACTCCAACTATAGGTCAAGGTGAGGCTGTTGGTGTGATTGCGCCCGGAGATCGAATAGATGCGCCCCCAGTATCCGGCGGTTTGCGCGCTGCCCGAGGGGCAATTTGTCGCCGAGGGCGAGGGCGAATAGAAATGGTAAATCGTGCCGGTTGGTTTAGCCCAATAGTAGCCGCACGACCCATCGTAGAGTAGCTGCGCGTGCATGCCGGCCGGTGAGGCCCAGCCCCCCGACCCGTTCGGGACGTAGTCGTAGCGCGCGCCGTCGATATCGTAGACGCTCATCGTCGTAGTCACGGCGTTGTAGGCCATGTGCGCATCGAACGTGCTCGTCCACCCATTGCCGAACACACTTGGCGTGGAGCCGTCGCTGCTGCTCGCGTCGTGTCCGCTCATCGCGTTGTACGAGCGGCGGAATGCAAGGTCGATTCCACGCTCGGGAACATCGACGTCATCTGCCTGCACGACCAGGTTGCCGTTGCCGACATTGACCATCGCCTTGCCGACGCCCGGCACGGCGCGCTCCTCGTAGCTCCACCAATGATTGATGCCGGTTGCCGGTGTGGGAAGAGGTGATCCAGCGGGGGTCGGCGTCGGTGATGGCGTGGGCGTGACGGGAATCGGCGTCGGTGTCGGCACGGGCGTTGGAGTGGACACCGGTGTCGGCGTCGCGGTTGGGAGTGGCGTAGGTGTCGGCGAACGCGTCGGTGTCGGCGACGGCGTCGGTTGCAAGATCGTTACGCTGACGACGCCGACCTTGCCGCCGGTTGGCGTGTTCCATCCAACCCTCAATGAGCAAGTGCCCGCTGCGACACCGGTCACACCGTAGCTGTTCCCATTGAAGCTTGCTATTCCAGTGCACCCGGAGGCTCCGGCCGCAGTTCCATCGTTGTTTCCCAGGTAGAGGTACGTCGTCTGCCCGACGTACTCGGTGATGCTCGTCGGCGAGAGGGTCATGCGGTGAGGCGCGGTACGCGCGTCCGCAACCCGAGAGGCACCTGCGCTTTGCAGACCGATCTGGCGCGGCACCTGGCCGTGCGTAGCAAGCGGGTCAGCAACGCCGCGAGGGACGACGAAGTTGCGGCTCATCTGCGGCCCGGCGCCCGGTGACCCCGAGTGCCGTATAAGAATCGCTCGCCGCGAGAGGCTCGCATCGAAATTCGAACGCGTATGCGCAATCTTTGGAAACGTCGGCGCCGGCGCATGCATCGCTTCGTAACGGGACTCTTGTCCCGTCACCAGCGCAAAGATCTGCGAGCTCTCGATGGCCGAGAGGAGCGGTTGCAGGTTCGGAGCGCCGACCCGCGTCGACGACGCGGCCGACGCGGTTGACTGCAGTGAAAATATTGCCACGAGAACGAACGCAAAAAAGCGACGCATACACTTCTCCACACAAGAGACGATATGGCGCTGGCGTTCTCGTTTCGAAACTCGCGCTTCCTTGCGAAATGCTCAACGATTACTGCTCATTAAAAGTGATGATCACTTTTGATCATCAATACATATAACTCGCTGTCGCAGGTATCCATGTGCAGGCGCATTCAAGTGTGCAAGCTACTTCATGCGTTCGTTCATCGCCCGCGCGTCAATCGTCGCGCTGCTCACGGTTGCATCCTTGGCCGCTCTGCTCCCCGCAGGCGCTGCCGGTACGCATGTCGCCCCAGCGCCCACACCATCGCCCGTTCCCGCCGTCATTCAAGTGCAGGTGATGCCTCTGAATCAGGCGGCCGGTATCGTGCACCAGCTCTTCCCGCATGTGCGCGTGCGCACGGATCCCCGAGCGAACGCGATCGTCGTGGTAGGCGCACCGGATGACGTGCAAACCGTGCGAACCGTTATCTCCGGCCTCGACGTGCGCAATCCAAACCAACCAACGCTCGAAATCGTGACACTTCACACGATCAAGCCCGACGTGCTCGTGCAAAAGGTGGCGTCGCTCTTTCCGGCTTCCTCGATCACCGTCGCTTCGAAGAACAGTGTGCTGTTAAAAGCCAAACCGCTCGATGCAACCCAGATTAAGGCCCTCATCGCGAGCCTCGATACCGCACCAATGGCCTCGCCACCCCCGCCGACCGATCCAGTCGAAGCGATCGACGTCAAACTCGCGCATCCCGCGTACGTCGCGCGCGCCGTTGTGCGAACGGTTCCACGCGTACGGATCAGCGTTTCAGGTTCATCGCTGCTCATCACCGGTGATCCGCAATCCGTCACCGCTGCGAAAACGCTGGTAGCGCAACTCGACATGCCGCCTGCTGGCTCGAGCTTCACCCAGGTTTACCACCTCAAGAGCGTCGATGCCGCGTCGGTCGGTGATCTCGTCCAGAAGACGTATCCCGACGCGAAAGTCGTCGTCGACACCGATCTCAACGCGATCTCCGTGCGCGCAACGGCAACCGAGCAGAATCGGATCAATGATGCGATCGATCAACTCGACGGAAAGAGCGGCGGCGCCGGAATGATGGGGCAGCCCGGATCCGGCGCTGCAATGAGCGACGGCAACATGGCGGTCATTCAGCTAAAATCGGCAATTCCCGGTACCAACGGGGCGCCCTCGACCACGGCTCAAGATATCGCGACGGCGGTTACGCAGGCGCTTGGACAAATGGCCTCGGGGCTGCACGTCACCGTCATGCAAAATTCCGCGTCGCTCATTCTCACCGGCGATCCGAGCAGCATTCGCCTGGCGAAAGAACTCATCGGCAAGCTCGACGTCGTGCCACCGCTGGTCGAACTCGATACCGAAGTGCTCGAAATCGACGGGAGCCTCGCCAAGAACTTGGGGCTCGAGCTCCCGAACGCGGTGATCAGCACGACCTTTGAAGAGATACAGCCAACGCCCGATCCCTACGGCAATCAAGGCCGCATCGGGAAGATTCAGCCGATCACCCGAACGCCGATCCAGCTTACCGCCGAGTTGAATCTGCTCATCCAGCACGGCGATGGTCGTGTGCTCGCCGATCCGCGCATCGTGACGCTCTCGGGACACGATGCGAATTTCCAGGCCGGCGACACCCTCTCAATCCTCACGACCACGGGCGGCGGCGTCGGGACGGTCGTCACAACGCAGCTTCAGTCGTTCAATACCGGCGTGACGCTCGATATTACGCCGATCGTCAATGCCGACGGCAACATCATCGTCACCGTACATCCAACCGTCAACAGCCTGTCGGGCGACCCCAACGGCGTGCCGGAGATCTCCACCCGCAACGCGCAGACAACCGTAACGCTGCACGACAATCAGACGCTCGTCATCGGAGGATTGATTCAACTCGAGGACACGCGCACGATCACGAGTCTTCCGCTGCTCAGTCAGATTCCGATCATCGGCGGTCTCTTCAAGAACAACGACACGAACAATACGAGCAACGAACTCGTCATCGTCGTCACACCGCATATCATTCGCGACGGCGAGCCGACGCCGCCGCCGGGTGCCACGATGGGGCTCCCAACGCCGCAGCCGCTTCCCACCGTTCCGCCCGGCATGGCCCTCCCGGCTGCGCGCCCAACCGGCATGCCGACACAAGGGCCATTACCGGTGCTCAATACCCCAGTGCCGAGCTCGTCGCCCGCGCCGCAACCAACGCCGTCGGCATTTGCCGCGTCGAACGTGTTCGAGTTTGGCCATGCACCGCAAAATAATTTCGCCCAACCGCAAGACGCGCCGCAGATTTTTTACGCGCGCCTTTCACCGACCGTGTTGACCTCGAGCACAACGGTATCCATAGCCGTCGTCACCACGACCAATGTGACGCGCGTGCAGATCGGCACGCCGAACGCAAGCGTGTCACTCAGCCAGGTCGGTCCGGGCAAGTGGCAGGGGACATTCCCGGGAACGCAGTTTGCGCTCGGTGCCTCGCAGCCGGTTCAGCAGCTAACGCTTAATGCGTACCGCAACGACGGGTTCGCCGCAACGATACAGATTCCGATCAGTTCCCACTAACCGTATCCATGCCTATAGCGATCGCGACGAGGTGTGCTCGCGAGCGCGCGTTCGTCTTGGCAAAAAGAACCCTAATATATCCCTCGACCGTCGGTTTGCTTCGCCCTACGTGTGCCGCGATCTCTTTACTTTGCATCCCCTGCGCAAGGCAGGAAACGACCGTCTTCTCCATTTCCGTCAAAGCCATGTTTTCCACCCCAAAGAAATAAGGACGTGCAGGCCCTTCCATGGGCCATTTGGACGTCCGGCAGTAATCTGCGCACTGGTTCTTTTTTCCTGCGCGAAACAACGCGCATAGTCCAAACGAACTATGCACCGCGCAAGTAACTACAACCGGATACTGGAACTTCCAGTTCCCGCCTTGCATGGAATGAGGACACAGGTGGTCCCTCGACTACGCTCGGGATGACAAGAGGGGGCCCGGGACGGATGCCTAAGGCTTTCGTCCCCCCATTCGGAGGAGACGCAGATGCAGCTCGAGCCGTACCTCTTCTTTCACGGGACCTGCGAGGAAGCGCTGAACTTTTACGCCGCCTGTTTCGGCGGCGAGATCGTCGGCCTCAGCCGCATGTCGGACTCACCGCCCGAACATCAAGGCGATCCGGCGTGGGGCAACAAGGTGATGCACGCGAGCTTCGTCGCCGGCGACTTGAAGTTCATGGCCTCCGACGGACGGCCCGGCACTCCGCCGCACGGCGAAGACGATATCGCGCTCTCCATCGCGACCAAGGACGTCGCCGAGGGCGAGCGCGTCTTCAAAGCTCTTTCGCAAGGCGGCACGGTCGAGATGCCGTTCGAGAAGGCGTTTTGGGGCGGCCGATTCGGGCAGGTCGTCGACAAGTTCGGCATTCAGTGGATGGTCTCGGCGCACGAATGACCACGCTCGTTCACCCGGCAACGCCGACCGAGATCGAACAGTCACTCATCGAATTGCGCGAAGGTGCGAAGCGTTGGGTCGCGCTGCGCACCGCGGCCAAAGCCGAGCTGCTCATCGCGGTCCGGCAAAGCGTCTATGACCAAGCCTCCCGCTGGGCGCAAGCCGCAACGGAGGCCAAGGGCCTCACCGGCACGCCGCTTGCCGGCGAGGAATGGGTCAGCGGACCGTGGGCGCTACTCTACGCGCTCAACCGCTACATCCGCACGATGCACGATCTCGCGCGCGACGGCGCGCCGCGCGTCGATCCATCCCGTGTGCACGAACGCGCCGACGGCCAAGTCACCGTCGACGTCTTTCCCAACGCGTTTTACGATCGTCTGCTCCTCTCGGGCGTTCGCGCGCAAGTGTGGATGCAGCCCGGCGTCACGCGCGAAAACCTCAAATCCACGACGGCGGTGTGGTACAAGCAGTCCGCGCCGCAACCGCGTGTTGCACTCGTGCTTGGCGCGGGCAACATCGCGTCGATCCCTCCGCTCGACGTGCTCTACAAGCTCATCGCCGACGGCGCCGTCTGCATCCTCAAGATGAACCCCGTCAACGAGTATCTCGGACCGATTTTTGAAGACGCGCTCAAGCCGTTGGTTGACGGCGGCTTTCTGCGCTTTGCCTACGGCGATGCGGAGATCGGCAAGTTGCTCTGCAATCATCCGCTGGTCGACGAGATCCACATTACCGGCAGCGATCGCACCTTCAATGCGATCGTCGCGAGCGGCGTGACCAAACCGATCACTGCCGAACTTGGCAACGTGAGCCCCACGATCGTCGTGCCGGGCCCGTGGACCGACGCGGACTTTCGCTTCCAAGCCGAACAAATCGTCACCCAAAAGCTGCACAACGACGGGTTCAACTGCATCGCCTCGCAGGTCGCCGTGCTGCCGCGCGACTGGGATGGAACCCCAAAACTCATCGCCCAGATCGAAGCGGTCATGCGCGACGTGCTCGATCGCCCCGCCTATTATCCTGGAGCAAGTCAACGCTGCGAACGCCTCGCGACCGGACATGAGACGGAGCGCTACGGACGCAGCGATCAAGGTTACACGCCGCGCACGATCGTTCGTGTCGATGCGAGCAGCGAAGATCCCAACTTCGAAATCGAAGCTTTTGCGAGCGTGCTCGCCATTACGACGCTGCCCGGCGATACTGCAACCTTCTTGCGCGACGCGGTGACGTTTGCAAACGATCGCTTGTGGGGGACCCTCGGTGCGAACTTAGTGGTGCATCCAGCCACGATGAGTACGCACGCGAGCGATCTCGATGCGGCAATCGCGAGACTGCGCTACGGCTGTGTCGCGGTCAATGCCTGGACCGGCGTGGGCTTCTTACTGACCGAGACAACCTGGGGCGCGTATCCGGGCCATACGATCCAGGACGTGCGCAGCGGCATCGGGGTCGTGCACAACAGCTATCTCTTCGATCGCGCGCAAAAGAGCGTCGTCTGGGCGCCCTTCGCACCGTTCCCGCGCAGCGTCGCTGGTTATGGCGCGACGCTGTTGCCCAAACCGCCGTGGTTTGTGACCAATCGCCTCGCCGATAAGATCGGCCAAGCGTTGATCGATTTCGAGATGCGCCAAACGCCCTTCTCAGCGATGAAAGTGGCGATGCTGGCTATGCGGTCCTAGCCGCTAATCGACGTTGAGGTCGGTCTCGCCGAGCTCTTCGCGCAATTCTTTTTTCTTGCGCTTGCGGTTGTAGCGCGTGAGCGTCTCGTGCGCGCCAGCCGGCCGCAGATTCGTCGGCGGGCCTAGGCGCGGCACCAGCTTTATTTTGCGCCGCTTCTTCTTAGCCATGACACTCGTAGCGTAACACGTCGCAGCCACGCTGCGCACGCTGCAACCGCACCACGCGATCGAAACGCATGCCCAGTTTGTTGACCAGCGTGATGGCTGGTGCGTTGAACGGGTGGACCAACGCGATGATTGACGGAGCGCGGAGCTGCTCGAATCCAAAGGTCAGCACGCCCTGCGCGGCTTCATACGCATAGCCCTTGCCGCGGGCCTGCGGAGCGTACGCAAAGCCCAGCTCGAGCACGCGCTCGCGTTCGGTCTTCATGAGCCCGCAGCTGCCGATCAGCTCGGAATTCTCCTTGAGAACGACCGGCCACATCGAACAGCCGTCGCGTTCCTGGGCTTCGCCCATCTGCACGATCAGCGCGCGCGTTTGCTCGAGCGTCTTGGTTCCCGAAAGAATGTACTTCATCGTTCCGGGATCGCCGTAGATCGCCGCGAGCGCCGGCGCGTCGCCCGACATCCACGTGCGTACAATCAACCGCTCCGTCTCGATGTAGCTCATTGGGAAATCGCGCCGGCACCCCGCAGCATCTGCAACACGCGATCGTCGGGCAAACCATAGACCGTTGCGCCGCCGCGGCCGGTCATCGTCGTCGCCTCGAATAACGCATCGTAGATCGCGGCCTCGGTCGCTTCGGCGGTTGCGCGATACAGCGCGTTGAGCACGTCGTCGTCTTCGACGATTCGCTGCGTCGGGGCACTTACTTCAAAATTCGCCGTGCGTTCGAAGACTTCGGTGGTCGAGAAGCCCACGAACAAATCGCCGCTGCCGACGTCGGACGTCAATCCCGTTCGTCCCATGCCCAGGCCCGCGCGCAATAAAATCGCGCGCAGCTCGCGGCTATCCAGCGGCGCATCCGTCGCCACGACGATGATGATGCTGCCGCTTTCCATCCGCCCGTGGAGATCGGCTTCCGAGAGATGCTTGGGGTAGACAGTGCGATACTCGCTCTTGAGTCGCTCGCCAACCGGAACGCCGGCGATGGTGAGCGCCTCGCGGGAACTTCCGGT
Source organism: Vulcanimicrobiota bacterium (assembly GCA_963833095.1). Taxonomy (GTDB): domain Bacteria; phylum Vulcanimicrobiota; class Vulcanimicrobiia; order Vulcanimicrobiales; family Vulcanimicrobiaceae; genus Aquilonibacter. Next base: position 7,934 of record CAWHWQ010000003.1, on the reverse strand, counting down.
GTTGTCGTTCACGAGAACGCCCACGGTATAGCCGCCCAGCGACGCGGGCAGCACGCGTGATGCCGAGCCGATCCCCGCCTTGAAACCGAAGGCGCGCATGCCGGTGCCCGCGCCGACGCTGCCGCGCGCGAATTGTCCGGTGCGCGCCTCGTTGAGCAATTTGTGCACGTCGACCGGCCCCACCACACGCCGTTGAATGTCGTTGAGCAGTTGGTCGTCGCACTCGGCGACCACCGGCAGCGGCACGTCGTCCGTCACGCCCACTTGCGGATGGTGCTCGATGACCCAGTCCACGACCCCGTCATAGGCCCGCCCCACGTCCAGCGTGTCGGTCAGGACGACCGGCTCTTCCAGGTAGCCGGATTCCTCGATCCAGTGGGTCCCGGTCATCGCGCCGTTGCCGTTGAAGGACAGGAAGGCTCCGGCCACCTTGTGGTTCCAGGGGTCGGCGTTGGGGAGCACGGCGGTCGCCCCGGTCCGGATATCCTGTCCCTGGACCAGGGTCAGGTTGGCAACCCGCACGCCTGCAACATCAGTGATTGCATCCAGCCGTCCGGTGGGGAAGAATCCAAAGTGGAAGGGCAGTACGGCCTCGGCCCGGCCGCCCAGCACCAGCGCGATCGCGAGGCAGGCAACCAGACCCATCGGAAAACGTTTTCTCATGCAGGCACGCTCATAATATCTCAAAAAGTAGACTCTAGTAATTCGCTAGAGACGAACGCAACGAGGGACACGACTATTCTTACCGTTCCGCAGAAACTCAAGGCCGCTAACCTGTGGGAGAACCTTACGCCGCCCGAGCTCATCGAGCATGCCTTGCGGCATCGCGAAGGTGTGCTTGGCCGCGACGGGCAGCTCATTGTCGATACGCGTCCCCACACCGGCCGTTCGCCCAAGGACAAAGCGTTCGTCAAAGAACCTTCGAGCGAACAACACATCGATTGGGGCGATACGAATCGTCCGATCAACGAGTCGGTCTTCGACGCGCTCTTCGAAAAGGTCGAAGCCTACCTTTCCGAACGCGACGTGTATTCTCTGGATTGCTATGTCGGCGCCGACGAACGCTATCGCGTGCCGATTCGCGTCTACAGCGAGTTTGCCTGGCACAACCTTTTCGCGCATCATCTTTTCATTACACCCGAGAATCCGGTGCCGGGATTCAGCCCGGAGTTCACGGTCGTCGACGCGGCCCTCTTCCAAGCCGATCCGCAGCGCGATGGCGTGCCCAGCCCCACGTTCATTCTGGTCAATTTTGAACGCCGCATCATTCTGATCGGCGGCACGCGTTACGCCGGTGAGATCAAGAAGTCGATCTTCACCGTGATGAACTATTTGCTGCCGCTGCGCGACACGCTGCCGATGCATTGCTCGGCCAACGAAGGCCGCGACGGCGACGTTGCCATCTTCTTCGGCCTCTCGGGTACGGGCAAGACCACGCTCTCATCCGATCCGCACCGCCCGCTTATCGGCGACGACGAGCACGGCTGGTCCAACGACGGCATCTTTAATTTCGAGGGCGGATGCTACGCGAAGGTCATTCGTCTTTCGGCGAGCGCCGAGCCCGAGATTTGGGCCGCAACGCACCGTTTCTCCACCGTCATCGAAAACGTCGTGTACGATGACCGCACGCGTAAACTCGATGTCGACTCCGAAGCGAAAACCGAGAACACGCGCTCGGCCTATCCGCTCGAGTTCATCCCGAATATCGTCCCGGGCAGCAAGGGCGGCCAGCCCAGCACGATCATTATGCTCACCGCCGACGCCTTCGGTGTGCTACCGCCGATCTCCAAACTCACTCGCGATCAAGCGATGTATCACTTCCTCTCCGGTTACACTGCAAAAGTAGCCGGTACCGAGCGCGGCGTCACCGAGCCGACGGCAACCTTTTCGACCTGCTTCGGCGCGCCGTTCATGGTGCACCACCCCACCGTCTACGCAAAGCTTCTGGGCGAGCGTATCGATCGCCACGAAGTCGAGTGCTGGCTCGTGAACACGGGTTGGAGCGGTGGCGGATACGGCGTTGGAAAGCGCATGTCGATCGCGCACACGCGCGCGATGGTCAACGCCGCGATCGAAGGCCGCATTCCGGCTGAGTTCGAAGCCGAACCGTTCTTCGGCTTACGCATACCCAAGAGCGTGCCGGATGTTCCGTCCGACGTGCTCAATCCGCGCAATATGTGGGCCGACAAGAACGCCTACGACGAACAGGCGCGTAAACTCGTGGGCCTCTTCTACAACAACTTCAAACGCTTCGAAGCGCAAGCATCGCCGGCCGTGAACGCCGCCGCAATCAAACCGGCCGCAAAGTAGTTACGCTTCCGTGACGGAGTTCTACGGTTTCGATCATATCGATTGCCGCGTGCGTTCGCTCGAGGCAGTGGAGGCGTTCTATGACGATCTTATGCCCGAGATCGGGTTGACCGAGAAGCGCTACGCCTTCGTCGATTCGGACGGCGAGTGGCACACGGAGTTCGAAAACTACAACGCAATCGAATACTTCGAACCGCAGCATCCGACGAAACCACGCCGCTTCTTCGGTTTGATCGAGAACCCGCTGCATCGCAATAACGACACGCGCATCGCCTTTCGCGTAGAGTATAAGCGCATGAACGAGCTGATCGCCTTGCTCGGCAAAATCGGCGCAGTCAACCTTGAACCAAGCGACGCGATGGAGACCTACCCTGCGGTCTTCTTCGAAGATCCGGCCGGCACGAAACTCGAATTGATCGGCCGCGAGGTTTAAGCTCCGTCTAATATGTTTCCCAGGAAGCGCTGAGCGCTTTCCCAATAAGATGGGGCCTATGAAACTCCAAGCCACCGTACTCGCCGGCCTTATGGCCGCGGGTCTCTCCCTACCGGCCATCGCCCAGGTGCAACAGCAGCCTGCGCCGCCGTATCAATCGCAGCACGGCGATCGCATGATGCACCGTTTTAGCGATCTCAACCTCAGCGATGATCAGAAATCGCAAATCAAGGCGCTCATGCAAAGCTATCGGCAGGCGCATCCCAAAGGCAGCGCGCCGGACCGCGATGGTCGCAAGCAATTGCGGAGCCAGATCGACGCGATCCTCACGCCCGATCAACGCGTGCAACTCCAGAGCGATGAAGCAAAGTTCCGCGCGCAGCGTCACGAGAACGCGACCAACAACGCTCCGCCGGCGCCCGTCGCGACGCCCTAACTGATCGAACACAACACGCCCACGTAGGAAAGCTCCATCGCCAGCGTGCATTTTATGCCGCATGGCCGATACTCTCGCAATCCTCGTGGGCGGTGGCCCCGCACCCGGCATCAATGGTGTGATCGCTTCTGCCACCATCGAAGCGACCAACGCGGGCCTCCGTGTGGTCGGCATCTACGACGGCTATCGCGATCTTGCGGCCGGAACGCCGGCGAAAACGACCGCGCTTGGCATTGACGATGCGGCCCTCATGCAATCCAGCGGCGGCTCGTTCTTGCGCACGTCGCGCACGAATCCAGCCAAAGACGCCGAAACGCTGGATCGCACGGTTCATTCGCTCGAGACGCTGGGCGTTCGGTATCTCATCTGCATCGGGGGCGACGACACGACCTTCGGCGCCGCGCGAATCGCCGAACAAACCAAAGGGCGCATCGGCGTCGCAACGGTGCCTAAGACGATCGACAACGATCTCCCGCTTCCCGACAACGCCCCGACCTTTGGCTTCGAAACGGCGCGGTCGGTCGGCGCGCAAATCATCGAGAGTTTGCTCGAAGACGCGCGTACGACCGTACGCTGGTACATCGTCGTGAGTATGGGACGAAAATCGGGTGCGCTGGCGCTGGGAATGGCAAGCGCCGCCGGCGCAACACTAGCCGTCATTCCCGAGGAATTTCCCGGCGATAGCCTCGCGATCGAGTCGGTGGTCGACGTGCTTGCGGGCGCGATCATCAAGCGACGCGCACAAGGGCGTGACTACGGCGTCGCCGTTGTGGCCGAAGGCATCGTCGAACGCATCTCCGCCGACGCGCTCAAGGGTCTGGAAAATGTCGCGCGCGATGCCTACGGACACGTTCGTCTCGCCGACGTCCCCATCGGCTCACTGCTGCGCGATCGCGTGCGCGATCGTTTGACCGCGCTCGGCCTTGAAGCCACCGTGCTGACCAAAGACATCGGCTACGAATTGCGTTGCGCAAAGCCGGTGGCATTCGACGTTGATTACACCCGAACGCTGGGATACGGCGCCGTGCGTTACCTGCTCGCGGGCGGCAGCGGCGCACTGATTGCACTTTCGGGCGGACGCGTGCAGCCGGTATCGCTCGAGTCGCTGGTCGATCCGCAAACCGGGCGCATCCGCACGCGGCAGGTCGACGTGAACGCCGAAGCCTACGCCGTTGCGCGAGATTACATGGTGCGACTCGAGCCGCGCGATTTCGAAGCGCCGCAACTCGCTCAACTTGCCGCGCAAACCAATCTTCCGCCGCCGCTTTTCCGCGACCAGTTCATGCGCTCGGTCGCTTCCGGCCGGTAGACAGCTTCCGCAACTGGGTACGACTCAGGTGTATGATCCGATCTTCATGCGCCGTTCTGCTATTCTCAACCGCTATCGCTCTTACCGCATGCGGCGGCGGTGGGAGTTCGGCGCCCGGGAGCATTGCGACGAATCCCGGCTCAACACCGACCTCGGGCGCAACGTCGCCGAGTTCGCCGAATAACGCGGCGGGTTGCACCGGCGCAACGGCTTCGGCTTACAGCACGACAACGACGCTCTCGACGCCCGCGCTAACAGTGCCGGGCGGTTTGGTGATTCAGACGATCGCTAATGTTGGACAAGCCCGCGAACTGGTCGCGTTACCAAATGGCGATCTGCTCGTCGGAACTGGGGGATCGAATGTATACATCGTGCCGAACGCTGAAGCGAGCGGCGCGCCGGGAACGCCGAAAGTTTTTGCGACCATCAGCGAGCAAGTGCCGCCAGGCGAACCAACCACCGGCATCAACAATGCCGAAGGCGTCGCGTTCTCTGCCGCGACGTGCACGATTTTCGTTTCCAGCGAATATCATGTGTGGTCGACGCCGTATAAAGACGGAGATCTCGCCGCCGAGAACTTGCAGCCGATCGCAACCGTTCGCACAGGACCAACGGCGAATCCCGGCGACGGCGACTACCACACGTCAACCTCCGTCGCTGTTTCGGGCTCGACGCTGTACGCGAGCATGGGCTCCTCATGCAACGGATGCACGGGAGAGACCGATCCGCAGCGCGCCGCGATTTGGAAAATGAGCTTGAACGGTTCGGGAATGGCGCTCTTCGCGCAACACATGCGAAATGCGATCGCACTGGCGGTCGATCCCGCGAGCGGACATCTTTGGGCCGGCGGTGCGGGACAAGACGATCTTGCGACCTACCATCCCTACGAATACATGGACGACGTCACGGCGGCAGCCGCGACCGGCGGCGGCACCGCGAACTACGGCTGGCCGTACTGCGAAGAGAATCATCTGCTCTACAACACCGGCAGCGGAGCACCGGCCAATTGCAATGCGCAAGCGCAACCGCTGGTTGAATTTCCGGCGTACATCACCCATATCGGCGCGACGTTCTATCCGGCGAGTCCCACCGGTGCGTACGCCTTTCCCTCGCAATACCGCGGTGCACTCATCGTGACAAGTCACGGATCCTGGCACACCCCAGCCGGCGGCGGATGCACGCTCGCGCCCGAAGTCGACTACGTTCCGATGAACGGTGATACGCCGGTAACAGCGATGACCAATTGGGGAGCTACCAACCCGACAAGCCAATACGCAGCGCTGGTCTCCGGTTTCCAACCGGGCTGCTCGAGCAGAATCGGCCGCGCAACTGGTGTAGCCGTCGGCTCGCAGGGAAGCGTGTTCATTGGCGACGATCAAGCGGGAGTGATTTACCGCATTCGTCCGTAGGGAGCGCGCAAAAAACGACGGGGCGGCCGAACGAATCGGCCGCCCCCTGGTGTTGCACTCGGTCCTATCGAATCAGTCCGCGCCTCACTGTTGATAGATCGTGATCGACATCGTCGTCGGACTCGAGACGGTCGTATCGGTTGACGTCCCACACGAATCGTCGTAGGCAAAGCCGTAAGCCCCACCGTTGTAGCCCATCGATGTGAGGGCGATTTGGTGGAGATAGCTCGCATAGTCGTTCTGGTATGCGGAGCCGGGATACGGCCCGGTGGGATTTGGACACGCCACCTGTGACGTGGTACCAAACATCCCGCGGTTCAGCGCGCCCACGAGGCGATTGCCGGTCGCTGAAACTTCCTCAGCAACTTGATTGGTGTTCGACACATACGAGAATGCGCCGTCGTTCGCGAACACTTGCATTGTTGCCGGCCCCCAGTTGTACGTCTGCTGGTTGGTCGAGCTAAACGGCGAGAGAATCGTCACGACCGGCGTTCCGGACGTCGACTGCGTGGTATAGAACTGGAAGTTCCCGCTCCCATCAACTTGTCCGTAGATGGTGCCCCAGGCCGCATTTGCGGGCGTGAGATTCAGCGTCATCCATTGCGACTGATACGCATTCCATGCGGTCTGCAACGCTGAATCGAGGAAACTCGTGTTGCTGAAGAATCCGCTTTGGTCGCCGTGCCCGGGGTTCATGACGCGGTATGGCCATTGAGAATTCAGCGTTTGCCACTGCGCCGAATCCGCATCGTTTGCGAGCATGGTGTGCAGCGAGCTGACGGCGCCGGCCGTGAAGCCGAACGTTCCGCTCGTCGCGCCGTTCACCGTGACGCCTAACGGTAGATTGAAGCTGTCGACTTGCGACGTATCGGCGTTGAAACTGCCCCCAGCAAACGTATATTCGACGTAGTCGAAGTATTCGTTCTTCGACGCATCGCCTGTCCACGGTGCAGGGTTGTTCGGTCCGGCCCCCACGGGCGACCCGGTCGGAATGTTGAAGTTGAATGTGCCTTCCACAACGTACACGCGCGCCGAAGTCAATGGCGGCAAGTAGATCGTGTTGCTCGTCGAGCCGCCGCCAAACGGAATCGGCGGAATGTTCGCACCGTTGGCAGTCATCGGCACGGTTCCGCCGTTGGCCGTGACGTAAACCCATTGAGCCGGGTTCGACCCATTGACTTGTCCAGCGATATAGATATTGATACCGCTCGAAGGCATGTTTGAATTCTGGTTGGTGAGCGTTAACGCTACGGTTCCCGCCACGGGCGATGCCGTTGGGCTCGGCACCGGCGATGCGGTCGGTGTCGGCGCAGGGCTTGCGGTCGGCACCGGTTGGCTCGTATATCCAAGCGCAAACACGTATTGCGTGTTTGCAAGAATGTTCACGCCGGTCTGCACGCTCGGAAACGTTACGGTTTGGCCCGAAACCGTTCCCGGCGACAAGAGCGTTACCCAGCCCGCCGGCCCTGCGTTGGGATCGTAGAAAAATAACGACGCGGTCGAGCTGGTCGGAATCGTCACGGTTGATGGAAGCGTAAATGTGAAGCTCGGTGCCGACGCAAATCCGACTTGCCCCGTGCTCGAGACCGTGAGGTATACAAGCGTGGTCGGTGCGGGGCTGCCGATGATCGCAGGAGTGCGCGACGAACTGGTCCGTCGGTCAACATAGGGCGTCGGGACGCCGACCGGCACCGTCGTTGATAATGACGCAGTCATCGTCGCCGTTGTCCCCGTGACTACGGGTGGAACGGCAAACGTCAATGTGTAGCCACCGCCGTGGAGTGTCACCGACGCCGGCGATGGGCCGACCGGAAGACTACTCGAGGATGGAGTTGGCGACGCGGTCGGCACAGACGGCGCGAGACTCCCGCCCGCATCCCGCGACGACAATCGCAGCCAAAAACAAACAGGGGGAAAGGTAGCGCAACATCAACACCCGCCTCGATAAGCAACGTGAGTATACTTCTAGCAATGTCGGCAAATGACAAGCTTGCCTGAATAGCGGGGCTGGGAACCAAAAAACAATTCTGTGTAAAA